>NZ_VTXI01000005.1 GCF_013114545.1 Vibrio sp. RE86 | reverse complement strand
GTCTTAGAAACATAAAAAATCCGAGTGCATGGAATACACTCGGATTTTGACACCTTGGAAGGATCGTTCAACCGATCATTTAACCCTTAACTGATCGGCATTAGCCTATTAGGCTGCTTTTTTATTTCTAACGTCTATTTTTCAAACATTCCCACAACAATTCCTTCAAATATATAATAACGAACCCTTTTTTAAGTCATAATGAATGAATAATTGAATTACTCCGGTCTTAACCACAAGCCGATACGATTATTCAACCACAGGGACTATTATGACAAGGCTGATCGCACTTCTCTCTTCGCTGCTAGTAACGTTCGTCGCTACCGCTCAAGATGACTGGCAACACACTCTCGACAAGGCGAAAGGACAAACTGTCTACTTTCATGCATGGGGAGGTAGTCAAGAAATCAACCGCTACATCCAGTGGGCTGGTAAAAACCTCCAAACCAAATATGGCGTAACACTCAAACACGTTAAAGTTACCGACATCGCTGAAACAACTACACGCCTTATTGCTGAAAAAGCGGCTGGCAAAAACAGTGGTGGCAGCGTGGATATGGTCTGGATTAACGGTGAAAACTTTAAGTCTATGAAAGACAACCAGCTTCTGTTTGGCCCATTCACACAGTCATTGCCAAGCTGGAAATATGTTGATCAATCGTTACCTGTCGACGTCGACTTTTCTGAACCTACGGATGGCTTAGAAGCCCCTTGGGGAGTCGGTCAACTGGTGTTCATCCACGATACGCTTGAGTTAAATAATCCACCGCGTTCATTCAGTGAATTTCTTAGCTATGCGAAAGCGTTCCCAAATCGCCTGAGCTACCCTCGCCCACCTGAGTTTCATGGTACTAGCTTCTTGAAAGCGCTGCTTATCGAGTTGACAGATAATGATGCGACCCTAATGCAACCTGTCACTGACGAAAACTTTGACATCGTTACAGCCCCTCTATGGAAGTACCTTGACGAATTTCATGCTGTAGCTTGGCGCGGTGGTAAACAGTTTCCAGCAGGCACGGCAGAATCAATTCAATTGCTTGATGATGGTCAGCTAGATCTTGCCATTACTTTCAACCCTAACGCGGTTTATTCTGCACAAGCGAGTGGAAAGTTAGCGGATTCAACACAGGTCTACGCGATGGACAGTGGTGCGCTCTCTAACATCCATTTCTTAGCGATCCCATGGAATGCCAATGCCAGTGCAGGTGCACAAGTTGCGATCAACTACCTTCTGAGTCCTGAAGCCCAATCGCGCAAAGGGGATATTAATGTATGGGGAGACCCATCAGTGCTAGATAGCCAGTACCTCACTGGAAGCGCCAAAAACACTCAACAATTCAAATCCATTGCTGAACCCCATCCTAGCTGGCAAGGCGCGATTGAAAAAGAGTGGCTCAAACGTTACGGAAACTGATTTAACTCGATGTTGTACGCTCTCTATATACTGTTAATAGTTGTCTGTATATTGCCGACCATTCCGGGCCTACTCGGAGTGGTCTTTTCAGCGCTAGGCTATATACCGCCAATTGGACTTGATACTTTTACTCTTGACGGCTTTAGTCAGGTATTCGCGTGGGCAGGCGTAGAAAAGTCTATTTTGCTTACACTCTTTTCTACCCTTGCCAGCAGTTACCTAGCGTGTTTCATTACATTTATTATTCTCTTATCTAGTTGGCAAACCCGCTTCTGGCGTCGTATTGAGATGACTCTATCTCCATTACTGGCCATGCCTCATGTTGCCTTTGCCATTGGGTTTGCTTTTCTTTTCTCTCCAACAGGAATAGGAGCCCGTGCACTATTTAATCTAGTTGGTTACGACTCTAGCAGTCAGGGCCTAACTGAAGGTGCATTATTGGTTAAGGACCCTTACGCTTTGGGCTTAATCTTTATGTTAGCGCTAAAAGAGGTTCCGTTTCTGCTGCTCATGAGTATCCCTATATTGCAGCAACTCAATATTGACCAAGTTGAGAAAGTGAGCTTTTCTTTGGGCTATTCTCGTGCCCAAACGTGGTGTAAATGCGTTTTACCTCAATGGTTTGCCAAGTTGCGATTTCCAATGTTAGCCGTACTCGCCTACAGCCTTTCGGTTGTCGATGTCGCCTTAATTATTGGACCAACTAACCCACCAACGTTTGCTGTACTTGTTTGGCAGTGGTTTAGCGAGCCTGATTTAAGTTTGCTACCTCGCGCGTCTGCAGGGGCTGTTGTACTGTTCATGCTCGCAAGTTTAGTCATTGGTTTTGCTCGATTAGTCGAGTGGCTTATCACAAAGCACTTCCGACAATGGCTAAGCTCTGGACGCTTTGGACTCGTTTTACCGGGTAATGCCGTGTTTAGCGCGGTGCTGCTCACCAGCATCGTCATGATCCCAATTACCTTACTTTGGAGTTTTGCTCAGCGCTGGCGCTTTCCTGATTTGCTACCAAGTCGATTTAGCCTACGATTCTGGCAATTTGAGTGGGACAGTATCCTCACGACTCTCTATGATAGCATCGTGATTGCGGTGATTTGTTCAACTTGTGCGCTCATTTTGGCTCTCATCGCCCACGAGTATCGCCTTCGCTATCGCTGGAATCTACCAGGCTATGTGATTGCTATTCCTATGCTTGTTCCGCAGCTTTCCCTTTTGTTTGGTATGCAGATTAGCACGCTGTACATTGATAGCAGCGCCTACCTATTTTGGGTGTGTTGGGCGCATGTGTTCTTCGCTTTCCCTTATGTTTATTTGTCGTTAGATGGCCCTTGGCGAAGTTTCAATGAGAGTTTAACAAGGGTTGCATTGAGCTTAGGTAAGTCCCCTTTTCATGCTTGGTGCAAAGTGAAACTGCCTATATTGCTTCCTGCAATACTCTTTGCATGGGCAATAGGCGTTAGCGTTAGCCTCGCTCAATACTTGCCGACACTCATGCTTGGCGCTGGGCGAATTAGCACTATAACAACCGAAGCTGTTGCACTTTCAAGCGGCTTTGACCGCCGTGTAACCGCGATCTATGCACTGTGGCAAGCACTATTGCCGCTGATTTTCTTCTCGATTGCTATGTTACTAAGCCGCTTTCACGCTAAGTACCGTAGGTTGTCTATTAAGGGATTATTGCCTAATGAGCCTTTGTCTCGAAAACCTCACCATCCGTAAGCGCGGTGGGGAAACCTTGTTCTCCAACTTTTCCGTGGAAGTGAAAGCAGGGGAAATCTTAACGCTAATGGGCCCAAGCGGTTGTGGTAAGTCGACACTGTTAGACGCCATTGCAGGTCATTTATCAAAGGAATTTCAGCTTAGTGGTAAGGTATCCCTCAACGACAAGCCGCTAAACGATCTCGAGCCGCATAAGCGCGGTGTTGGAATACTGTTCCAAGATGACCTGTTGTTCCCCCATCTAAACGTGTGGGAAAATCTCGCGTTTGCGCTGCCTAATTCAGTAAAAGGAAATGAGCGAAAACACCAAGCGTTAGAAGCCTTAAAAAGTATTGAGTTGAGTAAGTTGTCTGAAGCCTATCCTGACCAGATCTCTGGTGGACAACGGGCGCGAATCAGCTTAACCCGTATGCTACTTGCCAAGCCTAAACTTGTGCTTTTAGACGAGCCCTTTAGCAAGTTAGATAAAACGCTTCGCGACCAGTTTAGATGTTGGGTTATAGAGCAACTTAAAGCAGCTGACATTCCTGCTTTATTAGTCACTCATGATCAAGAAGATGTACCAGATGATGAACTTTGCATCACTTGGCCTTGGGAGAGCGCTCATGCTTGATAAGTTCAGTATTAAAGTCATTCGCTGGCCTTTGAATCAAGGTGCCACACTACTCGATAAGACAGGGATAAACGCCAATCAAACCACTTTGTTCGGCTTTCTATTAGGCTGTTTGGCCTTCCCTGCGCTGATATTGGAGCAATACTCTCTCGCACTCATTTTTATTATCTTGAATCGGGTGTGTGACGGTTTGGATGGTGCGCTCGCGAGACGACAAGGCATAACCGATGCCGGTGGTTTTCTTGATATAAGCTTAGATTTTTTGTTCTATTCCCTAATCCCATTCGGCTTTGTTCTCGCTAATCCAGAACAAAATGCGATTGCAGGAGCATTTTTGATCTTTTCCTTTATCGGGACAGGATCAAGCTTCTTAGCGTTTGCTTCAATGGCAGGTAAGCGTGGGATTGATAATCCAGTATATAAACACAAGTCTCTGTACTACATGAGTGGTTTAACAGAAGGGACAGAAACCATAGCGTGCTTTATCGCCTTCTGCTTATTCCCACAACATTTTGCCATCATTGCGTACCTGTTTGGCGCTGCTTGCTGGTTTACGACGTTCACTCGAATCTATTCTGGGTTTCACACACTGCAAAACGAAGTTAGAACACCACCAAAAGCAGAACAGAAGCAATAACTCCAGCACTGAAACTTGGAGCATGAAATGAACGCTGTTGAGCTTTTTTATACTCGCGGTGAATCTCTTCCTGATAGGTTTTAACACTCAGTGCTTTTATATAATCGTTATACATAATTTATCCTTCTGACATTGTTGATGTAACCAAGCTTAAAACCTCAAGCTAACTTTAGGTAAATACACAAAAACTAAAAAAGCGCCTAGATAGGCGCTTTTTCTTTCAGGGGATGGTTACTTAAATCGGAGAACTTTCAACGACGCTTCAGGATCTGTATCTTCGAACTCTGGTGGGTTATCCAAACGTTCGATAAAGTTGAGTTCTGGAGCTTCCTCTTTCATGCTATCGATAAGGAATTCACTGGTCACTTTCGGTGAATTGACGCAGGCAATCACTTCACCGCCTTCCGCTAATAAATCTGGAAGCTTACGCAGGATTCGCTTGTAATCCTTGGTCAATGCAAAACTGCCTTTTTGGAATGACGGCGGGTCGATCACAATCAGATCGTAGCGTCCCATCTTTTTGATTTTTCCCCATGAGCGGAAGATATCGTAGCCCAAGAATTTCACTTGGTTGATATTGTGGTCGTTAAGCTTGTGGTTCTCGCGACCTTTTGACAGTGAGCCTTTTGACATATCAACGTTTACAACTTGATCTGCTCCACCCGCAATCGCAGCAACAGAGAACCCACAGGTATAAGCAAACAGGTTAAGTACGTTCTTATGCTTTGAGTTAGCCTTTACCCAATCGCGGCCATAACGCATATCGAGGAACAGACCAAAATTCTGGTTTCGGCCAATATTAAGTTGATACTTGAGGCCCGACTCCATCACGACTGGCTGGCTCTCTAGTTCACCCAGCAGCACTTCCGATGGTGCGCCTTCTGCGTAACGATGTTGAACCACAATCGACTGACCCGATTTCTCTTTCCATAATTCAGATTGAGAAAGCTCGGTGAGCCCCTTTTTAAGCGCCTCAATGAACTCTTCATCAACTTGCTTGAAAATCGCAACTATCAACTGACCCTGAACCCAATCACACGTCAACTGCTCTAGACCTTCAAAACGACGTCCACGGCCATGAAAAAGGCGGCGAACCTCATCAGGAGCTTGAGTAAGCTGCTGATTAATCTGGTCAAAAAAGATTGGTAGTCGATTGGCCTGCATTGGCGCAGGAATTACTTGTTGATCTTCGGCCATGATAGCTCCCATGGGGTAAGCCAGGTCTCAATGCCCTGACGTGTAATATCAGTATTCCATTTGCTTCCTAAGAGCGTGTTTTCTCTCGGGTCACAAACAAATTCAAATGCTTTATCTTGATAAGTGAAGCGGATAGCAAACGCGTGAAGGTAACCTCTATCGGAGTCATCACCCGCGTTATAAATTGGATCACCGACGATTGCAGAGCCTACTGACTTCAATGCAACGCGGATTTGATGAGTTTTCCCTGTATGTGGCTTGCACAGAAAGAGACGTTCGCCAGGCTCAGCTGCTAACGAAAAAAACTGAGTGATCGCAGGGTTGCTCTGCGAATTGATGAGCTTCCAAGAAGAACGACGAGAACGCTCCATATCGCCGCTAACAAGCCCCTGCTTCTTTTTTGGCTTCTTACTGCCAATAGCTAAATAAAACTTCTCAACCGTTCGCTGGGCAAATAGCTGAGACAGCTCACTGGCCGCTGCCGAATTTCTACCGAGCAGTAGAATACCTGAGGTCATTTTATCGAGACGATGGACGAGATAGAGTTTGTTGTCACCAGTTTGCTTAGCGACTTCTTGAAGCAACATGGTATCACCATCATCTTTGTGTACCGAGACATTCGGATGCTTATTGATGATGATGAAATCAGAATGGGTATGTAAGATATCAAACATTTAGCTGGCTCCACTTTGGACGCACGAGTATACCCGTTATCTAAGTGAAAGCCAGCCTAGCTTGAGTTAAGAGAGCTTGAACTTACCAACTAAGTTTTCTAGTTCGGATACTTTAGCATTCAAACCATTCACATTGTCAGAACTGCTATTTGCAAGCTGCAACGAACGCTCTGAAATATCGCTGATTGCTGTAATATCCGCCGCAATTTCTTTAGTTACTGCAGTTTGCTCTTCCGCTGCCGTCGCGATAGAGTTAACCATCGCTTGGACGTTCGCGGCACCTTCTACAATCTCTTCAAGCGCACTCACCGCCCCTGAACTCCGTTCAACACCGATTTCCACCAGCTGACAGTTCTCTACTGTGTAGGTAACGGCTTCTTGTGTGCCGGATTGAATCTGCTGAATGATGCCACCGACTTCTTGAGTCGCTTTCGTGGTTCGTTCCGCTAGTGCACGAACTTCATCTGCTACAACAGCAAAGCCTCGGCCAAATTCACCTGCACGAGCTGCTTCAATCGCTGCGTTTAGCGCCAGCAAGTTAGTCTGCTCTGCAATATCTTCAATCACTTTGATCACAGAACCAATTTGTTCACTGTGTGACCCAAGCTCATTCATCTGCTTAGACATGTCCGTCATCTGAACGCTCACTTGCTGAATGGAATCAACCATCTCAGTAATGATTTGACGTCCAGACTCCGCACTGCCTTCTGAGCGTTGTGCCTCTTCAAAGGTTGCTGTGCCTTGCTGAGCCACCTCTGCGATCGTTAGGCTAAGTTCTTCGGCTGCTGTCGCAATAAGATTTGCTTTATCAGCCTGAGAAGATGCACCTTGTACGATGTCTTGGCTCACGTTAGACAACTCGCCTGTGACACTTTTCACTTCATTCGCTACCGATGAGATGCTACCAATTAACGTGGTAAGCGAGCCTTGCATCTTATTAATTGAAAGAGCAAGGTTAGCAAGTTCATCACCCGAGTTATCAACGATATCCTCGGCGGTTAGATCGCCGTTAGCCACTTTCTGCGCAACGGAGTCAAGTTTGGATAAACGTGTTGTGATCGAATTTGATAGCCAATATGCAATGGCACATGTTAGTAGCAATGCAATGACAAACAGCACAATCAAAGTGTTTTCAATGACAGCAAATGAATCTGTTAACGCCAGTAAAGAACCATCCGTTTCAGTAATTTCAGCCGTAGAAGCTTCGTCTAAATGCGCTTCAATTGGTGCAAGGTAAGACTCATACAAACTACGTAAGCTCGCAATTTCCTCATGCAATGCGTCTTTGTTTCCTAATAGAGGAACGATGTCACGCTCGAAGCCTTGAGTGAAGCCGCGCATTAACCTTTCGATCTCTTCAACACGGCGGTGGTCAGCACCACCAGGAGTTTCTAATGCTTTTACTGTAGCAATGGCATCAGCAAATTCTTGCTTATTGGTCTTATAGTCGTTTAACGCACCAGGAACGCCGGTAATAGCCCCCGTAGCATCACGATAAATATCGCCCGCTTCATCAATAAGAATTAGATAACCTACCACTTCAGGAACGTCATCCATTCGGATTTCAGTCGCAACATCACGCGATTGAGTGACTTCTATCCATACCGTCCCTGCCATTATGGTCATGATCGCGAGAATGCACCCAAAACCCGCATAGAGCTTTTTACGAACAGACATTTTCACTCAGCACCTTCCTAAAATTTTTAATATTTAAAACGACATACTTGATAGTAAGTATCGACTTACTGATAGATTTCTTTAATAAAAATAGTTGATAGATACAAAAAAACCTCCTTATTAGGAGGTTTTTATTTAAGAGGCTGAATCTAGTCAGAACTTAGAGTTTCTTAGAGAATACGCCTGCTAGTGCAATGATGCCTATACCCACTAGCATGATTTCGCCTTTACCGCTGTCGAAACCAGACTTGATACCCATGAATGCTACGATAGCAATTGCAACAGGGATAACGTACTTAACTAGGTTGTACCAAAGACCGAATAGTGGGAAAGATACTTCACCGTCATTTGTGATCTCTTTTTCAAGGTCTGAGCGAGATAGACGCCAGCCCGCAAAGATACACACTAACATACCGCCAACCGCTAGGAAGATCTTATCGGTTAGTAGGTCAAAGATATCGAATGCGCCAGTACCGAATAGAGTTGGGCCAACACCGCCAAGAGATAGTGACGCAAACACACATAGTGATGCCATTACTACACTTGAAGAGATTACCGCAGTCGAACGCTTCATACCTTTCTCATCGATTAGGTAAGAAACCACTACTTCTAGTAGAGATACAGAAGAAGTTAGTGCCGCAACCGTCAAACCGATAAAGAATAGTAGAGCAAGTAGAAGACCAACTAGACCACCCATTTCAGCAAATAGCTGAGGTACTACAACGAATACTAGGCCAGGACCTGCAGAAGGCGCCATGCCAAATGCGAACATTGCTGGGAACATTGCAACACCCGCTAGGATAGCAACACCCGTGTCCATCGCAGTAACCATACCTGTCGTCTGAACAAGGTTCTCTTTCTTCTTCAGGTAAGAACCGTATGTCATCATACAACCCATACCAAGAGATAGAGAGAAGAACGCTTGGCCAAGAGCAGCAAGAACAACGTTACTGTCTACTTTAGAGAAGTCAGGTTTGAATAGGAACTCAATACCAGCCATTGCGCCTGGCAGAGTCATGCCGTATACCGCTACCGTAATAAGGATTACGAATAGTAAAGGCATAAGAACTTTACCTGCTTTTTCGATACCGCCTGAAATACCTTTCATTACGATAACAATGTTAAGCAGTAGGTAAACCGCCATCCACATTAAAGGTTGAACTGGGTCAGAAATAAAGCCACCGAAGCTGTCACCGATTGCTTCAGGTGCGCTTAGTAGACCACCGCCAACTTTAAAGATGTAAGCAAGTGCCCAACCACCAACTACTGGGTAGAAACCCATAATTAGTAGACCACTTAAAACACCAATTACACCAGTGAACGCCCAACGACGGTCAGTCGATTTGAACGCGCCTACTGCTGATAGACCTGTCTTACGACCAACAGCAAACTCTGTAAGCATTACGCTGAAGCCGATAAATAGTACGAACATAAGATAGATAGCAACGAATGCGCCACCACCACTCTCACCTGCTGTGTAAGGAAACTTCCAAATGTTACCAAGACCAACAGCTGAGCCTGCTGCGGCCATTACGAAGCCTAATTTAGACCCCCACGTATCACGGGGCTGTGCATTTGAACTAGTAGCCACGGTTACTCCATTAAATCGTTTTATAAGTTGTGTTTGCTTCTGTTAGGCGTCTATAAAAAGTGAGTGTATAATTATTTTTACACTTATTAGAGTTTTGAGTGACGCTAACGTTATAGCAAGTAAACCAGTTTAAGATTAAAATTGGAAGCCCATTTAGTACATTTTCCCACCACAAATGTAATTAATATGTTTAAATGCTGTTTTTTTAGCCTTAATCATTTATTACATGCCAATTTTTACAATTCCCTAACAGAATCATGCTTTTTATGAACCTATAGCGTTCACCTCATGCTTTACTGAAATCTTGCTTGTCGTCATCTTCACTCAGTTCTAATATTGAGATTGCCTCATACTTCTAGGTTGTTGAATGGAAAAGTTTTATCACTTTCTGACATTGGCAGGGATCGTCTTTTACTGGGTTCTTGTGGCGGGTGTCACTATTAGGGTTGTACTAAAACGCCGCGCGGTGAGCGTCTCTCTCGCTTGGCTGATGATTATTTATATCCTGCCTATCGTGGGGGTCGGCTGCTATTTCCTATTCGGTGAACTCAATCTAGGTCGAAAACGCGCAGAACGTGCTAAAGAGATGCTTGCCCCATTCGCACAGTGGTTCTCAAGCCTCAACGATTGCCATGCCCACTCTCCAGAAAGCTTTGGTCGTCATATCTACCGAATCGATGAGCTGTGCAACAACCGCTTAGGCCTTCCTGCGCTTTCAGGAAACTCTCTTTCATTACAGAGCTCACCAGACAAGATTCTCCACTCTATTATTGAAGATATAGAAAATGCCCAAACAAGCATTCGTTTTGTCTTCTATATATGGCACCCAGGCGGTTTAGCCGACTCCGTCGCTTCAGCGTTAATCAAAGCGTCCAAAAGAGGTGTCAACGTTAAGGTATTGCTCGACTCAGCAGGTAGCCCGCGTTTCTTTCGTAGTCAGTGGGTAAAAATGATGCGTAATGCTGGCGTTCAAGTCGTCCAAGCATTAGAAGTGAGCCCTTGGCGTATCTTTTTAAGGCGCTTAGACCTTCGTCAGCACCGAAAAATCATCGTTATCGACGAGAAAATCGCTTATACGGGGTCGATGAACCTTGTCGACCCTGCTTTCTTTAAGCAGAACTCAGGAGTTGGGCAATGGATTGATATCATGGTTCGTATCACAGGCCCAACGGTTAACGTTCTTTCAGCAATCCATTGCTGGGACTGGGAAGTGGAAACTGGCTCGCGGGCCTTCCCATCACAACCTGAATGCCGAATAGACCCAAAAGAGCCACAGCATCCAGTTCAAGTCGTCCCTTCTGGGCCTGGTATGCCTGAACACCTCATCTCACAAGTGCTGACTTTGGCGATCAATCAAGCCAACAGCTCTGTGAGAATCACGACACCCTATTTTGTGCCAAGCGCTGACCTGCTTGAAACTCTAAAAATGACGGCACAACGTGGTATTAATGTTGAGTTAATTATTCCGCACAAGAACGATTCTCTGATGGTGCAGTGGGCATCACGTGCCTTTTATAGTGAGTTGTTAAGTGCAGGCGTCAAGATCTATGAATTTTATGGTGGTTTACTTCATACCAAATCCGTCGTCATTGACGAACAGTTCTGTCTAGTCGGCACCGTCAATATGGACATGCGCAGTCTATGGCTTAATTTTGAACTCACACTCGCAATAGATGACGAAGCTTTCACTAAAGAGATGTACTGGCTACAACAGAGTTATATTGAAAAATCACACCCAGTCGACTTCGAACAATGGAAAACTCGTACCCTATTTTCTCGTTTCTTAGAGCGTATTTTCTATCTATTCAATCCATTACTCTGATCCGACTTGCTATTCACGCTTTGCCATGTTTTAAATAAGGCAAAACATGAGTTAGATAAGGACTTCCAATGTCAGAGAGCAAGCAGACCAAATACGTCACCGCAGGTAGAGATAAAAAGTGGACGAACGGAGTGGTTAACCCACCTGTGCAACGCGCCTCGACAATCGTATTTGATACTGTTGCTGAAAAGCATCACGCAACGGTCAATCGTGCCAACAAAACGCTTTTCTATGGACGCCGTGGTACCAACACGCATTTCGCTTTCCAAGATGCCATGACTGAAATCGAAGGCGGTGCAGGCTGTGCTTTATACCCGTGTGGTACGGCTGCTATTTCAAATGCGATTCTTTCATTTGTAGAAACAGGTGATCATATTCTGATGGTCGACACCTGTTACGAACCGACTCGTGATTTTTGCGATACCATTATGAAAAAGATGGGTGTCGAAACAACCTATTATGAGCCGACTATTGGTGAAGGCATTCGTGATTTGATCAAGCCAAACACCAAGATTCTATTCTTGGAGTCTCCTGGATCTATCACAATGGAAGTTCAGGACGTCCCGACGCTATCTAAGATCGCCCATGAACAAGATATCATTGTTATGCTGGATAACACTTGGGGTGCAGGTGTGAACTTCTCTCCATTCGAACATGGCGTCGATATCTCTATCCAAGCAGCAACAAAATACATTGTCGGTCACTCTGATGTAATGCTAGGTACTGCTGTCGCAAGCGAGAAATACTGGGATCAACTGCGCGAACAAAGTTACCTAATGGGCCAATGTGTTTCGCCTGACGATGCATACCTTGGCTTGCGTGGTATTCGCACTCTTGATGTGCGTCTACGTCAACATGCAGAAAACAGCTTAAAAGTCGCAAAGTGGCTGCAAAGTCGCCCAGAAGTGGACCATGTGCGCCACCCTGCATTAGAGTCTTGCCCAGGCCATGAATTCTTTGAGCGTGATTTTACTGGTGGGAATGGGCTGTTCTCATTCATTTTGAAAACATCATACCCAAGAGCAACAACCGCACTGCTTGATGGCATGAAACACTTTAGCATGGGTTACTCGTGGGGTGGTTATGAAAGCCTTATCTTGGCCAACGAACCTAAAAGCTTTAACAGCCTGAGAACAGTTGCGAACCCTAACTTTGAAGGTACTTTGGTACGCTTGCATATTGGTCTCGAGAGTATCGATGATTTGATTGCTGACCTTGAAGCAGGCTTCGAGCGTTATAATGCTCTTATCCTTGAAAGAGAAGCGACCGCATAATTGCTAAATCAAGAAGCCTATTAAAGAGCGCCTATGCGCTCTTTTTCTTTTTCGGGCAATTCACTAAATGGTCATCTACCATCCCAACGGCTTGCATGAACGCATAACAGATCGTTTCGCCAACAAACTTAAAGCCTCTCTTTTTGAGAAACTTACTCATGGCTTTCGACTGTTCCGTTGATATAGGGACTTGGCTCATTTCAGTCCATTGATTCACAATCGGTTTATTATCAACAAACTGCCACAGTGCATTCGATAAACTACCGTACTCTTCTATCAACAGTTTTGCCGCTTTAGCGTTACTAAAAACCGAGTTGATCTTTCCTCGGTGCCTAACCACATCGAAGTTTTCAACGATGAATTCAATTCGTGCCTCGTCACCATGGATGAGTTTTTCTAGATCATAGTTTTCAAACGCAGCGCGGTAGCCTTCTCGTTTTTTCAAAATCGTAATCCAACTAAGTCCAGCTTGAGCACCCTCTAAAGTAATAAACTCAAAGAGGACCTGATCGTCGTAAACAGGCACGCCCCACTCAGCGTCGTGATATTCCCTTTCAAGTTCATGGTTCATCGCCCAAGCGCAGGTGGTGTCTTGTGTCATTGAGTTCTCCTTACAAAACGCCCCCGACACAGTCAGGGGCGTTTGAGTCTATCGCTTTGAATAAGCGGTATTTGATTAGTTTGGCAATTTCACTTTGTGGAATAGACGATACAACACTGGCACAACAATCAATGTTAGAACCGTCGCAAAACCTAAACCAAACATAATGGTCACCGCCATCGGTTTAAAGAAGATGTCAGGCAGTAGAGGGATCATACCTAAGATTGTCGTGATTGCTGCCATACATACAGGACGAACACGACTAAGTGCTGCGTCTACAACTGCTATGTATGGATCTTTGCCTGACTTCATCTCTATTTCGATCTGATCCAACAGAACGATACCATTTTTCAGCAGCATTCCCGATAAGCTCAAGAAACCAAGTAACGCCATGAAGCCAAATGGAGTATTGAGTGCCAACAAGCCCGTTGTTACACCAATAATCGCAAGTGGCACCGTTAACCAAACGATTAGCGGCTCTTTCACCGAGTTAAATAGGAACACAGTCACTAAGAACATGAACAAGTATCCCATTGGCATCGTGGTGAATAGAGAAGCTTGAGCGTCACCAGAAGACTCATATTCCCCGCCCCACTCAAGCGAGTAACCAGGTGGCATCTCAATCGCTTCAACCAATGGCATTAAGCGTTTTTGAAGCGTTGCCGCGGTCTCTTCACCCAATAAGTCTGGGTCAGCCATAATCGTCAGCATACGCTTACGGTTTTTACGAACAATGATTGGGTCTTCCCAACGCAGCTCATAGCCCATCGTGATTTGTTGCAGCGGGATATATTCGCTTAAAGCAGGGCTCCAAATCTTCATCCCTTCGATATTACGAATATCGATACGTTCATTTTCAGGTAGGCGAGCCACGATAGGCATCAGAGTAGTACCATCACGGTAGACACCCACTGACTTACCCGAGAACGACATTGCAAGGAAATCATCGACATCAGATTTAGTGACACCGTAGCGACGAGCCTGACTCTCATTGAATTGAGGCTCTAGCACTTTAGTACGTTCACGCCAGTCATGACGAATATTGGTCGCACCAGGGTCAGCATGCATGATCTCTTCAACTTGCTTAGCAATGCTTCTGAGAATCGTTGGATCCGAGCCAATAATGCGCGCTTCAATCTTAGCGCCGCCACCAGGCCCCAATTCGATCTGCTTTAACTTGTAGTTGATCTCAGGGAAGTTTTCCTCAAGGTGCAGACGGAAATTCTCCATTAGAGTAGCCAGTTCACTATAGTCGGTCACACGTGTGGTGATTTCACCGTAAGCGGCATAACTCTTTTCAGGCGCATAAGTCAGCATGAAACGTTGCAAACCCTTACCTGCCGTCGTCGTTACGTGGTCAACTCCGTTTTGCTCGGCAATCCAAGATTCCAACGCCTTCAACTTGGTATTAGTCGCACGAATATCCGTCCCTTCTGGTAGCCAAATATCCGCTTGGAAGATAGGCGTTGTTGAAGATGGGAAGAACGACTGTTTAACATGAGTAAAGCCGTAAACACTCGCCACTAGACCAACAACGAGCACGGCCATTGTTAACCAAGCGCGCTTCATACAAAACTCAAGGAAGCCTTTGTATAAAACAAAGATCATGCCGTTGTATGGATCGCTGTTCTCTCCATCTTGCTTAAACTTTTGCCCTTTGAAGAAGATGTCGGCAAAGAATGGAGTCAGAGAAATCGCGGTGAACCAACTCAACATAAGTGAGATAAGTAGAACGGTAAAGAGTGTTCCACAGTATTCGCCCGTCGCATCTTCTGAGAGGCCAATCGGAGCGAAAGCGGTAACCGCAATAACCGTTGCACCTAACAGCGGCCATTTGGTTTGCGTAACAATATCGGTGGCCGCTTGCATCCTCGTCCGGCCTTTTTGGGTCCCTATGAGTATCCCTTCGACCACCACTATGGCGTTATCCACCAGCATACCTAACGCGATAACCAATGCACCGAGAGAGATACGCTGTAAGTCGATCGCAAAGTACTTCATGAAAATGAAGGTACCAAATACGGTCAGAAGTAGGATTAAACCAATCAATAAGCCAGAGCGTAGGCCCATAAAGAACAGCAGCACGATGATAACGATCGCTACCGCCTGTCCTAAACTGACCACAAAACCGCTGACCGATTTATCTACTTCTTTTGGCTGGCTGTAGATCTCTGAAATATCGACCCCAACTGGTTGTTGGTACTTCAGCTCAGCCAATCGGCGATCAAAGCGTTGGCCCACTTCAACAACGTTCACCCCTTGTGCAAATGATACACCCAAGTTAAGCGCCAGTTCACCGTTAAAAGTGATGATATTTGATGGAACTTCAACATAGCCACGCTTAATATCGGCCACATCTTTCAAGTAGATAAGACCTTGAGCGCCGCTTTCGGTGATGATCAAATCACCAAGCTGATCGACATTCTGGAACTCACCTGTTGGGTGGATGCGAATATATTCATCACCAATACGGATAGCACCAGCATCAGACACGATGTTTTGCGTAGAAAGTAGATTAAATACGGTTGTAGGTGCGAGGCCCAAGCTACTCAAGCGCTTCATCGAGATTTCAATAAAGACTTGCTCTTGCTGCTGACCAGATACCGATATCTTGCTGACACCATCAATGAGCTCAAGCTCTCGACGTAAGTAATCAACATAATCTAAGAGCTCTTTATAGCTATAGCCATCACCGGTAACAGCCAACAAGATCCCGTAAACATCACCAAAGTCATCAATTACTTGTGGATCGTTAACACCCGGAGGCAGCTGACCTTTAAGATCATTTACTTTCCGGCGTAACTCATCCCAGATTTGAGGAAGATCATCAGGGCCATAGTTGTTTTTCATGGTCACCGTAATTTGTGACAAGCCTCGACTCGAAATTGAGTTCACTTCGTCAACATAAGTTAACTGCTGAATCGCTTTCTCTATCGGGTAAGTCACCTCTTCTTCTACTTGTTGAGGTGTCGCACCAGGGTAATTGGTCACAACCATCGCATCTTTGATGGTGAATGCAGGATCTTCTAGACGCCCAAGACCAAAGAAAGCCGATACACCACCAATTAAGAAAATCAAAGAGATCATCCAGCTGATGACACGGTTGCGAATAAAGTACGCCGCGATTCCTGTTACATCTTCATCGCGTTGAGGCGAGTTAGCGTTCGTATCACTCATGTCCCGCCTCCTTATCAATTACTTGCACTTTCATTCCTTCTCTCAGTCCAGAGACGCCAGCTATAACCACAACTTGATCGTTGTCTAAACCACTTAAGATTTGAATCGACTCTTTACTCGCCTTGCCCGTCGAGACTTTTTGCTTCGTTACAGAGCTATCGCCATTGAGAACCCAAACGTACTTATTTTCACGTTCCAATGCGTCACCATCAGCGTTAAACAGCGCCTCTATTGGAATCTGTACTCCGCTATTGAGGTCAAGACCAATGTCTTCCCCTTTTGATGTCACCTCAACCGCCATACCATCAAGGATGTACTCTTCCTCTGGCATAGGAAGTGAAAGCGTCACGGTGAAGGTTCCAGTCGCAGGATCAGGTTCAGTCGTAAACTCTTTGATTTGAGCGTTGTACTCGTTACCACTTGGGACTTTTACAACCGCTTCAACTATCTCGAGCGTTTTCTTACTCGGTTGATTGACGTAAAGACGGTCTGGAAGCTGAATCAAAACTTCGACGTTTTCGACACTGTGAATATTAACGACATGCTGGCCGACTTGAATGTTTTCGAACTGGTCGATATTCACGCGAGAGATAATGCCATCCACCGGCGCCATCAACTTAGTGAAAGAGAGACGAAGCTTAGCAAGTTCAAGCTCTGCATAAGCGATTTGACGATTCGCTGCGATTTCATCGAACTGAGACTTCGCCAGCAGGCCTTTGTCCACGAGTGGTTTGGAACGTCTATATTGACTATTTACGACGCTGTAACGCGCAGAGGCGTTGTCCACATCGAGTTGGTAGTCTGTGGGATCAATCTCGGCAATGAGATCGCCTTTTTTAAGTTGATCGCCTTCTTTTACGTAGATCTTACTGATCTCACCAGCGACCCTAAAGCTAAGATGAGATCGCTCTGCAGCATTGGCCACTGCAGGGAAATAGAGCTTATCTTCTTGAACATGATGATCAGAGATCTCAAGTACCTTAACCTTTGGGATACCAAAGTCTACGTATTGTGGCTCTCCGCCACATCCAACTAAAAGCGCAGCCGAAGAGAGCGCACATAGTTTAAACCAATGCTTCATCTTATAGCCCTCGCTCTTTAATCCATTCACGAACTTTGATACCCGGCTCTATACCACCGACACCTGACACGATAATTTGGTCACCTTCGTTAAGGCCACTTTTTACCTGACGTTTTTCGTTCAACTTAACCTGTGCTTTCGCCACAATGCCCTGGTTATCTACGCGCCAAACATACTTCTGTCCGCTCTCTTCCATAATCGCCGATTCAGGGATGCGCGTTGCCCCCGTTGACTCAACAGCAACGTGCACCGCACCGGCCATCCCCGGCAAAATACCGACATCACGAGGTCGTTCCATCACCATAGTCACTTTGTATGAACCAGTTTTTGGATCCGCTTCTGTATCAACTTCTTGAAACATCAGCTCGTATTTATTTTCGGGAAAGGCATCAAACGTCATTGTGGCTACAAGGTTTACGCCACTGGCAAAACGGTTCAATAGGTGGTCAGGTAACTGGAAAATCACCTTCATCAATTGGTTGGTTTGAATATTCATTACCCCTTCTTTGGCAGCAATGTATTCATGTGTTTCGGCAGGAACTAACGAAATAGTACCGTCATAAGGCGCGACTAATTTGGTGTAGCGTAAGTTTGCTCGAGCTTGCTCAAGTGACGCTTTAGCCGAGTTATGATTTGCCTTCGCTTGGTCAAAGTCTTGCTCAGATACCACTTTGTCTTTACGAAGCTTTTTATAACGCTCGTACTGTACTTCTGCTAAGCGATATTGCGCTTGTGCTTGTTTCGCCAGTAACGAGTATTCATCTGGGTTTAGGTACGCTAAAACATCACCTTTCTTAACTGGCTGGCCAGCAAGAACATCAATGGATTGCATTTGACCGGGAACACGGAATGCCAAAACCGCTTTGTCACCAGCTTCTGAGGTAGCAGGAAAATTTCGTTCAAACTGGGCGTTACCTACAGAAACTGTGAAAAGCTTGGCGGGCCTAGAGTCAGGCTCAGGAACAGGAGGAAGCTCCTTACCACAGCCACTTAGCGCAGCGGTCATTGCAAGGAGCAAAATAGATTTATGCATAGTCAATCATCCATTTGTAGCTATTAGTTACAAAGATAGATGAATGCTAACGTGACTTCCACCGACAAAATACTAAATTCTTATGAAAATTAGTAATTTGCCTTTATATGGGGATACAGTCGCAGTTTTAAGTTAATGCCTTGGTACGATTGTTAATCACTACCGCTACTAACACGTCAAATAGGTCTCGCGATCAAAGCGTTTTAAATTCTCGGTCAACCTTAAAAGCATCTGAGGTAACGTACGCTTCTAACCCTCTAACTTTCACTTCAAGCTGCTCAAAGTCTTTTTCAATAGTATTGAGTAGCACATCTGGCGTTTGACCCTGTTTCCAAGGCTTATTCTTCAACTTGTGGTCTTGTTCCGCTTTCATTGCTTCGACATAGTTTGCAGGCTGCTTTTCAAGCATTAATGTCATAGCAATATACGCTAGCAAGACAAGGAAGCTACCACCCAATAAAGCAGCAGAAATCACCAAGATCCTGACTAGCCATACTTCAAGAGAGAAGTAGTTAGCCAAACCCGCGCAAACACCGCTGATCTTGCCATTAGTTGTATCTCTAAACAGCTCTCGCTTATTCATATCGGCGCCTCCAGGTTGGTGTTTCTGAATCCAAAATACGCTCTAACGTTTCCACTCGCTTTTGCATCTTTTCCGCTTTATCAGACAAAGACTCTAAACGCTGTAGATCTTCTTGAGATAACCCCGTACTCGCATTTTTTTTGCTGCGGTAGTGCAAGAAAAGCCACAAAGGGGCTACAAAGATCAAAAAAACAATCAGTGGACCAGCAATGAGAAATGACGACATAGACAACTCCTTATAATGAGGTAAGTGAGCACTCATCCCCACTTACCAACCTAGCTAAACTAACAAAAACAGACAGAAATTACTTTTTCTCTTCCATTTGCTTTTTCAGTTTCTCTAGCTCTTGCTCAATCTCATCTTGAGCTTGTAGTTCAGCGAACTCTTGATCGAGAGATTTTGCATTGCCAGTTTTAGCGTATAAGTCTGCTTCTGCTTCCATCTCATCAATTTTACGCGAGTATTGCTCAAACTTAGCCATCGCTTCGCTAGTTCGAGCAGTATGAAGATGCTTTTGCACGTCACGACGGTTTGAAGCCGTTTGACTACGAATAGCAAGAGCTTGCTGCTTTGCACGTGTTTCCGTGATTTTTGTCTCTAGCTTGCTGATTTCGCCGGTGAGTTTTTCAATCGTCTCTTCCACTAGCGTTTGTTCTGTATGCAAGCCTTTTAACATGTCTTGCAGTTTTTGCTTTTCGATTAACGCTGCACGAGCCAAATCTTCACGCTGTTTGGTTAGCGCCAAAGTTGCCTTTTGTTGCCACTCTTCAATGGTCGCGTCAATCGATTCCACTTTGCGTGCCAACTCTTTCTTATCAGCAATCGCTTTGGCGGAGTTAGTACGCACTTCGACAAGTGTGTCTTCCATTTCTTGGATGATTAGGCGAATCATCTTTTCAGGATCTTCTGCCTTATCTAAAAGAGCACTGATGTTTGAATTAACGATGTCTGCAAATCGAGAAAAAATACCCATAGCTGAGCTCCTTATTGGTTTTAGTTGGTGCGTGACATCCACGCCCCAGATTCATTTGGTTTCACAAATAGTGTTCCAAGTAACGTGCCAAGTTTAATTTCTATATAAATCATTAACTTAATAAATTCAGCATTGAAAGCCAAATCGATATGTGATGAATTTAACCGATAGTTGGTAAATTTCACCACGGAGTGTTTGTATGCAGCAAAATCTTATCGGCGAGTCACCTGCCTTTCTGGCTGTGCTCGATAAAGTCTCTAAGTTGGCCGCAATCGAGCGTCCGGTTCTTATTATCGGTGAACGCGGAACCGGTAAAGAGCTCATTGCCCAACGCTTGCACTACTTATCGAAGCGGTGGGATCAGCCATTAATCTCATTAAACTGCTCTACGCTGAGTGAAGGGCTGATTGATTCCGAACTGTTTGGTCATGAACAAGGTGCGTTTACGGGCTCAAAAGGTCGCCATAAGGGTCGATTCGAACGTGCTGAAAACGGAACACTTTTTTTGGACGAGCTCGCAACAGCACCACTACTAGTACAAGAAAAGCTGCTTCGTGTCATCGAATATGGCCAGTACGAGCGTGTGGGTGGTCACCAACTCCTTAATGCGAATGTAAGGCTGGTTTGTGCGACTAATGCGAACCTACCAGAAATGGCTAAAAGCGGGGAATTTAGAGCCGATCTGCTCGACCGTTTAGCGTTTGATGTCATTCATCTTCCACCGCTGAGAGAACGTAAGGAAGACATCATGCTCCTTGCGGAATACTATGCAATCAAAATGTGTCGAGAGTTGGGTTTTGACTACTTTGTCGGCTTTAGCTCGCAAGCGGAAAATAGCCTGCTGAGCTATGCTTGGCCGGGTAATGTCCGTGAATTGAAAAACGTCATCGAACGTGCGGTCTATCAACATGGTCAACAAGAGACACCTATTGAAAATCTCATCTTCGATCCATTTCAGTCAGGCTGGGAGACGCAACCTGAACCGAACAATGAAGAGCAAACATCGACTCAACCTGCTTTTACTTTTCCTATCAATTACAAACAGTGGCAAGAAGAGCAAGACCAACTCATACTTAAATCAGCCTTGAATCAAAGCCAATTCAATCAACGTAAGGCGGCAGACCTATTGGGACTAAGCTACCACCAACTTCGCGGCATGGTCAGAAAGTACGATATAACCAATGAGAGTTAGCTTACCCAAAGTGTGGTTTTACTTTGGTTTACTTAGGTAAATAGTGGTAAATTATAAGGATATTAAGGCATAATGGTGAGTTCCATTGTGCTTTGTCTCAGACAAGTTCTTTCTATGAAAGCATTCATTCGATTTACATTAGGTTTATTTGGCCTCGGCCTGCTGGTTGGCTGTGGTGAAGAGATCGATCATGACAAAATCCGTCAAAAAGGATTTGTCTATTGTGGCCAAAGTGGCCCTTCAACGTTTAATCCACAATTAGTGGATAGCGGCATCACGCCTGAAACCCTAAGCCCACAGCTTTTTAATACCCTGCTGACCCTTGATAACCAAAGCTATCAACCTGTCCCTAGCCTTGCTACCGACTGGCAAGTTAACCAAGCAGGCACAGAGTACACTTTTACTCTTAGAAAAGGGGTCGCGTTCCAAAACACGGCTTGGTTCACCCCTTCTCGTACCATGAACGCTGAAGACGTGGTATTCAGCTTTCGTCGTATCATAGACAGCTCAAACCCTTTCCATTATGTCGGAAGTGGGCTCTACCCGTGGTTTAGCGGAATCGATTTTCAAAACCTTGTTGTTGATGTCGTTGCACTCTCTCAATACAAGGTGAAGTTTACCCTTAGCCGACCTGATAACAGCTTTTTATCGAATATTGCCACTAGCCATGCCGTTATTCATTCTAAAGAGTATGCTGGGCAACTCGAGCTGGCTGATGAAAAAGGCATGCTGGATAGCCACCCTGTAGGCACAGGACCTTTCTACCTTGCTGAGTACCAAGTGAATGACTTGATTCGTCTAAAGCGCCACCGCCAATACTGGAAAGCGCAACCTAAAATGAACCAGGTCGTATTTGATATTTCACAGCGCGGAACAGGCACCCTAGCGAAACTGTTACGCCAAGAGTGCGACGTACTTAATTCCCCACTCTCTAGCCAACTGCCAATCATTGAACGTCATGACAACATTGAACTAACGGCTAAACCTGCGATGAATATCTCTTTTGTTGCTGTGAATACTGCCCACCCAGCGCTCAATGATGCACGTGTAAGAAAAGCTCTGAATTACGCGATTAACCGACAGAATATTCTCGATTCGGTTTACTACGGTACCGGAAGTCAGGCCTACTCTGTACTTCCACCTTCATCTTGGGCGTATCATAAAGACGCTGTTCAGATTCGTTATGACCGTAACTACGCAATTGCCTTATTGCGTGACGCTGGTTACAGCAAGGGTTTGGAATTGACCATGTCAGTACCTTTGGAGCCTCGAGCCTTTAATCCAAGTCCTCGGAAAACCGCCGAGTTGATACAAGCAAACCTTGCAGATGTCGGCATTACACTGAAGTTGGTAACCGACGATCGATTCGTACGTTCCAATTTAAATGACGACACCAATATCGACTTGTACCTAACAGGTTGGATTGCTAACACGGGCGACCCGGACAACTTTTTGCGACCACTACTCTCATGTGGGTCTGAACGTGCGGGGCTTAACGTTTCAAGTTGGTGTAACCCTGACTTCGACTTTTTGCTCGACCTAGCGCTAGAAGTTGATAAACCACGCTATCGCCTTAACTTGTACAAGCAAGCGCAAAACATTCTTAATGAAGAGTTTCCTGTGATTCCACTTAACCATGGCATGCAGTTGCAAGCCCATGACGTCTCTTTAAAAGGGTTCAAAGTCAGTCCATTTAATGCGCAACCATTTGACGCTGTAGAGAGGGTGAACTAATGCTACTTTACACAGTGAGACGCCTGAATCTTTTCATTATTACTCTGCTCATTCTCACCATGGTGGGCTTTAGTATTTTACGCTTAGAACCAAACTCACCTTGGGTAATACAGGAGTTCTGGAGCGGTTGGTTAGACTATTTAGGTGAGCTTATGCAGCTCAATTTTGGCGTTACGAGTGCTGGAATTCCCATTATTGACGAGCTAAGAGTCGTATTCCCAGCAACATTAGAGTTGTGTTTAATTGCCTTTGTGATTTCTCTGTTGATTGGTATTCCACTTGGTACCATCGCAGGCATGAAACAAGGCAAATGGATTGATACCGCGATCTCTTTTACTTCAATGTCAGGGTATTCAGCACCGCTGTTTTGGATTGCACTGTTGATGATTATGATCTTCTCACTGCATTTCGAAATTTTCCCGGTCGCGGGGCGCTACGATTTACTGTATCAAATTGACCACATAACCGGTTTTGCGTTAATCGATGCCTTTTTCGCTGACGGCGCATATCGAGCTCACGCCCTTCAAAGCGTGATTGAGCACCTTATTCTGCCGTGTTTGGTTCTTGCTCTCGCACCGACAACTCAGGTCGTTGGCTTAATGCGTACTTCAGTGGCTGAAGTCATGGGACAAAACTACATTCGAGCAGCGCGTATCAAAGGTTTATCGACTCATGAAATCGTTACCCAACATGTCCTGCGTAACGCGATCCCCCCTATCATTCCGAAGATTGGTGTCCAGCTTTCAAGTATGTTGACCCTTGCGATTATTACTGAGTCCATTTTTAACTGGCCTGGTATTGGTCGCTGGCTGCTTGATGCGCTTTCAAACCAAGACTACGTTGCTATTCAAGCGGGTGTAATCGTAGTTGCGACCTTGGTTCTCACGGCAAATATTCTATCGGATTTGATCGGCGCAATGATCAACCCATTGGTAAGGAAAGAGTGGTATGCTCACCGATAACGTCTACCAAGAAGAACGCATTCCTACTCAACTAGAGCGATTCTGGCGCAGTTATCGCGCGAATAATCTAGCCATGTTCGGACTTTGGTGTTTAGCGCTAATCATTGTGATTACGCTTGTTTCACCATGGCTTACGCCTCATGACCCACAAGCACAAACTGGTGAACTCCTTATTCCACCTTCGTGGAACCCAGCGGGTACCGTTGAGTACTTTTTAGGCACTGATGACCTAGGTCGAGACATTCTTTCGCGTCTTATTGAAGGCTCTCAACTCACCTTTGGCGCAGCAGTGATCATCACAGCGATTGCGGCTATCGTCGGCTGCTTTATTGGTGTTCTAGCCGGTATGACGAAAGGTTTACTTTCAAGTACGCTAAACCACCTACTTGATACGGTCATGTCTATCCCGTCCCTACTGCTTGCGATCATATTTGTCGCCTTTTTAGGCTTCGGTGAGTTCAACATTTTACTCGCGATCTGTCTGGCTCTGATCCCTCGCTTCATTCGCTCGGTCTACATTGCTGTGCACACAGAGGTCGAAAAAGACTACATCATGGCGGCTCGACTCGATGGCGCAAATGACTTTTACCTTCTGTGGAATTCAATATTGCCCAATATTTTGGTCGTTATCGCTTCAGAAGTTACCCTCGCCCTCTCCATTGCTATTCTAGATATTACGGCGTTAGGCTTTTTAGGTTTGGGAGCGCAAGCACCAAGTACAGAATGGGGCGCAATTCTAGGTGACTCCGTTGAGCTTATTTACTTAGCACCTTGGACAGTAACCCTGCCAGGTCTAGCCATTATGTTTACGGTTATTGTCATCAACCTTGTAGGTGAAGGTGTACGTCAAGCTCTGAATGCGGGGATTGAATAATGCCATTACTCGATATTCGACATTTAACGATTGAGATTGAAACTCCGCAAGGGTTAATGAAAGCTGTCGATCGTATGAGCTTGACTCTGAACGAAGGTGAGATTCGTGGTTTAGTAGGCGAATCAGGTTCTGGTAAGAGCTTGGTGGCTAAAGCGATTGTTGGCGTTTGTAAAGAGAACTGGAAAGTCACTGCAGACCGCATGCGACTGGGTAATGTCGATTTACTTCAGCTCACACCAAAAGAGCGTCGACGTGTTATTGCGCGTGATATTGCCATGATCTTTCAGGAGCCTTCAACCTGTTTAGATCCATCGGAAGAAGTCGGTCGTCAGTTGATTGAAGCCATCCCATCTCGCTCATTTGAGGGGAAATGGTGGGAGCGCTTCAAATGGCGGAAAAAGCAAGCTGTCACCCTACTTCACAAAGTCGGTATTAAAGACCACCACCGTGTGATGCACAGTTATCCTTATGAGTTAACTGACGGGGAATGTCAAAAGATCATGATCGCAATGGCGATCGCGGCCAAGCCAAAGTTGTTGATCGCAGATGAACCAACCAACGATCTTGACCCTATCACGCAATCACAGATCTTGCGTTTGCTCAGCCGAATGAACCAACTTCATAACACGTCGATCATGTTGATCGGCCACGATTTGACGACCATTACACAATGGGCAACTCGTATCACCGTTATGTACTGCGGTCAGTCAGTTGAGTCTGCTGATACTAAAAAACTGTTAGATAAACCTAAGCATCCTTACACGGTCGCGCTACTGAAAGCGATGCCTGATTTCAATGACTGGATCCCTCATAAAGAGAAACTTCAGTCATTACCAGGAACGATTCCACCGCTTCAGCACTTACCAATTGGTTGTCGATTGGGCCCTCGTTGCCCTTATGCTCAGCGCCAATGTGTAGAGATTCCGATGACACGTCGTATCAAAAATCACAAGTTCGCTTGTCACTTCCCATTGAATCACACGCCAAAAGAGCGGGAGAAGAAAAAAGCATGAGTGCATTACTTGAAGTCAGCGACCTATCTAAGTCGTTTGTGACGCGTTCAGGCCTTTTCCGTAAAAAGGTTCAGGAGGCGGTGAAACCCGTTAGCTTCAGCTTAGAAGCAGGACAAACGATTGGGTTTATTGGCCAAAATGGGTCAGGAAAGTCGACGTTGGCTAGAATGCTAGCGGGTGTGGTAGAACCGTCATCTGGCGAGATTCGCGTGAATGGCGAGCTTCTGGAACATAAAGACTATTCGACTCGCTGTAAGCTGATTCGAATGATTTTCCAAGATCCAAACACCTCTTTAAATCCAAGGATCCAAATTGGTCGTATTTTGGAAGGTCCACTTAAGCGAAATACCAACATGCCTCCAGAGGCACGAATAAAGCGCGTTAAAGAGACGCTTCTACGAGTTGGGTTGTTACCTGAGCACGCTTATTTCTATCCGCAAATGTTAGCTACGGGTCAAAAACAGCGTGTCTGCCTTGCTAGAGCGTTGATTCTGCAACCTTCAGTTATTGTCGCAGACGAAGCACTAAACGGCTTAGACATGGCTATGCGCTCGCAAATCATCAACCTATTTCTCGAGCTTCAAGAAGAGATGGGCGTCTCCTTTATCTATGTGTCTCAGCATATTGGCGTAGTGAAACACATCACAGATAAAGTCATGGTGATGCACGAGGGGAACGTAGTAGAAGCGGGGGAAACTCATCAGATACTCACTTGCCCTGCTCACCCTATCACACAACGTTTAGTCGAGAGCCACTTCAACAAAGCGACTTGTTTTAAATAGGATTCGTTATGCTAAGGATAGCATCAACAATATTGGCGTTTTCTGTACTGACTTTCTCTTTTGGTGGGTTTGCTTACACCACTCAGCAAACGTGGCTTGATCCCCAATTTGTCTCAACAGCGTTCATCAATGTCGCACTGCGTAACGAGTATTCCGAGGGCAAAAAGCCTCTGATGAAATGGCGTCAGCCCATCAAAATTTGGGTTCAACATCGGGTTGATGATAAAGAACTCCATGACTCATTAACCAATGCTCACCTCAACCATTTGAGCCAGATTACTGGCCACCCAATCGAGCGAGTATCAACTCGAGAACAAGCCAATATCATCTGGGTCTACACTCGTGAATCATTGTGGCGGGAAGACATAGAACGCGAGATGGGAACATCCTCTCTGAAGAATATTAAAGGGGCGATTTGTAAAGCAGGTTTTAGGAAAAATCGTGACAGTTCAATTCACTCTGCCGCTATTATTATTCCGGTCGACCAGGCAAGAGAACAAGGTAAGTTGCTGGCCTGCATTGTCGAAGAGATTACCCAAGTACTCGGCTTACCTAACGATTCTGACAGCGCCTATCCGTCAATTTTTAACGACAATACTCCCGAGGATCTTCTTTCCCCACTTGATGTTGTTTTACTTAAACTGCTTTACGAGCCAGAACTTAAAGTCGGAATGACGGAGTCACAGGTTAAACCTATAGTGAAAAAGCTTTTGGTGCAGTATAAAAAAAACGGCACGCTTAACGGTGCCGTTTCTGTCGCCAAAAGTGGTGAGCTATTTATTCTAGTGGGTTACTAGAGCGTTACTTAGCGCGTTTTTTCAGTTCGAATTCAAACTCGTCAGGATAAAGAACCACACCCTCTTCATTGTCATTTGGGAAAACAACCACTGACAGCTCATCGTCTTCTAAACCGTGTGTCCAACGACTAAACCACTTCGCTGTTGAAATGGATTCTGGTTTACAGTGTTCCCACTCACCTGTTGCCCATTGAGCTGCAAACTCTTCATGAGGCCAAACTGGTACACAATCCTCATCTTCAGTGTTGAGCATCACACAGCCATGTTCATCGGTTAGAATCCACACCTTACGATGGTTAGCAATCTCTTTGATACAGTAGTTAAAACGCTCATCTGGGCGCATTTTATTGACAGTTTCTAGCTGCTCTTTCGAAAGTGACATAGTATCTCTCCAAAAATAAAACGCCCACGGCATGGCCATGGGCGTTTAGAATCTACATTCGCTTAGAAATTAAACTAGCTCAGTTTGTAGCCAAGGCCAGCCTTGCTTCTTACGGCTTAGTGTGTTTTCCATCATTAGCACGCCATCTTTCTCGTGCTTAACTAGCTTCTCAGCCCACTCACCTTTGAACAGTAGACGAGTTTGAGCAGTAGTGATATCTGTTAGCATTACAGCGGCAAATGCTAGACCGTCTTTCTCACAACGAGTTTCTAGGTCTGCTTCTAGCGCTTCAATCATGCCATCAACTTGCTCAAGAGTCGCAAGCTCAACCTGACCAACAACAACATCACGGCCGTTGAATGGGTAACCTTTTAGGTCTTTCTCAACAAGTTCAGCTGCTGATAGGCCTTCGATGTTTGTTTTCGCAATCAGAAGATCTTTAATGAATGCGTCAACGTCTGCTACATCTGCAATTGCTGCTAGCTCTTCAACCGCATCTTTATCTTTCTGAGTACAAGTTGGAGACGCGAAACCTACTGTGTCAGATAGGATAGCTGACATCATTAGCTTAGCGATTTGTGGAGTGATTGCATGACCTTCAATCTTGAACATGTTGAACAGTACTGTGTTAGTACAACCAACAGGCCAGATCCACGCTTCCATTGGGTTCACTGTCATCACATCACCTAGACGGTGGTGGTCAACGATACCTAGGATTTCTGCTTCAGCCACATCATCAGGTGCTTGAGCTAGATCTGAGTAGTCTACTAGCCAGATTTTCTCGCCAGCCACTGAAGTACGTAGTTCAGGAACTTCTGCACCCGCAACTTCAAGAATGTGTTGAGTTTCACGGTTAATATCACCTTGGCGAATTGGCATAGCTTCAACGCCACGAGCTTTTAGTAGCTCAGTTGCTACTAGTGCACTACAGATACTATCGCTATCAGGGTTCTTGTGACCTACAACTAGAATCATCTTTTTTCCTATCTGACTATATTTCTTCCCAACTAGGGACCATTACTCACAAACCCGACATTTTACCTGTTTTTGGCAATTTGTCATCGGCTCGAAAAAGAATATTTACGCATAAGGCATGACAAAAGCCACTTCGTATGCTGGCCTACTTTTAAGTTTAGCACCTAAAGCGCCAAATCAACGAGCTGTAGCGGCATTAAGCACTGACTTATTCATCTTGTTATCCGTACTGTATTTTCATGTCGCTTCTCACAATCTTTGGCTGTTTTGCACGCTCGGTAGGAGACTTTGTGCAGATTCTCCAAATATTTTATTGCAAATAATTCTCATTAACATATAGTTGATAATAATTCGCATTAACACATTGTCGGCTTATGAATTCTCTAAGACTTTCTTTTTCCGTACCAAGTTGGCTATCACTGAATCAATTTCGTCCGGTATATAAACGCCTAATATTGCCAGTGACACTTCTTGCTTTAGTCGCATCGGACGTGACGCGCGACGTTACGGTCAATACGCTTTCCGATGCTTTCTGGGCAGTATCAAGCTATGTCGCTTTTACTTTAGCGATCTACCACTACCTTTCGGTGTTCATCAATCGAGAAAGCAAAATCGTCAATTTGTACAACTCGTCTCGAGATCATCAAGTGTTTTTCGCGGCTTTGCTTGGCGCACTTCCTGGGTGTGGAGGCGCTATTATTGTCACGACTCAATTTGTTAGTGGACGAGTCGGGTTCGGTGCCATCGTTGCCGTTCTTACTTCTACAATGGGCGACGCCGCCTTCTTGCTGTTAGCCAGTCAGCCAGACTTAGGGCTTGCTGTAGTAGCGCTTGGAGTGTTTGTCGGTGCAATGTCAGGCTGGGTCGTCAATGCGATTCATAAAGACGATTTCCTTCGCCCAGAAATGAGCGCTTTGACAGAACGATTCAGTTGCCAAAACGACGATTCGAGTAGTTTTGAAAAGAAAGCGATTAACCTCCAAGGTGCTTTCTGGAAATGGTTACTCGTACCTGCAACCATCATTGCTGCTCTGGGTTCATTTCAAGTCGACATTAACGCCCTGCTTCATCTACCGGATATGAGTATTGAGTGGCTTGGCGCGACGCTTATCATTGTCAGTATGTTGCTGTGGTCTGTTACTAAAGAGATCAAAGATTACGAATCGACAGTTTCTGAAGACAAAAAGCAGATTTCATCTCATCCAATTCAAAAAGCAGCGCAAGATACCAACTTTGTTACCGCTTGGGTTATCCTCGCCTTTATGGCTTTCGAACTGATTACTTTCTTCGGACAGATCGATTTAGCAACGACATTGTCTGGATGGGGTGTTTGGATGCCACTTATGGGCGTTGCTATTGGCTTGCTTCCTGGCTGTGGACCACAAATTTTGGTAACGAGCCTCTATATTTCGGGCGCAGTACCATTGTCAGCCCAGCTAGCTAATGCCATTTCTAATGATGGTGACGCACTATTCCCTGCGATTGCGCTTGCACCAAAAGCGGCACTTGTCGCTACCATCTATTCAGCTATTCCCGCGTTTATTGTGGGCTACGGCTACTACTTCCTATTTGAATTATAACGCTAACAACCTTGGCTAAGTCACATACAATAAGATTGGTATGACACAAAAAAGCGCCCTCGTTTGAGGGCGCTTATTTATGCTAAGTGAAACGTATTATTTGTGACGCTCTTTCAGTTTATTCACCACATCATTCATCGACAAACCTTGGTCCTGAAGAAGTACCATTAGGTGATAAATGAGGTCTGCTGATTCACATACTAGCTCCGCCTTATCACCCGACGTCGCCGCAAGCGCGACTTCAACGCCTTCTTCGCCCACTTTCTGCGAAATACGCTTGGTGCCACGTGAATATAGATGTGCAGTGTAAGAAGATTCTGGATCGGCGTCCTTGCGGGCAGCCAGTAGTTGCTCAAGTTGATGAAGCCACACCATTTGGCTCTCTTCCTGTGGGTCAACATCCCAACATGTCGTGTTACCTAGGTGACAAGTTGGGCCAATAGGATTTACTTTCACTAACAACGTATCGTTATCACAGTCCAACTGCATATTCACGAGTCGAAGCACGTTGCCTGAGGTTTCACCCTTAGTCCAAAGACGCTCTTTAGTGCGTGAGAAGAAGGTCACCTGTTCCGTGTCAGCCGTTTTCTTCAGCGCATCTTGGTTCATGTAACCCATCATTAGCACTTGGCTTGATTGGAAGTCTTGAACAATTGCAGGAACAAGGCCATCGACCTTCTCCCAGTTTATTTTTTCAATCAGAGTGTTTACTTCTGCGGTGGCAAAACTCATACACGCACCTCTACACCTTGTTGTTTTAGATATTGTTTCAGTTCACCGATGTTGATGACTTGCTTGTGGAACACCGAAGCAGCAAGTGCACCATCTACGTTTGTTTGCTTGTAAGCGTCAGCAAAGTGTTCCATAGCTCCCGCACCGCCTGAAGCAATCAATGGCACGTTACACACTTCTCGAACCATATTGAGCTGCTCTAGGTCGTAACCGTTACGCACACCATCTTGATTCATCATGTTAAGTACGATTTCACCAGCACCGCGCTTTTGCACTTCTTGCACCCAATCTTTGGTTTCCCATTGAGTAGCTTTAGTACGCGCTTCATCACCAGTGAACTGGTAAACCTGATATTTGCCTGTTTCTTTGTCGTAGTATGAATCGATACCGACAACAATGCACTGAACGCCAAATTTATCTGCAAGCTCAGTGATCAGCTCTGGATTGGCCAGTGCTGGAGAGTTGATGGATACCTTATCAGCACCGAACTCTAGAATTCGCGCTGCATCTTCTGCTGACTTGATGCCACCAGCGACACAAAAAGGAATGTCGATAACTTCTGCTACGCGCTGTACCCAGCTTTTATCAACCACACGACCATCACTTGAAGCCGTAATATCGTAGAAAACCAGCTCATCTGCGCCTTCTTCAGCATAACGCTGTGCTAAAGGGACGATGTCACCGATGATTTCATGGTTACGGAACTGGACACCTTTCACCACCTGACCATCGCGTACGTCCAAGCAAGGGATTATTCGCTTTGCCAACATTCAAATGCCTCCTCTGCTGTGAACTTACCATCAAGTAGCGCACGACCAACAATCACACCTGACACGCCAGTACCTTTCAGTGCTTCAATATCCCCTAGAGAGCCAATACCACCGGAAGACTGGAATTGAACCTGAGGATATTGCTTACATAGGTCAACGTACAACTCTACATTTGATCCTTCTAACGTACCATCGCGTGAAATGTCGGTACAAAGCACGTGCTTTAGACCAACGGTTAGGTAATCATCAATCAAGGCTTCGATGGTTACGCCTGAATCTTCTTGCCAGCCAGAAATCGCGACTTTACGCGTACCGCTTTCATCGATATTGATGTCCAGTGCTAAAACGATTTTTTCTGCACCGTATTTTTCCATCCAACCTTTAACAAGCTCTGGTTGTTTTACAGCGGTGGAACCTACAACCACGCGTTGTGCGCCTGCTTCTAGTAGATCGACAACGTCTTGCTCAGATCGAACACCGCCACCAATCTGAATGTTTGCTGGTGTACTAGCCAGAAGCTTGGCAATCAGATCTAACTGACGTGCCGTCGTGTCTTTTGCACCTGTTAAGTCGACAAGGTGCAGCCAACCAGCGCCTGCTTGGTGATACAGATTAAACTGCTCAGCTGGATCAACTTTGTACTCGGTTACTTGTCCGTAGTCACCTTGATAAAGGCGAACTACCTGACCTTCAATTAAATCTAGTGCTGGAATAATCACTTCGTTATGTCCTTATCCTTAGGATCTATTTGCCCTAGCGAACTACAGTTCTAGGAAATTCTGAATCAGTTTTGAGCCTGCTTTTGAAGAGCGCTCTGGGTGGAATTGCACGCCATAGTAGTTGCCACTTTGCACAGCTGCTGTGAATGGCTTGCCGTACTCACATTCTGCGATGGTGTAACCGCCTACTGGCATACCAAAGCTATGTACAAAGTAGAAATACTCACCTTCTTCAATCTCTTTAAACAGTGGGTGTTCAGGCTTAGCTTTCACCGTATTCCAACCCATGTGTGGAAGCGGAAGTTCACCGGTTTCTAGCAGTTTCACTTCGCCCTCACAAAGGCCTAGACATTCAACAAGCTCATCGGCTTTTTGGCCTTTCTCTTGAGATACTTTGCCCAGTAATTGCATACCAAGACAGATACCAAGCAGCGGTTTTTCAACCTTCTTCACCAGCTCAATCAAATCTCGTTCAGCAAGGTTCTTCATCGCCTCGCTTGCAGTTCCAACCCCTGGCAGGAATAGCTTATCTGCGCTAAGAACAACTTCAGGCTCTTTAGAGATAGTGACTGGGTAACCAAGACGTTCAATCGCGAACTTTACCGATGAAACGTTGGCACACCCTGTATCAATAATGACGACTTTTTGATCTTTCATTATCTAATCCTTTCGCTGTTACAGCGTTCCTTTGCTACTTGGCAGTTCATTACCTTCAACCTTGATTGCTTGACGCATAGTACGGCCAAAGGCTTTAAATAGGCTTTCGATGATGTGGTGGTCGTTGTTACCCGCTGAAGATAGGTGCAGCGTGCAAGCTAGTGTGTCTGTCAATGAGCGGAAGAAGTGAACCACCATCTCAGTCGACAGGTCACCCACTTGTTCACGGCTGAACTCAGCATCAAACTTCAGATAAGGGCGGCCAGAAAGGTCTAATGCACACTGTGCTAGACACTCATCCATAGGCAGGCTGAAACCAAATCGACCAATTCCACGTTTGTCGCCTAATGCTTCTTTCAGAGCAGAACCAAGAGCAAGGGCTGTATCTTCGATGGTGTGGTGATCGTCAATATGTAGGTCGCCTTCAACGTTACATACGATCTGGAAGCCACCGTGCGTTGCGATTTGATCAAGCATGTGGTCAAAGAAACCGAGGCCAGTAGAAATTTGGTTCCCGCCTTGCTCATCAAGATTCACGCGAACTTTGATGTCGGTCTCTTTGGTAGTGCGAACCACTTCTGAAACTCGAGCTTTCACCGTTAGATCTTTAAGGATCTGCTTCCACCCCATGGTTTCAGGGTTGTATTGAATGCCTTGAATTGCCATGTTCTCTGCCAGTTGAAGATCGGTGATACGGTCACCAATCACGACAGAATTTTGGAAGTCTACTTTACCAGCTTGAAGGTACTCTTTCACCATGCCTAACTTTGGTTTACGGCATGAACAGTTGTCTTCTTCAAAGTGCGGGCAGATTAGAACATCGTCAAACTTAACGCCTTGCGATTCGAAGATCTCCATCATCATATTGTGTGGAGCATCAAACTCATCTTGAGGGTAGCTATCTGTGCCAAGACCATCTTGGTTAGTCACCATAACCAAACGGTAACCCGAGTCTTGCAGTGACAGCAAGCTTGGAATAACAAATGGTTCTAACTTGAGTTTATCTAAACGGTCTACTTGAAAATCAACCGGCGGCTCAACAATCAGAGTGCCATCACGGTCAATAAATAGGATTTTTTGTTGCTTGCTCACTCGAACTTCCTTATTTCAAAATAGGTAGCTCCTGCAAAGGGCAAGAGCTAAAAATGGTTAGTTGTAGTAATTTCTAATAAAGCCAAGTGTTTTTTCACACTCATCTCGGCTACCAATACTAATGCGAACACAGTTTTCGATAGGCGAATTACGAAGAATAATTCCGTTGTCCCACGCGGCTTTAAACAGTGCGTCACCGTCAGGGAATTTGACCAGTAGGTAATTGCCCCACCCCTCAAAAATCTCAAGGCCTGGGATCATAGTTAAACCTACCTGTAAATAGGCACGGTTAGCGTTAAGATCGAGAACCTGATATTTCGCACGAGCCAAGCCTGCTTCAGATAACGCCTGAGTAGCAATATCCGCGACAGGAATAGGCACTGGATACGGTGCAATCACTTTAAGCAGCACATTGATTAGCTCTTCATTGCCCAGCGTGAACCCGCAACGAAGACCAGCTAACGCAAAAGCTTTTGAAAGCGTGCGTAAGATTGCTAAGTTTGAGTACTGTTCAAGAAGATCTTTCGTCGATGCTTCTGGACAGAAATCGATATACGCTTCATCCATTACGACGATTGCGCGGTCTTTGGTCATCTCTAGCAGTGAGATGATGTCCTCACGATTAACTAGATTACCTGTTGGATTGTTTGGGCTACATACAAAAATAACTTTAACTGTATCTAAGTTCGCTTCAATCCCATCAAGGTCAAGCTGCCAATCGGCTGTTAGAGGAACCGTTTTACGCTCAACTCCAATTGTTTCAGCACTGATTGAATACATGCCGTATGTTGGTGGACAGTAAAGGATTGAATCTTCCCCTGGCTCACAAAAGGCACGGATCAGAAGCTCAATTCCTTCATCAGCACCACGTGATGTCAGGGTCTGCTCTGGCTTCACTCCAGCATAGGCAGCATAAGCTTCGATAAGCTCTTTTGGCTGACATTCGCTATAACGATTTAAACGAGAAAAATCCGTTTTATATTCGTTGTCGAATGGCGATTCGTTAGCATTGAGCCAAACATCCCCACTACCGCCAATACGTCGAGCAGAAAGGTAAGGCGTCAATTGTTGGACTTGTTTACGTGCTAGCTTTTCCATCTCAACTTTCCTTATGCGTTTTTCGCTGCAAGCTTTTCTACTCGAATCGTTACCGCGCGCTTGTGTGCATCTAGACCTTCCGCTTCAGCCATCGTCACTACAGTTGGTGCTAGGGTTTGTAAACCTTCTGCACTCAGCTCTTGAACTGTCATACGCTTAGAAAAATCCGCTAAGCCGAGGCTTGAGTATGTACGCGTATAGCCGTAGGTAGGCAGAACGTGGTTAGTCCCTGACGCGTAATCACCCGCTGACTCTGGTGACCAATCACCCAAGAAGATAGAACCAGCGTTGTCTAACAGAGGTAGAAGCTCACGTGGGTTCTTAGTCTGCACGATCAAGTGTTCTGGACCGTAATAGTTTGAGATTGATACCGCTTGAGTTAGCGATTCTGAAATAATGATCAAACTAGATGCTAAGGCCTTTTCTGCAATGTCAGCACGAGAAAGTTTTTTAAGCTGCTTTTGGACTGCATCCGTCACTTGGTCGGCAATCACTGGTGATGGTGTCACAAGAACAACTTGAGAATCAGGGCCGTGTTCCGCTTGGCTCAACAGATCCGCCGCAATGAAATCTGCATCTGCTGTGTCGTCAGCCAGTACTAGCACTTCCGAAGGGCCAGCTGGCATATCAATAGCGGCACCACGGAAATCATTGCTTACTTGACGCTTTGCTTCTGTCACGTATGCATTGCCTGGACCAAAGATTTTATCGACTTTAGATACCGTTTCAGTACCGTAGGCCATCGCTGCAACCGCTTGGCCGCCACCTACGTTATAAACTTCATCAATGCCACAAAGCTTTGCTACATATAAGATTTCGTCAGCAATAGGTGGTGGAGAACAAAGAACGACTTTGTGGCAACCCGCGATTTTGGCAGGCACACCCAGCATAAGGACCGTTGAAGGTAACGGCGCGCTTCCTCCTGGAATGTACAAACCTACTTTCTGAATCGGACGAGTTACTTGCTCACATACCACACCTGGTTGAGTTTCAACTTTAATAGGTTGTGGTTTTTGCGCTTTGTGAAACTTAGCAATGTTCGAGTATGCTTGTTCGAGTGCCTGCTTCATCTGCTCAGACAGACGCGAACACGCTTCGTCAACTTCTTGCTCAGATACACGGATAGACTCTGGAGTCACTCCATCAAATTTTGCTGTCAGCTCACGTAATGCTGCATCTCCTTCAGTACGCACTTTAGCAATAACTTCAGAAACTGCCGCGGTAATATTCGCGCCTTCAGTAATAGCAGGACGCTCTAAGATTGAATCTTGTTGCGTTTCACTTAATGATTGCCAAACGACCGTTCTCATCCTAGTTACCCCATCATTTTTTCGATTGGAAGAACAAGAATAGAACTTGCACCTAGCTCTTTTAGTTGCTCCATGGTTTCCCAGAACAAGTTCTCAGTACTTACTAGGTGAACCGCCACTTTGTCTTTGTCTGTAGACAGAGGAAGTACTGTTGGATCTTCTGCGCCAGGTAGAAGAGACTTGATTTGCTCTAGCTTGTCTGTTGGTGCGTGCAGCATGATGTATTTAGACTCTTTCGCTTGCTGAACACCTTGCATTCGAGTCAACAGCTTTTCAATCAGCGCAGTCTTATCTGCATCAAATTCGCCCGTTCGTTGGATTAACGTTGCTTTAGATTTGAAGATGATTTCTGCTTCTTTTAAGCCGTTGGCTTCAAGCGTTGCACCCGTTGAGACTAGGTCAGCGATTGCATCCGCAAGACCTGCGCGCGGCGCTACTTCAACTGAGCCAGTCAGCATACATGTTGAGAACGGTACACCTTGCTCATCCATATACGCTTTTAGCAGTTGTGGGTAAGTTGTCGCGATACGTTTGCCAGCTAAGTCTTGTGGGCCGTTGTACTCTTCGTCTTTATCAATCGCGATCGAAAGTCGGCAACCACCGAAGTCCAAACGACGCAGTTGAACAAAATCAGAAGGCTCACCCAAGGCTTTGCGGTCTAAACGTACTTCTTCTAATTCATTTTCACCGATAAAACCAAGGTCAACCACACCATCCATAATTAGACCTGGGATGTCATCATCACGAACAAGAAGAAGATCAATCGGCATGTTTTCGGCGTGTACGACAAGACGCTCGCCCATGATGTTAAATTTAGCGCCACATTTTTTAAGTAGAGTTTGGCACTCTTTGCTTAGGCGGCCTTTCTTTTGGATTGCGATTCTTAGGCGTTGTGTTTGCATTGCGGTATCCCTGTGCAAGATTTTGTAATTTGTAAATTTGTTTAGGCTATAAAATTGAAAAACCCTCGGAAGAGTTTGTTCTCCCGAGGGTTCTTAATCTTGTAGTTTGCGATTATAGCCTCCGGGAGTTTCCTGTCCCCCGGGTATGCGTACATCTCCCGAAAGACTAGACTGGGTGATGGTGATGATGAATGTTCATGACTAAATTACGCATACTTATAAGCTCTCAATGTTTCGCTTTGTTGATATCCACACTAACCAAGGCGACAACATTTTTCAACCATTTATTTAAACTTTTTTCATTTTGTAATATACAAATAAAAAAGGGAGCAAACGCTCCCTTTTTAGTCATTATCAATCAACACATTACGCGCTTTGACAGCTCGCCATCTTTGACTTAGATAGGATAGATAGCAATACACAAACCGCGACAAACGCAACAGATGAAACTGCAAACGATAGACCAACTGAAGCTGTCATACCTAGCGTGATAAAACCAATACATGAAACAGCAGCAACAGACAGCGCGTAAGGCAACTGAGTCGCGACGTGGTCAATGTGATTACAACGGGCACCCGTAGACGATAGGATTGTCGTATCTGAAATTGGAGAACAGTGGTCACCAAATACAGAGCCTGCAAGTACCGCACTTAACATTGGTAGCATCAGCGCAAGATCAGTTGCACCAGCCATGTCACCTGCAATCGGTAACATGATGCCGAATGTACCCCAAGATGTACCCGTAGAGAACGCCATTAAACCAGAAAGTAGGAACAGAATAACAGGTAGCCAATGTGGGTTGATGTTACCTTGAGCCAGTGTCGATAGGTACTTACCCGTGTTCATGTCACCGATAACTGAACCGATTGTCCATGCAAATACAAGGATTAGGATTGCGCCGAACATAGATTTAGCACCAATCCAAAGAGTACGTGAGATCTCGCTAAATGCGATGCCTTGCTTAACCACTGTGAACAACGCAACAACTAGACCAACGATACCGCCATAAATAAGCGACATGCCTACATTTGTATTTTCAAACGCACCAAGTAGATTGAACTCAACGCCATCAGACGCAAGTGCTTGACCACCGGTGTAAAGCATTGACGCTACTGTTGCTACAATCAAAGAAACGATTGGAAGTACTAGGTCAGAAACCTTACCGCTTGCGCTCTCTTCTATATCTAGCTCTTCGTTCAGCTCGTGTGCTTCTTCTGAATCTTCAGCCTGCTCTTTTGCAAAACCGTGGCCACGAGACGCCGCAATTTCATGCTCACGCATCTTACCGATATCTAGGCCAAACCACGCTACAGCGAACACCATTAGCAGCGCAAATACCGCGTAGAAGTTCATTGGGATCAAACGTACGTATGCACCTAGCGCAGAATACTCAGTGATACCGTGAGAAACTAGAATACCACCAATGATCGTCATGATGTATGCGCCCCAGCTTGATGCCGGCATGATCACACACATTGGCGCTGCAGTAGAGTCAAGAATATACGCTAGCTTCGCACGAGATACATAGAAACGGTCAGTAACAGGACGAGAGATCGCACCAACAGCTAGACTATTGAAGTAATCGTCAACAAAAATGAAAACGCCTAAGAAAGCCGCGAGAAGTTTAGAACCACGTTTACTCTTAACACGTGTTTGCGCCCACTCAGCAAATGCACGTGTACCACCTGAAAGTGTTAACAGCGCGGTCATCATACCAAGTAGTAGCAAGAAGCCGACAATACTCATATTCCAGGTATTGATACCGCCATCTTCAATAAAGACGCTAGAAACGGTTGAACCAACATAGCTAAGAGCACCACCTACTGAGTAATCATTCAGTAGAATAGCGCCAAGAACTATACCAACACCAAGCGAAACAAGAACGCGACGTGTAAGGATAGCAAGACTCAAAGCCACGATTGGCGGCAAAAGAGATAAAGGAGATGATGCAAAATCAATTAAATTCATGATCTTCAAAAACCAGTAATAAATGGTTAGAGATCTACTGCAGACTAAAAGCCAGAAATCATTTCTAGACAAATAGATAAGTTAAGCGACGGGAAAGCGAATGCTTATCCCAGCCCTACAGTAGCGCTCCATAGTTTTACAAATTATAGACTATGGCAGTGTTACCCCTTTCGAGTGTAACCCCAGCGAGCACCTTTGATATGGATACCCACTTCGGCGAAATAACCTTTCCTGTTTGTTCATTGGCATCACCCCAACAAACATTACTTATTTATTTCGCTCCTCTACCGCGAGTGATGAAGTTTTAAACTATTGAAAAGTCATTTTAACAACAATTTAACCAACACTTCGCATTAGGTGGCGCCCATTGTACTTATCTAAAGCACCATTTCAACATATCATTCCAATTTTATGGTTACTTTTATAGGCAACAAGCTCTGCCTAAGCTTCCACGGAAGATGAATATTCATCTTGATACGAAGTTCGTCTACTACTTTTCATGATAGAAGTTGAATCGATAATCTGTATTTACGTACCTATAAATGGGTATCGTTTGGAGCGTTAATTCAAATAATGCTTTGATAAGGTAAACTAGCATTCCGTTTAGGATTCATAATGCAAGACATATAAATTTCAGTAAACTTGATAAAGCACACTTTCAATTCCATATGAAACCAAATTGAAATATTCAACGTACAATATTTGATTCACCAAAACCTAACGCCAGACTTTTAATTCGATATAAGCAATTTGTTTAATTAATTGAACTAATAAATTAATTAAATTTACACTGTAGTGATTGTATTATTTTTTTTAGGCGTTTATGATTCTTATATCGGCAACTTATATTATGAAGAGATGAATAAATGTCGGAATTAACAAAGACACTTTTAAACATTCGTAGCCTACGTGCATTTTCGCGTGAGCTAACTTTAGAGCAGCTAGAAGAAGCTCTAGATAAATTAACTACTGTTGTTACTGAACGTAAAGAAGCAGAAGAAGCTGAACGTGAAGCACAGGCTGAACAACAAGCTAAACTTGCCGAAATTGCTAAGCAAATTGAATCTCTTGGCCTAGATAAAGAAGCGGTACTAAACGCATTATCAGGTGAGACTGCAAGCAAACCAAAATCTAAGCGCGCACCACGCCCTGCAAAATATAAGTTTGTAGATGCGTCAGGCGAAGAAAAAACTTGGACAGGTCAAGGCCGTACTCCTTCAGCAATCCAAGACCAGTTAGATGCAGGCAAATCACTAGAAGATTTTCTAATCTAATTCGTTATTAGAATTGTTATTTAAAAAAGCGCCTATTTGGCGCTTTTTTTATTCGTCTCGCAAAGAAAAAGCCTCATGATAATGAGGCTTAATATTAAGATTAACGTTCCCAGTACGCTTCTTCTAAGCTGTCTTCTCGCTCAGGTAAACCACGAGATAAACGAGGAGAGTGCTGAACTAGCACTTCGTAGCTAGCGCGGTTTGAATACTTACATACTTGAGAAAATGATGAATACGTCAAGTAAGAGTGCGCGTGTTTGCTTGAGTTTGGCACATTCTCTTTATGGTATTTATTTGCCGCCATATCATGAAGAAGTGCAGATAACGCCGCATCACCCGCTCCATTGGTGTTTTTAATTTTCTCTGGGCCACCCATATATGGTGCAATGTGGGAATAGATCTTAATCGGGTTCTCACATAAATCTTTTGATGCAGGGCGGCTAAATTCGTAGCGGTTAAATTCTGCAATACTACCCGGTAAGAGCGGCAGTGACGTTTCACGTTTTGCTGCTTCTTCAGTGTAACCAGCCATAAACAGGCCCACAGGTCCCGCGGTGCACAAAACTAAGTCCACCCAATCTAACGCTTTATCTGAAGCAGCAAGAGGATCGGCTTCACCCGTTAATGCTTCCGCTTCGTCTTCATTCATTGCGACAACTGAAACATGGTCACGCAAAAAGTCTTGCCAGAATTTAGGGTCATCTTGAATAACAAATTTAGTCCCTAACGTCAGAACAACCGGTACTTCATATTTCTTTGCATACTCAATAGCCTTCATTGTCGCTTCTGGCATTGGGTCGCCTTCTTTACAACGAACTAAATAAGCCGTCAAAACAAGTGCTGATGCATTTTTGAAGATCTTTTCTGGGATGCTTTCAGGTTTGAGCTGATTCATTTGGCCTTCACTGATTGCAAACGTACGTTCACCATCTTCAGTGATTAACGCAAAACAGCGACCAATCGCGCCTTCAACACCCTGCAGATGGTTAAGATCCATGCGGCTTGAAGTGTTACAAAGGTAACGGTAACCGTAACTACCAATCTTAATATCTTGGCTCATTACACCCAGCAGTGTTGAACGGTCATCCGCTAATACAGAATAGTTGTGTAGAGTGTTACCGATCGTTCCACCTGCATACTCATTGGTGATCAGCTCACAGTCCTTTAACTCGTTATATAAAGCTTCTGCAGTTACGTCATCAATAACTAAAGAGTGTCCCTTACTCAGATTGTATTTTTCGATCAGTTCACTGCTCACTTTTGCTTCAATATCAACTAAGGTTTGATCGATACCAATAATATGCGTGCGTGACATCTTCTTGCTTTCTTGAGCTTGGCTCACTAGAGGATCACGAGCATGAACAGGAAAGTAATGCTTAGATTTACGTTGACCAGGAAATTTCATAGATATTTTTCTGCCGTAAAGGGTTCTGAATAAGGGATGAAAGGAAGCGGGATTCTACATCGCGCGGGTTAGCTCGGCAACAATCGGAATTATAGCAAACGTTTGCAGGAAGGAATTAAATCTGAATGTAATATATAAGAGGGAAAAAAGGCGAGAGTAGAAGTAATACTCTCTCGCCAAAATAGATTACTCGCCTTCCATGAAACCTAAGTCAGGCAAGGAGTCTAAATTTTCAGAGTAACGTTTTAGATCAAACTCATTGCCGTTTTTCATCACGTCAAATATTTCGATTGCAACGGCACATGCCATCATCGCTACTGCATCTTCACGAGGCGTCCCCATCATCATTAAACGCATCAGTGTTTCTTTGGCTTTGATCGGGTTTCCATCTTCTAACTGATTCTCTATAACCTCAATTAGCTGCTCTTCACCCATCATCTGATTTTCATCAGTCATATTTATTTCTCGCCTTAACTTGAATTCCGCCCACTATGCCATATATAGGCAATCTATACTCGTAAATTCGCAGATATAGTGAAAATAGGAAGTGTGATTTCAGTCTCGGATCTGTCCCACTGCTGTGCTTTCTGCTAAAATCTGCCTCCAGTTAAATTAAGTGGTGTTTAGTAATGTCTGACAACTGTATTGATAACAGTCAAAAGAAAGTCATCGTTGGCATGTCCGGCGGTGTTGATTCATCTGTTTCTGCATATCTTCTTCAACAGCAGGGCTACCAAGTAGAAGGCCTGTTTATGAAGAACTGGGAAGAAGATGATAACGAAGAGTACTGTACAGCAGCTGAAGATCTTGCCGATGCGCAAGCCGTCTGTGACAAGTTAGGCATTCACTTACATACCATCAACTTTGCAGCTGAATATTGGGACAACGTGTTCGAATACTTCTTGGCTGAATACAAAGCAGGTCGTACACCAAACCCAGATATTCTTTGTAATAAAGAGATCAAATTTAAAGCATTCCTAGAATTTGCGGATGAAGTGCTTGATGCAGACTACATTGCAATGGGTCACTATGTTCGCCGCACCTTCCCTACGCAAGCGGAGTTGGATGCAGGTAAGAAGCCTGAAATGCTTCGTGGCCTTGATGGCAACAAAGACCAGAGCTACTTCCTATACACACTGAGCAGTGATCAAGTTGCACGCAGCTTGTTCCCTGTAGGTGAGCTTGAAAAGCCAGAAGTACGCCGCATTGCAGAAGAACAAGACCTTATCACTGCGAAAAAGAAAGATTCAACTGGCATCTGTTTTATCGGCGAGCGTAAATTCACAGATTTCCTAGGTCGTTACCTACCAGCTCAACCGGGTAATATTGAAACGCCTGAAGGCAAAGTAATTGGTAAGCACAATGGCTTGATGTACCACACGCTTGGTCAACGTAAAGGTCTACATATCGGTGGCACAAAAGGCGGCGGCGGTAACGAAGAACCATGGTTCGTTGGCGATAAAGACCTAAAACGTAACGTACTGATTGCGGTGCAGGGTAAAGATCACCCAATCCTAAAATCGCAAGGCTTGATTGCCTCACAGTTGCACTGGGTAGATCGTGCTGCGATTCAAGAACCGTTACAATGCACTGTAAAAACACGCTACCGTCAAACAGATATCCCATGTACTATCATCCCTATCGATGATGAGAACATCAAAGTTATTTTTGACGAGCCTCAAGTTGCTGTAACACCGGGACAATCTGCTGTTTTCTATAAAGATGAAGTCTGCCTTGGTGGTGGTATCATCGAAGAACGCATTTAATCGTAACATCAGGAGTACTATTACGTGGCTAACACACTTTATGACCGAACTATCGCATTTGCTGGAATCTGCCAAGCTGTCGCCTTGGTTCAACAAGTCGCAAAAAACGGTCACTGTGACTCGGACGCGTTTGAAACCTCTCTGAAAGCAATCTTAAACACCACCCCATCCAACACGGTTGGTGTTTATGGCCGTGAAAGCGATCTAAAGCTTGGTCTAGAGTGCTTTGTTAAAGGTCTAGATAGCAGCCCTGCTGGCGGCGAAATCACCCGATACATCATTAGCTTAATGGCTCTGGAGCGTAAACTTCAGACTCGCAATGATGCAATGTCACAGCTTGGTGATCGCATCTCAATGCTTGAACGTCAGCTTGACCATTTTGATCTACTTGATGAGCAGATGATGAGCAATCTTGCTAGCGTCTATTTAGACGTTATCAGCCCTGTCGGTCCTCGCATCCAAGTGACAGGTACTCCATCAGTGCTGCAACAAACTTCGAACCAACACAAAGTTCGTGCCCTTCTGCTTTCAGGTATCCGCAGTGCCGTTCTTTGGCGTCAAGTTGGTGGTAAACGCCGCCACCTTATTTTTGGCCGTAAGAAGATGTTAGAACAAGCACAGATTTTATTGGCTAGAATGTCATAATTTACTTACAGCTCGCGCCTTGTCGCGAGCTGTTTCTTTATACCTACACAACCATCACGCAAACGTTTGCGCAATATGCGTGACAAACGCGTAAGATACTGGTATAAAGCTCACAAAATTTCGAAACTCAATTTTTCAGGAGAACATCATGGAACTGTCAGCATTGACTGCTGTTTCACCAGTAGACGGTCGTTACGGAAGCAAAACTATCGCACTTCGCAGCATCTTTAGTGAATTTGGATTACTAAAGTACCGCTCTATCGTTGAAATTCGTTGGTTACAAAAGCTTGCAGCTACAGATGCAATCACAGAAGTACCTGCATTCAGCGCAGAAGCAAACAAGTTCCTAGATGAGTTAGCAGCAAACTTCTCAGAAGAAGACGCAGCGCGTATCAAAGAGATTGAACGCACAACTAACCATGACGTTAAGGCTGTTGAATACTTCCTTAAAGAGAAAGTAGCTGGTGTTCCTGAGCTTCACGCTGTAAACGAGTTCATCCACTTCGCATGTACTTCAGAAGATATCAACAACACGTCTCACGCTCTAATGCTTAAAGAAGCTCGTGACGACGTGATTCTTCCTGAAATCAAAAACATCATCGACGCTATCAAAGCACTTGCTGTTGAATACCGCGACATTCCTCTTCTGTCACGCACACACGGTCAGCCAGCTTCTCCTTCTACTATGGGTAAAGAGATGGCAAACGTTGCGTACCGTATGGAACGTCAATACAAGCAAATCGCTAACGTTGAGATTCTAGGTAAGATCAACGGCGCAGTAGGTAACTACAACGCTCACCTTTCTGCTTACCCAGAAGTAGACTGGCACCAGTTCTCTGAAGAGTTCATCACTGAGTCTCTAGGCGTAACTTGGAACCCATACACAACTCAGATCGAGCCGCACGATTACATCGCTGAACTGTTCGATGCCGTTGCTCGTTTCAACACGATTCTAATCGACTTTGACCGAGACGTTTGGGGTTACATCGCTCTAGGCCACTTCAAGCAGAAGACAATTGCTGGTGAAATCGGTTCATCAACAATGCCTCACAAAGTAAACCCAATCGACTTTGAAAACTCTGAAGGTAACCTAGGTCTTGCAAACGCAGTATTTGGCCACCTTGCACAGAAGCTGCCTATCTCTCGCTGGCAGCGTGACCTAACGGACTCGACTGTTCTACGTAACTTAGGTGTTGGTGTTGGTTACGCAATCATCGCGTACACGTCTACTCTGAAAGGCATTAGCAAACTAGAAGTTAACCGTGATGCTCTTCTAGCAGAACTAGACCAAAACTGGGAAGTTCTAGCAGAACCTGTACAGACTGTAATGCGTCGCTACGGCATCGAGAAGCCATACGAGAAGCTAAAAGAGCTAACTCGTGGTAAGCGTGTGGATGGCGAAGCAATGCGTAACTTCATCGATGGACTTGAGCTTCCAGAGCACGAGAAAGCACGTCTTAAAGAGATGACTCCAGCAAACTACATCGGTCAAGCTATCGAGCTAACTGATAAGCTGTAATTGCTTTAAAGTACGAAAATTAAAAAGGGTTGATGTGTAAGCATCAACCCTTTTTGTTTTCTTCCCTTCAGACTTTCTGAAAGAATAAAGTGATTTGCCCTACCTCGACACCAAATTTCTTTATCTTAGTCAGGTTAAAAACATGTTTATCATCTTGGCGATATAACCAATCATCAAACGCAACAACCACTGTTGAATCATCCAGCTGTAGCTCAAAATCATATTGCCATTGCAGGGCGTTGCCGACTTCCCTACCCGTGGCTTCGCCAATAATATCGTCCGCCTTTCCTGAGTAGCTGCCATCTTCCTTACGTTCAATTATCCAAATGCGCTGCGACACCTCTCCGTCATCGAATACGAAATCTTCAACAAGCGTCAACGTATCACCCTCTACACTGCCTTCGATTTTAACTTCGAAACGACGGGTCTGTTTTTCAGTGTAGTCCTGAACCATTCCCCAAGCGACTGTTGAACCTTGGAAATACTCGAACAGGGCAAATTCTGGCCCAGAAGTCTTATAGTCATCTAAGTCACTACTGCAGCCAATCAAGGCGAGTGAAAGAACGATAGCGAAAAGCGCAATAAAAAAGGATTTGATCATCGATTATTTCCTATTAAACCTTGTCTAAGTTTTGGGTAATCAGTGTTTGGCGACAGCCAGATAGAAAGGAAAGCATCATTGAACGCTTCATCCTCGATCACGCCTATCAACTTAGAGCTAGACGCTTGGTCTGCGTGAAAGAACTGCCCTTGCTGCCCATTGGTCACATAGGTGATATTGTGCCCTTCCTCGATGTCAGGGAAGATAGTGGATAGAGTATCAGCCCACAGAACGGTGTCAGTTCCATTAAAACCAAGCTTTTGCCACTGATCTACCGTTGCATCGAGTAACTGCTTTTGCGAAATATCACGTTGATAGGTGATAGATAACGCCAAAGGGTGAGGCGTGACGTCTTGTTCTACAGAGTAAGAGCCACTAGGAGAAAGAAGCTCTGACTGATAAATATCGAAAAAGAGCATAGACAGCTGCGCTTCTCCGACCGTTGCCCAACCACGCCATTCGTTACTGCTTGGCTGAGTCGCATTTGCTGCGCTACTTATCCAAACCAAGCATGCGATTACCATTAGTTTGTTCATGTCCATATACCCTGATAATAATGGCTATCATGAGCGCCCATTCTATAGCCAAGATAAGACTAGTGAGTGAGATAGGAAGCCCAAGTTCCACTGCGCCCAGTTTACTGCCAGCGATGTAACTGAGTACACCACCAGCACTCCCAACTATAGATACGGCAATTAATGGATAACGAATCAAAATTGGTGTTAAAAAATATGCGTACCACGCAAAAGCGACCCATAGCGCGAGTAACCATAGAGGGAAACCCGCTTCAGTGAACTCAAAAACACCTGTATAGGTATTGATAAAGTCAACGCACACACCTATGCCAATAACAACAAGAACTTTGCCCCATGGCAAATCAGTCATAGCGACAGAAATCACTAACGTTAACACTGCGAAAGCCAGAGTAACGTATTGCAATGAGTAACTTCCAAGCACAGCCATAAACCATATGACCTGGAACCACGTTGATATTAGTAACAAGCGCTTCACTGTCTACATCTCTTATTGAGGTCGCTGAAATGTCATGTGAACAGTGCTGATTGACTTCGCTTTAAAGCCACCCTCACAGTAACAGAAGTAGTAGTTCCACATTCTAATGAAACGCTCATCAAAACCTAATTCCTGCACGCTAGATAATTGGCTGTTGAAACGCTCATACCAACAGCGGAGTGTTTTCGCATAATCTTGCCCGATATCGAACAAATCACGCAGAATGAGGTCACTATGTTGTGTCGTAGTCTGAGTTAAAGCAGTGATCGAAGGTAAAAAACCACCTGGGAATATATATTTCTGGATAAAATCGACGTTGTTGCTGTAGTAGTCATAACGCTGATCAGCGATAGTTATTGCTTGGATGGCCATCAGACCGCCCGGCTTAAGCAATGACTGACACTTCTGTACGTACGAGGTAAGAAACTGCTTGCCCACCGCTTCAATCATCTCTATCGAAACTAACTTATCGTAACTACCCTCAAGTAAACGATAGTCCTGTTTAAGTAGCGTAACCTTTTCAGACAAGCCTTTCGCCTCAATTTGCTGCTTAGCATATTGGTACTGCTGCTCAGATATCGTTGTGGTTGTCACTTGGCAACCATAGGTTTCCGCCATGTAAATCGCCATTGCACCCCAGCCAGTTCCTATCTCGATCACGTGGTCTGAAGCGGTCAATTGCAGCTGCTGACAAAGTCTATCCATTTTATTGATTTGCGCCTGCTCTAACGTGTCAGTCGACGTGTTGAATACAGCCGACGAATAAAGCATGCGCTCATCAAGGAAAGTGTCGTAGAGCTCATTACTAAGGTCATAATGCGCTTCGATATTTTTGGCAGAGTTGGTCACGGTATTTCGGTTTAGCCAATGACCTACCTGGTATGCCAACTTAGAGAGCAATGACGAACGACTCTCTATTGAATCCAGAGCCCCTAAGTTCAGCGCCATCAATTCCATTAACGCTGACAAATCAGGACTATCCCACCAGCCATCCATATACGCCTCACCAGCGGCAATACTGCCACCTTTTAACAGGCGGGCATAAAAGGCTGGATTCTTAACCTCAATCAGCGCATTGGGTTTACCGCTGTTCTTTTGCCCGAATGTTTCTCTAACCTGATGAGATTCTTCTCCATCAAAAGACTCTACGATAGTTAAAGAGCCAACTTGAAGCTTGTATAAGCATGAAAAAGCAATATTACGCGCTGTTTTCTGAACCGAGGTAAGCGGCTTGGGCAACGGAAGTGTGCTTGAGTTGATCATTGCTTTATTTCCTTATTATTTTTCTACGTTTACGCTCGGGTGACTTTCATCGTCGTTCCCATCTTTGTATTTTGGGTGAGAGTAGAAAGGCGCTCCCTTAACCCACAGCTTGAACGCATGCCAATAGATACCTGTAGTGACTTTTACTGCCATGACTGGCGTCGAGATCAGATGCTTAACTAATACTTTAGAATTAAATGGCTGCTTTGCCATTTTTAAGGTTGCATCAAACTCCTTGTTATCTCGATGACACTCAAGATGAATCGATAATTGCTTGTTAAGAGGCTTAATGCGCCAGACATACTGTTGTTCTATCGGGTTAAACGGCGAGACATGAAATTGCTTGGCATGATTCCAAGTCGTTTCGTCTTCAGCATCCAGAGCGTAGTAATGTCTTTCATTCCAAGGCGTATTACTTACCTCAGCAAGAAGATATCGCCACTTACCCTCTTCATCATATAGATAATAGAAGTTAACCGGGCTGAAATAGATTCCTAGATAACGAAGATGAACCACCGCTTCAACACGGCCTGAAACACGGACACCCGTCAGCTGATAGACTTTATCTTGGACCGCATGTTTTAAGTCCCCTTCGCCAAGGTAATCTTCACGTTTAAATCTTGCCCAGTGGAACCATCGCTTACCGAATCCGCGCACGTTCTTCTCTAAATCATCCAACTCATCAAGATCCAAACATGGCATAAACAATGGATAGTTCAGTGCGTGTTCCACCGGCGTAAAGCGGCGATGCCTTACCTCTCCGACGAGTAAATGGCTACTCATTAAGCCGCTCCCTGATGGGAAAGATTATGAGACAAAGTATCAATGCCGCGCACTACATCAAGAGCACTGCGTACACCATCTTCATGGAAGCCGTTATACCAATAAGCACCGCAGAACCATGTATTGGCGACACCGTTAACCTCGCTTCGACGCGACTGTGCAGCCATTGATTGACGGGTAAACACAGGATGATGATAAAGGAAACGCTTGAGGACTTTATCTGGGTCAATTTGGTCACTGCTGTTGAGAGAGACACAAAGCGTCTTAGGCGCATCGATGTGCTGCAAAATGTTCATATTGTAGGTCAGCGTTGGTGCGCGAGATTGCTCACTCTCACTACCATCTAACCAATAGTTCCATGATGCCCAGGCGGCTTTACGCTTAGGAAGAAGGCTTTCATCGGTATGCAAAACAACTTCATTACCTTGATAGGCAAGATCCCCTAAAACACTATTTTCAACAACAGACGCGTCATCCAGTAGTTCTTTTGCTTGGTCACTATGGCAGGCGAAAACAACCTGGTCATAGCGTTCCGTCTTACCGTTAGACACAATCGTCACACCCGCTTTGTCACGAGTCACCGACTGCACAGGGCTGTTCAAACGAATACGGTCTTTGAACCCTTTGGTTAGCGGCGTGATGTATTCTCTTGAACCACCTTTTATCACGTACCACTGAGGACGATTTGTCACATCTAATAGGCCATGATTAAGGAAAAATCGTGCGAAAAAATTTAAGGGAAATGCACGCATGTCCGCTAACGTTGAAGACCAAATTGCCGCCCCCATCGGGAGAATATAATTGTCGCTGAAATAATCACTGAAGCCGTGTTGGTTTAGGAAGTCACCGAGCGTCACATCAGCATGGCTAGGCGCATTGGCTACCTCTTTGACCATTCGATTGAAGCGTAAGATTTCAAAAATAAATGAGTAGAACTTAGGGTTGAGCCAGTTTCGGCGCTGGGCAAAGAGTGTTGAAACAGTATGCCCATTATATTCAAGGCCATTGCTGTCATTACGAACGCTAAAGCTCATTTGACTGGGTCTGCCTTCAACGCCAATCTCTTCCATCAAAGCCATGAAGTTTGGGTAAGTTCTGTCGTTGTAGACGATGAACCCTGTATCGACGGAGAAGTTCTTACCATCTATATCAACATCTACCGTTGCAGTATGGCCACCAATATAGTCGTTTGCCTCATACAAAGTGATGCCATGCTGCTTATGTAAATAGTAGCCGCACGTTAAGCCAGATATTCCAGTCCCTATGATTGCTATTTTCATTGTTATGTCCTTATCCTTGAGCGACGAGTTTGGAAGTAATAGCGTTTTGCCAACGGTATGGCAGTAAGCCAATCAAACGTAAAATCGTGGTGAATTTTCGAGGGAAATAGATATGTGTTTTTCGAGCTTCAAGACCCTTTCGGATCTCTTGAGATGCACGTTCCACTGAAATCAGCATCGGCATCTCAAAAGTGTTTTTGTCAGTAAGAGGCGTTTTGACGAACCCGGGGTAAATCACTGATACATCGATATTCTTGGGTTTCAGATCGACTTGTAAGGTTCGTGCCATGTAGCTCACTGCAGCCTTTGATGCGCCGTAAGCTTCCGCTCTAGGCAATGCGACCTCGCTAGCAATAGAGCCTACGATGCCAACTTGGTGACCTGCAGAAAAATGTTGTTGGCTCGCTTCAATCGCGTTTGCTAAACCAATCACATTGATATTGAAGACGCGGTGAATCAGCGCTGCGTCAAGCTGACCATCGTCTATGTATTCACAGTCGCCAGCGTTAAAAATCCAAGTGGTTGGCATTGCAGGGAGAGACGTTAATGCCGCATGTGTCTGCTCTTTATCTGTTAAGTCAAAAGCAAGCGCCGATATGTTTGCATTGAACTGCGTGAGCTCGCTTAACGCTCTCTCGTTTCTCCCACACGCAATGACGGTGTACCCATCAAGCGCGTAATCTTTCGCAAGTTGGTATCCTATGCCCGACGTCGCACCTGTAATCAGTACCGTATTCATTGCCCTAGCCTCTGTTTGATCGTTTTTACTACAGAGCCCAATAGAGGAAGGTTTTCATACAACATTTCTCCAAGATCAAAATAATCTCTGTGATAGATCACTCGCCCTTGAGAGAACTTGAGGTGACTAACACCGTTGACGTAAATCACCGCCCCTTTGGATAATTTCGGATGCTCCAAGGCCATCTGCCACGTCAAAAACCCACTATCACCAGTTTGCTGATGATCTTGAATCGTAAACTCGCAGCGTTTTACGTTGGCGTAAAGGGACTCGAAGTAGCTTTTGAGAGCATCCCACCCCTCTAACCGATGTGCTGCATCCTCAAACACCACTTCTTGGTGGTAAATATCAGACAGCAAGTACAAGCTAGACTTGTTGAGTTGCTGATATACCGCCCCTACCGTTTGTACATCCATTCACTTCCCCTCGTAGTTGTACATCAGTTAATTTTGTACAATTAATATAACCTTAGATGAATATAGAAAGTTGTACAAATATTTTTTTGTATAACTTTTTGAGAAGTTGTACGTGAGGAGATTTAGAATAGATCAAAAAAAGGCTTGGTAATAAACCAAGCCTTTTCAATAGATTAGATGAATGAATTACGAATTACGAAGAGCGTTGATTCGCTTATCTAGTGGTGGGTGACTCATCAGTAGTTCAGTCATCGACTGCTTACCGTTAATACCAAAGGCCATCATTGAGCCCTCTAGCTGAGACTCTTGCCCCATCTTTAAACGCTCAAGTGCTGCGATCATCTTATGTTTGCCAACAAGCTGCGCTGCGCCTGCATCAGCATGAAACTCACGGTGACGGCTGTACCACATAGTAATAAAGCTTGCTAGGAAACCGAAGACCAGCTCAAGCACCATGCTCACACCAAAGTAAACCATCATGTTGCTGCCGCCTTCTTCTTCATTGTCATTTGAAGCAACAATATTGGCGATAAAGCGCGATAAGAAGATCACGAACGTATTCACCACACCTTGCATCAATGTCATGGTCACCATGTCACCGTTGGCAATATGGCTAACTTCATGTGCAAGCACCGCTTCAGCTTCATCACGCGTCATATTATGTAGCAGGCCTGTTGATACAGCGACCAGCGAGTCATTGCGTTTCGCACCTGTAGCAAATGCGTTGATATCCGCCGAGTCATAAATAGCGACCGTTGGCATACCAATACCCACTTGCTCTGATTGACGACGAACTGTTTCTAGTAGCCAATGCTCTGTTTCATTACGTGGGCTTTCAATCACCATACCGCCAACAGAACGCAGTGCCATACCTTTCGACATCATCAAAGAGATAAAAGAACCACCAAAACCAAACACTGCCGCCATCACCAATAGACCAGAAAGGCTACCAGGCTGCATTCCCGTCACTGCATAAACAATGTTAAGGACAACACTCAATACCAGAACAACAGCTAAGTTGGTGATAAGGAATAACATTACTCGCTTCATTACTTTTCTCCAAAAACGGAAGCATTTTATTATTACTGACGTTTATCAACTCGCCAGCTTCTATCTAAGCATATAGATATAGTCTATTCCTTTTAATTACAAGGTTAAGCAGCAAATTGAAACATTTAGTTTCTACTTATCAACATAGGCGGCAATAGGGTTACAGATATCATCAGAATGAATGCTATCGAGCCTTTCCATAAACTCCATTCTGACTCCTTAGACTTTGGTCGTATTGCTCTCATCCTTTTTCATGATAGATTTAGGTCAGATTAAAAATCCATGTAGCAAAGGAACGGAATCATGGTTGAAACTAACGACTATCAAATGGCTATTGATTTGTTGTGCTGCCACCTAGGCCTGTCAGAAGAAGAGGCGAAAAAGCAGCTAGGGATTTCTGCAGAGGACAAAACTCAGAAACGAATCATTGAGACTCAGTCTGCTCTAATGGGACTGAATCAAGACAAGTAGACGACGGATACTAAAAGGGCTGCCAAATTGGCAGCCCTTTTCGTTTGAATCAAATAGACTTTCTAGTCACGATTTAACAGTGGTGACACATCAATATACTTGGCAAGACCTTGACGCTTCACTGCAGGAACATAAGGAATCTCACCAATTTTAGGTGCGTCCACTTTTTGCTCAAGCATCTCAATAATCTCTGCGTAGTGTTCTGTGCCTGGATTGACTCGGTTTGCGACCCAGCCAATCACTTCAAGACCATCGGCTTTAATCGCATCAAGCGTAAGCATTGCATGGCTCAGACAGCCCAACTTAATACCTACTACTAACACAACTGGCAGTTTCTCTTGCTGAACCCAAGTAGAAAGACAGTCGTTCTCTGAAACAGGTACACGCCAACCACCTGCACCTTCTACCAAGACAATGTCTGAGTTTTGTTTGTGTTGCGCCAGTTTGTCACTCAATACCGAATACTCAATCGCGACATTTTCGCGTCGAGCTGCGATATGTGGTGATGCAGGCAACTCAAGTGCGTATGGGTTAACATCATCATATTCAACGTCAACCGTTGCTGCAGCCTGCAGAAAAAGAGCGTCAGAGTTGCGAAAGCCGTTCTCTGTTTTGTCACTGCCCGCTGCAACTGGTTTGTAACCTATCGTATTTAGCCCTTTTTCAGCTAACGCGTTTAAAATTGCTTTTGAAGCAACTGTTTTTCCAACATCGGTATCCGTACCCGCAATAAAAAATGCATCAATCATTGATTAATAACCCCTAAACAGACCTGATATGTTGCAGGTAGAAGACCCTGATGATTTCGATAAGTTTGATATTCTCGCTCGACTTGAACTAACGCCTTTCGCCCTGTAAGCCCATGTGCACGCCCATTTACATGAGTTGCTCCAATGCCTTTAAGATCGCGCATTAAAGCAAACGCAGAATCATACCAAACCGTAATGGCCGCTAAGTCTAGATGATGGTTATGGCATTCAGATTGCGCTAACGCAATTTTTACCTGATTGGTCGAGATAAACTCATTGACGTGTTGATATGAATCAATTTTGGCCCACGCCTGCTTAAGTTCACAGAGAGATCCATCGAGCAACGTAGACAAATAGCCAATCCCTGTCGGCTTCAAAACACGTTTTATCTCTCGCAGAGGCACTGACAAATCATCACACCACTGCAATGCCAAACTCGAAAACACGAAATCAAAGCTATTGGAGCTAAATGGAAGCTGTTCGGCATCACCTTGTTGGAACGTCACCTTTTCATCGCCACAACGCTCCTTTGCCGTTTCTAGCATCTGCTCTGATAAGTCAAAACAGACCACATGAGCACCGCGCTCTAACAACAATTTGGAGAAATACCCTGTGCCACAACCAATATCGAGTACGGTTTTTCCCGTCAAATCAGGCGGCATCTTCGCAAGTAGACGCTCACCGACATCTCGCTGAAATGCGGCGTGCTGATCATAGGTACGAGCGGCACGACCAAACGCTTCTGCAATAGCGGATTTGTGCGGCCAAACATTGATATCATCTATTACTGCTTGTTCCATCAATTTAACCTTTTCATCGACTGTTTTAACGTTTCAGACAACCTATCTATATGGTGCTTCTCATGTTGTGCGGTTAGCGTGATGCGAAGCCTCGCACTGCCAGTGGGAACCGTTGGCGGTCGAATCGCAGTCACCCATAGTGCCGATTGTTTTAATGATTCCGCAACAGTCAGCGCATTTTCAGACGAACCGATAATGAACGGCTTAATCGGAGTCGATGTTGATTGATAACCTTCTACGTTGGATAACACAGAGTGATAATGGGCACTGAGCTCTTCAAGTTTATCCCGACGCCATTGTTGCGTTTGAATCATCGATGCTGCATGGTTAAGCGCCACCGCTTGAGAAGGCGGAATTGCTGTTGAATAGACATGATGACGTGCGAATTGCGTTAAATAGTCGCCCAGTTCATCAGAGCACATGATGGCAGCACCAGACAACCCAAACGCTTTACCGAAGGTTACGATTAAAACTTCAGGTTTGATATCGGCGGCACTGCAACTACCTGCTCCACGTTGGCCAAGTACACCAATACCGTGTGCATCATCTACCGCTAACCAAGCTCTACCCTGAGTGAGACGATGGATTTCAGCAAGTGGAGCGCGATCGCCATCCATACTGAATACCCCTTCAGTCACAACCAAAGCGTTCGATGTTAATAATCGCTCAAGATGAGTCGTATCATTGTGTTTAAAGCGTTTCATCGTCGCTGGGGATAACATGCCCGCCTCCATCAATGAAGCGTGATTCAGTTTGTCTTGCAGCAATAAATCGCCCTTTTTCAACAAAGAGAAAAGCAACGCTTGGTTAGCCGAAAAACCAGAACTGAACAGAATCGCCCTATCAAAGCCGAGCCATTGACAAAGGTTGTCTTCAAGCGCTTTGTGAGCAGAGCTAAAGCCAGTGACTAACGGAGATGCACCACTGCCATTGCCATACTTAGTCAGCCCATCTTGCCAAGCCTTTGTTAATTCACTATCACTGGCTAGAGCCAGATAGTCATTACTAGAAAAGTTAACAAAATCTTGAGCGTTGTGGCTTAGGTAAGGGGTGTTTCCGCCATCAATCGTGCGAAGACTTCGCCCAAGCCCTTGCTGGTTTCTTTCAACAAGCGCTTGAGAGATACGAGTATTAAACGCTGGCATCGTAGAAAAGATCGTCTTTTGTCGGTCGCGCCGCTACTCGCTCTACGACACGATCTAGGAGATCATTCTCTTCGATTTCGTCAGGCTTTTGAGAAACTTGTTGACTGTTAATACCCAACTTGTCGAAAAGCTGCATATCTTTGTCTTCTGATGGGTTTGGCGTAGTCAGGAGCTTACAACCATAAAAGACTGAGTTAGCCCCCGCCATAAAGCAGAGCGCTTGCATTTGTTCATTCATATTTTCACGACCCGCCGACAAACGAACAGCAGACATTGGCATCATAATACGAGCAATCGCGATAAGACGGATAAAGTCAAAAGGTTCTACATCTTCCACTTCTTCAAGCGGCGTTCCTTTTACTTTTACCAACATATTGATTGGCACACTTTCAGGGTGAGTCGGTAGGTTTGCGAGCTCGACCAATAGACCTGCTCGATCGCTTGCGCTTTCACCCATGCCGATGATGCCACCAGAACAGATCTTCATTCCTGCATCACGAACGTGAGACAAGGTATCTAGACGGTCTTGGTAGGTACGTGTAGTAATGATGCTGCCGTAAAATTCAGGAGAGGTATCAAGGTTGTGGTTGTAGTAATCAAGGCCCGCATCAGAGAGCGACTGCGCTTGTTCTGAAGTCAACATACCCAGCGTCATACAGGTTTCTAACCCCATACCCTTCACACCTTTAATCATGTCAGTCAGATGAGGCATGTCGCGCTCTTTCGGGTTTTTCCACGCTGCACCCATACAGAATCGCGTTGAACCTGCGTTTTTCGCTTTTTGTGCGGCATCTAAAACGCGCTCGACTTCCATTAAACGTTCTTTCTCAATATCCGTCGTGTAGCGGGCACTTTGAGGACAGTACTTACAATCTTCTGGACAGGCGCCCGTCTTTATCGATAAAAGCGTACTTACTTGAACATGGTTATGTTGCTGATACTGACGGTGAACCACTTGCGCATCGAATAGGAGATCCATAAACGGTTTGTCCATTAACTCTCGAACTTCGGCAACAGTCCAGTTGTGACGTACTTCCACGTGCTTTCCTTTAATTATTGTTGGTTTGATTACTTGGCTAGTCTACTGACACAATGTAGACTGTCAACACAATGAAAAATCAAAAGTTTACATTTGATTAAAATTTAATCTACAAATTTTCTGGAATTGCACATGGATCTCGCTTTTGATCGCCGTCATATCTGGCATCCTTACACTTCAACACTCACACCTCTGACCTGCTACCCTGTGACATCTGCCCAAGGTGTATTGCTAGAACTCGAGGACGATAAGCAGCTTGTCGACGGGATGTCTTCATGGTGGTCTGCGATTCATGGCTACAATCACCCCTATTTGAACCAAGCGGCTCATAGCCAAATAGACAAAGTCTCTCATGTGATGTTTGGAGGGATTACCCACGAACCCGCGATAGCTTTGTGTAAGAAATTGCTTTCGTTCGCACCAGATAACTTACAGCATGTGTTTTTAGCCGATTCAGGTTCGGTATCGGTTGAAGTAAGCTTGAAGATGGCATTGCAGTATTGGCATGCCAAAGGTGAACAACGACCAAAGTTTTTAACGCTGAGAGATGGCTACCATGGTGACACATTCGCAGCGATGTCTGTTACCGACCCTGACAACTCGATGCACTCTTTATATAAAGGCTTTCTTCCTGAACATATCTTCGCTCAGTCGCCAAAGACGGGTTACTGGCAAGAGTGGGATGATTCCGACTTAGATGACTTTAAGCACAAGCTCGCTACGCATCACAAAGAGATCGCTGCTGTGATCTTAGAGCCAATTGTCCAAGGCGCGGGCGGAATGAGAATCTATCATCCAAGCTTTTTGAAAGGGGTAAGAGATCTGTGCGATCAATTTGGCGTGCTGTTGATCTTAGATGAGATCGCGACAGGCTTTGGCCGTACAGGGAAGATGTTTGCGTGTGAACATGCACAAATCCAACCAGACATTCTTTGCGTTGGTAAAGCGCTAACAGGCGGCTACATGACGCTGTCTGCCACCCTTGCCTCTAGCGAAATCGCTCATACCGTTTGTGGAGGCGAAGCAGGTTGCTTTATGCATGGCCCAACCTTTATGGGCAACCCGCTGGCATGCGCTGTTGCAACAGCCAGTATGGACCTTCTCGCGACTAATCAATGGCAACAGCAAACGAATCAAATAGAGCAACTTTTTGCTGAACTGCTACCTAAACTGACACAATATGATCTTGTAGAAGATGTGCGTTGGCTTGGGGCAATTGGCGTTGTAGAAACTACGCGCCCAGTCAATATGGAGAAGATCCAAGCTCATTTTGTGGATCAAGGTGTTTGGATCAGGCCGTTCGGCAAACTGATCTATATGATGCCGCCATTCATTAGTGAACCAGAGCATATTAAAAAGCTCGTCAATGCGATTGAAACCGCATTAATCAGTCCAGACTGTTTTCAGTAACTTTTTACGCTCTAAAAACTAAAAAGGCTTCCAATTTAGGAAGCCTTTCTATTTTTGCCTTTAGATAATTACTCTTGATCAATCATCCAACGGCGGAATTCTTTACGCTCTTCTTTAGAAGATTTTAGGTACCAAGCTTTTAGTTGGTCAAGGTTGGTTGTTTCAAGCTGAACCACTTTCTTTTCGCCAGTCTCGGCAACTTCAACTACGGTTGCTTTCGCGTCTTGTGCCGTTGCCGCAAGCGCTGCGCCAGAACCAACCACTAGGCCACGTTTTTCGTTATGTTCGCGAACCAATTTAGGCATGTCATAGTATGGAAAAATACCATCGCCACGGTCTAGAGCTTCTTGTGAGTAAGAGATATTTTTGCCAGATTCAGTTTCAACTTTCCATTCAGGAGCAGTTTTGAAATGTGTATTTGCTTGACTATAGCTATATAGCTTAGGCGCACTGATCGTTAGATCTGCATCAGGTGCATCAATACTAATAACATAAGGAGAAGAATCAAATACTCGCTCTTTTCCGCTATCTTTGAGCTTTTTCGTGTATTTAACAACCAGCTGTACTGGGCCAGTCTGAATGTCTGACACTTCACGCTTATCTTCAACTTTTACGCCATCGATAAATAGAACTTCAACGCCAGCTTGTGGCTCGATAGAAGCGGCGGATGCGCTGCCAGTAACCAACATTGCTAATAGAGTTAAGTGTCGTTTCATAATGATTCCCTGAAATATAATAATTAAAAAAGCCACCCTAATGGGTGGCTTCTATGATAGCTAATTCAACTAAGATTAGAAGAATGCTTTAACACCAACTGCGTAACCAGTTTCGTCTTTAGTGTAAACACCAGCAACGTCTGTTTCAGTGTAGCCGTTACCTGCACCAACTTCAGCGTATAGAGTTGTGTTAGGAGCGATAGCGTAACCAGCGTTTACGTACCAAGCATCGTGATCTTTCTCAGAGATGTTGTTACCGTTTGTGTCGTTACCGTATAGCTCTTGGTTGCTGCTAGATACAGAGTAACCCGCTGCAAACGTAGTTTTTTCCATTGTGTAAGTAGCTGCGAATGCAATAGTGTCAGTGTCAGACTTTTCGCCTACTAGTGGCTTACCGATCATGTCGTAGTATGCTACTGCTAGAGCAACGTTTTCGATGCCGTTGTATTTAGCTTGTACAGACCAAGTAGTTTGCTCTACTTTATCAGCACCGTCTAGAACATCACCTTGACCGTAGAAACCTACGAAGTCGAAATCAGCTACGCGGTAACCTAGAGCACCGTCAAAGTAAGTTGAGCTAGGAGCTAGAGACTCGTTACCGTTTACGTCTTGAACGATAGCTAGAGTACCGTAGAAGTTACCTTTATCAACGTCGTAACGGATGATTTCATCAGCACAGTAAACTTCAGAATCTTCGAAGAAAGTAGTTAGACCGAATTGGTAATCCGAACCAATACCAGCGTCATCTAGAGCTGAACAAGTACGACCAACTTTAACAGAACCGAAAGAATCAGAGTAAACAGCTACGTATGCATCGCCAGCGTTGCCGCCATCGTTATCAACACCAACATCGTTGATCTGCCAGAAACCACCAACTTGGATGCTGTCGCTTACTGCGTAACGAACGTCTAGAGCAACGTCTGCATCTTGAATTTGCTGTTCAGCTTTAGTGTCTTTCTCAAGACCTTTAACGTAAACAACTTCGATGTCACCACCAAGGTTAACTGAAACACCGTCTTGGTTGTAAATTTCGAAACCAGCTGTTGCTGAAGCTGATGCTGCTAGAACTGAAAGAGCTACTAGAGTCTTTTTCATAATAATCCACTGCCTTTTCTATAGAATGGGAAATCCTTGCCCGGTTCCCTTTATGTTTTTTGATGATGACTCCTACCTCTTAATCGGGCTGGATGTCATCGCCACTAAATTTCGGGGTCTAGATTGCAAAAGATTATTCGGCCTGTCAAATATTCTAAAAAACATTAATAAAAAAACATAAAAACATTACAAAACAAAGGTTTACACATTTATCAGAATAAAATACGAGCTATCTCAAACCTAAAACATTGTGGTAATACCAGTAAATCTAAAAACCAACATTTGGAATTTAACTCCATGCAGCCAATAAACAAAAACAAATTACAGAGTTTTTATCTGCAAAACACAATGATTTAGCGTGATATATTTTTTACATTTAGAATTAATTCTAAGTATTTGAAGGTTCAGTTTTTTTTTGTGAACAAGATCCACATTTAGCTATAAAGGATTCTATTTCGTGAACTGAGTAGTGTTTAGCAAAGTGTGCTATGATGCGGCACCCGCAACATAGGTCACAATATGATTACCAGTAAAATCCAGCAATCTATCCGTTCTAGTTATCAAAACCTTCAGTCACAGCTAGAAAACTTTGTACCTCGTCGAGCTCAGAACTATCTTGTTGCGGAAATCGCCAAAACACTTTGTGGTGAATATCACAAATCGACCCGCATAATTGTCGCGGAAGCTGGGACTGGTATCGGTAAATCTCTCTCTTATTTAATGGCGACAATTCCTGTTGCAGTTCTCAATAATAGGAAAGTGGTCATTTCCACCGCTACAGTGGCACTGCAAGAACAACTGGTTAATAAAGACCTTCCTTTATATAGACGCATTACTGATCGAGAGTTCTCATTTATCTTGGCGAAAGGGCGTCAACGTTACTGCTGTGCCGAAAAGTTAGCTTCAGCATGCGGAGCTGATGGTGGCCAACTAGCGATGTTCGATAGCAAACCAAAAAAGAAAGATGTCGAGCTACTCGAGCGCATGTATAAAGCGCTAGCACAAAATAAGTGGGATGGTGACCGAGACTCTTGGCCAAAACCAATCAAAGATGAGATTTGGCAACTGATCGTGAGTGATAAGCATAGCTGTAACAACGGAATGCCCGCTCACCGTGATTGCCCGTTTCAAAAAGCACGTTCAGAGCTAGATAAAGCAGACGTCATTATCGCTAACCATAGTTTGGTGATGGCCGATGCTGACCTAGGTGGTGGTGTAATCCTACCTGAACCAGAAAACACCATTTATGTCTTTGATGAAGCGCACCACCTTCCCCATGTGGCCCGTGATCACTCTTCTGCTGCTGCAAGTTTAAAAGGCGCAGCAAGTTGGCTCGAACGCCTAAATCAGTCAGTGACCAAATTCGCCAATATGGCAGAAGAGAAGCGTGTCGCCCGTTTTAGAAACGAGCTACAAGACTCTGTACAGCAATTGATTCCATCATTAAGCCAGCTATCAACACGTTTTGACGCCAATCATTTTGAAGAGAAAATTTACCGCTTTGAAAACGGCGAGCTTCCAAACTGGCTTGAGGAAGAGTCGAAAGAGCTTAAGAAATTGACTCAGAAAGGAGCTCAGGCCGTTGCTAAAATTGCTGACCTTATCTCTGAGCGGGTAAAAGATGGCGAGTTGGCCAACCGATTGGCCGAACCTGCCCTGGCTGAACTCGGCTTCTATATCCAGAGAATGGATAATTTGGCACAAGTTTGGAACTTAATGGCAGAACCATTACGCGAAAAAGGCGCCCCACTCGCTCGCTGGTTAGAGATAAGCCCAGATCGTGAAGGCGATTTCATTGTTAATGTTTCACCTCTTGAGGTCGGCTGGCAGCTGGATCAACAGTTGTGGAGCCGCTGTGTTGGGGCCGTACTGACCTCTGCTACTATGCGGGCGCTCAACTCGTTCAATTTCTTCTGTCGCCAAGCAGGGATCAGTGAAAAACCAGATGATGGGGTTCGCTTCCTGTCTCTTGCATCTCCGTTTGATTATCAGAAGCAAGCCGAGTTGGTCGTACCTAAAATGAAGTACGAACCTCAGGCACCTCAGTTTACGGAATATCTTATCGATATATTGCCTAACCTAATTGAAGACAAAAAGGCCAATTTGGTTTTATTCTCTTCCTATTGGCAGATGAACCAAGTTGCTGAAGCGCTTTCAACAAGTTTCGTTAAAAAAGGCTGGGCATTGCAGGTTCAAGGGCAAGAATCACGCACAGAGATTCTAAATAAACATAAAACCTTGGTTCAATGTCAGAAAACGAGCATTTTATTTGGAACGGGGAGTTTCTCTGAAGGTCTCGATCTTCCGGGTGAATTACTTGAAAACTTGATTATTACCAAGATTCCGTTCGCGGTCCCTACTTCACCCGTTGAGCAAGCGCATGCCGAATATATTGAGAATCGTGGCGGTAACCCGTTTATGCAGATCACCGTACCCGAGGCAAGTAAAAAGCTGATTCAGTCAGTCGGTCGATTGCTGCGCAAAGAGAGGGATTCTGGTAAAGTCATCATCCTTGATCGCCGTGTAGTGACCAAGCGATACGGCAGTGCCCTGCTCGACTCTCTGCCACCCTTTAAACGTGTAATAGAATAAAAATCCTCCTATAAAATAGAAGAATAATTATATGGAATTCTTAGAGCCAACCATGCTGTTGGTGTTGGCACTGGTTGCCTTTCTTGCTGGATTCATTGATGCAGTCGCAGGCGGCGGCGGAATGTTAACGGTACCTACATTATTGTCGTTGGGTTTGCCTCCGCATATTGCGCTTGGCACCAATAAACTCGCTGCGACCTTTGCATCATCGACTGCTGCATTTACCTATTATCGCAAAAAACTCTTTAAACCTCAGTGTTGGGGAAGAGCGTTTATTGCCACCTTAGTTGGAGCAATATTAGGTACGCTAGTCGTCGACTTGATCAGTACCCAATGGTTAGAAAAAATTCTCCCGCTGATCATTTTAGGCGCGGCGATTTACACCATCTGGCACAAGACGCCAAGTAATGTAAACAATGAAACTCCAAACCCCTGCCCAAAGCTGAAAAAGAAACAAGTTGCGCAAGGACTTACTCTTGGGTTTTATGATGGCGTCGCGGGCCCTGGTACAGGTGCATTCTGGACAGTAAGTTCAATGGCACTGTATCGCTTAAACATCTTGCTTGCTTCAGGCCTTGCCAAGGCGATGAACTTCACCAGTAACTTTACCTCTTTAGTGACCTTTGCCATTTTGGGCCATATCGATTGGGTATTGGGCTTAACGATGGGAGTTTGCCTTATGGCAGGTGCATTTGTAGGTGCGCACTCTGCAATCAAATTTGGTGCTAAATTTATTCGCCCAGTGTTTGTCACAGTGGTAAGTATTCTCGCCGTTAAGCTTGCCTATGAAGCTTGGTTTGTTAATTTGTAGACCGCTATGAGTAAGATTAAGCAGCTAAACTCCACGCTCGATGCACTTTCTATAAAAGCGAGCTCTCTTGATGAAGAAAGAGGCAAACATCATCTCCCACTGTTTGATGAACAACTGTTTCAATGCAAAGCGACCTTGCTTGTACCTTGCGTCGAAGAGACCCAACAAACGCTGACTAGCCTTATTCGTGAAGAAGAAACGGGCAAATTGACGCCCACACGAGCTGAATACTTAACCGAGCGTTTAATAAGCCAAATTGAAGCGATACAGCGCGAGCTAGCAACGACCAAAATTCGTCGGCACGAGCCAAAGCACAATAGTTATTACCAAAAACCTATTAATGAGCTTTACCAGAACCTAGCACAACACCAAGAGTGGGAACGCCGATTGAAAGAGATGGTGAGTGAAAAAGAGCATCAGCTTAAACATGCCCCTGCCTTTCAAAAGCCCACGCTGAAAAATGCGTTAGCAGCAACAGAGCAAAGGCTATCACGCTGCCAAGAATCTAAACTCAGAATTGAAAAACAAATTACTTACCGAGAGAGAAATCAATAATGCCCTCTTCGAACTCAGGCCTTGACCAAGCCCCTGATGAAATCAAACTAGCCGTCGACCTAATTTACCTTTTAGAAAATAATGAAGTTGACCCAAAAACGGCGTTAGCGGCTCTTAAGATTGTCCAATCTGATCTTGAACGAAAACTGGAGCAACAATGTACCAACTAACGTTCGATATGAAGGCGTTTTTAGCCGATTATTGGCATAAAAAGCCAACAATTATCAAAGGTGGTTTTGCAGAGTTTATTGACCCTATTTCTCCTGATGAGCTTGCAGGGCTTGCAATGGAAGAGGAAGTGGATTCTCGCTTTATTACCAACAAAGACAACAAATGGTCAGCCACTCACGGTCCGCTGCCTGAGAGCCATTTTGATTCTCTAGAGGACTCTCACTGGCAATTGGTTGTACAAGCTTGTAACCATTGGCATCTGGGTTCTGCTGAGCTTATTGAACCTTTTAAGCAGTTACCTCAATGGTTGTTTGATGATTTGATGGTGTGTTTTTCTGCCCCTGAAGGTGGCGTTGGCCCACATATCGATCAATATGATGTATTCATCATTCAAGGCAGTGGTAAACGTCGCTGGCGCGTTGGCGATATCGATAAAGGTCAGTACAAAGAGTCAATTCAAGCGGGCGCTTTACGACAAATAGAAGGCTTTGACCCGATTATTGATGACGTGCTCGAACCCGGGGATATTCTTTATATTCCGCCGGGCTTCCCACACGAGGGAAATACCCTTGAGCCAAGTATGAGCTACTCGATCGGTTTTCGTTCACCAAAAGAGCAGGAGCTGCTGAGTAACTTTGCTGACTATGTACTTGCTCATGATATGGGTGATGTTCACCTTCATAACCCTGAGCAAAGTACTCAATCAAACAGTGGCGAGTTACTTAATCAAGATATCGATAAGCTAACCGATATGCTTAAAGCTGCGTTAAATTCACAGCAAGATGTTCGCTCGTTTATGGGCGCAATGTTAAGCCAATCGCGCCACCAGCTTGATCTCGTTGAGCCTGAAGAGTCGTACACCATTGACGAAGTAAGTGAATACTTACAATCAGGTGGTAAACTCACCAAAGTCTCTGGTCTGCGTGCTTTATACAACCAAGGTGAAGAGGCAACGTTATTTGTTAATGGTGAGACCTTTACCAACGACTCTACAGCTCTTATCAAGTTACTCGCTAACCAAGACACGTTCACACTGGTCGACGTTGGCGTTGTACTCGACAAAACTACTCTTAAGCTTTTAACCGAGCTAGTGAATAAGGGCTATTGGTATTTAGACTAATACCAATTACAAAAAATCCTCAAAACAAAAAACGGGCTCCCTAAATTCGAGCCCGTTTCATTTAAGATTCTGGAAAGCACTTACACTTTAAACTGCGTAACCAACGCTTGTTGCTTCGAGGAAAGATCCCCAATTTGACCACTCACTTGCTCGGACTCCTCAGCCTGAGACAAGATCTGCGCGCTAAGATCTCGAATGTTACTCACATTTTGATTCACCTCAGCAGAAACCGATTGCTGCTCTTCTGCGGCTTTGACAATTTGTGAGTTCATGTCATTAATTGAGGCAATAGCTTCAAATATCTGGCTAAGCTCCGACGCAGCATTTTGCACTTGTTGCGCCGAGTCATTCGCTAAATCATTACCATCTTGAATCGCTTTAACAACATCACGTGTGCCGCTTTGCACGTTTTCGATCACTTGGCGAATTTCACCGACCGACTCTTGGGTTCGGCTCGCGAGATTACGAACTTCATCAGCAACCACTGCAAAACCGCGGCCTTGCTCTCCTGCCCTTGCAGCTTCAATCGCTGCATTTAACGCAAGTAAGTTAGTCTGCTCAGAAATACCCTCAATCACCGAGAGTATCTCAGTAATGTTGGCGTTGTTTGTCGCTAGCTCCTCAACGACAGGTACTGCCGCCGTCATTCTATCCACAAGACGAATCATTTCGGACTGCGACTGCTCAATCACGTTTTGACCAGAAGCGGCAACAGCATTAGCTCTCTCTGCAGCTTGGACTGCCACTTCAGCGTTTTGCACGACTAAGCTCGCGGTTTGTGTCATCTCTTCTGAAGCGGTTGCAACCAGATCCACTTCTCTAAACTGGGCGTCACTGCTGGTACGAGTCTGCTGTGCTGCAACTTTGGCTTGTTGAGTGGTGGTGCCAATTTGCAAGGTGGTATCGACTACATCACTAATGATCGACTGTAATTTGTCTAAGAACTTATTAAACCCGACCGCAAGCTGGCCAATCTCATCTTTCGACTTCACATCGAGACGTTGAGTTAGGTCTCCTTCCCCAGAGGCGATATCTTCTAGGCGACTGACCACTTCACGAATTGGCTTAACCAGGCGAGATGCTGAGAACGCAATCGTTGCTAGGCCAAGCAGCACCAGCGTGATGCCTGCAATCAGTTCAGTTCTGACACTCGACTCGACTTGTTGACTAATGATGGCATCAAGCTCTTCTGCATCAGATAACACACTTGAACGAGGCATATCAAACAATACGCCCCAAGTTTGGTTCGCAACTACGATTGGTGCGAATACGTTCAACCAAGCTTGGTCTTTACTCCATTGAGTCGTTACCTCTTGACCAAACAGTAGGTCGGTCAGTTGATCATTCGACAGAATATCACTAGTAAAAGGTTGGCCAACTTGGCTAGAAGAATCGTCACTTGCGATCAAAGATCCGTCTAGACTGATCAAGTTAATCTCACCACTTCCGGCAAACAGTTCTTTATCAGAGTTCGCGACAATTTCCGTAAGAGAATCTAGCCTTAGGTCGATGCCAAAAAAACCTACCGTCGTGTCATCTATTTTAAGAGGGACTGAAATAGAACTGGTTAAGAATGCTCCGCCATCTTGCTGAATGACACGAGGCGTGGTGACACACGTATCTTCAGACGCAAGTGGGCAATAAAAACGTTCACTGTTGGAAGCGTCAGCAAGTGTCGCTTCCGAGATCACATTAGAGACAACGTTCTCACCATTTTGAGCGGTCATCCAATAAGGTGCAAAGCGCCCCTTGTCGTTTGAACCAACGTATTCCGCATCAATATAGTTGCTGTCTTCACCATCGAGCATTTCAGGACGAAAGACCAAATAAGCACCTTGAATCGTGTCAAAGTCCACAACTGCTCTACGAACCATTTCATCAAGTGCGATACGCAACTCTTCACTGTCACCAAAGTTTTCTTCACTCAGTCCTTTTTGGAACATCGCGCTTGATGCCAACATCTCTGCACGGTACAAAGCTTCATTAAGAAATTCCGTCACTTCGGTGGCGTTCAGCAAAGCACATGTTTCTACGATTTGCTCTGATTTATCAATGACAGATGCAGAGCTTTGTTGCTTGATTTGATGCTGGTTTGAGATGGCGTTATAGACTGAAAAACCAATTAGCGATACTGAGGTGATAAGCAGGCACAAACCTGCAAGAAGCGTGATTTTCCACTGCACAGATAACGTTCGCATGTTACTTCCTTTTAGCAAACTCGGTGATTACAGGACTTTCGATATAAATGTAACTATCAATTACACCACAATTTATATATATATCAAACGAAAGTTTAAATAATTGTTAACAACAACCAGGCGTGATTTCCTTTTCGCCGCAAACGGGGTTTGATGCTAATATTGCGCTAATAAAAATAAAGCAGTCATAGCTAAGGAACAGAAATGAAAGTAATTTCTTTCAACATAAATGGTCTTCGTGCCCGACTTCATCAACTGCAAGCTGTCATCGACAAACATCAACCAGATGTGATTGGTCTTCAAGAGATCAAAGTTCACGATGAAGCCTTCCCATTAGAAGATGTTGAAGCAATGGGCTACAAGGTTTACTTCCACGGTCAAAAAGCGCACTACGGTGTTGCTATGTTATGTAAAAAAGAACCTATCTCTGTTCAAAAAGGGTTCCCGACCGACAACGAAGATCACCAAAAGCGTATGATCATGGTGACGCTAGAAGATGATAACGGCGAGAAAGTGACTGTGCTTAACGGCTACTTTCCACAAGGCGATAACATTAACCATGAGACTAAGTTCCCATATAAGCGCCAGTTCTATACAGATTTGATGACATACCTGAATGATCATCACTCAAATGATGAACAGTTAATTGTGATGGGTGACATTAACATCAGCCCTATTGATGCCGATATTGGTATCGGTGAACCTAACCGCAAGCGTTGGCTGAAAACAGGTAAATGTTCATTCCAACCAGAAGAACGCCAATGGCTAAAAACGCTTCTAGACTGGGGTTTTGTTGATACGTTCCGTCAAATCCACCCTGACGTGAATGACCGTTTCTCGTGGTTTGATTACCGCTCTAAAGGCTTCCCCGACAACCGTGGCCTGCGCATTGATGTGGTATTGGCAACACCAAAACTCGCTGAAAAGTGTATTGAGTCAGACGTAGACTACGAACTGCGCGGCATCGAGAAGCCATCTGATCACGCGCCTATTTGGTCGACGTTTAAGTAACGAGATTATTATCGTCATCCTCAAGAGTAAGGTACGTACGCAGTTCAAAATCTGGCTTCTCGATCGCTGTTTGAGATTCCGGATAACTCGTTCCTCATTTCCGGAATGACGTTTGTTTCAAACGACAACACAAACAAAAAATCCGGAGCAATGGCTCCGGATTTTTATTTATCTTTCAGTAACTGAATCTATTTAGATTGCTACGAAATCTGCTTTCAAGTCTGGGTTAACGTCAGCTTCGTAATCAACGCCTTCAACACCGAAACCGAATAGCTTCAAGAACTCTTCTTTGTACTCAACGTAGTCAGTTAGCTCTTTTAGGTTCTCTGATGTGATTTGTGGCCATAGCTCACGACAGTGCTGCTGAATGTCATCACGCAGTTCCCAGTCATCTAGACGTAGACGATTCTTGTCATCCACTTCTGGTACTGAGCCGTCTTCTTTGTATAGACGTTGGCTGAACATGCGGAAGATCTGTTCCATACAACCTTCGTGTACGCCTTGCTCACGCATCTTCTTAAATACCATTGCAATGTACAGTGGCATTACTGGAATTGCAGAACTTGCTTGAGTCACTACTGATTTCAGAACAGCAACGTTTGCAGTGCCGCCAGTCGCAGACAGTTTCTCGTTTAGAGCTGTAGCCGCACGGTCTAGGTCCATTTTCGCTTTACCTAGCGCACCATCCCAGTAGATTGGCCAAGTTAGCTCAGTACCGATGTAGCTGTATGCCACTGTCTTACAACCTTCAGCAAGAACGCCAGCTTCAGAAAGTGCGTTGATCCACAGTTCCCAATCTTCGCCGCCCATTACAGTAACAGTGTCTTTGATCTCTTCTTCTGTTGCAGGCTCTACGCTTGCTTCGATGATCAAGTCTTTGTTAGTGTCAACTGCCGTTGAAGTGTAAGTTTCACCAATAGGTTTTAGAGATGAACGGATAAGCTCACCTGTTTCTGGCATCTTACGAACTGGTGATGCTAGCGAGTAAACCACCATATCGATTTGACCTAGGTCTTCTTTGATTAGGTCAATTGTCTTTTGCTTCGCTTCATTAGAGAACGCATCGCCGTTTAGGCTTTTCGCGTATAGACCCTCTTCACGAGCTAGCTTTTCAAACGCAACAGAGTTGTAGAAACCCGCTGTGCCTGGCTTTTTCTCTGTGCCTTCTTTTTCGAAGAAAACACCGATAGTTGAAGCGCCGCCACCAAATGCCGCAGCGATACGAGAAGATAGACCGTAGCCACTTGACGCACCAACAACAAGTACGCGCTTAGGTGCGTCTTTGATTGGGCCTTGTGCTTTTGTGTAAGCAATTTGTTCTTTTACGTTAGCTTCACAACCCACTGGGTGCGTTGTAGTACAGATAAATCCACGAATTCTAGGTTTGATGATCATATTCAACTTCCTTTAAATAACCCCGCTAGAATAAAAGTTTCGTCATGAGATCGCATCTAATTTCTGTAAAAATGTCGCTAAAATGCAAGTGGTTGGAGCACTTTGAAACTAGTTTGTTCGATTAGATACAACAAAGGCACCTGAAACAGGTGCCTTGAGTAGATTTTAATCAACAATTTAAGCAATGTAGACGTTTATGCCACACTATCCAACTTTGCTGGTGCTTTAGATGACTCTCCGTGAGTGCGAACTTCACTGAAATCATGGCTAAAGTGGTCAACTTGGATGGCTTTGTAACGTAATTTATCCGCCGCCACGATTTTATCCACTTCTTCTTGCGTCAGTATATCCGCTTCAAGTGCTTGCGCTAATCTGTCGGCTAATAAGCCTTTGCGAGCCACTTTACCCTCTTTCGCAGCACGCATCATTTTGCGCTCTAGGCTCTTAATGTCGTACATAGCCAAGAATGCATTTTCCATTAGGCCAACACTGTCATTCTCGTCTTTACCAACAAAGCACAAGTGCGTTAGGCGGTCACGATGTGCACCCGGTGTCATCAAGCTTTCTGCAAGTTTCACACTTAGGTCATCACTTGGCTTGGTAAAGTGGTTACCTAGCGGGAAGATGATAACTTTAAGTAAACGACCCACGGCTTTCTGTGGATAGTTGGTGAAGGCTTCTTGTAGTGCTTGCGACGCATTGTATAAACAGTGCTGAACCGCGTAGTGAACGTAGTCTAAATCTTGTTGCTGACGACCTTCATCTTCATATTTCTTGAGTGCCGCTGAGCCCATGTATAAATAAGCTAGCACATCACCTAAGCGAGCAGAGATCATCTCTTTACGTTTCAAGTCACCACCCAGTGTCGCCATCGCAATATCTGCGCTCACAGCAAGAGCACGACTCAAGCGAGTCATATCTTTGTAGTAGCCCTGAGTTGGGCCAGACATGTCGGCTTTAATGAATCGAGAACCTGTTAACGCTGCACCAAATGCGCCAAAGGTGTTACCCATTGCATGTTTAATGTGTTTAAACAGTAGGTCATCAAACTCTTTTGCCCCTTGTTTCTCATCTGGGTTTGCCGCCGCTTCCATCTCTGTCAAGACGTAAGGGTGACAACGTGTTGCACCTTGACCAAAAATCATTAGGTTACGAGTCAGGATGTTCGCCCCTTCTACGGTAATCGCAACTGGAATACCTAAATAAGGCGCAGCAAGGTAGTTCATTGGGCCATCTTGAATTGCACGCCCAGAGTGGATGTCCATCGAATCGTTTAAGATAGTACGCGCCATCTCGGTCATGTGGTACTTGGCAATTGCGGTAACAATGCCCGGCTTTTCTTTCAAATCGAGCGAAGTTGTTGTCAGTGTTCGTGACGCTTCAAGCAGATACGTCAAACCCCCAATACGACCGAGCGCCTCTGCGACACCTTCAAACTTACCAATCGACATACCAAACTGCTTACGAACGTAGGAGTAAGCACCGGTTGTACGTGACGTTAAGTGACCAATAGCTGTACCTAATGCAGGCAGTGAAATACCACGACCAGCTGATAGACACTCCACCAGCATACGCCAACCTTTACCAGCGTAATCTTGACCACCAATTAGCCACTCCATCGGGATAAATACGTCTTTACCACGTGTAGGGCCGTTCATAAATGCAAGACCAAGCGGATCATGACGCTCGCCAATCTCTACACCTTTGTGGTCAGCAGGGATAAGCGCACAGGTAATACCCAGCTCTTTCTTATCGCCCATCAAACCGTCTGGATCGTACATCTTAAACGCAAGACCAAGTACAGTAGCAACAGGAGCAAGAGTGATATAGCGCTTGTTCCAATTTAGGCGAATACCCAGCACTTCTTTGCCTTCGTGTTCGCCGTAACAAACGATACCTTCGTCTGGAATACCGCCTGCATCTGAACCCGCTTCTGGGCCAGTTAGGGCGAAACATGGAATATCGGTACCATCAGCAAGACGAGGCAACCAGTAGTCTTTCTGCTCTTGGGTACCGTAGTGGGACAACAGCTCACCCGGCCCTAACGAGTTAGGTACCATTACTGAAACGGCCGTGCTGATACTACGAGTCGCAATACGAGTTACGATAGTCGAGTTAGCCAGTGACGAGAATTCACGACCACCATACTCTTTTGAAATGATCAGCGAGAAAAAGCGTTCTTTACGTAGGAACTCCCATACCTCTGGCGGTAGGTCTCGATCCTCTTTAATGATGTTGTGATCATCAAGCATCTCAAGCAGCGTTTCTAGCTCGTTGTCCATAAAAGACTGCTCTTCCGCAGAAAGTGTTGGCTTAGGGTATTGGTGTAATTTGGTAAAGTCTGGCTTACCCGAGAACAGCTCGCCATCCCACCAAACGCTGCCCGCTTCCATTGCCTCTTTCTCAGTGCTTGATAGCGGTGGCAATACTTTCTTAAACAGTTTGAAAGCTGGGTCACTTACCCATTTTCTTCTTAGAGAGCCCATAATCAGATCCTTTTGTTCGCTATTTGGTGGTCCAATATTTTTGTTTTTGTAGGTACAGTTTGTTTTATATTTAAAGCATTATTCAGCCGCGACGCCCGCCGCTAAATAAGGAATGAGTTGGTCAACAACGGCTTTTGCATCCATCGCTTTTCCATAGTCGTTTTCTGCAATCTCCAGCAGCGCTTGGCTTGATGCCATGGTGAAAACACAGGTTCCCAATACAAAGTGCAAGCGCCAGAACAGCTCCTCTTGCGTTAGTTTGGGATTGGCTTTCATGACTGACTGAGTGAACAGAGCCAATGTTTCAGAGTAACGTGTTGTGATAAACCAGCGTAAATGCCCTTGCACATCGGTATAGCCTCTGCCAATCAACAACATAAATCGGCTAGTTCCATTCGGTCTTACTTCATTTAAGTTACGCAATGGCGATCGCAATGATTCAAAAACGTCTGCCATTTGATAACTCTCATTAAGGTTCAAGTTGATCAGCGCGTCTTGAACCGCTGGCATGAATGCCTCTAGGTAACGATTGAGTACCGCTCGAACCAAAGTTTTTTTGTCACCGAAGTGGTAGTTTACCGACGCCAAGTTCACACCCGCCTTGCTGGTAATCGTGCGAAGTGAGGTGTCTTTGAAGCCATGTTCAGCAAACAAAGCTTCTGCTACATCGAGGATTTTTTCTTTGGTAGAGTTTCTTACAGACATTTTAATCACTCGTATTAAACAACTGTTTGAAAATATATACGCGAAACCAAAAAGCAACAAGTTGTTAACATCACACTTTTAAAGATTGGTCTGACCAGATGAGTTAAGACGCTGAAATGAAGAAAATTTAATTTTTTTCAAATTAAAGGGAACTGTTTGGAAAACGGTGAGTCTTACTAAGTGTAGTTAGCAGAGCATTCAGGGTTTGGACAACCCACTAAGTTTAACAGGCCGTCAAACTTGTTTTCTTACTGAAGCTACTAATTTACGCTGCTTTTTCTAAATTAACTCCTATGTTTATTTGTATCCGCCCAGAGCCTAATTGCTCTGGGCTTTTTTTATCTCTAGTTCAGTGATGTGGTGCTAAGCAATATTAACTACTGAGCACTGGCGCTCTTGAACACCCAAGCCGCACTGATTAAATAATTGCTTACCATTCCTGCCAATATCCCCGCCACTAACGCTAGCATTGGTATAACCCCCTGTTCACCAAGCAACCATAATGTTCCTTTAAACATGGCAAAGTTTGGCAAGGCAGAAACACTCGCCCCTAACATAAACTTCAACCACTGCTTGAATCGGTTCGGCTCTTGATTTGAAAAAGTGAGTCGCCTATTTCCTAGCCATGTCACCGTCGCCGCGCAAATAAACGCGATAAGGCGTGCTGGAGTCAACGCTAACTCAACCAAATAGAAGGCCACAGAAAACACAAAAGCATCGGCAATAAAGCCGATGCTCCCTACTAGGGCAAATCGTAAAAGTTTGCTGTTCATGACTCGATATCACATAGATACAAAGAGCGACGACTTTTCGAGGTGAATTCGATGATGCAGTTAAGTTCTCTCTCTTTCACTAGCTTATCGACTTCTTGCTTCTGACCAATAAGTTGCACTTTTTTCAGATCATCTAACATAGACTCATCGGTCAAACGTTTCGCTTTGCCGTAGCTATAAAATTGCCCAGAGAACGGTCGGTGCCCGATATAGAACGTTTCGACTTGATGATCGACCATCCTAAAGATCACTTTGTCACTCTTTTTGTCTCCAGTCCCCAGTTGAATATACGTGACCGCTCCTATCAGCAAGACGGGAACAATGCTCGCCACTACCTTAAACCACTTAGGATCCTGCTTTACATCTGAAATCAGAATGGCAATCAACAGGCCTATCGCGGGTACACCTGGCAATACATACGCAGGGAGTATATTGCCTGCAAAAGTGAACAAGATAAGCGGTGATAACATCCAAAACATCAGGAAACTGACTATACCGTTATCACATTGAATCGTACTACCTAATGATTTACGTTTTAGCCATAAGAGCACAGGAAGAACAATCGACCAAGGCGCGGCAGAATAGGTCCAAAATAGCCAGATAGTACCACGCGGTTCATCATGGCCACTGCCGTAAAGATCGCCTTCCCAACCACTCACCACAAAGCGCTCAAAGTGTTCACCAATAATAAAGTATTGGATAAAGCCCGGCGTAGCTTGCTCTGCTATCACATACCAAGGGAGCGCGATAGCAAGCATTAGAAGTAACCCTGTCACTATCGGGAAACGCTGCCAAAGAATCTTAAACGCGCCCACAAAACCGTGTTGGATGACTAGCCAAGGGAATACCGCTAAGCCCATCAGTACAATCACCAATGGCCCTTTTGCTAACAAGCCAATCGCAAGCCCAAAGAAACCCAGATACCCCCATTTTTTGCTGTCAACTCCTTGTTCAAAGTTGAGCCAACACAAATAGAAGCCCAACATCGCTATCGTCATGCCTAACGTAAGCGCCATGTCTGTCATGACTGCACCAGCTGCAATAGAGAAAACGCCACACGTTGCCAACACCAACGCCGTCACTAAGCCACTATGACCTAAGCGACGTGCAAACATCGCCATTAGAATAACTATCGCAACACCTGCAAGCCAGTGAGGCGCACGAACCGCAAATTCATTAATTCCAAACAGTTCAATCCCAAAGGCACTCATCCACGTAAAAAGTGGCGGCTTACCCCAGAAAGGCACTCCGTAATCAAACTGCGGCGTGATCCAATTCCCTGTTTCTATCATCAATCGCGCCATTTCACCGTATCTTGCTTCGGTGGTATCCATCAACGGATAGGCACCAAGACTCAACAGTCGAATAAATAAGGCTGCACCTAAGATGGCCCAAAGGTGAACTCGGTTGACATTCACGCGCGTTTCTCCAATGTTGCTAATTGTTTATTCGGTTGTTTTTGATTCACTGACTGCACTAAGTAAAGTGGTCGCTGTTTTGTTTCGATAAAGATTCGTCCGATATACTCACCAAGCACTCCGATGCTCAAAAGTTGAATGCCACCGAGAGCCAGTTGGACCACCATCATCGATGGATAACCCGAGACCGGATCACCAAACAAAATCGTTTTGCCTACAATCATCATCCCGTAGATAAACGCACTCGCTGCAATCAATCCACCTAACACGGTCGCAATACGCAGTGGTCGTATCGAAAACGAGGTGATGCCATCAACAGCAAGACCAAACAGTTTGAAGTAGTTCCACTTAGTTTCACCGCAAAAGCGAGCGTCACGTTGGAAAGTAATCGTGGTTTGCTTAAAACCCGGCCACGCGAAAATTCCCTTCATATAACGATTTCGTTCAGGTAAACGATTGATATGATCCACGACCTCACGTGCAAGCAAGCGAAAGTCTCCGACATTCTCGGGGATGTCTGACTTCACCATCGAATTCAGCAGTCGATAAAACATGGCTGCCGATTTGCGTTTAAACCAAGTTTCACCCAATCGTTCGCCACGCTGCATGTTGACCACGTCAAAACCTTCTCGCCATTTTGCGACCATGTCGGGAATAAGCTCTGGCGGATCTTGCAGATCCGCATCAATCAAAATCACGGCAAGACCATTACTGTGCTCAAGCCCAGCACTCATAGCGGACTCTTTACCAAAGTTTCGGCTTAATCCGACACTTTGAATCGAAGATGACAATGAAGTGAAGCTATTCACAAGGTTAAAGCTGTCGTCTGTGCTACCATCGTCTATGTAGATGATTTCACTGGTTTCTGGCATTTGGTCTAGTACAGCCGTCAAGCGTGCGTGAAGTTCCGGCAAGACCTCTTGCTCGTTGTAATACGGAACAATCACACTGAGCGTAACCGCTGGATTAATGTTGTTTGGAACTGAGGTTACGACACCCATATAGCCCCCTTCTCTTAGCAAAATTCGTTTTCACAGCCATGGTTTGACCGCCTATGAAATGGAATTTATCAATAGTCTCGTGAAAAGGTTGTTGTTCACGCTTTTTTCACGCTGGAGTTGGGATCATTAAGCGGTCGCCAATTGAGAGTATGTTATGAATAAAGTATTGCTGGTTGAAGATAACCGTGAAGTCGCGGGAATCCTCTTTGATTACTTCGAATGTGAAGGCATGGAGCTAGACTACGCCGACAACGGTGAGCTAGGACTTCAACTCGCTCTTGAAGGATCGTTTGACCTCATTTTGCTCGATTTGATGCTGCCTCGAATGGACGGTTTGACAGTATGTAATAAACTGCGCGAAGCTGGCGTGAATACTCCGGTACTGATGTTGACGGCGCTCGATAACCGTGAAGACATGCTCAAAGGATTTAAACATGGTGCAGATGACTATCTAACCAAACCATTCGATCTCGAGATCCTAGAGGTGCGAATCCAAGCCCTTATCAAACGTTATCGCGGTAAAGTTGCTAGCACGATTATCGAATTTTCCAGCTTAAAGATCGATCAAAAAACTCGCCAAGCCTATCGAGAAGATAAACCACTGGCTTTGAACCCGACCACTTACACCATACTCGAACTGCTGTGTCAAAAAGCGCCAGAAGTGGTGACAAGGCAAGAGATCTCTGAAAAATTATGGCAAGAGAGTGAACCAAATAATGATGTACTTCGCAGCCATATCTACCAGCTAAGGAATCAGCTCGATAAACCCTTTGCTGCACCGATGCTAACGACAATTCCGAAAATTGGTTTCCGCCTCGAGGACATCTAATGCTCAGCCGTTTTTTCACCAACACAAAGAGCTTGACGAGTCACCTTGCGATCTTTTTCGCAAGCGTTTCAATCGTTGTCGGGTTTGTCAGCTTTTGCATTTTCTATCTCGCTCTACAATGGTCTGAAGATAGAGTTGGTGAAAGGCGTATCCTCATCGACCGCGATGCCGCTGTGGAACGTTTTATCAATGGTGAAAATGGCGCTATTCAAATTGATGAGCTGACCGTTGCCTACAATGATATGAGCTTAGTGCCTAAGCAGTATCAAGAATTCCTCAGTGTTTACCCAACGTTCCTAGGTGAAGCAGGTGAAAGCTTCAACCCTCTGTCTCACATGATATTCAAAGGACAGTACACTCTGCACGGAGAGACCAAGGATATCATCCTGCTAACATTGATTGACCGTATCGAGTTTGGTGCTGATGAATTGCTCTACTCTGGCGCGATAGTGATTATGTTTGTGGCGACGTTAATGTTCTTGTTTGGCACCATTCTTTATCGTCTTTCAGTAAGGCTGATTGAACCGCTTAATGACATTACCGAGCAGCTCAACCAAGAATCAATTGACGTCGAGTTAGCCTTCTCTATCAAGCCTCAATCAGCAAAAGAGTTTCAGTTGCTCACTGACCAATTAAACCAATATCGAACCGAGCTGAATCAAACCTTAAAAAGAGAGCAAGCCTTTGCCCGCTATGCCAGTCATGAGCTGAGAACCCCACTTACCGTTGTCAAAGGTGCGAGTAAATTGCTTATGCGCTCGGAATACAACGAGTTCCAAGGCAGGCAGATTAAACGAATTGAAGATGCATCAGCAGAAATGATTACCATGGTCGACGCACTGCTCTCGATTGTTCGTTATGAGCGTAATGTCGAAGATACGCCCTTTAGACACGTTACTAGGCAAGAATTTGAATCTGTCATTGCTGCAAACTCTGTTCAGGCGGCAGACAAAAACCTTGATATCGAGTTTACCATTATCGACGAACCTTTAACTCGAGCGACGGAGCCGGTAATGAATATAGTGGTTGGCAACCTAATCCGAAATGCGATTGCCGCTACAGAGGCCGGAAAAATATCCGTCGATGTCACATCCAAACAGTTGACTATCATCGACGACGGGCCTGGGCTAAAAGATACCCCTAATTCTGAAGGCCACGGGTTAGGGCTATTGATTGTCGATGATCTATGCCAACGCTATGAGTGGCTTTTTAAACTCGAAAACCACCCAACAAGAGGCTGCATCGCCATGATAAAGTTTGATCCAACTTGATGCAGCTGTTTAGTAATCAGGTAAACTAATTGGCCTGATTCCAAGATCCAGAAATCGATGAAGCTTGCCAATACTCCTGTTACACAACACCTTTTTGATGATATTCCGTTCTTTTTAAAGCGGGATGATCAACTGCATAGTCACTTTAGCGGCAATAAAGCGCGCAAGTTTATGGCGCTCTTAGAGCAAGATCTGCCCTCAATTACCACGCTTATCTGTTATGGCAGCACGCAATCTAACTCGCTCTATTCACTCTCAGCTCTATGCGCAATCAAAGGCTGGAGCCTAGAATTTTATGTTGACCGAGTGCCTGATTGGCTCGCCTCTCGACCGATAGGTAACTACCGCGGGGCATTAGAACTAGGCGCCAAAATCATCCCTGTCGGCGAACATGGATTACACCCTCGTGACTATATCGAGCAAGTGAGGCAACCCGATTCGCACTGTATAGTACTGCCTGAAGGTGGGCGTTCCAACATGGCTAAAGAGGGCGTTAAACAACTTGCCAATGAAATCTTATCTTGGAGTCGATTTGAAGCGGGTCGTGAGTTTGTCGTCGCGCTACCTGCGGGCACTGGCACAACCTCTCTCTATCTGCATAAATTTTTAAAGCCTCATGGCATCGAAGTATTGACCTGCGCCTGTGTCGGAGGCAAAGAGTACCTTATTGAGCAGTTTAAAGAGTTAGGTGAAGAGGATTTCCCTCAGATTTTGGAACTTGAATCTAAACATCATTTCGGAAAGCTTTATCAAAGCGATTACCAGATATGGCAACAACTGCTTGAGCAAACGGGTATTGAATTCGATCTCCTTTACGACCCGATGATGTGGCAGTGTTTGCAGTCTTGGTACACACTCAATCAAGACAAGAGCATTATCTATGTTCATCAGGGTGGTATCTTGGGTAACGAGAGCATGCTGCCACGTTATGAACGCAAATATGGCGACTTTATGAGGTAAACAATGATTCGATATCTGCTGGGCTCCATCGCCCTGATTAGCACTGCTGTTTTTGCCAATACCATCACCACGCCAGGTAAGGCGGTTATCGGTATCAATGCTGCTGAAGTGGGAAAACGTGTCTGCTACTACCAAGATAAAGCCTATTCCGATGGTGCTATCTTACAAGTCGGCCCTCACTATATGATTTGTACCAATGCCAACGATTTTGAAACTAATGGCTCACTAAAGTGGGTTCAATTACAAAGCAGTGATGCCGCCTCTCAATCAGAATCTACTCAGCAATCCGAGTCAGTAAAGCGTTATTCTGTTAAATAAAAACCTTGTCTAAGCATACAAAAAGGAGAGACCTAAGCCTCTCCTTGGCGTTTCTAGCTGTTGTGCGGCAGCTCCACCCCTTTTGCGTATTCGACAATTTCATCATCTGAATGAGGTTTGTACATACGAAGGATGCCTGTCCAGTTTGGCTCTACATCAATATTGTTTACCGCTTTATCACCACAGTTAAAGTTCACCGTGTAAGAACCATCTTTATTTGGCTGCAGCTCACCCTCTCGACTTGATAGTGCAAATTTATCTTTGTGCACATACGCATCCGCGCCGTAAGTGGTAATCGAGAAGAATCCTTGCTCACCCAGAGGCGGCGCTTCAAAATTCATAGTCTGGCAAGTACCTGAACGGTCTTCTGCCAACAATACTTTGTAGAACGCATGTTCACTTGGTAAGCCACCAAATCCCATTGATGTTAATCCACGTGCATGGAACAGCTCAACGTCACGAGCTTCCAAGTTCTGAGATGCTTTAATCTTCTTACCTTCTGGAGCCCCCATCGCTTTGGTAAAGTCCAGTTTAAGTACATCTTCTTCTAGGCTAAGTCTGACATTCTCACGGTCATACTGGTCAAAGCCTTTTGACATATACGGCTGCCAAGAGTTAGCCGTACCCTTAATCAGATCCTGCTTTTTGTTCCCTTCAGCAACGTCTTTTGGTGAGTCTGACTTTACTTGTGTTCGCGCAATCACCCACACATGCTCTCCTGAGGTGAGCATATCCGGCGTGACCGTCACCTTGTTACGACCCTCTTCTGCATAAACCACTGCGACCGTTCGGTGGTTTTCATCAATCACTTGTAAGGTTTGGTATGTGTCTAGCACCGGAAGCTCAAACGTTACACCACCTTTAGTATCCCAGATGGATTTAGAGTAGAGCGTGTCTCTGTTTTGGCGCACCACCGTTTGAGTCTCCATGGTTAATAAAATTCGGTCATGGGTGAAGTGGTTAATGCCTGACTTAGCTTGCTGCTCAAAAAAGTACTTATCTGACTCCGCTGCGATAAAGTTATCTTTGGTCACACCAACCTCACCACTGTGTTCAAGTTGCAATGCCGTTGGCTTACCGCGTTTTGGTAAGTGTTCACCTAGGTCATGAGCGATTGCCGTAGTTGATACCATGCTGACTGCGAGTAGAGAAGCAAGAAGAGTACGTTTCATAAATTCACCTTATTTATCTTTGGATTGGCTGATTCGGTTGGCCCGTTTGAGCCGCTCCGTTTCGATGGATTTATAATATGAGTATCTCGGGCTCATTTCTGACTCTCAGTAGGCTCAAAAATAGACACAAAGCGGGATAATTAGGGAAAGCGGACGAACTCTGCTAGTATCCGCCCCTTGTAACGATTAGGGCTGAGAGCACCAGATGAACTTGCTTAAAAGCCACCCAACCACCAGCGAAGTAGATAGAAACTAGGCGCTTATTATGATGACTGATGAAGAAAGAATTGAACTGCAACAGAACAACCCGTTGCACGGTCTAAAGCTTGAAACCATGCTGCAAGAGCTGGTTGATTTCTATGGTTGGGAAATTCTCGATACCGCGATGCGCTTCAACTGTTTTAATACCAAGCCGTCGATTGCCAGCAGTGTTAAATATTTAAAGAAAACAGAATGGGCGCGTGAAAAGTTAGAGAACTTTTATCTTTATCGCTTTAAACGCATGCCTCGCGCGTCAGCTGAAGAGTATGACTTGCCACCTCGTGCGCGCACTTTCCCACATGGCCTAAAACCTAAAGAGCCGATGGAGCTTACCGTGGAGTCTATCTTGAAGTCTCAAGCAAAAGCAGCGTCTGCACATAAAGCACGCTCGTCACGCGGCCGAAACTTCCGCCGATAGTGAACCACATAGATTTGGAATGATAAAGAGCCAGGCAAGTGATGTCTGGCTCTTTTGTCGGATAACGTTGGACAAAGTTAGAACCCTTTAAACAGTACCCCACGATGGTAGTCAAGATAAGGTTTATTCTCTCGTCTGATGTTAAACGACATCCCTTCCCTAAGGCCAAGAACATCAGGCGCTTCTAGGTATTTTGAAATCATCACTTTACCCCTATCATCAAAGGATATAAATCCGAGGTCGAACGCTTTGTCCAAGTTGGCAACAAGCAGCAATCCATTGTATCTATCCAGCCTCTCTTCATTGTTCGAGTCACGCCAAGGCTTAATATGTGAAGCAACCAACAATTGCGTATTTCGATAGCCCGTCACCGCACAACTCCCCCACATATCCAAAAGTTTGGAACGAAACTGACCTTGACCCATCCGCGTGTTAACTAGAATCGTTTTCTCGGTTTGAGTTAGTTTTTTATCTTCCATAACATGACGAACATCTGCATTGACATCAATTTGAGAAAGGTCGAGTAAAAACTCATGGTAGTGATTTAGCGCTTCACTATACTTTCCGCTACCACGCGAATCCTCGATCTTAAACTCATCCAACTGCCTGACCCGCTCTTCATAACGAATAAACTGCTTATAAGATTTAACCTCGGTAAGTGGCTGTTCGAGTTCACCTACATCTGCAAGCCAATTAGAGACAGAACCACGGATTGCTCCCACGTAATTCTTTGCTGTTTTGTCTGACTTACCAATATCGAGCAGCCATCGGCGGAACAATGATGGAAGGTCAGCGAAATTCGACACAAGCGCGTCTTTCAACTCATTTGAAACAATAGCACTATTCATATAGTCGAACAGTTCTTGGTCTAAATAGGCATACTCTATGGCTTTCGCTGAATACCTTTTGATGCTTGTTTCATCGTAACCGGCGTGATAACTCAAGTGCCAAAAGCCTTCGCTTTTTAAATAAAAGAACGGATTTTCGGGCGTGTTGCGATCATTGCCTTGCGCATAGTTTTCCAAATGATGCGCGAAGCGAGCTTTCAAAGGTTGGCTGAACTCAATTTTATTAGTAACAATATGACCCGCTTGAATTAAGTCCATTACAGTGAGCAGCATACACACCTTGTGAGGGCTTTTCTTTCCGCCGGAACTGTTCATATTTAGGTTCTGAAACTTTTCAACATAAAACTCTAGAGACACTGCTTACTTCCTATTGCTCATCTGTGTTGATATTTTTCTAATACCACTGTTTGCCAAGTCAATCCTGTCCGAGATAGCCCATCTTCAGTATCTTCAACGTGGCAGATCAATAACCCTAATCGCTGCGCAAGTTGTTCTACTTCCGCAAGAGAAACGCCATAACTTGTGCGGCCATCTCCGAAGGCACCGTGACGTAGAGTAATGACTATTCTTCCACCTTCAGCTAACCGCTCCACTAAAGAGCAAAGAGACTGATAACGTTTAGGAACAGGAATATGCATCCACACCGCTGATACAAGAATCAGATCGAAGTTATGGGACAAAGCGTCTGGGTTACTAAGGTCTGGTAGCTGGGCATCAACCCAATGAACTGTGGCCGAAGTACGCTGTTGACCTAACTGACGAAAAACTGCCGAAGGCTCAATAGCGACGACCTTACAACCATGTGAGTCGAACCACTGAGCGTCTCGCCCTGAGCCTGCCCCGACATCCAACACTCGACTACCAGATAACGGCCAATATGAACGCCAACTGTCGTGTACGGATTCAAAATCAACGGAGTCATATTGCTCAGCCAATTGAGCCGCATTTTCGTCGTAAAAAGAGACGTTTACATCCATGCCTAAAACCCTAAAGTTTATCTAAAGGTATGATAACCATCTTGATTGCATATGGCGATAAGGCATTAGAAAAGAATGAGTTATTGTGATGCAATCCTTCACATCTATGGCTGTCTATTTTTACTCTGCATCACAAAGTAAACATACTCTACGCCATCTTGCTCCTAAAAAGATAAGAGCGTGATAGCATAAAGAGAAAACAAAAAAAGGCTAGGACAATGATAGTTAAAGACAAAGATCTTTCGACATCAACCAATTACAAAAGGCAGCTGGGCGATAAAGTAGAGAGTGATGTTGCTTTTTATTTGAAACGTCAATTTTCAGATCGAAGCGATGTTCTTGTTTTCAATGATATAAGAATCCAACACAACAACGAGTTTGCTCAAATAGATCACTTAATTGTCTACAACAAAGGTTTTATTCTCATAGAGTCAAAATCTATAAAAGGCACAGTGAAGATCAATAAGCAATTAGAATGGCAAAGAACGGTACGAGGTCGCTGGATTGGTATGCCATCGCCAATTACCCAAGCAGAGCTGCAAGCTAAACTACTTAAACAGTTATTGAACGAGAATGCAGAATCACTACTGGCTAAGGTGCTTGTCGTAGTTCTTCAAGGATATTTTGGCGGTCGCTGCTGGGACGTATTATGTGCTGCATCCAACGATGCGATTATTGATCGTACTCATATCCCACCTAAACTCTCTCCACAAATAGTTAAAGCGGAAATAATTGGTAATCGAGTCAAAGAGATCATTTCTTGTAATAGCCATATTTTAAAACCAAACCCTTCTTTCAGCTCATCGGAACTGATGAACATCAAGTACTTCTTGCTTGGAGCCCATAAGCCATTATCTCTTCACCAAAAACAAAGCAACGACAAGCTAGAAGAAAGTACTAATAATTCAGAGAGAGTACTGACTGAGGGAACTCAATATTCTAACACAGCAAAGGTTTCGTCATGGTTTCAATGTAAGAAGTGTCAGAGTAAAAATACCCTGCCTAAATACGGTAAATATGGCTACTACGTTACTTGCTCAGATTGCGATACAAACACTTCGATGGCTCATGCTTGCGCTATTTGTGGTGACAAAAAGACTCGAGTTTCCAAACGTAAAGATGTTTATACCGTCAACTGTAAGTGTGGTGCACAGTCGCCGTTTCACTATACTCACTCGGAGCAGCATTGATTAAAGTAACTTGAACGAAAAAGCCCCAGCATTTCTGCTGGGGCTTTAGAATGTGGCGGTGAGTGAGAGGTCCCACTTAGCAATTTAAGACAATGATTTAAAAGGAAAATCTCAATGTGAAAAATCCAAAGTATTACATCGCGTATTACTAGTAACAAATTACTATTTTTACGAGCTATCACACATATTATTGTCGACCAATTTGCCAATTTTCAGCTTATCAACTAGCACCCAAATTTAGAATAAAATCGAGGTGCCTCGCAATAGCCTGCGAAACCCCAAATTGCCATTTTTACTTCGCACAGAATCTACATTCATTGTACTAAAAAACTCGCGAGGCTAAACGTGGAATTTAAGACTGTAAGCAATCGATATTTGACGTCTCCTAATGGAAAAGTATCCCATGGTGACCTTGAGCTTACCTTTCCAGTAGATATTGAATCTACGCTTGATAGTTTCATTAAAGATACTAAGAAGTATATGTCGATTCCAATTGATCCTAAACAGCTATCGCCAGAGCTCAGAAAAGAGGTCTCTGATATGAGCATGCAATTGACTGAGGTACTGGAGCAAACTATAGCTGAGAATAATATTGTTATTGACCTGAACTGCGCACAAGAAACAGAAGACGGTTCTCTGCTGCTAATCGAACACGCTCTATACCTGCTCGCTTTAGAAAGGGATTGTGCGCAACTCTATTTCGCATCCGCAATAATGACGTCCTTGAGAGACCTATGCCTAATTGAACAAGGCGTTCTACCGATAGCCTCCCAAAGCAGCGTCTATCTTGCTTACAAGGAGTTTTGCATATGCTTTACGATTGCCATTATGGAACCTAAGTATAAACATGGCGAGTCGAGTGTTAATTCTACTTCCACTGGTGGCCGAGCAAGCCCTTATGAACCTTGGTACGAAACCTATATACGTCCACTAATAAAACAACATCTCACTTCATCTAAAAAGAAATCGATATTCAAGCTAGCAGAAGAGATCCAAATTACGTTACGTGAAAAAACAGATTGCAGACCTGCTCAATACGAAAACCTATCTCGAAAAACGGTAGCCCGCTGGATCAAAACTGAAAATGGGTCATAACTAGTTGTGTCCCTGACAAGTACTCCAAAACGCTTTTTAATTGCTCCTGAAGCCGCTTGATAGTCAACGGCACTATTTGGGAACAATAAAGATGAATCACTCTACACCTGCACGAATCATTCGTAAGTCTGAAGTTCTAGAACGCCTACAAATCAGTAAATCGACGCTATATCGCCAAATCACAATGGGGACGTTTGTTCCGCCTATTTCATTAGGTGCGAGAGCGGTTGGTTTTATTGAGCACGAAGTTCAGGCCATCATCGATGCACGAGTACAAGCCAAACCCATCAAGGAAGTCGTAGCAACTTTGATAGCCCGCCGTGAAGAACGAGCGTCGTTAAAACAATGAGGCTCTTCACTGTAAAGCAAGTATGCGCGCAGCTTGGAGGGATTAGTTATACAACCTTAACCAAGCTGCGAAGAACATCAGACTTCCCAAAGCCAGTGATGGTAAACAACAACCGCCCTCGCTGGCGAACGGAAGATATCGATACTTGGGTCTATCTGAAAACACAACAATGGGAGCTTTAGGTTCCCTGCTCCTCGGGATTCCGCCATGAACTTCAACCAAAAACTGCGCCTTGCTTTCTACAAGCACAAGTTGAAGCTGGGCCATCGAGAGATCGCCCAACTAGAAAGAATAAGTCCTTCAACCGTTTCTAGGTCTTTACAAAAGCATGATGCTGAAGCACTTAAGACTCCGCCACCTACCCTCACTGTTTTTCGACTCAAGAAGCTATCAATTACTCCAGAGGATCAAAGCTCGCATAAAACGGCTCTGATTGTTGGAACAGTGAATCACCTAACTGGGTACACTTCCCTCAGAGCAGCTTACCTCAATGACCGTAAAGGGCTCTATGAAGCAATAGCTGATTGCCTAATTGCTGGTGGCATTGGTAAAGGGTCAAACATTGATACAAGCAAATGGCTCTCAAACAAAGTAGCGAAAGAGCAGCACCCAATCTTATTGGATTTAGTGTCCCAACTAGAGGGGAAAGAAACTCAAACTACGTATGAATCTCTCTTTGTAAACGCCCGAATTAAATCTCTAAAAGCCGCTATTCGAGGTAAATGGACTTGTTTTACAACTCTTCACAACCTAAACCAAGAGTTAGCGAAACTGGAAAGTGACACTAACCAACGATGGCTAACAGCTAGTTTGTCTCATTGTGATGCTCAGTTCTTAGGATTTCCATCAGACAACAAACCTATCAAGCGTTATCACTTTATCGATCATGTACAGAGGGTCGTTTACGCAGATTGCCACATAGAGTATGACCATAACTACTACTCAGTCCCTCATGTCTATGTTGGTCACCAGTTAAACGTAACAGCCAGCGATAAGCACATAGAAATTGCACTCAGTCACGAAATGAAGGTAAGCCACCAGCGCAGCAACAAGTCTTTTGTGTACTTAACTAAACCGCAGCACTTGTCTTCCAATCATATTGGGTTCAGCACTAACCAAGTTCGACTGCAATCGCGTGCCAATGCCATAGGTAAGTACGTCGGTTTGGTAACCAAAAACCTGTTCCTAAAATGCCAATACCCAGAACATGCCTATCGAGGTATCGGGAGGCTATTGCGAATAGCCCCCTCAAGCAAGTCTTCACTAAACAGCGCATGTAAGCTGGCGTTCGAGAGAGAGAATATCGACATTCGCTTCATAGAGAGGCTAGTAAAACGTACTGATCCGTTACGGGACTCAAAACAGATTAAAAAGCAGATTTAATCGAACCAGTTGAGACAATTAGAAACCCAGTGAGCCCACCTGATGCTTCTGAGAGACAAAAACACAAATTAACTTTTCTATAAACTGAAGTTTATTCAATAAATTCATACAGATAAGAAATCCACAAGTCGTAATTTAAAAGGAAATAAATATATCTATGACTCGCCCACCACGCTTAATCACATCGTCTGTATTTGAACGCAAAGGAACTGGTTTTGATGTAAACGCCAATCGAAGCCAACCATTAAACTTCGCACACATGGAGAAAGTAGTTAGTGCAATGGAAACTGGTAGGAAATTCTATTCCAAGCTCACTTTTCTTTGCTTCACCCTTCATTGCAGTCAGTACTCTGAGGACAACACGGTTTTGACCGAAGCTCTGCAACAACTTAAAGGACAACTCGATAATCACTACCAACCCAACGTATGGGTTAATCACCTATGGTGTCGGGAGCAAGACAAAGCGAGCGCTCAGCATTATCACTTAGTCATCATTCTCAATGGGCAGAAGGCTTCTAAGGGTCACCGTACTTTTAGTGATCTAGTAGAAATATGGCGTGAATTTGGCCAGGCAAAAGTAACCCTCAACCAGACTCACCATCTAAAGCGAGCCGATGATAAGACGTATAGGCAGATTATTTACCACCTATCCTATATGGCAAAGATGAGATCTAAGAGGGACGTGACTAAAGGTTGCAGAGATTTTGTTGTGGGACGTATTAAGACACCTTGAAAACATCGGCCACTCAGTTTTTGAACCTGCATTTGATGCGTAGTGAGTCGGCCAATAAGCTGGCTGAAATTTTCAATGAATGAGCCCTGAATTATGTCTAGAACCCCATCGTTAGACTGGGAACAAGCCAAAATTGAGTATGTCGAAGCACTCAAAACAACAGGGATTGGACTTAGGGCTTGGTGCGAACTCAAAGGCATCAACTACAATTCAGCAAGACGTAACATCAACCAGAAACAGGCGAAAATTATGGCTAAGCTGGTGGATAATGATCAATTATGCGCACCTGCGAAACCAGCACCTACACCCGATTGTGCCAAGAACACGAATGCCCGCAGTCACGGTGGCTACTCTGAGTTTTTGAGCAAAGAGCTTTTCACTTGCGCCTCTCAAATTCAATCTTTAGATTCAGAATTACTGTATGCCCGAGCAAGGCTTATAAGTGTTTCGCAAAAGTGGGCCGAGCAAGAGCAAATTATCCAGAATGAAACCGATAGCAAGACCAAACACAAGCTCGAACAAAATCAGCTAAAACTCACCGATGTTGAGGATAGATTGATAGCTCGCATTGAGTCTCTAACCTCTACACTGACTAGACTAGAACGCCACCAGCTTGCACTCAAGAAAGACAAGCTGCAAATTAAGCTCATGGAAGTAACTCTCGATGAGCGTAAACGAGGTGATGGACCAGAAGTGGTGTTTAACGTGAATTTTGCGGGACGAAGAGAGGCACAAATGAGTTAACTTGTTTGTGCCCATGGAGATGACAATTATTATTGCACACCGCCATTTTCATAATGGCTAGTCTTGTGTTGACCTTTGTTCACCATTAGGTTCTTCTTTTTTCCCAAGGCGTGAATCGAGTGAGTTCAATAGATGACCAAATTCTTCGAGTGCTTCATTAAAAATTGGTTTAGCAAAGGCCCAAAGAATAAACTTAAAGTACACAATTAAAAAAAGTACAATTACATAAAAAGACGCAATGTTTCCTAGCGCAATAACTTTCAGCAATTCACCAAATACAGGAATACTCAAGTAAGGGCTCTTAAATTGTGCTCTTTTGGGTTTATTTACCTGAAAATCAAGTTTTAGACTTTCAAGCTCATATCGATAATCAAAAAGACTGCCGCTATTGAAATTCGGCATACGTATGGAGTTTATACTTATTATTTCATCTGCATCATTATTAAAAGTCCTAATACGTTTAGTAATTTCATTTGTATCAAGATAAGAGCATTCATTGTTACTATTGTTACTATTGTTACTATTGTTACTATTGTTACTATTGTTACTATTGTTACTATTGTTACTAGATAAACATATATCAATAGCTTTGAGGCCTCGTTCGATTTCGACTAGGGCAAAAGAGTAGGTTTCATTTATATCCTTAAAGTTAGACTCTTTAGCAGATATATCCTTATAACCACAGATCGAAACGGCAAGAATAATGAGTGTGAGAATTACTACAAAACACAAAGTATGCTGTCTCTTTTCACCTCCAACTTTGCCAATTTTTGTAAACTTATCGCCTAAGCTGCCCATATCTTTAAGCTGATCAATCACAATAACTCCTTTTTAAAAACAAGAAAAACTACTGAACCAATACGTAACCTGAACTTCGCCTCTAGCTTTTCAAATCTATTAACCACTCTATGTACAAATTCTCGTCAGCTACCTAATAAGAATTGTTCGAAACACAACTTACGACCGTCACTAGCGATATCTTTCATTGCCTAACCCGTCGAAGAAACAAGCTTCTCTGATTCACTATTGAATCAGGTTCTTCAGGCCAGATGACCTTACTTTCTGTATCGAGTCCAACTTCAAACGGAACCACCCAAAGCTTGAGCTTGCTATCAAAATCAAAACTATATTGAATTGATTTATTAAACCCATCATGAGCAGGGTAAATTAGAAACAGCTCTCCGTCTCCATCCAGATATTTATGCCCATAAGCAAACATTTGATAAAAGTCTGCTTGAGACAAACCATACTTATCACTTCCGTTACACTTGCTGCTGTCTAAAAGCTTCCACTTAGTATCTAGTACACAAGCTGCCACCGAATTTTGGCGTAACTCAATAACTAAGTCCGGCTTTAAGCGAAACCAGTTTTGATCATTGTGCTCGACAAGAGACTCTGCCTTAACTTGAGTTCTAAGCTGATGGTCGGTACAAAGCTGTTCACCAAGGGTTTTGGCTACATAGTCTTCAAATACTCGCTCCATAGGAAACAAAAGCGAAAACGCATTTTGATTTCCTTTCATGGTTTGCGGCGAGAAGCCCTCTAAAATGAGCAGACACCAATCTAACGGGACTTGATAGTACCCCATCCCTCGAACAAGCTTTACTTTCGAAAAATCAACTTTGTAGTCTCGGCTCTCAGGCACCTCATGAAATACAAATTCAAGCTCTTGTAGCAACTTCTGGTTGGCTGCACTTCGAGTATAGTTTTTTACTTTTCTTAGGGCGCTATGAATCAATCGGTTAACGGGGTGATCAAGTAAGAACTCATCATACTCACAGTAAAATTTATGTTTATTAACGAAGTTATGTCTGACTTGTTTACCTACATTGAGTTTTCCTTTTAGGAACCCCAAGTTGTCTTCCCTGCACACATAGTCACTTCTTAGGCCTCGTTTCACAAGCGTATTTACCGATTGCAAAAATTGACCAATGAACACCTCGAACAAAGGCATTCTTTGACGATCAATATTCGCGTTTGACGTTTGGATGTGCGAAAAACCCTTCAAAGCACGTAACATAGTGAGTAATGTCTGGCGTGCTCTAACACAATCACTTTCATTGCACTCACCATTAAAACCTTTGCCAATTTTGGGTAATACTTCAATTTGTGTTTTATCAGGAGTGAATATAACTCCCGCGTAATTTTGAACTTGAAGCACTTCCATTCCACCGCGACTACGCAACTGAAGTAAACTGCTTTCGCGTTCATTACTCAAGCAAAGCTGTTTAAGATATTCATAAGCTGATTTGGAAATGACTTGAATGTGTGACGTTGTGTCTTGCCCTTGCACAACGTCTTCACTGACTAAACAGTCATATTCAAAGAGAGTTATCTCTTGCTTGGCGTTCACGCAGCTCACTCACTCTCTTTAGCATAGATGGCTTTGTAAGCCTGAGGGTTATCCCAAACAGAGCCTTTGCTAAACGGCTTAATTGAATAAGTAACCTTACGATCTTCATACAGCTCTAACCCATGGTCTGTGCCAAATAAATCAGTGTAAGAGTCTTCCGTCTTTTGTAGAAAATGCAAAGATTCATCTTGTTTCAAGCTGTCACCAAGGACCAACCGAATCTTGTTCCAATCCTCGTAAAAGTACTCTTCAAGTAGAGGGATGATCTTGTTCTTAAATGCTGACTGCAGTTCGACAAACGCTTTGTCTTCACTGGTTTCATTAAATACAGGGAACAAGAATGCATGACCCAGTGTATGCTCGCGGTCATAAAGCACTTCAATTCGCTTGTTCAGCGTTTCGAGTAGTCTGGATAAATTAATGCCTTTAACTGTGTTGTTAGCAAAAAGCTCTGGTTTTGGCGTCATCTCTTTAAAGTCGAAACGACGACGTAATGCCGTATCCATCATCGCAAGCGAACGGTCTGCAGTATTCATTGTGCCTATAATGTACAAATTGTCTGGCACTGAAAACTTGTCACCAGAGTAAGGCAATATCACCTCCAACTCTTCTTTAGCCCCTTTACGTTTCGATGGTTCAACCAGAGTAATCAATTCACCAAAAATCTTAGAAAGATTACCTCGGTTGATTTCATCAATAATAAGGACATAAGTATCTTGTTGAGTAAGCCCATCGTCTCTTTCCTTCATCGTCGGTAACAATGAAGTAAACATGCTTGCATAGCCAGTGACAAAGTACGTTTCGATATCGTTTTCAAAACCTGATAACCAATTTTTCTTTTCGTCTTCTACAGAAAAGAGACCTTGTTTATAGTAGCCGTAAACCTGTTCTACCAGCCTACGAGAAAGAGGAAGCTTGTTACCATTCTGCTTCCTAAAGGTGATTAGCTCTGATGTGATCTCTGTTAGTTCAAAGCTTTTAAACTGGTCTCCAACTTTCAGTAATGCGCTACTTTGTACAGCTGCTTCATGACAGATTCTTTTAAAAATGCCATCTTTCGTATAATAAGATATCTGCCCATCATTAGTTTTCGCACTGAGCCCTTCAACAAACTCTTCATAACCATAGCTTTGATGGAATGTAACAAAACGAATCCGTCCAGTGTCAGTCAACGCTTGGTACTTTTCCGTTAATGCGATTCTTTGTTCATTTGAAGCGCCAACTTTTGCATCAATGCCTAAACTAGCGTAAAAATCAGGTTCTGCGGCTTGAACAGCGGCTTCAATCGTATGATAGGTTTTACCTGTCCCTGGTGGACCATAAAGGATTTGGTTTAAAGGTACATTCATTCGTTTTTCACCATAGTTAGAAGCTGGTTCTCGTACTTCAGACGTTTCACTTGAAGGGATTTCTGTTAAAGATTCATAGATATACCAAAGCGTCACGTTAATCGCGTCTTTATCCATTACATTTGCCAAGATGGGCTGTATCTTTCTCAGTAGTTCTCGGTTTAATTCATACCAATTAAGAGCACTTGGGTTACGAAGCTTGAGCTGAAATTTGACATCTAAATATTGATACACTTTTCTTAAAGCATCTTCAGCGACGATGGTGGAAAGTTTTGTAGGGTATAAAGAGGCAAACACTCGGTTAGTCGTTGCCCAGTATCGGCGAGAAATCTTCCCTTCATCCGCTAAACGATTGAGCAAGTCGACCGACTGGTTATAACGTTCAGGTGAAGTAGCTTGAGTAAGACGTTGCGTGAACTCAATTAAATCAAGTTCTGACTTACGATAATCATCACCGCTCATTATTCCATTTTTTATTGAGGCGACCCAAGTTGATGCTTTCGTCCACAATTCTTTAATCGCTAATTCAGTCGACGCTTTCTCTTCAACTGACAGTTTGTTATAGGCACGATACTCTCGGATCCATTCCCCACTATTTCCTTCACGACTTTCAAATACTTGCGTAAAGTATTCTTCGATAGACTCTGTGGTTAATTTAGCTGTTCCCTGAACACCGCTTAACCACTTATCAATCAACTGTTCTAAAACACTCTCAATGTCAGAGCGATTCATTTTTACCCAAAAATATTTGGGTGTTGGCTGTTCTCTTTCATCGAAATAGACCCCTAGCTGCTGCGCTAAAGACTCCAGTTCATTTGTAGTAGACAACCACTTAGCATTTGAGCTTAAAGCAGAGCTCACTTTTTCAGGGTTAAGCCGTGTACCTGCAAACTCAAACTCTTGCTTAGTGCCATTAAAGCCACCGATAACTGTATTGCGAACGGAACTACCTGAAACCTCAAGCTTAAAGAGTAAACAATCTCGATTACCGGAATACGGCGTTAAATGAAAACGTGCTGCAAACTCAACAAATTTGCGTAGGCTCGGTTGATGCTGCCACGTTTCAATCAAACTAGTCAGCTTCGGATCATCAAACCTTACATCAGTGGTTTCTAAAAACTCTTCAGTGTAACCACACTCGATCAAATACTGCTTAATTACATTCATTTCTAATTTTTCTTATTGTGTTTAGCCTACTTTAAAAGGCCTTAATTGATTTCAATGACGCAGAGATTGAGTGCTGCTGCCTTTATAGGCATTGTGCACCTGCATTTAAGAAATACTCGTAAGTTTTGTCGAACAGTACCTCTTGAGGGAAATAAAACACGACACCATCTCTACCTCTTGTCATCAGTACCCGGTAACTATTAAGCTTAATTTGAAAAGGGTTTTGAACATTTCTATAACCTTTATGAAGAACCCAACCACTACCGCTGTAGAGAAAGTCTGGCGCCCAGATTAGCACTGGCATATCGAGCTCTAATCCCTGGCACTTAAACTCACTAATTGTACGCTTAAACTGACAACACGACTTTGGAGCATTTACGCTATCATGAAACCATGGGCCAACAGTCTCGTCATTACGTTTAATGTTGCTTGAAGAGCTTAATAACCCGTATTTCTTGGCAGTGCCTTGGTACCTGGTTCGGCAATACCTTTTAGCTTTTTCCAAATCTCTTGTCACATAGATACTAAAACCATTTTTAATAGCCAGCTCTGCTAGATCACCATCGGGCAGCCCCTTTAATACCCCATCAACCCAGTTTGGGTATAAGTTTGCACTGTGAGAGCGCAAAGATTGATCAAGATTCAGCAACGGGTTAACTCTAACTCGCTCACTACTTAAAAAAGTAAAATGATGCTCCAGCGCTGGTGGACAAAAAATTAACCACGGTTTACTGCTCTCTTTGAGAGCATCACACCATAAAGAAATACCTACTTCTTCACCTGTATATATTTCTTGTCCTTCCCCTATCAGAGCAACATAGTGACACGGTTTAGGATCTTTATCGGCTATATGAATAATGCAAGAAGGTTCGGATCTTCCATAGTCCTTATTTTTCACCTCATCCCACATTCTTTGTGCCTCATCAAAAACGACTAGGTTTGTATGGGGAGTGGCGCTGGTCTTCATACATTGACGCTTAAAGTCCTTCAAGTCGCGAACAAAAGCTTTCTCTGTATTTTTATTTTCATCATTAAGAGCATACTGTAAGACATCAACTAGAGGGCCATTCCCAGATAAGAACTGCGCCTTTTTATTGCGATGCACAAACTCTAAACCCAGCAGCGTTTTTCCTGCACCTGGAACTCCCGTAACAAAGGTAAGTACATTAGCTTCATTTCTGTTCTCTGAACCTTCAATCCAGGCTGTCACCTTATCTAGTTCATTTAGTGCATCATAAATACCTGCACTTTTAGCACTTTTTAGTTCTTCAATTTCATTGTTTTCAAATATCTCAACTGCCGCATCAACAAGATGTGGTAATGGTGAATATGCAGAATGAAGCCACTGATTAAGATTGATGTTAGTTGGTGCCCCTGTGAGGTGTTTTTTCAGGAACGATGTCAGCTTATCGATAGATAAAATTGAAATATTTGCTTCGTGATCGACTAGCTTATTAACTGACTGGGTAAGAACTAAACCTGCAACTATATCTAGTTTTGCACTTTCAAAGTGGTAGTTACATAGGTCACGGTAGTAACCACATAGCTGATCGTAATCTGCACGTTGATAATTGTTCTTCATCTTAAACTCTAAGATGAACAGCTTGTTTTCAATAAGTAATAGAACATCCGGGCGACGTCCCCCCTCCATCGGAAGCTCATATTCAAAAACAATAAAACCATCCGTGCCTTTAAGGAAGCAGAGCTCTTTTTGAAGATGAGTAAAACAATCGACCCAAGCCTTCTTTTGTAGCTCACCAAGATCTAAAGTAGGAAAATTATTATGAAATGCTGTGCAAGTAGTTTCCATCCATTCGAATTCACCCTCTTGCAAAAATGCATCTACTCTATTTGCATAACAATATGTCACTTAGCCTTCCTTAACTAACTTTTCAACAATAGGAACATCAGCTTCAGCCCAATCTAGAGAAGGCAGTTCTTCGCAATTTAACCACTGCGCATCAATATGTTCCGTCAGGACAATTTTTTGGTTTTCTACTGGGCATAAGTAAGCATGCATTGTGATATGGAAATCTGGGTAGGTATGCTCAACCGTCATAAAGTATTCGGCATGTTCAACAATCAAGTGAAGCTCTTCTTTGAGCTCCCTTTTAATAGCAGAATCCAACTTTTCACCGGGTTCTACTTTCCCTCCAGGGAACTCGAACTTTTTATGAATGTAAGCCAGTTTCGAAGGGCCACGTTGAACACATAGCGTTTTTCCTTCATGTTTAATAACGGCTGCGACCACTTCTATTTTTTTAACCAAACTGACTTCCTCTAACTATTCTTCTTATAATTCTCGGCCTGCTCTAGCACGCCTTTGTAAACATCATCATTGGTGATTGGTGGGAAGCCATATTCATGTAGCAACATGATCAACTTAACTTTTAGCGAAGCCTTAATATCATCTCGGCCTGCCCAGTCTGGGAATTGCGATACGTCATCAACAATCACTTTCATTGCCTTGGCGAGTTCGAGCATCTTGTCGTCTTGGTACTCGAAGTCATACTTAGTGCGCATGTGCTCTAAGATATCGAGGAAGGCCTTCTCTTCCATATCAATGCCTAAGTCTTCAAAGGAGGTCAGCTCTGAACGCATTTCAGCCATTAAGCGTTCCATCTCTTTGATGACACTTTCAAAGGTTTCATCGACGAAGGGTTCAAACTCTTCACCGGGGAACTCACTGCCCTCTCGGCGTTCGTTGTATTGCTCAACCAACGATTGCAAACGTTTAGAAAAATCGACACCTTTTAGCTGGTTCACTTTCTTAAAGTCACCGATCGCTTTGCCTAACAGCTTTTGCAGCAGTTGAATCTTGGTATGTGGCAATTTGAGCTTCAGCACACGGTTCATGTACTCATCGTCGAAAATGTCGATCGCTTCGGCTTGCTCATCACCAATGGTAAAGATCTCTTCAACCCCTTCGGCGCGCAGTGCTTCAGCCACCAGCTCACGAACATGCTTGTTCATTTGTGCCGTATCTGGCGCGTCCCCTTTGGTGAGCTTGTAGATGATAGAGCGCACAGCAATGTAGAAATGGATTAAATCACGTTCTTGCTTAGAAAGAGACTCGCTGCCACAGCAAACGTCATAAGCGGCTTTTAAACGCTTCACTAAGCCCATAAAGCGGTGCTCGTTCTTCTTATTGCCCAAGATAAACTCGGCGGCACTGTTTAAGCATTCAAGCTGTAAGCGAGGCTCGCCAGTAAAGTAAGCTGAGCTATCGAAGCTGTGGAACATCTGACGCAGTAGATCGAGGTGATTCTTTACCTCTATCACTGAGAGTTGTACATCTTCAAAGTTGCTTTCGTCGGCTTTGGAATACATCGCTAACGCTTGATTCATGCGGGTTTTAATACCGATGTAATCGACAACCAAGCCTTTGTCTTTGCCTTCAAACTTACGGTTTACGCGTGAGATAGTCTGAATCAAGTTGTGCTTTTGTAGCGGCTTATCAATGTAGATGGTGTCTAATTCCGGCACATCGAAGCCTGTTAGCCACATATCAACCACAATCGCGAGCTTAAAGTTGGATTTCGGATTTTTAAACTGGGCGTCGAGTGACTTGCGGTAATCTTTGGTACCAAGCAGTTTGTGGAGCTCATCTTCATCGTTACTGCCACGAGTCATGACCATTTGCACCATCGCCAGTGGCATCACCTCTTTCGCTTCCTCTTCCGTGAGCGTCTCACCCTCTAGGCACTTCTTCACTTCAAACCATTCTGGGCGCAACAGCTTCACTTGTTTGTAGAAGTCATAGGCGATTTCACGGCTTGCGCAGACAAACATTGCCTTGCCTTTGACCGTTGAACCTTCTGCGACACGCTCTTCATAGTGAACCACAAAGTCTTTGGCTAACGCTTCTAGGCGGTCAGGGTCACCCAAGATGGCGTTCATATTGGCCGAGGCTTTTTTGCTCTCTTCGATTTGATGCTCACTGGCCCCCTGTTCGGCGCAGTCTTGGTAATATTTTTCGACCTCTTCAAGCTTACTGTTATCGAGAATAACTTTCGCGGCTCGACCTTCATAGACAATGCGCACCGTAATTTCATCATTCACCGCTTCGGTCATGGTGTAGCTGTCTACTGGGTTACCGAACACATCTAAGGTCGCGTCAATCGGTGTACCCGTGAAGCCAACATAAGTCGCACTTGGTAGTGAGTCATGCAGATATTTCGCAAAGCCGTAGCTTTCTTTAATATCTTTAGCGATGCCATCTTGGTAAGTAATGGTGACTTTTTTATCAAGGTTAACCTGTGAGCGGTGCGCCTCATCTGAGATACAGATGATGTTGGTACGTTCAGACAGCAGCTCGATATCTTCGGTGAACTTATGAATGGTGGTGAGGAATACGCCGCCGCTCTTAATGCCTTGCAGTTGTTCACGCAGGTCATTACGGCTAGTGACCGAAACGACCTTCTCATCCCCGATGTAGCCGCTGGCATTGCAGAACTGCTCTGAAAGTTGGTTATCAAGGTCGGTGCGGTCTGTAATCAGAACGATGGTAGGGCTTTCAAAATCGACACTTTTCATCAAGAGGCGAGATAAGAACTGCATGGTGAAGCTCTTACCACAACCTGTGGCACCAAAGTAGGTGCCACCCTTACCGCTACCGTGAGGTTTACGCTCTTTATCGATATTGTAGTAGAGCTTGCGCGCCGCATAGTATTGCGGGTAACGACAACATACCTTGATCTCTTTTTTCGAGGTATCAGGGAAGAAGATAAAGTTTTTCACTACATCTAGCAGGCGAACCTTATCAAACAGGCCCGCTATCATGGTATAGAGCGAATTGATGCCTTGTTTTTCAGTGGACTCATTACCTGTCACCTTGCGCCAAGCGTAATAGAAATCATAAGGGGCAAAGGCGTTACCCATTTTGTTATTCACGCCATCGCTAATAATCGTCAGGGCGTTAAACACAAACAATTTAGGCATAGCACGCTTATAGCGGATGTGGATTTGTTCCCACGCGTCATAGATGGTCGCTTGCTCTTCACGTACAGCGCTTTTGAATTCAAATAGGACTAGCGGTAAACCGTTAATGTAAAGAATGCCATCAGGAATACGCTCTTCATCGCCGTTTTCAATGTGCAGTTGATTAACGATTTTGTAGATGTTTTGGTCTACGGGTTCGAAGTAACTAAGCCGATCTTCTGCGACTTTTGGCTCAGCAGATTGTGTTTTATCTTCCAGAAGAGGCACAAACATTAATCGCAGTGCTTGTGCCAAGTGTTTAGTGGCTATCAGCTCGATGTAGAGGTCTTTCTTGGAGCGGTCTTCACGCTTAAGTAGAAAACCATTAGCAAGCCAGTCACAAAACGTCTTGTTGCTTTCGTATAAGTCGCTAGCAGGTAGGCGATTAAGCTGGTGGACGATTTGGTCAATCTCACCTTCAGTAATGTCGTCCGCTTGATATTGCTTGGCAAGGTAAGACCGTAAGTCATCGACAATCAGCACTTGCTCTTTGTCTTCACGGACTATTTGCTCACCCACAACATGCGGATAGCCTTGCTCACCCAACAACTCAATGATGGCTTGTTCGAGTTTGGCTTCAGTAAATTTTAAGCTCATCGCCTTTTCCTACTGCTGTTTGACGTGATGTATGGTTGTTATTGTTTTTCGTGGTATGAAAAAAGCTCTTTGCTTTAGAGCCTTCCCCTTCGCATCTGAGTATTACTCACTTCCGTCATCTCAGAACCGAGGGACGAGGTGTCTGAGATCTCGCTTTTCGTTCGTATCACCGCATTAAGAGCGAGATTCCGGACAAGTTCGTTCTTCACTTTCCGGAATGACGAAATGAGTTAGTCCACCAGCGCTTTGGCTTGCTCAACTTCCGGTGAATCAAGGCGTAGCTCGCCTGAGATCAGCTTTGGAAGTAGTGTGTCTCGGAGTTTGGTTAAAGACTCATTCTCAAGTTGATTTAAGTTTATTTTTTTAAAGCTACCTGAAACCAATGACTCAAATTTATCCAACACAGAAGAGTTCGGAACTACAGCGGGCAAGTTATGCACATAGTTTCTATTTAAGGTAGGAACTGCCGAACCAGAATTTAGTGTTTCAAGTGGCAAAGTTTTTAAATAGAACAATGCATGGTAGGGGTTTGATGCCCTATACTCTTTAACCCATAGGGTGGTGTTTAAAGGCCAAAAATCACCAAAGACAAAAGTAACTATACCTATTTTTCCACTTCTACCTGTCGTAATACCAGGCCCTTTAACTTTCGCTTCATTGTGAGTCCCATCTTGGCCACTAGAAGCAATCAAGGCATAATCACCAGCTACTCGTTTCGTTTTAGGCAAATCGAAACCACGCTGAAGTACCAATAAATCTGAGACAGTGCCAAACTCCCACCCCTTAGGCACCCAACCCAACTCACTCTCTTCAAATTCACTTGGAAAGAGCTGACGAACATCATCAGGCAACGCTTTAAAGTCGGCACTTTCACGCACAGCTTTGCGTCGCTCAACGCGGGTTTCAAATACCTCAGGAATGTCACTGCCAGCATCAAGGGCGTTATCGATCACTGGGTCAAAATCCACAAACCAAGATTTAAACAGCGTTTGTGCCATTTGCTCTAGGGTTTGGTTGATTTGGCGGTTGAGATCGATTTTCACATCGATTTTTTTTAGATGAGAGGCTACTTGCTCCTGCATATCATACGATGGGAAAGTAAGCTCTACTTCTTTAAGTTCAGACTGTTTGATCCCTTTAACTGTACTTCCCGTCCCACGACCATCTAGCTGATGTTGTACATATCTAGATTGAAGCAAATAGGCTAGGTAATCATTTGACAACAGTCCTTTCTTACCTCTTAGGGTAATCACTCGCTGAGCTAAAGCAACTTTTCGACTATCCAGTTGCGCGACCTCACCTAGTGGTGCTTCAGTCGTTAAAACAACGTCACCACATTGAGGAATACCTCTAACCATCCACGAATCATAGTTTTCTTCAGCGATAAACTCCGTAACATCTTGAATTCTTCCACCTTTAATGATTTTAGCCGTAATTAAGGGGATACCTGATGTGGTTTTCTTTGGTGTTTTGCCTCGATAGTCTATAATTGCATCCATACAATCTACCAACCGCATTGTGACTAACTCACTCACCATAACCCAACGCCTCCAAATTGCTGCGAATCACTTTATCTAACTCTTCGGCTTGGTTCATTTGGCTGTAGAGGGTTTGAGATAGTTCACTCATCTTGGTTTCAAATGGAATGCCGTCGTCTTCGACTTCCGCAGCGCCTACGTAGCGCCCTGGAGTCAGCACAAAATCATTGGCTTTGATCTCACCCAAACTCGCTTGCTTACAGAAGCCTGCCACATCTTCATATTTCTCTAGCTTACTGTCGCCACGTTCTACTCGTGCTTTTAGCTCGGCGTCATCACTGCGCCATGCGTGGTAGGTGTCCGCAATTAACGCGATGTCATCTTTGGTCAACTCTTTATGTACACGGCTGGTCATGGTACCCATTTCACGAGCATCAATAAACAAGGTCTCTTTTTCACGCTGGCGGTAGCCTTTTGCAGCATTGGCTTGCTTGTTCTTGGTGATAAACCAGATACAGACTGGGATTTGGGTTGAGTAGAACAGCTGACCCGGTAAGGCAATCATGCATTCCACTACATCGTTTTCGATAAGCTGCTGGCGGATTTCCCCTTCACCAGAAGTGTTTGAGCTCATTGAGCCGTTAGCCAATACAAAACCAGCAGTGCCTGTTTCGCTCAGCTTAGAGAGCATGTGCAAGATCCAACCATAGTTGGCATTGCCTGTTGGCGGTGTGCGGTAGCCAGAGAAGCGCGGGTCTTTGGTTAGCTCGTTCTCGTCACGCCATTGACTGATGTTGAACGGCGGGTTCGCCATAATGTAGTCAGCTTTAAGATCTTTATGCTGGTCCGCAAAGAAGGTATCGGCTGGGCGCTCACCCAAGTTGCCTGATAAGCCGCGAATGGCTAAGTTCATCTTGGCTAGCTTGTATGTGGTAGACGTCAGCTCTTGACCGTAAATCGCGATGTCTTTGGTGCGGCCTTCATGCTGTTTTACAAACTTTAAAGACTGCACGAACATACCGCCCGAACCACAGGCAGGGTCGTAAATTTTACCTTGGAACGGCTCTAGCATTTCTGTAAGTAGAGTTACCACAGACTTTGGCGTATAGAACTCGCCACCGCCTTTACCTTCGGTTGCAGCAAACTTACCAAGGAAGTATTCGTAGACTCGACCGACGAGATCTTCTTCGCTCATGTCGCATTCATCTGCGAGCGTGTCTATGTTCTCAATGGTATCAATCAATGAAGCTAGCTTCTTCACTTCAAGATCTTGGCGAGAGAAATAGTTATCTGGCAGTGCGCCTTTCAAGCTTGGGTTAGCTTTTTCAATACTCGCAAGTGCAGTATCAATCACAACGGCGATGTTGTCTTGCTTTGCGTGCTTTTGCACAAATGACCAACGAGAGCTTTCCTCTAGGTAGAAGATATTGTCTTGCTGATAGAACTCTTTCATCTCAACAAAGGCTTCTTGGCCGTCGTCGATCATCTTTTGGCGGCGAGTTTCAAACTTGTCGCTAATGAATTTAAGGAACACAAGGCTCAGTACGACGTGCTTGTATTCTGATGATTCGACACTGCCACGCAGTTGGTTTGCGGTATCCCAAAGGGTTTCTTCAAAGCCTTTCTTTTTCGCAGGGGCTTTCTTCTTTGCTGGTGCTTTAGCCATGATGATAAGTACTTCTCAATAGATGAACTTGGCCCGGAAAACAGAGCCAAGATTTATTGCGAGGTATTGTATCGTAAATGCAATTTTTTGCATTGGTTGTTAGCAACTTATGTTGAACCAAAAGTCATTAAACTTGGGTTACTTCCCCCGTAATTTCGATGTGCTTTTTAACATTATCTGGAAATTCTTCATTGCTGAACACAACCAGTTTCTGTCCTGCTCTAGTCATGGCCACGTAAAGTTTACGCATTGACTCCTGCAAAGCCTCTTCTCGTTCGGAGTCACTCAGTTCTAAGTTCTTGGGCTGATTAATTATGTAACCTGCGCCCAGAACAAAGACCGTACCGGACTCCATACCGGTACAGCTATTGATATTGAGCAGTCTAATTTTACTACCTACATTATCTGCCAGCTCTGTAGCGTTATTGTAGTTAATAACTTTATTTGAGCCGATACGTTTTTCAATATCTTGTTTGAGTGACCAAGGGCTATACTCAGGGCTACACAGCACCATAATCTGATGCAGAGCGACTGTATTCGATTGAACCAATGCGGCTAGTTCATTCAGAAATCTTTTTTTCTCATCTTGCGCATTTCGGGAATAAACCAGGTGGGGTTTGCAGCCTCTAGCCATTTTTTCATAGTCTGGTTTAACATAGTCTTCAGGGTTTCCTTCCAACCCATCTAGTAAAGCATTGGCTGCAACCATTATTTCATAAGTAGTTCGATAGGAGTGATTTAGACGTTTAGTACGGCCTCGAACATTTAGTCCCACGCTCTTCCAACTTAGACGACTCTTTAAAAAGCCCTGGTTCGGATCAGCACAAATAAATAGTTGGCCACTCGGAGTCAAGGAACGTTTAATCAGTTGCAACCACGATGGCGCGAAGAACTGGGCCTCGTCAAGCAGTATGTGATCAAATTGCTCAAGAGGTTTATCTGAAAGTGCGACTTCCTTAATGTATAAGCTCGGTAAGTATTTTTTAACTGAGGATAACTGAGCAGAAAATTCAACATATAGCTGCCAAATATGTTCTCGCTGACTTTTTTGCAAGGCAAACCCTCGACCTTGCCTATCAAATTCTAAGTACTCTTCTTTGTCTTTAATTAAGTAATCATTGATGTACTCCAATTCAGACCAAATCTGCTCATCTGTTAACGAGAGTTGTTTGTACGCTTCTTTTTGAACACTTAAAACGTTCTTCTTTTCTTCTTTTATACTCGCATCACCAAATGCTGGTTTGACACGCTGGTAGCTTTTACTGTACTGCCTTAATGCAAATGAATGAAAAGTCGCGATTTCTAGGTTGTCTGGCTTACCTTTGAGCCAAGTTTCAAATCGATATTTGATATCTTCCGTCACTGGTTTATTGTGAATTGCTAGAAGCACCTTTTTTTCAGGGTACTTTTTACAATACAAAGCCGCTCGATTAATTAAAATCAGAGTTTTTCCACTCCCGGCTACCCCATTTATCAACCTTACCGAAATGTCTTCTTGGCCCTCTTCTTCAGAGTCAACAGACTCTACCATATCGAGTCTTGTCGCTAGCTCTTGATCGTAATCGAGAAAGAATGGAAGCAGCTTAGCACTATTGTCTACTGATACTTGTCCTCGACGAGTGCTACATTGTGCTGGAATAACAGACTCAGGAAAAAAGGTTCGCTTGATTCGTGAATGAGATTCAATTGTGAATTCGGTTAATGCTTCGTGTATCAGCTGTTCACCACGCTCAATAAATATTTTATTGTCGACTATTTGAACACAATCAGAGAGCAATGGTTCGACTTGCAAATCGCTCTCTTTTACCATTGTTATATTATCAACGATGGCAAGATACTTAACTGGCTTTAAGCCGAGTTTCAGCATAGAACGGTTAAACTCCATTAGTTTATGAAGTTCAACGTTATCTGGTTCCCCTGAGTGCACCCCGACAAAAACCCAACTATTACAGGGGCCCTCAATGATGCAAGGAGCTACTTGTAGTGGATCTAATAGTGACTCGCGTATGAAAAACTCGTCATTAAGTTTATTGAATACTTTTTTGAAATGACGTCGATGCTTGCGGTCTAAGCCGGTAATTGTATCTATATGTGCCATTAATTAACTTCCACGTTATAGCAGTGACTCACGAGGGATTTATAATCTTCAATATTTTTCTTAACCTTTGGATCCTCAATCTCTTGCAGCATCCCTTCTGATATTTCGGGACCAACAATGATCAACTTAGTTTGAGGACGAGTAATGGCAACATTGAGACGTTCCGCTTGGAAAAAGAACTCGGCGATAGCACTAATATACTGGGGATCTGAAGAGCAGAACGACACAATGATCATTTCCCTTTCTTGGCCTTGCATCCTTTCTACGGTGTCGGTTACCACTGATTTTGCAGCAAATATCCCTAACTTATCCTGAAGACTGGATTTCAGAGCTTTGGCGTGACCACGAAACGGAGTAACTACTCCAATTTGTTCAGCAGATAAACCTGCTTCAACAGCTACAGTGATCAAATCGGTTACTAGATCCGCTTCTTTTTTATTTACGCTACGAGCATTGACCCCCGGAGTTTTAATAAACACGGAAGGCCGTTCGTTAGAGAGAATGTCGCAATACTTGTACGCTTTTTGAGGTAGGGAAAATGATGATAACGCTGGTGGTCTTTTCGATTCCAGATCGCCCTTGTAGTAACATTTACTTGGCCATTGGGTTAAGGCTGGAGACATACGATATGTCTGACTTAACATCACAGAAACCTTGTCATTTCCAATAATCATCTTAGAAAAGGCAGAGCTATCTTCTAGAACTGATTGAGAAAGTATTACTGGTGGAAGCTGCTTATGATCTCCAACGAATATAAACCTACTCCCTTTCCTCATGGCCATTAATGCTAATGGAAGTGTAATCTGACTCGCTTCATCAAAGATGATGGTGTCAAATGTAAAGCTTTCAAGCCGTTCACTACAGGTAGCAAAAGGTGTTGCACCTATGACATATCCAGAATCGGGTATATCTTCCCACTTTGATGCATATTCAAAATGCGGCACTTTATCACTCAGAGATTTTTTTCCACCGCTTGCACTAATCTTTGCCGCAGGAACACCTTCCTCCACAATTTTATTAAGCGCATTATTGATCGCCATGTGAGTATGAGAGGTCATAAGCACTCTTTGCCCAGCTTCAACAAGCAGTTTAGCGATAATACTGATAACTTTTGTTTTACCGGTTCCAGGAGGGCCTTGAATACACGCTAGGTATTTTGAGGCAACACCCAGTCCAACAGCATCACTTTGTTTTTCATTTAAACCTCGTGAATCTGCATAATCAGCAGCGTCATCGAAATCATCAGCATAAACTGTTTCAATATTTAGTTGCCCAGACAGAAGAGGAAGCAGCACCTCTCTACCAATTTTTGACGTAGCTACATCAGTCAAAGCTTTATCGTAAAAAGGCTTTAAATCCATACCTGTAGGATCGGCGTAACAACCTCCGCTCAACTCAGAGAGTAAACTTTGGTCTACTTTAACTTTAAGTAACCATTCCCCATCGTTTTCTGCTTCAATTGTTACTTGATCGAACACCTTGTAATCACACGGTTCACCAAGATGTAAACAGATCATGTCGCCTTCTCTAAAGCGTGATTCGTTATCACCTAGTACAACCTCCAGGTGATTAGGTCCGAAATACTTAACCGACTCTATTCGCTGAGTCTCGCCTTTCAGTAGTTTTTCTTTTAAGGGTTTCTTCCAAATTTCTAAAAGACTTTCGATGTTAGCTTCATGTTCAGCATACACAAAAGCTTGCAGTTCTTTTAATACTGGTGTGAGTTCCATACCTAGCTTACCAAAGTGAATTTGTACTCAAAAATGAGAATATTCATCAATACGAATATTATAACCTTATTTTTTGAACGGTCATCACGTCAACTCATCAGTATTCGAATTGCTAGTTACATCTCTTATTGAACGCAAGCATTTGCAGGATTTACCTTAAACTCATAAATATCAATAAATTATATAGCGGGGACAATCTATGGATACAAAAGTGCAAAGGCTGATTTATTACTTTTATAATTGAGTAAAATGGAAGTTAAGGGGTGAGGCGACTACGACATCAAAGCTTATTTCCTGCGATATCGTAATAAACTGTAGCTCGTCTCAAGCTAAGGCGAACTTCAGCAGGTGTCGCTACAAATTCGCCGCCACAACCTGGATGTTTAAATCCTGTCGGTTTTTCACCCGTATAGACATACGCTTCGGCATCTAGCTTGAGCGAGCAATCTCCATCGAATGGGATAATTTTCTGACTGCCACACGTTAAGCACTTTTCACTTCCCTTTCGTTTGGCGAAAACATAAAGCAGTTGAGTGTTTTGTTCGATGGTATCTTGTTGGTAACGGATATACCTGCGATTCTTCCAAGGTAAATAGCGCGATTTCAACCGCTCAATTTCTTCACGACATTCGATGATTTCATTCCATGGCCTATCTGCATCAAAGTGTTCTATCGCTTGAAAATTATTACAGTCTTGGCACCAACCTAGCATTTTACTCACGTACACTTCTTTGCCTTCGATGAGGTATTTATAGTTTCCAGAGCCCCGTGAGGTCGAGCTACTAAAACCGCATCGATCACACGTTAAGATTGTCGAGGGTACAGACATATTTTCAGTTCCTTCTTAAAACGTATCTTGCCTTCTCATCTGGCTATAGTTCTGTAGATCTGGTCGTACTGAAAGTACCGTAACTCGATTTCTCGATGTGCTCACTCCACCAGCTCATCAACTTACGACGAGACTCTAAATAATCGGTTCGATTGTAGGCTTTTCGGATCTGGTTTTTGTCGGTGTGGGCCAATGCTGCTTCAATTACATCAGGATCGAAGCCTTGCTCATTTAAGGTTGTACTAGCCAGTGCGCGCAGACCGTGAGCCGTTGTTCTATTTTTCATACCCATTCGGCCTAATGCTTTATTCGCCGTTTCAGAATCGGTAGGTACTTTAGGGTTGCGAGATGAAGGGAAAACAAATTCACGATGACCGCTTATTGGTTTGATTGCGTCCAGTATGGCGAGAGTTTGCGTAGTCAAAGGAACAACATGGGCACGTCCCATTTTCATGCGCTCTTTCGGGATCATCCAAAGCCGCTTATCATAATCGATTTCATCCCAGCGAGCACCTGACGCTTCATTTGGTCGAACCATTGTATGAAGCTGCCACTCAATCAAAAAGCGAGTGACAAGTTGGATATTCGCTGTTGCAACATGCTTAACAAGGTCCTTAATCTCATGCGGTTTGAGGGCCTTCATGTGTGTAACTTGAGGCTTCTTGAACACATCTCTAATCCCAATTAGCGGATTCGCATGAATCAACCCACTGTTAACCGCATAGTTCATGACTTCGTTGAGCAACTGAACTGTGCGTTTCACGGTTTCAAGACGACCTAATGCTTCTGTTGGGCGCAAGCTTGCAATCGCAATTGGTGCGGTAATTTGAGAGATAGGAAGCGTTCCCAATGCAGGGAAAGCATAAGTTTCGAGCTTTCTCCAATTGTCATGCAGAGTCTTTTCTTTTACCGACCCTTCTTTACTGGATTTCCACTCTAAAGCGACATTTTGAAAAGTGGCCTGATGCTCTGCGATAAGTTTCGCTTTCTCAGCCTGCTTTGCCACCTGGGGATCAATACCGTCGTTAAGCATTTTACGAGCTTCGTAAGCTTTATCACGAGCCTCGGCAAGACTGACTTCGGGATATGTACCAAAAGAAAGGTAAGTCACTTTACTTTGCAGTGGGCGGGTATAACGAAACTGCCATGATTTTGAGCCACTTGGTCTGACGCAAAGATAAAGGTTACGACCATCTGATAAACGATAAGTTTTGTCCTGTGGCTTGGCGGTTTGAGCTTGTCTTGCCGTAAGTTTAAATGCCATTTTGATCCCTCAAGTAATACCTAGCTAAAGAGCATAATTTCTTGAAGATTTTGGTATTACAGCTAGCTCAATATATCCTTAATTTACATAGAGTTAGTCAATTAAACTCATACCTAAATTTGGCCCAAAGTAATACCAGAAATATGCTCATTCGTAGTAATACTAACACCAATATTCAAGCTTGGTATTACTCAAAGTATTACCTGTGTCGTGGGATTTAATGAAAGCTCTTGAGACCGTAAAAACACGTAAGTTATTGATTTTACTTTTCTTTAGGCAAGAAAAAAGACGTCCTGGGACGTCTTTAATCATGAATGTGGCGGTGAGTGAGAGATTCGAACTCTCGATACGTTGCCGTATACACACTTTCCAGGCGTGCTCCTTCAGCCACTCGGACAACTCACCGAATCAAATTGTGGTTGGTATCGTTAACCAACGAGGCGCTAATTTAATGATTCTAATGGGTTAGGTCAAGCCTAATACCTAAAAAAAGCGTCTTAGATTGTTTGATTGGTTATTAACTAACACATTCGATCATGAATCATGCAATTAGGCTTCCTGATAGTAGCCCGGTACTTTGAACCATTTACGGCACATATCTAGGAAGTAACCATAAAGCACACCCATTCCGCATGAAACTACAGCGTTAGATGTCACTGCCGTGATAATTTGATCAGTCGATGCACCAACAGTGAAAAGAATCGCGGCATACACGGGCGATTGGAATAGCACGTAAGCGACAAGGTCGGAGATGTTTTTCATCACACCTGTGTCAGAAAGGCGTGAACCTTGGCGTAGTACAAAATCACGGAACATACCGTAAGGCCAAGCGATAGCGATATTGACGGGAATCGATAGAGTTCGTGAAGCAAGAGATTGCTCAAACGTCATACCCGAAATGAAAATCTCAATGATCATTCCAGAAATAAAGCAGAAAACTACCATTGCAAACGTATCTGCAGCAGCGTTGCGAATGCAAAAAGGTCCACGAGACTTCATTCTTACCTCAAAACAAAAAACTATAAAATCAACGAATCAACAAAACATACCTCTACAACCAATCATACTGACCAGTTGATAAGGCTATTAAATCATTAAAATTACAGTTTTAGATTTCAAAGTTAAAACAAAGAAGTAAATAAACAACCAAATTATGGAATTAAACTAGATGAAATCGCTAACTTTCGTGACTTAGAACAATTATTCATCACATTGATGTAATTTAGTTACAGTAATCTTTTAATTCTACTGCTAGAACATCGATATCATCTTGAGTTGGAAATTTCCCTTCAGATAAATCGGTATTAATCTGTGTTAGGTTACTTTCTAAAACACCAGATACTTCGTTGCCTAGGCGATGTTTTATCTGTTCAAAGTTCGTTTTCGCCGTTTTTAGGTCCTGATTTTCTATGGCCATAAAGAACATCATCAAAGGCTCTTCTACGAGAATTTGAGCGGGTTCTTTCGCCATCTTGAGTAGCTTAGGTTTATATTGGTACAGCTGAGCTGAGTGGCTCAACAAGGCATCATCAAGTTCAGTTTCATCGATAGGTTTAGAGATGATGTAATTCGTGCCAGCCGCCATCATTCGTTTCCATGTATCTTTGAATACATCCGCAGTACAGCCAAAAATAAGCACGTTCGACCGATCATCTGGCAGTGATCGAATTGCGGTGGTAGATTCGACGCCGTCCATCACTGGCATGTGGTTATCCATTAGAATAAGGTCGTATTCTCCTGTTCTGACGGCGTGTACCGCAAGTTCGCCATTTTCAACACAGTCGCAAAAGAAGCCTTTATTGGTCATAAAGGTATTCAGTATGATTGAGTTGGTGCGATTATCTTCCACAATCAGCACTTTGAGGCCACGGTAATCTAATCGTTCATGTTCGGTAAATTCGGACAAAATTGGCTCACTCACATCGAGTCTAAGAGCGACTTCAAAACTCGAGCCAATCCCGACTTCGCTGGTGAGTTTGATATCCCCATCCATTAATTCGCAAAGCTGTTTCACAATCGCAAGGCCTAGTCCTGTTCCTCCAAAACGGCGAGTCGTTGAAGACTCTGCCTGCTCAAAAGGTTTGAAGATTTTATCTTGCGCAGACTTGTCGATACCAATACCGGTATCTCTCACACGGATAATAAGGTAGTTGTCCGCTCCTCTTCTCTCTTCTTTAAAGCTCGCTTCTACATACCCACGAGACGTGAACTTAACGGCATTGTTGAGCAAGTTAAACAGAACTTGTCTTAAACGTGCTTTATCACACTGATACCAGCGCCCTTCAGGTACCTCTGAATACACTTTGAACTGTAAGCCCTTTTCTGAGCACAAGGTATAGTAAACACTATTAATACTCCCTATGATCGCCTCTAGCGGAAATGGCGCGCGTTCGAGTTCGATACGCCCTTGCTCAACCTTGGAGAAGTCGAGAATCTCATTGAGCAGCGTCATCATATGCTCGCCTGATTCGTAAAGCGTCTTCATGTGTTTGCGCTGCTCGTTAGTCAGGTCGCTTTTCAGTAGAATTTGTGCCGTACCTAACACGCCATTCATCGGGGTTCGAATCTCATGGGACAAAGTGGCTAAAAATGCGCTTTTCGCTTTGGTTGACGCTTGTGCTTTTACTTTCTCTTCTTCGAGATAGACCGTTTTTTGATTGAATGAGTCGATCAAATATTTGATTTCATCGTTACTGTTGTAGCGAAGTTCAATTGTGCCACCCTGTTTGGACTCTTCTACGCTGCGCGCAATGACAACAATTGGAGAGATTAAGAAGCGATTGATCAAGAAGTAGCCAAACATTACGAATGCCAACATGATAGGCACAATTACGGCCTCAACTTTCGTGACCAAGTCATAGACCTGCTCAGCCACTAAGCGTTTCGCATTCACGACATCAACACTCCAATTGAAGTCACCAAATGTGTGCTTACTGATGTAGATATTGTCTGCGAGTTGGAAGTTATATTCGGTGATCACGTCACCATAGCCATCACGGAGTATCACGCCAAGATCATACTCTTCGGCGTGTAATCGAACGAAGTCAACTAACGACTCCAATGAGATATCAACCGTTGCGACGCCAGCAAACTGGCCATCAATATAATAGGGCGAGGAGGCAGTAATCATCTGGATATGGGTGAACGAATCAATATAAACCGGAGACCATGAGACCGTACCTAGGGGTTTATCGACGACTGAGGTGTACCACATTTCACTGTTATAACCACCCGATTGAGGGTTATCCCATGAGAGGATTTGATCCACTTTCCCATCATTAGCGCGATTAAAGAAAAGACTTTTGAATGCCTGGTCTGACTCGACAGAATAAGGTACTGGCCATAAACCGCCACTGATGGTCACGTCATCAATCAATGAAAACAGTTTGTGCAGTAAGTATGCTTGATGTTCTTGCGACTCGTTGTTACTGCCAATACTGACGACGCCTTGCAAGATACCAAGAGACTTATTAATAGGTTCTTTGATCTGTGTGGAGATAAGCTCTGTGCGTAAGTCGAGGTTTTTGGTCAGTTGCTCGCGCGTCGGCGGCTCAACGACCATATAGCTGATCGTACCAATCAATGCGACAGCCAGTGCCAAATAGATGGCTAGCGCAATAATACTTTTCCTTTTTAACGACGAGCGTATATCCATAAATCTTTGAATTTTTGTTGTTTAATAAAAATTATAGCGAATATATATACACAGCAACCTTTTTCTATCAAGTCTTGACTGTTACCATTGCCACATCACAAGTCCCAACTTTTATAGGGTAGCTATTTTGACTCTACAACAACTTCTCTCTTTACCTGAACTTGAAGGTAAGCTTATTAACGAAGCGAAAACACATGGCTTTGTAACAGCGATGGCTGCTGCACCTCATGTATTGACTCCACATGAGTGGCTACCCTTCCTTTGGGGTGGTGAAGAAGTCGCGCCATTTGGTGATGGTGAACAGTTAGAAACCTATATCGAACATATCATCAACCTGTGGAACGAATACCGCCCCGCACTACTTGAAAACCGTTGGGTGTGGCCAGAAGCATGTACACTGGATGAAGAAGACATTGTGACCGAAGCAACACGAGATTTCTGTGAAGGTGTACTGCAAGGTTGGCAACTGGCTCGTGATGATTGGGAAACCATTATGCCAGAAGAAAGTGAAGACAATGCACTGCTAGGTGGTGTGTTGCTGTCTCTGAGTATGCTTTATGACCCAGAAACGTCTATCGCTACGTTGGCAGAACAAGGTATTGAAGGATTAGAGCAGTTTGAAGAAATCTTCAACGCAATGCCAACCATGCTATGCGGCCTGACGATGCGTGGTTCGATGCTAGTTGAACAGCCATAATCGACCACTTGTCGCTGAACAAAAAAATCGCAGTTTCGGCTGCGATTTTTCGTTTCTACTTGTCTATTTTGTGCCAAGCAAACTCGTCAATTCGTTCGTCAGCAATGTAGAACACCTTTGAACCCGGTGAGATTTCTCTATCAAGATCAGGGTTGAGCTCAATGCCGTGCCCCACATCTAAGGCAATCAAGGTCGCTTGATGGGCTTGCTTCATAAATTGAAACGCATCTTGCACTAATATCGTCGAACGATCTGACGGATACTCCGTTGAGTACTGAGTCATTCCTCGCGTTGATGCTAAAAGCTCTTGATGAAGTGCACTTGAACCTGGGTCTACCGCCGCTTTTGCCAGCATCTCAGCCCCAACAGCAGGAATACACTCTGCATTCGGGCAGTGTTGATTCAGAAGATTACTCAAGGCTTCATCTTTGAAGTAAGCCAATAGATGTGCATTTGGATTGACGTTCGCGCTGTAGAGTGCAGCCGATAGCGTAATATCATCTTCTAGGTTATCAACGACGATACAACTCGCCTTTTGAATTGCCGCCTTTTCCATCTCTTGGGAGTCAGTGTAACTTGTCACCTTCACAAACCCTATTTCACCTGGCAGTGGGTTCTCAATATCAGATCGACTACACAGTACAATCGGGCGTTTTCCTTCTTCTTCATGCTGCAACATGCGAATGAGGTGCATAGTACGCTGCCCATTCCAACCCAACAGTAATATATGATTTTCCACACCAACTCTCCGTTTACCTAATATACCTGCACGCCAATACTCAACAGCGCTTGTCGCTAAGCGACCTATCAATGCTGCAAATAGTGTTAATCCACCCGGAATAACCAACAAGATCACTACCCACTTACCTGCGACGCTTTCTGGGGAGTAGTCACCATACCCGACGGTCGACGCTGTCACCATCAAGAAATAGACGAACGTTGATAGCTCATCAGTAAGTGAATACTCACCACTTGCTCTCAATAATGTCCATGACAAGACAACATAAACGCCGAGCAAAATGGCTAGATTGCGATTGCTTAAATTAAATAGATGAGTGTGTAGCCACTTTCTAAATATTACCCAGAGGGACATAGTACTCCTTACTGTATTTGCTTCGATGATTACTTGTAACGTAACAAAAGCGATAAAAAAACCAGCCATAAGCGGCTGGTTTCAAAAGTGTGATAACAAGCGGTTTACGCGTTACCTTTAACCTGCATATTTAGCTGTTCAGCAAAATCTAGCATGCGATTTAATGGAATCAATGACTTAACACGCAGCGCTTCATCAACAAAGATTTCATGCTCTTCTCCGCCTTCACGCAGTGCCGCTTCAATCGCTTTTAGACCGTTCATTGCCATCCAAGGACAATGCGCGCAGCTACGACATGTCGCACCAGCGCCGGCTGTTGGTGCTTCGATTAGTTCTTTCTCTGGAACCAACTGCTGCATCTTAAAGAAGATACCTTTATCCGTTGCTACGATCATTTTCTGATGAGGAAGCTCTTTAGCGGCTTTAATCAGCTGACTAGTAGAACCCACTGCATCTGCAAGCTCTACAACACTTGCCGGTGATTCTGGGTGAACCAAGATCGCTGCGTCTGGGTAGACAGATTTCATCTTACGCAGTGCATCAGCCGAGAACTCATCGTGAACGATACACTCACCTTGCCATAGCAGCATGTCTGCGCCGGTCTTGTTCGAAATGTAAGAACCTAAATGGCGGTCTGGACCCCAAATAATTGGCTTGTCTTCAGCGTCTAGGTGCTCAACGATCTCTAGGGCAATACTTGACGTTACCACCCAATCTGCGCGCGCTTTTACTGCTGCCGATGTGTTGGCATAAACAACAACCGTGTGGTCAGGGTGTGCGTCACAGAACTCAGAGAACTTATCAGCCGGACAACCAAGATCCAAAGAACACTCTGCTTCTAAGGTTGGCATCAGGATGCGTTTTTCTGGAGTCAGAATCTTAGCGGATTCACCCATAAAGCGAACACCACCGATGATCAGCGTGCTTGCTGGATGACGGTTACCAAACTTGGCCATTTCAAGAGAGTCACCCACAAAGCCGCCTGTCTCTTCAGCAAGTGCTTGAATTTCAGGGTCAGTGTAATAATGGGCAATTAAAACCGCGTCTTTCTCTTTCAGAAGCTTTTTAATATTTGCGGTGTACGCTTGTTTTTCGTCTTCTGACAGTGGAACCGGTTTTGGTGGGAATGGGTAAACTGTTTCGATTTTATCTAATATGTGGCTCATTGCTCTTGCGCTACGCTACTTCCAGTAATCCGAGTATTGTAACCCCACAGATATGCAGATTCCACTCTTAAAGGAAAGCAACAAAAAAGGAGCAACATGGGCTCCTTTTAATTCTTTGATCCGAAACTAAAGATTTTGTTTCGCTAAGTTTGCTGATGCACTGCTTGGATACTCATCAACGACTTGTTGATAGTACTTCTTCGCTTGAGCTTCATTGTTATTGCGCTTGGCAATATCACCTAGTTTAACGAGCGCGTCTGCTCGCTTGTTCGAATCTTTGTAAGTGATTACCGCTGCAAAGCTCTTCACCGCTTCTTTGTCCTGCTTTTTAGCAAAATAGAGCTGTCCTAACCAATAGTGAGAGTTAGGCGTGAAGCTTGAGTCTGGATAATCTTTTTGAAACTGTTGGAAAGCAGCGATCGCACCGGTGTAATCACGCTTTTTCAAAATGAGATCAACAGCATTCTGATACGCTGTCTGCTCGTTGGCGTCAGAGCTAAACGTCCCTCCAGCAGGCTTCGCTGGTTCCGTTTTGTCTGCAACGACAGGCGCTGATGTTTGACTGCGCACCTTATCGAGTTCGATAAAGAGCTCACGTTGACGCGTCAACATTTGCTGCATGTCGTACGTGCTTTTCTCAAGTTGACCACGAAGCTCACTAATTTCTAACGCCATCTCGTCAAGCTGTTGTTGCATTTGCAACTGAACACGATTTCGGTTTTCCAATAGGCGCTCTAAGCGCTGAATATCAGTTTCGCTTCCACGAGCTGAAGAGGAAGAAATGGCAGTATTGCTACCGCTTAGGTCGGATACTGGAGCTGGTGCAGCGAGTACACTACTCGCTGCACTTGCCAGTAACGTAAGCGTAACAACGCGCTTTAGGTTACTGAACATGAGGCTATTCCTCAATTAGTACACTAGAACTGCGCGGCGGTTCTTAGCGTAAACATCTTCTGATTGACCTAGAAGAAGTGGTTTCTCTTCACCGTAGCTAACGATAGAGATTTGGTCTGCTTGAACACCTAGAGCTTGTAGGTACTTAGCAACTGCTGTAGCACGACGCTCGCCTAGTGCGATGTTGTACTCAGGAGTACCACGCTCGTCTGCGTGACCTTCGATAGTTACGTTAAGGTCAGCGTTCTTGCTTAGGTATGCTGCGTGTGCAGAAAGCATTGCTTCGTAATCGCCAGCGATAGTTGCGTTGTCAAATGCGAAGTAAATAGTTTGAGTTTCGCGTAGCGCTTGCTCTTTAAGCTCTTGCTCAGACAGCTCACCGTTTTGGCCAATTGGAGAAACTACTGTGTTGCCATCTGTTACTACAGATTGGTTAGTTTCAGTTGAACCAGAAGTGTTTGCTGCATCGTCACTTGAGCTACATGCTGTAACAGCTAGAACTGGTAGCGCAATTAGAAGCCCTTTAAGAACTTTGTTCAGTTGCATTGTTATAGTTTCCTTATTATTGATACTTACTTGCTACAAAAATGGAGACCATGCTGGCGCACGAACTCGCCCATTTGTCGCCGGTAATCTTGCTTTGAATCGTCCATCAATGGACACCATTGAAAGCACATTCGTTTTGTTATAGATCGAGCTATAAATGACCATTCCGCCATTTGGCGCAATACTTGGTGATTCATCAAGCAGTGTCTTGGTCAACGTTTGCATTGCTCCAGTTTCTAAATCAAGCTTCGCTAAATTAAAACCAGAGTTACTGCGGTTAACCATCACTAGGAAGCGACCATCAGGTGTAATTTGTCCACCTAGGTTCTGGCTACCTTGCCAAGTTAAACGGTTAGTCGAACCATTTGCCAAATCTACTTGATAAATTTGAGGTTTTCCACCCCTATCCGACGTAAAGATTAGGGATTTGCCATCAGGGTGCCAAAATGGCTCCGTATTGTTTGAGCGGCCACGGGTGATTTGGGTGAGCTTACGCGTATTTAGGTCTAGAGTGTACACCTGCAGGCTACCCGTTTTGGATAGGACCAATGCCAGTTTGCCGCCATCAGGAGAGAATCTTGGCGCGCCATTGTGACGTGGGTATGACGTTACTTTCTCACGCTCGCCTGTATAGATGTTCATGATAAAGATTTCAGCTTGACCGTTTTGGAAACTCACGTACGCAAGCTTTTTACCATCTGGAGACCATGCTGGAGACATTAGCGGCTGCTTAGAACGAAGTACTAGACGCTCGTTGAAGCCATCATAATCAGAAACACGTAGCTGATATGGGAACTGTTCTTTGTCATTCACTACAACATAAGCAATACGTGTTAAGAATGCGCCTTTCTCACCCGTAAGTGCTTCATAAACAAGATCCGAAATTCGGTGAGCATATTCGCGCATTCGCTTGCCTGGAACGGTCGCTCGCTTGTTAAAGACAACGTGATCTTTAGAGAGAACCAGTTGGCCATCATTACTTAGCGCTTTGCTTTGGCCTTGTGTTAATTGACCACGAACCACATCAACAAGTTGATAATTGATGACGTAATTACCTTCAGCGTTTTGAGTAATAGAGCCTGTCACAAGCGCATCTACACCTAGTCCTGTCCAAGCACTAAAATCGACTTCAGACTCGTTGTAAGGAGTTTGCGGCATTTTGCTCGTCGCCACTGGACTAAACTTACCACTTCGCTGTAGATCAGAAGCAATCACAGCAGACACATCTTCTGGCAGTTTACCTGCACCTTCCCACTTGAATGGTACGATTGCTATCGGACGTGCCGAATCAATACCATCTGTAATTACCAGTTCCAGAGCCGCATTTGCGGTTTGGAACACACCCATCACAGTGAGCATACATCCTAATATTAGTCGCTTTAACACAAGCTTTTCCTTATAAATCAGGTACTACAGTTAAATTGATATTCTTTACTTTATTAACCACTTCCGGGTCAGCCGGTAGAGGAAAGCTGTTTACTTGAGCAACAGCCCGTTTCGTTGCTGCGCACAATCTGCTGTCTCCACCTAGCACTGAAAGATCGCCAACAATTGCGTCCGCTCCCGTTGGGATCAGACGCAAGTTAACCTTGCACGACTTTCCCCTGAAACTGTCCTCTAGAAGTAGATTCTGCTGAATCAGCTGGGTATAAATCGCACCATAGCGGTCGGCTTCGCTTGATAAATGACTAGAACGTGCCGAGCTATTCAATTCAGATTCCGACTCTAACCCTGCAAAAATGTCATTTAATGCCGCTTCTTGCTCTTTACGCTCACGCTCTAAACGTTCGAGACGTTCTGTCTCTTTACGCGCTTTTTCAGCGGCTTCTTTTGCAGCTTTCTCTTTCGCTATACGTTCTTGCTCAGCTTTTTCAGCCGCTTCACGTTCACGACGTGCTTTCTCTTTTGCTTCTTGAGCCGCTTTTTCACGCTCAATTCGCTCTTTCTCTGCTTTAGCAATGGCCGCTTGTTTCGCTAAACGTTCTTGCTCAGCTTTCTTGACCGCTTGCTCTTTGGTCTTACGCTCTGCTTCTAACTTTGCAGCGCGCTCTTTCTCTTTTTTAGCGCGTTGTTCTTCCGCTTTACGCTCTTTTTCTTTCGCAAGTCGACGTTTTTCAGCTTCTCGAGCCGCTTTAGCCTCTTTAGCTTGCTGCTCTTTCAGTTTTCGAATTCGCTCTTCTTCCGCTTTGCGATTTCTCTCAAGCTGTTCGCTTTCACGGCGCAGCTTATCTAAGCGGTCCTGCTCTTTTTTCGCCGCTTGCTCTCGCTGGCTGCGAATTTGTTGAGCTTGCTGTCTGACTAAATCAGGGTCAATCACAACGGCTTGAACCATGCGCCCAACAGGCTCAGGTTTGGACATTGTGAAATCTGTTCCCCAAATCAAGGCAACAATCAAAACAGCATGTAAAGAAGCCGAAATCAGTATCGGCTTCTTGTAGTCACTTTTCTTAGGTTTATTCTCTTTCATGAACGACGAAAGTTATTCCTTTATATCTGTCAGCAGCCCGACTTTCGGGATACCTGCACGACTCAGTTCGTCAAGAACCAATACGACGTCCGCATACGGAGTTGCTGCATCACCACCCACCGCAACCGGCGAGTCAGGTTTAAGAGAGAGCTCAGCTTTTACGCGTACAATAATGTCTTGGAGAGAAACACCACGCATCATCTCTTCATCATTGACGCTCAGACCTAAATTACCATCACGATCGATTTCAACAATGATAAAGCTGGCATCACTATCACCCGCCATATCTTGTGCTGAAACGGCCGCTTCTGTAGTCGGCAGCTCCACTTCAACCCCTTGAGTGACAAATGGAGACGTCACCATGAAAATGATCAGCAATACGAGCATCACGTCGATGTAAGGAACAACGTTGATCTCTGCGGTCATTTTACGCTTTTTAGGTTGGTAACCAGCCATCGCAATTATTCCTTATTAGCGGCGTCTCTACCCGCCATTGCTTGACGGTGTAGGATGCTGTGGAACTCTTCCGAGAAGGTCGCGTAGTTGTGCTCAAGCTTGCCCACTTTACTGCTGAATCGGTTGTAGGCCATTACCGCAGGAATTGCCGCAAATAGGCCCATTGCCGTTGCAACAAGCGCTTCAGCGATACCAGGTGCAACCATTGCCAGTGTCGCTTGCTTCACTTCGCCCAGTGCAATGAAGGCATGCATGATGCCCCATACCGTACCGAACAGACCAATATAAGGGCTGATTGAACCAACAGTGGCAAGGAATGGAAGGTTTGTTTCCAACTCATCCACTTCGCGAGCCACGGAAACACGCATAGCTCGACCAGTGCCTTCCATAATGAAGTCTGGTGAATCAGAGTTTGATTTACGAAGGCGAGCAAATTCAGTAAAGCCAGAGTAGAAAATCTCTTCTGTACCTGAAAGATCGTCTTTACGCTTTTTCACCGTTTGATAAAGGATAGAAAGATCGGTACCCGACCAAAATTTGTCTTCAAAGGTTTCAGCGTCTTTTGATGCTTGGGATAGCACCTTGCTGCGCTTAATGATCATGGCCCAAGATACGATCGACATACCTAAAAGAATCAGCATCACCATTTTTACAAGCAAGCTTGCCTGTAAGAAAAGATCGAGCATCGAAATATCAGCGGTCACTGTCAGTAAACTCCATAATTATTGATTGAGGCATCGCTCTTGGCCTCATTTTCTTATTATCGATACATGCTACCTTAACCATTGCCTTACACAATATCTTACCTTCAGGATTAACGATCTCCTGACAGAACGTAAGTGAGGCTTTCTTAAGGTCTGCGATAGATGTTTTCACTACAAGATGATCGTCGAGGCGCGCACCCTGCAAAAAATCGATATCCATGTGTCGGACTACAAAACCGATGTTTTGTTCCAAAAGAACTTGCTGAGAAACACCTGCAGCACGCAGAAGTTCGGTTCGCGCACGTTCAAAAAACTTCAGATAATTTGAATGGTAAACAACGCCACCCGCATCGGTATCTTCGTAATAGACCGTGATAGGCCATTCAAAAATCGTATTTTGCTCGCTCACTTGGGCATCCATACTGGTTGTTAGACAGTTACTATAACGCAACTCATTACCACCTATGCAAGCGTATTTAACTGAATTCAAAGCTTGAAACAAAAAAAAGCGCCACTCTTTATCGAGTCGCGCTTTTTTTATACAAAATGAGCGGTGCTTTAGACCTATTTCGTTAAATCAATCTTAGTACCGTTAGGTAAATAAGGATGGCCAACGAGAAATAAGGACTAAATAGAACCTGCCAATACCAATTGCGTGGTTTAAAACCCAATCCCGACACCATGCTTGAGCATACAGCCCAAATCAGTAATGGAGAGATAAAAGCGTTAAATCCACCAATCGATTCTGAGTAAACTTCAGGATCCCACATCACCATCGCAACGTGGTAAAAGCCGAGTACCAGAGATAAGGCTCGAAACAGAGCCTTATCGACAGGTGCATGTAGCTTAGCTACTTGCTCAGCGAGATTACTCACTGTCTTTGTCCATCATTTCAGAGTGCTCTAACCAAAGAGCGTTGATGATACCGAATGCACAAGCAAGTAGTACACCTAGAATCCATGCGAAATACCACATAGTAAATACTCCTTAGTAAGCTGAAACGTCGTTGTCTTCGATGTGTTTCTTATCTAGACGGCCGAACATTTTGTAGTAAGTCCAAGTCGTGTAAGCAAGGATTACAGGTACCATTACCGCCGCTACAGCAGTCATAAGACCAAGTGTCAATTCACTCGCTGTTGAATCCCACATAGTCAGACTATGGTTTGGTACTAGACTTGAAGGCATTACGAATGGGAACATTGCAAAACCTGCCGTCAAGATAACACCAGCGTTAGCAAGACTTGAGAATAGGAACGCAAAGCCACCACGTTCGAAACGTGAAGCGATTGCCGCTAGTAGTGGCATAACCACACCAATTGCAGGCGCTGCCCATAGCGCTGGGTACGTTTCGAAGTTAGTCATCCAAGCACCAGCTTCAAGAACGACTTCTTTATTTAGCGGGTTAGAGTCAGCGAATGTGTCGATTGTGCTAGTGATAACATAACCGTCAATTGACTGAACCCAGAAACCGCCTAGTACAAATAGTACCGCTGCAATCAAACCAGTGATCTGTGCAACACCACGAGAGCGAACATGCAGTGCTTCTGTCGTCTTCATTTGCAGCCACGTTGCACCTTGAAGTACGAATAGCATCAAGCTAAGTACGCCACATAGAAGTGCGAATGGGTTAAGCAGTGCGAAGAAAGTACCTTTGTACTCAGACATTAGCAGGCTGTTTAACTCAAACGGTACACCTTGAAGTAGGTTACCAAATGCGACACCGAAGATAACTGGCGGTACAGTGCCACTAAAGCAAAGAGCGTAGTCCCACGCTTTACGCCATTTCGGGTTTTCGATTTTAGAACGGTAATCAAGAGCAAGTGGACGTAGCCAAAGCGCCGCTAACGTTACGTACATTGCTAGGTAGAAACCCGAGAATGACGTAGCGTACACAAGCGGCCATGCAGCAAATAGCGCACCACCAGCAGTGATTAGCCAAACTTGGTTGCCGTCCCAGTGAGGGGCAATCGTGTTTAGCATGATACGACGCTCTGTATCCGTTTTACCGATAACAGGTGAAAGCGATGCAACACCCATATCAAAGCCGTCTGTTACTGCGAATCCAACTAGCAGAACACCAATCAGAACCCACCAAATAAGTCGTAAGATTTCGTAATCAAACATAATATTCCCTCACTTATACTTCGACTGAACGGCCGACTTTGTCTTCAACAGAGTTAGCGTTTTGTTCGAAGTGGTAACGACCTGTTTTCAGGCTGCTTGGACCTTTACGTGCAAATTTAAGCATTAGGTAAACCTCAGCAATTAGGAACACTGTGTACAGTGCGATAATTGCGAAGAGTGACGTCCACAATTGCTCAAGAGTTAGCGCAGATGCAGCAACATGTGTTGGTAGGATTTCACCTACTGCCCACGGCTGACGACCATACTCTGCAACAAACCAACCTGCTTCGATTGCAATCCAAGGAAGTGGGATACTAAATAGTGCTGCTTTTAGGATCCAAGGTTTCTGTTCGATCTTCTGACGACATGTTTGAACGAATGCAGCACCAAACACGAATAGCATGATGAAACCACACGCTACCATGATACGGAATGACCAGAATAGAGGCCAAACTGTCGGGATAGAATCATCCGCTGCCGCTTGAATTTGGTCTTCAGTCGCGTCAACAACGTTTTCTGTGTAGCGCTTAAGAAGAAGGCCGTAACCTAGGTCACCTTTCACTTCGTCAAAGGCTGCCATGTTTTCTTCAGACTTGTCGCCTGCACGAAGTTTTTCTAGCAACTCGTACGCGTACATACCTGTACGGATACGGTCAACGTGCTCTTCACGTAGATCACGTAGACCTGTTACTTGCTCGTCAAAAGAACGCGTTGCAATAATACCCATAACGTAAGGGATCTTAATCGCGTAATCCGTGTGCATTGTCTCTTGGTTTGGAAGACCAAATAGAGTGAATGCTGCCGGAGCTGGTTCTGTGTGCCATTCCGCTTCAACTGCAGCTAGTTTCACTTTCTGTACTTCACCTAGCTCGTAACCAGATTCATCACCTAGTACGATTACAGAAAGGATTGCTGCCATACCGAATGAAGCTGCAATAGCGAATGAACGACGTGCGAATGCGATGTCACGACCTTTTAATAGGTAGTAAGAGCTGATGCCTAGAATGAACATTGCGCCTGTCGTGTAGCCTGATGCTACCGTATGGACGAATTTAACTTGAGCTACTGGGTTAAGAACAACCTCAGCAAAGCTCACCATTTCCATACGCATGGTTTCGAAGTTAAATTCTGCACCCACTGGGTTTTGCATCCAGCCGTTTGCAACCAGAATCCAAAGAGCAGAGAAGTTAGAACCTAGTGCAACTAACCAAGTAACAACAAGGTGTTGACGCTTAGATAGACGATCCCAGCCAAAGAAGAATAGGCCTACAAAGGTAGACTCTAAGAAGAAGGCTACGAGGGCTTCGATCGCGAGAGGTGCACCGAAGATATCACCTACGTAATGCGAATAGTATGACCAGTTAGTACCAAACTGGAACTCCATGGTAAGGCCAGTAGCCACACCAAGTGCAAAGTTAATACCGAAAAGCTTACCCCAGAACTTAGTCATGTCCTTATAGATTTGCTTGTCCGTCATTACGTACAAAGATTCCATGATGGCAAGAAGGAATGCCATACCTAGAGTCAAAGGTACGAAGAGGAAGTGATACATCGCTGTCAGTGCAAATTGCAACCGCGACAGATCAACTACGTCAATCATGTTTACTCCTATGTGTCGGCTGAAGACACTTTCTACATTAATGCATTGTTAGTAAGCGTTGAGCTAACTTAAACGACATTGCACAAACCGAGCAACTTGTTGCCGCAGTTCGTAATATTGTTGCAAAAATGTACCGTAACGGTTAGTTAATTGTTAAGCATCAGCTAATATAGCTGGCGCTAATATTACTGCTAAAAACAGGTTGTTTCAAAAGGTTTATAGGCAGAGTTCGCTTTGATTTGTATCAACTTTTGTGCGGCATTACTGTTTAGATTTTCATCACATTGATCTGTATCAACAGTTTAGGCGGGGTTTTGTTACGGGAGGGTTACCTCCGGAAAGATTGAAGTATTTATGCAAAACAAGTGGTTAACAACTCACTCAATTAAATTACCTAAAAAGTGGTAGGTCATTTTTATTTATGTGATCTTGATCACTCAAAGAAAAAGCCAGCTAAGATTAGCTGGCTTATGAAAACTTATTTTTCAATTCCGAAATGAAGATACGCCCTATCGGTCGCGATTCTTCCGCGTGGCGTTCTTTGCAGGTAGCCTTGCTGGATAAGATAAGGTTCTAAGACATCTTCAATGGTGTCTTTCTCTTCACCAATGGCCGCTGCCATATTATCGAGTCCAACTGGCCCACCCCCAAATTTCTCCATAATGGCCAGCAAAAGCTTTCTATCCATGTAGTCAAAGCCCTGAGCATCGACATCAAGCATGTTGAGCGCTTTATCGGCGACATCAGCACAAATATGGCCATCACCTTTTACTTCAGCGTAATCACGAACACGTCGAAGCAGTCGGTTTGCGATACGAGGAGTTCCACGCGCGCGCCTTGCTACTTCTAATGCGCCCTCTGACTCCATTGACAAGCCAAGGCAATCCGCACTGCGCTGAACAATGTTTTGCAGATCTGGGATCTTGTAGTATTCGAGACGCTGGGTAATACCAAAACGGTCACGAAGTGGCGACGTCAATGAGCCTGCTCGCGTCGTGGCACCAATTAAAGTAAAGGGCGGTAAGTCAATTTTGATTGAACGTGCGGCAGGACCTTCACCGATCATGATATCCAATTGATAGTCTTCCATCGCAGGATAGAGCACCTCTTCAACCATAGGGCTAAGACGGTGAATTTCATCAATGAACAAAACATCGTTTTCTTCTAGGTTGGTAAGCAAAGCGGCTAAATCGCCCGCTTTCTCTAATACAGGACCTGATGTCGTACGGATATTAACGTCCATTTCGTTGGCCACAATGTTTGCCAATGTGGTCTTACCCAAACCAGGAGGACCGAAGATCAACAAATGGTCTAATGCTTCATTACGCAGCTGAGCGGCTTTGATAAAGATCTCCATTTGATCACGAACATGATCTTGACCTTTATAGTCTTTTAACGTTTTTGGACGAATGGCACGATCAATGACATCTTCTTCTTTATAAACTTCATTGTCTGGCGCAATTAAGCGATCCGCTTCAATCATGATCTATGCCTTATACCATGGATTTCAAAGCTTCACGGATAAGCTGCTCGCTGGTCATATCCGCTTTCTTCACTTGAGAGACCACTTTAGATGCTTGTACTGGTTTGTAACCTAGAGCAAGCAGCGCGCTAACCGCCTCTTCTTCCGCACTACCTTGAGCAGTTTCAGGAGTCGAGTCTACAGGCGCAGCGTCCGTAAACGGCGTGAACAGATCGCCCGCACCCCAACCTTTCAGTCTGTCTTTCATTTCAACCACAAGACGCTCTGCGGTCTTTTTACCGACACCCGGAAGTTTGACAAGCGTCGAAACATCTTCACGCTCAACACTTGCGACAAATTGACTTGCCGTCATACCAGAAAGAATACCTAAGCCCAGTTTTGGACCCACGCCATTGGCTTTAATTACTTCACGGAATAGAGCACGCTCTTTGACAGTGTTAAAGCCATAAAGAAGCTGCGCATCCTCTCTGACCACAAAATGAGTATAGATGATCGCCTCTTCACCTATATTCGGTAATTCGTAGAAGCAGCTCATTGGCATTTGGACTTCATAGCCAATGCCGTTTACTTCAATAAGCAGTTCAGGGGGTTGTTTTTCAATCAGAGTGCCACGTAATCGTCCAATCAAGGTAAAGTTCCTATTCGTTCTCTTTTCGCTGAAAATGATAATAATAAATTACTGGATATATAGCCAGTTAAAAGAGTGCTTCGTATTTTAGACTTTTAAACTATTTGAATAAGGATTACTCAATCATTACTCTTCGCACGCTGATTGGGATAATTAGCAGCAACAGCCAAGCACTTAACGTGCCTCCAGAGTTAGATCCATCATCTGGATTCAGGTTACTACCTGCGTCGTCAGCACTGTTATCAGAGCTACTGTCGGCCGCTGAAGCATAAGCGGTAACGTCAAATGCAGGTAAAGAGTTCACCATTCGTTTTCCGCCATACACTTCCACAATATCAACCACAAGGCCTGATATAACCTCATCGTTTGTCAAAATAGGTGCATCAACAATGAGATCGGCAGAGTATTCACCTGTAGGCTCCAGGTAAACCCAACTCGGAACTAGCGAGCGACTATGTGGATTGATTACATCACCTTCCAGCCTAAGTTCAAACGTCACGCTGGCACCATCGTTGTGAGGCTGGGCAGCAAGCGCTATCGTACTTAAACTGCCTTGCTCTATTATAATCTCGGTCGGCATATCTTCACGTTTAGGTGAGACTATGAGCGAAATCGGTTTACTATGAGTCGGATAACTCCCTTCTGAAATCTTCCAAATAGATTCTTGCCAAGCATCACTAGTAATGTCCCAATTCAGTGCTAAATAGGTTTGCTCAGCCTTCATTACACTTGAACTAAAGCCCACCGAACCATCAGTCTCGGCTTCACCGCAGTCCGATGTCCCTGAAATTCCGAAATCACAATCGTAGACCGCGTTAGTAGCTGTACCTGCTTGCGTACCGATAAAACTGCTGACAGATGAAGTGCCTGAAACCGTGCCAACCGAATAACTATTTACTATGCTTATGAAAGGGTCAGCCTCACCCACAAACCCACCCACGCGCTTTGTTCCATTAACATCGGTCTGGCTAAAACTATTTTCTATTGCGCTACCATAAGAAGCTTCTCCGATAAAACCACCAGCAGATGCACTGGTGCCCATGAACACGTCCGAACTCTCTAATGAAGTTATCGAACCAAACGAACGGCTTTGGGAGATGTCACTACCATGAAAATAACCAATGAGTCCGCCTACCGCTCTATCGGCCACTATCACCATCGATGATTCGAGGTTTTCTGCTAGAACATAGTGGCCAGAGCCAATGACCCCACCGACTCTATTTGCACCTTTGATATCAATGTTGCTTTTATCACCATCGCCAGAAAGCGTGATATTTTGAATTTTGTAGTTAGAAGGATTCGCTGCGTGATTAATAAAACCGAATAAGCCTATGTGATCGCTTGTTGGTCGGTTGATGTATAGCCCCGAGATTTCATAGCCTTGGCCATTATAACCTCCTTTAAATTGACTCGAGCCATTACCAATGGGGCTAAAGCCTTTGCCGCTATTCCACTGCTTCGAGTTTGAAAGGTCTATATCAGCGGTTTGAATCCAGTCCGAAGTCCAAGCCGAACTGTTTTCACTTAACCATCGTAACTCACAAACATCCGATATTTGTTTGTTAACAGCAGGGATTGCAGGATACTCCCCGCCGCTCTTTACGCAGGCACCCACATCTTGCGCAGAAAATGCGGGATAACTTAATGTGACAATCGAGGTCAAAAAGCCAATAGATCGTAGGTAATTCATTCCATTCATTCGCATCTCCTTCCCTAGACGCAAACAGGATACCATACTGCATAATGAATACTAACTTTTTAGCGATAGCGCCCTCGGCGAGCTCCCGTCGCCTTGCCTGCGAGCGCAACTAAGGTTTTATTGGTATTTGCATGACATATCGCGACGCCTAGCGCATCCGCTGCATCGGCTTGAGGTTTTGCAGGGAGTTTCAACATTTGCTGTACCATATGTTGCACTTGCTCTTTATCCGCACCACCAGTGCCGGTCACAGCCTGTTTAATCAAACGCGCAGCATATTCGTGCACAGGAAGATCTGCGTTCACTGCAGCCACAATGGCGCTGCCCCTAGCCTGCCCTAGCTTAAGCGCTGAATCTGCATTGCGCGCCATAAACACCTGCTCGATCGCAAAGACGTCAGGTTGGAATTGGGTGATGATTTCCGACACACCCGCGTAAATCTGTTTGAGTCTTCCTGGGAGTTCTTTCTCTGATGTGCGGATACAACCACTGCCCAAATAGTGAAGATGGCGACCCGTCTGACGAATAACCCCGTACCCTGTGATACGTGAGCCCGGGTCTATTCCAAGTATGATAGACATGTATTTCTTTAGTTTTGCTAAGCCTAGCCCGCCATTCTAGTCGAGGCACTAGGCTATAGCGAGGTAATTATTGCTCGGCTTGTTAGCCCTGACTTTAGCGTAACCTCCAACACTTGTGTTGGTTCATGATTTAACTTTTCACCCGTCCAATAATCATACCAATCAGCAGGGTAATCCGCGGTAAGAGTGACTTCTCGTGCGGGTTGGTGGTAGTTAAACAAGCAATGCAGATCGTTGTTGTCCGTCAATGGTAAAAAGGCATGATGCAGGTTCAATGCGGTAAACCTTGCCGCTTCTTGATTGTGCTTATGTCTTACCACCAGCTTAGCCAAGGTTTTCTTCGCAAACGGCGTCAGTTCAGTTAAAGGATCACCAGAGAGCAACAGCCCCCCGCTTGCGAGCAAAGCATCGCGGTGGAACTCGTAGTTACTGCGATCGGTTGCTTGATTAGCGAGCGAGACGAAAGTAGCGCAGTCAGGGTCTATTTGCCATAAGCTGCGGTGCTGCCAACTGCGGTAAAAAGTCTCTTTCGCTATCTGTTCAAAGCGGCGACCACAACGCTCAACGTCATCAGAAACACGCATCGCATCCACCAAACCTAATGATGGCCACATCGGTGCGTTGCAGCCAAGAATGAGTGCGTCACCCGCGCCTTTCACAATCGCTTCCATGCCAAGGCGATATGCCTCAACGCCCGTCACACCTGACTCACGTCGAATCCCTTTCAAGGTTCCCCAGTAATTTGCGTCAAGCTTAAATAGCTCTACCCCCCACTCTTCTCGCATCACTCGCACCACGTTAGTTAAGTGCTCTTGTACTTCTGGATGGGCGGTATCTAAGATGTACCAAGGTGTACAACGCCACCCTGCATATGTCACATCCTCCGCTTTCAATAGCGAACCATCAGCATGACGGACAAACCAATCTGGATGCTGCTCAAATATTTGTGATTCAGCTTGAGCGATAAAGGGAGCCAACCAAATGGCAGGTTTTTTACCGCGAGCTTTGATTTCCGTAACAACCGACTTTATACCTGACGGGAATTTATCCGACGGGGTTAACCAGTCCCCCATGTAGGCTTGGTAGCCATCATCAAGTAAGGTGTAATCGAATTGCTTTAAATACTCCGCCATGTAATCGACGTTCTCTTCGATGTTTTGCTCTGTGACCTCAGCATAGTAGGCGTACCAAGAGCACCACCCCAAAGGTGATGGCTTCTTAACACCTGCTCTGACTGGGTGATGACCCTGAATTCGCTGAGAATACTCTTTATATAATGTCGACAGTGACTCGCCACGCAGTATCACAACAGACTCTAGCAAGTTGGTTGCCCAATCCTGTGGTGATGTTTCCTCTCCATCGATATACGCATTGATACCAAAAGCGCCCTCTTGTTCAACGACGGTGAAATAGCCAGCAAACCGATGACAACTGGTAAAACCAAACAACGCATAACCAAGGGAATCTTCTATTACTAGATAGTTGTAGTAACGTTTTGACGCTTGAGAAGGGTATATGCGATAACTTGGGCTGTTATCTGGGCATCGACCGATATCGATAGGGTTATCCAGCGTGCCTGTTGTTTGCGCGAGCATTTGAAAACCATCGCCGAGCAACGTTGCTTGTCGTTCAAAGTCAAATTCAGTGGAAAAGAGGAGATATTGCGAGCCAATCGGTTGATTGCTTAAACCTTGAAAAGTGAACGTCACTTGGTTGTTGTCGTGCTCAGCAGCAAGGTCGCTATTGGCGATCACTAAAGTGCGTTCGTTCGTGAGAGTAATAGACTTACGCATGGAGAGTTCTTTGTCGTTATTAGTTCCTCAATTAGAGCACTGACATCTGTTGTTGTCTATTTACTCAACGACGCGAACAGTTACGTCGATCACGTTTCCTTGATCGAAAAAACCCTCCATCTCCGGAGGGCAAAAAGGCAGTGGATTATTGCGTTAAGCATCCTGCTTAAAAAACGGCTCACGAGGATGAGCCGTTAATAGACGGAAATTTAGATTAGAATGCGTACGCTAGTTTAACGAATGATTCTACGTCGCCTTTTTCGATGTTGTTGCTTACTTTACCTTCGTCAGAAACGTGGTAAGCGATATCAACAAGTGCAGAGAAGTTGTTTGTGAATGCGTAAGAACCACCAAAGTTTACCGCTTCACGAGTGTCTTCTACCGATACGTAACCAGCAGCTAGGTATAGCGCTTCCATTGAGTAGCCAATAGACGTGTTGTAAAGCTTAACTTTTTTACCGTCAGCGAACTCTTCTTCAGCGAATGTTGCACCAATGCCAACAGCGCCTAGTTTAACTGCACCGTTTACAAGGTATAGTTTGTCTGTTGAACCTTCTTGCTCATCGTTGTCTTCGTAACCTGCGTTAACCATGAACGTCTCGTTTTCGTAACCAAAGTAGCCGTTGTAGCCACCTTGACGGTCATCGTTGTCATAGTTACGGTCACCAAAGTAAGAGATGCCGTATTTGAAGCCTTCTTTCTCGCCTTCAAACTTTACTACTTGACGAGCGTCAGATGCATCTGAAGGAGACCATAGGAACTCGATTGTTTGGTCAGCAGCACCGTCAACAGCATCTAGAGCAGTGTCATTTGCGTAACCTGCAGAGATCACACCGTAACCAGTTTTATAACCAACCCAAGTGTCAGTAATTGTGAACTCAGCGTCAGATGTGCCGTAGTCATCTTCTAGGTCAAATTCACCACCGAAGCTACCTACAATGTTGCCATTTTCGTAGTTAGCAAAGATATCAAAACCCGTTACGCCACCATTGTAGAATTCTTCTTTCTTCGCGCCAGGTGTACCAACATTGCCATCTTCTGTACGGTCAGTCTGAGAATAACCACCAAGAGCGAATTCACCAGAAACTGTGAACTGGTCACCAGATAGTGCTTCAGCTGCTACTGCTGAACCTGCAACAAGAGATAGTGCTACTGCTAATGCTGTCTTTTTCATTTTTATTTGTTCCTATAAATTTTTATTTATGAGCGCCAGTTCCACCGGCTTGCCCTGGAAGCAGAAATTATTCGCCATACTGATAATTAACAAATAAAACAATAAAAAAAATCCTAACAAGAAAAGACTCAGCAAACGTTTGGAATCTAAAAACATCAAAAATATGCAGATCTTTTAAACAGACAGCATAAATTTTAGAGAACGAGATCACAAAAATTCAGCAATAAAGGTAAAACAATCAAAAGCCACATTCATTCACTTGAATCGAACTAAGTTCAAACATTTTCTTAGGTTATGGGAAACCCGCTTGAACTTTCTTCACTAATTACTTCAACTACACTTTTGAGTAAGCATTTTAAAAAGGAAATTTAGATGTTTTCCCGCATTCATCTATGGATTTTTTTGCTGTCCTCTCTTCTTATTTCTTCAAGAGGTTTAGCAGTCACTTTACAGGTTGCTCAGACTCATTGGCCCCCCTACATAATGAGTTCGAAATTTGGGAATGGGATTGCTCATGACATGGTGGTCGATGCACTAACGAAGGCGGGCTATGCCATCACTTTTAATCAAAAACCTTGGGCTAGGATCCTTAAAGAGACACTAAAAGGGAAAAATGATGTGATTGTGTCGATTTGGAAAACACCAGAAAGAGAGGAATTTTACCTGTTCTCCAAGCCTTATATGCTGAACCGGATGGCCGTTATTTCGCGTAAGGACTTAGAGTTTGAGTTCAATGATATCACCAGCTTAAAAGGCAAACGTGTCGCACTGATTAACGGCTACGAATATGGTTCACGCTTGTTGGAGTATCAAGAGATGATTAAAGTCGATTCTATCGATCTTCCTAACAGTCTCCGTCTGCTTCTTTCTAAACGAGCTGACGTACTGATCACCGATGAAGCTGTAGGACAATGGACAATGCAAGAGTTAAATCTCTCGCTAGATCGTCTAAACGTCAGCGCAAAGTATTTCGATCAAACACCTTTGTATGCGGCTGTACGGCGAGATCACCCTCATGCTGAAGAGATCATAGAAGCGTTAAACGACTATTTTGAACACTATGGCGAAGCGAAGTTGAAAGAGCTCAAAAAGCGCTATGGCCTTGAATAGACGAAGAAATAGGAACGAGTAACAGGCAAACTCTGGATAAAAAAATACCAGCTCGAAAGCTGGTATTTTTAATTGTCTCATCGATTACGCGACTTCGATAGGGCCACCGAATGAAGTAACCGGTGGTACTTTGCCTGTGAACTTCTCAAACTCAACGATACATGTGTTTGCAGAAGTTGCCTGAGCAAGCTCAGAAGAGCCGATGTCCATTGTTAGCGTATTTGGATCGCCGTATGTACAAATCGCACCTTCTTTTTCGTTCAGAGGGCCGTACCACGCACCTTCTTCGATACGGATAACACCACGTGGGTAGCTATCAGTCAGTACAGCACCTGCTAGTAGCTGACCACGATCGTTGAATACACGTACCAAATCACCATCTTTAATGCCTTTCGCTTTAGCATCTTGAGGGTTGATGTACACAGGCTCACGACCTTGTACCGCATACGTTGCACGGAACTCTTCAGATTCACACATCTGTGAGTGCAGACGTTTGTCTGGGTGACAAGACTGTAGCCAGTACGGGAACTTGTCTGAACCAGGGCCACCGTGTGAACGTTCTGTCTTTTCAAACCACATTGGGTGTTCTTGACAGTGTTCGTAACCGTAGCGACCGATCTTACGAGATGTAATTTCGATAAAGCCTGATGGTGTACCTAGAGCGTTGATCTCTGGATCTTTACGGAAGTCAGCGTGACGAACCCAAGGTGAACCTTCACCGAAGTCTAGTACGCTCTTCTCCCAGAACTCATCAAATTCTGGCATATCAAACTTCGCTTTGTTCGCTGCGCGACAATCATCATACAGAGAACGAACCCACTGCATTTCATCCATGCCACGAGTGTACTCATTATGGCGACCGAAGCGGCGAGTTAGCTCAGTAAAGATCTCAAAGTCAGTCTTAGACTGGAACAATGGATCCACTAGGCGATGCATCGCGATCAGACCTTTACCTGAGTAAGAACCGTATACGTCGATATCGTTACGTTCGAACTGAGTACACGCAGGCAGTACGATATCAGAGAAGCGACAAGTTGCTGTCCAAGCGAATTCAATCGTTACCACAGTTTGAAGCTGCTTGAAGGCTTTCTTCATACGGTTACGGTCTTGGTGGTGGTGCCAAGGGTTGTTACCCGAGATAACCATCATCTTGTAACCCGGCAGCTTAACTTTGCTACCGTTGTAACGAATCTCTTTACCTGGTTCTAGTAGACAGTCGATCCAACGCGCTACAGGGATTGTACGGCTGTAACCGTTGAAGTCATTGTTGTCCCACTTAGGCTTAGAGCCTGTATCAAGGTTGCGAGGGAAACCACCAGGTGCCGCGAAGCCTGTTGATGGAACACCGATACCTGAGTAGTGGTGACCGTAAGAGATACCGCCACCAGGCAGACCAATTTGACCAACCATTGCTGCAACCACTGCTGCAGCCCAGTATGGCTGTTCACCGTGTTCTTGACGCTGGATACACCAACCCATCAGAATTTGTGTACGGCCATTAACAAGCATGCGTGCAAATTCACGGATCTTGTCAGCTTTAACGCCACAAATCTCTTCAGCCCATTCTGGTGTCTTAACGATCTTATCTTTCGTTTCACCTTGAACGTACTTAATGAAGTCTTCGAAGCCTAGACAGTAGGTCTTAATGAACTCTTTATCGTAAAGATCTTCATTATAAAGAACGTGAGCAACCGCCATCATGAAGGCTACGTCTGTCATCGGGTTGATGTACAGGTGGTCGTTCTCCAGGAAACGTTGAGTCTTGTTCTTAACTGGATCAACAGACAGAACATTGATCTCGCCTTTCGCTACTTTCTCTTTAAGCTGCTCTAGGTAAGGGAACGACTGGTGAGTCTCACAGTTCCAACCAACTTGTAGGTTTTTAACTGGGTCATTTGCCCATAGGACGATGTTGTCCGAGTTCTCTAGAATTTCAGACCAAGACGTGCCTTGTGCGTAAACCTCCGTTGAACCAAGAACGTAAGGAAGAATCGTCTGACCTGCCCCCGTTGAGTAGTCACCTACTTTCGTGATGAAGTTACCATGCATGTTAACAGCACGCTGCATGTGGCTGGTACAGCTGTGGAACTGACCAGTTTGACGCCAGCCAGTTTGACCAGCATGCAGCGCCCAAGGGCCGTAATCTTTTTGTACGCGCTCTAGTTCACGGTAGAACAGGTCTAATGCTTCATCCCAAGTAACACGGATGAAACGGTTGTCACCACGGGTTTCTGCGCTGTATTTGTGCTTTTTAAGCCAATCTAGACGAACCATTGGGTAACGAACACGTGAAGGGCTGTAAATAATACCCTTGATGCCGTTAATCATGTCTGTTGGGTTCGTGTCTGATTCTAGCGGTTTGATCTCTTGAACTTTACCCGCGTAGATGTGGGCGCGGAATGCGCCCCAGTGAGAACCTGAAACTTTCCAAGTTCCTGTTGATTCTGCAGCGTTTGCAGAAGCAGATGCCAATAAGCTTGGACCGATTACTGACACTGCACTAGTCGTTGCTACACCTTTAAGAAAACTTCTTCGTGTAATAGCCATTTCAATTACTCCATCCGACGCTTATTAGTGGTGACCTTCAGCAAAATCTGAAGAGTGCTTCTGTAGGTACTTCAATACTAGAGCTTCGCTGTCTGTATCGAAGTTAACGAATGCAAGCATACCGTTGAACATACCTGGCCATGTGTTCGCATCGAAGTGCGCTTCAGCAGGTTGTGTGTGACACACTGAACAATTGGTCTTGTACGCTTCGCTCGCTTTCTCCCAGATTGGAGTTACGTCGTTAAGCATCGCTTCTTTCTTCATCCATACCGTTGCTGACACTTTCTCCCAAGGAAGACCTGTCAACTCATCCACTTTCTTCTCGCCTTTCGTCACGATGTCATCGCTAAGTGCCGCATCTTTGAGTAGAGAGCCAACTGCGATGTTCATACCAAAGTCTTCTTGAATTACACGACCGAAGCCCTTCGCTTTACGCCAGCCGTCAATCTCAACTTTCATCATGTCGCCTTTGTCTTCAAGAACAGTAACAGTCGACGCTGGGTTAAGTAGACCCGCTTCTTGCGCTGCTGCGTCATCGAAGTAAACAGGTAGGTGACGAACACTCACAAGTGCTTGACCTTCTGAGTAGTCAGTGCTTGATGTTAACTGCTCTAGCTCGCCAACGATGCCACCAATGCTGTCCATACCTGCTGGTAGTTTGTGTGCAATACCTTTGTGACAGTCAACACAGCTTTGATCTTTCTCTGCGGCTTGTTTCATTTGGATACGAGCTGTTGGAGACATTTGCTCGAAGTCCATAGATTCGTAGTTGTGACAGTTTTTACACTCTAGAGATTTGTTCGCAGAGAAACGATCCCATTCGTGTTTAGCAAGTTCGATACGACGCTCTTCAAAGTGGCCTGGTTCATCATAGTCACCAAACACTTGAGCGAATACTTCTTTTGAAGCCTGCATCTTACGAGCAATTTTGTCCGTCCAGTTGTGAGGAACGTGACAGTCAGGACAAGTCGCACGAACACCAGAGTGGTTTTTCCAGTGAACTGTTTCTTGTAGCTCAACGTATACATTGTCACGCATGGTGTGACAGCTGATACAGAATTCTTCAGTGTTAGTCGCTTCTAAAGCAGTGTTAAAACCACCCCAGAAGATAACACCAGCAATAAAGCCGCCCATAGTCAGCACACCTAGGCTGATATGAACTGCAGGGCGTGTCATGGTACGCCACAGTTTTACGATAAATGATTTCATTGTTTGCTCTCTTAAAATCTTTTCAAAAATGTGGAAATGAGCTCAGCGGCTTACATGCCGTGTACGCCCGGAGGACCAAAGAAGAACACTTGTAGTGCCCAGACAATGAATCCGTATCCGCCGACAAAGGCCACACTCAGGATTGGGAAGAGAACAACCGCGATGAAGAGGAAAGACTTCCACTCCAGAGAGCGTTTTTCACCACTCTCAATTTTTTTAACATCACTCATACATTTGCCTATTTTGTATCTAGTGTTTTTGTCTAGCTCTGGTGATTGAGCTAAGTTTTTTTTAAATTTCTATTGAGAAATCTTAGACCATACTATTAGTAGGGTTCAATCAATTCCGATGCTTTGAGCCTTGTTATTCAATACTTTTTTGAGCTCATCCAGAGATGTGTTTAATTACCATTTTATGTATAAATAAACCTCAAAATATGAAGATTTATTAACAGGCAAATAAAGAAGCAACCTCCCTAAAACCCGTAACATTAGAACGATAATTTTTAACATCTACCACTTTAGAGGCATACTGTTGATGTGCTTATATTAGCCCAAATGTAACTAAAATGTTTCAAGACATGTGAGTTTTAGGGGGATTTTTTCGTTTTTGAGGCATAGTCAGCGAATAGCATTATTCGGTAAGATAGAGACACGACTATGGGAGGGAAAATGAACAGCGTCGTGGATATATCTTGGCTTACCTTACTGGTATTTTTTAGCTTACTCACCATCCCTATGCTAGTGAGTCGCATCTATCAATTAGACATGAATAAAGAGATTATTTTGAGCGTCACTCGAATGACCGTTCAGCTTCTTCTCGTCGGTGTCTACTTGGAGTTCCTATTCGATCTCAACAGCTTATTGGTCAATCTGATATGGCTTACTTTGATGACGCTCATTGGAGCTAGCACAATTATAAGCAAAGCTAAATTGCCCAAATCCAAACTCATGTTCTCCGTGGTTTCAGGCTTAGCGATTGGGCTCTTTCCTATCCTTACTATTATTACTCTGTTTGTTGTCCAACCCAGCCCCACCTACAATGCTCAATACTTAATTCCACTTGCCGGAATGCTCTTGGGGAACTCAATGAGCGGTAATATCGTGGCACTGCAAAACTTCTTTAACTCCCTTGATGAACGTAAAGGAGAATATGAAGCCGCTATCGCACTTGGAGCATCTAAGGAGTACGCGACGATTCCTTTTGTGCAATCGGCTATTAAGCGCTCTTTGGCACCAACGCTCGCAACAATGACCACCAGCGGGCTTGTCACTCTACCTGGAATGATGACGGGACAAATTTTGGGAGGAGCTAGTCCTCTTGTCGCTATCAAATATCAGATACTCATTATGGTGGCGATCTTTGTCATGATGTCGATTTCAATCACCGTTGCGCTCAAGCTCACCATCAACAATCTCATTAATAAAGAAGGAAGAGTTTTGATCAAACCGCTGGCTTAGCCGCTCCTTCCTCACCATAAACAGTCTGCGTAAGATCTTATCCACAGTTTCTGTGGATAACCGTGGTGATACTTCAAAAGCAAGTCTTTTTATTACCTAAGTTCATCAAAGAACACAAAATTTTCTTTGCATTCATACGCATATAATTTAATTCACGAACTGTAATAATTTGGTCATTCCGGCGACTTAAGATGAAGCCTGTAGTGACACAAGGAGAGTGATACGGCGATGAGAAAAGAGTGGATGGATCAATCTGAACAAAATGTTCAAGATAACCCACAACGTGATTGGTTAATCACAGAGCCCTTAGAAATTCCCCCATTGGAAGAGTTGTTCTAGGCCTAAAACAGCAAAAGGCTCACCGCTTTAGTGAGCCTTTTAAAAATCACATCATCAATGAATCAGCAATCAATCTCGCAGATAGATCAACCAGTACCACATGCCGACAAACAAGCCACCACCAATAATGTTACCCAGAGTAACAGGCAACAAATTGTTCGTGATAAAGCCAATCATATTCAAGTCAGCGTAATCAGCGATGTTCGCTCCTGTCATCTGCCAAAATTCAGCAGGCGCAAAGTTTTTGATACCAATCGCCATCGGCACTTGGAACATATTCGCAATACAGTGTTCAAACCCTGCCGATACAAACATCGCTACAGGTAAAATCATCACTGCTATTTTATCAGTAAGGGTTCGGCCACTAAATGTCATCCAAACCGCTATACAGACTAATACGTTACACATAACACCAAGTGCAACTGCGGATAAAAACGAATGGTGCAGCTTATGCTGAGAAATCGCCATTGCATTTATACCCACTTGGCCATGATCGAACATGTACTGTTTTGTCATCAGCATGCATATCACTAACAGCAGTGCACCAATCAGGTTCCCACCATAGACAACAGCCCAGTTTTTGAACAAGCATTTCCATGTTATCTTGCCACTTGCGCGGGCAACCAAGGTCAATACCGAGCTCGTGAACAATTCACCGCCCGTAACAACAACCAAAATCAACCCCAAGCTAAAAGCCAATCCACCGATAAGTCGTGTGATACCCCAAGGCAGATCACCAGCACCCGTCGTTACGATAGTATAAAAAACAAATGCAATGCCAATGTGGATACCCGCTGAAATCGCCAGTAAAAAAGATTTGATTGGATCTTTTGTCGCTTTACCTACGCCAATCTCTGCCGCACGCTCAGCCATTTGTGGAGGAAGTAGAGAATCAAACTGGTTTAGATTTATCATCGAAGAAATATTTTGCAACATGAGGATTAGTGGGCGCGGATAATTACGTGAATTGTGATCAATTTCAAGCGTAAATTATTTGCGTAAGACAAAATAAATTTAATTTAAAGAAAACTTCTTGTTATCCAGACTAAAAACTCACATAAACGTAATATCACGCCAGATCTCAAAAAATCAATTTTAATCTAACAATCATAGACTTAACTTTTGATTGAATTTTAGATATTTGTTCTCAATACGCTTTAGTATGTTCATTCATATAAACCACATGTTTTAGACTATTTTGCTATTAACAAACGCCTTATAGGTAGAATAGTAAGTGCAAGGATTAATCTTTGATTTATATCTATTCCTTACTCGATTGGTTACCTGACCACCACACAACCACAAACTTATGATGAAACTAAGGGCTGGGTAACATTTCTTAACGCCTGAAGTTGATGATTCGTTACTTCCTGATTAAGTTGAAATAAGTACTTTCGATAAGGAACACAATATGAAATTCACGCCAGAGCATTTATCTGAACTTAATCTTCTTCTTCAATTTGATTTGAGCAGTTCAGCAACGGGCATTAAAGTGCACCACGAAGCATCAGAAGATATGCAGGCGGCCGTTCAACGTATTTATGAGAAAGGCTTATGTACATTGCCTGACGGTGGATACCTAACGGATGAAGGGATCGAAGTGGCAGAGCATGCAGATAAAATCTTAAGAGTTTTATGTAGCTAAGCCTTCATTCAATTGGAACGCCGCCAACAAGTTAAGTGTGGCGTTCCTACAACAAAATTATTCTCTCGTATCTCTCTGTGCTTTCTAAGCTCAGATAAATCACTCCCCATCCTCCTTTCACATTTGTTATGCTGAGATTGATACCAATTAGCCATCAGCCTGTCGCGTAAACTCAATTCATCTAGTTTGAAAGCTGTTCTAGGCGATGATAAGGGAAGCCATAGTGAAAAAGATTTCAATTATTGGCGGGGGTTGGCTTGGACAACCACTCGCGCATTACCTCAGCACTCTCGGACATACCGTTTCAGTTAGCCGAACCACCACTATGGGGGCTACTGAGCTTTGCGAACAGCACCTGAATGGATTCCAGTTCGACCTGAGTGCACCTTTGTCAGAAAGTGAGCATAAACTTGAAGCGACAAAACCAGATATCGTTATAGGTTGTTTTCCTCCCGGCTTTCGTAAAGGTCGCGGTGATGAATATGCACACTACTGGCATACCTTAGTTAGTCTGTGCCAGTCACTCGACGTATCACGCCTAGTGATGGTGAGTTCGACAACCGTTTATCCCAACAGTGCTGATGACATGACCGAAGACAGCGCAAGTCTCGAACTGGCGACACGCCACAACCACTTTTCCGATAATGCAGTCATCATGCTGCAAGCTGAGCAAAGTCTGATCGATTCTGGGCTCAGTTACGCTATTGTCCGCTGCAGTGGTTTAATAGGCCCTGAACGCCACCCGTCTCGCTTTGCAAGTAAGCTCAAACAGGTCAGCTCGCTAGCACCAGCGAATATGCTCCACTTAACCGATGCAGTAGGTGCGGTCAGCTTTATGGCGTTGAATGAGATCAGTGGTGTTGTCAATGCGACGACTCCTAACACGGTCAGTAAGGCGGAGTTTTATCAATCAGCTTTGGATAACGTAGGGTCTGATGATCCCCTTCCTCCCGTTGTTGAGATCAAAGACAAAAGAATCGTTTCTAATAAACTTCAAGATCTTGGCTACCGCTTCCACTTCGACCATACCTTAGAAGCAATCTAACCTATACGGAGCTGCGCAAGTACGATGAAAATCTATCAGCACATCGAACACATTTGGTCCTACATGCAGTTAGGTCATAAGCTTGAAAAAGCAGACTGTATTTTTGTTCTGGGCAGTAACGATCCTCGCGTTGCCGAATATGCCGCAGAGCTCTATTTGCAAGGTTGGGCAAAAACATTGATCTTTTCGGGTGGTGTGGGACGACTAACTGAAGGTGTTTTTGAGCAAACCGAAGCCGATACTTTTGCGGCGATTGCCAGAGATGCAGGCGTACCAAGCGATGCCATCATTGTAGAAAACAAAGCAACGAATACTGGGGAGAACGTCCGTTTCACTCACCAACTGCTGACAGGACATGGACTCCGTCCAAAACGGTTCATTCTGGTGCAAAAGCCTTATATGGAGAGGCGAACCTACGCAACATTCGCAAAGCAGTGGCCTGACGCTTACGACCACGTGATAGTGACCTCTCCTAGATCTCGGTTTTGTGATTACTTTAATGATGAAATTGACCTAACCACCACGGTTATCGCAATGCTTGGCGATCTAGAGCGAATCAAAGATTATCCAAAGCTAGGTTTTCAGATTGAGCAGCCCGTCCCTAGTTCAGTTGACGCATCCCTAATCGCACTCAAAACAATATTTGATCAACAATAACTGAATTCTTACTGATACAAAAAAGCCAGAGCAATTAACTCTGGCTTTTACTTTTTCAATGACAGCTTAATGAATCGCTGCCTCTTTCTCGCTCAGGTATTCAAATTTAAGCTCATCGTCTTTCAAGTTAACCTTCACGGTACCCCCGTCAACTAACGAGCCAAACAGAAGTTCATTCGCAAGCGGCTTTTTCAGCTGCTCTTGAATAGCACGTCCCATTGGACGAGCACCCATCGCTTTGTCATAACCTTTCAGCGCAAGCCAATGACGAGCATCATCCGACACTTCGAGTGATACGCCACGTGCATCAAGTTGAGCTTGTAGTTCAACAATAAACTTATCAACCACTTGATGAATAACGTGCTCATCTAGACTATTGAACCAAATAATGTTGTCTAGACGGTTACGGAACTCTGGTGTAAACACTTTCTTAATGACAGACATCGCATCATGACTGTGATCTTGTTGGATCAAGCCGATCGATTTCTTCTCCGTCTCTTGGACGCCCGCGTTGGTTGTCATCACTAGGATCACATTACGGAAATCCGCTTTTCGGCCATTGTTGTCCGTTAGCGTACCGTTATCCATCACTTGAAGAAGCAAGTTAAAGATATCTGGGTGCGCTTTCTCAATCTCATCGAGCAATACAACCGAGTGAGGGTGCTTGATGACAGCATCAGTCAGTAGACCACCTTGATCGTAACCAACATAACCCGGAGGTGCACCAATTAGACGGCTCACTGAGTGGCGCTCACCGTACTCAGACATATCAAAACGCAGTAACTCAATACCTAGCAGCTTAGATAGCTGCACAGTCACTTCTGTTTTACCCACGCCTGTTGGGCCTGCAAACAGGAATGAACCCACAGGTTTATGGTCGTTACCAAGACCCGCTCGTGTTAGCTTAATCGCTTCGCTAAGTACATCGATCGCATCATCTTGACCGAATACCAGCATTTTCATCTTCTCATCAAGGTTCTGAAGAATCTCTTTGTCTGAAGAGGAAACTGATTTTTCTGGGATTCGAGCCATTTTAGCGACCATTGCCTCGATGTCTGCAACACCGACTGTCTTTTTACGACGACTCGCTGGGGCTAAACGACTACGAGCACCCGCTTCGTCAATAACATCAATGGCTTTATCTGGAAGATGGCGCTCGTTAATGTATTTCGCTGACAACTCTACTGCAGCGCGCAACGCTTTGTTCGTGTAACGGACTTCGTGGTGTGCTTCGTACTTAGGCTTAAGACCAATCAAAATCTTAGTTGTATCATCTAATGATGGTTCAACAACGTCGATTTTCTGGAAGCGACGAGACAACGCACGTTCTTTCTCAAAAATCGTACTGTACTCTTGATAAGTCGTAGAACCAATACAACGAAGTTTACCGCTACTTAATAGAGGCTTGATGAGATTTGCAGCATCAACTTGTCCGCCCGATGCGGCACCAGCACCAATGATGGTGTGGATTTCATCGATAAACAGAATCGCATCATCTTCTTTCTCTAGCTGCTTCAAGATCGCCTTAAAGCGTTTTTCAAAGTCACCGCGGTACTTAGTACCTGCAAGTAGAGAGCCAATATCCAGAGAGTAAATCACGCTATCAGCAATGATGTCAGGTACTTGACCTTCAACAATGCGCCACGCTAAACCTTCAGCAATGGCCGTTTTACCAACGCCAGCCTCACCAACAAGCAGCGGGTTATTTTTACGACGGCGACACAGCACTTGGATAGTACGCTCTAGCTCTTTATCACGACCGATCAATGGATCAATTTGACCCTGCTTTGCAATCTGGTTGAGGTTAGTTGCAAAACTTTCTAGACGGTCTTCAGAATTCGTTTCTTCTGGGCTTTCGCTGTTAAATGAACCTGGTGATGAAGGCTCATCGTCTGAGCTTGAGGCTTTGGTAATACCGTGAGAAATGAAGTTAACAATATCGAGACGACTGATGTCATTCTTTTTCAGCAAATACGCTGCGTGAGACTCTTGCTCACTAAAGATAGCCACCAATACGTTAGCACCCGTTACCTCACTGCGGCCAGAAGACTGAACATGGAAAACCGCACGCTGAAGTACGCGTTGGAAACTAAGCGTTGGCTGAGTTTCACGTGTTTCGTCATTTTCAGGAATAAGAGGGGTGGTTTGATCAATAAAAACGTCTAGCTCACTACGAAGCGCGTCAATGTCGGCTTGGCACGCTTGTAGAGCTTCTCTTGCAGCATCGTTCTCTAACAATGCTAACAGGAGGTGCTCGACGGTCATAAACTCATGTCGTTTGTCTCTTGCGCGTGCAAATGCGCCGTTTAGACTCGACTCTAATTCTTTATTCAGCATAAGTACCTCCTTCAAGAACAACTTAGGTTGCTCGGACAAGCGTTAGGCTTGTTCCATTGTACAAAGCAAGGGATGCTCGTTCTCTTTTGAATACATGGTAACTTGCGCTACCTTGGTCTCAGCAACTTCAGCAGTATACGTGCCACAAATTGCTTTGCCTTCATAATGCACCTGCAGCATCACCTGCGTTGCTTTGTCGATATCCATAGAAAAAAAGCGTTCTAGGATTTCAATTACAAAGTCCATAGGGGTGTAATCATCGTTGTTTAAAACAACGTTATACATGGACGGTGGCTTAACTTTTGTTTTCTCTAACTCCAGCAGATCTGAATCTGGAGTAACCCATTCAAAATGTTTGCTCATGATATTTCGATGTTAATGTTGAACTCTCTTAATTTTACCACTTCATGGAGCGAAAGTTTTGAATTTAGTTCTTACTATTACGAACAAAATGCGACAAAAAAATTTTGTTCATACTTAGAGACTAATGCAGCATTTGAGTCGCTGCAAATAAAAGATTTCTATCTAGCGAGTACTTCTATCTAATTGATTAAAAAGAAACCAAATTATATTGGACTGAGTGATGTATTCTCGAAATTGATGCAATAAGAAGTAAACAAAATGTAAATCTCAAAAGTGAGTTGCTTGCAATAATGTCGACTGTAAGACCTTTTGGCTATTGACTGTACTGTGTCATTGGCTACATTGGTCAAATAGTGACTAAAAATTTAGCAGCGACTGGATTGATATTCACTTTTTGTTTACAAGGAAACAGTGTAAACAACCTTAACAACATCAGTAACAATATGCATGAGGGATGTATAGCATGGCTACAGGTACAGTAAAATGGTTTAACAACGCCAAAGGATTTGGTTTTATCTGTTCAGAAGGAGACGACTCAGATGTGTTCGCACACTACTCAACGATTCAAATGGACGGGTATCGTACTCTGAAAGCAGGCCAACAAGTAAACTTTGAAGTTGAAGAAGGGCCGAAAGGCTACCATGCTAGCTCAGTCGTTCCGGTGGAAGCTCAAGCTTCTAAATAGAAGATGGTACAATTGCAGAAACGCCCACTTTCATGGGCGTTTTTCTTTTTTCGTTATCTAGTGAGTTTTATCCAGCTTGAATCGTTTCACGACTTCTACAAGGCTAGTTGAAACGTCTGTCATACTCGCTGATGTCTGCGCAATTTCAAGCGATGAAGAACCGACCTGACTTGCGACATCTGAAACACTTGCCATTCGAGTTTCGACAGTCTTAGCAATGCCACGCTGACTTTCGACAGTTTGTACAATTTCTTCCGTGTTAACCGCCACCGACTGCATGTTGGATTTTAGTTCATTAATCGAACCAACGACTTGATTAACCTGTTCGACACTTTCTAGCGCCTTTTCTTGCCCTTTTGCTGTAGAGACTACGATGTCTTGTGTCCCTTGATGAATCTTATCCAACAATGACTCCGTTTCGATCAACGCATTCTGTGTACGCTGAGCGAGCGTTCTTACCTCATCAGCAACGACAGCAAAACCTCGTCCCTGCTCACCAGCACGTGCAGCTTCAATAGCAGCGTTTAGAGCGAGTAAGTTGGTTTGCTCTGCCACTTCACGAATAGCCCCCAAAATACTGCCTACGTTTTCCGCTTGGGCATTTAAGTATTCAACTTGATCATTCGTTTCGTTCAAAAGCTCTGACAAATTAGTCGCACTTGACTGAGCATGATTAAGCAATTGATGTGATTTCTCTGACGAAGCGACACCTGTTGAAATAAGTACTGATACTTGAGAAACCGTATTGTCAATTCGTCCAGTTGACTCAATCAGTTGGTTTAATGTACTTGATACTGTTTCAATGTCAGCTTGCTGAGTCGCTGCACCTTCGCTCGATTCACGTGTAACAATGGACAATTCTTCCATTGACGAGGCTACCTCTAATACGGCGCGATCAACGTCATGTAAAATTGCGGCCATGTTCCCTTGCATGACTTTTAAACTCGATAGCATCAGCCCAACTTCATCTTTCGAATCGGCCTTAATATTTTCGGTCAAGTCGCCTTGCGCTAACCTATCCATAATTTTGCGCGCATAGTTAATCGGATTAATTACAGAGCGAGTAGTTAGGATTGAAATAATCACAGCTATAACGACGGCTATCGCCGATAAGACATAGATTGAAAGCGCCGCTTGGCTATTATCTTCTGCGATTTTGGGACCCAAGATATCTTGCCCTTTTAACCCTTGAAGTTTCATCTCTTCAAGCTGCCAAGCAATAGCAACACCAATAACATCTAATTCATTTTCTATAATTGCGTTGCGATCTTCGATCAGTTGATGAACACTCTTGAGCGCTGAGGTATAAGCCAATGAATACACATTGTATTCATCGTACAGTGAGGCCAAACGTGCTGAACTAATTTCTTCTCGTAGTATTGAAGACGCTTCATCAAGTTCACTGCCTAAAAACTTCATCGCTACATCATAGTCTTTTTGCGTATTCGTTTTTAAATACTTATTGCTATACAAACGACCTAGCATCAGCATCTCTTGTACTTGACTCGCCGCAACTATGACCTCATAAGCATGAAAGTCTTGTGGTTCAACGCCATCAATTATTTTACGAATTGTTTCACGCATCGCTAACCCATTAGTGTCTAACTGGTTAACCACAACTTGGTTACGCTCTTGGATGAGCGCTTTAACTTTTAGTTGACCAGCGTTATATCGCTCAAGCTCTTGCAATGAACGAGTGTAATCACTGCTAGACTGAGCCATCTCTTTGAAGAGTTCATTTAACGTATTATAACGCTGAGAAAATTGTTGATCGGTCGATTGTGACGGCTCACGAATATAATTCTTAGATGCAATCCTTAGCTCTAATAAATTTGCCTGCATTCGACCTAGTAAGTTGTTGTTTTTCGCAAGCTCTCGATACTCACTAAAACTTGAAGCCATGCTATTGCTCGAGATCAGGCTATGACTCGAAATAAAGAATAGTAGTGCTAGTAGAACTAAAAATCCGAGTATGATTTTCATCCTGATCGTTAGTTTTTCCATCCGCCTCTCCATATATGGAATGAAATACTGTTTGATGAAATATAGCAAGGGCGGGACAAAAGCACAAAAAAAATGCCTAGGATTTACCTAGGCATTTCATTTAAAGATTTAAACTGTGATCAGCGTGAAACAATACTGTTTAGCGTATCGCTTGGACGCATCAGTGGTGACGCCTTTTCAAACACTGGTGCATAGTAACCACCAAGCTCACCCGCAACACCTTGCGCATCATTTAGTTCAGCGACAATCTTCTCTTCATTAGAAGAAAGTGCTTCAGCGATAGGCGCGAATTCAGCCGCTAGTTCAGCGTCAGCGGTTTGGGTCGCTAGAGCTTGTGCCCAGTAAGTCGCTAGGTAGTAGTGGCTACCACGGTTATCTAGCTCACCAACACGGCGCGATGGCGACTTGTTGTTATCAAGGAACTCACCCGTTGCTTTATCAAGCGCATCCGCTAGAACTTGTGCTTTAGCATTGCCCGCGACTGTACTTAGGTGCTCAAGTGATGCCGCTAGTGCAAGGAATTCACCCAAAGAATCCCAACGCAGGTGGTTTTCTTTTTCTACCTGCTGAACGTGCTTAGGAGCAGAACCACCCGCACCCGTTTCAAATAGACCACCGCCATTCATCAGTGGAACGATAGACAGCATCTTCGCAGATGTACCTAGTTCTAGAATTGGGAACAAGTCAGTTAGGTAGTCACGTAGTACGTTACCTGTTACTGAGATAGTGTCCTGACCTTCTTTGATACGAACTAGAGAGAATTGACATGCTTCTAGTGGAGCAAGAATCTTGATCTCCAGACCAGACGTGTCGTGTTCTGGAAGGTATGCGTTCACTTTTTTGATTAGCTCTGCATCGTGTGCGCGATTCTCGTCTAACCAGAATACCGCTGGAACACCTGTTGCACGTGCACGTGTAACTGCAAGTTTCACCCAATCTTGGATTGGAGCGTCTTTAACCTGACACATACGGAAGATGTCGCCTTCTTCAACTGATTGCTCAAGCAGAACTGCGCCAGAAGTGTCAACAATGCGAATTGTACCCGCCGCATCAAGAATGAACGTCTTGTCGTGTGAACCGTACTCTTCTGCTTTTTGAGCCATTAGGCCAACGTTTGGTACGCTACCCATAGTTGTTGGATCGAATGCGCCGTTCTCTTTACAGAAGTCGATAACCGCTTGGTAGATACCTGCGTAGCTACGATCTGGGATCATTGCTTTGGTATCTTTCTGCTTACCATCTGGACCCCACATTTGGCCAGAAGAGCGCAGCATTGCTGGCATAGAGGCATCAACAATGATGTCGCTTGGTACGTGCAGGTTAGTGATACCACGGTCAGAATCAACCATCGCTAGAGGTGGCTGAGTTTCGTACACAGCTTGTAGAGCCGCTTCGATCTCTTCTTTTTGAGCCGCAGGCAGTGCTGCAATCTTAGCGTAAACATCACCGATACCGTTGTTTACATCAACACCTAGCTTCTCGAATACGTCACCATATTTTGCGAATACATCTTTGTAGTAAACCTTAACCGCATGACCAAAGATCACTGGGTCAGAGACTTTCATCATCGTCGCTTTCATGTGCAGAGACAGTAGAACGTCTTGTTCTTTCGCTTCAGCGATTTGCGCTTCGAAGAACTCTACCAGCGCCTTCTTGTTCATTACTGAACAGTCGATGATTTCTTTATCTTGTAGTGGGAAAGCACCTTTTAACTCTTTCACCGCGCCGTCAGCAGCAACGAACTCGATTTTAACATCTGTTGCGCTTTCAACAGTGTGCGATTTTTCACTGCCGAAGAAGTCGTTACCCGCCATGCTAGATACGTGAGACTTAGAATCCGCGGACCATGCACCCATTGAGTGTGGGTTTTTCTTTGCGTAATTCTTAACAGATAGAGGAGCTCGACGGTCAGAGTTACCTTCACGTAGTACAGGGTTTACCGCACTACCTTTGATCTTATCGTACGTTGCTTTGATCGCTTCTTCTTCGTACGTGCTTGGCTCTTCTGGGTAATTTGGTAGGTTGTAACCCTTAGCTTGAAGTTCAGCGATTGCTGCTTTTAGCTGAGGAATCGATGCTGAGATGTTTGGCAGCTTGATGATGTTTGCTTCTGGTGTTTTCGCTAATTCACCTAGCTCTGCTAGCGCGTCACCAATACGTTGCTCGTCTGTTAGATGCTCTGGGAAGTTAGCAATAATACGCCCAGCTAGAGAGATATCACGAGTATCAACGTTAATGCCTGAAGATGCAGTAAACGATTGGATAATTGGCAGTAGTGAGTAAGTTGCCAGTGCCGGTGCTTCGTCAGTAATGGTGTAAATAATTGTAGGTTTTTCTGTAGGCATGAAATTTCCCTATTGTTCTAACCGGACCCTTCGAAATTGGTCCTGTGAGTGTGTCCGCATACAAGTTATGAATAATCCCCTCACTTGCTGCGATTTGTCCGTCTCTTTTGTATTTGTCGCAATATGCGACATCCTTGAGAGCGATTAGTTATAATTAAACAAAAACGCGATAATAGTCTATTATCTTGTTCAACAATCCTGTTTTTGGGCGCGCAAATGATAGCCCATCCCAGAAACTTTAGATACTTTTACGCACACTTCATTTACATTTTTGCAAGGTAGTTAACATGTCACCACGCTCTCGCCGTGACTCATCTTCTTCTTCATCGAAAAAGCAGCATTCAGGTTTTAAACGTAAAAACAGTTCGAGTAGCCATAAGCCATCGTCTTCACGTCATCGCAGTAAGCCTATAAAAAACAAACCGAAAATCGCGCCAGAAGATCGTAAGGTGATTGTGTTTAATAAGCCATTTGACACGTTAAGCCAATTTACCGATGGAGAAGGACGAAAAACACTTGCAGATTTCGTTACGGTTAAAGGTGTATATGCCGCAGGTCGACTCGACCGTGACAGCGAAGGGCTAATGATACTAACCAATGACGGCATCTTGCAGGCGCGACTCACACAACCGAGTTCTAAGTCTCCTAAAACCTATTGGGTACAAGTCGATGGTGCGCCAACTGAAGAAGATTTAGACAAGCTACGTAAAGGGGTTGAACTCAAAGATGGGATGACACTCCCCGCTCAAGTTGAAGTCATGGAGGCTCCTGAAGTTTGGGAACGTACTCCACCTGTTCGCTTTCGTGCCAATATTCCAACAACTTGGCTTGCGATAACCATTATTGAAGGGCGCAATCGCCAAGTTCGTCGTATGACTGCAAACATCGGCTTCCCTACTCTGCGTTTAGTTCGCTACTCGATGGGTGATGTAACCCTAGGTGATTTACAGCCTGGTGAGTGGAAAGAAATCAATCTTTAGATAGTCGAATAGTTTTAGAGATTCCCTACTCGCTCCTACGTCACTCTATGGAATGACGTTATACAATGTGGTCTTCCAAATACAAAAACGGCGCTTCAATCGAAGCGCCGTTTTTAATATCTAAGAGAAGAAAGAGATTACTCTTCTTCTTTCTTCTCTGCTGCTTTAACAGCAATCGCTAGCTCTTCAAGTGATGCAGGATTTGCAAGACTTGGAGCGTCTGTTAGTAGACAAGAAGCATTGGTTGTTTTCGGGAACGCGATAACGTCACGAATGTTTTCTGTACCACAAAGTAGCATCACTAGACGGTCAAGACCGAATGCTAGACCCGCGTGCGGTGGTGTACCGAACTTAAGTGCGTCTAGTAGGAAGCCAAACTTAGCTTGCTGCTCATCAGCTTCAATGCCTAGGATATCGAATACTGCAGATTGCATTTCAGCGTTATGGATACGTACAGAACCACCGCCAACTTCATAGCCGTTTAGAACCATGTCGTATGCGTTTGAGTTAGCCGCTGCTGGGTTCGCTTTTAGCTCTTCCGCGTTCACACCTAGAGGCGATGTGAATGGGTGGTGCATCGCGTGTAGGTTGCCTTCGTCGTCTTCTTCGAACATTGGGAAGTCAACAACCCATAGCGGAGCCCATGCAGACTCGTCTGTCAACTCTAGGTCTGTACCTAGTTTCAGACGTAGCGCGCCCATTGCTTCAGACACAGTATTTGCTTTGTCTGCACCGAATAGAATGATATCGCCAGTCTCTGCACCTGTGCGCTCAAGAATACCGTTGATCACTTCTTCGTTTAGGAACTTAGCCACTGGAGATTGGATACCTTCCATGCCAGCAGCACGGTCGTTAACCTTCATCCATGCTAGACCTTTCGCACCGTAAATACCAACGAACTCACCGTAACCGTCGATTTGCTTACGAGTTAGCTTAGCGCCACCTGGTACACGGATTACTGCAACGCGACCTTTTTCGTCGTTTGCTGGGCCCGAGAATACTTTGAACTCAACGTCTTTCACTAGGTCAGCAACGTCTACTAGCTCTAGTGGGTTACGTAGGTCTGGCTTGTCAGAACCGAAACGACGCATCGCTTCAGAGAATGGCATGATTGGGAACTCACCTAGATCAACGTCTAGAAGCTCTTGCCACATGTTACGAACCATCTTCTCAGTTGTTGCACGTACTTCTTCCGCGCTCATGAACGATGTTTCGATATCGATTTGAGTGAATTCTGGTTGACGGTCAGCACGTAAGTCTTCATCACGGAAACACTTAACGATTTGGTAGTAACGGTCAAAACCAGACATCATTAGCAGCTGTTTGAATAGCTGTGGAGACTGAGGAAGCGCGTAAAACGAACCTTTATGAACACGGCTAGGTACTAGGTAGTCACGTGCACCTTCTGGTGTCGCTTTCGTTAGTACTGGTGTTTCGATGTCTAGGAAGCCGTTGTCATCTAGGAAACGACGAACAAAGCTAGACGCCTTAGCACGTAGCTTGATGCGATCACTCATTTCTGGACGACGTAGGTCTAGGTAACGGTACTTTAAACGCTGCTCTTCTGAGTTCTTCTGGTTGAAGTCTAGTGGCAGAACGTCAGCACGGTTGATGATTTCAAGGCCTTTAGCGATGATCTCAACTTCACCCGTTGCCATGTCTTTGTTTACTTGGCTGTCTGGACGAACGCGTACTTCACCCGTTAGTTTGATACAGAATTCATTACGAAGTTGGTTAGCTACTTCGTACGCATCTGCCATATCTGGGTCTACAACTACCTGAACGATACCTTCACGATCTCGCATATCGATGAAAATAAGACCGCCCAAATCACGACGACGGTTAACCCAGCCGCAAAGTTCTACAGTTTGTCCTGCAAGGGACTTGTTCAGGTGACCACAGTAATGGGTACGCATAATGAATTTCCCAATCTATTAAAATTTGTTGATTACTATCTACCAGTGTACATTGACTGATAGAGCAAAGTTCCATTTATACGCTGAAAGTCCGATTAAATCGACTATCCAACGTACAATTTATTGCGATTTATTATCTATTGATGCTTTTTACACCAACAAAGGCGTAAAACGGCACCATTAGTTAAAAATTGGCGCTGATTATAGCCCTATAATGGCTCTTTGAGCAAAGCTCTCCATCACCTATTCAGAATCAAGAAACAGCATCGGGAATATGAACCAATTACCTCTTCGTCTTGGCTTAACAATGTGGTCCAACAATCAATGGCAACAAAGCTTTTATGGCCGAGGTACACAAAGTAGTGAACGCCTTGAGAAGTATGCGAGTGTTTTCCATACCGTTGAAGGCAACACCACTTTTTACGCGACACCAACGCTTACAACGGTGAAAAATTGGTATGCCGCGACGCACGATGAGTTTCGATTTACCTTCAAGCTGCCTCAGAACATTACTCACAGGCAGATGCTGCAAGGCTGCCAAAGCGAACTGAAGAGTTTTATGGCTATCATGGCGCCTCTTCACGAACGTATTGGTCAATGGACCATTCAACTCCCTGCGGCATTCAGGCCAGAGCATTTAGATAAGCTCAAACTGTTTTGCGACTTGTTTCCTCCCAACTACCCGATTGGCGTTGAAGTGCGTCACCCTGCTTTTTTCGCTAAAGGAGACGCCGAAAAGCAACTTAACCAATGGTTGATGGAAAAAGGCTATGACCGCATCATAATGGACAGTCGCCCAGTCTTTTCTGAAACACTGACTAAATCGCACCCTCACTATGAATCTTTGCTCGATGCTCAGCAGAAAAAGCCTAAGGTTCCCGTGCATGCTATCGCGACCGCATCTAACCCTATGGTTCGCTTTATTGGCCACCCAGAAGAGGTGCGCAACCAGCAATTTTTCACCCCTTGGATCAAAAAACTGCCCGAGTGGATTAATGAGGGTAAGCAGCCCTATCTGATGATACACACGTCCGATAACCTGATAGCACCTGACTTAGCAATGAAGCTCTATAATCAACTAAGATCCAACATATCATTACCTGACCTGTCACCCTTTCCGCATGACAGTGGCAACACACAAATACAGATGTTTTAGTCCATATCCGTGCAAAGAATGACAGAGCGACGAATTTCCCATAAAATACGCGCCTTTTTGTGACAGCAACTAAGATGCTGGCAACTTTGATAGTGTAAGAGAACAGAGTTATGAACCCTAACAGTAACCCAGACAATATTTTCTCGGCTCCAATCGATAAAATTGGGGACTTTACATTCGACGAACGCGTAGCAGAAGTGTTCCCGGATATGATTCAACGCTCTGTTCCTGGCTACAGCAACATCATCTCTGCCATTGGTATGCTAGCTCAACGTTTTGTTAAGCCACATTCAAATATCTATGATTTGGGTTGTTCACTCGGTGCTGCGACGTTATCAATGCGCCGCAACATTACTCAAGAAGGCTGTCAGATCATCGCTGTCGACAACAGCGCCGCAATGGTTGAACGTTGCAAGTTGCACGTAAACGCCTACCGTAGTGATACGCCTGTCGATGTAGTCGAAGCCGATATTCGTAATATCGAGATTGAAAACGCCTCAGTCGTGGTACTTAACTTCACACTACAATTTCTCTCTCCAGAAGATCGTTATGCACTACTTGAAAAGATCTACTCAGGTCTTCGCTCGGGCGGTATTTTGATCTTGTCAGAAAAATACGTATTTGAAGATGAAACAGCTAACGAGCTATTGATTGATCTACACCACGACTTCAAACGTGCCAACGGCTACAGCGAACTTGAGATAAGCCAAAAACGCAGCGCCATTGAAAACGTAATGCGTCCGAACTCTAAAAAAGAGCACAAAGAGCGCTTCGAGAAAATCGGCTTTAGTAGCTACGACGTTTGGTTCCAATGTTTTAACTTTGGCTCGATGTTTGCCATTAAATAATGCACTCCCTTCGCCCGGGAACAACACGCTTAACTTTTACACCACCAACTCAGTGAAAAACTATGTTTAACTTTGCTAATTTCTACCAATTAATTGCTCAAGACACACGTCTTCAACCTTGGCTGAATGTATTGCCACAACAGCTAACAGACTGGGCAAATGCAGAGCATGGCGACTTTGGTCGTTGGGTCAAAGCACTGAATAAAATTCCTGAAGGAACACCAGATAACATTGATATCAAAAGTTCAGTTACCATCACAAATGATGAGCCTTTCCATACGGGCGAACTGAAGAAACTTGAAAACCTACTGCGCACTTTCCATCCTTGGCGCAAAGGGCCATATCATGTTCATGGTATCCACATTGATACTGAGTGGCGCAGTGACTGGAAGTGGGATCGTGTCCTGCCACACATCACGCCACTAAAGAATCGCAGCGTTTTGGATGTAGGTTGTGGTAATGGTTACCACATGTGGCGCATGCTAGGCGAAGGCGCTCGTTTGACCGTGGGCATCGACCCATCACATCTATTCCTGATCCAGTTCGAAGCCATTCGCAAACTAATGGGCAACGATCAACGTGCGCACCTTCTGCCACTTGGTATCGAACAGCTTCCAAAATTGGAAGCGTTTGACACGGTATTTAGTATGGGTGTTCTTTACCATCGCGTCTCTCCACTAGAGCACCTTATTCAACTTAAAAACCAACTCGTTTCTGGCGGTGAGCTCGTCCTTGAGACTCTCGTTATTGAAGGCGATGAGACGTCAGTACTGGTGCCTGTTGACCGCTACGCTCAGATGCGTAACGTGTACTTCTTCCCGTCAGCGAAAGCACTGAAATTGTGGTTAGAGAACGTTGGTTTTGAAGATGTTCGTATCGTAGACGAGAACGTGACGACAACGGGCGAGCAACGCACCACAGATTGGATGACACACAATTCACTGCCTGACTATTTAGATCCTAACGACCCGTCAAAAACCGTCGAAGGTCACCCTGCTCCTCGCCGAGCAGTATTGGTTGCCACTAAGCCATAGAAACGGTCGGTAGGAGTTGGCGAATTGACAAAGAGTTAACTCAGCGTCAACACGAAAACATATCTATCAACCTAAAAGCTCAATACAATAATAGGGATGCTCTGCATCCTTATTTTTTTGCGTGTGATCACCCTTTGCTTATTTTTTAAGACACCGAATTATCTGTGACTTGTGAGCTTTGTTTTCTATACGCTAAACTTCTAATTTCTCTGTTATTTAACTTACTTTTCAGGTTTATTAATGCTGACACGATTGACCCCTATAATGGCGATACTACTCCTTTCTGGCTGTGCCCTTACCAACAGTGAGCAATATCACCAAGAAACATTAGCGGCAATTCAGGCTTCCGAAGCCAATCTAACCAATCAATACCAAAATCTAAACTTACAGCTAAGTAACCAATCTGACTATATTGAAAGCTTAGAGAACCACATCATCGATCTTGAAGACCAACTTGTTGCTTTCAAAACAGAGGCAATCGAAGAGGTTCGTAAAAAACCGGATCCTGTCGTGATTCCTGCACCAGCGCCAATTCAACCAGCGCCAAGCTACAATGTGGTTTTGGGTGAAGTAGAAACCGTCACTATTGACTCAATCGAGGGCAATTTTTCTGCACGTATCGATACGGGGGCGGCAACTTCGTCACTCAATGCAGTTGATATTGAACAATTTGAGCGCAATGGGAAAAATTGGGTGCGTTTTCACTTATCCAATGGCAACGCTGAGTTGGATGACACCAATTGGATCGAAGCACCAATCCTTCGCTTTGTAAAAATTCGCCAATCAACAAATGATGAAGTAGAGAGACGTGCAGTAGTCGAGTTGTGGGTCAAGCTCGGAAAAATCCATGAAAAAGCGCAATTTACTTTGGCAGATCGTTCTCAAATGAGTCATCCTGTACTTCTAGGCCGCGAATTTATAAGGGATATCGCAGTCGTGGATGTAAGTAAAAAATTTATACACACGGAAGTTCCACAAAAATAATAAGGTAGCGCAAATCTATGACGTCAAAAATTCCATTCTATATATCAGTCGCACTGCTTATCGTCGCTGGTATTGTTTTAAGTATGTTTCGTCATCAGCACTATGGGGTTCCCTGGACTCCAGGTGAAACTAGCCAAGTCTGGGATATTGAAGCCCGCGTAGAATTCAACGGTCAAAACAAACCTGTTAAGGCCTCTCTAGCGGCTCCTCACACTCAATCCGGCTTCACGCTCATCAACGAATCATCTTCGTCACCTGGTTATGGCGTCTCTTACGTAGCAACCGACTCTGGCCGTCGAGCTGAATGGTCTATCCGTTCCGCGTCTGGCCCACAAACGATTTACTACAAGGTTCAATTCCTTGTTGACCCTCAAGCTAAAGTCGACCCTATCCCACCAAGTGATGACATCACGCCTCCTACATTTGATGGCCCGACAGAAGCAGCTGCTGTGGCACTTATTGAACGAGCTAACCAACGTTCAGCGGACGACATTACATTCACTCGTGAACTGATTAAGTCGTTGAATGATGGTGATAGCCAAAACGCCTCACTACTACTCAATAATATGTCTAAGGTAGAGTCTGTTGACAAGCTACTCGCTTACTCAAAAATTCCGAGTAAAGTTGTCGGTGTGATCGAGCTAGAAGATGGCCGACGCCGCCAGACAATCCAGCACATGAACCTAGTGTGGGATGGTAAAAACTGGGAACTTTTCAATCCAAATAGCGCAACTCAAGTTATTGAAGAAAACATTTTAGTCTGGGATGAATCAAATGTTTCATTACTTGATTTGATCGGTGGCCAAAACAGCCAAGTTCACTTCTCTATGATTTCTCAAGAAGTGTCTCCATCACAGGCGACGAAAGAGAAAGTCGAAGCGGATGGCCTGCTGAACTTCTCGATTCACAGCCTACCACTGGAAGAGCAAGCAATGTTTAAGACCATTATGCTCATCCCGATTGGCGCACTGATCGTTGTTTTCCTACGTGTCATTATCGGTCTGAAAACATCAGGCACCTTCATGCCTGTTCTGATTGCGGTTGCCTTCGTACAAACCCAACTTGTAACCGGTATTGTCGGCTTCCTACTTATCGTCGGTACTGGTCTGGTGATTCGTAGTTACCTATCCAAATTAAACCTGTTACTTGTCGCCCGTATCTCAGCCGTCATTATTACGGTCATTATGATCATTTCGGTGTTTACGGTTGTTGCGTTTAAGATTGGATTGACTGAAGGTCTGTCGATTACGTTCTTCCCGATGATCATTTTGTCTTGGACAATCGAACGTATGTCGATCCTCTGGGAAGAGGAAGGCGCGAAAGAAGTTGCGTTGCAAGGCGGTGGTTCACTGTTGACTGCGGTTCTCGTTTACCTAGCAATGACCAGTCCATTTATTCAACACCTGACTTTCAACTTCATCGGTCTACAGCTGATTGTACTCGGTGGCATCTTGCTTCTTGGTACATACACTGGTTACCGCTTAACTGAGCTTCGTCGCTTTAAGCCACTAGCGGAGGACTAAACATGTTTGCACGTTTTGTCTCTCAGTTCACTTCTCCTAATAAGCTGCGTCATAAAGGCATTATGGGAATGAACCAACGTAATCACAGCTTTATTGGACGCTATAACGATCGTTCCAAGTATCCATTGGTGGATGATAAGTTAAAGACTAAGATCATTGCCCAGCAACATGGTGCTACCACCCCTGAGCTAATTGGCACCATCGCTAACCAAGCCGAAGTTAAGCGAATTCACAAGATGGTCACTAACTGGCCAGGTTTTGTTATTAAACCTGCGCAAGGCAGTGGTGGTAAAGGCATCTTGGTCATCGTTTCTCACAAAGACGGCGTATATACCAAACCATCAGGGGCGACCATCAACAAAGAAGATGTCGAACGTCATATCAGTAATGCATTGGCCGGCCTTTTCTCTCTGGGTGGTAAGAATGACGTTGCCGTTGTGGAGAATCTGATTAAGTTCGATGATTGTTTCGACGGCTTCAGTTATGAAGGTGTACCTGACGTTCGTATCATTGTATTTAAGGGCTACCCGGTAATGGCAATGATGCGCTGTTCAACGGCGGCTTCAGACGGTAAAGCGAACCTTCACCAAGGCGCTGTTGGTGTTGGCATTGACATTGCCACAGGCAAAGCGATTCGCGCTGTACAGTTTGACCAGCCGATCACACACCACCCTGATACTGGTAAAGACCTCTCAACCTTACAAGTTCCACACTGGGAAAGGTTGCTTGTCTTAGCGTCTAGTGCGTGGGAGATGACCGGGTTAGGTTATATGGGTACAGATATGGTTCTGGACCGTGATGAGGGCCCTATGGTGTTAGAGCTTAATGCTCGCCCTGGCTTAGCGATTCAAATTGCCAATGGCGCGGGCTTGTTGCCTCGTCTCCATCACATTGAAAGCTTAGGGATGCTAGCAGATTACCCTAAACCTGAAGAGCGCGTAGCGTATGCCGCAAAACAATTTGGTTCAAGCGTTCAATTCTAAACTCTAAATGATGGAATAAAAAATGCCCCATAGTGACAAGCTATGGGGCATTTTTATTGGGGGGTTTCTTTGTGACTATCGCGCTAAAGTTTGACTAGGACTTTAACGGAACCATCAACCAAGCTTTCATCGATGTAACCGATGACGTTACTGCCGCTTGCGACTTTGGCTTTTAGTTGCTCAGGCGAATTCACTGACTCAGGTGGTGTTCCTTTCCCCGTAAACAGCTTTTTCGACCAATAAGATTCCAATTGGGCAAGTGATTTTTTAGTCACCGCTTGGTGGAAGTCTGCTTTTTCACTGTTCTGGTCACTCAGTTCAAGCACGGTCACTTGACCGCCATTGAATTTGGTCTTTTTGCCGAGATATGCCTTCTTTGCATCGGCCACAGATAAACCATCAGGCAACGTAGGAGAACCAATAATGACGACTCCTGCTGCGGCATTAAACGATAGTAGTAAACCCAAAGCAGTGGTTACGATTCCTTTCATCAGTCATCTCCTTAAAATGTTGCATCTAGCTTAACGGTATAGACAAGTGTGTCATCCAGTCCATTTAGCTCATTAGAATTGCGTTTTTCAGCAGAAAGATTGTTTTCTGCATAAGTGACGTCCCCCTTCAACGCTAGGCCAGGTTGGATGTCCCAACGTGCACCGACACTATAGGCATCTCGATCACGAGGTGTGTTAGCTTGCGAAATAACTTGATGATCATTATCGTCTGTCGTCTTAACAAAAGAGTACATGACGTACGGCGTCACAGAGCCAAAGTGATAACCCGTGCTAACGTAGCCTGACATGCTATCCCCATAAACACCTTCGATCTCTGTATTGGTAAATTCCGTCAGAAGTTGAACGCCGTGGTCTTCATAACGAGCTCCTAAACTGTAAAAAGAAGCCGTATCGCTAGTTGCAGCAACAGTAATCGGCCCTGCCACTGGGTGTTCAAATGAATATGCTGGCGTATTGATTTCAGCCGACGTGTAGCTTGCTCTTAGTGTTAAGATATCGTCCGTCCAGCTCGCAGATAACCCCATCAGCTTGTCTAAAGACGTGCCATTTACCGCAACATCTTTTTCGTTACCATAGAAACCCTGTAGATAAAGACTTGAATCTTCAAACTCCAATTCATAACCTGCATCAGCGCCAGTAAATGAATCAATAATTACTCGTCCATAGACTTCCTCAGGCCCGCGAGCCCATGGCATGGCATAAGTCACATCTAGGTAATCCGATAGCATGAACAATGGTAGGCGCAACTTACCACCACGGATCTTCAATCCATCTTCAAACTGATAGCCTAGGTAAGCCCACGTCACTTCTGGTTCCCAACGATCTCGGTTCATATCACCATCATCGTCAGTTCCCTTAGCAACTAACTGCAGCATTGCTTCGACATTACTGGTTGGGCGAAATACCCCTTGAACACCAAATAGTGACTCATTTTCGAATTCAACGCTGTCAGTCACTCCTGCATAGCCTGATTCATTGTCCGCTTTACTGATACCCGTACTCGCAAAGCCGTTTACCGCAAGAGTCGAACCAGACGATGAAGAAGCCACCATTTGAGAAAGTTGCTCGACTTGTTTTTCCAAAGTCTCAATTCTAGCTTCATCTGCAAAAACTGATTGACTTAGCAGCACTGCACAAATACCGGCAGTAAGTTTATTTACTTTCATAAAACATCCACTGTTTATAGTTCTATTATTGATTGCTCACCTTAAACTGCTTAATAACTGAATGCAGTTTAGTGGTAATTTCTTCTATTTCATTCGACAGGGTAAATAGACTCCCTGCCTTTTCAGTTGCGGTAGCTGATTGAGCTTCAACACCAGCCAGTCCGTTCTCTGCGTTGGCCGAATTCACTCTTTGCTGCTCGGCTGCAGCAGCAATACTGCTATTGAGGTCACTCATTAGCTGTACTTTACCTGTTACTTCGTTTAGTGCATCTAGCACTTGCTTCGACTGTTCTGCGCCTTGGTTAGCTTTCGTTACACCATGCTTCATTGAGACCGAAGCGTTGTCCGAAACAGATTGAAGCTCAGCAAGCATGTCACGAATCGATGACGTTGATTCTTGGGTCCTCGAAGCTAGCTGCCTTACTTCATCAGCCACAACAGCAAAACCACGCCCTTGCTCGCCAGCACGTGCGGCTTCGATCGCTGCGTTTAAAGCTAGAAGATTGGTTTGTTCTGCGATTTCACCAATGGTATTAACCGCGCCCCCCACTTTCGCTGAGTACTCAACGAGTTGATTCACAACATTAGCGGTCTGTTCAACGTCCTGTGCTAAGGACTCAAAGGAGTTAACAGAGTCAATAACCGTTTCATGACTAATTCGAACCCGATCTCGCGCTTCAGACGCTTCCATAGACGCTTCATGCGCACTGGTCGATATGGTGTTAACTCCTGCAATAAGCTCCGACACGTTGCGTAATGTCTCACCTATTGTCTGCTGTTGCTCTTCAGTCAACGCACGACTACCTTCACTGAATTCAACAAGTCGTTCGCTGATTGAAATAAGGTGCGATACTTCGTTTCGAGTTGTTTTGATATTGCGCTCAAGGATGCCAATGAAGCTGTTGAAGTTCTCCACCAGTTCACGAACCTCTCCTTGTCCATCAAAATCAAGGCGTGAACTCAAGTCCCCTTCGCCGGAAGCGAATTTCTCAAGAGAACTTGCTACTGCAATGATATCGCGCTGCAGGCGATAACCCGTTAATGCAGAATAGAAAGCAAAGATAATCAGCCCCAAAGCACCAAAGGCACTGATATAAAGAAATGTGATGTGTTCAGCGTCGATAAAGGTATTACTTTCGGTAGCAATGTTCTCCATCGTCAGCTCGTACCCTTTTACAAGGCTTTCTACCTCGTGAGTCAAGCTATCAAAATGAGCAGCATTTTGTTTTGCTCGTTTTCCAAGTTGCTCGAGATTGTCTGTCCCATCGATAAACTCCATCACAATGCTGGATGTGTTGGCGTGAAACTTTTCGATCTCTTGTTTCAACTCGACGATTCTGCTGGTCTCTCCACTTTGAGTGATCAAAGTTAACTGAGTAAGCGCCTCAACTAATTCAACATACACTTGCTGAGCATTCTCAAAGTTCTCTTCTTCAGCAAGGATCACCGCTTGGTTCATCTGTTGATCGTAGTGGACAAGTAAGCTCATAATCTCAATGCTTTTTTGCGTCGCTGGGAAGACAACTTCTTTTATGTCCGTTAAATCTGAAGTCACCTTTTTGCCTAGCTGTTCATACATATAAAATGTTGAACCAAATAAGCCAAAAGCCAGTAAGCAGAATGAAATTAGGCGAATTGTGATATGCATAGTTACTATATGTTATTCCGTTAAACCAGTTACAACATACCATACACCATACCATTTGCAAATTAATAAAACTGAACATTTACCTTATTTCGGAAGTTCAACTATAAAAATGACAACAATTTGCTATCAACTCCATAGTCAACAATCACTTATTACGCTGTATCGCATCCATAAAAAAACCTCATCAAATTTGATGAGGTTTTTATTAACGCTTAAGGTTGAATCAGAGTTCTTCGACTAGCTGCTGAATCTCACTATTCTGTTTTTTCTCTTGGCCAAAGCCACGCAGACCTACAACGTGTACATGCTCATGGTCTTTAAACACTTTACGTACCAATTTGTAGGTTGTCCCTTTCTCTGGGCTGATATTCTCTGGCGCAGCAATCAGAAGTTGCATATCCAGACGATCACACAACTCAAACAGGGTTGAGATAGACTTAGCATCCAGTCGCGCGGCCTCATCGAGGAACAACAAACGACACGGTACAATGTCTTTACTTCGTAGTCGGCGAGATTCTTCTTCCCAACTCTGTACCACCATCAATAAGATCGACTGGCCAGTACCAATTGCTTCACCAGTAGAGAGTGCACCAGATTCTGCTTGTAACCAGCCATCAGAACCACGGTTCACTTCTACGCTGAGTTCTAGGTAGTTACGGTAGTCGAGTAGCTCTTCACCCAGAACCTGTGGTGAACGTTGACCCATATCGATATGTGGGTTTACACGTTGGAACAACTTCGCCATCGCCTCAGAGAACGTAAAGCGTGAAGACTCAAACAGATCTTTGTGCTGTTCTTGCTGCGCTGACAATCCATTAAGTAGCACTTCATGGCTCTCGCGGATCTTCACGTTCAGACGAACACCTTTCACCTGACCAAATGAAATATTCGATAGGCCTTGGTTCAGCATACGAATACGGTTTTGCTCACGTTGAATCGTCTTCTTAATGATGCTTGCTACTGACTCAGAACTGATTGCTAGACGGTTTTCACGTTGAGTTAGTTCTTCTGTTAGACGCGCTAGTTCTACTTCCATCTCTTCAATTGCTTCGACTGGATCGTCAGTGCGAATGATATCTTGGCGAATACGTTCGCGTAGATGCTGGTAAACAGCGATGTAGAACAATACTTTACGTTCTGGTCGTGCGTTGTCTTCCGACAGACGCAATGCATCTCTCAGGTCATCATTGTCAGCGACTGCAAGACGCAGCGCACCTAATGATTTATCCGACATTGAGCGCAACTCATTGTCAGACATGTAAGCCAATTCACGCTTGTGCAGACGACGTTCAACATCGTTCTCACGCGCTAAACGCAATACAGAGCACCAACCCGCTTTAGCAGCAACGACAAATGTACGAAGTTCAACGTACTCTTTCTGAACTTTCTTGAGGCGCTTCGCCAATGCTTTCATCTCGAGTTCAGTCGAGGTAATCGTACGCTCGTATTCACTCTTACGTGTACGTGAAGTGTGCAAACGCTCTTGTAGTTCATCACGTCGACGCATTGCACGCTCTGCCGCACCTTCATCTGCCGTTACGCCGTACTCTTGCAGCTCTTGTTTAAACTCTTGAACCGTTTCTAGCTTAGCTTGATGCGAACTCTTCAATGACGCCAATACTTGGTTGTACTGGTTCATCTGGCCTTGTGCTTGCTTGAGTTCATCACGCGAGCGTGTACGAGTTCGTTCAGCTTCGACGAGCTTAGATTTAAGCTGTTCGCTCAGTTCACTACTCTTGTTCAACAAGTCAACGGAATCTGAGTACGCAAAGTAGTGGCGACGTTCTACAAGATCAGATACAGCGAAGATCTGCTTCTTAAGCGCTTGTAGGTTTTCGTCCGCTTGCTTGTAGTTGGCTTCCAGAACATCAAACTGCTCTGGGTCAGCATCTAGCGCTGAAACGATCTTCTCAAGCTCATTGAGTGCTTTACCATGGTTGGCAACGAACGCTTTCGCTTCCGTTAGCTTTGCCATGCTCTGCTCTAGTTCTTCAAATTGAGCCGCTAACGCATCATCTTCAATCAACGCCATGTTTGGTGCGATCTTATCTAGTGCGCTTAATGCTTGCTTACTTGCCAGTAACTGACTACGTTGCTGCTGCTCTTTTGCATCCATCTCTGACAACAGACGCACGACTTGATTGCGTTTTTCACGAATGTTCGTCAGAGCTTGTTCAGGATCGGATTCAAAGGCCACTTGAATATGTTTAGCAACAAAGTTATTGAACGCTTGGTATAGGCGCTGCAGCTTTTGTGAATCGAAAGCAGCTTTTGCGTGTTGCTCCACCACTTCATCACGTTCAGCGCGAAGTAGCTCTAAACGCTGCTCACGTGCTGCACGGCCAAACAGTGGAATTTCAGGCAGTCGAGAGTAACGCATTTGGCGGGCGTTCATACGAACACACACTGCGCCTTCTAGCTCTTCCGCATCAAATGAACTGTCATCAAAGGCATCAATATCGCCTTCAATGATGTAGAGATCTTCAGGACAATCATCCAGCTCTACCAACTTCTCTTCGATGTCTGACAGATCTGAAACTACAATGGCATGACGTGCTGGACCGTACATTGCACTGAAGTAAGGCGCATCGTCGATAGTGATGTCGTCGTAGATCTCAGATAGAAGTACACCACCTAACGTATCCGCTAAGCCTTTAAGACGAGGGTCATTTGAACCACCTGGCGATGCTAAACGCTCAATCTCACCTTCAAGTTGTGTCCGGCGCTCAGCCAATTTGTCTTTCGCTAATGATTGCTGCTTCTCATCTTCCAGCACCACTTGCATTTGGCTCATAACCGCTTGGCTATCTACTAGATCAGCATCACTTTGCTCACGCAGCGTTTCAAGCGCATCATGTGCTGCAATCCACGTCGGTGCGATAGCTTCAAGCTTGCTGATTTCAGAGTTTGCGTCTTGCTCTAGGCGACGTTGCTCACTTCGCTGTTCGCGCAGCTCTTCTTGCGACATCTCTAACGATTCAATCTGCAAAGCATGACGCTCACGCTCTTGCTCAAACGAAAGCTCATCAACAAGATCAACGTGATGCTGCTTCTGGTACTCAGAAACAAGCTCTTGAGTTTGATGCTGTTTGAGTAAGCGACGCTCTACATCACGATGTTGCGCTCGCCACTGTTGTTCGTTTTGAACAACATGTTGTGCATCTCGACCTTGTTGAATCGCTGACTTCGCTGATGAAGCCGCTTGCTGGCGATCAACTTCGCCAACCACTTGTTTCACTAACTTAAACGCAGTTTCAAACTGTTCAGCTGCCGCTGAAGAAAGATCCAACTTATGCTTAATAGAAAGCAGCTCTGTTGTGCTTTCTGCTTCTTGCGACTTCAGCAGGGCAACGAGTGTCTGTGCTGATTCTGCTGTTAAGCTGTCATCATCCAGAAGTTGCTTAGCCTTCTCTAACGCTTGAACCGCTTGCTGGTACTGAAGTGCACGAGTCTGTTGAACATCCAAAGCCTGTTGGTAGTCTGCAAGTTGGCTCTTCAAGCTATCGACTTCTTCTTCAGAAACCGTCGCTTGCTCTTCCATCATCAGAACACGTTCTTGCGCTTCTTCAACGACCATCATCTGTTCTTCAAGACGCTCTTGGAGCTCTTCAAGGTCTTCTTGATAGCGTTCGATCTTCTCTTGCTGACGCAGCGCGTTTTGTACAAGCTGCAAGTGGTCAGACGCCGCTTGGTAGTCTTGCTCTAACGAAGACTCAGATTCAACTAACAGTTCGAGCTCTTCTTGAACGCGGTTAAGTAGGTTGTTCTGCTCTAGTAGCGTTTCTCGCGAACCAAACAGTTCTGAGCGCAGTGACAATGTTTTATCTAGTTTGTTACGGCGATCATTCGCATGGCGCATGTAATCGGCAGCAACGTAATTCGTTGACTCAGTAATCAAATGTTTAAACAGATCACGGTCAGCTTGGGTAGTTTTGATCGCCTCAAGTGTCATGCGGTTTTCACGCAGCGCCGATTCCATATCTTGGAACGCTTTCTTCACTCCGCCATTTTGTGGCAGTAGGTAGTCGCGTAGAGAGCGAGTAATCGCACTTGAAATACCACCGTAAAGCGATGCTTCAATCAGACGGTAGAACTTAGAACGGTCACTTGAGTTGCGAAGTTTCTTAGGAATAACACCGAACTCAAACATTTGTGAGTGGTAATCAACAATCGAAGAGAACGCTTTAAACTGAACGCCTTCAAACTCACCGATGGCTTCTTTTACTTCATTAATTTGACGAACACGTGCTTGCGTCGCCGATACACTTTCAATCAGTATATCTGTCGGTTTGACATGACTTGGTAGGCCTTGGATAACAAACGGTTTGATATCCACTTTCTTGTCACGACCTGCAACTTGCTGAAGCTTAACTGCGAACAGTAAACGTTGATTGCGTGAATTCACAACATCCAGCGCAGCGTAACACGCACCCGCTTGAAGCTTACCGTAAAGGCCTTTATCACGTGATGATTGGCTACTGCCCGCCTCAGTGGTGTTACGGAAGTGAAGTAGCGTTTGATCTGGAATTAGAGCGGTAATAAACGCGGCCATTGTGGTCGACTTACCGGCACCATTACCACCAGATAACGTTGTAACTAGTCCATCAATATCAAAAGTACGTGCAAAGAAGCCGTTCCAGTTGACCATGGTTAACGATTGATATTTACCTCGTTCAATCATGCTTCACCTTCTTCTATCATTTCATCTTCGGCTTTTTCTTCGTTCGTATCTTGTTCTAGCAAGTTACCTTGGCTTGGTTCTTTCGTGTGAACAACCGCTTCACCATCACGAATCAAGCGCAGCTGTGCTTCACGCATGTCGTCACCCACACGCACATCCGCACCAAAACGGAAAACAGATTCACTGATACTGAATTTGCCTGTTTCACCGATGTTGATGATCATACCCAAGCGGCGCAGACGACGTAGCGACGTACGTACTTTTTCAAACAGTTTTTCTTTATCTAGGTCTGAGCCCGTTGCACGGTTAGTCACAAGCTTCATAAGTTTGCTTTCATCCGCAAGAGCAATCAATTCTTCATACAACTCTTGGTTGGTGAAGATGCCTTCATGAGCCAAACGCTCAGGACTTAGGTAAAGGAAACAAAGTACCTTACCCACTAGCATATCGAGCTCAGATAACACACTTCGGCCAATCAATGACGTCGAGCGTGGTCGTAGATAGAAGAACCCTTCAGGTGCTTTCACTAGCTCAGTGTTGTAGCGCTGATAAAAAGACGACAGTTCGATTTCGAAGTCTGATAGTAGAGCGTGGTTATCAAGATCTTCACTTGAGATATGACGCCCTGCTCGCAACATGCTATCTAGCGCTGGGAACAGAGGGTTTGAAATTGCTTTTGCCAGTTTATCTGACATGTAATCATTAATATCGGTCGATGACATTTGCTTGTACCTTTGCACCATGATCGTTGATCGCCTGCCAATCTGGCTGAATCGCTTGGTAGTCAGACTCTGAATAGCCTAGACGTACTGCTTGGTCGATAACAATTCGTGCTAAATCAAAATGATGAGTATGTGGGTGTTGCGCTAAGTAATCGCGAAGCACAAGTCCCAGATCGATTGGTGCGCCCTGTTCTTTATGAACTTTTAGCATGGAACCAATTCGCTCAGACAGCTCATCATTGACCTGTTGGAACTCTTCGTATTCAACTTCTAAAGGTACTTGTCCAGTCACTTCATCGTCACGGAGTACCAGAGCTTCATCACGAAGATCGGTGAGACGCTCAGCATCTGCGTAAGTCAGATACCAAGGCATATCGAAATAATCTTTTACTGATTGACGCAGACGTGTGCTAAAGGCGCGGTTCTTGTCCATATCAATCGCAGTACGGATAAACTTATGAACGTGACGGTCGTAGCCAATCCAAAGGTCGATCGCTTGCTGCCCCCAACTGGTAATGCGGTCCAGTTTCATCTGTAGGCCAAACAAGGTCTCAGCAATGAATTCAAGTTCATCATCGCCATAAACCAACTCTTGGATATCGAGAATCTGCGTTTGCAGTTCATCGCCTGCTGCTTGAAGAGTATCTTGCAGCTCTTTCAACGTATTTGAGGTTTCCGACAACAGAGATTCACAGTTATTGATTGCATCACGCCAATCTTTATTCAGTAACTCAGCGATTTGCAATTTAACCGATTGCTGCTGTTCGTCCATTACGCGCTGGTTAAGATCGATTTGGTCAAAAATCTCTCCAACAGAATACTTCAATACGCCGTAAACGTTTTTGCGCCAATGGCCAGGCGTTCCACCTTGACGTGCAGACTCAATCGCCTTCGCCATTTCATCAGCAACCATCGATAGCTGAATAGAGAGTTTAAGCCTTGAGAACTCTCTATGACGCACGTAGTAATCCGTAATACCAATCGCTAGTGGAGAAAGGCGGTAAATGCTCGCGCCGTCGGTAACTTCACTCGTAAAACGGCTAATCAATCGCTGTTTTACCATTTCGTTTATCGCATTATTGGCACGAAATGCCGATGCATCTCCAGTCTCTTCGAATAATCGAGTGACAATCGTGAATGCGTCGTGCAGTTCGCCCTCTCCTAGCTCTTCATCAAACCTTTCATTACTCAATACAGCGATGGCAATTAAGAACGCCAGTCTCTCTGTACTCAAGTTCAATGAGAAGTCATGCTGCTTTACCCAACCAACCAATTCATCGATTGGCTGTTCTGCAGCATTTAGAGTCATCTCACTCATGTTAATCCTGCTTTTCTTTCTTTTGTGCCCATACGTGTATGTATCGACCTAATGAGAGGTATGGCTCTTGTCTGCACAATTGTCTTTCCAGGGCCAACACATCTTCATACTGGTAGTCGCCCATGTACTCCATATTGCCTATGTAGTCACTGAAGCATCGAATACCAGACTTACCACAAATCGTGAAACCAGCGTCTTCGATCCATTCATAGACCTCTTCTGGCTTTAACCCTTTTTGAGGCTGTAACTTAAATCTTTTTCGGTGTGGCATTCCGTTTATTACATGAGGGATATTGCCACAAACCACATTTTTGTAAACCAAACCATGATGGTTGTAGAACATGATGGATGCCACGCCACCCGGTTTCACCTGTTCAAGAACCTTTTCAAGAGCGGGTTTAGGGTCGCCCAACCACTCCATGACCGCATGAAACAGCACGACGTCCACTTGACTGTCTAAGTGCTCGTCAATGGATTGAACAGGAGAATGAATGAAGCGATACTGCTCAAGCAGGTTGTTATTTGCAATATCCTGCTCTGCTAATTGCAGCATTTCAGAAGATAGATCACATAACGATATATGATGTCCGAGTTTGGCAAGCTTTTGCGACATTTGTGCTAAACCACCACCCGCATCAAGGATGTTAAGTTGTCGATTTACCCCATCAACAGTGTCTATAACTTGTTCAAGGTCTTCCCAGACAATGACTTGGCGAATCTCACCTTTGTCAGAGCCGTAAATATTTTTTGCAAATTTGTGGGCAATATCGTCGAAATTGCGGTCTTCAGTCACAGCAGCTTGAGTTATGATGTCTAATCGTGCCGCTATTCTGTCACAAGAAAGGCAGGAATAAAGAGGCTTTCTCTTAAAATATAATCAATTGATGTTTTTTCGGACTATTTAGTATGTTTGAGCTGAAAAAAGTTGTGTCCTCTCTGCTAATGCCACTACCAGCGATGTTAATCATCGGTCTGTTTGGCCTAATGCTGATCATGTTCACACGCAAGCAAAAAAGTGGATGTTTTGTTGTTCTATTCTCTTTCATCGGCATTTTTCTCATTGCATTCCAACCTGTATCATCCCGCTTATTGATGCCACTTGAGCGCCAATATTCAGCCTTCTTCCCCGTCGACGAATCGATCGACTATGTCATGGTATTAGGAAGTGGCCATGTGGTAGATGATAAGATCCCACCAACCTCTGAACTAAGTCGAACCGGATTAATGCGTTTGGCTGAAGGCATTCGCATTATGCGTATCTACCCAGGTGCGAAACTCATCTTATCTGGTTATTCTGGGGGTTCAGAAGTAAGTAATGCTCGAATGATGGCGAAAGTCGCGCTTGCGCTGGGCGTTTCTAAATCTGACATTATCTTATTAGAAACAGCAAAAGATACTTGGGAGGAAGCAAGACAAGCAGCCGCTTTTGTATCAACAAAGAAACTGGTTGTAGTAACGTCGGCTAGCCATATGACACGTGCGCTCAACGAGTTCCATTCTGCTGGGCTTAAACCTTACCCAGCTCCTACTAACTACCTAGCTCATGACAAGGTTACACAAGCTTGGGCTAAATACACACCCAAAGCTGTTTACTTAGAGCAAACCGAACGCTACTGGCATGAAACGTTAGGACGTATGTGGCAAACGCTTCGCGACTGGGCGTCTGACTACGAAGAGAAAAGTATTCAAGCCGGAGACTCTAAGCTTTAACTTAGGCTCCAGACAAAAAAATACCGAGGCATGCCTCGGTATTTTTATAATCACAATAAAGGTTGATGCGTATTAATCACCCGCAAACATGTACCCTTCGCCATGAACTGTCACAAAGATTTGTGGGTTCTTTGGATCAAACTCCATCTTAGCGCGCATGCGACGAATAAGAACGTCAATCGTACGATCATTTGGAGCATCAACACGATGACTGATCATATTTAGGATACGCTCACGGCTCAGCACCTGATTCGGGTATGACGACAGCGCAACAAGAAGTTCGTATTCTGCCTTGGTCAACTTAACTGGCTCACCATTGCGACTTAATGCGCGGCGTTGAACATCGAAAGTCCACTCGCCGAAACGAACAACGTTCTCATTTTGCTTTTCTGCTTCAACATTACCTGAAACATTTCGAGCAGAAGAGATACGCCAAAGCAAGTTCTTAACTCGAACCAATAGCTCACGCAGTTCAAAAGGTTTTGTTACATAATCGTCGGCGCCCATTTCTAGACCAACGATTTTATCAATGCTATCCGTGCGTCCTGTTACCAGGATAATTCCAATGTCAGATTGACTGCGAAGCTCGCGTGTTAGCATTAAGCCATCTTCACCAGGAAGATTAATGTCCAACATCACCAAGTCAATCGCATTACTTTGTAGCATAGCGCGCATCTGCTCACCGCTTTCTGCTTCGCTGACTTGGTAACCCTCATTTTGAAAGTAACCAACTAGCTTGCTGCGAGTCACTGCGTCATCTTCTACAACTAGTACGTGATAGCTCATTTACACCACTTAATTTACATTGGGAATTGCTCTTACTAATATTCTATTCATAAATAGTCACAATTCTAGTATTTATCACTTTAAAACCAAGAAAGATGATTTTTTCTTGATTCAAGACAATTCCCAACCCACCATTCACATTCGTCTTTATTTGCATTTAATTTGATATATATAGCATTATCGCTGTTCATTTTTATTGGGTACAATACCTCCAATTATTTTGGGAGTGATACCTGATGCAAGAGATTAAAGCATTTAACGAACAGCGTGCAGAAATATATTGGTGGCTTTCAAGCTTATTTGTAAAAGAGCTGACTGAAGAGAATATCGCCAAATACCATTCGCCGGAAATCCGATCTTTCTTGACTGGGCTTGGCGAAAATGACGAACTGAAGCCAGCCATTGAACGTGTTGTAGATGCGCTTAATCGCCTGATGGATCGTGAAGATGCACAACTTGAATTAGCGGCTGACTTTTGTGACCTATTCTTGAAGTCAGATAAAGACTCAGCATTGCCTTACGCCTCTCTTTACATTGGAAAGTCTGGATTACTAAACGATACTCCAGCGAAAGAGATGGAAGAGTTGATGCAAAAGCACGGCGTTGAGGTAGACAAAAACCTGAATGAACCTGCCGACCACATCGCTATCGAACTCGATTTTCTTGGTAACTTGATCATTAAATCTAACCAAGCTGATACAGACGAAGAGCTTGAAGGCGCATTAACGGCACAAGAACAATTCATTCGTGAACGTATTTTAAGCTGGGTACCTCAATTTAATGCGAAGTGCCAAAACTTAGATGAATTCGGTTTTTATGCAGCAGTAAGCTCACTCACCGTTTCATTTCTGACACTGGACTGTCGCTACTTATTAGGCGAATAAACAGAACATTGTGACCTACGCCATAGCGTCACGATGTTTTTATTTGCTCTAAACTTGTTTGCGGTCTAAAATTGTGACCGCAAACGATAAAAACAAACGAATCAAATACAAACCGCTAAATAGAGCGGTTTTTGTGTTTCTGATACTTTCTGCCAAGATATTCTAAACTGGATATAACACGGGGCAGTCACCCACAGGACAGAACCTTATGGCCACTATTAAAGACGTTGCTCGCCTAGCTGGCGTTTCAACGACCACTGTGTCACACGTAATCAATAAAACTCGCTTTGTTGCTGAAGCTACTCAAGAAAAAGTAATGGAAGCGGTTAACGAGCTAAACTATGCACCAAGTGCTGTTGCCCGTAGCTTAAAATGTAACTCTACACGTACTATCGGTATGTTAGTAACGCAATCAACCAATTTATTCTTCTCTGAAGTTATTGATGGCGTTGAAAGCTACTGTTACCGCCAAGGTTACACATTGATTCTATGTAACACAGGTGGCATTTACGAAAAGCAACGTGACTACATTCGCATGCTTGCAGAGAAGCGCGTTGATGGCATCTTGGTCATGTGTTCTGACCTGACAGAAGAGTTAAGCGAGATGCTTGACCGCCATAAGGATATTCCAAAAGTTGTTATGGATTGGGGTCCAGAGAGCTCGCAAGCCGATAAAATTATCGATAACTCTGAAGAAGGTGGCTACCTAGCGACTAAATACCTAATTGACCGCGGTCATACTGATATTGCTTGTCTAAGCGGACATTTTGAAAAAGCGGCATGTCAGGAGCGTATTCGCGGATTTAAACGCGCAATGACAGAAGCCGACCTAAACGTGAACGAAGATTGGATCTTAGAAGGCAACTTCGAGTGTGATACGGCCGTTCTTGCTGCCGACCAGATTGTGGCTATGGACAACAAACCAAGCGCTGTATTCTGTTTTAATGACACTATGGCTTTGGGCCTAATGAGCCGCCTACAACAAAAAGGCATCCGTATTCCTGAAGATATGTCTGTCATTGGTTACGATAACATCGAGCTTGCAGAATACTTCGCGCCACCACTGACAACGGTTCACCAGCCGAAACGCCGTGTGGGTAAAAATGCATTTGAAATTCTACTAGAGAGAATCAAAGATAAAGAGCATGACAAACGTATCTTTGAAATGCATCCAGAAATCGTGGAACGCTGCACAGTTCGCGACCTCACCAAGTAACACTCTATGCGCCCAAGGACTTTATTTATATCACTTGGGCGTATTAATGCCCCCTATTTATTGAACCAAGATCACACTTATCCCATTAAGACGTGATGTAGTGCCCATATTTTATTTATCCTTTAAATTGTTCGAACCAAGCCACGAACAGGGCAAACCACTCCGAAAGGATGGGACGCAAAGCCTCCGGCCTTACACAATATTTATTGTCTGGTAGCGGGGTTGCCGACGGTAAATATGCAAACGTCATACACGTTTATTAGCACTCGTATGACACCTTACTGACAATAATTCTGCATACATTTGCTAATCTCTCGGACCTGAATTGGTGGCGTATAAATATACACCGAGAATACACAGCATGGATAAACCAATACTTAGAGATTCAATGCGACTGTTTGAGCGATTAGGCTTAATTAAGTCTCGTTCGATGTTTGGTGGCTTCGGTATTTTTGCCGATGACACAATGTTCGCATTGGTCGTTAACGACAAGCTTCATTTACGCGCAGACGCTGAATTAGCTAAGCAGTTTAAAAACAACGGATTGGAACCTTACGTTTATAAGAAACGTGGTTTTCCGGTCGTAACAAAATATTTTGCTTTACACTCAGACTGGTCTGAAGACACAAGTAAGACAATAGAGCTCGCAACTACAGCGCTCGCCGCAGCAAACAGCGAGAAAAACAAACAAGCTAAAGCTAAGCCAAACCGCCTTAAAGATTTACCTAATCTTCGTTTGGCAACAGAGCGTATGCTGAAGAAAGCGGGAATTGATTCGGTCGAGAACTTAGAAGAGACTGGCGCAGTCAACGCGTTTAAAGCGATTCAATCCAGTCACTCTGCCGATGTCTCTGTTGAACTGTTATGGGCTTTAGAAGGTGCTATTAACGGTACCCATTGGTCGGTCATTCCACATAGCCGACGCGAAGAGTTGCTTACTCAATTGAGTCACTAACATCCTGAAAATACCTTTCAAAATGTCAGCCTAAGTGCTGACATTTTTTATCTTTTTGAAATTTCTCCCTTGCTTTCTCTGTCTAGTCTAATAACACTTTAGCTACTCGACTTCTGATGGAGCAGTACCATGAACAAAAAAATCATCCTTGGCATTTTATTCGTTTCTTTGATCGTTATTCTTGGTGTAAATTTTGGCCAATATCTGACTCTCGACAATGCCAAAGCTCAACAAGCTGAACTCTCTGCATTTATTGCGGATAACTTTACGGTTGCTGCTGCCACCTACTTCATTGCTTATGTAGCCATTACCGCGTTTTCTATCCCTGGTGCAGCTGTTGTCACATTGCTTGGTGCTGCTCTATTTGGATTCTGGACCAGCTTGTTATTGGTATCATTTGCCAGCTCAATCGGGGCAACCATTGCGTTTTTGAGCAGTCGTTACCTTTTGCGAGATTGGGTGCAATCTAAATTTGGAGACAAACTCAACGCGATCAACCAAGGCGTCGAACGTGATGGGGCTTTCTATCTATTCTCGCTCCGACTGATCCCAGTATTTCCTTTCTTCTTAATCAACTTATTGATGGGGCTGACACCTATCGCTACGGCTCGTTTTTACCTCGTCAGTCAACTAGGGATGCTACCAGGCACCGCGGTTTACTTGAATGCAGGTACTCAACTGGCTCAAATAGATAGTCTATCTGGAATTGTCTCTCCAACCGTTCTTGCTTCATTCGCTTTACTCGGTCTATTTCCCGTCATCGCTAAGTGGATTATGGCGAAGTTCAAGTCTCAGCCATCTGCATCGAATGGGAGCGTTTAATGAAAGTCTACTCTGCAACAACACCAACTGAAGCTCACATTGTTTGTGAGCTTCTAAAATCCCAGTCTATTGATTGCGAAGTGCGTGGTGAAGGCGTATTTGGTTTGCAGGGCGAAGTGCCATTTGGTGAAAGCAGTGAGCCGTATGTTTGGTTAATTGAGACAGACAAACTGAGTACAGCACAGAGTGCAATTGAAGATTACACACGTGCTCATGTCGGAGATGACTGGAAATGTAGTGATTGCGGGGAGACTAATGAACCGCAATTTGGGGTGTGTTGGCAGTGTGGCGCTACCGCCCCTTAATTCACAGGCTGTATTTGCTGTTTAATGAACGCGATAGAATGATGGTTGAATTCGTCGGGTTTTTCCACGTTACACACGTGACCACAGTTCTCTATCTCAAGAAGCTGACTGTCCTGATGGGCAGCGACCATCTCTTTTACAGGCTGAATAAACATGTAATCACGATCCCCCATCAAATAGAGTGTTGGGATGGGAAGCTCACGCTCTTTGAAGTAACGCATCAATGGGTTCACTTCAGCCGTCAAAATAAACCAACGCTTAAACTCTTTTTGACACAACTTTTTGGCTTCTCGGATAAATAAGTGTCTTGACTCTTTTTGTGCTCTTTGTGGCATGACAATATACGCGAATAGGCTGTATAGCCACATATAAGGCACGATGTGCTTGCAAAGGTCACCTAACCTAACTAACACCTGTGAACGCGTATTTAAACGTGTTACAGCGCCTCCTAAGACCATGGACTTAACTCGGTCTGCTGCAAGCTCTGCTAAATTACGCACGATGATGGTACCAAGAGACATGCCGACGAAGTGAGCAGAACGAATCTTCAAATGGTCGAGCACCTTTAGAATATCTAGAGTAACCGTTTTAAAGGTGTATCGATTGGTCATCAGCTCTTTTAACAACTGGTTCGACTTGCCATGACCGCGAAGGTCGATAAGTAACAAGTTAAAATGCTGTTTATACGCTTTGATCTGCTTGAACCAAATCGATGAACTTCCACCAGCACCATGCACAAACACCACCCATTCGTCGCTCGAAGGGTGAGGAAAGGTTTTATGAAATAGTAGTGAGTCGCTCATAAACGTAATGCTGGCCAATTCGTAGGGTTAGGAGATTAACATAAAGATAGATGGATGGGAGCCAATACGCTTGATTTCTTTTTCAGAACTTTGCAAAAATTTGTACATCTCAATAAAAAAGGCGCCTTATAGACGCCTTTTCACCGAAGTTATGCACTAAGTGCCGTATGATAGAGTTCTAAATACTCATCGGCCGCTTTGTTCCAACAGAAGTTTTGCCCCATCGCATAAAGCTGGACACGTTTTACTTCATTTGGACGCTGCGCATAGAGCAGAAGTGAACGCTGAAGAACATTGAGCAGCGCTGATGGTTCTGGTTCATCAAAGATAAAGCCTGTCGCACTATCTGGGTCTGCGTCGTAATCGTTAACACTATCACGAAGCCCACCTACACCACGCACAATAGGCAAAGTACCATAAGCCATGCTGTAGATTTGATTCAACCCACACGGTTCAAACTCAGATGGCATAATAAAGAAGTCCGAACCCGCCTCTACGAGGTGAGCCAATTCATTACTATACGCTTCAACAAACGCAAACTTATCACTGTGCTTGGCCGCAATCTCTTTAAGTTGAGAAGCCAATACTGGGTCACCCGTACCTACAATCACAACCTGCACATCATGCTTAAGGAACTCAGACAAGATTGGCAGTAGGTAATGAATGCCTTTTTGATGAGTCAGGCGACACACCATCCCGTAGAGCGCAACGTCTTGCTCCTCTAGACCAACGCGATGTTGAAGTTCACGCTTACACGCTTTTTTACCACGAACCATACTTTGACGATTCGCTTTGTAATTTACGGGTAAGAATGCGTCGGTTTGAGGGCTCCAAGCCGAGTAGTCGCACCCATTAAGAATCCCGACAAGATCATCTGCACGCTGCTGGAACTCTGCCGCCATACCATGACTGCCTAGTTCTGTTTTCAGCTCTTGCGCGTATGTCGGACTCACTGCATTAATCTTATCTGCGTTGAGTACGCCAGCGCGAAGCATGGTGACATGCGTTTCACTAACGGCTGCATCAGGTGCAAAGCGAGTGTGCATTTCAGGAAGTACCTGCAACTCATCGTAGCTAAACACACCTTTAAAGACGGCATTATGGATCGACAAAACACTCTTAGTCTGAGCAAAGAAATCATCAGAACCGAAACGGTGTTTAAGTAGATAAGGGACAAAACCGGTATGCCAATCATTGGCGTGGATAATGTCTGGTTTAAAGCCCAGTTTAGGCAACATGTCTAAGCAAGCTGCGCTGAAAAACGCAAAGCGCTCACCGTTGTCTTGATATGCTTGATTACTTTCTGCGTACATTTCAGAGCGATCGAAATACTGTGGGCAATCAATCGCAAAAACCGGAACACCTGCAATTTCTAACTGTTTAACCGCATACTCGGTATGCGGCCAGTGCTCAAGTTGCGTTTCAAGCAGCGTTTCAGCTTGCGCTATACCCGCTACCTTTTGGTAAGCAGGCAAGGTAATACGAACATCCTGTTGAAGAGTATGAAGCGCTTCAGGCAGTGCCTTGGCTACATCAGCCAAGCCACCACTTTTAATTAAGCCTTCAACTTCCGATGCTACAAATAGAATAGATAAATTCTTAGTAGCCAACTCTTGCTCCTTTTGGAATAACAACGATACCATCATCTGATACGTGGAAGTGTTTCTTGTCTTCTGCCAAATTCACACCGATCTGGGTTCCTGGTGCGATATCTGCATTTTTATCAACAATAACACGTCTGAGGACACAGCCCTCACCAACTTTTACATCGCCAAGTAAAATACATTCGCTGATGTCACATGCAGAAGCGATGTTACTGCGGAAACCTAATACCGATTTCTCAATGCGCGAACCACGAACGTAGCTACCATTACACACTAGGCTGTCAATGATCTGAACTCGACCGTTGTCTGAATCAGTAAACGTTGCTGGCGGTAATGGTGGGTAAAACGTGTGAAGAGGCCACTTGCGGTTGTACAGTGAGAATGGCGCATCTTTTTCTAGCAGATCCATATGCGCTTGCCAGTACGCATCAATCGTACCGACATCACGCCAATAAACTTCTTCTTTCTCGCCTGTAATACGGTTCGTGCTGAAGTCATAAACGAACACATCGCCACGAGGGAACATCTTAGGAATGATGTCTTTACCAAAATCATGTGATGAATCTGGGTTATCAGCGTCTTCGATCAGCTCAGCAAATAAGTTTTGCGCTTCAAATACATAGTTGCCCATCGAAACAAGTGCGTGCTCTGGGTCACCTGGAATTGATTTTGGATTTTCAGGTTTCTCTTCAAAGCCAATCATGCGGCCCTGCTCATCAACTTCAATCACACCAAACTGTGACGCTTCAGATAGAGGCATACGCAGTGCAGAAACGGTCAGTGCAGCCTCTTTCTCTTTGTGGTAATCAAGCATCTGCTTGATATCCATCTTGTAGATGTGGTCAGAACCAAAGATACAAACTTGGTCAGGCTCAGAGAGTTCCATAAAACGTAGGTTTTGATAGATCGCATCTGCGGTGCCTTCATACCAACGCTTACCTGTACGCATTTGAGCTGGGATAGGGTCGATGAAACGGTCAGTGATACCGTTAATATTCCAACCTTTCTTCAAGTGATGGAACAGGGATTGAGATTTAAATTGCGTAAGAACATAAATACGCATCAAGTCCGCATTTACAAAGTTGTTCAAAGCAAAATCAATAAGACGGTAGCTACCGCCGAAAGGAACCGAGGGTTTACTGCGAGATTCCGTAAGTGGACGTAGGCGTGAACCTTCTCCACCAGCAAGGATCATTCCCAAAACACCAGCCATGTATTTCTCTCCATTTTATTTTTGTATATTGACGAATCAGATTTAGGGGGGATCCGTCTAAATTCCTTGTATTACGCCGCTCCTAGCAAGCCCAATACGCAGCATTCGCCACAGCAAGCCTGCCCACACATACGGTATACCGTTGCGAAGACACTGTGCAAAAGGTTTATTATAACTTATCGTATTTCAGGAAGATTACAATTTAAAATATGCTGTACCTTGGTACTCACAGAAATTACTTTTTATCGCCCTGAGATAGCTCACACTATCCCCTCGCAAAGAAACAAACCGATAACATATCCAATACATTAACGTGACTTTGCTCGCAAGCAGTACCGAAAGACAACATAGTTTGATTAGGCTATGCGGATTTTTTTTCATCGATATCCGCATGAATATGAATCGCGCTTTCATGAGTAGATTTCGCGACGTATAAAGCGCTATCAGCTAGAGCAAGTGCTTGCTGAAATGAGACATCTGGCTCGATCAATGCTCCGCCGATCGTCACATTGATCGGTAAAGCAATATCAACCAAGCTATTGTGTTTGTGATTGTCGATATGGTGCTTAATACGAGTAGCAATTTGCTCTAGGGTGGCTTGCTGGTCACTGCGTATTAATAAAAGGAATTCGTCATCAGCCCACCTGGCGGCAATATCATACTCTCGTATTGCATGGTTCAAGCCTTCTGCGACAAGTTTGAGAGATAAGCGATAAAGCTCAGTATGCTTCTCAGTATCTATTGTTGGAGAGAAACCTGCGTCTATCCAGAGTAAACCAAAACGATATTGTTCGCGTGCAGCACGTGCAAGTTCAAGTTTTAGCTCCCTTTCTAAGCCTCGTTTATTGTGCAGCTTAGTCACGAGATCAAACACTGACATTTTATCTAGGGCTTCCGTTCGAGATGCGACCATATTATCAACGCCGATTCGACTTTCGTTTAGCTCGGACTCAATCAGGTCGATGCAATGGTTGACGCCTTTAACAGAAAAATTGACGCGCTCTGTTTGAGTTTCTGAGAGGTAAGCGAGACGTTGAGTCCAATATTCATTTGGAACCACCCAACGTTTTACAAGATAAAGATAACTGATCAAGGCGAATAAAAGGGTAATGACCGCCAAAGGAAAGTACAAATAGGTCGACACCCAATTGGGTACCATCGCATCGATGCTAACAAACGTTAACTCATACCATCCTAACTCTTCAACATAATGTATCGCGACCACAGCATTCCCCTCCCCTTGCTGGATCATTAGCACCTCGGCTTCCTCGCCATTTTTTTGCCTCTGCATCAAATCTTCGAGTGCTAGATAGTCCTTAGAATTACTGACCACCTCGTGCAATAGAGGTTTCATTTTTGCGGAATCTCTTAACGGATAATGGAAATCCCCTGCTTCAAAAGTAATTTGCACACGGCGACTATCATCAACAAACATCGTCCTCAGTGCACTTGAGTGATGATTGCTTAGCTGATTAAACAGGAGTGATACTTCAATACCTGTTCCGACAATGCCGAGAAACTCACCATTCTTAATGATACTTTGGTTAATCCACACGCGAGTCATATCAAGATGTGCATCACGGGCAATGTTTACCGTCAGGTCAAGGCGACTATCACGTTGCTCAAAGTACCACTTATCATACGCTGACTCTGGTTCAAGATGATGGCGTAAAAACGATGTCTGCCTAATACTTTGCACATCGTTAAAGTGATAAGAGAGGTTTTGATCAAGCGCGATAAAAAAATTCTTTGAGGTAAATCCCCAGCGAAAGCGATCCAATGTATCTTCCGCGACTGATCGATAAACTTCATCGTTACTGTTGAATCCCCATGAAGTGATATTTGGGTGCGAGGCGAGTAACTTGACTCGTTCCACTTCTTTGATGATAGGCATCAAGATGGTTTCAGCATCGTGATGAGCAGACACCTGAGCGTATTTCCAAAGCAACTCCGTCACAACCTTATCGGTAACGTGCTTAGAAATCGAATACGCTGCAAAAACGAAAATCGCGCTACTCGACAGGACGAGCAGCAGTAGCTTAAGTCTCAGTGTCATGGTGTCCATCCAATAGGTCACCTAGATCAATAGATTCTACTTACTACATTGTCAAAAGTGATATTAATTATCTTTCAATAAATCGATTACCGATTATCTAGACATAGCGTTTGATCGCACATCCATGAAAACAGATGATCATTCGGTGCATAAAAAAAGCAGCCATTTGAGGCTGCTTTTTTCGTATTAGTTCGAAAGTTATTTCTTCGCTTTCGCTGGCTTCTTGCGCTTGTCAGTGATTTCCCACTTTCCGTCCACGTAAAGCGCTGTGTAACCTGAAGGCTTACCATCGACTTCTGAACGAACGTAGTTCTCCTTCGACTTGCGACTAAAGCGAACAACCATTGGCAAACCATCTGGATCTTGCTCTGGCGCTTCCGTTAGGTACATGAACTTCGGAGAGATACGCTCTTTAAAGCGAATCAGTTCAGACACTAATGGTGCACGTGTTTCGCGAGATTTCGGGAACGTGCTTGCTGCTAAGAACAGACCAGATGCACCATCACGAAGAACAAAGTACGCATCTGAGTTCTCACATGGAAGTTCTGGCAGGTGTACAGGATCTTCTTTAGGCGGTGCAACTTCACCGTTCTTTAAAATCTTACGAGTGTTCTTACATGTCTCGCTAGTACAATCCATGTATTTACCAAAGCGGCCATTTTTCAGCACCATATCACTGCCACACTTATCACATTCGACAACTGGGCCGTCATAGCCTTTCACTTTGTACTCACCGTGTTCAACCACGTAACCTTCACAGTTAGGGTTGTTACCACATACATGGAGCTTACGCTTATCATCAATAAGATAAGCATCCATCGCAGTTTCACAGATAGGACAACGTTTCTTAGCTCGCAGTGCGGCAGTTTCAACGTCTTCTTCTAAAACATTGATAATGCCTTCTTCGTCACCCAAGTTGATGGTTGTTTTACAACGCTCTTTTGGTGGTAACGCATAGCCCGAACAGCCAAGGAATACACCTGTTGATGCGGTACGAATACCCATCTCGCGCGAACATGTTGGACACTCAATGTCTGTGTAGACGATGTGGTTTGGCTTCATGCCACCGTCGTCTTCTTCAAGTTCAGCTTTTGCAAGATCGCCAGTAAAGTCATCGAAGAAGTTATCAAGAACGTCTTTCCAATCCATCTCACCTTCAGCGATTTGGTCTAGCTTCTCTTCCATACGAGAAGTGAACTCGTAGTTCATCAAATCATCGAAACTGCCATCAAGACGGTCTGTCACGATCTCGCCCATCTTCTCAGCATAGAAACGACGCTGTTCAACTTTCACATAACCACGGTCTTGAATAGTAGAAATGATCGATGCATACGTTGAAGGACGACCGATCCCACGCTTCTCAAGCTCTTTAACCAATGCAGCTTCAGTAAAGCGTGCTGGCGGCTTAGTAAAGTGTTGTTTAGGCTCTAGGTTAACCAAATCGATAATATCGCCAACTTGTACCGATGGCAGGATTTGGTCTTCGTTTTTACCTAACGGGCGCTGAACACGAGTCCAACCGTCAAACTTCAGAATACGGCCTTTCGCTTTTAGCGTGAATTCGTCTGCTTTAACACTTACGGTAGTCGAATCGTATTTCGCTGGCGTCATCTGACACGCAACAAACTGATTCCAAATAAGTGAATACAGCTTGTGAGCATCCGCTTCCATACCTTTCAGGTCATCAGCTTTTACTGTCACATCAGAAGGACGAATCGCTTCGTGAGCCTCTTGAGCTCCCTCTTTGCTGCCGTAAACATTCGCTTTCGCTGGAAGATACGCGTCACCGAAATCTGATGCGATCATGTCACGCACGTTTTCTACAGCTTCTGCACTCAAGTTGGTCGAGTCAGTACGCATATAGGTGATGTAACCCGCTTCATACAGACGTTGAGCTAGCATCATTGTCTTTTTAACACCATAGCCTAAACGAGTACTCGCTGCCTGCTGCAATGTTGATGTTATGAACGGTGCTGATGGCTTGCTCGACGTTGGACGGTCTTCGCGCTTACACACTTCGTACTGTGCTTTCTCGAGCACTGCCAGCGCAGACTTCGTTTCAGCTTCGTTACTAGGCTTAAACGCCTCGCCAGCTTTCTTTGCTACCTGAAGACGAAAGTCTGTTTTGTCAGACGTTTGTGTATTGGCGTGAACATCCCAGAACTCTTCTGGAATAAACGCTTTAATTTCGCGCTCACGTTCAACAAGCAGTTTTACCGCGACCGATTGAACACGGCCAGCAGACAAACCACGCGCCACTTTTTTCCAAAGCAGAGGTGAAACCATAAAGCCAACAACACGGTCCAAGAAACGGCGTGCTTGCTGTGCGTTAACACCAGGCATGCTTAGCTCGCCTGGCTTTTCGAATGCTTGCTGAATCGCGTTTTTCGTGATTTCGTTGAACACGACGCGCTTGTATCGCTCTTCATCGCCACCGATGATCTCACGAAGGTGCCATGCGATAGCTTCTCCTTCGCGGTCCAAATCGGTTGCGAGATAAACGTTGTCAGCGTCTTTCGCTAATTTTTGTAGTTCCGCCACAACTTTTTCTTTGCCTGGCAGAACTTGATAATTCGCTTCCCAACCATTGTATGGGTCGATGCCCATCTTCTTAATAAGAGCTTTACGATCTTTTTCTTTCTTGATTCGCGCTTTTTCTTCAGCACTCAAGCCCTTGGTTGATACAGCAGCAGCTTTCTGGCCTGTACTCTGGCCAGCAGTCGGCAGATCACGTACGTGACCCACACTGGACTTTACAATGAAGTCCTTACCTAAATACTTATTAATGGTCTTCGCTTTTGCTGGCGACTCCACAATAACCAGTGACTTACCCATAATTGACTCAAGTGTCCTTTATCGAATGCGACAATAGCGCACAACATACTTAATACTTTGCTTCTTTTTTACTATTGAGCGAGATTGCAAGAAGATCAATATCTTTTTTACTTTTCTCTTTTGATTGCTCGACAAATCGACGATGTAAAAGAAGCGTTAAATAAAGTGCGACGACCTATATCGTAACTTCGATAGGTTCGAAAAGCGCACATACTAAACGTCTTAAGATTCCCAGCGCCAGTAGAAATAAGCTTTTTTTGCCACTAGTCACAAAACCCGCTGCGATAGGCGATATCTGCACGGTACAAGGTTGATCTACCGCATTGGAATTTCTCATTGAAATCCCTACAATTTTCAGCAACTCTTCTATTTACGAGCCAAGACAGTAAAGGTTACATCCATGAGCGATAAAAAAGTCATTTCTCCGTCAGAGCTATTAATGATTGCTAATCACGTGATTCAAGAACACGATGACTATATAGAAGGAATGCGCGCAGAGAGCGTTGAAGAAAAAGAAGGAGTCTTAGTGTTTAAAGGTAACTATTTTCTTGACGACAATGGTTTACCGACACCAAGGACCACGGCTGTTTTCAATATGTTCAAGTATTTAGCGCATCACTTATCGAAAGAGTTTACGTTAGAAAAATAACAGAGACACAAAGAGAAAGGGTTGGCATGTTATGCCAACCCTTTTCGTTTTTCATGCCGTTAAGAGCTCAAACCTTGCAACTTATCAAAGTAGTCTGGGAATGTCTTAGACGTACATTTAGGGTCGTTGATCGTTACCGGCGTATCACTCAGTGCAACCAATGAGAAGCACATCGCCATACGATGGTCGTCATAGGTATCAATCGCAGCGTGCGTTAATTGCGCAGGCGGAGTCACGACAATGTAGTCTTCGCCTTCTTCAACTTCTGCGCCGACTTTACGTAACTCTGTAGCCATTGCAGCAAGACGATCGGTCTCTTTCACGCGCCAGTTGTACACGTTACGAATTGCTGTTGTACCTTTCGCAAAGAGTGCCGTCGTTGCAATAGTCATCGCCGCATCTGGGATGTGGTTAAAGTCCATATCAACTGCTTTAAGCTCACCCACACGTGAAATGACATAATCATCACCCCACTCAATCTCTGCGCCCATTTTCTCAAGTGCGTCAGCGAATTGGATATCACCTTGGATGCTCTTTTTGCCAATACCGGTCACTTTGATTTCGCCGCCTTTGATAGCAGCTGCAGCTAAGAAGTAAGAAGCCGAAGAAGCATCCCCTTCTACTAAGAAGTCACCAGGGGCAACGTATGACTGACCTTTACGAATCACAAACTCTTGGTAGTCGTTGTTTTCAACTACAACACCAAACTGCTGCATGATGTGCAAAGTGATATCGATATAAGGCTTAGAAACTAACTCACCAACGATTTTGATGGTGACATCGTCTTGAGCAAGTGGCGCTGACATAAGAAATGCGGTTAAAAACTGGCTGGAAATTGAACCATCAATTTCTACTGTGCCGCCTTTAAGACCTGTACCGAAGATTTTTAGTGGTGGATAGTTATCGTTTTCTAGGTATTCGACTTTTGCACCAGCTTGGCGCAGGGCATCGACTAAGTGGCCGATTGGGCGCTCTTTCATGCGCGGTTCACCAGTAAGAACGTATTCGCCTTTACCAAGACAAAGTGCCGCAGCAAGTGGGCGCATCGCCGTACCAGCATTACCTAAAAAGAGCTCCAACGCTTCCGGTGCATCAAACGACTGCCCTAACCCTTCCACTTCACAAACCGTTTTGTCTTCAGACAATGTATAGACAACACCTAGCTTTGTCAGTGCATTGAGCATATGACGAATGTCATCACTGTCGAGCAGATTTGTTAAGCGAGTTTTGCCACTAGCGAGTGCTGCTAGCAGTAGTGCGCGGTTTGAAACACTTTTAGAACCTGGTAAGTTGACCTCACCATTGACTTTATCGATAGGTTGTAACGTAAGGCTTTCCATTAAACTTGTTATTCCTTGCTCACCTCGTCTTCCTAAACGAGACGATGAAATTCTTCGTACTTGCAGCCTATCTAAAAAACCTAGCTAAAACCAGAGCTAATCCACGATTAAAACTGAATAATTATGTGGTCAGCTCTGCTCAGTTATTAATACTCTTTATCGACACGCACAGCATCATCAAAATAAAGAATACGAACCTTATCTCCCTGCTCAAAAAGCATGTTGTTGTCGATATCTTGAATGACGTCGACAAGTTTACCTTTCTCCGTTTTTATCAGGATTTCAACTAGGCGATACTCTACTCGATACTCTTGATTAGCGTGGTTTCTTGCGATTCCCGCTCCCGCAACAGCCCCCACCGCGGTTGCCACTTCTTTACCCGTTCCACCACCAAACTGGTTACCGACGACACCGCCAACGACTGCGCCAAGCAGAGTCTCCCAACCTGAACCTTGCGATCTCACAATATCTTGTTGAGTAATGTATCTCACTGTATCAACCGTACCAAAAACCACTTCATTGACCGGTCTTGCGGTGTTTCTTTGGTACGCTGCATTGGCAATAAGTGGAAAAACCAATATGATCCACAGTAACTTCTTCATTTTCTGTTCCTTTATTTGCAATGCCACTCTATCTTACTGAACTTGACCCTGATGAACTTTGGTTTCCCTCTCCATTCGATGCTTTAGCTGATCCGAATGGCTTGTTAGCTTTAGGGGGCGATCTCAGCCCAGAGCGACTATTGTTTGCTTATCAAAATGGTATTTTTCCATGGTATGGCCCCGGTGAACCCATTTTATGGTGGAGCCCTTCACCACGTGCAACCTTTAATCCTAAGACATTCCAACCGTCAAAAAGTCTCAAGAAATTTCAAAGAAAGCACCAATACCGAATCAGTATCAACCAAGCGACAGAAAGAGTCATTGATTACTGCGCATCCACACGGAGTGCAGAGGAAACATGGTTGAATGAGGAAATGCGAGCATCGTATAAAGATTTGGCAAAACAAGGGCACTGCCACTCAGTCGAAGTATGGCATGAGAATGAACTCATTGGGGGGCTATATGGTATCTCCGTTGGCCAACTCTTTTGCGGTGAGTCGATGTTTAGTCTAAAAACCAACGCATCAAAAATTGCGTTGTGGTATTTTTGCGCGCATTTTCAGAAACATAACGGCCAACTCATTGATTGCCAGGTAATGAATCCTCATTTGGCGTCTTTAGGGGCAACAGAGCTAGAACGTGAAGACTTTATTCAAAGACTGCTATCCTTTAATAAACTGGCAGTTGATAACGGCTGCTTTACAACACAATGGCTATTACCACCGGGCGAGGAGATGAATGAGCTCTGATCTACAACAGATTCGAATTGGCTTAACGGACTGTCATCCGTGCAGTTATTTAGCAGACAGACAAGAGCGTGTTGCTGTAGCACTCGATCCTACTATGCACTGTGGTTCGAGCTATGAAGTGTTGCTCGCTAATGGTTTCCGTCGCAGTGGAGATACGATTTATAAACCCCATTGCGATCAGTGTCAGTCGTGCCAAGCGCTTCGTTTGTCGATCCCCGAATTCTTGCCATCTCGCAACCAAAAGAGACTGTTGAGTAAGGCTCGTCATTTTCAGTGGGAACTTAAAGAGTCGATGGATGAAGGTTGGTTTGATCTTTATTCTCGCTATATAGAAGCTCGCCACAAATCAGGCACTATGTATCCTCCAAAACGAAATGAGTTTGCTCAGTTTTCTCAATGTAGCTGGCTTAATACGCAGTTTTTGCACGTCTATGACGAAGGTAAGTTGATCGCGATTGCGGTTACCGATGTGTTGTCAAACAGTGCCAGTGCTTTCTATACCTTTTTTGACCCGGATTACCCGCTGTCTTTAGGTACCCTTGGGGTGCTCTACCAAGCGGAGTATTGCCAGCAGCAAGGCAAGCAGTGGCTCTATTTGGGATATCAGATCGATGAATGCCCTGCGATGAACTATAAAGTCCGATTTCAACGTCATCAAAGGCTAGTAAATCAGCGTTGGCAAGGGTAGAATACGCCACAACTTTACATAATTCATTTTTATCGGCATTATGCGCCGGTTGAAATCGTCCATTTTTAAAAGAGGATTAAATGGCTAAAGAAGACGTAATTGAGATGCAAGGCACTGTCCTTGATACTCTTCCAAACACAATGTTCCGTGTTGAGCTAGAAAACGGTCACGTAGTTACAGCTCACATCTCTGGTAAAATGCGTAAGAACTACATCCGTATTCTTACTGGTGACAAAGTAACTGTAGAGATGACTCCATACGATCTATCTAAAGGCCGTATCGTCTTCCGTGCTCGTTAATCTCAGACTGCCTTTGAGCAATCCGAATTAGTCGAATACAACAAAAAAGCGAAGCTCAATGCTTCGCTTTTTTGTTTTCATTATTCACATCACATAAACCAGTGTGACTACACAAGCCGCGCAACTACCTACAGTGCTTGTTGAGACTTCTCGAATACATGCGCATGCGTGTTTCGTAACACCAGTTAATGCTGTTCCGTACCGCTTAGTATAAAAGCGTGAACTTAAAGAGCGTGCTGAGTAGGTATTCTGCAACATGCATGCGTAACTGCATTGAACTCACCTACATCCTACGCTCGTCATTTAGCGGCTTTTGGAAGAATATCTACTTAGTTCGCGTATACACAATGTATATTACAGCTACTTATCTAAAGCTTCCTTGTAGTGCTGACGGCACACAGACACATAACGATCGTTGCCACCAATCGCGACCTGATCACCCTCTTTGATCGCCACACCATGTTCATCCGTGCGGATAACCATGTTCGCTTTACGGCCACAGTGACAGATCGTTTTTAGCTCGACCAACTTATCTGCCCAAGAAAGTAGATATTTACTCCCTTCAAACAGCTCGCCCAAGAAGTCGGTTCTTAAACCGTAACAAAGGACAGGAATGTGTAGCTTATCTACCACTTCCGTTAATTGGTAAACCTGCTCTTTAGATAGGAACTGGCATTCATCAATCAAAATACAATGACGTTTTTCAGCTTCATTTAACGCTGCGATCTCTTTGTAGAGATCCGTCTCAGCATTGAATAGTTGAGCTTCCGACTGTAGACCAATTCGAGAGCTAACTTTGCCCACACCATAGCGGTCATCAAGGGCTGCGGTGAAGATCACCGGCGTCATACCGCGCTCTTGGTAATTAAAAGAAGATTGAAGAAGAGTGGTTGATTTACCCGCATTCATCGCCGAGTAATAGAAATACATCTGAGCCACTGATTTTTCCTGTATGAAGATTTATAAGAATTAAAGAAAAGGGCTGAATAAACAGCCCTTTAAAATGAAAATTGAACCTGATTACTTACGACGCCATGTTGTGCCTTCTGGACCGTCTTCAAGGACGATACCCATCTCAGTCAACTTATCACGCGCCATGTCAGCATTTGCCCAGTCTTTCGATGCACGAGAGTCGTTGCGAAGTTTGATTAGTGCTTCGATTTCAGCCACTTCATCATCGTTACCAGCATCGCCTTTTAGGAACGCTTCTGGGTCTTGGTGAAGAATACCAATCACATCTGCCAGTTCACGCATCAGCGCACCAAGCGCACTTGCTGAAGCGATATCTTCAGTCTTGATTCGGTTAACTTCTCGAGCCATATCAAATAGCACAGAGTAAGCTTCTGGCGTATTGAAATCATCGTTCATCGCGCTAGTGAAACGCTGAACGTACTCTTCGCCACCCGCTGCTGGAACTGAAGAATCAAGGCCACGCAGAGAGGTGTATAGACGCTCTAGAGAAGCACGAGCTTGATTCAAGTTATCTTCGCTGTAGTTCAATTGGCTACGGTAGTGACCAGACATTAAGAAGTAGCGCACTGTCTCAGCGTCGTAGTGACCAAGAACATCACGGATAGTGAAAAAGTTACCTAGTGACTTAGACATCTTCTCGCGGTCTACCATTACCATGCCGCTGTGCATCCATGTGTTTACATAGTCTGTACCGTGTGCACAGCATGATTGCGCGATTTCATTTTCATGGTGTGGGAACTGCAGATCCGAACCGCCGCCGTGAATATCAAAATGGTTACCAAGAATCGAAGAGTTCATTGCTGAACATTCGATGTGCCAACCTGGACGACCTGGCCCCCATGGAGACTCCCATGTAGGTTCACCTGGCTTAGACATTTTCCAAAGAACAAAATCAAGAGAGCTACGTTTTGCACTTTCGATCTCTACGCGAGCACCAGCTTGCAGTTGCTCTAGGTCTTGACCTGACAGCTTACCGTACTCATCGTACTTAGCGATTTCGAACATCACATCACCGTTATCAGCAACATAAGCAAAACCACGTTCGATCAAAGTCTCTACTAGTTCGATGATCTCTTTAATATATTCAGTCGCACGAGGCTCAACGTCAGGGCGCTTCATGTTTAGTGCATCAAAATCAGAATGCATTTCGCCAATCAGTCGCTCAGTCAACGAATCGCATGACTCACCATTTTCATTCGCGCGTTTGATGATCTTGTCATCAATATCGGTAATGTTGCGAACAAACGTTAGGTCGTAGCCTAGGTAACGTAGGTAGCGTGAAACTACATCAAAGGAAACAAACGTACGGCCATGTCCAATGTGACAGAGATCGTAGATGGTTACCCCACAGACATACATGCCAACTTTGCCAGCAGTGATTGGTTTGAATTCCTCTTTCTGTCTTGTGAGTGTGTTATATATCTTTAACATGATCTCTATCTAATAATTGGTGAAACAAAATAGTGGTTCAGTATACCAACTCACGCTTCGTTTCGTCATCCCTCAAATGAGCAAAAAGACATCATTAACACCTATACTCAGGTCTCACCCCTTACTTTTCACGTATTAATGTCTGAAAAGTTACGTTAGAATCGCGGCTTCAAGTCAAAAACCTATGTAAAGGACATAATCATGATCACCCTTCACACAAATTTTGGTGACATCAAAATTCAACTAAATGAAGAGAAAGCACCAGAAACTTGCGCAAACTTCCTACAGTACTGCCGTGATGGTTTCTACGACAACACACTATTCCACCGTGTTATCGATGGTTTCATGATTCAAGGTGGTGGTATGGAGTCTGGTCTTCGTGAAAAGCCAACTCGTGCACCAATTAAAAACGAAGCGAACAACGGCCTAAGCAACAAAGTTGGCACACTAGCGATGGCTCGTACAATGGAACCGCATTCAGCTAGCTCTCAATTCTTCATCAACGTAAACAACAACACATTCCTAGATTTCCGCAGCGAAAGCCTAGATGGTTGGGGTTACTGTGTATTCGCTGAAGTTGTTGAAGGCATGGAAATTGTGAACAAGATTAAAGGTGTGAGCACTGGTTCTTACGGTATGCACCAAGACGTACCACTAGAAGACGTGCTAATCACTGGCACAACAATCGAAGAATAATCTTAGATTTAGAGAGCGCACATTGTTGCGCTCTCTTCTTAAATGACTATGACCACACTATTTATCTCCGATCTTCACTTATCCCCGACCACACCCGATATTACTCAATGCTTCGTTCGCTTTATGCGTGAAGAGGCCATACATGCCGATGCCCTTTATGTACTCGGTGACTTGTTTGAGTTTTGGGTAGGCGACGATGACCGCTCTGACTTTGCTCAGGTTATTCGCGACGAATTTAAGTCTCTGACGCAAAAAGGCGTACCGTGTTTTTTCACACAAGGTAACCGTGACTTTTTGGTGGGCAAGCGTTTTGCTAAACAAACCGGTGTGACATTATTGGGCGATGAGACCGTTATCGACCTTTACGGTAAGAAAGCCGTCGTACTTCACGGCGATACGCTTTGTACCGAAGACGTAAAGTATTTGGAGTTTCGAGCGAAAGTCCATCAACCATGGCTTCAATGGGTCTTCAATCGCATCCCGATGTTCATTAAGCAAAAAATCGTAGCGAAAGTACAATCTGACATCCGTACCGATAAACAGACCAAATCACTTGATATCATGGATGTGACACAACATGAAGTTGAGCGTGTTATGACACTACACAACGTTGACTTAATGATCCACGGTCACACTCATCGGCCAAACGTACATACATTTAATAAAAACAACACTAAATATACTAGAATTGTGCTAGGAGACTGGTATACACAAGGTTCAGTACTGGTGTACGATAACGACAAATCAGAGTTACAACAACGCCCTTTTGGCAAATAATTTTCGGCTTATAGCACTGCTTTATGTCACCCATTTTGGGTAGCTAACACTTGTGAATATGTTACACGGAGCGCGGTATATACCTTGAAATACTCTTATATAGCTAGACAGCCCATACTCGACACTGACAAACATACCGTTGGTTATGAACTGCTATTTAGGGACGGGCCGAAAAATACGTTCCCAGAGATCGATCCAGAACAAGCGACCAGCCGTCTTCTGTCTGACCATTTCCTCTCGACGCATTATGAAACACTCGGTGATAAACTTGGCTTTGTTAACTTCCCTTATCAAAGCTTGGTGAACCGTGTTCCAACTCTTTTTCCTGCTGACAACCTAGTCGTAGAGATTCTTGAAAACTGCGAGCCTACACAAGAGTTATTAGAAGCCGTAAAAGAGATGTCATCCCTCGGCTACAAGATTGCACTTGATGATTTTGTACCGAGCCGTGAATGGAAGGTCTTTCTACCTTACGTTTCTATGATCAAATTCGACATTCAGACCGTGCCTATTGCTAAAGCGCAGATTTTCATGATGCGTTTGTCTGAATTTGATATCACTTTTCTTGCCGAGAAGGTCGAAACCTACGAGGAGTTCGAGCAAGCAAAAGCGGCTGGATTCCAATATTTCCAAGGTTACTTTTTTAGCAAGCCGGAGATGATCAGTCGTAAATCACTAGAACCCTCATTTATGACGGTGGTGCAACTGCTGACTGAAATTGCCAAACCGAATATTGATTACCCGATGATTGAATCACTCATCAGCAAAGATGTGACGCTCTCCTACAAGCTTTTAACGTTCGTGAATTCGTCATCGATCGTCAAAACTCGTATTCAGTCATTTAAACAAGCATTGGTTTACCTTGGTGAGGACAAGCTGCGTAAGTTCATATCGTTAGTGGCTCTCGCTTCTACACAAGACAGTAAACCAGATTATCTTTATGGGTTGTCGATTCAAAGAGCACGCTATTGCGAATTGGTCGCGTCTAGACTCAAACACCGCTTTGAACCAGGTCAGGCCTTTCTAACGGGGATGTTCTCTTTGCTAGATAGCTTACTTGATCGCCCACTAGAACAAATCGTCGAAGAAATTTCCGTTGATGAAACAATAAAATTCGCAATCACTAAAAATGAAGGCATACTCGGCACCATTCTTGACCTAACCAAAGCTTACGAAAAAGCAGAATGGGAAGAGGTGCAACGCCACTGCGACACTCTCGGGCTAGATCAGCAGACACTAAGTGAATGCTACGATGCCTCTGTGAAATGGGCGGCAGAACTTCTTTCTGTGAAAACGAATTAATTGGAGTCATTATGAATTCGTGTCCTTGCGGGAATACTCTCGAGTACAACCAATGTTGTGAACCTATTCACAACAACCACTCTCTCGCCGATACACCTGAGAAGCTAATGCGCTCACGTTACTCTGCGCATGTAAAAGGGCTTGTCGATTATGTGGTCAATACCTACCACCCAAGCTGCCACGCAGAAGAACAACGCGATGCTATTGCAGATTCCATCAAAAGTGAGTGGTGCGGACTGGAAGTTATTGAATCGGAGCCTGGTTTAAACTCCGAAGAAGGCTTTGTAACCTTTAAAGCGTTCTTTAATGAAGAGGAAAAACAGTATTGCTTGGAAGAGCGTTCTCGTTTTGTTCGTGAAAATGCACTCTGGTTTTACATTGATGGTACTTTCCCTGAGGAAACAACCGTTGATCCTCGATTAGAACAGACTGTGCAGAGCCTCAAAGTCGGTCGCAATGACCCATGTATTTGCGGCAGTGGCAAAAAATTTAAAAAATGCTGTGGCTAAACCTACATCAAAATACAAAAAGGCAGGGACTCCCTGCCTTTTTCTTACCCTTCAACGTTTGGGTTGATGCGGACAATGTCCTCTTGCCCATCTTGAAACTGCTTTTTCAGCTCAGCTTTCGACTTAAAGCTAATTTCTCCACCCTGCGCGACTGTCATATGTTGCGCTTGTGAATTATGCTTAGACTGATACAACATCACAGCTTGCATACAAGAGTCTCGCTGCGCTTGTGAAAGTGGGGTACCCTCAGGCCATTTCCCTGTTTCTACAGCGAAAACTAGACGCTCATAAGCCTCTGGAGTGATGGCATCTATTAACTGGTTTGCGTCCATGGTATATCCTAATCAGTTATAACAAGATAAGCGCACATTAACGGGCTAGCTGCTCTAGTCAAGGCAGCAACAATAATTAAGTGTAACGGATCACAAGCAACGACAGTATGAATCAACTAAAACTGCTAGTACTTCTAAGTGCAGGCTTCTCCCTAGTAGGTTGCTTCGAAAGCAACAAGAACACAGAACAACTTTGTAGTAGTAATCCAAGCCTACAATGTGAACGCCTCAATATGGGTGATGGCCAGTGCCGAATTCCACGCACTGATCTTATCTGGCATCGCTTTGAAGTGTTAAAAAATCCAAGTGATGAAAATCGAATTAAAGAGTATGAACTACTCGCTGGCTATAAGAAGTGTCTTGAGTTGGCATCTCAAATTCAGCCAATTGATCAATCAGGTCTAAAAGAGAGACGCTTTAATGCTCTTATTAACTCCGCAGAAGATCTAGAATCGATTGTCGCTGTGTTGGAAAAGTCCCAATCACCTGAATCTTATTACTTCCTGTGGAGCCAAACGGGCAGTGACAGTGCGCGTCGTAATTTTCTTCAGCTTGAAGGCAGCCCAGCGCTAGAAAATGCAGAAATGCAATATGCGCTCGCGACCTTCTACACTAGTCGTGACCAACAGAAAACTCATGACTTATTGATCAAGACGCTTGAGCTGACCAAACGAGGCAACGTCAATACCGAGGTTTTCAAATCTTTAGCAAGTACGACTTATCGTTTGGGCAATAAGAAAGAAGCCTATATTTGGACCATGGTTGCAAAGCACTATGAAGTGCCTATAGCTTCTGAAAGTGAGCTGCAATTACTCTATGGGTTTGATAACAGTACCTACAGTCAGTTAGACGATATTGCAGAGGATGTCGAAGATGCCATTAGCAGCGGCACCTTCAACAAAGGGCTAGTACCTAAATTCAAGTAGCTGACTGTCTACTGAAAGGATAAAACAAATGGCGGTGAATAATTCACCGCTTTTTTATGAATTGTTGAAAATTAACGACACGGAGTTTACACAAAAACGTTCGCCTGTTGTTTTTGGCCCATCAGGAAAAACGTGACCTAAATGGCTATCACAAGCTGCACATCTGATCTCAGTTCTGACCATTCCGTGACTTACGTCTTCTAAATAACGAATAGCCTCATCATTGATAGGGGCATCGAAGCTAGGCCAGCCACAGCCTGAGTCATACTTACTATCAGAGACAAACAATGGTGCTTGGCAACAGGTACATGAGTAAATTCCCGTCTTCTTGTTATGCAGCAGCTTACCTGAAAAAGGGGCTTCTGTACCCTGCTCTCGGCATACATGATACTCCTCACCGGAAAGCACCTCACGCCAGTGTTCATCAGGCATCACTACCTTTTCTACCTTTTGTTTCACAGCAACAATTCTCCATATTCTCATTTTTTATTATGACTTTTTTCGCGAAAAACTTGCGAAGCGCAGCCTTTGTAGCACATACTTTGACACCATAACAGGATGGTTAAACTTTCAGCATCGCTGGCATCATCTTTACTATTTTACGTCAACTGGTTAGGGAAAAAACCAGTAATCCGTTCAAAAGATAACCATTTGCGACTAATTGTGAAAAAAAGCGACGCTTTTTTTTGACTTTAAACAAGTTAAGTCCGATTATCAGTTGCAGATTTTGACTGGATTCTGTAATTTTACTACCAGTTATCTTTAATCAGAAATTAAGTTGTGGAGCAACTATAATGACTATCAAAGTAGGTATTAACGGTTTTGGCCGTATCGGCCGTTTCGTTTTCCGTGCAGCGCAAGAGCGTAACGACATCGAAGTAGTAGGTATTAACGACCTAATCGACGTAGAGTACATGGCATATATGCTTAAGTACGATTCAACTCACGGTCGTTTCAACGGTACTGTTGAAGTTGAAGGTGGTAACCTAATCGTTAACGGTAAGACTGTACGTGTTACTGCTGAACGTAACCCAGAAGATCTAAAATGGGATGCTATCGACGTTGACGTTGTAGCTGAAGCAACTGGTCTTTTCCTAACAGACGAGACTGCACGTAAGCACATCACTGCTGGTGCTAAGAAAGTTGTTCTAACTGGTCCTTCTAAAGACGCAACTCCAATGTTCGTTAGCGGCGTTAACTTCGACACTTACGCTGGTCAAGACATCGTTTCTAACGCTTCTTGTACTACTAACTGTCTAGCGCCTATCGCTAAAGTTCTTAACGACAAGTTCGGTATCGAATCTGGTCTTATGACTACAGTTCACGCTACTACAGCAACTCAAAAAACTGTAGACGGCCCATCTGCTAAAGACTGGCGCGGTGGTCGTGGTGCTTCTCAGAACATCATCCCATCTTCAACTGGTGCTGCTAAAGCTGTAGGCGTTGTACTTCCAGAAGTAAACGGCAAACTAACTGGTATGGCTTTCCGCGTACCAACTGCTAACGTTTCTGTAGTTGACCTAACAGTTAACCTAAAAGAAGGCGCATCTTACGAAGCTATCTGTGCAGCAATGAAAGAAGCTTCTGAAGGCGAAATGGCTGGCGTTCTAGGTTACACTGAAGACCAAGTTGTTTCTCAAGACTTCATCGGTGAAGTTTGCACTTCAGTATTCGATGCTAAAGCTGGTATCGCACTTAACGACAAGTTCGTTAAAGTTGTATCTTGGTACGACAACGAAATCGGTTACTCAAACAAAGTTCTAGACCTAATCGCACACATCTCTAAGTAATTTCTTAGGATGCGCAATTAGCGTATGAATTTTGAAAAGGCGGCTTTCGAGTCGCCTTTTTTGTATCTGTATGACGCTCACAATGAGATTGAATCCAAATACGGCTGAAATCAGCCTATTCATAACAGAAAACAGCACCTTATTTTCGTATTTGAATTCAATTTCCCTTAAAAGGATTATGTAATGGATTTATCAACCCTCCCAGCTCTAACGGTTTTATCTGACAACATCACAATCGTTGAAATTGATTCGGTTAAAGCCGTGCGTGTTATCCATGATAAAGCCACGGCGGCGATATCTCTATTTGGCGGCCATGTTCTTTCCTACAAACCTAACGGTCAAGAAGACCTGATTTGGATGAGCCAGCAAGCTAAGTTTGATGGTAAAACAGCACTTCGTGGCGGTATTCCGATCTGTTGGCCTTGGTTTGGTCGCATTGCAGCGCCTGCTCATGGCTTTGCTCGTAACAGCGAGTGGACATTACTAGAGCACCGTGAAAATGAAAACGGAGTGATCATCGAATTGGGTCTGCTGCCTTCAGAAACAACACTTGCAGTTTGGCCGCATCAGTTCCAAGCTCATCTATTGGTTGAAATTGGCGATGAACTCAAAGTGACACTGGACGTTACCAACACCGATACCAAAACGTGGACGTTCTCAGGCGCACTCCACACTTATCTAACCGTTGGTGATATTGAGCAAACGACAACAACAGGTATGGGCCCTGAGTACATCGATAGCTTGAAAGGTGGTGAAGTTTGTCAGGGTGGCGAGACTTTGCAATTGACCGATACAATCGACCGTGTTTACACCCAACCTGAAACTCAAATTACCGTTGCTGACCCAGTACTGAATCGTTCGTTGGTTGTTAAAAACCAAGGCCACAACTCTGCAGTATTGTGGAATCCATGGGCTGAAGGTGCACAATCTATGGGTGATATGCAAGACGATGGTTACAAGACATTCTTATGTGTTGAGTCAACATTGCATGCGCCATCACTTGAGCAAGGTAAATCACTTGAACCGGGTGAAAGCCACCAGCTAGTCACAACGATTACGGCTCAATAAAAACCACACCACTTTCTGCCCCAGATCCCCTTATGCTCTGGGGCAGCATCAAGATAAAATCTTTTTCCCAGAACTCGATCCTGCTAGACTTTGCGCTCACAAATATTGAATTGAGCACTTTATGTCTTACACCTGCCCTTTATGTCATCAGCCTCTTTCTCTATCCGAGCGCAGCTACCGTTGTGAAAGCAACCATGCCTTTGATTTAGCCAAAGAGGGCTACATCAATTTGATGCCAGTTCAGCACAAACGCTCAAAAGATCCAGGTGATAATAAAGAGATGATGCAGGCACGCCGTCGTTTCTTAGAGAAAGAATACTATCAACCTCTAAAAGCTCATATTGCCAACCTATGTGCTGACTTACTAAAAGAGACCGACCACAAGCTACTCGATATCGGTTGTGGCGAGGGCTACTACACAACAGAAGTCGCCAATGCTCTTTCCGCTCATTCAGAATCAGCCAATGTGTACGGCTTGGATATCTCCAAAGTCGCTATCCGCTATGCCGCCAAACGCTACCTAAACTGCCAGTTTAGTGTTGCTTCTAGCCATCGATTACCATTTGAGAGTGCGAGCCTTGATGGCGTACTAAGAATTTACGCCCCTTGTAAGGCCGAGGAGCTGCAGCGCGTTGTTAAAGGCAATGGTGTGGTCGTCACGGTTACCCCTGCTGGTCGCCACCTCTACCAGCTACGCGATGAAATCTACCCTGATGTTCGCCTCCATAGCGAAGAGCCAGAGACGATAGAGGGTTTCGCTCTCGAGAAAGAAGAGAAGCTTAGTTATGTGATGGATCTTGTTGAAGGTGATTCACATGATTTGTTGCAAATGACGCCTTTCGCTTGGAAAGCATCTGAAGAGCTCAGAGAGAAACTAAAGTCCGCTACACTATATCAATGTGAGGTTGATTTTATGGTTAGAGTGTACAGAAAGAACACTTGATAACAATTCTCATTTTTATTGAGTTATTAAAGAGCCTCCTTTACTATTACTGCATATAATAATGGAGGTTCTTATGTTTCGGCTGTTCGCCACTTCCCTAAGCTGTTTTGCTCTTGTTGCTTGCTCTTCTATCTCTACTCAAAACCCAGAAAGTGCCGTGAGTACGTATTATGACTACCAACTCTACTCACCAAGCCAGCAAACACTCTCTCTAGATTCCCTTCCAAAGACGCTCCTTGATGCTGACGTTATTTTGGTTGGTGAATGGCACACTCACGCGGGTATCCACCGTTTTCAGACCAATTTGATCGAACAGCTTAAAGAATCTCGAGAGGTCGCTGTTTCGATGGAGCAGTTCTCCAGAGACAAGCAAGCTGTTGTTGATAACTACCTATCGGGGAAGATTGGTGAACAAGTTCTGATAAAAGATAGTAATGCTTGGCCAAATTATGAAAGTGACTATAGACCTTTAGTTGAACTGGCAAAAGCTAACGATCTTAACGTTATCGCCGCTAATGCTCCAAAACCCTTCGTGCGTTGCATCGGTCGCAAAGGACTCAGTTACCTTAATAAGCTTAATGACGAGCAGCGTAGCTACCTTGCACAGTCGATAGACACTTCTAATAGCGCGTACAAAGAAAAGTTCATGGCCTCAATGCATCATGGGAAACCGGAACAAACCGAAAAACAATATGCTGCACAAGTGTCTTGGGATGAGACCATGGCAGAAAGCATCACACTTTATTTAGACCAAAACACGACACACCAAGTTGTCCATATCGCAGGAAAGTTTCATACAGAGCAAGGGTTGGGTACAAAAGCCTCGATCCTAAAGCGTAATCCTAATCTTAACGTTGTGGTGATCACACCAACAAACAGCATCACAGAGCAAGACAACCAAAATCAAGACTATTTACTTCATGTCCTCGCGCCGCCAGTTCGGTACGTCCAAATGGAAAACAGAATGGCCGCCTACAAGCACCTATCTAAGCGTAACGATAGCCTAGATTGTGAATAGGCATCCTACTTGCTTGGCACTATACGTCTACCTCCCTCAATGTCCGAATAGACATTATTGAAGGAGTTTATAAACTAGGCACACTTTATGCTTGCGTTGTTTTTATACAAATATTGCATATTTTGCACAAGTTTTTCACCGAGCAGTCGATATATTGTCTGAGGATGATGTAAGGAGATCGTTATGACCCCAGTAGGCATGGAGCCAGCGAAGCTGCCCCCTACCCAGCAGGTAAAACCTCAAACAGCTGCAACCCAAGACGCAGGCCCAGCGCCGCTAAAGGTTGAACAGAATAAGGTGACCCTTTCAGAGGAAGGAAAGGCACTTTTGGCTGCGCTCCAGCAACTAGAGAAAGACAGCAAAGTCGAGGACGGAAAAACCGTTAGCGACAAAGTCGAGTCTTTTGCGCACGGTGCGTTAGGCATGGATCACCCAGATAAAATTGAAGAAGAGGATGATGGTTCATACTCAGCGGGGCAATATCTTTCCGCAGCGGCAACCATCGGCGGTATTCTTCTCGCCGTACTTTAATGGCTTAATCATAGAGTAATAAAAACTTCTATCTTATCGACAATAATCTGCGTTTGTTGGTATTTTCGTCTAGTTCCATAATCAAGCGACTATTGATTATGGAAACTTAACGCGTGAAAAATTCCTTTTCGCTGATCGATAAACCGACCTTCTTCGGTGCTATCGCTCTGCTCTTATCCATTGTAACGCCGTTAATCTTATTCCCCCAGCAGGGAGCAGAATGGATTGCGGTGGCAAAAACCTTTATGACCGATAAACTCGGTTTTCTTTACTTAGCCTTAGGGTTGAGTGCATTTTTCTTCATGATATATGTCATTTTTAGTGACATGGGCCAAATCAAACTAGGCGACCCTGACGAGAAACCAGAATTCGCAACCTCTTCGTGGGCTGCCATGCTCTTTTGTGGCGGCATCGGCGCAAGCATTCTTTATTGGGGCTGTATAGAATGGGCTTATTACTATCAATCTCCACCTTTCCAGCTAGAACCTGGTAGTGAAGAAGCTATTCGTTGGGCTGCTACCTATGGTTTGTTCCACTGGGGTCCAATTGCTTGGGCTATATACCTAATCCCAGCCCTTCCTATCGCTTACTTCTTTTATGTCCGCAAACAACCGGTACTCAAAGTGTCTAGCGCGCTGATGCCAGTACTTGGCGAAGAGCGTACTAAAGGTGCAGCGGGTAAAATTGTCGATATCCTATTTATCTTCGGTCTACTTGGCGGTGCTGCAACCACACTAGGCTTGGCTGCGCCTCTAATAGGGGAAGGTTTAAATGCTCTATTTGGCATCCCACAAACCACGCTTAGCCAAATTGCTGTTCTTCTCGTCTGTACCGCTATCTTTGCTTACTCTTCATACGCTGGTATGGAAAAAGGCATCAAGGTACTGAGTAACATCAACTTTTGGGGTGCAATGGGGCTGCTCGCATTTGTTCTTGTCGTAGGACCAACCATCTTCATGCTTGAAACCGGTTTAGATTCGATCGGTCGTATGCTGTCTAACTTTTTTGTGATGGCAACATGGGCAGAACCATTTGGTGGTTATGGTACGTTTGAAAACACCCATTTCCCTCAAGATTGGACGATTTTCTACTGGGCTTGGTGGCTAGTATTTGCGCCAAGCATGGGGCTATTTGTTGCCCGTATTTCACGTGGTCGCACTATCAAACAAATGGTGTCGGGTTCGATCTTCTTCGGCTCAATGGGCTGTTTCCTATTCTTCATGATTCTAGGTAACTATGGCCTTTCGCTTCAACTTTCAGGTGAGCTTGATGTTGTGGGGATTCTGAACACTGAAGGCGCAACCAAAGCCATTTTCTCTATGTTGGGCGCGCTGCCAATGGGCACTGTCGTCATCGCTGTATTCACGATTTTGTGTATCATCTTTACTGCAACCACGTTTGACTCCATCTCCTATATTTTGGCATCTGTAGTGCAAAATGATGTCACGGAAGAACCGATGCGTTGGAACCGTCTATTTTGGGCGTTCACCCTATCATTCCTCCCGACTGTTTTGATGTTCTTGGGCGGCCTTAGCACACTGCAAACCGCCGCAATTGTCGGTGGCCTACCTCTACTTGGTATTTCAGTGATGTTGATGATTTCTGCGGTACGCGCAACGAGCTTAGACCTACGTCACCAAGAGGATTATGTCGAACCGACGATCAACATCGAAGATCTTCCAGAAATGGATCCATGGTCTTCTGAAGGTATGGCACTCGCTCGATTCGAACGTAGCCGTGATACAGCTCAAGAAGCAGCCGAGCAAGAACGCCAAGCTATGGCTCACGTACTTAAAGTGAAAAAGCGTATTCGTGCATTTGCATTAGAGCATTCCGGTGATGAAGAGTTTGCTGACCATCATTTGCCACCAGAACTATACAATGACCTACAAGAAGCATTGGATGAGGTTTCTAAAGCTCAAGAACGCAAACAAGAGGCGTCAGAGCAAGCTCAGATGGCTCGTGGAGAGTTCAATCAAGCCGTCACTAATTCAGCAGCGGCCAGCTAATTTGCTATCTTCCTTCCCTAAGTCAAAGCTCACCTTCGTGGTGAGCTTTTTTTATCGCTTATTCTGATTCTTTAACCATATGCAAATGGACATCTTGTTGAGGGAAAGGAATCGAAATACCCTCTCGATCAAATCTCAATTTGACCTCCTTGGTGACATCCCAATACACATCCCAATAGTCGTCAGTTTTTACCCAAGGGCGAACAATAAAATCAACGGAAGATGTATTCAGTGTATGAACGCGGATATTAGGTTCTGGAGTGCGGAGTACATCTGGGTGTGCCATGACAATCTCAGTAAGGATGGCTTCAGCTTTGAGCAGGTCATCCGAATAACCAATACCAAAGACCATATCAACACGACGCACTCGTTCATGAGTAACGTTTTTAATGACATCACCCCAAATCTTACCATTCGGGATAATAATGATCTGGTTATCAAACGTCTTAATGGTGGTGTTCACTAAGCTCATGTGGCTGACCTTACCATCAACTCCACCAGCGAAGACAAAATCTCCGACATCAAATGGACGATAGATAAGCAGCATCATCCCTGCAGCAAAGTTGGACAAAGTATCTTGCAGTGCAAAACCGATAATGACACCCGCGATACCAAAACCGGTCAGCACAGGCGCTAAGTTAAGCCCAAGTTGTGACAAGGCGACCATGATACCGATGACCCAGACAATATTTCCCGACATACCGATGAAGAAATCCTGCATAAGCTGAGACAACTTGAGGTTCTTCGAAACCACCGTCTTACTCACCACTTTGCGAACCAGCTTTGCCATCAACTTAGTGACGAAAATCAACAGTGCAAAGATAAACAATTGGAACAGGTGCTGAGGGGCATTACTACCAAACCAATCCCAAATGTTCGCAGACCAATGAGATAATATGGAGAGAATGACCTTACCTTCAAACAAGTCCTGAGTGATACTTCCAGTCACTTCAAACATCAAACGTTTATACTCAGAAGTATCCAACCCAAGATTATCGGCGATCGATATCAAAGACGTTAAGCTGTCTACCGCAATATTCATGCGCTGCTTGATCACCAACTGAGATAATTGAAGCGACGCTTTCTCAGAGTCCGGGCTGGCCGTCAATTGCTTGCCAACCACACTGATCTGCTGATTGAAATACTCCACCGAAGCCGACATCAACCTCAAGCGTTTCGATACAACGTCACGAAACTTAATTTCGGCTTCCGTTTCATCTACGCCTAGCTTTTTCAGCCACTCAATATTCTGCCAATTTGACCTTATGACACTGTCTAAATAGTGCTGGAGTTCTTGGTAATCATTGAGCAAAGAGAGACGCTCTTCATCTTTGGCTTTATCAATTTCAATGTTGAGCGTTTTAATTTTATCTTCTAAGTAGAGAGCCGCGCCTTGAGAGTAAACTTGCTGCTGCTCAACCTGTGCAATCAGTGCGTCTTTAGGCATTGAGCCTTGTGACACTGCCGTTGAGAGTGCCGATCGAAGCTCTTCATTTTTTTGGAACAATTTCAATTGCAGAGCGTCTTTTTCATCCCCGCTTGAAATAGTGAGTGTGTCAGACAACTCCCTGAGGTCAGAATTGATCTTATTGATCGCGATTTCTGAACGTGATGGGCTCTGTATAGCGGACTCTTGCGCCGAAAGAACACTAAAACTTAACGTCAGGCTAAGAAGCAATAACAGCCAACGAGTGTACAAAGATAAAGGTCGGAGAGACAATGATTCCATAATCACCTCTAAAGAAAGAAACGCTTGTAGATGGCATGATGAGAGTGACTCAATCACATGCACATCACCCAAGCAGGGATATTTCAAGTGTACACCACAATAAACCTATGACTGTTATGGAGTTATCAATATTACAGATAAAAAAACAGCCACCTAAGTGACTGTTTTTTGAAAGGCTAATCGCGATTTGGGTGATTCAAAATATGGTCTTCCCAATTGACGACATCGATTTCATACACCACCTTGTTTCGCACACTTTCTCCTGCAGCATGCATCGCCGATTTGGAGCCAGTGATCAGAGGGTGCCACTCAGGAAGAGGTTGACCTTCTGCAAGAAGTCTATAAGCGCAGGTGTGCGGCAACCAAGTGAAATCCTCAATATCATCACGGGTTAGCTTCGTGCACTCTTCATCGTAGTTAAAACGGTTCGGGTAATCTTTACACGAACACGTTTTGCTATTCAGGAGACTACACGCAACGTTGGTGTAGTAGATTTCGTCGGTATCTTCATCCATGAGCTTATGTAAGCAGCATTTACCGCAACCATCACAAAGAGATTCCCACTCTTCTTCAGTCATCTCTTCTAAAGACTTTTGCTGCCAAAAGTGTGTCATTGTCGCTCACCCTTACTTTAATTAGGTCATGGAAAAGGAAAGCGGAATTTATATAGATCATTGTTCCAAAGTGCAAGTATTAAGCGGTTACTACAAACTCATTTCTTTCTTCTCTTTTTCAAGTCGTTGATTTAGCTCTACCGTTTGCCATGCTAGGTTGTTTAGTCGATTTCTGAGCTCGAGAAGCTCATCCTCTGCTCGCTGAAATTGCTTCTGCTCCAGCAAAGCTTGGATAAAGTCGGCCCGGCCATAGATAGGAGAAAGGCTCACCGCGTAGTCTTCAAGTCGTTTGGCTTGAGCTTCGACGTCCGCCCAACGTTTACTTTTCACTAACTTCGAGATATTCGCCATTTGCGTTCTTGCAAGCCCGAACCGTTCTATCATTAGATTAACTTGGTCTAATGCCGCCTCTCGTTCCTTGGCTACACTATGCGTAAGCGCATTAACTTGTTGGTCTTCACTGTACAAAGTTTGTAGTACTGAGAGCTGATCCAAAAGATGGCGGTATGGTTCATCTGCTGCCTTTTTCAGCCGTTCGCTAATCTCGGCTTGGTAGAGAGGGACTAACTTATCTCTATACAAACGCAGTTGTTCAGCCGAGGTATTATTAAGAAAGGCTTCAGCTCTCGTCGCATCAAGCGTAGGAACACTCTGCCACGACTTATACTGATATTCATTCAGGACATAAGGGTTCAAGTAAAGCCAAAAGCCCCCAATGCATGCCGCCGCAGTCAACAGACTAGCGAGAAATGCATTGATAGTTGAGCGATTTCTAGAGCCCGCGCTCTGAGGCTCTACCTGCTGCTTCTCCTGACGCTTGACCAATGTGTGATATTGAGTTTCTATCCGATCAATATGCTCGAACAATACAAAACCCAAACCTTCAAAATCGACCTCATGCTTTGGCTGCTGAAGACTCATCCATTCATGAATCCTCTCGCACATCCGTTCACTGCGATACAAGTCTTTCAGCAGCTCATGGTTTGGCTTCATATTCTTGATTTCTGGAATCGCTTTTTGGTTTATCCAAGACAGAATATCTTTGCGCATTTTAGCTGCTTTCGTATCCGGTTTAGAGAGCTGCATCAGGCACGACAAAACGAGTTCGAGCCCATTCGCAAATCCCGCAATCCCCTCTAACTTTAACTTTGCAATAGATAAGTAGCTGCTCATAAGAAGGTCTATTCCCTCCCCTTGTGCTAGCGCCTCACTCTCTTTTAGTACGACTTGCCAATCTGTTCCACCAGCGAATGGAGTAAATCTTCCGTTAATTTCTTCTCTCACTGCCACGTAGGACTCAAGCGAACGAATTTTCTCTGAGTCCGTTGTGACAGTATAAAGTTTCTGATCGAGTAATAGTGTGTTGGGCATAAGTACTTCATCCCGCAAATAGGACGGAGCGTGAATAAAACGCTCCATCCCAACTGATTAATAGAGTGTCTTAGACAATTTAAATGATTTGAATAGTCGCTCAGTAAATGGGTTAGCATCCGATTCGGCATTGACTCGATAGATCATGCTGCCTCCATCAATTGAGAACTGGTAGTCCACAGACGTTTTACTTGCTGCTACTACATTGCCTTTCTCGAGCAACCTGAACAGCGCCCACGGGCCTTGTCTATTGATACTCCTCGGAGACAAATTGGTTCCGTTTGGTACCAGAGTCACCTTTGAAACAGCCGAATCCCTTAATGTATTTGGCCATATAAGCTCAACGCCTTCTCTTGGGCCATGACTATATGAAAGGTATTGGCCGTCGAGATTCAAAACACTGCGCCTCTTGTTCCCGCTAAGCTGTATAGGCTCAACAGAAAAATCGACATCTAGTACGCCCTTACGGTTGAAGAATGCGTGGCGAATACGCTGAGCTTGTTCTATTTGACTCAGTACCTCTGGACGAATCAGAGATTGCGGTGAACCATACTCATCAACTGAAATATTTTCTTCTATAAAGACCTTCAACTGATTGACGTAGAAATTGTCTAGTGTGCCGTTTGGCGCAAAGAACGTTTCAAAATCCTCTAACGCTGCATCTTTGTTCGACTCATTGTTAAACGGATAACGCGTGGCCAGTTTAGTACTAAATGGTTTGTAGACATCTTCATGCCAACGCACTTCCAAATGACGGATCGCTTCTTGTTTCACCACATACCAACTCTCATCGGCGATTTTTTCGATCATGCCATCCAGTGGCTGCGGTAAACCCGATGCAATCCTAGTGAGTGTATAGATAGGATCGGCACTCACCAGCTTAACTCGCTCTTTGGTTGCAGTAAGCGCGGCCATCCCGACGTTTGGAGACTCTTGAATCGACTTTAGATAATTTTTGAGATCATCTATGGATGTCAAAACCTCGTCGACATAAGCTGGCTGGTCACCAACAGGTTTCAGCATTAAATTCAGCTCAGAAAACGGTGCCTGAATATCGGAAGCAACTCGATACTTTGCACTTTTAACAAGCTCTTGCTGAGCATCACTATCACCGCTATCTAGACCAGCAACCACCTGAGTATTACTTTCCAGTGTGCGCAACAGACGATGAAGAGGCTCTAAATTGCTGGTTAAACTCTCCAACACGTTTACAGCATCATTGATGTCAGTAAACCCCTTCATATCAATGTCATTAAGCGCGACCCGCCAAGTGTTCACATAGTCAGACACGTAGAGTTCACGAATTTTTTCCCTCAAGACTTTCTTATCAGCTTCACTAAATTGAGCAGTTTTAGATTGGCCCAGTACCCAGCTGTCTATCAGAGCCAATTCTGAAACAGACTCAGAGCGCGGCATAAAATAGTCTTCAAAACCAGACTTAGTTAACATTTGAGGGATATATAAACTTTGGTTGCTTACTCGCTCTTCAAATACAACATCAAAAATAGGCCCCACTAAGTTTCTAAGGCTGATTGATGGCCCCAAAACCGACTCAGCGTTGAGTTTCAAATTTCGGTAGACCCTTTGGTCATTCGGCATAGTACTCAGTTCACTTTGAACTTGAGCGATCGTATTTTCATACGGTTTCATTACCGCTTGGACACTTTCATCACCGGAAGCACGTGCACCTTCGAGATCAGTATGACGCATTGCATAGTCAAGGTGCTCGAGTAACTCTTCTTGAACCTGCTTTTGGCCTACAAAGCTGCGTTGCCAATAATGGGCAAAATAGTCGAGAACATAATTTTTGTAACGCCCGCTTTGATCGACCAACATCTTGTAGACCCTCAGAGTCGCGAGTTTCTCTTCGTCGGTTTGAGCGTGCTTCAAATCAACAATGACATCAGCCATTAGTAAAGGCAGAAAACGGGTCTCCAGTAAATTCAAATAGGTCTCTTCTACCCTAGGCCCTATCTCATGTCCTTGATAAAGCCCTAAGTCAGAAATGTACTGAGGCTTATCTCTGAAAAAACCAAACTCTAACGTCGCTTGGCGAATCTTATTCAGCGGATCCAACATGTCTTGCTGAGAAACAAGGGTCAAACTGGATGGGAATTGTTCCCGGTATTCGCTCACTTTGCTTAACACCGCATCCGACTGTTCTATATTCGCCAAGTAATAACGATGCCAGCTACCAATCAGCACAAACGAAGCTACCGTGCACACCGCTAGTGAGAGTCCAATTAATCGGCGCTTCTGTTTCGCAACCCGAAAGTTGTCGGAGGCTAATCCCGCTTCTGGATAAATGATCTTGCTGAACAAGCTGCGTGTGAAATAGGCTGTCGAGTTCTTTACTTTCTGCGCCTTATTAACTGCATGAGAAAGTCCATAACGTCTTGCGGCTGAATCACTGAATGCGTTAGTCGGCACACCTTGCTGATAGACTGAGGTAAAGTAAACGCCCCTCACTAAAGCTGAAGTCGAGAATTGGTCACTCGACAGAGCATCATCAAGAAAGTTATGTAATACATCTTGTAACCCAGACAGCTGGCGAGAAAAACTGTAAACAGCGCCTCGCTCCTCTTGGCTAATCGGTAATGAGGCAATATGAGGAAGCGCATCTTGAACACGTGACACAAATTGACCGTATTCAACAACAAATTCTTCAAGCCAATGATCGAGATTATCAACTGATTCTAATGAGAAGGTAAAGCCAAGCACATCATCTCGTTCAGTCTTTGAGTAGTAATGGAAGAACGTATCAAATCCGTAGAGTAAATCTAACTTGGTTAAAGTAATGTAGACAGGAAGCCGCGTCGATAGCGTCTCCATCAGTTCACGAATGCGAGCACGTATTAAGCTTGCATAGGCTTTGCGCTCTGTTGTCGTCGCCGTTGCCAAATGTGATACGTCAAGCGCAAGCACAATGCCATTAAGAGGTCGTCGGCTGCGAGTTTTATCTAACCAACTTACAAAATTAAGCCACAACCGCCTTTCTAGTTCACCATCATTGTCTTCACTACGGTTACCTTGAGTGAGCAATTCTCCATCGGGGTCGATAAGAACCGACTCATCGCCAACCCACCAATCAAAAGAGTATGGGTTGTCGCTCTTTCGCCCTGACGCTCGCATGACGGAAGATAGGGCAAAGCTTTGTCCTGAGCGGTTTATTAAACTCGTCTTGCCCGCATTTTCTAATCCGAGTACCAGATACCAAGGAAGTGCATAGAGATAATTTCGAGTGTTGAGGCTGTGTTTCATTTCAGCCATAACGCTATTTAACTCTGTTTCTTGACGTTCTTCAAAGAGAGCAATAGGGTCAGCGTTTAGCTGTTCTTCTCGGCGCTGTTGACTGTTAAGCTGTTGCAGCTTTTTCCACTGCCAAATACCCCAAACTGAGAACGCAGACAAAGAGAAAACTGTACTTGCGACACCACTAGATAACCAAGTCTCTAGTGGTTTACTACCTTGAAGATCCAACCAAGGTCCCATCCACCATATCGCTACATTCACCAAGATAAAAAGAGCGATAAGAAGAGCAGGTAATGCGGTGATCAACCCAAATTTAAATTTTGCCAATAGTCCAATCATACTTTTCCACATGGGTAATCCTTTCACTTAATCTGACGAGGTGTGTCTTTCTAGTTGTTCTATGAGTGTGGGTTCCCATTGAGAGACACTCGCTTGTAGTACTTCTTGCTTTAACGTGTGGTATTGCTCTTTCGCAATCTCTTCAAGTTGGTGCTCTTGCATCAGTTCCGCACTCAGCAAGCGCCAATAAAAGCGCTCTCGCGGTTCTGTCGCTGCTTGCAAACCGTCATTGAGTTTTGACATAGCAACAGCAATTCCCCCCTCCCTAGCAAGAGTAAAGGTACTTTCACGCTGCTCTTGCCACCCACCAGCCATTACTGAAGAAGTGCTTTCCTCTGCCTGAAGCCAATGTCGAACCGAATCAGTAACAAACGGAGAGCCTCCTTTAAATTTCAATTCACAGAGACTAGGGAACCTATCGATAAACTGCTGAGTTTCTTGCTTAATTGCATCACACAAAGGGTCATGACCTAACACCTTAGCGATATCATGACTGAGCAATTGCCCTTCAAACCAAAACGGTGCCAGAGTTAAGCTTTGTTCCACACGTCGCCAAAGGGCAAGATCGGGGCTTTTCATCTGGTCTTGATACTCCTTAACCCGGTCAGCTTGCATACCCCGCAGCATGGTATGACCTTGTTCATCATGGTCAGGCAATGTTGTTATTGCGCCCCATACTGCGTGTCTACGTAAACGAGTTGCTAAGGCAATACCAAATTCTTGTTCAGCCAAGAAGTCAGCAACCTTTAACAGTGTGTCCTTAACAGCTTTATCACTGGAGTTATCAATAGACAGCTTCGAGTTTTGAGGAGTCGATGTTTGAGCTGTTACTCGGGAAGACGGTGCAGGCTGAGCTAACTGCGCCCTGTCTTCAGCTTGTTTGATTTTGTGCCTGATAGAGACAACAAGAGATTCAACGATATCCGATTGAAGACTTTGTGCTTCAATGGTGCTTTCCCATACGCTAACTGCCTGGACGAGTTCATCCCTCGATTGACTATCAAGAAGCGAAAAGTCAAACTTGTCGACCACCATCGAGAATCGCTGACACATTTGGCTAAAGTATTTTCGGCGCGGTAAGTTGCCCCTCTTGCCAGGCGCAGGAAAACTCTCTTCCCAATAATGGGACATGAAGTCACTCATCACTCCAAAGGAGGTAATCAAACGACTTGGCGTCAGATCGTTATGCAGGCATTGCAACAGATAAACCAGTAACTTGATGTCTTTACTCTTCTCTCCAAGTAAAGTCACAGCACTGAATTCAACTTCACTCCATTGCACTAAACTATGAGAAAGAGAGCCAACCTTCATCATCTGATCTTCGATAAAGTCAAATAACGGCTCATCGATCAATCGCTCCCCAACGGGTGAAGTTCGGCTAATTGGAGTCACAATGCTGGAACGATAAGTTGTGATATCCATACTCACCACCCACACTGCTTTCTAAGAGGTTTAATCGCAGAGCTTATGCCACTAGAGTTGAACGACAACCCTTCGAGGACAGTAGCGCTCGAGTGCAATTCAAAGTCCGATTTCTGCATTATTGATTTCATCAAGTTGATCGCAGGCAATCCTTGAGCAGATGAGAACACGATCCCTTCATCGTCACTACGCCAAGACTGCTTTGAGCCCCTACCTATTGATAACGTGATTCGCCCATCATCTATCGGCTTCGGCAATGCTACTTCAACTCGGCTTATCTTATTCAGGCAACTCATTACGATAACCGGGTCAGGCTCTGAGCTAGCAGAAAGCGGACGAAGAATAAGCCAAGCATCTCCATTGTCGTTGCTTCCTTCATAAAAACTCCCACTCTCAATAGATTCATTGAAAGCCAGCTGCCAAGCTTTGGGTCTTTCCTGTGTTGTCCCTGCTAATGGGATTTGAGCAGGCGTGGAAAAAGCACGGTCAAAACAATCAAGGCGCTCAAGGCGCTCTGGAATCAAGCGACAACCTAAAGCTTGTTGTACTTTCTCTGTTGTTAGCTCTTCAGATAAAACACTGTTGGATACCAAAACAAACACTAAAAGGAGTAAGCCTCTCATTGCGCTTTAATCTCCAACTTCTGGCACTTATAAGCGAGCGTCCTTTTCGGGATCCCTAAACTTTTCGCGGCTTTTGCGCGATTTCCTGAAAACTTAAACAGTCGATCACGAATGATTTGTTCTTCGTAATCACTCACGGCTTGTTTGAGATCCGTTATGGTCGAGAACTCACTCTGATGGACATAGTAAGGATTGTCCTGTGTAAAGCTTGGAACAAGGTCTTGTGGCGTTGGAGCTGAAACCGCTTTCAGCTCAAAGTTTAGACTTGCTATACGATTGGCAAGGTGACCTTCTTGCACTTCCAGCTCGCCTCGACATTGAGCGCAACCAAATTCAATCAAGTGTTTTAACTCTCGGACATTACCAGGAAACGTATACTGCTTGAGACACTCTATCGCACGATAATGCAGACCCATGATACGGGTGCCATGCTTGTGGTTAAAGTCTGATACAAAGTGCTCACATAGTCGTTCTAGATCGTCTAAACGATCCGACAGTTTTGGCAATGAAAGTGGGTACTGAAACAATCGATAGTAGAGGTCTTGTCTAAACTGTTTCGAATGTACTTGAGCGATAAGATTAACGTGAGTCGCTGAAACCAAACGAAAATCTGAGCTCAGCTCTTCTTTTCCACCGACAGGTCTATATTGCTTGGTTTCTAAAACACGCAATAGCTTTGCTTGTAAAGTGACGGGCATGTCACCGATTTCGTCCAAGAAAAGAGTGCCGCCATCCGCTTGGGCTATTAACCCTTTTCGATCGTAATCGGCGCCGGAAAAAGCCCCTTTACAGTAACCAAACAATTCGCTTTCCAAGAGGTTGTCTGGAATCGCTGCACAATTTATCGCAATAAACGGTTTATCTTGGCGAGTGGATAAAGAGTGGACGGCTTGTGCAACAAGCTCTTTCCCTGTCCCTGTTTCTCCCTGAACCATAACCGATAGCTGTGACTCAGCTGCGCTGACTATCTGCTCTCGCAAACGACGCATAATACGACTATCACCAATGAGGGATTGAGAAAGCTCATCCGCTCGCTCTCTTTTTTTTGTCGCCTTCTCTATGTCATTCAATGACTCTGACAGCGCTTTGGCCTCTCTTTTCTCTCGTTCTTTTTCTAACAATAGATTCCATTGCTTACAAAAAACATCAATGAATGTCTTACAGTCTGAACTAGAGAATGCGCGTTCAACCTTTTCTTGGTCTCCCACCATGAACAGAATCAATTGCACCTGATTTGATTCCATTGGCAAAGGATAAACGAACACGGTGTCGAACATTCCAACGCGAGAGACCAAATCAGTAAATGCCCGATCAGATTGCCAGAAAAGCAACTCATCACTCGACAAGCTCATCTTACTCGCACTTTGTAATACGTGTGCAAATGGGGTATTAAGATCATCTACAGCCCAAGAGTAGCCCAACGAGGAATCATGAGGGGTCAAACGTCGGCCATCAGAAGTAGGTTGCAATACTAAACAACTTTCGAGCCCCAGCTCTTGCCTAAGTGAGTCTGCAAAACCATCAACCAAGGCTTGATTCGTATTACTTCCAATGAGATCCACGATTCGCTCTAACCATTTAGCCATAACTAATCAACCTCACCGATAAACTGACCATTCTGAGCTGAAAGGTAGATGCGCTCTACTGGCTGCTGTTCTGCCAATTTATTCAATAGCGCCAAAGACACTGGAGGAAGCAATTGACCTTCAATTATCGCCTCTAGCATGCGGGCGCCATTTTCTGCTCGCGTTGACCTGACAAGAATTTCATCGATGAGCGACTCTTCAATGATGACTTCTGCGTTATAGCGTTCGCTGAATAAAGACTCGAGTCGCGCCAATTTACCTAAGGTAATGTTTCGTAGCACGTCGTGATTAAGTGGCATGTATGGGATAACTTCCATACGCGCCAACAAGGCTGGCTTAAAAAAAGCGGCCAATTCAGGATAGAGAGCTTCATCCAAGCCTTGTTCACATTCAGCATGATCGACAATGGTTTGATAACCAAGATTCGATGTGAGGAAAAACACAATGTTTTGGCAATCAATAATTCGACCTTCACCATCCGCAAGCTCGCCTTTATCAAAGGCTTGATAAAACAGGTTTAGAACTTCTGGGTGAGCTTTTTCTACTTCATCAAGTAAAACTACTGAATATGGCATCTTACGTATTGCTTCTGTTAGTACGCCGCCTTCTCCATAGCCTACATACCCCGGAGGGGAGCCAATCAAACGTGAAACGGTGTGTTTTTCTTGATACTCAGACATGTTGATCGTGGTTAAAAACTGCTTACCTCCATAGAGGCTTTGTGTCAATTGAACAACGGTTTCTGTTTTGCCAACACCGCTAGGACCAACCAACAAAAACGCCCCTTTAGGCCTCCCCGCACGACGTAAATCCGCTCGCGCAGTAAGCAAGTGTTGGTGCATACGCTGAATCGCAACGTCCTGCCCTTTGATCGATTCTCCTAAAATGGAGTCAAGATGAGTAATCTTATGCAGCTCATCACCACTCATCTGATCAATTGGCACACCAGTCCAATCAGCAATGACTTCCGCGATCTGCTGCGCATCGACTTGAGGGTGAATGAGTTTTTCTGCATGAGAAATAGCGTTAAGCTGTTCGTATTTGCTGCGAATCTCACTGACAATGTTATCTCGCTCCCCAAGTTCAAGTACGCTCTCTTGGTTGTCATCGTGAAGACAAGAACGCAGTGCAATAATCTCTTCAACGAGTGTTTTTTGCGTTTGCCATCGCTCTGTTAAACAATCTCGTTCTTCTAAATCTTGCCTTTCATCAATGCGTAATTGCTCTAAGCGTTCATGGTCGATATTTTGGCCTAGAAGCTGCGCTCTTTCCAACATAGTAATTTCAAGCTGTCGCTGATGGCATGCAGTGTCAATAAACGCTAATCGTTTCGGAGGCGCACTCAAATTAATGGCAATCCGTGCGCAAGCCGTATCGAGCACATCAATCGCTTTGTCAGGTAACTGTCTCCCTGAAATGTAACGGACTGACAATTCCGCTGCTGCTTTCAACGCATCATCGGTAATTAATACATCATGACTTTCTTCATAAACCGAGCTTAACCCACGCAGAATATCGACAGCTTGGTCAACGCTGGGCTCCTCTAGCTTTACAAGTTGGAATCGACGTGTCAGTGCTGGGTCTTTCTCGAAATATTTCTTATACTCCTTCCAAGTCGTCGCAGCAATAGTGCTGAGCTCGCCACGCGCTAATGCGGGCTTGAGCAGATTTGCAGCATCACCGCCACCTTCTTGGTTTCCTGCACCAATCAAGGTATGTGCTTCATCGATGAAAAGAATAATCGATGCTGATGCTTGCTTAATGTCATCAATCACACCTTTCAATCGCTTTTCGAACTCCCCTTTCACTGATGCACCCGCTTGTAATAAGCCCAGATCTAAAGAGTACAATTCAACGCCTTGCAATTGGCGAGGCACGGAGCCTGATACCACTTGCAACGCCAGACCTTCGATCATGGCACTCTTACCTACCCCGGCATCACCAACTACAATCGGGTTGTTCTTGCGGCGACGGCAAAGAATATCAACCATCAAGTTGATCTCACTCTCGCGGCACAACACCGGATCCAGCTTTTTCTGACGGGCTTGCTCTGTCACGTTAGTACAATATTTAGCTAAGAACGAACTACCACTCGTGACCCCGTTAGCCTTTGTAACATTCGTATTGGCTTTTAGGACGTCAGATTCAGCAGAATCCGCGAGAAGCAATTCAAATCTTTTCTTAAGGTCTTCACGGTTCACCGTATCAAACACACGAATAAGATTAGGTTGCATATAACGGTCGGCACGCAGCAGCGCCGCCAACATGATGGCGCCAGACCTAAGCTCGGTTTGATTTAGCTCCGTAGTGGAAAGAAGCCATGCCTCCTGCAATAGCTCCACCAGCAATGGTGAGAACGCTGGATAACTGTCTAAGGTAACGTCCCTTTCAAAGCTTGTAGAAACCGCTCTCATCACGTCATCTAATTCAATCTGACTATGTTTAAGGAGCAGCCTCACATCACATAACGGGTTGTCCAATAACGCTTCTAGATAATGCTCATAAGTAATTTCACTGTACTGTCTTTCAATACAAAGACTGGCTGCCTGCTCTAGAGCTAACTTACACTGTTCGTTCAATTTTGAGATAAGAACGGGAAGTTCAATACGTATCACGGAGTTCACCTAGCCTTATAAGATTTGATTTAGTTGTTCGATGACATCACTGGATTTGAGATGTAATACATAGCTGTAGCCAAGAAATACTCCGATCCAGAGTAGAGAAAATCCGGCAAAAATAGACCATAGAGGCACTTGCTTGCTCAGCTTGTATTTTGAGCGCACAACGTGGTCAGTAGCGTGCGCTAACGGTGCGCTTTCTGCTTGACCACCGGCATAGAGAAGTTTGTAAAGTTGTTCGATAATTTTCTCTCTCTCAGCTTCACCAGAGACAATCACGCGATACTTACCCTCAAAACCAAGGATTAAGCACTGGTAAATAAACTCTATGAGTGGCATGTAATTCGCGGGTTCTGCCTCGAGTCGTTTTAGAATCGTAAAGACCTTTTCGCCTCCCCACGTTTCATTGTGAAAACGGGATAACATAGAGTGCTCAGCCCAAATACATGAGGCCCCCCACTCAGTACCTAGTACCGACTCGTCGAGAAAGGCACACAGAATGTAGCGATACGCCATCAATACTGACTGGTCATAACCCTGTTCAGTCAATTCAATCTCAATGGTTTTAATTTCTTCAATTGTCTGATCATAGATGACGTCGATATTGTCACATTCGACCAACTGGCGAATTCGGATGGACAAGCCCAGCAAAGGCGTCGCAGCATCAATCAAAGGATTTGATACACTGCCACGTAACTGAAACCAGTAGTCCTGGTCATGATCGATTCGTTCAACATCATCAAACAATAGCTGACTGTACTTATTGGATTTCTTATCCATCGTTAGCTCCTTATTGCCCAGAATTGAAGATCCAAGTCATCAAAGGCTGCAGCGATATGGAAAGCAAAACCGCTCGACTTAGACAACAACTGCCATGCTGAACTCGCTTTATCGAGCTGGTAGTAAATATACCCTGCATGATATGGCAACTGACGTGGAGCAACGGGTAACGCCACCAAAGGAACGCCTGGTAATTGAAGAGAAATGAGTTCACGGATTTTCTCAACCGACGAGATCTTGGTTTGCTGCGTAAACTTAGAGCGCAGCTCGTCCATTGGCATTCGGGCTTTAACTGCGACGATAAAGTCAGCACTTTCCATTAACTGAGGATCTTGTATTGGGGCTACCATCAGGCCGTATTTGCGTTTATCAAGTTGGATTGATACTGCTCGGGGTTCTAAGACAACACTCAGTGCCTGCCTTAAATGACGCATAAGAGGAATGAAAGACTCTGTCGGCATGTCATGGTTATAACTGTTCAGCTTAGGTGGAAGACGACCTTCATCGGTGAACGTGGATAACTCACCAACCAACATGGTTAACGATTCAAACAGCCTTTCGGGATGCAAGCTTCTCAGATCCGCTAAGTGACGAACTTGTGGCTGAAGCCTATTCAAAGCTTGAAGCAGCATGAAGTCTGATACATCCGCAACGCCTCCTTGTGACGGTGAACTAATGCGCTGAGCGATATTCTTCGCACGCTCTGACATCAAACCCGCCACCTCATTAATAAAACGATGTAGAATTTGGTGACCAACGACATTTACATGACACGGTATAAACTCAGGATCCATGACAACGCTGCCGTCTGGGCGTTTTTCTAAGATTCTCCCCACCGCTAGTGATGCATACGAGCTTCGGTCATCCCTCTCTAACATCAGTTGTATACGAAATGGAGAAACATCAATCGTCGTCAGGTCACCTTGCAGAGTATGGATATCTCGAACCTCTAAACGACGACTGTCATAACGACCAGTCCCTTGTTCCTCAGGCCAACTGACTTCTCGCAATGATTCGCTACGAAGTGGCACAGCAAGATAAACCAGTTGATTGGCTAGAGAACCATCTTCGACTTCCAATGCGTCAGGAGAAAGATCTTCTTGAGGGATACGAAATACGGAACCGTCGGGCATAACACCTACTGCGCGATCAATCGCAATACGCCCAAATGACAGATACTCAGGATTGAACGAAAATTCCGATACGCCATATAAATAGCCGCTTATCGTTGCGATACGTTCATCAATAACATACTCAGTATTTCTCTGTTGCTGTTGAAAATGTTGAGGCTTTATGAATAACCCCTCATTCCAAATCACTCGATTTCGAGAAAACATTACCCTATTCCACCCTTTCCAACTTTACATCGTAGTCGCTCAACAACATCAACAAGTGATACTCCCTACCTTTATTTAAAACCTTCACTGCCTTCTTCCATTCACTCAGCTCTACGTCCGAAAAGTTTGCGAGAACACCGATGTAATTCGTCTCATCGTCCACTTCAATAGGGTTAACGAACTTGAACTGCCCTGGGAGCAAAACGTAGTCATAACTTTTGACAAAGTTGCTTTTTAGCGCTTTTTTATGATCTTGTTTAAGTTGGTCGTAGCTTGCTGACATGAACATTGAATCATCAACCAGTTCAAATACTTGTATTTCTACGGGAGAAGCTTCTCCCCAAACATTTGGGTTAACGCCTTCAGAAGCGACTAAACTAAACGTTACGCTAGTCGCTTCCTGTGCCGGGTTATAATCAGGTTCACTGCTGCAAGCTGCGACCAGCAGTGAAAACAAGCCAATAAAAAGTGAACGCTTCACCATTAACACTCCAATTGTCTTTCCCGAATCTTTCGGTCATACGCTTGCTCAAAGATCTCCCAAAACAACTTGTCAAAGCCTTGCTGACGATGTGACGTAAGCTCTTGATAATAGTTACAGTACATATCCCACGCCCACGAGTTCTCACTTTGTTCTAAAGGTTGGCTTGTACGTTTGTAGCTATTAAAACGTTTCAGCAAAACGTCTGGGGAAAACGCACCTAGGATTTGATTCAATGCTTCACTGGTCGCGTATTGCATAGCTTCATTATGAGATTGAACATTCGCTAGACTCTCTTCGATCGCCGCTGGTGCAGACAGATGAACGGCACTTTTGCCTTGTCCGTACATGGTCTTTATCGTCTGGTCATATGGTAACCCTAGTCTCAAAGGGTTATCTTCAATCGGCTGAAGGTTGCGATTCAACGTACCAAAACGTCCTTCATCGACGTGTTGATGAAGAGATAAAAGCCCTTGAATGCACGCTTTTAAAGACTCACCTATTTCCTCAGATAGTATATGCATACGTTCGACACTTTCTGTGCCATCCACTTCTGCACCTAAACCATTGAGCATTGGGCCAGTCACAAGGTGGCCAGCTGAACTCTGTATTGTCGATCTTTTAGGGTCAATTTGAATGCTTTTTGCTACCTCTTCCTCAAGTAAGTCAAGCGTTTGATCGTCCATGTATAAGTCCTCTGAAGCCATGTGTGTTGGTTGATTGGTATGAGGTTTAATAACCTCAATGCTGTTCTCTTTATCTTTCGCCAATGTTTTTTTCTTAGCGCCAAAGCCAAAACTCAAGATTCTTTTTAAACTCATTGACGAAGAAATTTGGTCATCACTGTCTGCCTGCAAAGTGCCGTTTGTTTTATTTATCAGTGTGTTACTTTCCACACCCGAATCTAACAGGCTTTGCTCGTCTTGCTCGTGCTCAATAGGGTCTAACAATGACTTTGGGGATTCATGGTTACCGCGTTGTTCTAACGCGGCTAATGGATCGAGATTGGGCATTTCACAATCTGCTTTTTTCTGTACTTCAAAGGTCCCTTCATCCGATAAAAGGTCAGCTTCTTTAATAGAAAACATACCGCTCAATGGGTCGGTCAATTCACCCTCTGCATCGCCAAAAATGACACGCACCTGATAAGGTCCAATAACGATTTGGTCCTTATGTCCGAGTTTTGCTAACTGGTCCCTTCCTATCGGCATATCAGAACCGTTTATATACGTTTCACCACAAAGATCTCTAAGGCAAAAAGCTCCGTCCACCATTACAATTTCACAATGACTACTATGAACTTGATTTTCTGCGTCCTTCAAACACCACTCTGACGAAGGTGATGACCCGATAACACCATAGGGCAATATCCACTCAATAAATGCCGAGAGTCCTGAGTCTAGTTTTTCAGCGTTTATTACGATAAACGATAAATCGGGTAAACGAGAGTTGACCATCTATTACTGCCTTACTTGAATTAAAATGTGTTTGCTTTCTTGGCTTCTACCTAAAAATGAAGTCCAACCTAGTGCGATGTCTGAATGCTTGGTTAGAGCCAATTCCTGCTCTTCGTCATCGTTCATTGTGAGCTCTAGGTCATAAGCCATCTGTTCACGTAAAATAAACTCCACCAATTTACATAAAGGCTTAAACTCTTTTCCTGAAGGTAAAAAGTCTAAAAACTGACTGCGAGAGAGACCTCGAATGCATATCGTGAATTTCCCGTTACAATCGATAACTGACTCTCCGACCATACTCGACACTCCTAGCTCACTATTTCGCTTACCTAGCTGAGATTGTTGAGATGGGTCAATCTGCACCTTTCTTGGAGTCCATTGACGAATTTTTACATCTTGTAAATCAAAGCAATGGGCGATAATGCCTGACACTACTTGAGGTGAACGACTTCGCCCGGCGAGAGTTCCAGAATACGCCAACATCTTGCACCAATTGATTGGCGTGTCCCCTCGCAATTCCGGAGACCCTAACCCAACGAGTGACAGTAGTTGACTCGAAAAGTCGTCCGTTGCATCCGGCTGAAATCGAACGAAGTATCGATACTTTCGCCAAATGCGATAAACCAAGTTGATTAAGCGGTTATTAAAGAAATCAACAAATGGTTGCTTATGTCCTCCGGGTTCTTCATTGAGAAACTGTTCTACGACAAAACCCGGTAATGGAGACTGCGCACCAGAAAGGCCAAAAAAGTTTGTCCTGACGACCATCCTTTCATCTTCTAAGCAAACCAATTCATCCACATCTGAAGGCGAAAAACCCAGACTGGGGTTTGCACTAAACACCAGTTTGCATTTCCGCTCCCAATCATCTTCATCTGGATTCAACTGACTCAGCTTTTGCAATACCTCAACCAATTGAAAGAAGTTGTAGTCATGCACCTTACTGGGTAACTCGAACTGGTTGAGATCCGTGTCCTCCTCAACTAGATGAGGGGTTGCATCCCCACTTGAGATCCCCATGTATACCTCTCTTGATTGTTGGTATTCACTACGTGCAATTCATGAAAAGAGTTGATACTCGCATACAGCGCAAAAAAATGACTCAAAACTGAACCAAACAAAAATAGATCACCTTCCGAACCAAAATTCGATTGTTCTATGTGGAGAGTTGAATGAAGCCCTCGGACAGGTAAACCTCGAATAATCCTATCGACAGGTTTAGATTCTATTTTGTGGATTGCATCTAAACGTTGACGAGAGATCTTTTCTGCTTGGCGATCTACCAATGCTTTAAAATCATAGGCTCTCAACACACTGCTTAGCGCATCTTTTGAAAGCAACGACAAATAGTTCAGAGACAAGTTGGAGATCAGTGTCCACAGTAAACTTCCGTCCAAAATTGGCCTTAAGGACTGTGATGGAATCGTAATATTTTGAAAGCTCGCAAACGGTGGTGATGTATCAGTGGGCTCATTAATATCACCAATACCAAGTTCTAAGGGTAACAGTCTATTGGTGCACATAAGCTTGATCGATACCGCTTCATCAACGTCAAGTGATGTCGTCTCATCACTACGCACAAATGAGATAAAATTATCGAACCCATCACCTCGAATGCTCTCTTTAACTCGCACTCGATAGTAGAGCGCCTTGCGATTCCTTGCTCGTTCCACCTCATGCTGAAAACTCTCAAATGGCGAATAAACTCGTTTTGCTCCTCTAATTCTCTGACCTTTTGCTGAAGAGTCTTGCCACCCTTCTACACTTTCAAAACTGAAGATTTCATAGTGAGATGGGTACCGACTCGAAGGAGTCACTCGATACTCAGATTGACGGCCTGATAGATCAATTGGATCCGCATCATGTTCAAATAAATTGATGATTGGCGTGCAATACAACTGAAAGCTTTCTTGTTTAACTCGAACATCAACAGGCAACGTCTTAGAAAAATGAAACTTAATTGAAAACTGACCCGTGAAACCTTTGGGCACCGTTTGATCAAGCCCTACAAGATCAAAAAAATGAAACGCTTCAGGGAATGACAAGTATTCCTGTAAGATTCGATAACCTTCATAAACATTGGTTGGATACGGCAACAACACATCACTACTGTCAAAACCAACGGTTTTGAAACAGTCGTCTCGTAAGAAAAACTCCGTGCCATTAATCTCAACAACGACTTTATCTAGGTAATGGTTTAACCAGAGGTACAACATCTGTGAACTATAGTTGTCTCCCCCAAGATAAAAGCGAAGATCATCCAAACCTATATTTCCTAATGTACTTTCACCTTGCGTTTCCATGATTACTTCAATCGTGGTCGCTTTTCGGGTGTGTTGCGTTTGAACACCGGTGCATTCTAAAGGATAGAGCGAGACTTCGCGGCAAGTTTGAAAATGGCATTTGGTGTCAAAAATCACCTTACTATCAACTTGAGTCCCTTTACTGATCACCTGCTTTTCACTAACACTTTTGTTCGGTGTAAAAGCTAGAATACTCATACTCGGAACAGGGCGAAGGTAATTAGGCCAAAGCATATTAATCATCGAGTGCGTGAGCTCAGGAAATTCATCGTCAACTTTTTCACGTAATCGTCCGGTTAAGAACGCAAAACCTTCAAGCAAACGCTCGACATCTGGATCCATTGTTCGCCCATGAAGGAATCTTGACAATTGAGGATAGATTTCCGTGAACTCCCTTCCTTGCTCTTTTAGGAAAGTAAGCTCCTCTCTAAAGTATTTGTCTTGGGTCATAATCCTTAAACCACTCGGTACTTTCGATTTTGATCAAGTAACAGGCTAAATTGAACTCGCTCATGAACGGCAGCACTGTTTATCTCGGCATTGATGTAAAACTCAAGCGATAAGGCATTGACCGAGTCATTTTTCGCGACCACTAATATATTCTTCAAACGTGGTTCATAGCGTTGTAAACACTCTTGTATCGAGAGTTTCACTTTTAGTGACAAGTCAAGCTTATCCATTGTGGCATCGTTAAAATCTAATAACCCAAGAGAAGGGGCACTTTGCGCTCCACCTACTCGAGTGTTCAACACTTTAGTGACATTCAATTTGATAGATTTCAGAACATCACTCGGTGTTGGCCCTTTTGTCATGGAGACGTCAGGAGTGTTGGCTTCTAGTCGTTCTAAGAAGCCAACACCAAACGTACTCTCTTCTGGAGCAAAGTACGCCATACAATTACGCCTGATCTAAGCGACCAACTAAGGACAACTCAAAGTTAGCCCCCATGTACTTAAAGTGAGGACGTACCGACAAAGAAACTTGATACCAGCCAGGATTTCCCTCGACATCGGCAACTTCGATATTCGCACCGCGAAGTGGTCGTCGACTGCGAACATCTGCAGGCGGGTTCTCTTGGTCCGCAACAAATTGCTTAATCCAAGTATTCAACTCTCGCTCTAAGTCTTGACGCTCTTTCCAAGCACCAATTTGTTCACGCTGAAGAACTTTAATATAGTGAGCAAGGCGATTGATGATCATCATATATGGGAGCTGCGTGCCCAGTTTGTAGTTGGTCTCGGCTTCTTTACCTTCCTTGGTATTTGGGAAGACCTTAGGTTTCTGGATGGAGTTTGCTGAGAAGAATGCCGCGTTATCGCTTCCTTTACGCATCGTCAACGCAATAAAGCCCTCTTCTGCGAGTTCGAACTCTTTGCGGTCGGTGATCAGCACTTCCGTTGGAATTTTTGACTGCAATGCCCCCATCGACTCAAACACATGTACAGGTAAATCTTCTACTGCACCACCACTTTGTGGACCGATAATGTTTGGACACCAGCGATATTTCGCAAAACTGTCGGTTAGGCGCGTCGCGAAAGCAAATGCAGTATTACCCCACAAGTAATGTTCATGAGATTCAGAGACGCTCTCATTGTAATTGAAGGACTTGATTGGATTCTCTACTGGATCATATGGAACTCTCAAGAGAAAACGAGGCGCTGTAAGACCAATATATCGGGCATCTTCTGATTCACGTAATGAACGCCACTTAGTATATTTCGGGCTCTCGAAAATCGATTTAATATCTTTGATATTCGGTAACTCTTCAAAGGAATCAATACCAAAAAATTCAGGAGCAACACTCGAAAGAAATGGCGCATGAGCCATAGCACCCAATGAACCCATGTACTGGAGAAGCTTCATGTCGGGTGTTGATGGGGTAAAGGAAAAGTTACCGATAATAGCCCCAGTCGGTTCTCCACCAAATTGACCATAACCAGATGAATAAACATGCTTGTATAGACCAGACTGGGTTGTTTCTGGCGCGAACTCAAAATCTTCCAGCAATTCTTCTTTAGTGACGTGTAGAAGATCGATTTTATTGTTTTCTGCAAAGTCAGTTCTATCAACCAGTAGTTTCAATCCACGCCACGATGACTCCATCTGTTGAAACTTCTCGTCATGAAGTATCTCATCCATCTGGGCGCTGATTTTCTTATCGAGTTCGACCAACATTTGATCAACAAGAGATTTGTTTACTGCTTCATCCGTTTGCTGAGTTCCAATTAGATTTTCAATAAAAGCGGCAACACCTTTTTTTGCTATATCGTAACCTTCTTCACTCGGTGCAATTTTCGTTTGTGCCATGATTTCATCAAGTAAACCAACTTGGGTTTCTTGAGGTCTTTCTAATACCGTATCTGTAGACATTCCTGATTATCCTAATCCATAAATGACGCGTGTTATTAGTCAGTTTTTGTTCTAGTTTGTATCGCTACTTACAAGGTTCAGTTCACCCAGCAACTTCTCGCGCGACTCTTCTGAACTGAGTAGCTCTTGCAAACGTTCTCTGAACGCTGGAATGTTCCCCAACGGCCCCTTTAGTGCCACCAAAGCTTCTCGAAGTTCTATAAGCTTGTTTAGTTCTGGAACTTGAGAGCTGATCGAGTCTGGAGAAAAATCTGAGAGAGAGTCAAATTTAAGCTCAATAGGTAGGTCTGCATTCTCATCTTCACCAAGTTTACTTTTCACTGAAGTCGTTAAACGCAGCTCACTTTCGCGCATGACAGATTCAAAGTTGTTTTTATCTACTGACACTGTGCTACGTTCTTCAATCGGTGAGTCTTCTGCATGACCTTTAAAGTCACCCACCACCAATGTTTTCAATGGTAGTTCTACTTCAGATTGAGCATCACCTGTTGCCGGAATGTATTTAATATTAATCCGTTCTTTTGGCGCAACGCTTCCTTCCTTTGACATATCTAAATCTCTCCAAGTCTAAGTTTGGGTGTAATAATATGGGTTCATATAAGTATTGAAATAAAATGAAGAGCGACTGATTAATAGCCATTAAATAGTTAATGTTCGTCGCTCAATACCTCTATTGAGAAGGCATATATAATCTAACTTTAAACCGTGTTGATTAAAGTAAAATATATATTATTAAGACGTAAGTATTATCTGATTCAGATACGGCGTTGTTCTCAGCTTATCATTCTAATTTAATACTTATGGAGTCCCAGATTTCATCATGGTGATAAAATACGACTGATTGTCGCATTTCACGCTTGATATTCTCGATTGATTGCAGATCTTCCATCGCAAGATCTGCAATCGAATTCAAGTAGCATTGTTCAGCCTGTCGGTAAATCATCGGGAATCTGTCCTTTCCTGCGACCTCAAGATAGAGAGCACAGTAAGCGGCAGACTTCACTTTATCGAGATCAACAAAAGCATCATATTGAGACGAACTGTCTCTGTAGATATTCGCAAGTGCAACAAGCGATGTGATGTCCCCAGCCATAAGTGCCGTTTTCCGCCATTCATACGCCTGACTAAACTCCGCTTTCTCTTCTAAAACTTTGATGTAGCTTTTAATTGCGGGTATGTACCCCGCACGTGCAGCGAACAGATAACGGCGATTAAGCTCCCTCTGTGCCTTTGCTTCAAAGACGTAATCCAGCTCTCCCGCACTAATTCGCCACGCACTTTCCAAGTAGGCTCGTGGAGATTCGAACTCAATCGCTATATCTAGATAGTAAAGAGATAGCTCGGGATCTATCCGATGGTAGAATTCAGCCAAAAGCCAGTAAGCGTTCCGAGGGTTATACTTCCCATTATCAATCAGAGCGTTAAAGTAACCATTTGTAAGTGTCTCACGTTGCCTCTGTGTTCCCCATGCTGCTTGAGTCGAAAAGTAGTTCATTGCACTCAGTGAACCCTGTTCGTATGCTTGTAGCATGTAGCTTCGAGATAATGTTTCATTCCGATAAGCCGTGTTGGGGCTTAATAGCTCAAGAGCCATGACGAAAGCACTATCCGCATGCCCTCTGTCTGCAGCAGACTTTAGAAACCGAAGCCCTTCACTGTTTTTAAATTGAGATCTTAGAAGCATCCCGCGTTCGAAAGCATCCTCTGGAGAGAGCGATGCCTCATCGTATACCTTTGTGTCAGACAGCAAGAGACTGCTATACAACAAGCTAGTCATCGTGAGCAGAGTGATCCCTAATAACTTAACCAATATTGACACTGCTTCCACCTTGTAGCACTCCGCCACAACTTACTGGATCGCCAGATCTTGCAGCAGGCTTTCCATCTATTTTGACCGTGTTAGAACCTGCTGCTATTGCTCGATCATGAGCTGGATGCTTAGGTTTGTCGTGAGGGGCAAGTGGGTCTCCCAGTCTTGCTGCAGGTACTCCATCAATCTTGACCGTTCCTGAACCAGCAATGACTGGTGTGGGTGGGAACCCATCATGCTCTGTTCCAATATCGCCAACAATAATTCCATTTCCCATGATGCCACGTCCTCTACTTTTCAGAATAATTAGGCATACAAGCAATTAATAAGCCATCCCCAAAAACCTTTCAATCCGTTTTAATATAAACTATACGAGAAAAAACCTACCAAGTCTGGGCAATAAACTGCCCAACAAGAAACTATTGTTATAATTATAGCTAGGCATATCAAACATTAAATAGCAGTCCAAATAAGATTATTATTCCAATGCTAACAATATCTTTAATATCACATAGTAAACAATCTATTAACAATGTCACTTGCCGATAATATATTGAGAGTTCTATTACTAAAGAAATCTATTACTTAGACTCTCTACTAATAAATAATATTAAATCAAGAAATAACAATGTTTAGTCCAGAACTCCAAAGATAAGTAAGTGGTGAAGAGGGGTGAAAACTCTGATAGGATTGCGCGCTTGATTTTGTGAGGTTATCAAAGATGGATTGTCGACTAGGTTGTGGAGCGTGTTGTATCGCGCCAAGCATCTCTTCTTTTATACCAAGTATGCCAAATGGGAAGCCTGCGGGTGTACGCTGCATTCAGTTGAATGAAGAAAACCTGTGTAAGTTGTTTGGCAAAGAAGAACGCCCTAAAGTTTGTCATCAGTTTAAAGCATGCCCTGTTATCTGCGGCTCAACATCGCAAGAAGCGATCGACAACATCACTGAACTTGAGAACATTACCTGATAACTATCGATTATCAGCGCTATAACCACGCGCAATTAGAGATATGGCTCACTCGCATTCATAATTTACCCCAACAAATCAACTGGAGTAAAACATGAAAAAGAGCCTTGGACTTATTGTTTTAACTAGTCTCTGTAGCCCAGCCTACGCTGTAGATTTTTTCCTTGGTGGTGGTGGTAGCTACCAAAGTATGAAAGGGGAAATTGCGGATAGCGAATTAGGCTCATACAGTGACAATGCTCAGGGTGGAGCTTTTCATCTAAGAGGCGGCTTATACATCGACAACACCCATAGATTGACAGCAACAATCAATCATATGACAGACTCTTCACTGTATCGCAATCGCCTCAATCAAGAACCAGAGGATATTAGCACTGGCATTGATTTGTCGCAGACTGAATACCTCATTTCTTATGACTATCTTTATGCCGTTAGCTCAACGGTTTCTCTATTCGGTGGTGCGACTGCGGGCCTTGTTAATAATCGTGTAGAAGCTAACTTTTATGACCGCTCTAACGGTGATAACGCATCTCACAAAGGAAGCCAAACTGATTTCACATATGGCTTACAGGCGGGCCTTCAATACAAGATAATGAATAATCTATCCGCTGACCTACAGTACAGGCACATGTTTGAGTCTTATTCAGAAACCATCAATTGGGAAACAGGTGACTCAACCACTCTATCTGTCCCGTATAACAATCAAATTAGCTTCTCAATAGATTATCGATTCTAGGTAATCAGTTGCAATCTAGGGATGGATTGCTTTTCTCACATCAAAAAAAACCGCAGTTTCCTGCGGCTTCTATTAAGACAGTTTTTGTCGCCCGAGTAGAGAGTGGGATAACGTAGTACCGTCCACCAATTCTAACTCCCCACCAACTGGGACACCGTGTGCAATTCGACTTGCAGAGACTTGGTGCTCTCGACACAACTCAGCAATATAGTGCGCAGTGGCTTCCCCTTCGACGGTCGGGTTCGTTGCTAAAATGACTTCACTAACATCGCCACGACGCAATCGATAATCGAGCACGTCTAATCCAATATCGCTTGGGCCAATACCATCAAGCGGAGAAAGGTGGCCCATTAGCACAAAATAACGACCAGAGAATTGTCCTGTTGCTTCTACCGCAGCAATATCTGCCGGGCTTTCAACAACGCATATTTGGCCGTTTTCTTGACGTTTCGGGTTGGTACAGATATGACAAACTTCCTCTTCAGTAAAAGTTCGACATTCGCTGCAGTGTCCAATCTCGATCATCGACTGGCTTAACGCATCGGCGAGTTGAAGCCCGCCTTTTCTATCTCGCTGTAACAAATGAAAGGCCATACGCTGCGCCGACTTGGGGCCAACCCCAGGTAGACAACGTAAGGCCTCCATCAATTGCTCCAGCATGTGACTGGTGCGCATTAATTCTTACTCAATAGTCTATTAGAAAGGCATCTTCATGCCTGGTGGTAGTTGCATACCGCCAGTTACGCCAGCCATCTTCTCTTTTTGAGTCTCTTCAACGCGACGAGCTGCATCATTGAACGCTGCTGCGATCAAATCTTCTAGCATCTCTTTATCGTCTTCCATTAAGCTCTCATCGATTTCAACACGACGAACGCTATGGCTACCAGTAATCGTTACTTTCACAAGGCCAGCACCAGACTCACCTGTTACTTCCATATTAGCGATTTCTTCTTGAAGCTTTTGCATGCGATCTTGCATTTGCTGGGCTTGCTTCATAAGGTTGCCCATACCGCCTTTACCAAACATGTTTGTCTCTCTAGTTTGTTAGCTTGTTTCGTTATTAGATTGGGTTAAAACCATTAAGTTTCAACCCCACAAAATTAAATCGGTCGAACGCTTTCACTGTCCAGCTCAGCGGCAAAGCGCTTCTCAATAAACTGAACGTGTGGGTCTTCTTGCAAACTATCGAAAGCTTGCTGCAGGCGACCTTGGTAGAGTTTGTCTCTTAACTCTAGTGGTGTTTCACCGCTGTCGCCGACCTGAACCGTCAATTGGCACTCTTCACCCAAAACACGATTCAGCTCTCCAAGCAGTTCACTTTGAGCTTTATCGGTATTCAAATGAGCTTGGGGAGCACGTAAAGTAAGTTCAATTGTTGAACCACTTTTAACGAAATTTGAGTTGAGCGCGAGTTGCTCGGTCAGCTTCGCAGTGGTGAGTTGGCTAATCAAATTTGCCCAATCACTTTGCTCTAAACTCTCTTCCACCAGCTTTTGTACCATTTCAGGTGTCTTTTCATGCTCTAACGCTTTTTTGAGTAGTGTCGGCGTCAGTTCTGTTTTCTCTTTTTGGACCTGTGGTTTACTCGGCGTCCAACGGTACGCTTCTTCTTTCACAGGTTCTGCAGGTGCTGCGTTAAAATGGCTATTAGTCAATGGCGACACCTGCCCTGTTCCACCGTGTTTCTTCGCTACACGGTCGAGAACAGACTCTTGTTTTGCAGATGTCGCATTAGCCTTTTTTGGCGTATTACCTTGCCCACTGCTCAAACCATTACGTTGAGAGCGTAATTGATGACGCAGCCCACTTACAGGCGAAGAGGAACGAACCTCTTGCTGCTGCGGTGGTTGTCGATCTTGTCGGACAGGTTTTTGCTCTGGAGCACTGTAAGATTGAGATTGCTGTGGAGCATACTGCTCATGCTGCGGCATATAAGACTCATCATACTGCGGAGGCTCTGGCATGTAGTCCGGCATCGGTGGAGCATCGTAACCTTGCTGCGGGGCAGATGGTGGCTGTGCCGTTACCGATTGACGCTGCTGAGTTGGCTGAGGAGCCATTTGTGACGGCGCGGTCTGTTGCTTTGGCTGGGGGGCACTTGTGCTTGCCGCTGCAGCCTCAGTAGAGATAACGTTCGCTTGTAACTTCTCTACCGGCTTGAATGCCATCATGCGCAAGATAACCATTTCTAAGCCAACGCGTTCCGATGGCGCTAATGGAAGATCTTGACGTCCTTTGATTGCAATTTGGTAGTAAAGTTGGACATCTTGCGGTGTCATCGATTTTCCAAGCAATTCAACTTTCTCAGCATCCGGCTGCGCTTGGTCGAGCGTAGCAGGCAATGCTTGGAACATGGCTAAGCGATGGAGTTGATTCGCTAATTGCTGGAGTAAACCATCCCATTCAACACCATTTTGTGCAAGAGATGATATACACTCCATTGCTAGCTGGGGTTGCTTAGAGCTAATAGCTTCAAGAAGATGCAAAGCTTGGTCGGTATCTAAAGTACCTAACATATGCGTGACACTGTCGGTCAACACTTTGCCATTACCCAAAGCGATCGCTTGGTCAGTTAAGCTTAGCGCATCACGCATACTGCCATCAGCCGCGTGAGAGATCATTCCAAGAGCACGAGCTTCAGCTTCTACTTGCTCTTGGCCAAGAATATTATCAAGCTGCTCATGAATGTTGTCGACACTGATTGGTTTCAGGTGAAACTGAAGACAACGTGACAAAATAGTCACTGGCAACTTTTGAGGATCAGTCGTTGCAAGTAGAAACTTCACATACTCTGGCGGCTCTTCCAATGTCTTCAAAAGTGCATTGAAACTGTGTCGTGAAAGCATGTGCACTTCATCGATCAAGTAAACCTTGAACCGACCGCGTGCAGGTTTGTACTGAACGTTGTCCAGCAGTTCACGAGTATCTTCGACCTTAGTACGAGACGCCGCATCAATTTCTAATAGATCGACAAAGCGCCCTTCATCAATCTCTTTACACGTATCACATTGACCACAAGGGGCCGAAGTAATACCTGTTTCACAATTTAACCCTTTAGCAAAAAGACGTCCAATTGTGGTTTTACCCACCCCTCGCGTACCGCTAAAAAGGTAAGCGTGGTGCAGACGGTTTTGGGCTAAAGCGTTTTCAAGTGCAGTCAGTACGTGAGCCTGACCAACCACTTCACTGAATTTGGTCGGGCGCCACTTTCGCGCTAAGGCAAGATAACTCATGAAACTATAAACCTACCTGATTAGTGGCCTTCAAACTCACAGATGCTATATACGTTAAGACCTAGGCCTTCAAGACGCTTATCACCGCCAATTTCTGGAAGATTGATGACAAATGCAGCATGTTCAACGACACCACCAAGTTGGCGGATAAGTTTTGTCGTTGCTTCAATAGTGCCACCTGTCGCCAATAGATCATCAACCATCAACACTTTGTCGCCTTCAACAATCGCGTCAGTATGAATTTCTAATGTGTCCGTGCCGTATTCTAGCTCGTACGATTGAGCAACCGTTGCACGAGGCAGTTTGCCAGGCTTACGAACCGGAACAAAACCAAGACCTAACTCTAGCGCAAGTGGCGCACCAAATAGGAAACCACGAGCTTCTGTACCAACAATTTTGGTAAAGCCCATGTCTTTGTACTTCTCTACAAGAAGCTGGATCGTCGCTTGGTACGCTTTCGCATCTTCCATTAGGCTTGTCACGTCACGGAACAAGATGCCTGCTTTTGGATAGTCAGGGATACTTTTGATGCTAGATTTGATTAGCGCGATGGTTTCAGTCGTCATAATGTCATTCTTAGATTGGTTCTCAGCACAACCCAACCCAGTGATACACTCAAACAGTCATCGCAGATCGTTGTGCCTAAAAAAACAAACGCCCACTTAAAAAAGCAGGCACTCTTCTTAGCAATCTTAGTGATTTTCTTCGCTATCGGCAAGGTACTCAGTCACAGGTAAACGAATAAACCAACTGAGTAGCACCACCAGCATCACCACTAGCATAATCTTTAACCAAAAATGAGGTACAACCCAAATAGAAAACGAGAAACTGGCTACTATCCAGATTGCGCCACGTTTTTTAACTTTGGCGGTAACGGCTCTGTTTTGGTGCCAATTATCTAAGATTGGGCCAAATGTTTTGTGGGAATGTAACCAACGGTGAAACTTTGGACTACTGCGCATAAAGCAAGCGCTGGCGAGCAGAATAAAAGGAGTGGTCGGAAGTAGAGGAAGAAAGATCCCAATGACACCTAGGATCAAGCTGAGCATACCAACGATATTAAGAATCAGTCGACGAATAATGATGGCATGCTCCGTGCGCTGGAGATTAGAAGCCCGCGTAACCGTTCAACACTCGAATCCACGTTAGTGTTGCTGGTAGAGTTGGGATCAGTAATACAGCGATAAATCCTAGAAAGTAAAAGATATTATACGGTTCTTTGAAATCTTTGTCTGCCATGAGCTTGCTTCTCTAAATATTGAAGGTGATATTTATTGCGCGCAACCATTAAACATTTGTTAAATAGTTGGGCTATTTTTGTTTATGGCGGACTATACCCTAATCGGTCGGCGACAAACACCGACCAAAAAAAGGGTTATTGTAAAAAGGTTATTAAGGTCTCGCTAAGCGTTAGCTCCGCGATAAATATCTAAGCTAAAGCTGCTTGAACCTAGTTTATTCAAAGAGACCTGGCAGGCTGACTGAATCTGCAAATCTGTCGTTATGAAGTTTTTAACACAGTTTTCCCCGAGAGAGAGACCTGCTGGGATGTGTTGAGAAAGGTAGCCATTTGACCATTGAGCATCCAAGCCTGCCGGCAGTAACGATAACGTCCCTTCTGACAAATCAGCGACACCGAAAATCGCTTTCACAGGTGAGCTGCAATCCGAGCACTTAATGCCTTTTTCCAACACATTGGCGAGGTCTTTAAGATCAGCGTTGAAGCATTTCAGGTTTCTTAAATAATCGTGGAACAGAGCTCGAACCAATAACGTAGTGGCCGCACCATGTTGCCCCTCACTATCGGAATCCACTAAGTAGAACGCAAATTGACCATTCATCAGCCACGCGTAGTCGAAGACAAGCGGCATGACATCGGTTGACTGTAATAAACGATAGCCACACTTCCAGTCACCTTGAGAGGTATCTTTATCAGGCAGTAACGCATGAAGCAGATCTTTCGCTGCGCTTGGATTATCTTCTAGGTACTCTAGATGCCAATGCAACTCTTGCTCTTCAGGGACATCTCCACTATCCACTCTAAACCACTGACTAGAGAAGTCGCGTTGGTCTGCTAAGTGGTTATCTGAGTCATCAAGCGTATTTTCGATCGCAGAAGCTAAATGCTCGTGGTTGCTAATAGGCTTAGGCAAGAAATCTTTGATGCCAAAACGTAGCGCTTTAGCGACATCGGAAATATCATCGGTTGCAGACACAACAATAAGAGGAAGTGATGGGTACTCTAGGCTGACCTCTTCGACAAACTCTATACCGTCTAAGATTGGCATGGATAAATCACACAAGATGAGATCGGGCTCTGCACCTCTCAATTTTTGAAGGCCATCTAAACCATTTTCTGCTTCGACGACTTTGTACCCTTGAGATACTAGAAAACCAGACGTAATGCGACGAAAAATGGGGTCATCATCCACTAGCATAATTACCTTTTCAGCAGCAGCTATGGGCACAGCCGCGCTCGTTCCAACTTCTATTGTCTTGTGCATATCTCTTGCCTCACAACTACAGGTACAACTTATATTCGTTATTGTTATTTTTGTTTGTCGTAATATTTACTCTTTAAAAAGTAGCCGTGAACCGTGATTTATACAAATCTTCCACTTTGAACCCTTGTTGCATACTATATGTATGGAATATCGAATTTCTATAAAGTAATTGATGTGACTCAAGCTTTAGCATTTGATATAGATATAAATTAACCGAATTCGTAAAAAAGTGTGTCTGATACCATGAAATTAGATGATCTAAACCTTTTCAGGCTTGTGGTCGAAAATGGGAGTTATACTGCAACTTCTCGTAAAACCATGATCCCCGTTGCGACAATTACGCGACGCATTCAGGCATTAGAAGAGTCATTAAACCTTCGCCTTCTCAATCGCCATGCACGTAAACTCTCGTTGACAGAGGCGGGTGAGCGCTTTTACAACGAGTGTTCTCCACTTTTGAATCGATTAACTTCAGCGGCTGAAGAGATCACCGATGAATGTCGAGGCGCTGCGGGTAAAATTCGCATCATTTCACCGTCGAATTTGACCAAACGAATGATGATGCCAATGTTCTCTAGCTTTATGAGCCAGTATCCTGACATCAATATTGAGCTTACGACCAGTAATCAAGCTGAGCAGTTAGATCCAACGGAGTGGGATGTCATTTTTCGTGTTGGGCCGCAGCGTGACTCAAGTTTAATCGCTCGTAAGATCTCATCTGTAGCGGATATTTTGGTCGCAAGCCCTGATTATTTAAAAAAATACCCAGCGCCAAAGCACGCAGAAGAGCTTCACCAACACTCGCTGCTAAAGGGAGCACCGCTATTAAAGTGGCAACTATCCAACAATAGCGGTGAGATTGTCGTTAATAATGATAAAGGCCGTTTTCAAGCAGATAGCTTGAATGTGGTAAGAAGCGCGGTATCTGAAGGACTTGGCATTACCCTAATGCCCGATGTGATGCTGAAAGAGTTTATTGATGATGGCAGCCTCGTCCGAGTATTAGAAGACTGGAGTGCTAACCCACGCGATATCTACATGCTGTATAACCACAAAGATCACCTACCTGAAAAGGTACGACTGTTTATTGACTTTGTTATTGCCTACAACATTCACTAAATAAAAAAGAGATTGGCCATACCAACCGGGATGAATAGGTGTTCAGAAATTTGCGCAGGAAAAATCGCTTAGAGCAAGGCATAGATTGCAGCTAGCTAGTTGACCTACCTACAAAATCTATAACGATGCTATCAGCGATTTTAATCAGCAAGAATGAACAGGTATTTATTCTGGTTGGTATCTTACCAAGCTCTTTTACCATCTGATTTACAGTTACAAGTATTCGACAAATTTGCTCAGGTCACGCTCTGGCACTTTCATAGGTGTGCAGCCTGCTGTGCCTAAGTAAAGGAAACCAACAATTTCGTCATCTCCCTCTAAACCAAACGCTTGATGTACTTCTGGGTGGAACATCCATTTTCCTGAGCGCCAAAAACCTTGGAACCCTTGCGCGACTGCTGCCATTTGCATCGCTTGAACAGCGCAGCCTGCCGATAGGTGTTGCTCAAGTGCTGGTACCTTTTCATGCTCTGTCACTTTTGCGATCACGGTGATCACCATAGGGGCACGAAACGGCGCATTCTTCACTTTATCAACGACCACTTGCTCACTTTCTTCAGCAACGGCGGCTCTGACTAAAATATCTGACAGTTTGCTCAACCCTTCACCTTGAGCAATCACAAATCGCCAAGGTGTTAGGCCAGCATGGTCCGGAGCACGTAACCCCGAACGAATAATATTCTCTAACGCTTTACCTTCTGGAGCTGGCTCTGACAATTTCGCAATAGAGCGACGGTTGAGCAACAAATCTAGAGCGTCCATTTCACATCCTTTTTCTTGTTTTTTGTTTTCCTCTAGATAATAACGTCCACATACAAAAAAGGCGAACCTGTCGGCTCGCCTAGTCTTATATCAAAAGCTTTATTCGTAGAACTTAGCGTCTAAGCCCGCTCGGGTCAGTAGACCGTCGCATGGAGCAAATCGATCACCATACTTCTGAGCATGATCGTTCATGATCTCCACTAGCTTCTTAATCCCGATTTGATCCATGTAACGGAACGGACCGCCAAGGAATGGAGGGAAACCAATACCGAAGATCGCACCAATATCACCATCACGAGGGCTACGAATAATACCCTCATCTAAACAGCGGACGGCTTCATTTAGCATTGGTAGAACACAGCGTAGAGCGATATCTTTCTCTGCCAGCTTTGACTCTGGATTTAGCCCAAGCAATTTATAAACAGACTTATCGACCTCTTTCTTCTTCCCTTTGTAGGTATAAAAGCCTTTGCCACTCTTACGCCCTTTTCTATCATCGCTTAGAAGCTTATCGAAGACATCTGGCCCTTGGAATCGCTCACCCAACTCATTAACCAAAATAGGCATGATTTTAGCGCCAATATCCACACCAACTTCATCTAACAAAGTAATCGGCCCAACAGGGAATCCAAAGTTCAGCAACGATGTATCCAGTGATTCGATAGGCTCACCCGTTAATAGCACCTGTGCCGCTTCATTCATGTAAGGAGCAAGGATACGATTGACGTAGAAACCCGCACAATCTTTGACAACAATTGGCGTTTTACCTTGTTTGCGAGCAAATTCAACCACGGTCGATATTGTCTCATCAGAGGTTGTCTCATGAGGAATGACCTCAACAAGCGGCATTTTCTCTACAGGGCTGAAGTAGTGTAAACCAACGACATTTTCAGGACGCTGCGCTTTCTCCGCTATCTGATGGATAGGCAGTGAAGAGGTATTTGTGGCGAAAATGGTACTATCTTTCGCGTTCTCTTCTATGTCAGCGACCATCTGTTGCTTTAGGTTAAGATCTTCAAACACCGCCTCGACAACGATGTCGGTATGATTGAACTGAGTAAAGTCTGTGCCGCCAGAAAGTTGCAACATCTTACTCTGTTGTTGAGCTTTGGAGATGATGCGACGTTTTCGCTGCTTATCGAATAATTTGTAGTTGTATTTAAGCGCATTCAGTACACCATCATTCGAAACATCTTTGATACGAACCGGCACTTTTGCTTTCGCGACGCTCACATGGCTGATTCCTGCACCCATCAAGCCGCCGCCGAGCACAGCCGCTCTACTAACCGTTTTAGGCGTAGCATCGCTACCGTTCTCTTTTTTCATTTCAGTCGTCGCAAAGAAAATCGAACGCAGGGCTTTGGACTCAGCCGTCATCACTAACTCACCAAATCGCTCGGCTTCTTTGCTTTGTCCCTTCTCGAACCCTTTTTCTAGGCCGTAACGTATCACTTCCAGGATAGCGTCAGCCGCTGGGTAGTTACCTCTGGTTTTTTCGTTAGTCTTCTTCGCAGCCTGTTCAAAGATCACTTTACGACCTAAACCTGTGTTTGACATCAATTTTTCTTTGGTTGATGCCTTACGCTTACTCTTCTTCTTACCCGAATACTTTTCAACAAAACTCTTAGCGACTTCAAGTAAAATGGTTTGCGGTACAACAGCATCGGCAACCCCGAGCTTTTTCGCCTTTTTAGCTCGAAGCTGTTTACCCGTTAAAATCATATCTAAAGAGGGTAATAAGCCAATCAATCTAGGTAGTCGCTGTGTACCTCCAGAGCCTGGTAATAGGCCAAGCTGGACTTCAGGCAGACCTAATCGAGTTTTATCCGAGTCAGTACATACTCGATAATCACACGCTAGCGCCAGCTCCAATCCACCACCTAAACACGGACCATGGATCGCAGCGACAACAGGATAAGGGAGGTCAGATAACTGCTGAAACATTTGTTGGCCTTGTTCAGCCAAGGCTTGTGCTTCTTTTGCACTCTTGCAAGCGTCCAACATACGTACATCAGCGCCAGCGATGAAGTTATCAGGCTTTAGTGAATGAACAATAAGGCCTTTCACAGATCCGCCCTTTTCCTTCAACTCAGCGAAGATAGCTTCCATCTCTTCTGCAAACGCGGCTTGCAGAGTATTCATTTTCTCGCCGGGTACATCTATAGAGAGCCAAGCAATGCTTTGTTCATCAATTGTTAAATTAAATGCGGTTTGTTCACTCATTACTCAACCTCCAATACCATTGCTGCACCTAAACCACCTGCGGCGCATGCTGTATTTAACGCAAGACCGCCGCCACGACGCTGAAGCTCTCTCAGTGTTTGAGTAATCATACGAGCCCCCGTTGCAGCAAATGGGTGACCATAAGCAATCGAGCCACCAAGCACATTAAATTTGTCCATGTCGATCTCACCGATCGCTTTCGAACGCCCTAACTTTTCTTGCGCAAACTTGTCACTCGCAAACATTTTTACGTTTGAGAGTGCTTGTGCTGCAAATGCTTCATGCATATCGATAAGCGTAAGATCGGAAAGCTCGATACCCGCACGATCAAGTGCCATTGGCGTCGCGTAAGATGGCCCCATCAACATATCGCTTTCAACGCCAATCGCTGAGAATGCGTATGAGCGAATATAGCCCATGATATCTAAGCCAAGCTCTTTCGCTTTGCCTTCTCTCATCAACATAATCGCAGCCGCACCATCTGTGAGTGGCGTACTGTTCGCAGCGGTCACACTGCCATATTGACGGTCAAATGCCGGACGAAGTTTTGCGTAGCCTTCTATCGTTGAGTCTTCGCGAACGTTGTTATCTTTAGAAATCCACTTTTTGTACGGCTCAGGGAAAGCGGTCATCACCTCCCCTTCGATCTTGCCTTCGTTCCATGCTTGCGCAGCTAAGGTATGAGAGCGATGAGCAAGTTCATCTTGCGCTTGACGAGTAATACCATGCGACTTCGCCATTTGTTCGGCAGTCTGCCCCATCGACAGGCCGGTTGAATATTCCGCAACCGCTGGAGGCACAGGCATGAGGTCTTTAAACGAAAGTGTTTTGAGAATGTTGAGCTTTTGGCCAAGTGTCTTCGTCTTACTTAATGCAAGCAAGTTGGCCGCAAGCTTTTTAGACACACCAATTGGCAAAACAGAAGATGAGTCCGCACCGCCAGCAATACCAACGTCAATAGTACCCGACATAATGCTCTCGGCTACGTTAACTGCTGATTGAAAACTTGTCGCACAGGCTCGAGTAACACTGTAGGCATCGGTGTGGATGTGCATCCCAGTCCCAAGTACGATTTCACGCGCAATGTTCGGCGCTTCTGGCATTTGAACCACTTGGCCGAATACAACCTGTTCAATAAGCTTTGGATCAATATCCGTACGAGCAAGCATATCGCTCACTACCATCTTGCCTAAATCAACGGCGGGTACTTGACTAAATTCGGTACTTTGACGTGCAAAAGGGGTTCTCAAACCTGCGACGATCGCCACACGTTCTCCTGAGCGAGTTTTCACTTCCTGCTTGCCCATTGTTGCTCCTTAATATTTAGAGGTCTGACCAGAATCATTGTAACGAGAATGTTAATTCAATCAAACGCTCGTTTGAATAAACGTGACTTTCGGCAGATTATGAAATAATGAGAGATATAAGGTCTGTAGTACTGCTCAGACTTCTCTTCAAGTCATCTTTATGTAACTTTCTGATAATTAGGTGGTCTGAGAGACTTGAGGCAAAAAAAAACCACACAAATCTGTGTGGTTGGAATGTATAAAGCAATTAACTTACGCCAATTGAAATAATCAGTTTCCTGATTAGGAGAAAGTAAAGTCAGCCTTCAAAAGGAAGTGTCATCTTGCTCAACTTGTCAGTGAAACACCGACTAGATGACAGGTGTTACTATAACCGCTAGAGTGACCTAGATTTTGAATTAGATCAATTTTAAGTGGATTTGTACCTCGTAGCGGCATTTATATTTATCCTTACTTCACGACATCAATGCCACCATTTGCATATAATCACTGCTCGCTTGTGTCGACATACACAAAACAGAATGAATATCACTCTCCTGTTCCTACTAGAGAGAACGATTATAATAAGAAATCACAGAGCAACGAGGGAGGCTCATGTGTCAATTATCAATATTTTTGGAAAGAAAAAGTCTAGCGATCCGGTCAACTCGGATATGGACAGACAAAGAAAGTATGAAGCGCTCGTAAGAGCCTATCACAGAGACTTGTACCGCTATGCATATTGGTTGTGCAAAGACCCAACCATTTCAGAAGATTTGGTTCAGGAAACCTGCTTAAGAGCGTGGAAGTCTCTAGATAGCTTACAAGATGAAAAAGCCGCTAAGTCATGGCTAATTACTATCCTACGGCGCGAGAACGCACGCCGCTTTGAACGTAAACAGTTTGATCTGGTTGATATCGATGACCATGGCAACGATGCTAAGGTGTCCGACGATCCTCACCATCAAACAGAATGGGTTCAGGCGCAAATAATGAAGCTTGAAGAAGAGTATCGTGAACCATTGTTCCTACAAGTTGTTGGAGGATTCAGTGGTGAAGAGATAGGAGATATCTTGGGCTTAAATAAAAACACTGTAATGACACGACTCTTCAGAGCCAGGAACCAGCTGAAAGACATGTTAGATTCAGATAGCAAACATAGGGGGCAGCAAAATGGATGAACTAGAATTTCGCCGACGCATTATGTCCGATCCTAAGCAGCGTGATAACGAAATCAATGCTGCGATTCAAGCCAGCGACAAAAATGGTCAGTTTGCTGAAGAGATACTAGACCTCGACAAGCAAATCGCCAAAGCAATGGCCGTTGAAGTGCCAGATGATCTTGCTGATCGTATCTTATTTAATCAAACATCGTCCGTAGAAGAGAACGTCGTTAGACCAAATTTTGCAAGACGCGCGATGGCGATGGCGGCATCAGTAGCATTCGTCGCAGGTTTGCTAGTTGGGCAAGTTAACTGGGGTAAAATTGTGGTTTCTCCAGCTCAAGCGAGTCTAGCATCAACCGCGATGAAACACGTGGTGGATGAAAAGCCTTTTGTCACGAACCTTGATGAACAGGTGCAATCGAATCAGATCAACGCAAAGATGATGCCATTTGATCACCAGCTGTCTGAGACATTTCCTTACCATGTTTACTATTTGAATCATTGTGGCTTTGGTAAATCAAACGCGCTGCACATGGTATTCCAAGGTGAAAAAGGTAAAGTAACTCTGTTCTTAACTGGGATCCCGTCAGACAAAGCCGTCGACTTCAACAAAGATGGTATGGCAGGAATCGTGGAGCCAATGGGAGATACCAGCTTAATTATTGTTGGTGATGAAGGTGAAAATGTAGCGAAAATCGCAGAAAGCATCGCAAATATCATCAAACCCACAACTTAACAATCCGATAACAACTTGTGACCTACATCATGGCTTGAACAATTCGTTCAGGCCATTTTTTTAGCACAAAAATAGAGTTAAGACTCTAAAAAGTCACTTTTTCCGACATTTTCCTGCCAGATATCTGTCATTTCCGCAATTTTATCACCCAAATAGGCAATGGTCGGATTTCTATATCCTATACTTGGGTCTAGTATCAGCCACCACTGAGCTTTTGCTCAAATAATATCGCCCACAAGAGGCGAAGCAAAAAGGAAAAAGCAAAAATGAACAAGACGCGTCTGTTTAAAAAATCACTCTTAGCAGTGACTATTTCAACTGTTACAATCGCTTCGCAGCCGGCTCTCGCTGCAGGTTTCCAACTTAACGCACAATCAGCAACTGGTATCGGCCGCGCTTTCGCAGGTGATGCTGTAATTGCAGATAACGCAGCTGTTATGGCTCGTAACCCAGCAGCAATGGCTCTTTTCGACAAAATGGAGCTATCTCTAGGTTTCGAAAGCATCACTTCAATGATTGAAGTTAAAGATGCTACGTACACAAGTGGTGTTTACAACCCAGCAACAGGTCAGTCAACTCCAGTATCTTCAGCAGACGCTAATTATGACGATGCTGGTGATACTTCTATCGCACCAAACATCCACCTAATCGTGCCGGTTAACGACAAGTTTGCTTGGGGTGTAAACGCCTACTCAAACTTCGGTACAAAAACAGAATTTGATGATAACTATGTTGCTTCTGAGTACGGTGGTTTAACTGACGTTAAAAGTTTCAACCTAGGCCTTGCAGGATCATACCGAGTAAATGAGCAGCTTAGTTTTGGCGCTGGTTTAGATCTTATTTACGGACAAGGTACATTCAAACGTGCAGTACCTAGTACAAACAGTGCTGCTTACCTTCTCAATGTAGATAAAGCAGACGGTTGGGCAGTAGGCTTCAACCTAGGCTCTGTTTACGAGTTAGATGAAAACAACCGTTTTGGCCTATCGTACCGCTATAGCCCAGAGTTCACAGCTGATGACGATGCGGGGCAAAAGGTAACTCTACCACTTCCAGACATGGCTGAGTTCTCTGGTTTCCACAAAATTGAAGATACTAAGTTTGCGGTTCACTACAGTGTTCAGTGGATTGGTTGGAGCTCAATGGATCAGATTGACTTCGAAAACTTAGATGCGTCGTTGTCACAGCTTGGTGCAGTTAGCCCTACATACCAAAAAGATTACAAATGGCAGGACGGTTGGCGCTACGCAATCGGCGGTACATACTACTTAAACAATGATTGGACACTGCGTACTGGTTACATGTATGACACAAGTGCTCAAGATAGCCTAACATCAATCTCTGTACCAGATTCAGATCGCCAATGGCTATCTGCTGGTTTCACATACCATATCGATAGTGCTTCAAATGTTGACTTTGGTTTCACTTACCTAATGGGTAAAGATACTTCAGTAAACGAGTCTCTAGTTCTGCCTAGCACTACTAGCCCAACAGGTTATGCGTTCACATCAGTATCTGGCACCACTCACGCGGATGCAATTCTGCTAGGTCTACAGTACAGCCGCAGCTTCTAAGAAGTTAAGCGTACATAAATTTCTAAAGGGTCAGTTTTTACTGACCCTTTTTGTTATCTGTAACTTATTAATTTACCGTAACTCTTCTGACCTACTCTCGTATTTAAGCTTACACCTGTATACGTAAAACGTTTCGATAGACTACATGTGTACGCTGAAATAAAAAAACAAGCCATTAACATACGTTATATATCACTACAAAGTGGGTCATCTACATTATTTAACTTCAAACATAGTAAAATCACTGTTTTTTATTTTTAAAGTAATAGCTCTAAAACTATGATCGCCCGACTGATTTCAATCAATCTCAGCGAACATTACAATGAAAACAAATAAGACTCTCCTTTCACTCGCAGTGGCAGGCAGCCTTCTGGCAACTTCAACAACCGTTACAGCAGCAGGCTTTCAACTAGCAGAATACTCAGCAACAGGTCTAGGCCGAGCTTACGCTGGTGAAGCAGCGATGGCTGACAATGCAAGTGCGCAATGGCGTAACCCAGCAATGCTGACTTACCTAGAAGGTACACAGATTTCTGTTGGTGCTATCTATGTTGACCCTAATGTTGACCTTGAAGGTAATAGCTACCCTAATACGCCAGTTGCGACTGCGACAGGCTCAAAAGACTTCGCGCACGATGCTGTGATTCCAAACCTATACATTTCGCATAAGTACAACGATAAATTCGCACTTGGATTCGCGCTTGGCACTAACTACGGTATGGAGACATCTCTTGGGCAAGAGTTCGGCGGTGCTAACCACGGTAACGAAGCAAGTGTTTACTCTGTAGAAGCAAATCTAAATGCTGCTTACCAACTGACTGAGTCTGTAAGCATTGGCGGCGGAGTTCGTTATATTGATGCTGAAGGCAGTTTTGGGGCCGTATCATCTAGAGATGTAGTACTCCTCGGCGTATCTAAAGGCGATACCCTTAAATATATGGAAGGTGAAGATACAGCTTGGGCTTGGCAAGTTGGTACAGCGTGGCAAATCAACGACAATAACCGTATTGGTTTTACTTATAAGTCAGAAGTAGATCTTAAACTCGAAGGTACTGCAAATGGCCACGGTTTCCTTTTAGGCCAGCCAACAAGCAAAATCCCTGGCTCAATGAACCTAGCGCTACCTGCCACCGCTGAATTGGCAAGCTTCCATCAGCTAAATGATAAGCTAGCTATTCACGCTAGCATTAACTGGACTGACTGGAGTTCATTCGAAAAGCTAGAAGCAAATCTATCAGACCGTGCTGACCCAGTTCTTATCAAAGAAGAAAACTGGGAAGACAATATGCGCTATGCATTAGGCGCAACTTTCCAAGTTGATTCTAAACTGGTTCTACGCACTGGTATTGCTTATGATGAATCTGCAGTAAGTGAAGAGCATCGTACTGCGACGATTCCAGAAACAGACCGTCTATGGCTAAGTTTAGGTGCTGGCTACCAATGGTCAGAGCAACTTAACTTTGACGCTGGCTTTACTTATATCTTTGCTAAAGATGCAAAAATGTACGAAACAGATCCAGGCTTCGGTGCTGGGGACACGTTTGGCGGCGCATTTGAAGGTGAAGTCACTGGTAGCATTTGGCTAATCGGTGTTCAGGCGAACTACACGTTCTAATAGCTTTAAAATAGCTACAAATAATAAAGGCTTGGTATCGATACCAAGCCTTTATTTTATGGAGTCACTAGAGATTAAAAGTCTTCTAGATACTCATCTAAATAAGCTTCTTCATCCGCATCGTAGTCTTCTGTTTCGATTTCTGCATTGAAGTCTTGGCGTTGAATATACACATCACGCACTAATGCATAAGGATCCGGTGAGCCTTCCAATAGTGACTCTTGCTGAGCAAGGAGCGCCCTACTTTCTAATCCTTCCAGCGCCCATTTGCCTAGGCCTGCCCAAAAGTTTAGGAATGAAAGTGGTACGTACATACCATCAACAAAATCAGCTGTTTCTCGCACTGTCCAAGGGCCATAAGCAGGAACCATCACATAAGGCCCATTGCCTACCCCATAATGACCAATCGCATCACCAAACGCTTTTTCATCGTGATCAGTAATACCCGCCTCTGAAGCTACATCAATCAAACCACCTAAGCCGATAGTGGTGTTGATCCAAAAACGATTAAAGTGGTCTAGCGCTTTACCTCCGTTGCCCATGATCAAATTGTTGACCATACTGGATGGTTCATCCAAGTTGCCCAAGAAGTTACTAATACCGCTGCGCACAGGCACAGGAACGTAGTTGACGTAAGCCAAAGAGACCGGTTTAACCAGATAAGGGTCTAAGTAGTCATAATTGATGGTCCACATCGAGCGGTTAAAACTCTCAAATGGATCGTAGACTTGCGAATCGTCTACAACAATCTCTTCCTCGGGCGCTGACGCACACCCTGTCAACAACAGCGCTGAGAATATAAGTCCCCAATACTGTGGTTTGAGCTTTTTCATTATTATAATTTCCATAAAAAAGCCGGTGTTTACACCGGCCTTTGTCGATTCATACACAGTAACTATTAATACTGACTATCAATCATAACTTCAACTGGTTCGCCCATTTTAACGGCTTCGCTCTCACCAAACCAGTCCCCATCCTTAGTTGCAACGTTTCCGTCACTATCAATGCGAACACGAACCATCAATGCTTCTAGAGAAGATAGTTTGCGCTCTTGCAACATGCTGTTGCCATCATCAAGAACTACCGTACGAGGGAATGAGCCAAGTGGGTAACGAGCAGCTGCAACCGGCATTGGTGAACCGTCTGCTGAGTGGACAGACACGATCAATGCAGCATTAGGGTCTGCTTGCACCTGTTCACTAAGTTTAATAGTGACTGACACTGACTGACCAGTACCAACCTGTTGACCCATCTGTTTCTTCGCATTGTCGATGCTTCTTGATAGCATTTCGTAGCGAGAATCGCTTGGACCAATCATTTGTTGCATGATGCTCCAGTAACGCACTGCTGCTGGATAATCTTTACGCTCGTAAGCATCAAACGCTAGCAATGAGAACACACGTAGATCAACGTAATCTTGTTGGACAAGCTGACCCAGAAGGCGACGTGCTTTGTCTTGGTCAACATCATCTTGAGACAACATCAACGCTTGAGCATAACCCAGCATAACATCAGGATTATCTGACTCTAGCTTGTAGGCTTTTTTCATCGCACCAATCGATGTGTCTACATCACGGTTGGCCAATGCAATTCTTCCAAGCAATAACCAGCCTGTTGAATCCTCTGGTTGATAATGAAGGCGAGTACGCAATGCTAGCGTAAGGTCTTTCATCTCGTCTTCACTCAGTTCTTCACCTTGCGGAGACATCAGCTTTTTAGAAAGTGCAGGTAAGTTAGCACTAACTTCTTGCCACTGCTGAACATCTTCTGAAGCGCCAAACTTGAAGTAGAGGCCATAAGAGAGCACAACAACCAAAATCGCAGACGGTACAATTACTGCTAGGGCTGACATTTTAGTTTCTGCCTGAGTCGCAGTATCTTGAGGAATGTCATCAAGCAGAGACTGTTTCAAGTCATCGATCAAGTCTTGTTGGTTCTCAACCAAACCTTCATCCGTTTCTTCTTCTAACTCAGCAAGACGATCCTTATAGAAGGCTTTGTTCAGCTCATCGCGCAGTTCCGCATCGATGTTCGATTTCTTTTTGATAAACGGTAGTGCGATAAGTACAACACTCATCGCAATAAGAATGACTGAGGCTATCCAAAATAGTGTCATTACTGCTTGTCTCCATCATTCTTTTCTTCATCGAGAAGCGCTTTGAGACGGGCTTCTTTACCTGAGTCCCAACCCTTTGTGTCTTGCTTCACAGTTGCTTTCGACTTGCGGCTGCGAACAACAATAAAGCCAAAACCAAACAGGACGACCGCAATTGGGCCTACCCATAGAATTGACGTCGCTAGCGTAAACGGTGGGTTGTAAGTTACAAAGTTGCCATAGCGAGCAATCATGTAGTCAACGATCTCTTGCTTCGACTTGCCCTCTTTTGTCATCTCGTACACTTTGTGGCGGAGATCAACGGCAAGTTCAGCGTTAGAATCTGCGATAGTATTGTTTTGACACTTAGGACAACGCAGAGTGTTACCCAACTCTTTGAACTGATGCTCTTGCTCTAGGTTGTCAAACTCATAAATTTCAATGGTAGCAAACGCGGTCATTGAGAAGGTTAAGCATGCGACTAGGGCTAATATCCACTTTTTCATTGCTTCGCCTCCTCAATCAAACCTTCATACATTGGCTTGAGTTTTTCGTTCCAGTTGCGAGTGTTCACATCACCGACATGACGATAACGAATCACACCATTTGCATCGATAAGGAACGTCTCTGGTGCACCGTATACGCCAAGATCGAGACCAAGCATGCCGTTGCCATCAAACAAGCTGATTAAGTATGGGTTACCCAAATCGTTTAGCCAGCCCACCGCTTTTTCACGATCATCTTTGTAGTTCATACCAATGATCTTCACCCCTTGTGAGGCAAGTTCATTTAAATATTGATGCTCTGCATAACAAGTCGGACACCAGGTTGCCCAGACATTTAGCAGTAAAGGTTCACCTTTAAAGACGGCTTGGTCATACAGCTTGCCCGGTTCGGCAAGATCTTCTAAGCGAAACTGAGGCACTTCTTTACCAACGAGAACAGATTCGAGCTTAGTCGGATCATCACCATGTTGGTTGCGGATAAGCTGGGTAGCAAATACCGCTACCAAGCCTAAAAATGCCACTAATGGAATAAACAGAAACTTCTTATTCATCATGCCTCCTGCTTCTTCGCACTCTTTCTAAAGCGGTAACGTTTATCGCTGATCGCGATTGCACCACCTAGAGCCATTAATAGAGAGCCCGCCCAGATCCAACGCACAAATGGTTTGTAGTAGATACGTACAGCCCACGATTTGTCGTCGTCTAGACGTTCGCCCATTGCAATGTAAAGGTCACGCGTAAAGCCGCGATCAATCGCCGCTTCTGTCATCATTGAACGAGCTGTTGTGTAGAAACGTTTCTCAGCATGAAGTGTGTTGATGTATTTGCCGTCATGTGTGATTTCAAAATCAGCAATGTAACCATCATAGTTCGGGCCATCTTTGTCGCGTAGCCCCTCAAAGTAGAAATCGTAACCTTGAATTTGGAAATGCTCACCCGGTGCTAAACGTACGTCACGCTCGATGCTGTAGTTTTGCACCATAGCGATACCAATAACGGAAACCGCTAAACCAATGTGACCCATCATCATCGCCCAATGGCTACGTTGAAGTTTCTTCACACCTTCCATAAATGGGTGGCGGTGAGTCGCACGCTGGTACAATTCAAAACCGTGCATGAAGATAATCCACAATGCCATTACCCAACCGATGTAAGCCATAGTTAGGAAAAAGTCTGAGAAGATTGTTGTAAAGACAAATGCCAATACCAATGATGCAATGCCAGAGATAAGCATCGGTTTCTTCAAACTAGATAGGTCATCACGCTTCCAACGAACAAGTGGACCAATACCTAATAGGAATGAGAACGGAATCATCAACCACGCAAACAGCATATCGAAGAATGGCGCACCGATAGACACAGAGCCAAGTCCGATTTGCTTGTGAACGAGTGGTAATAAGGTACCTACGAGCACAACAACCAGTGCAGCAATTAGGAGAACATTGTTAGCTAACAATGCATTTTCGCGTGACACTAGGTCGAAGTTACCACGAACACGTACTGAAGCGCCTTTAACGGCAAACAGTAATAACGAACCGCCAATGACAAAGACCAAAAATCCAAGGATAAACATACCTCGAGACGGATCCGACGCGAACGCGTGTACCGAAACTAGGATACCTGAGCGAACAAGGAAGGTACCCAGTAAGCTTAATGAGAATGCCGAAATTGCGAGTAGAACTGTCCAAGCTTTAAACGTACCGCGTTTCTCTGTCACTGCTAAAGAGTGCATTAGGGCGGTACCTGCAAGCCAAGGCATGAATGATGCGTTTTCTACTGGATCCCAGAACCACCAGCCACCCCAGCCAAGTTCGTAGTATGCCCACCAAGAGCCTAGCGCGATACCCAGCGTTAGGAATAGCCATGCTGCAGTCGTCCAAGGGCGAGACCAACGTGCCCACGCTGTATCAAGACGACCTGTCATTAGTGATGCAATCGCGAAAGAGAAAGCAACCGAGAAGCCTACGTAGCCCATGTACAACATTGGCGGGTGAATAATAAGACCCGGGTCTTGCAGAAGTGGGTTTAAGTCACGACCATCAACTGGGAAGAAAGGCAACGTACGTAGGAATGGGTTTGACGTTAGGATGATAAACAGTAAGAAACCCACTGTGATCATACCCATTACCGCCAATACTCGAGCAACAGACTCTTGTGGCATACCACGACTAAACGTTGCAACAGCCACTGTCCACGCTGCTTGTATCAATACCCAAAGCAACAATGAGCCTTCGTGTGCTCCCCAAACCGCCGTTAAACGGTAATACCACGGTAGTTGGCTGTTGGAGTTATTTGCTACATAGTTGAGGGTAAAGTCGTTGGTATAGAACGCCCAAAGTAAAATAGCAAATGAGATGGAAAGAAGTAAGAACATGCCCCAAGACAGAGGTCTTGCGCTGTTCATCAGTAATGTATTGTTTTTTGATGCACCAACCAATGGCAAGATACTTAGCAATACTGCTAATGCCAAAGAGATAATCAGTGCAAAGTGGCCAATTTCAGCAATCATTGATCGCTTCCTTGTTTTTGTTGTTCAGTATATTGAAGAGGCTCATGCGTCTTTTTCATCGCTTCAGCGATTTCAGGTGGCATATACTCTTCATCGTGTTTCGCTAACACTTCAAAAGCCTCAATGGTGGTTGCATCAAGCAGCACACCTTGAGCAACGATCCCCTGCCCCTCACGGAAAAGATCGGGAAGAATGCCGTCATAAACGATCGTCACTTTAGGACCAACATCATGAAGGTCAAAAGATACACGCAGAGACTCAACATCACGTTTAACAGAACCTACAACGACCATACCGCCAATTCGTAAACGTTGGCCTACTTCAGGTTTAGTACCGTCAGGTTTACCGTTCACAATTTCTGTCGGTGTGTAGAATAAGTCCATATTCTGGTTTAAAGCGTACAGCATGAGACCAACTGTGGTACTGATACCAATGAAGATCGCAAGAACAATGCCGAGCCTTTTTTTACGTCTTGGGTTCATAGTGTGTTCTCCAAATTTTTCGCCGCGTCAATTCGTGCTTGTCTATCAGCCTTTGCCTGAACTTCATTTAGAAGACTACGACCACGTCGTACACTGGCAATCAATAAAACAAACATAACGCCAAAAGTAATGCCAAAAGCTGCCCACACATATCCTGCGTATCCGCCCATAGCAAAAAAGTCGCTCAAAGAATCAAAATGCATCGTAAATTACCCTCTCTGAGTTTTTTCTGCCGCTAACTTCATCACCCAAGGGCGGTGGCTCTCTTTGTTGATGATCTCGTTACGGAAACGAATCATAGTAAGTGCGCCAAAGAAGAAAGCAAAACCAAAAATATTAAGAAGTAGAGGCCAAAGCATATCGTTTGAGATCGATGGCTGCTCAAATTTCGTGATGGTCGCACCTTGGTGAAGCGTATTCCACCATTCAACTGAGAAGTGAATGATCGGTAGGTTAACGACACCTACGATAGCCAAAATGCCGGCAGCTTTAGCAGCTGTTTTTTGGTCATCAAAAGCGTGATACAAAGCAATCACACCAAGGTAGAGGAAGAGAAGAATGAGTTCAGATGTCAGACGAGCATCCCAAACCCACCATGTGCCCCACATAGGCTTACCCCAGATCGCACCTGTTAATAGGGCAATAAAGGTATATACAGCCCCAATCGGTGCCATTGCGGATGCGGCCATGTCGGAAAGTCGAACTTGCCATACCAAGCCGATAAAGGCAGCAATGGCCATCGACATGTAGACACCCATCGACCAAATCGCAGACGGGACATGGATGTAAATGATTCTGAAGCTATCGCCCTGCTGATAATCAGAAGGTGCAAAAGCCAATCCCCATACTGTGCCGATAGATAAACATAACAGCGCCAGTACAGAGAACCATGGTAAAAGCTTACCACTCAGCTGGTAAGCAGATTCAGGCTTGGCGTAGGGATGGAGCCATTTCCACATCGTAGTTCTCACTCTTACTTCAGGTTTATCTAACTTTTTCGTTAGATAATTATTAGTTTTGTAATTTATATAAAGGGAAAAAATCGTGCTTGATCAAAAACAACTAATTGACACTTACTCTTAATGCCGCACTAATTGCGAAAGGTGTTAGCGTCATTGCTCCCATAAACATGGCGCCCAAAATCGCGAGTTGACCGTTATACGCCATTCCAAGCGATGCAGCATCAATCGCAGACGTCGCAAAAATCAAAATTGGAATGTAAAGCGGCAGAACCAACAAACTCAAGAGTACCCCACCTTTCTGTAATCCCACTGTCAGAGCCACACCAATCGCACCAATAAAGCTCAACGTAGGCGTTCCGACAAGCAGCGTAAGCACAACCGCTAACCAGGTATCAAAGTTCAAAGAGAGCAATATTGATAACAAAGGGCTAATCAGAATTAGAGGCAGTCCAGTCAATAACCAGTGTGCTATTACTTTTGAAATAACCACAACCGGTAGTGGGACAGGCATAAGCATCATTTGTTCCAAAGCACCATCTTGAAAATCATCTCTGAATAAGCGCTCAAGAGAGAGCAGTGCTGATAACAATGCCGCTACCCAAACAATACCCGCAGCAATACGAGCAAGTAAGTTCGGTTCTGGGCCGATACTCAATGGGAAAAGCGTGATAACAATGATGAAAAACCAAAGTGGATTGAAAATGTCCGCTTGGCGACGAAAAGCGATGAGAAGCTCGCGTCTTATGATGCTGTTGATTGAGCCAAACATAATCAGTTACCTAGTTTGATTTTGCGTAGTTTTGGGTTATCTGCAAACATGTCTTGGTGAGTTGTAAGCATCACGATGCCTCCCTCTTCTGCATGTTTCAAAAACAACGACTCTAAGACCTTAACGCCCTGTTTATCAATTGCAGTTAAAGGTTCATCAAGGATCCAAAGTTTGTGGTCGCTGAGCCATAATCTCGCCAGAGCTACTCGCCGTTGTTGACCCGCAGATAGCTGAGCAACCGGTACGTCTTCTCTACCCGCTAAGCCTACTTTGGTTAGCGCTTCAAAAATAGTGTTCTTATCAAACGCCTGACGAGAGTGGATACTTAGATAAAAGCGTAAATTCTCATAGGCGGTTAGTTCACGCTTTACACCCGTTTGATGGCCTAAGAACAGTAAGTCTTGATGAAATTGGTCGCGGCTAGATTCGATACTTTCGCCTCGCCAGAAGATGTAACCGTGATCACGGTCGCCTAGCCCAGTAACAATACGCAGTAAGGTCGTTTTTCCTGTGCCGTTTCTACCTTCGATTTGAACTAACTCGCCGGAATCAATAGTAAAAGACAGGGATTCAAATAGAATTCTTTCATCTCGAATGGCTGTCAGTTGAGATACTTCTAACATTTGGGATCACTAGGTAAATTTCGAGGGGGTATCTTACCACAGCCACATGTTTGCAAAACAGAATTAGACCTATACGAATCACGAAACTACGTAAGAATCTGTTAATATTCAAACATAAAGTTTAGTAACTACCACTATTTAGTTACATTTGAAAGTAAATTACCACCTTCTAAAGAAGGTGGCTTTGTGTGAGCCCCCTAAAAGGGGGCCTTTGTTTAGTCCAACGCTAATTGTTGCTGTTCCACGCGCTCTTTC
>NZ_VTXI01000040.1 GCF_013114545.1 Vibrio sp. RE86 | reverse complement strand
TTCGTGCATAGTTTATAAATTACGTAACCAATTGAAAGTAACACAAGTATACAAAATAAAACTTGTAAAAATGGTTCCATTAATGACTCCGAAAACCTAACGCCCTGTTAAGGTGTGAGCAACGCAATACCTAAGCCGCCGCATACCACCTTAATCACTAAAACCAACGCATAGTAAAAATGCCACGCGTTGCGAATCACTCTTGAACAGTTTGTTATAACTCAAACCCAAATTGGCAGCTGATAGATTTTTCCATTTAGATCCACAACTACCGCTTCGACGTACACCTGATGGTTATCAGCACGATAAGCCGATATATAAAATTCTTCGAAGCATTCAATAGGTAAACTGTGAGATTCGCACAACTTAGGCAACCACTTGCGATACGCGAGAACCGTCTTACGTACTCTAGGCGTTAGCTCAAACAACTCTTCGTCTTTAGTTGGAATCCAGCTAATTCTCACTAAATCACCCGCTTTAAGATTAGCTAGTTTGAAGATATCATCACGGACAAACCCACCATCGATGTAATTTTCGCCACTAAAAAATGATAAGGTGAAGTTCTTAGCCACACCTTTGATATTCTTCAGTTTCACAATTTCCCCTTGAGTTATAACGCCTTGTTAAGGTGTGAGGCACGCAATACCGAAGCCGCCGCATAACACCTTAACCACTAAAACCGACGCATAGTAAAAATGCCACGCGTGCCGAATCACTCTTGAACAATTTGTTATGTTTATTTCCCACGAACAGAGACCTTTTCAATGTAAAACCCAAGCCAACCTTGCTTACCACAAGCTTCAACCATGCTACCTATATCAATGCTATCTCGCATCAGCTTTTTCGTAGGGTACCAAAAAGTACGATTCGACTGAGGGGCTTCAATCGTGATATCACTAAGACCAAACATAACCCTCCTACCCTCGGCAGCGTTTGAGAGTTTGCCGACATGACAATAGCCTTGCCCTGTTAAAATCGTAGTAATTAATAAAACGCGAAAAAATGGCAATAGAAGAATTGCGATAATCGGGTATGCAAAAAGCCCAGAGAATATTAACACCTGCCATCGATTGAAACCGGCTTTATGCCTAAGTCTATGAGCCATAACTGCCCATACACTTTTTCCATTCACTTTCCCAAAGATTACAAATGCCAAGTAACAAGCTGTACAAACAGGTAAAAACCGATAAACGATGAAGTCAAAATACGCACCAGACATATCAAATGGCAGTCTGAATACAATGATTGAAATACCAAAATATATCGCGAAGAAGAGACTCACACTGTTGATAGCTGACATTTTTATCCTTTAAACATAACGCCGCGTTAAGTAGTGAGCAACGCTACCACGAAACATAACCATACCACCGTAAACACGAAACCCAACTATGGAATGAAAAATGCCAGGCGTTGGGAATCTGTCTTAAACGCTTTGTTAGGGCTGTTCTATTACCTTTTCCACTTTAACAACTGCATAAACAACTGTTTCATTAGGATTTTTGGTATTTAATTCCTTACACATATATAGACGCTGCTCATCCACAATAGCCCCTTTCCACATAGCCCAATTATCTTCAGATTGTACAGTACCTGTCTTAACTGAACTAAACGGTTCGTCTGGCTCCAATAAATCATGCACCGTTATATAAGTTTTATTCCTTTTTCTCACGATCTCCGCACTAGCACGAGATGAACTACTATTTGTTAATATCGCTTCTTCAATTGGAGATGCAAACTCTTCAAGCCCGTGAGGGACATTTTCACTGCAGATAAGTGGATATATTTTTTGACCTATACCAAGCGATACTATTTGCATTTTACTATCAACTACACTTACACCAGACCTATCATGCTCTGGAAAACCCGTTAGCTGTAGTTTCTGCTTTCCGATTTGAATGATACCTTTATTTGGATATAACCAAGGATTGTTGATCCTCTGATGCCCTTTGTGACTTACGTGATCAATTTTAGAAACATTAGGGTTGAATCTTAATTCGCCATGTTTTATTTCTAGCTCACAGCCAAGTTTTTGTTTTAAAAATTTGAATGTACGATTTATAGCCTTTTCCGAAGGAGAGCCTAAAAAGCTAATTAGAATAATAGAATATGAATTAATAGTAACAGCATGGCACAACGAAAACTGAACACCAAGTTCCATTTCTGGTAGCCTTAAATCAGAAACCCTGATATCACGCGCTTTTACTTCTTCGCCATTTACCCAACCACTTTTCATTACGCAACTAAATAAATAAACCTGATTTGGGCACTCTGCATTTCCAATCATAAATCTTTTATATGGATGAAATAATTTTGGTACTGATTTAAAACTTCTTGCAGAATTATAAAGAACTTTTAGTAGCCACCTAACTAATAGTTCTCTTTCAAATTTTATATTTTTTACTTTGATTAATTCCTCTGTAAAGAATTTATCAAATAATTTAGAAGCATAGTTATCTAAGTTACTCAAGTGCACATTATTACATTCTTCACATACATCTTTTACAACCGGAGCTGACGAAAGATATTTCTTTGTTGATGCACTATAGTACAATCCCTCTTTTTCCCGTTTTTTCTCTATAAAATCAGGAAAAACATGTTCCCTAGTAAGTTTTTTATCCAGATCACAAAATGCACAAATACCCATATTATCCTCTAAAGCCCTAACGCCGCATTAAGTGGTGAGCAACGCAGACCACTGAACTAAAACAATAGTGCCGTAAACACCGAAGCTAAAGCAAACCAAAAATGCCAAACGTTGGGAATCCGTCTTAAATGCTTTGTTAGCTTAAATTGTTGAACCATACCTCAAATATTGCTGCTGTGCAGTTGCCAAATCAAAAGCTACAAAGTAAGTTGAATATATTAACATGATTTCACATGGATTGAATTTATGTCACTTGAGAATACTCGGTCTAAAAAAGTAACCGACAATCTACTATCACTTAGTGTGAGTAACGACATTTCAATAGCTAGTAAGGAATGGCGGTTTTCTGGTCAAGTAATTGACAATATGAGCAAAGAACAGACATGTGAATTATGTTTTAATGAACATTTAAGATACCAATACGAGATTAAAAACAAGGAAAATTATAATAAATTACTCGTTGGTTCATCTTGCATATTAAAATTTTCTAGTATTGAAATTTTTGACTCGAATGAAAGACCTATCCTTGAAACCTCGCTTCGGGAAAAAGCTCTTAAATCCTCTTTGGACAAACATAAGAGAGAACTTAGCCTAAAACCACTAAGGAAGCTCTATCGAGCGGTAAGTGACGATAAAGAAAAAATGGTCATAGAAGAGATTGCCCAATGTATCAATGAGCGAAAAGGTATCGATACGGATAGCTTGTGTGAAATGATTTCTCTTTTCAAACGCCACAAAATTTCATTTTTTATTGAACAATACCGTATCAATCTTCGCACGGAATTTAGCCAATTCAGGTTTAAGTCTCTTTCAGTAGAACAAAGAAAATTCTTAGCCCCAACTCTTACTAATGCTCAGATTAAAAAACACTTCCAAATTGTAGATGACAAAAATAAAGGTAACCGATGACTTTTAAAAATGGAGAATTTGATGAACGGTTAGGAACTTATGTATACGACGATGTAATTGGGCATGTTTATATAGCTTGTTTTCAACCAGGAGAGACTTATAAAGTAGGAATAACAACAAATCTTGATAATAGACTTAATCAATTAAAGTCTGAATACCGAAAAAGTGACATTTTTTATGTTTACTATAAATATTTCTTGAAACCATTTAGAGTAGAACAAGAATTGCTAGCAGAATACTCGGACAATCGAAAGTATGAGTCATACTTAGAGTTAATTCGATTAAATTTTGATGAACTTAAAGAAATGCAGTACAAATTATTTAACACCTCACCAAGCATTCATTCTCAGGAAGAATATATTGACTGGAGAGAAAGCCTACTTCAACGACATCAAAAGTTTCGATAGTACTTTAAGCTAACGCCCAATTAAGTAGTGAGCAACGCTGCCACCTACCTAAACCATTGTGCCGTAAACACTGAAGCCGATTCAAACCCAAAATGCCGAGCGTTGCGAATCTGCTTAAATTGTTTGTTAGTTGCCTGCCCTAACGCTTTAACTTGAAGCTCATTGATACTTTGCCAACATTGCCCTTTCCTGATTTGATAAGCTCAAATCAGGCGCAGTTTCAAAGCTACTGCCTCTGAAACCACTTGGAATTTACAGCGCCGTAGAAGACGGACTTTAAACGCCAATGAAAGCTTTTGGAAAGACTAAGCTTCAGAGCAGACTTTCAACGAACGAATCAGCCTCTGAGACAGAAAATCCGAACGTTAACCAACCAAAGCACTGTTTTAACGAACCTAACAAGCTAGAAAATCAAGTGCGATAAACTAGAGATAGACACACCAACATTAGC
>NZ_VTXI01000039.1 GCF_013114545.1 Vibrio sp. RE86 | reverse complement strand
AGCGGTCAAGACGATGACACCTATGTGATTGATGAGATGTTTGAGAACCGCGCCGCGGGCGTGGTGGCGGAAGTGGCAGTCTCGGATGAAGACAGCAGCTTAACTTACAGCTTGGACGATGACTTTGATGGTCTGTTTACGATTAACGAGACGACAGGTGCCATCAGCACCACTCGCGTGATTGATGATGCGGAGCTTGGCGACTATACCTTGAGCGTGACGGTATCCGACGGCGAAGGCGGCACGGATACAGCGACGGTGGAGCTGACGTTCAGTAATGAAAACGACGCACCAATCGCGAATGATGATCCAAAATCATTCATACTTTCACTCGGTTTTTATGACTCTAATGGTTCTTGGAGCAACGAAGGCTTAGAAAGTATTGACGCAAGTTTTAATGGTGTCGACACTGGTGTCTCCGACAACAACGAAGACGCTAATAGCGTTGGGATTGGTGTGTCAGATGACGTTAATGGTGGCCCTGCTAACCAAATTCAGTTTAATCGAGATACGGGTGAATCAGAGCAACTAAGCGTTAAATTGGATCAACCAGCTACTGAAGGTAAATTCAAAGTTAGTCATCTTTACTCAAGTGAGGGGGGCTCAAGTGAGCAAGGTAAATGGAGTGCTTACTTTAACGGCATCTTAGTTGCGACTGGGGTCTTCTCCAATGACTCGGGTAGTACAGGCGAATTCACAATTGATACTGATGGATTTGCATTTGATGAGATCGTATTTGAAGCAACAGAGTTTTCTGGTGGTCCCGATAGCTCGGGCCCGAACGGTGACTCCTCAGACTACTACTTGGAAGGTCTTGAAGTTAGCTCAAATGGTGCATTTGCATTCAACGAAGGCGATGTTATTACCATCTCAGTTGCTGATGTTTTAGAAAATGACACCGATGTAGATACTCCTCACGCTGAGTTGTCTATCAAGACGCTTGGTGAACTTACTGATGAAAACGGAGATGCGATTCCTGGCGCAACGGTAGCACTGAGCGCCGATGGTACTCAAATCGAAATTACCGTACCAAATGATTTCAACGGTAAGGTTAAGTTCGGTTATACGATTGAAGACGGTAACTTGGAAAGTAACGTAGCAAACGTAGATATCATTGTTAATCCAGTTAACGATGGGCCAGAAGCTGATACGTTCACAGAAACTACTACAAATGGTTCTGCTTCTATCTCATTTTCTGACTTTACTCGAGACATCGAAGATGACGCAGACGGAGTCGAAACGCAGTTAGTAATCCAAAGCGATCCTATCTTCGGTACTCTGTATTTTGTCGATGAAAATAACGTTAGGACAGAGGTAGTTAAAGGCGACCGGTATGATGATTTAGACAACTTTGAGTATGTGGTTGATGACAATATTGCTGAATCCTTAAGTTTTTCTGCATCAGACTTAGTCTCCAAAATTGATACCACTCACGGGAGTCAATCTATCAGCTATTTCGACACTGGCATTATTACTATTTCAGCCGGTCTATATACTGGAAATCAACCAAGCGGGTCTGACGTTGTTGAAAACCCAGGAGTGTTCTTGAATTATGATGGTAGAGACTCTGAAGATGGATTTGGCGTGTCGACGTCACCAGACGGCGACAGTGAGCTGGAGGTAACTAGCAAAGAATATATTTCTGTCGATTTCAGCCAAACTGGTGCCGACATTACGAATGCTAATATTCATCTAGGTAGTGTATATGCCCATTATGATGCTAATCACTCCGCTCAAGCTGAGATTAATGTTGTAGCTCTGGATGCAGAAGGAAACGTTGTCAATACATTCAGCTTCGATGCGGATGATGGCACGTTGACGATTGACAGTTCCGGTAATGCTACAGTGAACATCAGTCTACCTGATGGCTTCACGGAGGTTCGAGTTTACACGACTCAGAATGGGTCTTCGAACCCAGTAACTAATTCAAATATTACGCTCAAGGGTGTGGATGTTGTAGACGCTAAAGTCTCAGAGTCAATTGACTATATCGCTGTTGACTCAGGAGATTTGTCGAGTGGTACTGCTCAGCTTATTATTGACATCGACTCGATCAAAGAGCCTATGCCTGAGGTCACTTCAACGGCAACTGAGATCATATCTGAAGGCACAGACTTAGGTTCGGTATTCACTGGTACAATTGAGGTTAGTAACGGTGACAATGTCACATTGACAGCACCTGCTGACATATTCACTTCTGGTGAAGAAACGATCGTTTGGTCCACAGCAAATGATGGTCAGACATTGGTTGGTTCGGTTGATAGTGGGCCAGTTATCACCGCAACGGTCACAAATGAAGGCGGATATGAAGTAACTTTGCACCAAGCTATCTACCATGTTAAACCAACTGATGATTTACAAGTAATGATGGACATTGGTGTTTCTGTTAGTAATAGCAGTGGAACAGTAGACGGAACACTATCGGTTCCTATCGCTGATGACGCGCCAAACGCTCATGATATAGCAAACGAAGTTATCGTAGAGACCAAGGAAGGTGCAAACGTCCAGTTAGTACTTGATATATCAGGATCAATGAGTAAAGACTCAGTTACGGGTGAGTATAACGGTAGCAACGATACCCGCCTTCAAGTTATGCAAGATGCGGCGACTCAACTTCTCAATGAGTATCAAAACTTAGGAGATACTCATGTACAGATAGTGTTATTTACCGATGATGATCATACCTCATCCTCAAATTGGTTAACTGTTGAACAGGCAATTGAAATGATCGAAGGCTTGCTCGCTGGAGGTGGCACTCACTATGATGAAGCTTTGGAACAGGCAATGGACGCTTGGTCAGATAACTCTGGTGTGGGTAGATTAGGTGGTAACCCTACTAACGTTAGTTATTTCCTTTCTGATGGCGCTCCAAACTCAGACGGTATGATTGATAGTGGGGAAGAAAGTAATTGGACCCAATTCTTGGAAACCCAAGATATCACAGCGCTAGCTTACGGAATGGGAGAGTCACTTGTAGGTTCTGCAGGCTCCTCATTAAATCAAGTTGCTTATGATGGCCTGGCGGGGAGTGATACAAACTCAGTTATTGTTCCTGATGTTACACAGTTACCTCCAGTATTGCTTCAATCTGTGATTCGGCCATCTACAGGTAATTTAAACACCGATATCGGGCAAATGGGCGCAACGAATGACTTAGGAGCTGATGGTGGTTACGTTTCTGAGATTAAATATGGTGGCCTAACAGTATCGTACGATGGAAATAACGTCTCAGTTTCTGGTAATCAGCAAGGCGTTAGCTCTTTAGTCGAGGGTTCTCAAGTATCCATCTTTATTGATGATAAGCACTCATTAGTGTTTGATATGGATTCGGGCCAATATGAATTTTATGCAGCTTCTGTAAGTAGTGATACTACATTTGATTTTGACTATACACTTAAAGACTTAGATGGAGATACCTCTTCTGCAGACCTAACATTTAACGTGGTAGCACCTCCGCCTCCAGCTTTGGATGCTGACGATGATAGTTCGTCTACGAAAGAGCATACGCCAATATTAATTGATGTTTTAGATAATGATACAGGCTCTTCGTCAATGAGGGTTTCAACAGCAACCCTCACAGACCCAAATAAAGGCGAAGTATCTATAGTCGACGGAAAGGTTCTATTTGTCCCGAGTAATAATGCCTCAGCTGGTGATTTAGTCGAAATTAGCTATACGGTTGTTGATGCTTACGGAAGTACTGATACTGCTTCTGTTACAGTAACTATCGAGGCTAACAGTTCTATCGACAATGAAATCCACAATTATGGAGGTATTAATGACTCACTCTATCTGAGTGGTCTTATTCCTAGTATTAGTGTTCAGAATGGTTCAATAGTTAATCTGAACGGTACTAATTATGGCTTTGGTCAATGGGTATACCCAGCAGCTTTCGGTTCTGACTTAGTATTTACTTACGGCGGAAATGACCATGTAGAAGGTGGGCTTGGCTCTGATGTCATCTATCTTGGAGATTCTGGTAGTGAAAGTGCGACCTCTACGAATTTGAACATAGCTGCTAATTTAATCTCTACTGATGATCTCAGTTACGTTTATCGTGCAACGTATCATGGTGTGTCAGTAGATGATGGCGATTTAGCCTTTACTGCAAGCGCATGGGCTGACGTTGCTCAAGGCGCACAAGGTGATGATGTTATTTTCGGTGAGGCAGGCATTGACCTTATCTTCGGAGGTTCTGGTAACGACTATCTAGATGGTGGTAGTGAGCATGACTTTATTCGAGGGGGAAGTGGTAATGACGTCATTATTGGTGGCGAGGGTGATGACCATATTCGAGGGGATGGTGGTAATGACATCCTTATAGGTGGCCTTGGCAATGACATTCTTACTGGTGATGATGGTGCAGATCTATTCCAATGGTTAGATATGGATACAGCAAACGACACCGTTACCGATTTTGACAGCAGTGAAGGCGATAGACTGGACTTAACTCAGCTGTTTGGTGACATGCAGCAAGATGATATCGAAGACCTACTTTCTAATTTAAGTAGCGGTAGTTCAACAGCAGGTGACTACACAGTTACTGTTGCTGATGAGACAGATGGAGCACAACTAACGGTATCAAATTCGAGCACAAATGAGGTGTTGCAGGTAAACTTCGACAATGCCTCAGCGAATGAGATAATGAATAGTCTTTTAGACAATCTGAATACACTTAAAGACTAAATGTAAAACACCCGAGCATAGCTCGGGTGTTTTTTTAGTTTTCAGCCCTAAACCACCTACTTCAGTAGGTGGTTATCATTCAGTTGGGCTTTGCCTGTAGTTCTACCCATGTTAAATGCTCCCTTGATTTTTAGCGAAGTC
>NZ_VTXI01000038.1 GCF_013114545.1 Vibrio sp. RE86 | reverse complement strand
AACATTGTGCCATAAAACACTAAACTTAACCTAGAATGCAGATCGACAAGCGTTGTGAATCTGCTTAAATTGTTTGTTATGTTTTACCACAAGTGACTGACTTAATTGAGAAAGAACTGCTGATTTAGATTCGTTTTCTAAACCAAACCACAAGGCAGATACAAGCTTGGCTACCAAAGGCGACCAACCTAAAACAAGTATGAACACTTCCCTGCCCAATGAGGCAACCCGACAAAGCACCAACAAACACCCTAGTCTCTTCTCACAACAGCGCCAAACAATGGTTAGTTGCCGAGACTACTGCCAAGGTAGGATGCTGCTTGGGAAAGAACTTCAAAGCGACTTTAAGCCAAAGGAACTAAAACCTAGCCTGCTCGACCTGCGAATGAAGCAACCCACGAACCTTGGCATGTTTTACGGTCTAAGAGATTCAAGAACTTAGGCAGACAATACTGATTTGCTGAGTCTACTAGGGACAAACTGCCTGATGGAGAAAGAACTTGAGCCTAAGATATTTAAGCCATTGAAATACAAGTAAACATAACGCCGCATTAAGGTGTGAGTAACGCAACCACGAAACCCAACCTTACCACCGTAAACACTAAACTCAATAATGAAATGAAAAATGCCAAGCGTTAGGAATCACTCTTAAATGCTTTGTTAGCTGTTGATTTATACAGTACAATTCACACCCTGTTCCAATACACTGCAGAACCAAAGAATATGTTTGATTATAAAAACTTAATCGAAACTCAAGCCGAGTTAACTAAGCTTCTAGAGCAACAATATGAACTAGAAAAGCAACTATCAGCCCTACACGCTCAACCTAAATTGACAGTTGAGAATGTATCGTTTAGTACGTCTTCAGGTGGTAAGTTTACTGTAAAAGTACTCGACCCAAGAAAACGTAATGCCAAAAACAACTGGAATGGTGAAAACATTTATTTCCCGTCATTCAGTATAGGACGGTTTGGTCACCGCAAAGCACAATACCTAGCCGAATTAACAAGGGATTATTTTCTTGTAGCACTGGGGCATACCTCTGATATTCATGGTATGCAAATTCATGATCAAGAAGTAATCACAAAAAACATCGAAGCATTTTGTCAAAGTAAACCGATGACAGATCACGCCCCAGATCAAGTAGTTGAAAAGCTTAAAACTCTATTTGAAAACATTGAATCAAACATCAAGTAACTAGAATAACAGCTGCGCTACTGTCGGAACTAATTTGGTAGCGCACCAACTGCTAACGCCGCATTAAGTGGTGAGCAACGCAGACCACCACACCTAAACTATTGTGCCGTAAACACTAAAACTGAAGCAAATCCAAAATGCCGAGCGTTGCGAATCCGTCTTAAATGCTTTGTTATGAGGCAACTTGAAGCGACAAAGAAAGGAAATTTTCATCACTTTCAGTTACTTTGTAACCAAGAGATTTGTAAAACCTTACCGCTGACTCATTTCTAGTAAAACTTGATAAGGTAACCGGACTACGGCCTTGCTCTCGCGCTATTTCGTGAACCATGCACATGACCCTTTCACCCAACTTTTGATTTTGAAACTCTGGAAACACAATGAGTAAATGTACATGAAGCGCATTGTCGTAAGGCTTAAAGCATAGCATTCCAACTTGACTGCCATTGAGATAAACCCAGTGAAACCAATGCGGCTCATAATCACTTTTCAAACGATTGACCTGAACTTTATCACACCAGCCAAAGACGGCATTAACATGCGAATAAAGTCCCTGTTTCACAACAGAAAATAGGCTTTCAAACTCTTCACTTTCTATTCGTTTTAAGTGTATATCCATAATGCCTCATAACGCCCAATTAAGTAGTGAGTAACGCTACCACTTAACCAGAACATTGTGCCCTAATCACTAAAGCTAATTCAAACCAAAAATGCCAAGCGTTACGAATCTGCTTAAATTGTTTGTTAGTTGCCTGCCCTAAGGCTTTGTTTGAAGCTTATTTCCACTTTGCCGACACTGTTCTGCCTTGTTTTGAAAAGCTCAAATCAGGCGCAGTTTCAAAGCGACTGTCATTGAAACCACTTGGGATTTACAACGCCGTAGAAAGCGGATTTTCAACACCAAAGAAAACTTTTGGAAAGGCTAACCAACAGAGCAGACTCTCAATGAGCGGTTTAGCTTCTGAAACAACAAGCCTAACCGAACACCAACCAAAGCACTATTTTAACGAACCCAATGAGTTAGAAGGCGAAGACGGAAACCTAGAAAAGACACACTGACAATAGCCTTAAACTTGCTGATTTAGCTACTTTTTCCTCATTGGCAACTAACGCCGCATTAAGGTGTGAGCGGCGCTTGGCTATACTTGAGCGAAGCGAAAACGCCAAGCGTTGCGAATCACTCTTAAATGCTTTGTTATATTGCTAGTTGAATAAGTCATTTAGAGCTTCAACAGACAATGCCCACCCTAGTTGACGTTGCGGCATTCTATTGATTTTTGCGGTAATTTCAGCAAGGTCGCAGCGTTCAAACCCACCATCCGCATACACAAAATCTTGGAATAACGACATTTTTTCATTCATATGCCCCACTAGTTTTCGGCTATCTGTTTTCGTAAAACGAATTGCTGCCGGAGCATTTTCAAACGAAGTAATAACTTCATTGGGGGCGTTTTCTAGCGCTAGCAGGTTCAGCAAACCACCTTTGAAAGCTTCGTCAAAATATTTAGATTCTGATTTCCTAAAACCAACTAGAATAAAAGACATCAAAGTCTTTTCTTCCATGAAAAATAGACACTTACGCCGCTCCTGCGTAAATGTGTGCATATACCAATTCCCCAAAACATGAGATTCACTCTCAACCTCGGACAGGTCATGGGCTTTGAAGCCAAGCAAATCTTGAGACTTCTTAGTACATCGTAATTGATACATGGTTGAAATTCTTCCTAATAATAAGAACTTACCTATAATTAGAGCATACTGATAGCTGATTGCAAGATAACGCCCAATTAAGTAGTGAGCAACACTGCCACCTACCTAGACCATTGTGCCGTAAACACTAAAGCTGATTCAAACCCAAAATGCCGAGCGTTGCGAATCTGCTTAAATTGTTTGTTAGTTGCCTGCCCTAAGGCTTTGTTTGAAGATTATTGCCACTTTGCCGATACTGTTCTGCCCTGTTTTGAAAAACTCAAATCAGTCGCAGTTTCTAAGCGACTGTCACTGAAACCACTTGGAACATACAACGCCGCAGAAAGCGGCCTTCAAACACCAAAGAAAGCTTTGGGGAAGACTAAGCAACAAAGCAGACTTTCAACGAGAGAATAAGCCTCTGAAACAAAAAATCTAAACCGAGAACAAACCAAAGAACGATTTCAACGAACCAAATAAGCTAGAAAGTGAAATGCAACAACTAGCAAAAAGTACACGAACATTAGCCCTAAACTTGCTGAATTAGCTACTTTTTCCTCATTGGCAACTAACGCCGCATTAAGGTGTGAGCAACGCTGCCACTGAGCTAAACCATACCACCTTAAACACAAAACCCAACGATGACATTAAAGATGCCAAGCGTTGGGAATCACTCTTAAATGCTTTGTTATGTTTTTCCGTTACAACTAAGCCTGGATGGGACTCATACGCTCTCTAAGAAGCTCACCATTTACCAGTTTTAATTGAAATAGATCTACATCATAACTTTTGTTTGATAATGAAGCGACTAAGTCTTCAATTGACTCTTTTGTTGCTCTTACACCAAAAGTTATCGACTTTAGGGACTCTTTCTTAAAAGGTACATCTGTAAACTTAGTATCACTTTGATGGGATACATCCATTTTTCTTTCCTTTGTCCTGAAGTCAAGAGTCGTTGTGATTTGACCAAAGTTCTCTGCGAACATAAACCTATATTCTTTTTCATAAGCCCATGATGTTCTTTTAGAGAAAATAATGTCTTCTATCATTTTGCTTCTAACTTCCTTTGTTTCACCAAAGAGCATCATATCAATAGGGTTAGATCTTGGATTTAGGTTTTCATGATACCTTACAAAGCCTTCCTCTAGATTTCTTGGTTTATCCTTATAGACGTCAGAAAACTCCAAGGCACAACCATAATGTTGGTCTCCATAGTGAGCCCACATCAAGTTGTTATTGTACTCAGTAGTAACACATATAATCCTAAATATATTAACCAACCCTTTGTTGACATATTCCCTATAGCCCTCTTGAGGGTTATCTGTAACCTGAAGCAGTTCTCTATAGTCAAGATTATCAAGAGAACCTTGGTTATGCATAAGCCTCAAAGTATCAATTAACATCCCAGTCACCTCACTAAAGTGATGGTAGTTATAAATCAGGCGTCCCTTTGCACAGTCAAGCAACATCTCATAGTAATATTTCTGTGCCATTTTATGTTGTTCTGTTGTAAACGGTGTAAATTGACACTCCTCTATATCATTGAATAAAAGAGGGCTAGACCAGCGCAATGTCTCATTCTCCAATACGATTTTTGCTGTATTTATGGTTGTATATTTATAAAAACTTATATTTTCTCTAATTCTTAATCCGTAGCCTGACGAAAACATAACGCCGCATTAAGGTGTGAGCGGCGCTTGGCTATACTTGAGCGAAGCGAAAATGCCAAGCGTTGAGAATCACTCTTAAATGCTTTGTTATGTGATTGTTGTCAATAGTTTCTTAGAAATGCTTCTTGGTTTTGTTTCGAAAATTTGGAGCTATAACTCTTCGCGTCAAACCCATCGAAACTTACTTTTACAGTTAGCTGCTCTAATACGATACTCTTATCAGATTGATTGCCTAATTGCGCATCTAAATAAGGTTGCTCACTTACTGATAATGAAAATGGCAATTCCATAAAGATAAATGAGTTAGGAGGAACAATCTGCTCATCAGTAATAAGGTAAGAGCTTTGGGCTCCTTTTAGTTGATACTTGCTTTCTAAGTCAATTAAAACTTCTGATGATTTCACTACAGCAGCAACCTTCCCTTTATTATGAATTATTACTCCTACTTTCACTGCCCATTCACCATATAGCCGCCTTAGTTGGACATTCTTAATTGGGACCAACGATAATTCAGGCTTATCTCTTTGAAGTGCATCAAATGCATAAGGAAGAGATAACGAAAAAATAGTTAAGATAGATACTATGGGTGAAAGCAATACAGCCCAATCAACTGCCCGCTGAGTCCAACCTTGAGGCTTTTTACATTGAGAGCAACGGTCTTCCCAGTCCTCCAAATGATTCCCACATGTTTTGCATTCTTTCATTTTGAAACGTCTACAACCGATTTAGTTATTGCATCCTATCACATAACGCCCAATTAAGTAGTGAGCAACGCCGCCACCTACCTAAAACATTGTGCCGTAAACACTGATGCTAATTCAAACCCAAAATGCCGAACGTTGCGAATCTGCTTAAATTGTTTGTTAGTTGCCTACCCAAAGCCTTGGACTTTAAGCTCATTGAGACTTTGCCAACACTGCCCATTCCTGATTTATGAGCTCAAATCAGGCGCAGTTTTAAAGCGACTGTCACTGAAACCACTTGGAATTCACCGCGCCTTAGAAAACGGACTTTAAACCCCAAAGAAAACTTTTTGAAAGACTAACCAACAAAGCATACTTTCAACAAGCAGTTTAGCTTCTGAAACAGAAAGTCCAACCGAGCACCAAACATAGGACTATTTTAACGAACCCCATAAGCTAGAAAATGAAGTGCAAACTAGCAAAACACATGCTGACATTAGCCCTAAACTTGCTATTTAGTTACTTTTTTCTTCATTGGCAACTAACGCCGCGTTAAGTAGTGAGCAGCGCAACCACTGAACAAAACCTCTGCGCCATAAACACTGAAGCCGATTCGAAGTGAAACCGCCAAGCGTTGCGAATCTGCCTTAAACGCTTTGTTAGGCAAGATTTCCGTGTGCCCATCAACTTGATTTGATACAGGATACCTTAAACATCATAAGCAACCAATTACCCACGGATTTTTTGTGATTCAAGAACTACCCAAGCCACTATGTTATAGCCGTTGTTCCAACAAACGCTGAATGCGAGATAACAACAACGACATTGCTTTTAGGATGTTGAGATTTAAAGCTGCGAACTATCAGCTTTCAAGGGAGTCCCGTTTACCTTGCCCTCTCAACACTTTGAGCCAGAGAAACTCACCGTACCTTGCCTAACGCCGCGTTGCGAATCTGTCTTAAACGCTTTGTTAGGTGATTGCAGAATGATGTTAACTACAAACCTCTGAGGACTACATACCAATAACAGATTAAGCAAATTATCGTGATTAGAAAACGTCCAAATTGATTAGCGGAGCTTTCTGCTTCATAGTCCATCGCTATCGTTCCAATCGGTAGGTCTCGGTCAAAAATAAAGCAGCCGATAGCATAAATTAGTATTACGGAACAAAGATGTGCAAAATCAATATGCTGATGATACAAATGCTTATAGAGTCCAGTTGAACACCAAGATACGACTAGAAAAACCACAATAAAAACTTTAGCGAAGTAAGACAATACTAGGCTAGGCCATATAATTTTGTTCATTTATATCCCCCTTTAAAGCTTTAGCCATTCTCAAACTTGTGTCTCTCCCTCTATTCACCTAACGCCGCGTTAAGTAGTGAGCGACGCCTGCACCTAACTTAAACCATTGCACTTTAAACACAAAACTCAATTTGACCTGAGAATGCCACGCGTTGCGAATCTGCCTTAAACGCTTTGTTATGTGGTTGGTAGCCAACTTAAGATTTCGCTTTTAAACACAAATGATAGGATAGAGACCACGCTTAACAGATATGGTGCCAACAAGTCTAAACTTTCTCTATATTTGAAGATTGACTCGATTTGATACTTTAGTTCAAACCATAACAAGATACAGTAGTGCTTTCTGTTCCATGAATCTGTTACTTTATAAAGATCAATATATTCCGTGTAATAGTAAGGACCTCTCTCTTCGTCAATATCCTCACTCCTATACGATAAAGTTCGCTTGAATAAACCTGAAACTTTGTAGGATGGTTCAGTTAAACCAGGCTCATCACCAACCCAAACCGAAATAGATTTAGAAAGTAAGCCTGAGATTTCGTCATCAAAACTATCATAGAAAAAAACTCTATGATCAGAGAGCATACGCTTAGTCCAAAATTCGTATAGTCTACTGTGATAATCTTGAGCGTAGGAATAATAACGTAGCGTCAGGAATACGATTGACAAGAGGAATAAATAGCTTAGCCCTATGTAGTTATTGAACTTTATTTTAAAAAGAAAGGTGTTTGCTTCTTCTAATGTTGCACCGCTCAAATTTAGTGCTAGAAAAGTCATACATGCCATCATTAGCATACGCCTTTTAGATTGAAACCCCTGATCAATATCTATCGAGGCGCGAAATTCTTTTAACTCTTCACTCATGCAAACTACCTACCATCTAATGCCACATAACGCCCAATTAAGTAGTGAGTAACGCTACCACCTAACCAGAACATTGTGCCCTAATCATTAAAGCTGATTCAAACCAAAAATGCCGAGCGTTACGAATCTGCTTAAATTGTTTGTTAGGCTAGTTCTGCCTCAAGTGCTTATAAGCTTTTTTGACCTGCTCATAGACAA
>NZ_VTXI01000037.1 GCF_013114545.1 Vibrio sp. RE86 | reverse complement strand
ATTTCTTAGTACATCGTAATTGATACATGGTTGAAATTCTCTCTAATAATAGGGGCTTACCTACAATTAGAGCATATTGATAGCTGATTGCAACATAACGCCGCGTTAAGTAGTGAGCAGCGCGACCACCAAACTAAACCTCTGCGCCATAAACACTGAAGCCGAATCGAAGTGAAACCGCCAAGCGATGCGAATCTGCCTTAAACGCTTTGTTAGGCAAGATTTCCGTGTGCCCACTAACTTGATTTGATACAGGATACCTTAAACATCATAAGCAACCAATTACCCACGGACTTTTTGTGATTCAAGAACTACCGAAGTCACTACGTTATAACCGTGGTTCCAACAAACTCTGAATGCGAGATAGCAGAAACCACATTGCTTTTAAGACGCTAAAATTCACAGCTACGAACTATCAGCTTTCAAGACAGCCTCGATTAACTAGCCCTTTCCACACTTTGAGTCAGTAAAAATCACAGCCGACCAACGCTAAAAACCAATGAGGCTACCCATGGAATTTGGCATGTTTTACGGGTGGAGTGATTCAAGAATTGGAGCCGACAATGATGAATTGCCGACTTAGAAAAGCGGATAGCCAAAGGGGGCAAAGAAGAATAGAAATGAGAAACTCACCGTACCTTGCCTAACGCCCAATTAAGTAGTGAGCAACGCTACCACCTAACTAAAACATTGTGCCATAAAACACTAAATTTAACCTAGAATGCAGATCGAAAAGCGTTGTGAATCTGCTTAAATTGCTTGTTAACTATACAGAATGACATTTTGTGACGAACTTAAAAGACTAATAGTAACTAAGAGGTTATTTTGCTAACTAAATTATCAACAAAAAGAAAGTTACCATGAACAAACTTACCCTTCTCGCTGCTACAACCCTTTTATCAACATCTGCTCTAGCAACAGATCTCAATATTGATGGCGCAGCTGACACTGATAGCATTCGTATTGCTTCATATAACATTATGGCGTCTCGAATGGGAGACACTGTGGCCATTCGTGATGCTATAAAAGAAATAAATGCAGATATTATTGGACTGCAAGAGGTTGATAACAAAACTGAACGCTCTGGTAAAAACTTTAGCTCTAAAGGTGTAGAACCACTAAACCAAGCTGAATACTTCGCTAAAGAGCTGAACATGCACTACGCATTTTGTCAGGCTATCGAGTTTGATGGTGGCTCATATGGACATGCTATTCTTTCCAAATACCCAGTAAAAACAGTTAAGACCGTACAACTGCCAAATAAAGACAATAAAGAGCAACGAGTAGCTTGTGCTGTTGAGGTTGATGTACCTAACTACCCTGCCCCTATCATTGCTGTGACAGCACACCTTGACCATACCGACACCGACTTAAGACTTGCCCAAGTGCGTGCACTAAATGGAAACTTTTCAGCTTGGCACTTTGGACATGGTATTCCAGTAGTTATTGGCGACTTAAACCTACCAACACAATCCAACGAGTACTTTGAATTACAACAATGGTTCAAAGAAACAGACAAAGACCTTCAACTTACAGCTCCAGCTTGGAACCCAGATCGAAAAATTGACTACATTATGACGAGTACAGCACAAGAGTGGGATATTGAGAGTGTTGAGGTTCCAAAGCCAACAGCAACTGTTTCTGGTAAAGCGTGGTATGAAATTGCGGATCACTTACCGCTTATTGTAGATATGAAACTTACAGAAAAATAACAGCTCTATATGCGCCGTTGTTGATTCAACGGCGTATAGGTAACGCCCAATTAAGTAGTGAACAACGCGACCACTTAACTAAAACATTGTGCCATAAAGCACTAAACTTAACCTAGAATGCCCCAATGAGGCAACCCTACTTAGCTCCAACAAGCGCCCTAGTCTCTTCTCACAACAGCGCAAAACAATGGTTAATTGCCGAAGCAACTGCCAAGGTAGAATGTTACTTAGGAAAGAATCTAAAAGCGCCTTTAAGTCAGAGAGACAGAAACCTAGCCTACTCGACTTCAGAATGAAGCAACCCACGAATCTTGACATATTTTACTCCCTTAGAGATTCAAGAACTTAGGTCGATAATGCGGATTTGCTGAGTCTACTAGGGACGAACTGCTAGAGGGACAAAGAATTAGAGCCTAAGACATTTAAGCCATTGAAATACAAGTAAACATAACGCCGCGTTAAGTAGTGAGCAACGCAGACCACCAAACCTAAACTATTGTGCCGTAAACACTAAATTCAAAGCAAACCCAAAATGCCAAGCGTTGGGAATCTGTCTTAAACGCTTTGTTATGTTGTGGGTCTGACGGTACAATCGCAGCCCTTACCACAAGGGTGACTTACCATGCTATTTAACAACGATATCGACGAAATGATTAGCTATTTAGAACGGTTTTGCAAAGAGCCGCATATTAAAGCACTCGACAACATTTCTGATGAGCAAGTTAACCTGCTTATTGATTTCCTAACACTAGCTCACAAGTTGAAGTGCGACATTTATGCGACTAGAAACCTAAAGAGTTCACATTTCCTCGGTATTGGAGAGTTCGCTTTGACTCAAGAAAGACCACCTCAAGGAAACCTATTTCTTAAGATAGAAAATGACCTTATTTACCTTGGATTTGAGCTAGATAAATGCAGTTCTGAGAACCTACTATCACCACTTCGTGTGATTGATGCCCTAGTCTATCTTTCTGATAATTCAGGTGATTCTCTGCTACCCGAAAGCTACAAGTAGTGGAAACAACATAACGCCGCGTTAAGTAGTGAGCAGCACTTGGCTATACTTGAGCGAAGCGAAAATGCCAAGCGTTGCGAATCTGTCTTAAACGCTTTGTTAAGTGCTTTTTCCTAACATTTCTTCGGTCAGCTCTTCAAAAGGTAAGAATGCTTCAATAACTCCACATACATGATGAAGTGGAATATCACCATTTAGTGCGAACATCTTTTGATAGTAGAGACCTCTTGGTTTGGTTTTATTATGTTTCAAAGCTTCTTTCTGTTCTTGGTTAATATAGAACTTAGAAGCATCACAATGGCGGAATTTCTTATTTTGTTCATCATATATAACGTGAGTGTAGAAACACTCTCCATCTAATTCTCGCATAAACGACCAGCTTTCAAACCAGAGTTCTCCTTTATTACGCTCAACTATCATACAAGTATCCGCGATTGGAAAGTCATGCTTAACCTCTCTGCTCCCATAGAACCATGAGAAAGAACTTTTGCCCTGTAGCGCGATATTAAACGCTTCTTTAAATGAAGGCCCAATAATCGGTACTCGCTTCATGCCTCGACGTGTATCTGAAACTAATATCTCAGCCTGATTCCATAATTCAGAGTGTTCACATATGTAGTCAATCACAGCTCTTATTTCTGGATCAATGTAAAATTTTTCACCTGTTAACTTATAAACAAAGTGGTCAATGTAAGTCTGAAAGCTATCAAGTTCTATTGATAGCGAGTCCGTAGATAAAAATTTATTGCTCATATCAACTCCATACCACATTAGTTCGGCAGCACTTAACGCCGCATTAAGGTGTGAGCGACGCTTGGCTATACTTGAGCGAAGCGAAACTGCCAAGCGTTGCGAATCACCCTTAAATGCTTTGTTAGCACTCTGATTTTAAACTGTATTGTTGAACTTTTTGAAGACCTTTACTCATTAAAACTATCACGACAGAACCAATCAAGACCGGAGTAACCAAGAACGACCAACCATGGCCTGCCAACATAATTAGAATTGGATTCGCTCCTGCCGGTGGATGCGTTGTTTTAGATAGTAACATACATGTAATACCTAACCCTGTCGCAATAGCCAAACTCACTGGTGTTACACCTACATACTGAGAAAACACTATGCCAATAACGGTTGTGACCAAATGACCCAAAATTACATTTTTTGGTTGAGCAAGTGGACTCTGTGGTAAACCAAAAACTAGTACTGCAGTTGCCCCAAATGGAGCCATTATCAAAGCTGCACTTTCTACATTAGCTTCCACGATCAAGAGAAAACCAAGAGTAATTGAAGCCCCAACTCCTGCTACTAAAGCAGACACATAATGATTCATATAAACCTCACAATTAAGAGTAGACCGACCTGTCTACTTTTAATTGTAGACAGGTCGGTCTACCTTTGTCAATATACAGAAAACCAACTTTGGGGTGTGTTTATGAGCAAGAAACGAGACTTACTATTAAGTACAGCATTAGAACTGTTCTACCGACATGGTATTAATTCCATTGGAATTAACGAAGTAATCAAGGTTTCTGGTGTAGCAAAGAAAACACTGTACAGCCATTTCAACAGTAAGGAAGATTTGGTACTTAAGGCTTTGGAGAAAAGGCACCTAACCTTTATACAATGGCTAGAAACTAAACTTGAAAACACAACCAATAATAGTGAGTTGATTGACGTTCTATTTCATTCTTTAAAGGAGTGGTTTGACGGCCATGAGCCTGAACTAGGCGATTTTAACGGATGTTTCTTTATAAATACTTCTGCGGAATTTCACGACATTAAAAGTGAAATATCTAGCTATTGTAGCTTCCACAAAGCGCAAGTACGCCTGTTAATACAAAACAAGCTAAGTAAAGATTCGGACGATTTGCTCAATGCGATATGTTTACTCAAAGAAGGGGCTATCACAACTGCTTATATGACAGGCACAAGTTCTGAAGTAATAGAGACCAGTGTGAAGATCTTACGCCGTCTTGAGTGCTAACGCCGCATTAAGGTGTGAGCAGCGCTTGGCTATACTTGAGCGAAGCGAAACTGCCAAGCGTTGCGAATCACTCTTAAATGCCTTGTTAGTTTTTGCTACTCAACACCTACAAAAACTTCTCTATGAGGACTTCGTCTACGTATTCCCCACGAACTTTTGCATGCTTCTTAGCTGTACCTACAATTTCAAAACCTTGTTTAAGATAAGCTGCCAAAGCTCGCTCGTTATCACTGCGGACGTAAGCAAATAGCTTTTCATAGCCCTTTTGCTTTGCAACTTCGAATGTCGAGTTGAAAAGCTCTTTTGATACACCTTGACCACGAGCATTTTCACTGACAAACGTACCAATTATGCCTACGTGGTCAAAAACTTTTGTGTATTGTGCGAACGGCTCAATATTTTGGAAACCAATAACCGTTGAGTCACTTCCGGACAACGCAACTGTAAACACACCGCGCTCAGGAAATTGAGCAATAAACTCTTTTTCTTCTACAGGGGTAAAGGTTGTGTCCAATACCGTGTATAAGCCTTCAATAATGATGGGGTTGAGGACATTAGTAATGCCTTCAGCATCATCGAGAGTCACCTGACGTACAACTAAACTCATGCAACTTAACTCCTATTATAATTAGCATTGTTTTGTACATGAGTTCAGGATTTCCGGCAACAACTAACGCCCAATTAAGTAGTGAGTAACGCTACCACTTAACCAGAACATTGTGCCCTAATCACTAAAGCTAATTCAAACCCAAAATGCCGAGCGTTACGAATCTGCTTAAATTATTTGTTAGTTGCCTGCCCTAAGCCTTGGATTTGAAGCTCATTGAGACTTTGCCAACTCTGTTTCTTACGCTAGCTAAAAACCCGAATCAGGCGCAGTTTCAAAACGACTGCCACTGAAACCACTTGGGATTCACGGCGCCGTAGAAAACGGACTTTAAACACCAAAGAACACTTTTTGGAAAGACTAACCAACAGAGGAGACTTTCAACGAGGGGTTCAGCTTCTGAAACAGAAAGTCCACCCGAGTACCAAACAAAGTACTATTTTAACGAACCCTATAAGCTAGAAATTGAAGTGCGAAAACTAGCAGAACACACGCTGACATTAGCCCTAAACTTGCTGATTTAGCAAATTTTTATTCATTGGCAACTAACGCCGCATTAAGGTGTGAGCAACGCTACCACGAAACCTAACCATACCACCGTAAACACAAAACCCAACGATGGAATAAAAAATGCCAAGCGTTGGGAATCACTCTTAAATGCTTTGTTATATTTTTTCTAGCTCAGGAATTGCTTTTTCCGTAGAGATCACGATTGAAGTCGAATTTAAGACATCATACGGCTGGAAGTATCCCTCATCTCCATTTTCATCACACTTAAACATATGTGAGATATCTGGAAAATCATTGGGGTCGACTGGATGTAGTGCATTTGGATTATGGTACATTACCAAACTCTCAGACCATGATTCTGTATACTCTGGTGAATCTACATCCTCATGGAAATGTATTCCAACAAAAGCTTCAGGATCAGGATTAAAGCGAGTACCAGTTCTTAAGATCTTGATATCTTCACCACCCATACCAGCAAGTTTACCCATACGGTTAAACTTCGTGATAGTTGCTGCGTTACTAAACAACACTGCACTAACGTTTTCGGAGTCAGGTTGATTAAAGAAACCCGAAGGGATCGTTTTACCTTTCCATTCATGGCTATCAATTCGTGAAACTTGAGGCTTACCGTCGACAAAAGCAGCTCTAAAGCCATATAAATACTCCATCAGGGCTGTTCTTGACCAAGTCATAGAACCTGTACTGTGGAAATCGTGAATGGCAAATATCAATGATTTACCCTGCACATGAGGTTTTTCCCAATACTTTTTCTGAAGCTTTGAATAAAGCGGGCTACCAAACTTAATTGGCATATAGTCATTAAGTAACTCACGCAATCTCTCGGGATCTTCAGGCGCTTCTTCGTCCGGACGAGCTTCATTCTCACTCGGATTAACAGTTACAGCTTCAACTAAGTACTCTTGTACATGGTTGGTAATATGGAAATCTGGAGCTGCATTTCCTTTAATTTGAACAAATTTATCATGGAAGTAGATGTATAAATACAGTTCCCAAAGTCGAGCATCAAAGCCATGAGTCTGGAACTCTTTTATATAGTGACCATCGGGATCATCGAATGTATACACTATTTCTTTGATTAGATTTCGTGCAGCTTCCATTCTAGGTTCTTCTGCTAAAGCAATGTAGATCGGATTTAGCTTTTCTCGTTCGACTAAAGGTTCAAAAAGTTCATTAGTCAACTTAGTCTCATCCCCTTGGGGATAAAGTGATTCTCCGTCGTTCTTGTATTTTTTAAGCGCTTTAATTAAAGCACTTCGAGCCTGTTCTTGATCTGGCTGAAATTTCTTACTAACTTCCAACGCCCTGAACATTTTACGACTATCTCGCCCCATGATGACAAAACCATAGTCATCATCGATAGTATCCCTAAAGATCGTTGCTAAGATCTTTCGGTCATAAGCAATAAACCATTGCTTTTCATCTGCTGAATTTCTTGCCATTGGGTGGCGAGAAAAACAAAACGCATCAAATTGGCGTTTTGAAATACTTCTTACTCCCGATGGAAGCCTAGTGTCTAATATTGACTTTTTCTTCCTTTTTTCGAGTTTCTTCTTTCTTTTTTGATCCCTAGACAACTTCGCTTTTGCCATTAATTACCTCTGAATTTGATTAAAAATATAACGCCGCATTAAGGTGTGAGCAACGCTACCACGAAACCTAACCATACCACCGTAAACACAAAGCCCAACGATGGAATGAAAAATGCCAAGCGTTGGGAATCACTCTTAAATACTTTGTTATAAGCGTACTCAACACGCTCTCAAAACGCATTATATTCATATTGATGCTTAACTTAACATTTTTAGCATGGGAACTGCACATACTTGAGGTAGCTTTATGTGCATTACTGATAATATTTAATATCAATGACTTACCAAGGTGCCCCAATGATGGTTATCAATACTCACAAAAAGCTCAGACCGGTAGATAAAACAGCCCGCTTAGTAACTTCTGAAGCACCAAAAGACTCTGTATACAAAATTAAGAACAGAGATAAGTTGGTTGATCTTGAGTTTTGGGAATCACCACGGAAACACCAACCACTACCAGTGAACTCTACCTTTAAAGACTTCACAGGTGTAGTCATCGGAAGGTTAACCGTGTTTGGCTATTTGGGAAATGCTTCTTGGCAGTGTCGATGTACCTGCGGTAGATATTGCTCAAGAAGAAAGGAATTTATTGAGCAAGTACTCGCTGGACGCGAATCAACTGAGTCAATGTGCAGAGAGTGCTTTGAAGTCATGCAACTGAAAAAGAAAGAATTTTTTAAAGCTAACAACCGATACCCAACTGACGCTGAGAAATATCAGCTTTAGTCATTGGAGGCATTAGCTTATAACGCCTTGCTAAGGTGTGAGTAACGCAATACAAAAGCTACCGCACGGCGCCTTAAACACATAAGCCACCGCAAAGTGAAAATGCCACGCGTTACGAATCACTCTTAAGCAATTTGTTAGTACATGCGCGACTTCTATTCATGCGCTCCAAGATATTGAAAAATTAGATGATATGAAAGGCTTTGAACACTGAAGTGAGACGGGCAGCTACAAAACTTAAACTCGATTAAGAGACAAAAGTTGGCTAGAAGAAAAACGCCCTGAACTTCCCTACTTTTACTGGCTTCAAATTAGAAAAGGATTCGATCCTCGCACTTGGACGGCAACACCAAAGAAAGGCAATTCTGACTTAGTAAAAACCACCAAAGAGAAGAAGCGTCAAAGAAATAGGCTAAGAGTTAGAAACCGTAAACGGTGAAATCAAAGCAAACACTCCGCATATAGTGCCACCGGAAAGAACGTGAAAGGTACAAACTGAAAGGTGTAAAGACGAACGCCAAAACAGATAAACACCAAAACTGATGACCTTTGATGCTAAACCCGTACTAACGCCGCATTAAGGTGTGAGCAACGCTACCACGAAACTAAGCCATGCCACCGTAAACACTGAACTCAACGATGGAATGAAAAATGCCAAGCGTTGAGAATCACTCTTAAATGCTTTGTTATGTGTCTTGGATTCAAGTACGAAGTGCGACACCTCTGAACATAAAAACAGTGAGATGCGATAATCATGAAGTTTGCTCCCGCCAAGAAGTAAAAACCATGAGATACACGCACCTCACTGAGAACGAAAGGTATATGATTTCTGCACTCAGAAAGCAAGGAATTAGTACCGCTAAAATAGCTAAACAACTGGGTCGTCACAAAGCTACTATCTATCGAGAAATTGAACGCAACTCCCGATACAACAGACACTTTAAAAGGTACTCCTATCAGGCATGGAGAGCCCAACAAATGGCTCGTAACCGGCTGCGCCGGTCGCGCAGAAATAAACGCTACAGCGAAATCGACTTTAGGTTGCCTGAAGCCTTGCTACGACTGGATTGGAGTCCTGACCAAATCGTCGGATACCTAAGGGTAAGAGGCTATCCAACAATGAGCCACGAGCTCATTTATCAGCATATTTGGAACGACAAAACTTTCGGTGGAACCCTATGGAAACACCTACGCCAATCCACTAAGAAAAGGCGTAAAAGGTATAACTCAAAAGACAGCCGTGGACGGCTAGCCGCAAAGCGTCATATTACCGAAAGACCAGCAAAAGCTGAGCATCGAAAAGAGCCTGGTCATTGGGAAATTGATACCGTCGTTGGCCGCGGAACCAAGCACTGTATCGTGACTTTAGTCGACAGAATGACTGGCTACACTTTTATTGGGCAAATGGACGACAGAACAAGCGAGTCGCTCAACGTAAGAATGAGCAAAATCATGACCCGCTCTGACTTACCTTTTAAGACGATAACTGCGGATAACGGCACTGAATTTCATGGTTATGCGCAACTAGAAAAACATCATAACTGTCTGTTTTATTTTGCAAATCCATACCATTCATGGGAGCGAGGCACTAATGAAAACACCAATGGTTTGATACGACAATACTTACCAAAACGAACTTCTATGTCACACGTAACACAGAAGCTCTGCAATGAAATTGCACACAAATTAAATACGCGCCCACGCAAAAGACTTGGGTATAGGACACCAACGGAGTATATTCATGCGCATCTGTAAAAAGTGTCGCACTTCAAACTTGATACTAAGTGTGTTCATTCCAGCAACTTTTTAATGCCATCTTGGGCCTGCTTGTACCTAAGATTGATGAGAGTCATTGCCACCTGACCAACGTCCTCATAGAGATTATCTGCATACTCATGGAGGTTAAGAGTTGGATCATATTTCTTAGATTTCACGAAAGCTTCTACTTTAGAAATTCTCGACTTCGCGTCAGATCCAGCCTTGATGTGCATAAATTCTTTCCATGGCTTTTGCTGCTTTTGGTTATTACAAGGGGAACAACATGGCACTACATTTCCCCAAGCATGCAAACCTAATGCAGATTTATTCATCGGGATTAAATGATCTTGCGACAAAGACTTGCGGTTGATTTCACCACCACAAAAACAACACTGATAGTTAAAAAACTCTAGAAGTTCATCTTTCTGAGCAACTTTGGGCCCAAAAGGCTCATAACCCCTTGCTTCATCATAGAATTTCCCTACTTCCTGAAGAAAAATGCGTATTGCACTATTTGAGATATCAGATTTACTACGAGCCATACTACTTTCTACTTTTACAAACTGATCATGTCGATTATCGACTAATTTTGCCTAAACACATAACGCCCAATTAAGTAGTGAGTAACGCTACCACTTAACCAGAACATTGTGCCCTAATCACTTAAGCTGATTCAAACCAAAAATGCCATGCGTTACGAATCT
>NZ_VTXI01000036.1 GCF_013114545.1 Vibrio sp. RE86 | reverse complement strand
AAGTAAGCTAGAAAGTGAAATGCAACAACTAGCAAAAAGTACACGAACATTAGACCTAAATTTGCTGAATTAGCTACTTTTTCCTCATTGGCAACTAACGCCGCGTTAAGTGGTGAGCAACGCTACCACCTTGCCTAAACCATTGTGCCGTAAACACTAAAATCAAAGCAAACCGAAAACGCCAAGCGTTGGGAATCCGTCTTAAACGCTTTGTTATAACCGTTTTTCCATATGTAGAAGACCCCACTTTTCACCTTCAAATGACCTAGTGCCAACTTCATATGAGGTTACTGAAAAACCCAATGACTCATAGCAGTTTCTAGCCACTGTATTTTGCTCAAATACGGCAAGCGACAATACGCTAATTGTGTATTTTTCTTTTGCTAGCTCGATTAACTGACCTAGCATTTGCTTAGAAATACCCTGACCACGAAAGTTATTTGATACAAATACGCGACAGACTCGGAAATGGGATTCAGCTACTTTGAAGAGTTCAACATAACCAGCGCTTTCCCCTGAAACGACAAAGATAAAAGGAAGCACTTCAGGCTGAGAGCAATGCCGACTAATTTGTTCGAAATTCAAAGGAAACTGGAACCTTGGACCACCCCATAGGTAGTTCAATTTATCCGAGTCAATCCAGCCAACAAGTAGCTCGTAATCTTCCTTTCCGAATGCTCTCAGTTTCATTTTTTCCTCAAAGGTTATAACGCCGCATTAAGGTGTGAACAACGCGACCACAATACTTAACCTTACCACCGTAAACACTGAACTCAACGATGGAATGAAAAATGCCAAGCGTTGAGAATCACTCTTAAATGCTTTGTTAGTTGTAATCTTCGGCTAACTCTCCATTCACTACCTTATACACTCCATCTGAAGATTCAAAAGTGCCTCCACATTGGCATTTTTCATTAATGTTAATTTTTCCAGTAATAGTTAATGTTTGCCCCCCAAATGTTGGGGAGCTAATTTGTTCTATAGAACATTGATTACATGCAAGTTTTACATAATGGAGCTTTTTACTCTCAGCTCCATTGCCCCACCCCTCATCAGAAATGATGTAATTTCCTAGGTCAGGTTTGTGGCGACTAGAAGCGACAGATTTATAAGTGTTACTAACTCCACCTATCAACGATAAAACTTCATCGTACTCTTTCTCACCTTTATGGTAACGCCAAAAGCGACCATCATTAAACCAATAGCTATCCCCAGCGACACAAATAGCAACCAAATAAGGTTCATCATCTGGATAATATATGCTCTTATAACGATCAGCCTCTGTTAACCGATTACCAGTCAAAGTTGTATTTAGTGCAAAGATTACGCTTTTTACTTTATCAATCGAGTGATGTTTATCTGAGCCGTCTTCATTCTTCAGCCCCGGTAGGTACAAGAAGCTGTTGAGAAACTTTGCACTATCATGTGCAATACGAAGATCTTGTTTAGTTAATGTAGTCTTTACTTCAATAGTATAAAGAACGGCTTCAACAGGGAATATTCCAGTTGACTCATCAAATAAGACAGGGGGTAAAATAGATTTGTCATACAAGACTATATCCATTTGAGTTGATATTTTACCTGTATGGTTTTCAATAATTTGCCCTGTACCAACACCTATATCGGAAGGCAATAGAGGGCGAAATAACTTGGATATCAGGATTTCTAGGATGGTTCCTTTAACTCCTTGATGACTAAGGTTACTGGCTGCTTTAGCTTCAGCCAAGGCACCTTGGACTTTCGCACGAAGAAAATCTTGATATTTATTCTTTCCCATCGAGAAACTTACCTTTATTACAACTAACGCCCAATTAAGTAGTGAACAACGCGACCACTTAACTAAAACATTGTGCCATAAAACACTAAACTCAACCTAGAACGCAGATCGACAAGCGTTGTGAATCTGCTTAAATTGTTTGTTATGTTTTACCACAAGTCACTGACTTACTTGAGAAAGAACTGATAATTTAGACTGTTTTTCTGAACCAAACCAGAGACAAAATCAAGCTTGGTCACCAAACGCGACCAACCTAAAACAAGTATGAACACTTCCCTGCCCAATGAGGCAACACGACAAACATTCAAAAAGTGCCCTAGTCTCTTCTCACAACAGCGCAGATAATGGTAAATTGCCGAGACAACTGCCAAAGTAGGATGTTTCTTGGTAAAGAACCTCAAAGCGACCTTAAGCCAGAGAAACTAAAACCTAGCTAGCTCGACCTGAAAATGAAGCAACCCACGAAACTTGGCATGTTTTGCGGCCTAAGAAGTTCAAGAACTTAGACCGACAATACTTGCTTGCTGAGTCTACTAGGGACAAACTGCCTGAGGGAGAAAGAACTTGAGCCCAAGATAGTTAAGCCATTGAAATACAAGTAAACATAACGCCGCATTAAGGTGTGAGCGGCGCTTGGCTATACTTGAGCGAAGCGAAAACGCCAAGCGTTGCGAATCACTCTTAAATGCTTTGTTATGCCTTTTTACCATATACAAAGGGATGCCATATGAAACTGACTACCATCAACATTCCGCACAATTTCAACCAAAACCAAACAACCTCGAAACAAGACTGAAGTGCTAAGAATGACTTACCGAAAACTTCCGCTTGATGCTTTCCTAACATACAATCTTTGTAGCCAATACTATCAAGTTTACAAGTTACTTCGTTGATATCAGTTACATCAAGTTGGTTCTGTTCGACATAAGCAAAAAGTAACCTGTGCGCTTCAATATCTAACGGCATAAATTGATTCAAAAAATACTGATATGTTAGTAATCCAAACAAAACAATAGCTACAACGCCTTTAAACAAGGATTTATAAGTATTTTCATTAGCCACGGTGAATTTTATATGATTTGCAAACACTTCTGCTAATTCAAGTATTTTATGCATTGCACGTTTCCTCAAAAACCTAAATGTTCTCAGGCTTCTCAGCTAAAACAATGAGCATAGGGTAATTCCGGATTGAGGTTCACAGTTTATCTGAGGCATAACGCCGCGTTAAGTAGTGAGCAGCGCGACCATCAAACTAAACCTCTGCGCCGTAAACACTGAAGCCGATTTGAAGTGAAACCGTCAAGCGTTGCGAATCTGCCTTAAACGCTTTGTTAGGCAAGATTTCCGTGTGCTCACTAACTTGATTTGATACAGAATACCTTAAACACCATAAGCAACCAATCACCCACGGGCATTTTGTGATTCAAGAACTACTGAAGTCACTATGTTATAGCCGTGGTTTCAGCGAACTCTGAATACGAGATAGCAACAACGACATTACTTTTAGGACGCTGAAATTAAACTCTGCGAACTATCAGCTTTCAAGACAGTACCGATCAACTTGCCCTTTCAACACTTTGAGCCAGTGAAAGTCAAAACCGACCAACGCTAAACACCAATGAGGCAACCCATGAAATTTGGCATATTTTACGGGTGGAGTGATTCAAGAATTGGAGCCGACAATGCTGAATTGCTGACTTAGAAAGCAGATAGCCAAAGGAAGCAAAGAAGAATAGAAATGAGAAATTCACCGTACCTTGCCTAACGCCGCATTAAGGTGTGAGCAACGCTACCACGAAACTTAACCAAACCACCATAAACACTGAACCCAACGATGGAATGAAAAATGCCATGCGTTGGGAATCACTCTTAAATGCTTTGTTATGTGCCTGTTCCCGCATAGTGTTCATTTACGATATCTTTAGCTGCTTCTGATGCTTCACTGACTGATGTAAATGATTGTTTATAAAAATAGAAAAAGGCGACACCAAACTCGGCTAATTCTATGAAAATATAGTTATTTGTCGAATGAAAGAAGTGAAAATCAGTATTTTTAGTATGGATTACACATAGAGAGTTAAGCCTACTAACCTTAGATTTAATGCTTAAAACGTTCAGAGCCGAGCGAAGATTTGAGAAAACCTTGGATGGACTGGTATCCATTGGACCTTGAAACATTGCAATAGGCATTTTACCGAGGTATGGAATGTAATCTGCACCTTTTACCCGATTCAAGTTTCTACGAAGGTCTAGAACCTGAAACTTATACTCAAGTGTTTCTAGCCACAATATCACTAGCTCTAGAGTTTCCTGAGAAAATGCTTGATGGCTAACATCTACTTTTTCAAACTCATGCTTTAAGTGACGCTCCAATAAGCCGAGAAGATTTGAATTACAGTCTTTGCACGCTGGTAGCGTGGTCTTATTGTAAGTCTGTGAAATACCGTTCGTAGTTGTTTCAAAAGTGCGCTTTGTGCAGCGATTATACACCCATTGAGGTATAACGTGTTCTTTGGTTAGTTGTTCTTGGGAACCACAAATTATGCAGAGATCTGCCGAATGATTTGCAATGATAGCATCAGTGACTTTCTTCTTATTGGCTCTGATTTTCTTTCGGAGCTGAACTAATTTTAACTGGATGCTCATTTGATAATAACTCCTGACTCATTTTGGCACATAACGCCCAATTAAGTAGTGAGCAACGCCATCACCTAACTAGACCATTGTGCCGTAATCACTAAAACCAATTCAAACCCAGAATGCCAAGCGTTGCGAATCTGCTTAAATTGTTTGTTAGTTGCCTGCCCTAAGGCTTTGACTTGAAACCCATTGATACTTTGCCAACACTGCCCTTTCCTGATTTGACGAGCCCTAATCAGGCGCAGATTCAAAGCAACTGTGACTGAGACCACTTGGAATTCACAGCGCCGTAGAACACGGACTTAAAACATCAAAGAAAACTTTTGGAAAGGCTAATCAACAAAGCAGACTTTCAACGAGCGAGTCAACTTCTGAAATAGAAAATCCAAACCGAACACAAACCAAAGAACGGATTTAACGAACCCAGTCGGCTAGATGTGGAACACAACAACCAGAAAAACACACTGACATTAGCCCCAAACTTGCTGATTTAGTTACTTTTTCTTCTTTGGCAACTAACGCCCAATTAAGTAGTGAGCAACGCTACCAACTGCCTAGACTATTGTGCCGTAAACACTAGAGCCGATTCAATCCTAAAATGCCGAGCGTTGTGAATCTGCTTAAATTGTTTGTTAGTTGCCTGCCCTAAGGCTTTGTTTGAAGATTATTTCCACTTTGCCGACACTGTTCTGTCTTGTTTTGAAAAGCTCAAATCAAGCGCAGTTTCAAAGCGACTGTCACTGAAACCACTTGGGATTCACAACGCCGTAGAAAACGGACTTTGAACACCAAAGAAAGCTGTTTGGGAAGGCTAAGCAACAGAGCAGGCTTTCAACGAGCGAGATGGCTTCTGAAACAGAAACTCCAACCGAGCACTAAACAAAGCACTATCTTAACGAACCCTATAGGCTAGAAATGAAGTGCGATAACCTAGACAAAGACACACTGACATTAACCCTAAAATTGCTGATTTAGTTACTTTTTCTTCATTGGCAACTAACTCCGCATTAAGGTGTGAACAACGCTACCACTGAACTTAACCTTACCACCGTAAACACTGAACTCAACGATGGAATAAAAAATGCCAAGCGTTGAGAATCACTCTTAAATGCTTTGTTATATGATTTTTCTAGCCACTACGTGACAAGCCTTACTATTATGCCCTGTCATCGTTTGATTATTAACAACGATAGACTTTTCTAGTACAAACCCATCAACTATGTTTTCAATTTCAGCTTGAGTTCCGTGCCACATTGGAACCCCAACACCAGAAGTAAAAAAGACTTTCATCAGAACAAAATTCAGCCAAATAAATAACTCCATTTGGCTTTAAAGTTCTTAGTAGCTCAGAAGCTACATTTACCCTAGTTTGCACTTCTGGAATGCACGTAAAAACAGCACACGTAACAATGGCATCAAAGGAAGAATCAGAAAAAGGAACCAGTGAACCTTTTGAGTAGTTCAGCTCTAGATGTGGAAATTCATTGTTTCCACGATTAATCATTTCCAATGAAGAATCAACACCACAAATACTTTTATAACCTAAGTCATAAAGCTCATTAGTTACTCTTCCATACCCACAACCAAAATCAAGAACTTGACTAGAATATGGCACTGTATTAATAAGTAACTCACTGATTAATTGCAGATTAAACTCAACTTTACCGGCAACATCATCCCAAGTACTCAAAGATTTCTCCTTAAATCATATAACGCCGCATTAAGGTGTGAGCAACGCAACCACGAAACTTAACCATACCACCGTAAACACTGCACTCAACAATGGAATGAAAAATACCAAGCGTTGAGAATCACTCTTAAATGCTTTGTTATGTTTATTTTCTCAATGGTATAATTCGCTGAAAACATACAATAGAAACATTGCCTTATGACAAATGACAACGCAGCAGCTAGACTACACGCTATCCTTGAACGAGGAAAGAAACTAAATGAAAACTCTAGCGCTAAAAATGCTTGGATGTACGTATTTAATCTAAGCTCTGATACCCCTAACTATGAATCAATCTTGATGTCGAAATTGGGGCAAGTAATGCTACTACCGCATGAGACTCGCTCACTAATCGAACAATACTACCCTCAACAAGCTCAATCCCTTGACCATACTATTTTACAAATCCAGAAAGGATTTACTAACCAAAATTTGTCATCGTCTTGGAAAACTTTTATTCAACATATTGACGATCACTGCATTTCAACTTTATCGATGAGCGCAGCTCTACTTGATAATAAGCTTGAAACGAAACTTATTGACAACGAAACATTGGGTGACTTTAAAGAGAGAGTACAAGAACTTTTTGATGAGACAATAACATCAAGTCTAGGTACTGAATTTAAAAAATTCATTACTCATTATTTACAAAAGATAATCAATGCAATCAACGATTATCTCATTTCAGGAGCACTCCCAATTCTAGATGCAATTCACTCGACACTAGGTCATGCTGTACTTGACCCTAAGTTCAAACAGGACTTAGTAGAAACTGAGAGCGGAAATAAAATTAGTAATATGTTGGGGGATTTAGCAAATATAGTAACTGTAGCGAGTGCTGCCACCGGTGCAGCCACATACCTTGCTACAAATGGGATTCCATTATTAGGCTCATAAACAGTGCGGCAAGGTACTCATGCCTGCCGTAAACATAACGCCGCATTAAGGTGTGAGCGGCGCTTGGCTATACTTGAGCGAAGCGAAACTGCCAAGCGTTGCGAATCACTCTTAAATGCTTTGTTAGGTTTTAGAGGCAGCTTCAATAATCAGCTTTCTACCTTCGTCTCTGTCCTCAGAAAAGATAAGTTTCTGGATAACTTCTTCTGCGAACGTCATTTCTTTGTTTTCAATAGCTTTTCGGTAGATAGCTTTGTGGAAGTTATCTCTCTCTTCAGAGAAAATAAGTAATGCTGTAACTTCCAATGCAGGTTCCAAGCAAGAGTTAGCGATCAACACTGGTATAGTGTCAGAATACACTTTATCTCTTTCTGCACTAAAAGTTAATTTCTCAGCGGCTCCCTTGATAGGATTAAGGTACTCTAAACAATCAAATTCCTTTTTATGCTGTGGTTTAGGAACTTCAGTATTGACGGTTGAAGTCTCTTTTGGAGTTGAAACATTCTCTCCAGGGAGAATATCTCTCACATCCTTTATGCCAAAAAATTGGGCTACAACTACAGCTGTTGCAAGGCATGTCGCTACCATAGCGACTTTAGCTACTTTTCCACTCATAAATAATTGATATTAAGACAAAACATCAAATAATTTTATTACATGGTAGGTAACATGTAAAACTAAAACCTAACGCCCAATTAAGTTGTGAGCAACGCTGCCACAATACTCAAACACTTCACCGTAACCACCAAACTAATTGAAACCGAAAGCGCCGAGCGTTGCGAATCAGCTTGAATTGTTTGTTAGCACATAGGGTTACGCATTGACTAGCCCCAACCGTGAGGCATACCTTCATTACTATCATGCTCCGAATTACAGACCTTACACCTAAAGTAGCTAACCTGAGACTCTGATTTACTTGAGCCCAGTAGAACACCAAAAACAATATTTAGAATACGAGACTTGGTACTATTCTTCACTCCCTGTTGTGCTTCGACTTCAGATGCACTTAGTCGTCTATGAGCTGTCTTCTGATTGCAGTTTCCACAATGTAGAAGCGTTTCATCCTTAGACATTACCTCTTCCTTTATCACGAACTATGAACCTGTGTGCTAACGCCGCATTAAGGTGTGAGCAACGCTTGGCTATACTTGAGCGAAGCGAAACCGCCAAGCGTTGCGAATCACTCTTAAATGCTTTGTTAGCTGAATTTTTGACTGTTTGTCGCTAACTGTTCTTTTAAACCTAGGTTCTCTTGTTGAATCCAGTACTCCACAATTTGGTTGTCACTAACTCGGTACACTGCGCTTCCTACTGTAGAAAGTTCTCGGCCTGTCGGTTCATAACCATAAATTACTCCCTCATGACGACCATCTTGACGCCAACGCACGTAAACCTTTTGACCGTCAACTAAAAACTCTTCTATTGTGAGGTCAAAATTACCGTAAGCTTCTAGGAATTCTTCGACGTGTTCACGATAGTTTTCAGGAGTTCTTTCAATTGCTTCTGAGACTCCAGAAACAATCTGATGCGCTACAACTACTGGAGCTAGATACTGGTTTACTAGATCTGGGTATTTCCCTGACCTTACTTCTTCGATAAAGCCTCTAACCACTTCTTCCACTGACATCAATTATTCCTTCTATTCTGCTAACGCCCAATTAAGTAGTGAACAACGCGACCACTTAACTAAAACATTGTGCCATACAACACTAAACTTAACCTAGAATGCAGATCGACAAGCGTTGTGAATCTGCTTAAATTGTTTGTTATGTTTTACCACAAGTAACTGACTTACTTGAGAAAGAACTG
>NZ_VTXI01000035.1 GCF_013114545.1 Vibrio sp. RE86 | reverse complement strand
CTTAGAAACATAAAAAATCCGAGTGCATGGAATACACTCGGATTTTGACACCTTGGAAGGATCGTTCAACCGATCATTTAACCCTTAACTGATCGGCATTACGCTTAATGCGCTGTTTTTTAGTTTGAAATGAGACAATAAAGCTTAGTCTTCAATCATCAACTTAGCACCTAACGCAACCAAAACCACGCCAGTCGTTGCTTCCATCCGTTTCAGGAATGTTGAACTCTGTAGTAAAGACTTTGCCGAATTGAGTAGTGCAGATAATCCACACTGCCAAATCATCGCAATCACAAAATGGATCGCAGCCATAAGGAAAGACTGTAAAATTGCAGAGCCTTCAGGGTTAATAAACTGAGGTAAGAATGCCAGGTAAAACACAGCAGTTTTCGGGTTAAGAACATTGGACAAGAACCCTTCACGAAGTGAGCGTCGAACGTTGAGGCTTTTCTGCTCGCTCTCTCCAGACATTGCTTGGACACCATTTTTATAGATAGACCTTAATGTACTGAGCCCCAGCCAAATAAGATAAGCCGCACCTATCATTTTTACAGCATTGAATAGCTCTGCAGATTGGGCCAAGATCGCAGAGATCCCTACAGCAGAAAACGTAGCATGGACAAACAACCCTAAACATATTCCTAAGCTTGTAAAGCTTCCATCGGCTAAGCCGCCACGAGATGAGTTGCGAACCACCAGCGCGGTATCGAGACCCGGCGTCAACGTCAGAATGGTTATCGCAATCAAAAATGCTTCAAAATTATCAATCATTATTATTCCTAACACTCACCGTACGTTTAACTCTCCGATTATCAACCAGCTCGATGCTGATTTAAATCAACTTCAAGTCTAACGTTTTAACACAAAGAGTGACTACTGTTCCAATAATGACCAAAATCACATTTATTAACACTTTCCACTTTAGAAGATGACAACCGATAAAAATATAATTAGTATGGCATCAGGTAATCAGGAAGATTACCGATTCAATGTAATCCGGGGGAGGAAAACAGCATGGTATTAGTACAATTATCGTACCAAGTAATGGGAATAGGTAAGTGGACTCAGGTTAACGTAAGTTCAGATGTAGCTGAAGCACTCGTCAACGAGTATGAAGGTTACGGTTGGCCTGTAAAAGTTGCTTCTTTAGCAGACGGGAATTTTGATTTAGAAGCCGCAAATAACTATTAATCGCGCTGTATAAAAACTTGGTCTATCAGCCTTTGGTTGATAGACTTTCTTTTTTATAACGTCATGGAAGGCGACCTATGAGCGCATTCAAAAAACTCACCACACATTCTAAAAAAATCTCTCACTTCAACCACCTAGCAGCCATTTGCGGTTGGGATCAAGCCGCCGTAATGCCCTCTGGTGGCAATAGCGCCCGTAGCGAGGCGATGGCCGAACTGTCAGTACATATTCACTCTCTTCACACTCAACCGCAATTAGCCGACTGGTTTGCACAAGCAGAGACAGAGCAGTTAGGCTCACAAGATCAAGCCACACTTCGAGAATTAAAACGTCAGTGGCAACAAGCAAACCTACTACCCGAAGACTTAGTTCAAGCAAAGTCTTTAGCGGGTTCAAAATGTGAACACGCTTGGAGAACACAACGAAGCGAAAATGACTGGCAAGGTTTCGAAAAAAACTGGGCGGAAGTCGTCAAGCTTTCACAAGAAGAGGCTCAAATTAGAGCAGATGCGAATGGCTCGACCCCATACGATGCGATGCTCGACATATATGAACCGGGAACCAGTTCAGCTTCACTCGACGCCTTATTCTCTGACGTCAAAACTTGGTTACCCGATTTGATCGATCAAGTCATCGACAAACAAGCTCGAGAGCCTTTCATTCAACCAACGGGGACATTCGATACCCAACACCAAAAAGCACTTGGCCTTGAAGTCATGAAGCTTCTTCAGTTTGATTTCGAACATGGTCGACTGGATGAAAGCGTTCACCCATTTTGTGGTGGAGTTCCGTCGGATGTCCGCATCACGACTCGTTATGATGAATCGGAGTTCGTTCAATCTTTGATGGGGATTGTCCACGAAACTGGCCACGCTCGTTATGAGCAAGGGTTACCCAAAGCACTGTCTGGCTTACCTTCTGGCGAAGCTCGTTCTATGGGAATTCACGAGTCTCAATCTCTGTTCTTTGAAATGCAGGTTGGCCGAAGTGACGCGTTTATTGCACATTTAGCCAAATTGGCTGAGCAGCACTTTACTCAGCACGACGCTAAGCTATTCTCACAAGATAACTTCCAAAAGCTTTATACTCGAGTTAAGAAAGACTTTATTCGAGTCGATGCCGATGAACTCACCTACCCTGCCCACGTCATATTGCGCTATGAGATTGAGCGTGACCTTATTAATGGAAAAATAAAGCACACCGATGTTCCTGAACTATGGAACAGCAAGATGCAACAATATTTAGGTCTGTCTACGCAAGGAAACTTCAAAAATGGCTGTATGCAGGACATTCACTGGACTGACGGTGCATTCGGTTATTTCCCTAGCTACACACTAGGCGCAATGTATGCTGCACAGTTCATGACGGCAATGCAGAGGAGTGTTGATATTGACAGCGCTATTGTAAGTGGCGACCTCACCCCTATCTTCAACTGGTTAGGTGAGAACATCTGGAGCAAAGGAAGCTTATTAACAACGGAAGAGCTTGTTAAGCAAGCGACCGGTGAAACGCTCAATGCCTCCCACTTCCAGCAACACCTAACACAACGTTACTTAAACCAGTAACCCTCTAACTAAAAGAGCCTCGAATATTCGAGGCTCTTTACACAATCAAAGATACGCTAGGATTTTTTCACATACTTAGCCGTGACCATCATTTCCCCGCCGCCATCTAAACGACAGTCTAATTGGTGATCTTTGCCGTCATTGATACCACGAATTGTCGCTTTCGTACCCACTTTAAGCACCTTAGAGCTGCCTTTTACTTTGAGATCCTTAATAAAATGGACTTTATCACCTTGCTCTAAGATCACACCATTAACATCACGAACCGCATTCGCTTCTTTTTCTGCTTCGATTTCCGCTGGGTTCCATTCATATGCACACTCAGGGCAAACGAGGTTAGTTTGGTCTTGATATACGTACTCTGAACTACAGTTTGGGCATGGAGGAAGTGACATTGAACTCTCATAATCATTATTGGAAAACGCCATGGTAAACGTTCACACCTGAAATGGCGAGCCAATTAAACATCGTGATTGTCTTGTGTTTGACCAAGAAAGTAGATAAAGCGACCAGTAAAAACAAATGACTTCCTTCAAGATAAACTCCAACGATGGCCCCAAACATTCCAAACGCTAGGGATTTGTCTTAATGACTTTTTCAGTGGCTATTGAGGCTGCTTTGGAAAAACCTTCATACCCGCAGGAATTTGATACCACCCTATTTTTTCACTTGTCCAAACATGCGCTTTAGGTTCAAAGATACTGTCATCTTCGAGGTGAACCGGTTTTAATTTTAACTTCACCGTCGATGGTTCATCAGGGTTAATATGATAAACCCTGTTTCCGCAGTTAGGGCAAAAATGAGCTTCATTTCTATTGCCGCTCTCGGCAGTTCTTTCCCAACTGCTCAGCTCTCCTTCAAACTCAATTTTCGATGAATCAATAACGGCAGTCACACTAAATGGACTTGTTGATAATTTTTGGCATTCTGTACAATGACACGCCAGCACCGCCAACGGAGCTTCATACAATTTATAACGAACTCCGCCACACTGACACGTACCTTCCACTGGGTATTCCATATATTTACTCCTCCGGAGTTGATTACAATATTCTCTTACTACAATGATAGCCTTTCAGATAAGTTCTGTCGGTACGCGTGAATTTTCGAGTCAAACTTACCCGCCAACCGAAAAATTGAAAGATTGTACATAATATCAAACAAAGGTATGAGAACCGCTAACACCCCGTTTAAACCTTGCTGCCATAAGCAGAAAACTGGCTTAGAGTGAGCACATCAAACAACGTAAGTGTCTCTTAAATTTCCTGTTATGCATTTCGTGCAACAGTAGAGAAAGGTACAATCCAACTGTTGGCCCGTCTATTAGAATCGGGGTCAAAATGCACATTCGGTCAAATAGTGGAGCATATATGTTAACCGTCACCCAAATCGCCAGGCAGTTCGGAATTTCTCGTACCACTATTTTGTATTACGAAAAAGAGCAACTCCTCATGCCTGCTTTCCGCTCTGATAATGGCTACCGCTGGTACGGAGAGAAAGAGATCGAACGACTAGAAGCGATTAGCTCCTATCGCTCTTACGGGTTGCCAGTATCTAGCATCCGCACATTACTCGATCGAAGCGGAGAATCTCAAAGCCAAATATTGAAAGACCATTTCAATGAACTGGAGAGAGAAATCCAAAATTTGAGAGCGCAGCAGAAGGCTGTAGTCATGTTGCTTCAAGAACCAGCTCTATTAGAAGAGAATGTTGTGAACAAAGAGCGATGGGTAGAAATTATGGTTGCAGCTGGTTTCACTGAGGCCGATATGCTCAAGTGGCATCAGAAGTTTGAAGAACTCGAACCAAATGAACACCAAAAGTTCTTAGAGTCTCTTGGCATTTCTAATGAGGAAATAATGAAGATTCGATCTCTATGACGCCCAAATAGCCTCACAGCAAAGATTAACAGTGAGGCACCAATGTTGTACCTCTCCCTAAAATGACCTGTGATGTCACTCAACTTGATATATCGAATAATAGGTATCTACTTCCACTTGATGAATGCTGCCTGCCCCCAACGCTTTGACAACTTCAGAAAATGCTTTTAGTTCACCAAAACGCTCTATCAATGCCAGATAGTACTTCATTGAAGAGAACAAAACATGCGCCAATTGCTCTGAAGTCATAGGTAAGGTTAGGTTGCCTTGAAACACTTTTAACTCTTTGAATTGATTGTAACCTGCAAAGTTTTCCGCATGGTTATAGTTTGAAGGCTTAGCCGTAATTTCAGCTTGTAAAAGAGACATGAAATCAGATAACTGCACCTTAAAGTCATAAGCAACGATAATAGAACCAGGACGGCAGACTCGAATGAGTTCTTTCACCAAGGCGTTTGATTTTGCATAAGATAAAGAGCCAGCAAAGGTGACAATATCCGATGAACCCTCTTTTATCGGAATGTGTTCTCCAGTGCTTTGGATATAAGAGATGCTTTCCGTTGATTCTGTTTGAGCTAGCATTTCACCGCTCGGCTCAATACCCAAGACTTCTGTACAGAATTTAGCTAAAGCTTTGCTAGATAAACCAGTACCACACCCAATATCGACCCCAAGATGGAACTTAGAATCTCCACTATGAGATAAAGCCTGCGTCAAAATCTTGCTGTGTATTGGAGGACGATAAGCTGCGTAATGCTTTGATACTTCGTTATTATATTGATCGCTCATGTTTAATTCTCTCGTAATTTGCTGATGAAATTCACCTGCTATACAACGTCCACTTGAGTAATAGGTGTGGTTAGCACTCTACTTCAATCTTTGTGACACAACCACTAAACTTGCTTGAAGCGAGAGCGCTAATGATGAACAGTTTCCCAAACTCATTTGTCCGTGAACATCGCAACAAGCAATAGCCGATGACCAGTAATAATAATGTTCGCCAAACGTAAGCTTCCCAATTCATTTCAAGGAATCGAGGACTCGATGTTTGGATAATGATGAGAAACGCATACGCTACGGGCAGATAGAGAAATAAGACTATTCCAAAGCGAAGTACCGCCCAAGCCACCAGCCTCAACAACATAAACTCTTCTCTTGTAAAGGCTTGACGATACATTGAGGAGTGAAGAGTTCCACGAATAGATTTGAGCATTCCAGCGTAAACACGAAAATAAGCACTCGAGATCACTCCTTAATGTTTTTTAACTCAGACTATCGCTGTTTCATAAATGCCACTGCCAGCCCCGAAGAAATAAATGTAACACCTGCGCCAATATTCAGCCCCGACACCAGCTTAGGTTTATTTCTAAACCACTCAGACAATTGAGACTAGAACACGCCCATTAAGCTAAAGCCAACGGCTGTTAATAGAGCAAACCAAACGCCATAGCCGATCATTTGTGTCGCCACGGATCCTAAGCTTGGGTTTACAAATTGAGGGACAAAAGCAAGAACAAACATACCTGGTTTTGGGTTAAGAGCTGCTGATAAAAAGCCAGTGGAAAAAATAACTTTTAGATACTGCTTTTTCGCAGGCTCTAACGAGAACAAATTCCTCGAGCGGAGAACTTTCACACCTAGCCAAATGAGATAACCCGCACCAACAAGTTTGACTGCGTAAAACGCCACTTCAGAGCTTTGAATAAGAAGAGTAAGTCCAAAGGTCGCTGCAACGACATGGAATAAAATGCCAACCCCTGAAGACATCCCTGACACTACTGCCGCCAATCTACCCTGACTTAGACCTCGACCTATTGCGAGCAAGTTATCTGGCCCAGGTGAAATAACCAGCAGTAAACAAGCCAATGTATAAGTAACAAATACCTCTAAGGGAAACATAAAACCTCCTTGCCGTATGATTCTGAGTACTAATGTCTAAATAAGAAGTGAGTCTGGCAATACCCTATTACTCTTTGCTCCATTCGGTTCTAAGAACTGCCAAAACGACTGTATCCCACCACTCTTGTTTGAAAAATCGGTGTTCTTTAAAGTGAGCTTCTTGCCGCATCCCCATTGCCTTACACAGTTTAATGGCAGGCAAGTTTCTACTGATTGTCTCCGCATAAATACGATGAACGCCCAATTTCGTGAAACCAAAGTCCGCGAGAGCGGTAGCGGCTTCATAACTAAGCTTGCCACCTTGAGATGCTCTTGAAAACGCACACCCAATTGAAGCCTGCTGATTGTCCTCTAGGCGCAAGCACACAGTGCCGATGAACTTTCCTGACGCCTTGCACTCAACTGCTAATTGGTACGATTGTCTTGGTTTCTCAGAAGCTTGAGTGACAAACAAGTTAGTTAACTCTCTGTATTTGTTAGGATCACAGTCATTCTCGTCATAGAAACGTTGATATTTCGCATCTTGGGACATAGCAACAAAAGCACCTTCATCATGCAGAGTCATATCCCTAATAATCAATCGCTTAGTCTCAATTTTGAACATCGAAAGGTCCTTTCTTTGTGAAGCTAGTCTACGTCATTGAACGCTCGAGTAAAGAAGACCATTAAGCACTCAGACTTACCGTTCAAAACTATTACTACTGACAATGGAACTGAATTGCACCCACATGCTCAGTTAGGAAAGCAAACTAAGTGTTTCTTTTTCTTCGCTAACCTTTACCACTCATAGGGGCGTGGAGCAAATAAAAATACGGATGGTTTAATTAGATTGTACTTACCTAAAAAGCCTCTATGTCACATATGACACAGAGGCTCTGTAACCAGATAGCGGGAAGCTCAATTCACGTATCAGGAAAAGACTTGGGCTCTATACAGCAACGGAGTATATTTGCGCGCATCTTTAAACTTGATACTAAGCAAACTCTCTTATTTGCAGAAAGTCTCAATATACAATGCTTCAACCTTCTCTCTAGCCCATTGGGTACGACGTAAGAACTTTAATGAAGATTTGATAGATGGGTTGTTATAAAAGCAGTTTATTTGAATTTCTGCATCCAAACCTTCCCAACCGTAGTGCTCCTGTAGACGAACGAGAATTTTCTCAAGGGTTAAACCATGTAATGGGTTATTCGGTTGTTCTTGGCTCATTTAGGGGTTCCTGAAGTACTTGTAACCATCCAAAGTTTACCAGATTGGTAGCAAGAATTTGTTAGTTTTAACTATGTTTATCAATGAACAGCAAAGCTATATGAAGCCAAAACATGGGCTCTAGAGGTTAAAGAACCACATCTGCCCAACACCAATTAAGGTGTAAGCCACGAAAACCAACGATGGAATGAAAAATGCCATGCCTTGGGAATCTGTCTTAAACACTTTGTTGTTTGCCATAAAGCCCAAAGAAAGACTGAATGCTAACGTAAATTAGCAGCCATCTGTTACAGCCTCAGTTACTAATGAAACGACTTCTGTGCTTGACGCCTCAAAGGCATAATAAGCGTAGCATTCGTCATTTAGAGTATAAGATTCGGGAAATAAAAACATTCCCCACCCACGTATGCCGCTAGCAATCCAGCCTCCAGGTGTTTGATCAATTACACACAGTTCATCTGTACATTCATAATTTTTAACACCATTCGAGCCGAAATCGTAATAACCATTACCTACATGGGTAATATCTCCAACAAACAGCTCTCCTAAGCGCTCATCCCAAATTTCTTGAGGGACACCAAAATACGTATTAATTGCAATACCTTCAATTAATACAGGAACGTTTTGTTGACCCTCGACTCCCTGAATGACCGCATTAATCTGCACGCTATCGACTACGTATCTAAATGAAGCAGCTACACTTTCAACAACAGACGCATTTGCTTCCTGTTTTAACGATATATAGCGAGGAATAGCCGCTACTGCCAATATCGCCAAAACGACAATAACAACTACGAGTTCAATATATGTAAAACCTTTAGATATCTTCAAACATCCACCACACACCACGTATCTTTAATACATAATAAGACAACCATTTACACCATTGTACCCCATAAAAATTGGACACAAGATAACACACTTTCAAACTCAACTGGACTGACGTAGCCCAACGCTGAGTGCTTTCTTTTTCGATTGTAATACACTTCAATGTATTCGTACTTCACTCTTGGCTCTTCGGAAAGTACGCCGACACCTTCTTTAGAAATTCCATTTCATCACGTAGGCGCTTGTTCTCGCGCCTTAGCGCGCGAAGCTCTTCGGACTCTTTCTTCGAGTGGTCAACACCGTCTAATACGCTGGATTACGATGTTTAGCCATAAATCACCTCTCAATTAGACCCTAGATCTAACTTAGTAAAGTGTCTACTAAACGTGGGGTACTCGGGAACATAACGCCGCATTAAGGTGTGAGCGGCGCTTGCCTATACTTTGAGCGAAGCGAAAACGGCAAGCGTTGTGAATCACTCTTAAATGCTTTGTTAGGCGAATTCATCGAATGACACTATATCTGGATATTTTAAAACTAAACCAGGGTTATCATCTAAAATCCCCTCAACTTCAGCTCTATCCCAAAAATCTGCCCATACACCCTTTCTCCTTAAAGCCTCAATATGGTCAAACAAACTCCTAGTTATAGACTTAGAAGAAACAACTAGCATTCCATCAGCATCAAATCTATCGAGAGTATCCCTTATACTTGGTATATCATTCTTTCCGATATTTTTTGACCAAGCTTTGCACTGAACAACGATTTTTCGCCTTTTGATTGGGCTCTTAGCTTCAAGTTGAGGCATATCTGATAGGTCGACAGTATCCCAAATACAAATTAGATCAGCATTGGAATCTGGTTCATTAGTAACCGAGGTATTGCTAACTTTAACAACTCCACTTTTACAGATAAGTAACTCCCTAGTAAACTCCTCAAACCTTTCACCATCTATTCTTTCCGACCATTTATAAACTCCCCCATCAAATAAAATTTCTTGCTCTCGCTTCCTTCTTGCTATGACCTCTCTTCTACCTTGATGATATTCTCGTGTATCACAGCCACAATCAAGAAAGGCTATATGCATCTCACCAATAGCAATAAGCTTGTTGTCAATGGGAATCAAGCATAGTGAATCAATGGACTCGCCTATAGCGCCCTAAACTTTCAATAAGATAGTTGTCTCATCATCTTTAAATGCATTAAGAGTAGGCTTATTTATATAAAAACTATAACCGTCACTAGAGTGTGTTTTTTCAAAATTTGTGTTCTTCACCAATTCTCTAAGCATATAAGCCGTTTTCGGCGCACGAATTACTGACAGTTTGTGGCTGAGAGAACGGAAATATAACCAGCTAGGATTAACCCTCTTATTATATAAAACACCATCTGACTTGATATTTTGGTTCAAGGCTTTAGCCAAAGTTACAGCCCAAACATGCAAGTCTAACCCTGTATAATCACAGCTGTCATTTTGGTTAGAGTCACTTTCAATGAAATGGTACAGACTCACTTCGTATTCAGTTATTGCTTCTAAGATGTGCTCTATTATTTCCAAACTAGCCTTAGACCTAGGCAAGAAGCCACCTTTATGTGGTTGAGAGAAAGTTATGTATCTTGCATATAATTCGACTTCTCTTATAGCTCCATCGTCACCTTGCCCTAATGGATGTTCTAGGTCTAACAACTTACTAGATATGTGAAGATTACTTACCCTCATAAACAAAGCTGGTAACATTGAAAAAACATCATTCATATCAGTTCGGTCACCAGCACCGTCCCAAGAGGTAGTTCTAGCAAATAGGTAGATTGCAACTTCATCCTCATAGAACTCGATAGGAACTGTGAGTAGTGTTTGACTCCTAGATAAAACTATCCTGTTATCACGCAAGCTAGGCTCATAAAAATATTTTCGAGCTATGACATTAAGTTGCTCAACGAATTTATCTAACTTCATTATTATTTCTTATCTCATCCTTCGCCTAACGCCCAATTAAGTAGTGAGTAACGCTACCACTTAACCAGAATATTGTGCCCTAATCACTAAAGCTAATTCAAACCCAAAATGCCAAGCGTTACGAATCCGATTGAATTGTTTGTTATGTTTTACCACAAGTGACTGACTTACTTGAGAAAGAACTGATACCCTCGACTACTGTTCTGAACCAAGCCACAACGCGAAAGCTAAATTGGTCACCAAAAGCGACCAACTAACAACAAGTACAAACACTTCCCTGCCCAATGAGGCAACCCAACTAAGCTCCAACAAGTGCCCTAGTCTCTTCTCTCAACAGCGCAAAACAATGGTTAATTGCCGAGGCAACTGCCAAGGTAGAATGTTGCTTGAGAAAGAATCTCAAAGCGACTTTAAGCCAAAGAAACTGAAACCTAGCCTACTCGACCTGACAATGAAGCAACCCACGAACCTTTGCATGTTTTACGCCTAAGAAGTTCAAGAACTTAGGCCGACAATACTGACTTGCTGAGTCTACTAGAAACAAACTGCCGGAGAGACAAAGAACTTGAGCCTAAGATATTTAAGCCATTGAAATACAAGTAAACATAACGCCGCGTTAAGTAGTGAGCAGCGCAGACCACCAAACCTAAACCATTGTGCCGTAAACACTAAATTCAAAGCAAACCAAAACCGCCAAACGTTGTGAATCTGACTTAAACGCTTTGTTATGTGCGTATTAAATATTTACGTACAATCTCAGCATGTCTTTGTGTTGAATACCATTTTCATAGATTGGCTCGGGGTAGTTTAGCAAAAAGTGATCTTTGATTATTGACTCTACTCGAAAACCTAAACGCTGGTAATAAGTAAGTTGATAGCCAAATGTACCCGTACCAAGTTCAACACGATTGATCCCCTTACTTGGCAACAGAGATAGAACGAGCTTTAGTAACTTAGAGCCAATACCTTGACCTTGTAGCTCTGGAGATACAGATACATTGAATATCTCAGCGATACAGTTGGTCTGTGCCTTAACGATACAAGCCGCTAGAACTCGCCCACTGTCTACGGCTGCAAAGCACCATGAATCAGATAAATATGAAGCGATACTAAGTTCAGAAGGATCAGCTTCAAGCAATAAATCTAGTGGAATTTCGCTACTTTTGACTTCGATATATTGCATATTTCCTCCGAGCACATAACGCCCAATTAAGGTGTGAAGCACGCTACCACGACACTCAATTTAACCGCCGTAAACACTGAACTAAACCCAAACCAAAAATGCCAAGCGTGCTGAATCACTCTTAAATTGTTTGTTAGTTGCGAAATTCTAATGTCCTCAGGCACTTTTCTTTATGCCCATCCATTGATTTCAAGAATGAACCGCAAGAGGAACACCTAGTTTTACCTTTTAGGTTTACACCAGACTTTGCGTAAAATTCGAGCCAAGACTCGGGGTGCGATTGACTGACGTGTTGAGTGATACCAACCACCATTTTATCACAATACGTACATGCGACCTTGTTATGAACTGGCTTCTTTTTCTGTTTTGCACGCAATTCTTCAATTCGATAGCGCAGGTGAGTGTTGTATAAATAGTCCACGCGGTCTACATGGAATTCTGCGCCACGACATGAGCGGATGCCAGCTGTCCTGAGTTTATTTGAAAGCAAATATAAAGGGTCACCAAGGCCAAGATCTTGGAAGAGGACATACAACTCACTAGCAGCATTGATAAACTCAGTAGAGTATGTGGTAGCCCAACTCCCAGAACCATGATGTGAAGGAAGGTATTCGCCTTGTTTAGATTTACACTTTTCAATTAGAGCACTAATTTGCTTCTTTTTATTCTTCGAAATGTTCATTTTAACTCCAAGCAACTAACGCCCAATTAAGTAGTGAGCAACGCTGCTGCCCACCTAAAACATTGTGCCTTAATCACTAAAGCTGATTCAAACCCAAAATGCCGAGCGTTGCGAATCTGCTTAAATGGTTTGTTAGTTGCCTGCCCTAAGGCTTTGATTTGAAGCTGATTGAAACTTTGCCAATACTACTTTCACAGAATCTGACGAGCTCAAATCAGGCTCAGTTTCAAAGCGACTGTCACTGAAACCACTTGGAATTTACAACGCCGTAGAAAACGGACTTTGAACACCA
>NZ_VTXI01000034.1 GCF_013114545.1 Vibrio sp. RE86 | reverse complement strand
ATCGACAAGCGTTGTGAATCTGCTTAAATTGTTTGTTATGTTTTACCACAAGTAACTGACTTACTTGAGAAAGAACTGATGATTAAGACCATTATTCTTAACCAGACCAAAAGGTAAGAACCAGCTTGGCCACCAAAGGCGACCAACCCAAAACAGGTATGAACACTTCCCTGCCCAATGAGGCAAACCAACTAAGCACCAACAAGTGCCCTAGTCTCTTCTCACAAAAGCGCCAAACAATGGTTAGTTGCCGAGACTACTGCCAAGGAAGGATGTTGCTTGGAAAAGAACCTCAAAACGACTTTAAGCCAAAGGAACTAAAACCTAGCCAACTCGACCTGATAATGAAGCAACCCGCGAACATTGGTATGTTCTTCGGCCTAAGAGATTCAAGAACTGAGACCGACAAAGCGGATTTGCTGAGTCTACTAGGGACAAACTGCCAGAGGGACAAAGAACTCGAGCCTAAGATTTTTAAGCCTTTGAAATACAAGTAAACATAACGCCGCATTAAGGTGTGAACAACGCGACCACAAAACTCACCCTTAACACCGTAAACACTGAACTCAACGATGGAATGAAAAATGCCAAGCGTTGAGAATCACTCTTAAATGCTTTGTTATATGCTTGTTTTCGCATTTTCTTGACTGATATCGATAGCTGACTTAGACAATAGATTTGAAAGCTCACGTCCGCCCAAATTTGAGAGTAGTTCACTTAATTCTGGATAGGTATTTGGTCCTAAGTAACCTGAGCCTACAGTTAGTGCTCTCAATGTTCCGCTATCTTCAAGAGAAGAGTAAATAATGTTGTGGGAGCTAGCCCAATACAACTGGTCACAAAGCTTGTACAGGACCTTGGCTGTATCAAGAAAATCTCCTTTAGCAGTTAAAGAGCTAGCATAACTAACTTCTTCCTTTCCTTTGGTGTCTAACATATAGAACAGAATTAGCTCTGAGCGAAAGTCGGCACATAAAGAACTGATTTGGCTCTCTAGGTGATCTTTTTCTCGCGGAATTTCACTCATCTTGTAACAAAGGAGCAGTCTCGTAGACGCTTTTTCCATTGAAATCAAGATAACTAACAGCCTCTTCCTTAAATTCATTAGCTCAACTTCAGACTGCTGATTTTTCCAATTTAAGTATATAAGAATCGCAAAGGTCGTAGCAAAAATTTGTACATATGCTTGATACAACCGACGTAAAGAATACCACACTGTCAAAGTTTGTTTTTGAACTTAATTCATTGAGGATCGAATCCAATGAAGCATTAGAGCTGAATGCACCAGCACTAAATCCAATTACAAAAAATACGACTACCAACATAAGTATCGCTAAGTTTTTCATTCCGAACTTTCCCAAAGCATATAACGCCGCGTTAAGTGGTGAGCAACGCAGACCACTGCACTTAAAGTATTGTGCCGTAAACACTTAACCCGAAGCAAACCAAAAATGCCGAGCGTTGGGAATCCGTCTTAAACGCTTTGTTATATGCAAATTCTCAACCCACACTCGGAGCTGATATAGCTTTTGATGATAGACTAAAACAAGAGCCCATTATGTGAAGTAACAGCCATGAAAGACTGCAACCAGTGTGGTAAATGCTGTATTAAGTATGGCGACGGTGATTTAGCTGCCACCCAAGAAGAAATAGATTTGTGGGAACTATTTAACCCAGACATTTTTGAGTATGTGAAAGACGGTAAAATTTGGTTTGATCCCGAGACAAGAGAACAATTACACCGCTGCCCGTTTTTGGAGATAGCACCGAAAGCCAAAGCTGATGAAAGAGACAAATACACCTGTAGTATTTATCTAGACCGCCCTGAAGATTGTCGTCACTACCCTAGTTTGATCTATGAAATGGTGCGAGATGAATGTGAAATGATCGAAGTTGTTGACCTCGAAAACCCAAAGAAAGCCCAGAAACAGCTAGACAAGTTAATGATTTCAAGCCGACCATCGAGCTATTCCTAGTGCTGATTTTGGCACTTGCATATAACGCCCTGTTAAGGGGTGAGCAACGCAATACCAATGCCGCCGAATACCACCTTAAACACTAAAACCAACGCAAAGTAAAAATGTCACGCGTTGCGAATCCCTCTTGAACAGTTTGTTAGCTTGATGCTTTCCCCAGAAGTTTATTGTTCATTTCAACGACTCCAAAGAATAAGATTACCCCTATAACTCCATTTAACACAGCCAAAGCCGATGGAATAAAGAAGGTTGAAAGATCTTTAGCATTCACCGCAGGCACCAATATGAACTTAACATTGCATAAGTACCAAAGTAAAACTGGTAGCACCGAATAAGTACACCCTAGAACACGACTAGAAAGGCTTAAACTTGATTCCTTCAAAAACGCAGACACAAATCGAAATACCGTAAAAAGCCCAGCACTACCTAGCAAGAAGGTACCAAGCACACCGGCAGCAAAACCAATAATTAATAGGTTTTCGCTTATATATATTTCCTGTAGTGCGATAATGCCTAACAGCAAAGAAATAATTGATGTTACTCGGTAAGCCTTAATTTGCCTGATCCTCATTATTTTTCCCCAGAAAGCTAACGCCCAATTAAGTAGTGAGCAACGCTACCACCTACCTAGACCATTGTGCCTTAATCACTAAAACCGATTCAAACCCAAAATGCCGAGCGTTGCGAATCTGCTTAAATTGTTTGTTAGTTGCCTGCCCTAAGGCTTTATTTGAAGATTACTGTCACTTTGCCGACACTGTTCTGTCCTGTATTGAAAAACTCAAATCAAGCGCAGTTTCAAAGCGACTGTCACTGAAACCACTTGGAGCATACAACGCCGCAGAAAGCGGCCTTCAAACACCAAAGAAAGCTTTTGGGAAGACTAAGCAACAAAGCAGACTTTCAACGAGAGAATCAGCTTCTGAAACAAAAAATCTAAACCAAGAACAAACCAAAGAACGATTTCAACGAACCAAGTAAGCTAGAAAGTGAAATGCAACAACTAGCAAAAAGTACACGAACATTAGCCCTAAACTTGCTGATTTAGTTACTTTTTCCTCATTGGCAACTAACGCCGCATTAAGGTGTGAGCGGCGCTTGGCTATACTTGAGCGAAGCGAAACTGCCAAGCGTTGCGAATCACTCTTAAATGCTTTGTTAGGGCGATACTAAAAATTGCCTCAAATCGACTTTCTTAGGGCCGATTACGTCTTTGTATGACGTAATATCAATTTCAAAGCACATATTATTTTTATCATGCCTTACTCGAAAAGAATCCGCTGAATCACGCAAAAACTCAGTTGGTATATCTAACACCGCAATTGAGGATTCTTGCTGTAAGAGAAAATACAACCTAGGCACTTTCATCTTTTTAATTTTGTCCAACGAGACTTCCAGCCACCAAACGTCTTTTCGAGAATTAACTTTAGAGTAATGTGCATTCTGATACGTGGCATTAATACCAAATTTACTTTGAGCAATCTCGATAGCTTCTGATTTATCCATCACCAACTCCTATATTCACCACTATGAGTATAGAGTCAAAGGAATGAACAAGCCCTAACGCCGCATTAAGTGGTGAACAACGCGACCACCCAACCTTAAACCTTGCCACATTTAGCATTGAAGCCGACCTGAACTGAAATTGCCAAGCGTTGAGAATCCGTCTTAAATGCTTTGTTAGTTGCCCTTACCTAACTCCAGTGCTAACATTTGTACACACATAAATTTAGGAGCGACTCATGGACACTAGAATTCAGTTTCGTGTTGATGACGAAATTAAACGCTTAGCTCAGCAACTGGCTGAGAGCCAAGGACGCACACTTAGCGATGCTTGCCGTGAGCTAACCGAGCAAATGGCTGAGCAACAACGAAAAGCATTATCTCACGACGCTTGGTTAACTGAACAAGTAAACCTAGCATTTGAGAAGTTTGACTCTGGAAAAGCTTCATTTGTTGACCATGACTCAGCAAAAGCACGAATGGCTGAACGAAAAGCTAAGATTCGTAGCCGAGGTCAACAATGATTTTATGGGAAGAAGAATCGCTGAATGATCGTGAGAAGATCTTTGAGTTTCTTTATGACTTTAACCCTGACGCAGCTGAAAAAACTGACGAAATCATTGAAGCTAAAGTAGAGAATTTACTTGAGCAACCATTGATGGGTGTTCAACGTGATGGTATTCGAGGACGATTACTAATTATCCCGGAAATCTCAATGATCGTTTCCTACTGGGTCGATGGCTCAGCAATTCGTGTAATGCGAGTTCTACACCAGAAGCAAAAATTCCCTACCGACTGATTGTAATCGGTGGGCAAACTAACGCCGCATTAAGATGTGAGCGGCGCTTGGCTATACTTGAGCGAAGCGAAAACGCCAAGCGTTGCGAATCACGCTTAAATGATTTGTTATGCTACCTTGCATCAAAGATTAAAATAAATGTTTGCATAATCCCACTAATGCAGAAGTAAAAGCTGTAATTGTATCAGGATATACCCTAAGTAGATGCTCAAACGAAGTATAACCAAGAAACAAGATAGACATCAGAACTGGCGAAAAATGTAGAAGAGCTCTTGTATGAATGCCTTTATGGATATTAAAAGAGTTGATCTCGTTCAATACTTTTTCGTTATCTTTGTATTTCTCATTAAGTGCTCTTATCTGTTTATCGAGAAGTGGTCTCGGAGTGTATTTTAGGTACATTAACAGCACGGCACAAAGTATAAGCAAAGCAACACATACGGACAAATTGAATTTAGGAGAAAATGCAGTGGAGGAAAGAGTTGCTAGACCAAAGCCAACCATTACAACAATAAGGTTTGTAACTAAGCTGAAGGAGCCTTTAAAGTCCTCTTCGTAGAGGCGAATTAGAGTTTTTTGTTCATAACTCGTCATTTTTCTCTTAGACATGATTATTACTTTCATTGAAAAACTTAAAGCGAATCATATCACAAATTTATTAACCCTTTGCTTTCAGACATTTAAACGTCGTTCGAGTAGCATAACGCCCAATTAAGGTGTGAAGCACGCGATCACGACACTTAATTTGACCACCGTAAACTCTAAACTCAATTCAAACCAAAAATGCCAAGCGTGCTGAATCACTCTTAAATTGTTTGTTATGCGAAAGCTTTCAGTTACCAAATTGCTGATTTATAGCCCATTTAAAGCACTTTTTGCCCCTTTTTGATAAATACATGTGACCTAGCAAGAGTTAGGGTAAACAACTAAAGAAGGAGCATAAGATGCTATTAAGAATAAGAAAACAGTCGTGGGAAGTTCCTGTAAGCACATCTGCGGCAACAGTCGTTATCATTGGCAAAGAATATTTCTACGTTCTAATTCATTAAAACCATGGGCTACGACAGATGTAGCCCACTCTTCTAATGAGCTAAACGACTTTTGCATAACGCCCAATTAAGTAGTGAGTAACGCTACCACTTAACCAGAACATTGTGCCCTAATAACTAAAGCTAATTCAAACCCAAAATGCCAAGTGTTACGAATCTGCTTAAATTGTTTGTTATGTTTTACCACAAGTGACTGACTTACTTGAGAAAGAACTACTGCTTTCAACAGGCTTTCTATACTAAACCACAAAGGAAGAGCCAGCTTGGTCACCAAAGGCGGCCAACTTAAAACAAGTATGAACACTTCCCTGCCCAATGAGGCAACCCAACTAAGCTCCAACAGACACCCTAGTCTCTTCTCACAACAGCGCCAAACAATGGTTAGTTGCCGAGACTACTGCCAACGTAGGATGCTGCTTGGGAAAGAATCTCAAAGCGACTTTAAGCCAAAGAAACTGAAACCTAGCCTACTCGACCTGACAATGAAGCAACCCACGAACATTGGCATGTTTTACGCCTAAGAAGTTCAAGAACTTAGGCCGACAATACTGAATTGCTGAGTCTACTAGGGATGAATTGCCAGAGGGACAAAGAACTAGAGCCTAAGACATTTAAACCTTTGAATTTCAAGTAAACATAACGCCGCATTAAGGTGTGAGCAGCGCTTGGCTATACTTGAGCGAAGCGAAACTGCCAAGCGTTGCGAATCACTCTTAAATGCTTTGTTATGTGATACTTCCCACATCGTATATACTTCGGGAAAACAAACACATATGAGTACTTATGCTAAGACAATTACAGCTTGCTGATAAAGAAAAAATGCTTGAGCTTGTGAACAAAACACAAATGTTTGAAGCAGAAGAAATTTCATTTATCGCTGAGACTTTTGAAGGTGAATCCAGTGAAGCTATTTGGTTCGGGAAATTTGACGACGAACTAATGACTGGTGTCGCGTACTGTGTACCAATGGAAATGACCAACGCAACATGGAATGTACTAATGCTGCTCGTTGATCCTGAGCATCATCGCTGTGGAATCGGTAAAGACTTGATGCAACTAATGGAAAGCACTTTGACCAAGCAAGGACAAAGGCTTCTTATCGTAGAAACCTCAAGCACAGACGATTTTCAGACAGCAAGATCGTTTTATAGTGCTATTGGCTATGCTCAGCAAGGATCCATAGAACACTATTACGACGATAATGACCACAAAATTACGTTCATCAAAAAGCTTTAATTTACTAGGAGTTCTGTTGAGAGCTCCTATCACATAACGCCGCATTAAGGTGTGAGCAACGCTTGGCTACACTTGAGCGAAGCGAAAATGCCAAGCGTTGTGAATCACTCTTAAATGCTTTGTTATGTGATTGAAAGGTAGAATATTTTGTTGACCAAGTTCTGCTACTCCCACAATGCAATGAAGCTATCAAATGATTCAAATGCTTGAGGAATATGATCCATTAGACAAGTATCATCGATATAACGACCATGAGCTATATCATTTCTGTACTTACGAATACGATTGATCTGGGAGTTTATTTTCTTCATTCCCAACGAAAATTTCTCTACTTTATTACAGTATTTTACAATTTTAAAAGTTGTTGGCCTATTTACGTAATCTGAATCACTTAGAATTTTAGACGTGAAGTCATCTTCTGTAATAAATTCCTTATACTTATCATCTAGATTCACATAAGAACGCCCAGAATAAAAGAGCTCAAGCTCATCTTGAGTTAGGTTTCTAGACAACCTTTCATCTGCTTTTAATGTGACGAAGTTTTCAAAGGCTATGTTTAAGTACATCACTGACTGAGTGAAGTTATTAATTCCAAAGTTAAGTTTTGCATCTAAGTAACTGTGTAGCCATAAACTACGTGATGGATTATTAAGCTCTTCTAATAATTTTTCGGTTGAATAGTCTTCTTCATTTGGAATTGAGAATGTTCCCTGAGGAGGTAGAATTTTCCGTTCAATCTGGTGACCATCAAGTTTGTAGTATATATTCGTTTCGAGAATATTTTTTTCACTAACTTTTAATAACCAAGCCTCATTCATGGCTATACGATAGGCTTTGACAAAGTAGTTTAGTAAACCAATTACTTCACCTTGGTGCTGTATAAATTTATCTGTGGTTATAGTGATCATGGTTTGCTTTGTTACCCCATGAATATCACCTTGCATCAAGATCTCATTGGAAGATACATTTGCATTTTTGTTATCTGCGTAAGAAAACTCAAAGCTATAACTATGGCCAGCAAACTCAAACGAGAATGCTTTACATAAAATGTGACTTGATAGCTGCACTGTTACTACAGTTTGAAAACCGTTATCGCGTAAGTCGATAAACTGACGGTAAGTATCAAGCCTAATAAGATTTTGATAGCTTGTACCTCTACTGGCATCATTAATCTTTGCATTTAATTCTGTTAAGGAATCATTTCCTTCTTGCTTCCATTCATCCAAACTGATTTTAATTGCAGAGAAAATATATTGGTTAAGAAGTTGCAAGTAGCGCTCAGAATCATTTAGTTCTTTTGAATAGCAATCAAAAGATTGCATAAAGGCTTTGTAATCGACTTGTTCGATTATAAAAGAAAGAGCGGTATCAACAAGCTCTGACTTCAGAGCTTGAAAGCCATCTGGACTTGCCAACTTGAAACGTTGGAGGGCACGCTCGCCAATGATATTCAGTGAATCTACGGTAGCTAAAACTTTTGGAGCTGAGTTGCTTTGTTTCGCTTGCTCTATGTCAGCTTTTATTTGTTTGAATTTAGTTTCTGTTTGCTTTTTATTCATTGTGAGTACAGCTTATACTTTTTAAACAGAATACAATACTTACAAACATATACAATCTGCTGGTTTTCAGGGTGTGATGTATAAATCACATAACGCCCAATTAAGTAGTGAACAACGCGACCACTTAACTAGAACATTGTGCCGTAATCACTAATGCTGATTCAAACCAAAATTGCCAAGCGTTGTGAATCTGCTTAAATTGTTTGTTATGTGTTACCGCCCGCAAGTCTCGTATATACCTCAGCCAACTCATTAAGCAATGAGGCAACCAATTCACTCGTTTTTGAAAGCATTGGTTCAAACAAAGTAACTGAATCATCAATTACTATTTCCTTTAGAGCCTCAATAGACATAATTTTAGAAAACTTCCTTTTTAGGTCGTCTTCTGAACCTTCAATAAAACGAACCGCTATAAGATTTTTATTCGAGTAGCCATTATTGTGTGCGACTTGATTACGAAGCCGTCTTAGCGGCTCGATTTCTTTTTCTAGATTTTTGAGTATTTGAAGTGCGTGAGGAGATACATCCGCGAGCTCCTTAACTACTTTACGGTTGCCACCAAGTCTTTCGATAGTTTTGTTTGCTAACAAAACAGCCGAACCAGCTAGAAGATAGCAACGATCAACTACACTAGTTAACCTCAGCAAGAAATTTTCAACGTGAAAAGCGTGGTGCGCTGTAAAGTCAAAATCGGAGTCATTGAAAGTCGTACGCTTTAGATATTCAATTGATAATTCTAAGCTTTCAAACGCATTATCTATCTCGAACACTCGGCTACATACTTCGTGAGCGTATTTTTGTTTCTCTGAAGCATGGAACGTCTCGTCCTCATTGACTAAACCCTCTAGGCCTGACTTGAGGTACTCAACAACTAATGGATAGAGATTTTTTATATGCTTATTTTCACTATGCTTCATTTTTCCCTCTGTCACATAACGCCCAATTAAGGGGTGAACAACGCCTATACCCAAGCCTAAAGCATTGTGCCATAAACACTAAATTGAAATAGAAACAAAAATGCCGAACGTTGTGAATCCCTCTTAAATTGTTTGTTAGGGGTAATTCATGCGATCAACTCTATGAAAAAAGTAATCATCAACAAGTAAAGGTTTATAGTTGAAGTCGGATTTAATGTCGTGCCTCCAGACTAATACACTTGGATATGGGAACGTCCCTTTAGGTTCTAACCCCTTAGCTTCAAGGGTAGACAAGATGGTCAAATCGTAGACTGTCATATCATCAAGGGTTAACCAAACATGAACATCGAGAACTTTATCAAGTTGAGGCCCAGCTTCCACAATTTCTTTTAATGATTTCCGATTCAAACGGTAGATGTTTTTGCCTTTGTAAAACACATTGCCAACTGTCACTTTAAAATCTATACCCTCTGCCTCGGGCAACTGGCTAAGAGCATTTTTGAAATTTTCACAAACTGAGTGACATTGATGAGCAAGCTGATTTGTACGCGAGAAATACACCGCATATTCACTCGCTGCTTTTCTTAAGAAAGAATGCATAGACTGGTAATAGTTAGCCGTACTCTCGCTATCTAAGTCTTTATACATATTATGAATCGCTACAAAGTCCAACTGTTTTGTATCAAAACTTGAGTCTACTTTTTCTAAAAACTTAATTGAATCAACAAATTGATCTAAATATGTATCCATGTTCAATTTCTCCTTTACCCCTAACGCCGCGTTAAGTAGTGAGCAGCGCAACCATCAAACTAAACCTCTGTGCCGTAAACACTGAAGCCGAATTGAAGTGAAACCGCCGAGCGTTGCGAATCTGCCTTAAACGCTTTGTTAGGCAAGATTTCCGTGTGCTCACTAACTTGATTTGATACAGAATACCTTAAATATCATAAGC
>NZ_VTXI01000033.1 GCF_013114545.1 Vibrio sp. RE86 | reverse complement strand
GTTGGTCACTTCGTTTCATTGAAACCTAATTTGAAACCGAAGTTTCTAATTGGATTATCATCAACGAGTGCCCACACAGATTGATAGGTTTATATTGTTAAAGAACATTCCTTTAAGAATTAAGCTTTAGTGCTTTCTCTCAAAGTGGACGTGCATTCTAGCGCTTTAAGCTTCAGTGTCAAACACTTTTTTGAAGTTTTTCTCAATTTCTTTTTAGAAGAAGTTGAGAAGCTAAATTGTCTTATTCGCCCTACTGACTTAACGCTGAAGCCTTGTGGGCTCTGCCGTGTCAGTGGAAGCGCATTATAGGGAGTTCCTTTTTGAAGGCAAGCAAAAAACAGCATTTATTCATAAAAAAAGGCTTAAGTGTTTATATATCACTCAAAGCCTTATTTATACCCATAATACACATAGATTATTCACATTTGACTGTGGATAACTACTCATCTGAGTCAAAGAAGTAAGATATTCGAGAGCGCGGATTCAGATACTCTCGAACTTTATCTGGCAGTTTATTCGGAAGGATTGCATTCACTATCTTAATTTCTTTCTCAGCTAAGTCGATGATAGGTGCTTGTGTCCTTGGCACTGACGGGTCGTAGATTAAGACATTTGGAAAAAGGATATTTCTTGAATTTACGGATATGACTAACCCAACCATATCATTAGATAATTGGACGACCGTGCCTGGCGGGTAGATGCCCATGAACTTAATCAGCAAACTGAGGTTTTCATTACTATAAAGATGCTTACAGTTCTTATATAGATGAGAAAGCGCGACATAAGGTATCTTTTGTTCGCTAGGAATATTACTGTGGCACAAGTTATCGTATGCATTAGCAACGGCGACGATTTGTGTATACCTATCGATACTCTCTTCTTTTAATCCATCAGGGTACCCCGAACCATCATTCATCTCATGATGTTGAGCAATGACCGTTCGGGCACTTTCGGGAAAGCTATCCATATTGGCTGCAATCTCAAGCCCATACTTGGTATGAAGTTTAAGATAGTTCTTCTCTGGTTCAGTAAGCGGGGTCTGTTTACGAAGTATTGCAGTCGGGACTTTGACCTTCCCCATATCATGAAATAAAGAAGCAAAAGCCACTTCCTTGATCTCATCTGCGCTGAACTTTTTCGCTTTGGCAATCATCATCGCCACTACCGATACATTAAGGGAGTGGAAATAAATGTCTTCAAACTCGCTTTTGCCATTCATTAGATGAAGCGTAACGTTGTCATCACTTAGTAATTTATCAACGATGTCATTAACCAATTGGCTCGCTTCATCAACCGCTTGTTCAGGTCGGTTACGAATCTTATTCATCACCGCGCGCATCCTTGAGAGAGAGCGTTCAAACTCTTTCTCACAATTGATGACTCTTCTACGGTAAGCACTCAGCTTTTCGATCCTATCTTGCTTCTCTTTCCAAAGCTTTTCCGCTTCTAGATCTACCTCACTAGGAGAGACCTCTTCACTGGCTTCTCTGTTAGCAGACGGAGGCAGAGGTTCAGTATCACTTTGGTTAGGGTTTATGAAGACGTGCTTAATACCAAGATGTCGAATAAGTCGGATCTGTTCGTCATCTTTCACTTTAAAGCTATTAAATAGGAAGGGGTGCTCATTCCATTTCACTGGAAGTCTGATGTGCAACCCAGGCTGAAGCCTATCTACGGTGATTTTTACACTTGCCACGATTTATATACAATTATCCATTACTGCTTAATTTATAATTTTAGAGTAATGGTATTGCGAAATCACTACCCATCTATCGATATGAGATATAGATAAGGGCAATTTCATTGGAAAATATGTTTCGTTATTTAACGAGATCGCAATGCAACATCCAACGAACGCCAAATTGGTCTTCTACTTTACCGAAGCGCGCGCCCCAAAAAGTATCTTCCAAAGGCATCATTACATGCCCGCCTTCTAACAGTTTGTCGTACAGGCGCGCTTGTTCATTGAGGTCATCAAGCACAATCGATAGCGCGATGTTATTCCCCGTGAGCTCTTTTGCAACCATGCCGTCTGACAACATGAGCTTTAACCCAAATGCTTCAAATTCCGCATGCATAACCCAATTAGGGTCAGCACCTTCGATTTCTTGAGGGGCATCTTTAAAAAGTTGCTTAGAAACCACAACTCCGCCAAAACACTTACGATAAAACTCTAGCGCCTCTTCACACCGGCCAGCAAAAAATAGATATGGGGTAACTTGGTACATTTACGCTCTCCATTGCTTTCGTTAATTAAATCATAGACAAGCAATTGAAATATCGCATGAAAATTTAATTCAATTGTTCTTTGGGCATCACTTCATTCTCACATTGGTGATCAGTCTTGAGTTTTTGTGTATGGCACTATTTTGTTTTCAACGTCCAAAAACAATAAAGCCCAACGAAGTGGCTAGGCTTTAAATGGATTATTTAGTGTGGAATATCTGCTCTGTCTCGAGCGAAGTCATTGCGCGAATCTGTCTCCACACATAGTAGAAGATACCAAACATCATCAACATACTTGGGATGGCGATAATTGGGTAACTGTATAGCGTTAACTTACCAAGCTCTTCATTAAATTCAGGCGTTCCAGCAGGGCTTGTTACAATCCAAGTAGCTAAGAAATAATTCATAGCTGAAGAGAAGGCAAACGTACTAGCAAATAGATAATTAGATGACATCAAACAGCGCTCGAATGCCGCTGTCTTACCGTTTTCATTTAAGCGTTCTTTAATCACAGAGAGATTTAGAACAGTATCATTTAAGATCATTTTCTGCATAAATGGGTAGCGAGTAAAAGTAGAGCCCAACACAGCCAGACCAATAAGGCCTGGGATCAGAGCCTCTTTTAATGCCAACCATCGAGTATCCAGTTCCAGTAAACCAATACCACCAGTTAGCAACACACTGACAAAACCCAATGCTGCGATGAAGTTAAACTTCTTATTGCGAATAAGGTCCATCAAACCATACGCAATCGGAAAAGCTAATGCAACGATCAACGCCATTACTGTTCCCAAATGCTCTTCACCACTGAACTTCATCAAGATCAATGATGGGATAAATACGTTAAAAAGAATCTCAAACAATGGATTCGATTTTTTCGCCGTCGTGTTACTCATAATTTCCTACTAACTTTACTCTTGTCGGCTGTGACTTTGTTTCGAGGGGCAGTGTTTATCGCCTAGCGCAAGATGTAAAGGATTAAAACGTCGAGTTGTGTAACGACTTATGAAATAGGAATGTTATTGGACTGAAATGAAAATAGGACAGAGTTTGTGAGGGAGCAAATACAACAAAGCCCCGACATGAGTCGAGGCTTTGTTGTTTAAATATGGTACCGGTAGGCGGACTTGAACCGCCACGCCCGAAGGCAACGGATTTTGAATCCGTCGTGTATACCAATTTCACCATACCGGCATCTTGGGGCATTGCCCTTTGATGCTTGGCATTATACGTAAGCTTATTGAACGTGCAAGAGCAAAAGACTGAATTGCTTGCTGTTTGCCGATAAAATCGCCATAAATTGATAAGCTGTGCGCAAGGTCTCTTTTCAGATTAAAACTGAAGCTTTATTCTTTCGCCTTATTTTCTTTTAGGTAAGTAGGCTCTATGTCAACGACTGACACTTTGCCACCAGCGGGACTATTTCGACGCTTAGGTGCACTCTTTTATGACGGGTTAATTATTATTGCGGTTGAGATGATGGCGGCGGGAGTCATTGTCGCTTTACTGCATGCTTTGATGGCGATGGGGATCTTTCATGCTGCTGGCTATGCAGATGTGAGTGATTTTCTGACCAATCACCCAATTTGGAGCCCGGTATACACCGCGTATCTTGCCTTTGTATGGATATACTTCTTTGTTTTCTTCTGGACTCGTGCTGGCCAAACACTCGGCATGCGAGCTTGGAAACTCCACTTACGTAGTAACGACGGTTCGGCGGTCTCGGTTACTCAAGCATTGATAAGAATCGGTACATCTGGCTTTGGCTTGGCAAACTTTACTGTCCCTCTCGATCCTAAAAAGCGTGGCTTTCACGATATCTGGGCTAAAACAGAAGTTGTCGTTCTACCCAAAGCAAACTAATCATCACAAACAAAAAAGGAAGGCATTCTGCCTTCCTTTTCTTTCAAACTCATCGCTAGTCTACTTTTAACTCTTTCAGCATCGTTTCTGGTAGCGCCAACTCATCGTTTTTGTTTACCGAAATACCCGCAGCTAAAATCGCTTCTGCAATTTGCTTTGCTTCATCTAGTGAATGCATCGCAGCTGTACCACACTGATATTCATTCAGTTCTGGAATCTTGTTTTGACTTTCTACTTTCAGTACATCTTGCATAGCAGCTAACCATGCATCGGCCACTTGCTGCTCTTGAGGCGTACCAATTAAGCTCATGTAGAAACCTGTACGGCATCCCATTGGAGAGATATCAATAATTTCTACATTGTCACCGTTAAGGTGATTACGCATAAAGCCAGCATATAGGTGCTCAAGCGTGTGAATTCCTTTCTCAGACAAAATGTCTTTATTTGGTGCGGTAAAGCGTAGGTCGAAAACGGTAATCGTATCACCTTTTGGTGTTGTCATTGTCTTCGCTACACGAACAGCAGGTGCATTCATTCGTGTATGATCTACGGTAAAACTATCTAATAACGGCATTGTCCTTCTCCATCTTTACTGCGCTCAAAAGAACCAGCTTCTATTGTCTTCTAATTCTTGTCGGCATTGCTTCAGTTGCCAACCGTAATCCTTTGCTTGTTGCTCAACTCGACGAGCGATCTTAATCAATGAGGGCTTAGCTTGATAGCTTTTACGCTTATAGCCTCCTCTGCCTTCATGATAAGCAAGATATTGATTGTAGGTATCCCATTTAGAAATACCTAACTGCCTTTGCGTTTCATTTGTATACCAACCGATAAACATTAATGAATCAGCAAAGTTTGTTCGTGAACCACCATGGTCAGTTGCTTTTTGAAAGTCTTCCCACGCTGGGTCTTGAGCCTGTGCGTAACCATAAGCACTGCTCACTCGCCCCCATGGGATGAAACCAAGTAAATAATCCTTAGGTGGTCTAGCATCATGTCTAAAGCTACTCTCTTGTTTGACAATAGCCATCGAGACTTGAATGGGTGTCCCCCACTCCTCTTGCATGTCTAGAGCATCGTCATACCAGCTTGGGTGTTCTCGAAATATCTCACAAAGATTAGACTGATTTTTAGGTGGCGGTGTTGCACAGCCACCTAGTACCACCAAACTCAGTATGAGAGAGCACGTTCTTTTCACAGTTTTGCCTAACCTTTCAAGTAAGCAAAGTAGTCCTCTAGGAAGTCATCAAAGTTCAGACTATCTGAATCTTCAACTTCTTTCTGAGCAACACGCGAACGCTCAACTTCTGTTTCCATTTCAACAGCACTGTAAGTACGGTACTGGTGATCAAGGTGTTGGTTACGATATTGCTTACCCAATTCACAACCAACTTTACCCAAACCACCCAGCTCAATGGTGTCTGCCAATAGCTGGCCGGAAACGGTTTTCTCAGGGTTATCAATCCAAGAGAGTAGTTTGTAGCAAACAGCTTGATATTCATCGCCGCCATTAGCCGCATCCATCTGCTCTGCGATTTGCACAAGCTCAACAAACACTCGTTTCGCCCAGTCTTGCAGAGTAAGCACTTCACCTTGGCAGCCAATTTGTAGTTCTAATCCTAGTTTACGCCCTTCAACAATGACTTTGTTCCAGTTTTCACGCCAGCATGCCTGCTCACAGTGATCCATTGGTTCAGAGTCCGTTAAAGCTGCCCATGCGAGGAATAGATCAAGAAAACGTACTTGGTCTTCATTAATACCCACTGAGCTATAAGGGTTCACATCAAGCGAACGTACTTCAATGTACTCGACACCACCACGTGCTAACGCTTCTGACGGTTTTTCGCCAGATTTCGCCACGCGCTTAGGTCGAATAGGAGCATACAGCTCATTCTCGATCTGAAGTACATTGCTGTTAAGCTGACGGTACTCACCATCCACTTTGACGCCAATCTCAGCAAACTCATCAGATGGTGTTCGAATAGCTGTGTTTAGACCTTCTAAATACTCGTCCAAACTATTGAAACCGATTTTTAACGCACTTTGAGCACTGTTGGTGTAGCCCAAATCACTCATACGCAATGAAGTCGCGTGCGGTAAGTAAAGCGTGCCACCGACTTTTTCAAACGGTAGCTTGGTATCACGACCTTGAATGAACGAAGAGCAAAGTGCTGGCGATGCACCAAAGAAATATGGGATTAACCACCCGAAACGGTAATAGTTTCGGATGAGGCCAAAGTAAGCCTCTGATTTACTCGATTGGCGTTCATCTTCAGTTTGCTCACCAAACAGCTGATCCCAAAATGTCTCTGGGAATGAGAAATTAAAGTGCACACCTGAAATGATCTGCATCAGACTGCCGTAACGTCTTTTTAAACCCTCTCGATAGAGCGTTTTCATTTTGCCTGAGTTCGACGAGCCATACTGCGCTAAGTTGATGTCATCTTCAGCGCCGACATAACAAGGCATAGACAATGGCCACATCTTTTCTTCACCCAGTTTGGTTTGAGTGAAGTGGTGAATGTCTTCTAGTTGCGCCTGCAAAGTCGAAATATCGGATGAAACTGGCGTGATGAACTCCAAAAGAGATTCAGAAAAGTCAGTCGTAATCCAGTTATTGGCATAAGCCGAACCAAGCTCACTTGGGTGAGGAGTTGTCGCGAGGTGACCATCTTGTTGATAGCGTAAAGTTTCGCGTTCAACACCACGTCCAAAACTCTTAAATACATCTGGGTTTTGTGCAACTCGCTCAAGTCGCGCAGCAAATTCAGTCAAAATGAGGTTCGCTTATATCAGTGGTTTGGTAGAGATACCAAACTGGCTAAACAAATTTATAAAGGGTGAGCCGTGTCACCCTTTCGTTATTCACTATGTTATGTGTACTCTAACGGATGATTTCAAGCTCTTCTATCGGAATCTGTAAACTTTCTAGTTGTGGCTTCAGCGTTTTCGCATCACCAACCACAATAATCTGATAGTCATTTGGATCAAACCACTTAGCGGCTAGTTTATCTAAAACCGTCTTATCTACAGTATCGACAATCTCATTGCGCTGCTTGAGGTAGTCTTCATCCAAACTATAGGCAAGAATACTATTTAACAGCCCAGCTTTCTGTGAAGGCGTTTCATACTTTAGAGCATCTTGTTGACCGACTGCTAAGCGTAAAAATTTCATCTCTTCATCGGTCATACCTGATTGACTGTACTCATTCAGCTCATTTTTCATCTCTTGAATAGAAGGAATGGTTGAATCAGCGCGCACTTGAGCAGAAAAGACGATAGCGCCTACTTCTCGATTAGAGGCTAAGTAACCGCTCGCTCCATACGTATAACCTTTATCTTCACGCAGATTTTGGTTGATGCGACTGTTGAAATTGCCCGCTAGATTAAAGTTCGCCAATTGAGTTAAGTACACTTCACCCGTCGCATCAAACGGCAGCCCTTGACGAACCATACGAACGACACTTTGTGGCGCACCCGGTTTATCAATTAAGTACACTTTCTGCTGATCAAGCGGTTTAACAAGTTGAGGCCTTAGAAGAGGCGCCACTTCACCTTGCCAATTTTCAATAAACGCTAACTCTTGTTTCACTTTGCGTTTGTTGATGTCTCCGACAATCACGATCTGCGCGCCTTGAGGCGTGTAGTGCTGCTTATAAAACGCCTTGACGTCCTCTAATGTTAGCTCAGCCACTGATGCTTCAGTACCATCGCTCGGGCGTTGATAGACTGAACCAGAGAATAGAACCTGTCGAGTCGCTTGAGACGCTAGCCAACTCGGCTTTTGATGTTGATAGACCAAACCCTCTAACATCTGTTTTTTAATACGAGAAAAATCTTGCTCTCTGAATGCAGGTTTGAACAAAACCTCTTCAACGATGGTCAGTGTTTCCGTCAGGTTTTTCTCTAAACTAGAAACTGAAATGCTGGTTGTGTAATTACCCGCGTTGATAGATATAGTGCTTCCTAGCTTATCAAGCCTCGCTTGAAGCTCTTCAAGCGATGAGTCTGTGGTCGCTTCTTGCATCATCGACGCAGTCAAATTCGCCAAGCCTTCCTTGCCTGATTTAACGTAACGCTCTCCGGCAGGGAAACGAATTTCAAGTTGCACAGTCGGCGTTTCAGAACTGACCGTTCCTAATAGCTCCGCCCCATTATCGAAATACAAACGATAAAGGTCAGGCATTTGAGCTTTCACCCCTTGAGCAACCTCTGGCATCACTGAACGGTCAAAATCATCCGTTGCTTTGCGGTAGACGAGTTGGTCTTCTGTCACTTCCTGATAATCAGGTAAAGTGCGAGGAGGGGTTACAAACGTTGCATCCCTAGCAGCCAACTCAGGTTTACCCCTTGGTACTACACTCAACGCTACTTTAGGGTGACCATTAACGAAAGTCTTGTAGCTATCCATAACTGACTCTGGCGTAACAGCGCGAATTTGCTCTAGCTGAGTCTGAATACGGTCAGGTGTTGAAAAGAACGTCTCGTTTGATGCTAGTTGAGACACCTTGCCACGCACGCTTTGCAAGGCAAAAACGGCATTCGCTTCTGCCATACCAGTGATTTGTTCAAGGCGTGCTTCATCCCCCCCTTTCGCTTCGAATTCATTCAATGTTTGCATCAGCTCTTGATATAAAGGTTCCAGCGCACCTTTTTCGCCCGATGGAGCCATAGCGTAGACATAGAAGTTACACGATAATTCAGCACAGTCTTGGAACGCACCTGCATCAACCGCTTTTTGCGTCTTCACTAATTTTTGGTACAACAAACTATTAGCACCATTGCCTAGCACATTCGCCAATGCGTTAAGAGAAGCTTGCTCCTCCGCACCATTGTATTTCGTTGGCCAACCTATCATCAGCATCGGTTGCTGAATGCGATCTTCGAGCGTGATGTAACGGTCTTCTGTTAACTGAGCGGGTTGCTTGGGCGCACTTTCAACCTCTGGGCCTTTCGGGATCGAGCCGAAGTACTTGTTGATCCATTCCAATGTTTGTTCGGTATCAATATCACCACCGATGGTTAAAACAGCATTGTTTGGCCCGTACCAACGTAAGAAAAACGCTTTGAGATCGTTGACGTTGACACGTTCAAGGTCTTCCACATAACCGATCGTTTGCCACGAGTACGGGTGGCCCTCAGGATACATGGCTTCGCCAATTCTTTCCCACATCAAGCCATACGGTCGGTTGTCATAGTTTTGCGCGCGTTCGTTTTTGACCGTATCTCGTTGGATCTCAAACTTTCTTTGAGACACTGCATCGAGTAAAAAGCCCATACGATCAGACTCAAGCCAGAGCATTTTTTCTAACTGATTGGATGGGACAGTTTCAAAGTAGTTAGTGCGATCGCGGTTGGTGGTGCCGTTTAACGTTCCACCGGCTTCAGTAATGATCTTAAAGTGCTCTTGATCACCCACGTTCTCACTTCCTTGGAACATCATGTGTTCAAAGAAATGAGCAAAACCAGACTTACCGACCTCTTCTCGAGCGGACCCCACATGGTAAGTCACATCTACATGAACCAAAGGATCGGAGTCATCAAGAGACAGAATGACCGTTAAGCCATTGTCTAATTCGTATTTGGAGTATGGGATCATCGCCTTGCCAGGTTCAGCATTAACCTCTTCAATGAGCGTCACGCCTTCAGGCAGCGATGAGAAAAAAGGAACAGAAGGTATGTTGCTAGAAGAGCAACCGTAAAGTGCGACAAGAGAAAATGCACCAAGCCAAATCTTTCTCATGACATCCCCTTAGAAAAAACCGTAAAAAATTGCCGCTAACAAGCTGTATCGAATCGCTTTGCCAATCAAGATTAGCCAAAAACAAGGCCAAAAGCGCATTCGTAACCAACCTGCAGCCAGACATAAAGGGTCACCAATAATAGGCAACCAACTAAAAAGTAGTGACCAATAGCCATATTTATTTAGCCATAATAAGGCTTTATGACCATGTTTTTCGTTTTGAGTTCTATTTGGTAACCACAACCCAAGCCAATAGTTGGTTAAACCACCAAGGGTATTTCCCAAGGTAGCTACAGTAATGACAATAAATGTTGTGTATTGATTGAGGCTCAGCGTGGCAATTAAACCTGCTTCAGAGCCTCCGGGTAGTAGTGTCGCACTGAGGAAACCACTGAAAAACAGTACCCACAGTGCGGAATCAGAAAACCATAGTGCGAACGATTCAAAAGCGCTGTTAAACGCTTCTAGCATTGCATATCAAGCAAGACCTTGCCTCTCGTGTGTCCAGTTTCGATTTGTTTGTGAGCATCAATGACTTGAGTCATCGGGAAGATTTGTTGAATCTCCGTTTTAACTAAGCCAACACTCACCATATACAGCAAAGCATCGAGTTGTTCAGGATTAGGATCAACCAACATCCCTGAGGCTTCAAAACCAAGTAGCTTAGCTTTTTCACAAATTAGCTCAGCTGTGAGCGTTGGTACTGTGACAACCTTTGCACCATCTTTCAGACACTTAAGCGCATCCAACGCAGCATCTCCCCCCACTAGGTCAATAAGGACATCCGCTTCTTCAACTCGCTCGGAGACTGGGGCAAATTGGTAATTAACCGCATGTGCCCCAAGTGTGGCCATATAATCTAAATTTGCTTCACTACACGTCGTGAACACTTCTGCTTTTGCAGCTACCGCAATTTGAATGGCAATATGTCCCACTCCGCCTGCACCAGCAAGGATCAACACTCGTTGACCTTCTGACACTCCAGCTTTATCAAGAGCTTGAAGTGCTGTTTGCCCAGCTAATGGTAATACCGCGGCCGCTTCAAGTGTGATGGCATCAGGAACCAAACTCAGCGCTGTTTCAGGAACACTAATGTATTGGCTGTAACCTCCTCCCAAAAGTGGAAAACCAATGAAACCAGCAACATTGTCTCCAACTGAGAAACGCTCTGTTTGCTCGCCTAAAGAGACCACTTCACCAGATATATCGTAGCCAGGAACCCAAGGTAAGTTGTCTTTATTCTCAGATGCTGCCCAACCAAGGCCCGCACGCGTTTTAACATCGATAGGGTTAACGCCAGAGAAAGACACTTTAACTAAGACTTCACCGCTTTGAGGCTCGGGTATTGGTGATGTTTGGGTAACGAGAACCTCTGGCTCTCCAAATTTAGAGATTGCGATCTGTTTGTTTTCCATTTATTCCTGTCCCTATCGATACTAAAAAGGGATGCGAAAGCATCCCTTTGAATATATACCATTTATTGAGAGCTCGTTAGCCACTTGCTCTCAATTTAACCATTTACTTACAGGGCGCTAGCCTACCAGTGCAAGCAGAATACCTGCCGCAACCGCAGAGCCAAGTACCCCCGCAACATTAGGCCCCATTGCGTGCATAAGAAGGAAGTTCTGTGGGTTCGCATCCAAACCAACTTTATTCACAACTCGCGCTGCCATTGGTACGGCGGAAACACCTGCCGCACCAATCAGTGGGTTAATGTCTTCTTTAGAGAGCTTGTTCAATAGTTTTGCCATCAGTACGCCACCGGCAGTACCAATACTAAACGCGACGGCACCAAGAGCCAAAATACCCAAGGTCTCAACGTTTAGAAACTCTTCTGCCTGAAGCTTTGAACCAACACCTAGTCCGAGGAAGATCGTAACAATATTGATCAATTCGTTTTGGGCAGTTTTAGATAGGCGATCAACCACGCCCGCTTCACGCATCAAGTTACCTAGACAAAACATACCAACAAGTGGTGTAGCTGATGGCAGGAATAAGATCGTCATCAGTAGCACTGCAAGCGGAAATAGGATCTTTTCACCTTTACCCACATGACGTAGCTGCGCCATTTTGATCTTACGCTCTTCTGGTGTTGTCAGAGCATTCATGATTGGTGGCTGAATGATCGGCACCAACGCCATGTAGCTATACGCCGCAACAGCAATTGCACCCAATAGATCCGGTGAAAGCTGACTTGCAAGGAAGATAGCTGTCGGACCATCAGCACCACCAATAATCGCGATGGATGCTGCATCGGGCATGCTAAATTCCATACCTGGTACATAGTTAAGCAAGATCGCCCCAAATAGTGTTGCGAAAATGCCAAACTGAGCTGCAGCGCCTAACCATAAGGTTTTCGGGTTTGCGATAAGAGCACCAAAGTCAGTCATCGCACCGACACCAAGGAAAATCAGCAATGGGAAAATCCCAGATTCAATCCCGATGTAGTAAACGTAGTAGAGTAAACCACCTTCATCAGTAAAGCCTGCATTAGGTATATTCGCTAAGATTGCACCAAAACCAATCGGCAACAGCAGTAAAGGCTCAAAACCCTTACAAATCGCCAGAAATAGCAATGTACACCCAACCAAGATCATGCAGATCTGGCCAAATTCAAAGTTAGCGATCCCTGTTTCAGACCATAAGGTCATTAATCCGTCCATGATCTTCCCTTACGCCAGGCTCAGTAGTGGAGCACCCACTGTCACCGAATCACCCTCTTTAACGTGAAGGTCTTGAACAATACCACCGCGGGCGGCACGTACTTCAGTCTCCATCTTCATCGCTTCTAAGATAAGTAGAACATCACCTTCGGCTACTTGAGCACCGCTTTGTACATTAACCTTAAAGATGTTACCCGCCAAAGGAGCTGGAACCGTTTCGCTGTTACCCGCCGGAGCTGCTGGAGCTGCTGGAGCTGCCGCTGGTTGAGCATTTGCAGCAGGTGCTACAGATGTTAGCTGGCCTTGAGGGCCCACTTCTACATCGTAAACCTGACCATCAACTTTAACGCTGTATGCTTCAATACCACCTTGAGCAGGCTGAGCTTGCGGTGCAGCTGGAGCTTCTTCTAACCATGGAGCCGGTTCAAAGGCATCTGGGTTATGACGATTCTTAAGGAACTTAAGGCCAACTTGTGGGAATAACGCATAAGTCAGGACATCATCAACTGTATCTTCCGCCAGTGAAATACCTTCCTCTTTCGCTTTGTTTAGTAACTCATCTGTCAGCGAGTTCATCTCCGCTTCAAGAAGATCGGCTGGGCGGCAAGTGATTGGCTCAGCACCATCTAATACTTTCGCTTGCAATGCTTCATTGAGTTCTGCTGGCGCTGCACCGTATTCACCTTTCAGTAGACCTACAGTCTCTTTGGTGATGCTCTTGTAGCGCTCACCTGTTAGTACATTGATTACGGCTTGAGTACCAACAATCTGAGAAGTAGGCGTCACCAGAGGAATGTAACCCAAATCTTCACGTACGCGAGGGATCTCTTCTAACACTTCATCTAGCTTATCCGCTGCGCCCTGCTCTTTAAGCTGGCCTTCCATATTAGTCAGCATACCGCCAGGAACCTGAGCGATCAAAATACGAGAATCGACACCTTTTAGCTGGCCTTCGAACTTAGCGTACTTCTTACGAACTTCACGGAAGTAAGCCGCAATTGGTTCGATTTGATCGAGCTTGAGGTTAGTATCACGCTCTGTACCTTGAAGCATCGCCACAACCGTTTCCGTTGGTGTGTGACCATAAGTACAACTCATTGACGAAATAGCCGTATCCAGAATATCAACGCCAGCTTCTACTGCTTTCACTGCGGTTGCCGTTGAAAGACCAGTGGTCGCATGACAGTGAAGCGCAAGAGGAATATCTGTCGATGCTTTAATACGAGTGATTAGCTCTTCTGCTTCATAAGGCTTTAAAAGACCTGACATATCTTTAATACATAAAGAATGGCAACCTAAGTCTTCTAAACGTTTAGCAAGATCAACCCATGTATCAATGTTGTGAACAGGGCTCGTGGTGTAAGAGAGCGTACCCTGAGCATGGGCACCTACATCTACTACCGCTTTAACGGCTTTCTCAAAGTTACGTACATCATTCATCGCGTCAAAAATACGGAATACATCCATACCATTTGCGTGTGCACGCTCAACAAACTTCTCAACCACATCATCTGCATAGTGGCGGTAGCCTAAAAGGTTTTGACCGCGCAGTAGCATTTGCATTGGTGTATTTGGCATTGCTTTCTTCAACGCGCGTAAACGCTCCCAAGGATCTTCTCCTAAGAAACGAATACACGAATCAAATGTTGCACCGCCCCATGTTTCTAGAGACCAGTAACCGACCTTATCGAGCTCTTCAGCGATAGGTAACATATCCTCTAGACGCATACGTGTCGCAAATAGCGATTGATGGGCGTCACGAAGGACCACGTCCGTTAAAGCGAGTGGTTTAGACATGCTCATTAACTCCTTTTAATCCTTCTAGATACTACTTAGCTGTAGAGGCACGGTACTGGTGCACAGCAGCAGAGATTGCCGCCACTACGTTTGGGCTAACAGCAGAAGGTGATTGAACTTTGTTATTTTGATTTGGTGTAGCGATCGGCTCTGGCACTTCTTCTGGCACCAGTTTTGACATTAGCCGAACGAGATAGACAAGAATAGTTAGGAATATAAACACAACAACCATCCCTGTAAGCATGAGGGTTGCAGCATCTACTAGCAGGCTTCCAATATTATCCATTTTTGCATCCTTTCTTTGTCGTCCTGACAAGGCATTAGGTGTATTGCTAAAAACATCATGTTTTATCAAAGCAAACACTAACGAAACCCAGTTAACTTGGGTGATCTTGATGCCAGAATTTGTTCTCAAAAATCTGACATGAGGCCTAGGATTATCTCGATTGGTTAAACTTTGTCAATTTTGTTTAAGGAGCTATTGAGGATAAAGCACAAATCTAGGGAATTATTCGTCACGCAAATCACATAAATCTGCAATATGTGCGCAATCAAGAATAAATAACTGCGAGTTTTATAGCGTTTCTTAGTAAGAGAGACTGAGTGGCTTTGAGGGGTAAAAAGCGAGAAAAAGTCCTTACTAAACAACAGATTGTAAATAGTAAGTTTCAATAATGTTACTAAACTGTAAATAAAAAAGCCCTGCTATTTCTAGCAGGGCTCTTATATAGTGGCGCGTCCTGGAGGATTCGAACCTCCGACCGCCTGGTTCGTAGCCAGGTACTCTATCCAGCTGAGCTAAGGACGCACAGGTTTCGATATCACTTTTGCAATATCAGGGTTTCACTTTATTGAGAATGAAAACCTAAAGAGTGGCGCGCTCTGGAGGATTCGAACCTCCGACCGCCTGGTTCGTAGCCAGGTACTCTATCCAGCTGAGCTAAGAGCGCACGGGTTT
>NZ_VTXI01000032.1 GCF_013114545.1 Vibrio sp. RE86 | reverse complement strand
CGCTAAAAATCAAGGGAGCATTTAACATGGGTAGAACTACAGGCAAAGCCCAACTGAATGATAACCACCTACTGAAGTAGGTGGTTTAGGGCTGAAAACAAAAAGGGAGCTAAACGCTCCCTTTATCACCAATTTGTCACGTATTTAAATAAATGCGTATGCGTCTGCGAACATTCTTTCTGCTTGCGCCTGCTTATTTAGTGTGAATTGTTCTCTTGCCGCACCCGCCATTTCGAATCGGCCTGCAATATAGATATCGTATTCCGCTAAAGAGTCAAAGTCTTGCTCTACCGCTTGAAGTACATTACCCGTCTTTCCTTGCCACTGTTCTGGTGCATCTTCTACTACTGGTACAAAATGAACATTCGCATTATCTTCTGCGATTTGTTGAAGTTCTTCTTTTGCATATAGTTGGCATTCATCACGACCGCCCCAGTATAGGTAAATTTCGTTTTCGCTATTTCGAGCAACACAATGATCAAGAATAGAACGAACGTAACTAAAACCAGTACCACCAGCGATTAGAAGTAGCGGACGCTCACTGTCTTCTTTTACCCAAGCGTCACCATGCGGTGCATCAATCGTAATTTCGCCATCACTCTCTAGAGCTGCTTTCATTGATTCAACAACTTCCAGTGCGTAAGCATTCTGCTCAGCAGCACCGATATGAAGTTCCAATTCGCCTTCGTGGCGGCATGGGCTACTCGCAATAGAGAAAGGACGCTTGTCTTTTTCACCCATTACGACCATTAGATATTGACCAGCTTTGAAATCTACTGGGGTTTCTGGGTGTAATAGGATTTGGTACGTATTGCTAGCCAACGGCTGAATTGACTTAACTTTACATTTAATAGTCATGATGTTCCTCTTACTTACTCTTCCAAAGTAAGTACTAAATTACTTTCTGCGAAGGCTTGGCAAGCAAATATCCATCCTTGTTGCTGCTCTTTATCAGTGAGCATAGGTTCAAGGTGATAAGAGACTGTCCCTTCAAGTTTACGACACAAACAGGCAGCGCACGCGCCTACCTGGCAACGGTTCGGGAAGCGAATATTATTGTTGAGCGCGGCTTCCAATACCGTTTGTCCATCTTGCGCCTCAAACCTAATGTTGTCTGGCAGCAAGACAATGAGATGACTCATAGGATACCCAACTTATCCCAGAACGCATCGATTTTCGCTACAAGTTGGGGATCTTTCTCAATTGGTGTACCCCACTCTCGCACTACTTCTTCACCTTCAATCTTGTTCGTTGCATCTAATACGAGACGCGATGATTGATTGGATGAACCTATAATCTGCTTCGTATCTCGCTCAGGGTCCATTCGGGTTGTGATTGCCCAGATGATGTCATTCCAATCCCTAGCATTCACATCTTCATCGCAAAGAACAATAAACTTAGGTTGGCCAAACTGTTCTAGAAACACTTCCACTTTAAGGCTGAGTTCTGTCGACTGACCAGCTTGTTGCTTTTTCATCGTCACAATCGCAAAACCGTTATTCATTGCGGTTTCCGGCAAATAGAAATCCACCACTTCTGGATTGCGCTTAATAAACTGTTCAATTTGGTCAGCGTCGATATCTGGGTACTGTTGAGTATGAGACTCACGACCAACCAGTTCAGCTTCCCATTTAATGGTCGCATCGAGACCCATTTTCGAACCTAAACCAACAACCGGTGAAGCAAAGTCCAATGAGTCGATAGGAGTGTTATCAATGAACAAGCTATCTTTAACTGGGTCCATATGTTGAGTCATGGCCTCTACCACCTCTCCCCAATCACGTGCATTGACCTTTTCATCACAAACGACCACAAACTTGGTGTACATAAACTGACGTAAAAAAGACCACACGCCCATCATCACGCGCTTAGCATGACCGGGGTACTGCTTCTTCATAGTCACTACTGCCATACGATAAGAGCAGCCTTCAGGTGGCAAATAGAAATCTTCTATTTCTGGGAACTGCTTTTGTAGAATCGGCACAAACACTTCATTCAGTGCAACGCCTAATACAGCTGGTTCATCAGGCGGGCGGCCTGTGTAGGTGCTGTGATAGATAGGGTCTTTGCGCATGGTAATATGAGTAATGGTAAACACATGGTGCTTCTCTTTCTCATTGTAATAACCTGTGTGGTCACCATAAGGCCCTTCATCCGCAAACTCATTAGGATCGATATAACCTTCCATAACGATTTCTGCACTAGCGGGCACTTCTAGGTTGTTACTCACCGACTTAACCACTTCCGTTTTACGGCCACGAAGTAATCCCGCAAACGCATATTCAGACAGTGTATCTGGTACTGGAGTCACTGCACCTAGAATTGTGGCCGGATCAGCACCAAAAGCAACCGAGACAGGGAAAGGTTCACCCGGATTAGTATCCATCCAGTCACGAAGGTCGAGTGCACCACCTCGGTGCGCTAACCAGCGCATGATGATTTTGTTTTTCCCAATCTTCTGCTGGCGGTAGATACCTAAATTTTGGCGCTTCTTGTTTGGCCCTTTAGTGACGGTTAACCCCCAAGTCAGCAGAGGCGCAACATCGCCAGACCAACAACTCATCACTGGTACTTTATCTAGGTCAACCTCGTCCCCTTGCCAAATCACTTCTTGGCATGGTGCTTTGCGAAGCCTTTTCGCCGGCATATTAAGAACCTGCTTAAAGACAGGTAACTTATCTAGTGCGTCTTTGAAGCCTTTCGGTGGTTCGGGTTCTTTAAGATACGCAAGCAACTTACCTACTTCACGTAACTCTTTGACATCTTGACGCCCCATACCGATAGCAACACGTTCAGGTGTACCAAATAGGTTGGTCAGAACAGGCATGTCATAGCCGATAGGATTTTCAAACAACAAGGCAGGACCACCAGCACGCAGCGTGCGGTCACTGATCTCTGTCATTTCATAATCTGGATCTACAGGGTGAGAGATGCGCTTTAGCTTCCCTTCTTTTTCTAGATGCGCGATGAAATCGCGTAAGTCCTTAAAACTCATGGGCCTAATCGTGGGCTGGTTAATCTGCAGGCAGTATAACAAAAAAGAGGAATCGACCGATCCCTCTTTTTATTGTGGTTAATTGGCGTAATTTACTGACCGAGCACGTTCATGATTGCTCGACTATTCACACGTTGATTACTGTTCGCTAGCTCTTCTAACCATGAAGCGTAGCCTTGTTGAGCTAGCTCGCCAGCAATGAATGTCGCATCATCAGATAAGGCCATGCGCGTAATAAGAAAATCTTTTACCTGCGTCGACATTGGGCGCACTTTGGTGAGCTCCTTAATCGCTAGCTCTTTTAAACTTGGGTTATGCGACGCTTGAATGACCTGATTTAGGGAAAAGTCATCAGCGACTTTAGCTAACCGAACTAATTCACTTTGACTATTGAAGTCAGCCTTCATCAACCACAGCAACTTATAGACATCGGCATCTTCACTCACTTGGGCCAAGCGCACCATGACTTGTGATGACGGCAACCAACTGGTGACTGCCTCTTGGGTTAGCTGCTCTGCCAGATTTTGCACTGCTTCTGGCGACAGACTATCGAGTTCGCGAATCAATAGAGCTTCACGGGTCTGCACCTGGTATTCACTGCCAGATAACCACTCTTTTAAAATCAACTCCCCTCTTTCCGCTTCTAATACAAACGCCAAAGTAGATTGATCTTGTTGCCACTGCTTTAAGAGACGGTGAGCAATTGCAGGGTAATTAAACGCAGGAACAGAAAATTCGTACCCATCACCACGCTCTAAAACTTGATAGGTTGGAACCATCGACTTTTGCTGTTCAACAAACAGCGCCATCTTAGGTGTTAAAATCAGATTTTGGTCTTCAATTTTTTTAAGAAGAAGATAGCGAGAGACTTCCTGAACAGGAAGCGACAATCTTTGAAGTGCAAAGTTGAGCCCATCGATATCATCTTCAACAACAAATTGAAGCAGCTCAGCGACCTTATCGTGAACTTGTGATTCTTGAAGCCATTGCTCAACTCGCTCAGGCTGCATTTCTGTAGCCGTTACGACAGGTACACCCATAAATAGCGTGACGGATAGGAGTACTGACGACAACATTCCTTGTTGCATGTTAACCTCCTTGTAACATTTGATTCCATTGTGCTTGTTATCACTAGATAATGCAAACAAAAACGCCACCGACTAAGCGGTGGCGTTTTTTTTAATTTTTAATGCTTACTGACGGCGCATAGCATCAAAGAACTCATCGTTTGTCTTCGTCATGGCTAGCTTATCAATTAGGAATTCCATTGCATCGATTTCGCCCATTGGGTGAACGATCTTACGTAGAATCCACATTTTCTGAAGTTCTTCATTCTTAGTTAGAAGCTCTTCACGACGAGTACCTGAGCGGTTGAAGTCAATTGCTGGGAATACACGCTTCTCGGCAATCTTACGGTTCAGGTGGATTTCCATGTTACCCGTACCTTTGAACTCTTCGTAGATAACTTCGTCCATCTTAGAACCTGTATCTACTAGTGCTGTTGCTAGGATAGTCAGACTGCCGCCCTCTTCTACGTTACGAGCTGCACCGAAGAAACGCTTAGGACGGTGTAGAGCATTCGCATCAACACCACCAGTCAGAACCTTACCTGATGAAGGTACTACTGTGTTGTATGCACGAGCTAGACGAGTAATTGAGTCAAGCAGGATAACCACGTCTTTCTTGTGTTCAACAAGACGCTTTGCCTTCTCAATAACCATCTCTGCAACTTGTACGTGACGAGATGCTGGCTCATCAAACGTTGATGCAACCACTTCGCCTTTAACCAAGCGCTGCATCTCTGTTACTTCTTCAGGACGTTCGTCGATAAGAAGTACCATCAGCTCACACTCTGGGTGGTTGTGCGCGATGCTTTGTGCAATATTTTGCAGAAGCATTGTCTTACCCGCTTTTGGCGGAGCAACGATCAGACCACGTTGACCTTTACCAATTGGTGAAGCTAGGTCAAGGATACGTGCTGTAATATCTTCTGTCGCACCATTACCACGCTCCATAACCATGCGCTCGTTGGCATGCAGAGGGGTAAGGTTTTCAAATAGGATCTTGTTACGTGCGTTATCAGGCTTGTCGTGGTTAACCGTGTTAACTTTAAGCAGTGCGAAGTAACGCTCGCCATCTTTTGGTGGACGAATCTTACCAGCGATTGAGTCACCAGTACGCAGGTTGAATCGACGAATCTGACTTGGAGATACGTAGATGTCATCTGGACCCGCTAGGTATGAACTGTCTGCGCTGCGCAGGAAACCAAAGCCATCTTGAAGAATTTCTAGAACACCATCACCAAAGATATCTTCGCCGCTCTTAGCGTGAGCTTTTAAGATCGCAAAGATAATGTCTTGCTTTCTTAGACGTGCTAGGTTTTCTAGGCCTAAGCTTTCGCCAAGTTTAACAAGGTCAGACACAGGTCTGTTCTTAAGTTCAGTGAGGTTCATGGTGGTTGATGCTTGTTTAGTCAAAATAAGGATCTATTTTCTAGTTAAGAAGGATTTGGTCTCAGGATCGACCAAGAAGAGAACTTGTTTAATTAACGTGCGATAAACTAGCACTAAATAGTAGCCTAGTCTAGATTTTGTTGGCATTCAAAAAACAAAACCGTGCTATGGGAACAGCACGGTCTTATCTAACTATTATAGGTTAGCGTCTAGGAACTCTTTCAATTGAGTTTTAGACAGCGCACCTACTTTAGTCGCTGCTACGCTACCATCTTTGAAGAGAAGTAACGTTGGGATACCACGGATACCAAACTTTGGTGGTGTACCTGCGTTTTGGTCGATATTTAGTTTACCGATAGTGAGCTTGCCTTCGTACTCGTCAGCAATTTCGTCCAGGATAGGGGCGATCATCTTACAAGGACCACACCATTCTGCCCAAAAATCAACAAGAACTGGGCCTGCAGCGTTAATTACGTCGGCTTCAAAACCGTCATCAGTTAGCTGCAAAATCTTATCACTCATCTTCCACTCCAATGTGTTTTTTCGGAACTGGTTGGATGATAACCAGTATTTAGATGCCCTATTGGAATGTATTTACTTTCGTATTGCAAGCGTAAGCTGATATTCTATAGCGATGAAAAAGACGCATATCACAGAGCAAAAGTTCGCCGATTTGGGATTAGACCCTCAAATCACTGAAGGTTTGGAGAAAAAAGGGTTCGAGTTTTGTACCCCAATTCAAGCTTTGGCGTTGCCGGTACTGCTCACCGGCCAAGACATTGCAGGTCAAGCCCAAACGGGTACAGGTAAGACATTAGCTTTCCTGACTGCTACTTTTAACCACTTACTGACGACATCTGAGCATGAAGGTCGTAAGCCAACTCAACCGCGTGCAATTATTATGGCACCGACTCGCGAGCTAGCGATTCAGATCTTTAACGATGCTGAACCTCTAATCGCGAGCACAGGTATCAAAGCTGCATTAGCGTACGGTGGTGAACCTTACGAGAAACAGCTTGCGAAACTTGAAGGTGGTGTAGACGTACTGATTGGTACAACGGGTCGTATTATCGACTTCTACAAGCAGCGTGTGTTTAACCTTAACCACATTCAAGCTGTTGTTCTTGATGAAGCAGACCGCATGTTCGATCTTGGCTTTATTAAAGACATCCGTTTCTTGTTCCGTCGTATGCCAGAGCCAAAAGAGCGTTTGAACATGCTGTTCTCTGCAACGCTATCTTATCGCGTTCAAGAATTAGCGTTTGAGCACATGCATAACCCTGAGCATGTTGTCGTTGAGCCAGAAGTTAAAACAGGTCACCGCATTCAGGAAGAACTGTTCTACCCTTCGAATGAACATAAGATGTCTCTACTTCAGACACTTATTGAAGAAGAGTGGCCAGAGCGTGCGATCATTTTTGCCAACACTAAACATAAGTGTGAGTCAGTTTGGGGCCACCTAGCTGCCGATGGTCACCGCGTTGGTCTACTAACTGGTGATGTTCCACAGAAAAAACGTGAGCGCATCCTAGAGCAATTCACTAAAGGTGAAGTTGATCTACTGGTTGCAACCGACGTTGCCGCACGTGGCCTACACATTCCACAAGTGACACACGTATTTAACTTCGACTTACCAGACGATTGTGAAGACTACGTACACCGCATTGGTCGTACAGGTCGCGCTGGCGCAAGTGGTCATTCAATCAGCTTTGCTTGTGAAGACTACGCGATCAACTTACCGCCAATCGAAGAGTACATTGAGCACACTATCCCAGTGTCAGATTACGACCCAAGTGCCCTGATCCAAGATCTTCCAGCACCAATTCGCATGCGTTCAAACCGTCCGCAGCAGCAACGTCGTACTAACACAGGTGGTTCACGATCAGGAAATCGTCGCTCAAACCACCGCTCTCGCCCACGTCAACAAAAGGATTCTTAAGTCGTAATGAGCCAAGCAGTTTCATCTCCGCTTTACGCAGCCATCGACCTCGGGTCGAACAGTTTTCATATGCTCGTTGTGCGTCACATTGATGGCAGCGTTCAGACTATGGCTAAAATCAAACGCAAAGTTCGCCTTGCAGCAGGTTTAGACGAGAATAACGCCCTAAGCCTTGAAGCCATGCAACGCGGATGGGACTGCTTGAGTCTGTTTTCAGAACGACTTCAAGATATCCCTGCCGACAATATTCGTATTGTTGGCACGGCCACACTTCGCACTGCGACGAATGTGGAGACCTTTTTAGAAAAGGCGAATCAGATTCTCGGTCATAAGATCGAAGTTATCTGCGGCGAAGAAGAAGCAGCTACCATCTATAAGGGTGTCGCGCATACCTCTGGCGGTAGCGGTCGTCGTCTTGTGGTAGATATTGGTGGTGCCAGTACCGAACTTATTATCGGTGAAGGTTTCGAAGCCAAAGCACTCACCAGCCTAAAAATGGGCTGTGTGACATGGCTAGAGCGCCACTTTAAAGATCGTCAGCTAACGGTGACGAACTTCGACAATGCTATTAAAGCAGCTAAAGAGACATTACAACCTATCTTAGAGCAGTACACAGATATTGGTTGGGATGTGTGTGTTGGCGCTTCTGGCACAGTTCAAGCCCTACAAGAGATCATGCTCGCACAAGGCATGGATGAAGTGATCACTCACGCTAAACTGAAACGTCTTCAGAAACAGGCTATGCGTGCCGACCATCTAGAAGAATTAGAGATTGAAGGTCTAACGCTTGAGCGCGCATTAGTGTTCCCAAGTGGTCTATCTATTTTGATTGCAATTTTTGAGCTTTTAGAAATCGACTCCATGACTCTAGCTGGCGGCGCTCTGCGTGAAGGCTTGGTCTACGAGATGGTAGATGAGCTCAAACAAGATGATATTCGCGCACGCACAATCGCTAGCGTCCAGAGCCGTTACCAGATTGATACTGGCTATGGTCAACAAGTGGCGACAATGGCAAGTAAGCTACTGAGTGAATGTCAGGCTGACTGGTTAGCAGAACCTCAAGCGAGTGTGTTGCTCGACAGTGTGGCTAAGCTACATGAAATCGGCTTAACGATCGATTTTAAGAAAGGCGGTGAACACAGCGCTTATCTACTTCAGAATCTCGATCTTCCAGGCTTTACTCGCGCTCAAAAGCACCTGTTAGGTGAAACGGCTCGTCGTTACCGAGAGCAAATTAGCTCTCTACCTGAGCAACATGCCATTTCAAGCACAAGCGCTAAGCGCCTACTTCGATTGCTTCGTCTGGCGGTATTGTTAACGCATCGTCGTAATCAAGCCCTAGAGCCAGTGGTCTCTTTGAGTTCGAGTGATGACAAGCTGACCTTAACGCTCAAAGCTGAGTGGTTACAAGCAAACCCGCTGACTGCCGCAGAGCTTGAAATAGAGGCAAACCGCCAAACTGATATTGGTTGGCCACTCTCTATCGTCGAGTATTAACCACGACAATTAGTAAAAAAGCCCGAGGGATTAAATCTCTCGGGCTTTTTCTTTATTCTGATATTTATTCCGTTGATAACATCAACGAGCACCAGCGACTTTAAAATCTGGGTTCACTGACGTGAGCTTTTTAATCAGGAAGTTTAGAAGCACACCGTACATTGGCACAAAGAGGCCTAAGCTAATCACTAGTTTAAAACCATAATCCACCAGCGCAATTTCAGTCCAATGCTCAGCCATAAATGGATCTGGGCTTTGGTAGAACGCAATGGCAAAGAACGCGATCGTATCAAGCGCATTACCAAACAATGTCGAACACGTTGGCGCAACCCACCACTGCTTTAGCTGACGCAGACGGTTAAATACATGCACATCCAAAATCTGCCCTAGCAAATACGCCATAAAACTCGCAATAGCGATACGAGCAACAAATAGGTTGAACTCTCCTAGCTGGCTGAAGCCTTGAAATGAGCCTTCAAAGAAAATCACAGACAATAGGTACGACACCGCCAATGCAGGAAGCATCACTAAGAAGATGATCTTACGGGCAAGCTGAGCACCAAAGATTCGAACCGTTAAGTCTGTAGCTAGGAAAATAAATGGAAAAGTGAATGCACCCCAAGTGGTATGGAAACCGAAAACAGTAAAGGGTAGCTGAACCAAGTAATTGCTTGATGCAATGATCACTAGGTGGAATAGAACCAATAATAGAAGGGCTTTGCGCTGCTGCGCAGGGGTAAAGTTACTCATGCGATACCTTTTTAGTTTGGTTTGGGGGTGAGGGAACCCAAATCGACTCTTTCCAAGCCAAGGAAAGACTCTTACCAACAATGTTAAATAAATTTCGTCTCGATATTCTCTAATGAATATCGCGGCGGGCGATTATACATTAACCACCCTAAGCTGCAAGCCGCTCAAGATAAGCAATCGTTGGCTTAAAATCTTTTAGTTTAAAAACCTCGTTGGAACAGTGAGGCTAGAAAATCGAGCTCTTCTTTGGAGTCATCAATCGACAAGGCTTCAAACCAGATGCTTTCGCTGTAGTGCTCAGATTTTAGGAACAACTGGCAACCTTCAAAATCAACCAACCATGAGTGGATATCGGCATCCCACTGCTTTTCAATCACCGTAGCAGACAAAAAAGAAACCAAACGTTCTGCCAACTGAGGAAAACTATCAAAATCAAAACGTGGGGAGCGAATGATGATGCGCCCTTCACCAGCTTGATATTCAAGAAGGCCAAATTCCGTTTGCTGTATTGAATCAACCATGATTAGTAATGTGCTCCTGAATCAAATCTAAGAATGGGTCTGCGTATTTTTCGAGTTTACGTTGGCCAACGCCGCTGACGGCCAGCATTTCTCCGTATGAAGTTGGGAGTATCTCCGCCATATCAATCAAAGTGGCGTCACTGAACACAACATAAGGCGGTAGGCCATCTTCATCAGCAATCGATTTACGAAGTTTGCGCAGTTTAGCAAACAGCTTCTTGTCGTAATTTTTGCTCGATAGCTTGTCCGACTTCGCGGCGCGCGCTGCGGTATCCAGTCTTGGTACCGCAAGTTCCAAACTCATTTCGCCACGCAGTAACGGCCTTGCCTCTTCGGTCAGTTGCAAAGTTGAGTTACGGGTAATGTTTTGGAACAGCAAGCCTTTATGGATAAGCTGACGGAACACACTCACCCAGTAGTCGTGGCTGTTTTCACGCCCAATGCCATAAGTCGATAGCTTGTCGTGACCGTTTTCTCGTACCCGAATGTTTTGCATACCACGCAGTACTTCAACCACATAGCCCATACCAAAACTTTGATTCACTCGATACACACACGACAGTGCTTTCTGAGCCTGTTCAGTTGCATCAAAGTGCTTAGGTGGGTCTAAGCAGATATCACAGTTGCCACACGGCTTTTCACGATATTCACCAAAGTAGTTAAGTAGCACTTGTCGGCGACAGGTTTGTGCTTCCGCAAACGCACTCATCGCATTGAGCTTATGCGCTTCAACCTGTTTTTGAGGACCATCGTCTTTTTCATCCAACATGCGGCGCAGCCAACTGATATCGGCTGGATCGTAGAGCATCATCGCTTCAGCAGGTAAACCATCTCGACCAGCACGACCTGTTTCTTGGTAGTAAGACTCAATATTGCGTGGAATATCAAAGTGCACCACAAAGCGAACATTAGGCTTGTTGATACCCATACCAAACGCAACGGTTGCGACCACAATTTGGATATCATCACGCTGAAACGCTTCTTGCACATACGCCCGTTCGTCGGCTTCTAAACCAGCATGGTAACTTGCCGCACGAAGACCGTTGTTGCACAGCTTTTCTGTGACCATTTCAACTTTCTTACGGCTACCACAATAGATGATGCCGCAGTTGCTACGCTGGTTTTCGAGAAAACGTACGACCTGAGAAACCGGTTTGTGTTTCTCAACCAGCGTATAACGAATGTTAGGTCTATCGAAGCTGCCTAAGTAGTGGTGAGGGTCGTTAAGTTGCAGGCGCTGCATAATGTCTTTGCGCGTCGCATCATCAGCCGTTGCCGTCAACGCCATGACTGGTACATGAGGAAAATACTGTTTCAACTGACCCAATGACGCATATTCAGGCCTAAAATCATGCCCCCACTGCGAGATACAGTGCGCTTCATCAACCGCAATCATCGAAAGCGGTAAGCTCTCAAGGCGTTCAATAAAGTCACGCATTAGCACTCGTTCTGGCGACACGTAGATGAGCTTGATTGCGCCAGAGTGCATGCGGTTATACACCGAGATCAGCTCTTCTCGAGGCATGGTTGAGTTAACACACTCGGCCGCGACACCATTAGCTTTGAGTTGGTCCACCTGATCTTTCATCAATGAAATAAGCGGCGAAATCACCAGAGTTAAGCCATGACGAGCCAAAGCAGGAATCTGGTAACACAAGGACTTACCACCACCAGTAGGCATAATGACTAAGCTATCTTGCCCAGAAACCGCAGATTCGATCACCTCTTGTTGCCCATCTCGGAAGGTCTGATAGCCAAAAACATCTTCTAAGATGCGTTGCGGCGTAGGCAGTTCTTCTGTTGGTTGTTGAGCTAAAAGTGTCGAGGTCATGAATTGTCTCAATAGATTTGTCTGGTCGAGTGCGCTGAAAACGCAAGGGGCACATTGTAGAGGGGATTAAAGGCGAATAAAACCGCAAATTGTTAGGCGATTTTGAGAGTCATTCGTATACTGCATGTTTCAATTTGTAAAATTCCTGAATCGAGTAATCCGTCCATGACTCCTGAAGAACAACAAAGAGCCAAGCAAGGTATCTTCCTCGCCATTGGTGCTTACACCATGTGGGGAATTGCACCTATCTATTTCAAAGCGTTAGCCGAAGTCTCACCTCTTGAGATCCTGAGCCATCGTGTTGTTTGGTCATTCTTCTTGTTGGCTATCTTGGTGCATTTTGGTCGTCGCTGGCGCAATGTACGTGATGTGATGAAGTCAAAACAGAAGTTACTCTACCTTGTGACCACCGCCATTTTAGTCGGAGCAAACTGGCTGATATTTATCTGGGCGGTCAATGCCGATCATATGTTGGATGCCAGTTTGGGGTACTACATCAACCCGTTGATCAATGTCCTGCTTGGGATGATGTTCCTTGGTGAAAGATTACGCAAGTTACAGTGGTTTGCAGTCGCACTTGCTGCATGTGGCGTCTTGGTTCAACTGTTTGTCTTTGGGTCGATTCCTGTTGTGGCTATCGCACTCGCTTTCAGTTTCGGTTTTTATGGTCTACTGCGCAAAAAAGTCAGCCTTGAAGCTCAAACAGGTCTGTTCATTGAGACTCTAGTGTTACTACCCGCTGCTGCGATCTATCTGATGTGGATTGCCGATACACCCACATCGCACTTTACCGAAAATCCTTTGAATCTAAATATGTTGTTGATCTCCGCTGGTATCGTGACAACTTTACCACTGCTTTGTTTTACGGGTGCAGCAACACGACTCAAGCTATCAACACTGGGCTTTTTCCAATACATTGGTCCAAGCTTGATGTTCTTGCTCGCAGTATTGGTGTATGGCGAGGCCTTCACAACTGACAAAGCTATTACCTTCGCCTTTATCTGGGGTGCTCTAGTGGTGTTTAGCTTTGATGGAATACGCAATAACAAACAATCGAAAAGAGCAGCAAATTAATTTCTATTGGGCAGCGTGTTTTTCTGCCCTCTCTATCTGATCTAGACACTATGAACGAATTAACCATCCTAACTACTCTTGCCGTTGTCCACTTTGTTGCGCTAATGAGCCCAGGCCCTGACTTTGCGCTAGTGGTACAAAATGCCACGCGTTACGGCCGTCAAACTGGGTTATACATCGCCCTTGGTCTTTCATGTGGCATCTTGCTTCACTCCATTCTTAGTTTAACCGGCATCAGTTACTTAGTGCATCAACAACCTACCCTGTTTGCTTTGTTGCAATTAGCCGGTGGCAGCTACCTGTTCTATTTGGGTTACGGAGCTCTTAAGGCCACTTGGAACACCTTCAAACACCCAGTAAATGTTGCTGACCAGACCGAACAAACCAACCTACTACTCAGCAATAAGCGCCAAGCGTTTTCTCGCGGTTTCACCACCAATATCCTTAACCCCAAGGCGTTGGTGTTTTTTGTCAGTTTAATGTCGAGCTTAGTGCCTGCTAGCATGTCGCTGTCAGGCAAAGGCGCGGCGTTGCTTATTCTTTGGAGCCTGTCATTACTGTGGTTTGCGTTTTTAGCTTGGGCACTGTCCACTCAACGAATGCAGCGTAAGGTCAAAGCGCTTGCTGTCTATATTGACGGATTGTGTGGTGTTTTATTTACGTTTATCGGCCTCAGTATCCTTTGGCAATCGGTGACGGCGCTAATCTCTCAGTTTTAGTCATTGAGCTGTCTAAAATTTGATTCAGCATTACAAATTTATAACAAATCCTTAGATCTCTTCCCTATCCACTGCCACTCTTGCTCTGCATAAATAAAAAGGAGAACAAGATGCAGTGGAAACTTAAATTCCTCACCACCTGTTTGCTTGCAACGTCAGTACCCGCTCTAGCCAACCAAGCCGCAGATTCAGTCGCACCAGAACAGAGTAGCGGTCTTGAGCAGAAACAACTGGTCACCGCAAAAGATTGGATGGTGACCGCAGCCAACCCAATAGCCACTCAAGCCGGCGCTGATATTTTGGCAAAAGGCGGTAACGCGATTGATGCCATGGTCACAACTCAGCTCATGCTAGGTTTAGTTGAGCCCCAATCCTCTGGTATTGGCGGAGGCGCTTTCTTAGTTTACTGGGATGCAAAGAACGACGAACTCACCACCTACGATGGCCGAGAAACCGCTCCACTCGATGCGACCCCTCGCCTGTTCCAAGATGAAAACGGAGAACCACTCAAGTTCTATGACGCCGTGGTAGGTGGCCGCTCTGTGGGTACTCCGGGAACGGTGCAGCTTATGTGGGATACCCATCAAAAGTACGGAAAACTCGATTGGGCTGACCTCATCAAGCCTGTTATCGACGTTGCGCAGCAGGGTTTTGAAATCAGTCCTCGTCTCGCCACATTGATCGCTAATGATGCCGAACGTTTAAGCCGCTTTGAAACCACCAAGACCTACTTCTTTAAACCTGATGGTTCACCCAAAGTGGCCGGAACACTGTTAAAGAACCCTGAATACGCAAAAACATTAAGCGCGATTGCTAAAGGTGGAGCACAAGCTTTCTATCAAGGAGAGATCGCTAAAAGCATTGTTGAAACCGTGCAGAACGCGCCAGGCAATCCTGGGGTATTGGCTCAAAAAGACTTTGATGCTTATTCGATTAAACAAAGAGAAGCGGTATGTTCGCCTTATCAAAACTATCAGGTATGTGGCATGGGGCCACCAAGCTCAGGCGCTCTCACTGTTGGCCAGATCTTATCAATCACAGAACAATTTGATTTAAAAGCGTGGGGGCCAGATAACGCCAAGTCATGGCAAGTGATTGCTGATGCATCTCGATTAGCGTTTGCTGATCGTGGCATGTACATGGCGGATGAAGACTTTGTGCCGATGCCAACACAAGGCTTGCTCGATAAAGAGTACCTAAAGCAACGTGCAAACCTCATCAAACCGGGGAAAGCTTTAGAGTCGGTAAGTGCCGGGACTCCACCTTGGAATTATGCACAACGACAAAGTACAGATGAGTCGATTGAGTTACCATCGACCAGTCACTTCAACGTGGTTGATAAAGAGGGCAATGTCGTCTCCATCACCACTACCATTGAAAACGCCTTTGGCTCTCGCCTAATGACCAATGGTTTCTTACTCAATAATGAGCTAACAGATTTTTCGTTTAGAACTCACAAAGATGGAAAACCTATCGCAAACCGATTAGAACCCGGAAAGCGCCCTCGCTCATCAATGGCACCGACCATCATAATGCACAATGATGAGCCTTATATGGCGATTGGTTCTCCTGGAGGAAGCCGCATTATTGGCTATGTTGCCCAAACCATCATTGCGCATACACAGTGGAAGATGGATATCCAGCAAGCAATCAACCAACCTCATCTGTTGAACCGCTTTGGTACACTCGATATAGAGCAAGGAACCAACGCAGAAGCCTTCCAAGATCAATTGGAGAAGATGGGCTTTGACGTCAATGTTCGCGATCTAAATTCTGGCTTACATGCGATTTTGATTGAAGATGGACAATTAAAAGGTGCCGCTGACCCAAGACGCGAAGGCGCAGCGATTGGGCAGTAGTGCCGATCTCCTCACCTGCTTGTGCGAGATCTCTCACAAGCAGGTGAGTAATTATATCTTTATAGCTGAGATAAATGTTAACAGCACAACGTAATGCTTTGTTTTTAAAGAAAATGTGCATTTATCAATCAAATTATTATGCAGAAAAACGTTTGCGCTATATTGCTGAAAATCGGCATCAGCGTAATATTGAACCTGTCAGAAGGAGTCTGACACGGAACAGGAAATTACCACGGATTAGGTAATCTTCAGGATGAAGATACGGTTACTTAGGATGAGTAGTCGGCACGGATAGCAAATTGGACATTGAACGGATGCATTAGTAACTAGGATGGTTGCTACTACGGATGGAAAATGGACACCTCTGGACGAGGAAAGGACTTATCATCAGGATGATGAAAAGGACACCGCTCAAGGAACAAGCGAAGAGAGCTAACGAGGA
>NZ_VTXI01000031.1 GCF_013114545.1 Vibrio sp. RE86 | reverse complement strand
TAAAAGAGACTTAAATAATGGTGCGGAAGGAGAGACTTGAACTCTCACACCTTGCGGCGCCAGAACCTAAATCTGGTGCGTCTACCAATTCCGCCACTTCCGCAAATTACTTATATGTAGATTGAATCAAGATGGTGCGGAAGGAGAGACTTGAACTCTCACACCTTGCGGCGCCAGAACCTAAATCTGGTGCGTCTACCAATTCCGCCACTTCCGCGTCTTGAATCTACATAGCTACTAGTTAATTGGTAAAAACTAATAACTTTATGTCTGTATCCTAAAAAGGAATGGTGGCTACGACGGGATTCGAACCTGTGACCCCATCATTATGAGTGATGTGCTCTAACCAGCTGAGCTACGTAGCCACTCGTGAGCGAGACAATATAAACTGTTGCGCTCTTAGTGACAAGCCATTTTTCAATTAGGCTTAACACTATGAATAGTGGCAGGTCTACCTGGATTCGAACCAGGGAATGGCGGCATCAAAAGCCAGACTTAAATAATGGTGCGGAAGGAGAGACTTGAACTCTCACACCTTGCGGCGCCAGAACCTAAATCTGGTGCGTCTACCAATTCCGCCACTTCCGCATCAATTCCTAATTACTTTCGTAAAAGTATTTAGGAATGGTGGCTACGACGGGATTCGAACCTGTGACCCCATCATTATGAGTGATGTGCTCTAACCAGCTGAGCTACGTAGCCAATACCATATTGTTGTTCCTGACATGACGTTGCCGTCTTGTTGGGAACGGGGCGCATTATGCGGAGTTGAGATAAAACCGTCAATAGTTTTTTTGAATAAATCGAGATAAATGGACTGTTCGATTTCTTTTTAAACAAAGAGGCGTGTTAATGATCGAAAACTGATAACAAAATGATGCAACTCGTGGGAGTTAAGTGAAAAGTAAATCGAGGGATAACAAAAAGGCCAGCATGATTGCTGACCTTTAAAGTCAATGACTTGTATAGAAATTAAACGTTGAAGCGGAAGTGAACTACGTCGCCATCTTTTACGATGTAGTCTTTACCTTCTAAGCGCCATTTACCTGCGTCTTTCGCACCGCTTTCACCGTTGAACTGGATAAAGTCGTCGTAACCAACAACTTCAGCACGGATGAAGCCTTTCTCAAAGTCAGTGTGGATCTTACCCGCTGCTTGTGGCGCAGTTGCACCAACAGGGATAGTCCAAGCACGTACTTCTTTAACACCAGCAGTGAAATAAGTTTGCAGAGTAAGTAGTTCGTAACCAGAACGGATAACGCGGTTTAGACCTGGTTCTTCGATACCCATATCTGCTAGGAACTCTTCGCGATCTTCGTCTTCAAGTTCAGAAAGCTCTGACTCGATAGCCGCACATACAGCAACAACTACGTTGTTCTCTTTTTCTGCGTATTCACGAACTGCATCTAGGTACGGGTTATCTTCGAAACCGTCTTCGTTTACGTTCGCAATGTACATTGTTGGCTTTAGTGTAAGGAAGTTTAGGTAGCCAATTGCTGCCGCTTCTTCTTTTGAAAGCTCAACCGTACGCGCCATACCACCTTCAGTAAGAACTGGTAGTAGCTTTTCTAGAACAGTGATTTCGAACTTAGCGTCCTTGTCACCGCCTTTTGCTTTCTTAGCGTTACGTTGAATTGCACGCTCACAGCTGTCTAAGTCAGCTAGTGCAAGTTCAAGGTTGATCACTTCGATGTCTTCGATTGGTGATACTTTGCCAGAAACGTGAACGATGTTTTCGTTTTCAAAACAGCGAACTACGTGACCAATTGCGTCAGTTTCACGGATGTTTGCTAGGAATTTGTTACCCAGACCTTCACCTTTAGATGCACCAGCAACTAGGCCAGCGATATCAACGAATTCCATCGTTGTAGGAAGGATCTTCTGCGGATTAACAATTTTCGCTAATGCATCTAGACGTAGATCAGGTACTGGAACGATACCTGTGTTTGGTTCGATGGTACAAAACGGGAAGTTTGCTGCTTCGATACCTGCTTTAGTTAGTGCATTAAACAGAGTTGACTTACCAACGTTTGGTAGACCAACGATGCCACATTTAAAACCCATGATATAAACCTTATTCTGCTTTGAACGTATGTAAGCGATTTTGTGCTTTTGATAGGCCATCTTTTAATAAGATGTCTAGGCTGCGTACTGATTCATCGGCTGCCGCGTCAAGAAGCTCTTGCTCTTTTGCTGGAGCTTTGCCTAAAACAAAACCGGCTACTTTGTCTTTGTGCCCCGGATGGCCGATGCCAATTCGAAGACGATAAAAATCTTTGTTGTTTCCAAGTTTACTAATGGTATCGCGAAGGCCATTGTGACCACCGTGCCCACCACCTTTCTTAAATTTAGCAACACCCGGAGGTAGATCTAGCTCGTCGTGTGCAACCATGATCTCTTCAGGTTTGATCTGGTAAAACTTTGCCAGTGCAGCAATAGCTTTGCCTGAGAGGTTCATGAAAGTAGTGGGGATAAGTAAACGTAGATCCTGACCGTTGACCATGATGCGCCCTGTTAGACCAAAAAACTTTGCTTCGTTTTTTAGAGTGACGTTGTGAACGCGAGCGAGTTCTTCGACCACCCACGCACCTGCATTATGGCGAGTTCTAGCGTATTCTGGCCCTGGATTAGCGAGGCCGACAAGCAATTTAATTTGTTGACTCAAGGTTAGGATCTCTCTTGGAATCTCAAAAAGCGCAGTATGATAGCACACAAATCTCACATCGGGCGAGTGAGGATGAGTTATACCAATCGGGATAAATAGGTGATCAGATAATTGCACAGGAAAAATCGCTTAGAGCAAGGCATAGATTACCGTTAGCTAGCTGACCTACCTACAAAATCTATAACGATGCTATCAGCGATTTTAACCAGCAAGAATGACCAGATATTTATTCTGGTTGGTATTAAAAATAGTCCAAATAAAAAAACACCCCAAAAAGGGGTGTTTTTATAATTGATTTATCGCAGTTCGATTAGTTGAACATTGCTGAGATTGACTCTTCATTGCTGATACGACGAATCGCTTCAGCTAGCATGCGAGATAGGCTTAGACAAGTTACTTTACCTGTCGCTTCCATCTCTTTTGGTAGAGTGATTGAGTCAGTCACGATAACTTGGTCTAGTACTGAGTTACCGATGTTTTGAGCAGCGTTGCCTGAGAATACAGCGTGAGTTGCGTAAGCGAATACACGCTTAGCGCCGCGCTCTTTTAGCGCTTCAGCTGCTTTACATAGTGTGCCACCTGTGTCGATCATGTCATCAACGATCACACAGTCACGACCTTCAACATCACCGATTAGGTTCATTACTTCAGACACGTTAGCGCGTGGACGACGCTTATCAACGATAGCGATATCTACGTCACCTAGTGCTTTAGCCGTTGCACGAGCGCGTACAACACCACCTAGGTCAGGAGAAACAACAACAGGGTTCTCTAGGCCACGGTTTGCCATGTCTTCAAGAAGAACTGGAGTACCGAAGATATTATCAACTGGTACATCGAAGAAGCCTTGAATCTGTTCTGCGTGTAGGTCGATAGTTAGAACGCGGTCAACACCAACGTTAGAAAGGAAGTCAGCAACAACTTTTGCAGTGATTGGCACACGAGCAGAACGTACACGACGGTCTTGGCGAGCGTAACCAAAGTAAGGGATAACTGCTGTAATACGGCCCGCTGAAGCGCGGCGCATTGCGTCAATCATCACTACAAGTTCCATTAGGTTGTCGTTAGTTGGTGCACAAGTAGATTGAATGATGAAAACATCACTACCACGTACGTTTTCGTTGATTTGAACAGCGACTTCGCCATCAGAAAAACGAGAAACAGTAGCATCACCAAGAGAGATGTATAGACGATCAGCAATACGTTGGGCTAGTTCAGGTGTAGCGTTACCAGCAAATAGCTTCATATCAGGCACGGTGGAAACCTCAGGGTTGCGTCCAGTTTTAAATAGATTGTATGTGGGCTAAGCGATACTTAGCCAGTCTCTCGTGCAAAGGCGATATATTTTTGCCTTTAGCAACAAAAGCAGAGACTGTGTCAGGCAGTTCAGCTAGCGTTGATTCGGCGTTACTTTTGCTCGAAAATTCAGCAAAAACGCACGATCCAGTGCCAGTCAATCGCGACGGCGCGTATTGTAGCAGCCATGAAAGTTGGTTATCAACCTCTTGGTACAGCATTCGAACAATTTTTTCGCAATCGTTTCCGTAATCACTGTCAAGAAGCGTTGCCAGTGAACGTTTTGGCGTATTTCGCGTCAGATCTGGGTGGGTGAATATGTCTACAGTTGCAATCGAAACGTTAGGGCGAACCACTAGGTACCATTTTTCTTCAGGTTCGGCTTTGGTTAGCTCTTCACCGACGCCTTGTGCAAACGCAGCAAAACCGCGCGTGAAAACTGGAACATCGGCACCAAGCTTTAGACCTATCTCAGCAAGAACATAGTCCGATAATTGAGTTTGCCAAAGATGGTTTAATGCGACGAGTGCAGTAGCAGCGTTAGAAGAGCCTCCGCCAATACCACCACCCATAGGCAATACTTTGTTTAATTCAATATGAGCGCCAAAGGTACAACCGCTTATTTCTTGCAGTGCTTTCGCCGCCTTCCAAATCAGGTTTTGAGTTAAAGGCAGGCCTGGGATCTCAGGGGATAGAGTGATTTCACCAGTGTCGTTTGCCGTGATCGTTAAATCGTCCCCGTGATCTAAGAACTGAAATAAAGTCTGCAATTCATGATAGCCGTTGTCACGACGACCAGTGATGTAAAGAAAAAGATTTAACTTTGCCGGAGATGGCCAGGTTGTGGTTTCAGAGATCATTCGTTGAATTTCCACGTTGAGATAACAATATTGATAGAGATGTCCCCTTGCGTCAGCTTAATCTTTTTCGGAAGTGGGAGGGTACTACCTAGGTATTGGACATCTTGATAGCTGAGGTAGTCGAGCTTCCAAGTATGCGCTCCGACTTGTTTGGTTAATGACGCGAGGGTATTAGTCTGGTTTAGTTGGTAGGCATCCGCTTGAGTTGGTCTACCAAGCATCCAGTCATTGAGCTGCTTGACGGGGATATTTAATCCAGTCAGGCGTTGTATTAAAACTTCAGGGGTTGGAGCGGTATACGTTTCGCCGTCATAGGTTTCTACACTTGCCTCATTTGGCGATGACGTCAAATTAAGCGCAGTTTGGCCTAAAAAGGTTGTCAGTCTGACTTGAGTACTGTCAGGGGCGTTGCTCCATTGAAAGTTCAAGGACTGTCTTTGCTCTGGAGAAATATAGCCTAATTTTCCTGACGCACGATATTGAGTGACTTGCGCTAAACGTTGCTGGTGACTTTGCCACTCAACATCGGTGGTGCTTTCAATTGTGGCACAGCCATGTAAGAACAGCGAAGTGAAAAGGATGAGAGATAAGGAACGAAAAAGTCGCATCATTGCTGATATTTTATCCAGTTTTGCCCTAGGTATATCTTCACTATATCATTGAAATCACGAACTCTAGAAAACATATCGGGATTCCCCTTTCAATAAACGGGGTCATCAAGTAAAATTCCGTCCTTATTTGTCCATTATATGAATCAGAGAATCATCGATACATGTCTTTGCTTGCTATAGGTATCAACCATAATACGGCCTCAGTCGAACTGCGTGAAAAAGTCGCATTTGGTCCGGATAAGTTGCCTGAAGCACTAAAACAGCTAGGTCAAAACTCTCTGGTCAACGGCAGTGTCGTTGTTTCAACGTGTAATCGTACTGAAATTTACTGTGATGTAAAAAGTGGCAGTAAAACGAAGGTGATCGATTGGTTGTCCCAATTCCATCAGGTTAGTCCTGAAGATCTTAAACCCAGTCTTTATGTTCATGAAGAGCAGGCGGCCATTCGTCACCTGATGCGGGTTTCGTGTGGATTGGACTCTTTAGTGTTGGGTGAACCTCAGATATTAGGGCAGGTAAAACAAGCCTACACTGACTCGCGAGAGTTAAAGGCCGTTGATTCCTCAATGGAAAAGCTGTTCCAAAAAGCCTTTTCCGTCGCTAAGCGAGTCCGTACAGAAACAGACATTGGTGGTAATGCCGTCTCTGTCGCGTATGCGGCATGTACGTTAGCCAAACACATTTTCGAATCGTTAGAGAAATCTACGGTGTTGTTAGTGGGCGCGGGTGAAACCATCGAACTGGTGGCTAAGCACCTCGCTGGTAATGGTTGCACTAATATGATTGTGGCTAACCGTACTAAAGAGCGGGCTTTACCTCTTGCGGAACAATTTGGCGCCGAGATCATTGGTTTGCCAGATATCCCTGAGCATTTACCTCGAGCTGATATCGTCATTAGTTCGACAGCAAGCCCATTACCGATTATCGGGAAAGGGATGGTCGAAACTGCCCTAAAGCAGCGTCGTTTCCAGCCAATATTATTAGTTGATATTGCTGTTCCACGCGACATTGAATCGCAGGTCGGCGAGCTTAACGATGCTTACCTCTATACCGTCGATGATTTGCAGTCGATTGTTGATAGCAACATAGAACAACGTAAGATTGAAGCGATTCAAGCAGAAGCCATTGTCAGCGAAGAGAGTGCTGCATTTATGTCTTGGATGCGTTCATTACAAGCCGTAGACAGCATTCGAGAATATCGTCAGTCTGCCAATGAAATTCGCGAAGAGCTTCTGAATAAAAGTTTACAGTCCCTTGCAGCAGGTGCTGATGCCGAGAAAGTCTTGTTAGAGTTGAGCAATAAGCTAACTAACAAGCTCATCCATGCGCCAACTCGTGCACTACAAAGTGCTGCAGAGAAAGGTGAGCCAACTAAGCTTGCCACCCTAAGACAAAGTTTAGGTCTGGAAAACTCTTAGCCAATAAGAGTGACAGATTTCATTAGACCCCTGAGTTAAAGAAAACTATGAAAGCCTCTATTTTAATTAAGCTAGAAACCCTAGTTGAGCGTTACGAAGAAGTTCAACATCTACTTGGCGATCCAGACGTAATCGGTGACCAAGACAAATTCCGCGCGCTATCGAAAGAGTACTCTCAGCTTGAAGAAGTGACTAAGTGTTTCCAAGCGTATCAGCAAGCTCAGGAAGATCTTATTGCCGCTGAAGAGATGGCAAAAGAAGATGATGAAGAGATGCGCGAAATGGCGCAAGAAGAGATCAAAGAATCCAAAGAGACTATCGAGCGTTTAACTGACGAGCTTCAGATCCTCCTTCTTCCTAAAGATCCAAATGACGACCGTAACTGTTTCTTAGAAATTCGTGCAGGAGCTGGTGGTGATGAGGCTGGCATCTTTGCTGGTGACCTATTCCGCATGTACAGCAAGTTTGCAGAGAAGAAAGGCTGGCGTGTTGAAGTCATGTCTTCAAATGAATCAGAGCACGGCGGTTACAAAGAGATGATCGCTAAAGTGTCTGGTGACGGTGCATACGGCGTACTTAAGTTTGAGTCAGGCGGTCACCGTGTTCAACGTGTACCGGCAACTGAATCTCAAGGCCGTGTTCATACATCAGCATGTACGGTTGCTGTAATGGCGGAAATCCCAGAAGCGGAAATCCCTGAAATCAAAGCAGCAGATCTGAAAATCGATACTTTCCGTGCATCGGGCGCGGGTGGTCAGCACGTTAACACCACGGATTCTGCAATCCGTATTACTCACTTGCCAACAGGTACAGTTGTTGAGTGTCAGGACGAACGTTCTCAGCATAAGAACAAAGCGAAAGCGATGGCCGTTCTTGCTGCACGTATCATTCAGGCTGAAGAAGCGAAGCGCGCAGCTGAAGAGTCTGACACACGTCGTAACCTACTAGGCTCTGGTGACCGTAGCGACCGAATTCGTACTTACAACTACCCACAAGGTCGTGTCTCTGATCACCGTATCAACCTAACCATCTACCGTCTAAACGAAGTGATGGAAGGTGATGTATCAAGCTTGGTTGATCCTGTTATCCAAGAACACCAAGCTGATCAGTTAGCGGCACTCGCAGAGAACAACTAATCTAATGTCGGCTGAAAACAGTGTTGAATACACACTAAAGAAAGCTGTGCAGCGACTTCAAGAGAGCGGCAGCGATTCGCCCTCTCTTGATGCTGCGGTACTTCTTTGCCATGCGCTCGATAAGCCTCGTTCTTTCTTGCTAACGTGGCCTGACAAAATACTCGAAACTGACCAATTGTTGGCTTTTAGCAGCCTACTTGAAAGACGCATCACCGGTGAGCCTGTCGCTTATATCGTGGGCGAACGTGAGTTTTGGTCTCTACCACTTAAAGTCTCTCCAACGACATTAATCCCAAGGCCCGATACTGAACGCTTGGTTGAAATTGCTTTAGATAAAGCGTCAGAAAATCAGGGTGATATATTGGATCTTGGTACTGGGACTGGTGCGATCGCGTTGGCATTGGCTTCAGAGTTACCTCATCGAAATGTCACTGGTATCGATCTTAAAGAAGATGCCCAGCAATTGGCGCAATCTAATGCTGATTCATTGAACATTCGAAACGCGCGCTTTTTAGCGGGAAGTTGGTTCTCTCCGTTAGAGGACGGTACAGAGTTTGCTTTAATCGTCTCTAATCCGCCATATATTGAGAAAGAAGATCCACATTTAGCCCAAGGTGATGTGCGATTTGAACCACTTAGTGCATTGGTTGCAGAAGAGAAAGGTCTTGCCGATATTCGACATATCGCAACTCATGCCCGTGACTACCTTATTGATCAAGGTTGGCTGATGTTTGAGCATGGCTTTGAGCAAGGTGCGCCAGTGAGAGAATTATTAGAGTCGCTTGGTTATAGCCAAGTGGCAACCTACAAGGATTATGGTGACAACGACCGAGTAACCATTGGTCAGTTTCATCAGTAAAGTAAGAGAGAATATTGATGTACGAAGGTTTAAAGCATTTCCACCTACTGACCATTGCCGTTAGCGCTACGCTTCTGTCTGTGCGTTTTGCAATGATGATGGCGAATTCGAACCTATTGGAGAAAAAGTTCTTCAAAGTATTCCCGCATATAAATGATACCTGTTTACTGCTTTCAGGTGTGGGCTTGATCTTTATCACTGGTTTTATTCCATTTACACCTGCTGCACCTTGGTTAACTGAAAAGCTGACATGCGTGCTGGCCTACATCGCTCTTGGTTTCTTTGCTCTAAAACTGGGTAAAAACAAGCTGCTAAGAACCTTCTCGTTCTTCGGCGCATTAGGATGGCTTGCGATGGCAGGTAAAGTTGCCGTCACCAAAGCGCCAGTATTGTTTGGATAATAGGCGAGCTTTTAGGTTTGAATAGACGGAGTAACCATAGCCATTATGCTTGAGTTATTTGATGAAGACTTTGATGCAATGGAGCTGGTTGAAGGCGCATTGGCATTAAACAAAGCGATCAACCCTAAAACGGAAGTTAGATGGGCAGAGCTAGAGCTAAATCGCTTAGTAGAAGAAGCTGAGCTGGTTCTGGCACACGAGATAAACGAACAGCAACGTTTCGAATCACTGCTGAGAATGTTCTACCATGAGTGGGGCTTCCAAGGAGATCGAGAGAGTTATTTCCAATCTGAAAATGGTTTTGTCGATAAAGTTTTGCAAAAGCGCAAAGGGATCCCAGTGAGCTTGGGCGCCATCTTACTTTATATTGCACGTAAACTTGGTTTCCCTGTGGTAAGTGTGATTTTCCCAACTCAATTTTTACTCAAGATCGAGTGGTACAACGAGAAACCACTTTACCTCAACCCATTCAACGGTGAATACGTTTCAGAGCATACATTAAGTGCTTGGTTGATTGGTCATAAAGGGCCATTAGCGACATTGAAGTCAGAGCACCTTGAAACGACGGATAATCCAACCGTCATTGGTCGCTGGTTGGCTCTGCTGAAAAGTGCTCTATTAAGAGAAGAGCGCTATACTTTGGCACTAAAGTGCACAGACTTAGCGTTGACGTTCGTGCCTGATGACCCGTATGAAATTCGTGACCGTGGGTTTATCTATCAGCAGCTCGATTGTCATCAAATTGCATTGACTGACTATCAATTTTTTATTGATCAATGCCCCGATGATCCAGCGGCAGAGTTACTCAAGAATCAAGTGACCGCCATGAGTGAAACTCAGGTGACCTTACATTAAGTCCAGCGGAGTCCGTTGGCATTTCAAAGAATAGAGAGAATAAAATGGAACAGAAAATTGTCCACGTTGGTGACATTCCAGTAGCGAACGACAAGCCATTTACACTGTTTGCAGGCATGAACGTTTTAGAGTCTCGTGATCTAGCGATGCAAATCTGTGAACACTACGTAAAAGTGACTGAAAAACTGGGTATCCCATACGTATTCAAGGCGTCATTTGATAAAGCGAACCGTAGCTCAGTGCACTCTTACCGTGGCCCAGGTCTTGAAGAAGGTATGAAAATCTTCCAAGAGCTGAAAGATACATTTGGTGTAAAGATCATCACAGACGTTCACACTGAAGCGCAAGCACAGCCAGTAGCGGATGTGGTTGACGTAATCCAGCTTCCTGCGTTCCTAGCGCGTCAAACTGACCTTGTTGAAGCGATGGCGAAAACAGGTGCTGTAATCAACGTGAAAAAACCTCAGTTCATGAGCCCAGGTCAGGTGGGGAACATCGTTGACAAGTTTGCAGAATGTGGCAACGAAAACATCATTCTATGTGAGCGTGGCTCATGCCTTGGCTACGACAATCTTGTTGTAGACATGCTTGGCTTCGGTGTAATGAAGAAAGCGTCAAATGGTAGCCCAATCATCTTTGATGTAACGCACTCACTGCAAATGCGTGATCCTTCAGGTGCTGCATCAGGTGGCCGTCGCGAGCAAACGGTTGAACTGGCGAAAGCAGGCCTAGCAACAGGCATTGCGGGTCTATTTATCGAAGCGCACCCAAATCCAGACCAAGCGAAATGTGATGGCCCTTCAGCGCTACCTCTAGACAAACTAGAGCCATTCCTAGCGCAAATGAAAGCCCTAGACGATTTAATCAAAGGTTTTGACCACATCGATATTAAGTAACGACTAAGTGTTGTCAAAAAGCCGACGTTATGTCGGCTTTTTTGTGTCTAAAATCAGTAAAACTTGTCGATGAAATTATCTTTTATTCAGCAAATTTTACTAGTTTTGAAATGTTATATCATAACAATAAGGTGCTGATATCTAATCATTAATTCTTTAAGATTCCCAAATGTGTTGAATGCTTAACCAAGCTCACAAACCGCTGATAATCTGATACAAACGTTTGCCTGTGATCATTTATGAAATCAAGTGTAATTTTGACGGTTTGTTACACATTCGATAGCGCTTTAGGGTGATCTATCCGACATAAATATGAAATCTCCATGTCAGGTAGGTTTCGTTAATTTAAACTAGTTCAAGTTTTACTGCTCTTTGAGCGCGCTTTTATCGCGCTTGTCTATTCAAAGAGAGCAGCATAAAAAGCAGTGGTAACCCCCAAAAAGTTCAAAAGGTATGACAATGAAGCAAGGCCTGATCGTAAAAAGCGCAATTAGCGCAGCAATTTTGGCTACTCTAGCGGGTTGTGCAACAGCACCTCAACATGAGTGGGAAGCAGACAAGACTTACAAGCTGACAGTTCTTCACACTAATGACCACCACGGTCGTTTTTGGCAGAACAAATACGGCGAGTACGGCATGGCTGCACGTAAAACGCTAATTGACGAACTACGCGCTGAAATCGAAGCTGAAGGTGGTAGCTCACTACTACTGTCTGGTGGTGATATCAACACAGGTGTGCCTGAGTCAGATCTTCAAGATGCTGAGCCAGATTTTAAAGGTATGAGCAAGATTGGTTACGATGCAATGGCACTTGGTAACCACGAGTTTGATAACCCTCTAGAAGTTCTAATGAAACAGAAAGAGTGGGCAAACTTCCCTATGCTATCGGCAAACATTTACGACAAAAAGACTGGCGAGCGTATGTTCCAGGCTTACGAAATGTTTGACCTACAAGGCATCAAAGTTGCTGTTATCGGTCTAACAACAGAAGATACACAAAAAATCGGTAACCCAGAGTTTATCGGTGGTATCGACTTCCGTGATCCTAAAGAAGAAGCGAAGCAACTGATTGCTGAACTAGAGAAAACGGAAAAACCAGACCTTATTTTTGCTGTAACGCACATGGGTCACTACGAAAACGGCCAACGTGGTGTAAACGCTCCGGGTGATGTTGCTCTTGCACGTTACCTAGATGAAGGCTCTCTAGATATGATCGTAGGTGGTCACTCACAAGAACCTGTATGTATGGAAGCGCCAAACGTTGTTAAGAAGAACTTCAAGCCTTCTGATGAGTGTAAGCCAGACGAGCAAAACGGTACCTACATCGTTCAGGCGCATGAGTGGGGTAAATACGTAGGTCGTGCTGATTACGAATTCCGTAACGGCGAACTAGAAATGGTTAGCTACGATCTGATCCCAGTGAACCTGAAGAAGAAAGTGAAGATCGACGGTAAGAAACAGCGTGTTCTTATTGAAGATGAAATCAAGCAAGACGAAGAGCTACTTGAATTCTTACGTCCATACCAAGAGCAGGGCAAAGCGCAGCTAGATGTTAAGATTGCAGAGACAAATGGCAAGCTAGAGGGCGATCGTAACGTTGTTCGTTTCCAGCAGACTAACCTAGGTCGCCTAATTGCAACCGCTCACATGGAGCGTGCAAAAGCTGACTTTGCGGTAATGAACTCTGGTGGTGTTCGTGATTCAATCGCTGCAGGTGACGTGACATACAAAGACGTACTTACGGTTCAGCCATTCGCGAACATCCTGACGTACACAGACATGTCAGGCAAAGAAGTACTCGATTACCTAAACGTAGTCGCAACTAAGCCGGTTGACTCTGGTGCTTACGCGCAGTTTGCTGGTATCTCTATGACAGTTGCTAACGGTGAAGTTTCAAATGTCTTCATCGGTGGTCAACAGCTACGTCTAGACGAGACTTACCGCTTTACAGTACCAAGCTTCAACGCAGCGGGCGGTGATGGTTACCCTAAACTATCAGGTCACCCAGGCTTCGTTAACACAGGCTTTGTTGACGCAGAAGTACTTAAAGAGTTCCTAGAGCAAAACAGCCCAATTGATGTGAACAAGTTCGCTCCATCAGGCGAGATGGTTTACAAGTAAGTTGACTCTTAGTCGTAAGTCTTATTAAGCTAAAAAGCGCCGCTCACACGAGCGGCGCTTTTTTATTGATATTACAGGAGGGAGCATGACTCCTGCTATTAACCTCGCTAAGAAGAAAAAAGTCCTGCATACGATTCACCAATATGAGCATGATCCAAGGGCTGCAAGCTATGGATTAGAGGCAGTAGAAGCGTTAGGGCAAAACCCCAACCAAGTATTCAAAACGTTACTTTTTTGTCTCAACGGGGAGCCCAAGAACCTCGCAGTTGCGGTTATTCCAGTTGATCAAAAGTTGAACCTTAAGCAAGCGGCTAAGGTTGCTAAAGCTAAAAAAGCGGATATGGCAGATCCTGAAATTGCGCAAAAGACGACAGGGTACGTCGTGGGCGGAATTAGTCCCTTGGGTCAAAAGAAAGCGCTACCAACGTTTATTCATCAGAGCGCAACAGAGCAAGAGACTATCTGTGTGAGTGCAGGTAAGCGAGGTCTGGAGATAGAGCTAGCACCTAAAGATTTGGCGTCTTTAACTCGTGGCCAGTTTGCGGAGCTATGTCTTTAACCCTCTTTGTCATTCCATAGAGTGACGAAGGAACGAGTAGGGAATCTGTTATAGATTTTCACTTATTCATGGAATGACGGTTACAGTGCTGAAAATAAAAAGGGTTGGCACTAAATACCAACCCTCTACAATCTTCCCATATCTGGAATTTACTTGGTCTCTTCTTCCATCTGAGCATTATCCACGACATGGTTTTCACCAAGATCTTTTGGCAGGATAAGGTTCAGGGCAATAGCCACGATACCACAAAGGCTAACACCTTGAAGGCTGAACTCGCCAATGCCAAACGCCATACCACCAATACCAAATACCAAAGTAATTGCTACGATCACAAGGTTACGAGATTTGTGCAGATCGACATTGTTTTTGATCAGTGTATTTAGGCCAACTGTTGCGATAGAGCCAAAAAGAAGAATCATGATACCGCCCATCACAGGCATTGGAATCGTTTGTAGCACCGCCCCTAATTTACCAACTAGTGCTAAAACAATCGCAGTCACAGCGGCATACGTCATGATGACTGGGTTAAACGCTTTTGTCAGCATAACGGCGCCTGTTACTTCAGAGTAGGTCGTATTTGGCGGTGCACCGACCAGAGAAGCTGCGATGGTTGCCACCCCGTCACCGGTAATTGTGCGGTGAAGACCTGGCTTTTTAATGTAGTTTTTACCTGTCACGTTTGAGATTGCAAGCATGTCACCTACGTGTTCAACTGCTGGTGCAATTGCTACTGGAATCATAAATAGAATCGCGTTGATGTTGAATTCAGGCGCGGTGAAGTTTGGTAAAGCAAACCAAGATGCTTGCTGAACAGGGGTAAAATCAACAATGCCATAGCCGAGGCTGAGCGCATAGCCCACCACGATACCACCAAGAATTGGCGTCAGCTTTAAGAATCCTTTGGCAAAGACACTCAAAATGATGGTCGTCAGTAATGATGCAACGGAAATGACCAAAGAGGCATCCGCATCAATCACTTGAGCGCCATCCACTTTACCAAGAGCCATGCTCACTGCAACTGGCGCAAGACCAAGGCCAATCACCATAATCACAGGGCCGACAACAACAGGTGGAAGCAAACGGTGAATGATTTCGACACCACGCACTTTGATGACTGCGCCCATTGCTACGTATACACAACCCGCTGCCATCAAACCGCCCATGGTTGCAGGAATGCCCCAAGTTTGTACGCCGTATAAAATGGGTGCAATAAAAGCGAACGACGATGCTAGGAAAATAGGGACACTTCGGCGAGTAACCAGTTGGAACAGTAGGGTGCCGACACCTGCACCGAACAATGCAACGCTTGGATCGAGCCCGGTAAGAAGTGGCACTAGGACCAATGCTCCGAATGCGACAAATAGCATTTGTGCACCTTGAATGGCATTTTTCATATAGTTATTCCTTTGGGTGGAGATAACTGAGTGAATTATTGATAACTACTCAGTAAAAATAAAATTCGCGGGATTTTATCACTCGGCCAAACGTTTGCAATTCGAACTGGATCAAATATTTAATGATTAACCCATTGGCGAGTGAAATAGTTACCGATGCTGAAGTTAGATTTTTGACAGGGGTGTAGACCTTTAGTTGCTCCCTAGCCGATAGTTGCTTATCATCAAGCTTTATCGTGTAAGAAATTGATCTTAGGAAGAGTATGCGCCATTTAGCTTTGTTGGTATTAGGGCTGGTTACATTACCTGCTATGGCACTGACCAATGTAGATTTGTATCGAACAGAAATCGTTTTAGACCAAACGGTTGAGAAAGCGGACGCTCAAGCTCGAGTTGAAGGCATGAAAGAAGTGATTGTTCGCGCTTCTGGTGACCAAAGTGCTGTATCGAACGAAGTAGTACAAAAAGCACTGAAACAGAACTCTCAGTACTTAACTGAGATCAGTTATGGTCAGGTTGGTGGTGAGCAGACGCTACGTATGGGCTTTAGTGCGCCGCATATTCGTTCTCTTTTAAGCCAAGCTCAGCTTCCTGTATGGCCATCTTCGCGTCAAAACCTATTAGTTTGGCTGGTGGAAGAGAGCTCTGCTGATCGCAACATCGTATGGGAACACTCTTCTTCAGTTGTGTTGGATAGCCTAAAAGCGCAAGCGGTCAAACGTGGCTTACCTCTGACGGTTCCTGTCGGTGACTTCGATGACATTACGGGTGTAGCGGTGTCTGACTTATGGGGTGGATTTATTCAACCAGTCGGTCAAGCAAGCCAACGTTACCCTGTTGATGCCGTATTGGTGGTGAAAGCGCAAAACAACTCTGTTCGTTGGAGCCTCTATGATCAACGACCAAACACCATTGGTATTACTCGCCAAGCGCCACTATCAGGTTCAAATAACGGTAGCGATGCAGCTGTGAAAATGATTAACCAGATCAGTGATTATTACGCTAAGAAGAGCGCAGTAATCGTGGCTAGCGAGTCTTCAGAAGCCGTGAAAGTACGCTTTACTGAGTTAAACGATGCGGTGAGCTTCTTCACTTTGGAGAACAACCTTAAAAAGCTAAGTTCTGTTGCTGCAGTGGATATCCTGAAAATCCAAAGTAATGAAGTGACCTTTAATGTTCATCTGCTTTCTTCTCAACAAGAGTTTGAGCAAGAGGTGCGCCGAGTCGGACCCATTGAGCAACTAGAGAGCATCACTGAATCACAACCTCTACTTGTTTCTCCAGAGCCTGGGCTGCCTGTAGACGGACAGTCGAGTGAGTCTGTGAATGAACAATCTGAGCTTGTTTCACCGTCTACGGACGCAAGTACAGGTGAAGTTTCTGAAGCCGAACCAACGGAGACGAAACAACCAGAGTTGTCTCCATCAGAGATGATTTTAGTGTTTGAATGGCAAGGTAAGCCTTACGTCGCTCCTGTAATTGAAGAAGCGGTTGTTGAAGAGACACCTGCCGTTGAAGGTAGCACTGAGGTCGATGTTCAATCAGGCGATGTCGAAGTTCAAGACACAGAAACGCTATAAACTACATAGATTGCAGCTAGCTAGTTGACCTACCTACAAAATCTATAACGAAGCTATTAGCGATTTTAGCAAGCAAGAATGACCAGATATTTATTTAGGTTGGTATTAGTTGTTTATTCAAAAGAAAAACTATTCAGACTCAAAACGTGCTTTCTCTTCTTTCTCTACTTTAGACAGCCTTTTCAGTTTCATGCCTAACTCTTGTCCGCGTGCTCGCGTATAGAGAATATTGCCGAAAAATGCGATGGTGGTTAGCGCAAGCTCGACAACCGCAAGCCAACGTTCTCCGTCATCGATATACAAGATCGTGAAGCCATGCAGGAAGTAGAGCATCAGAACGAAATTCGCCCAAGCATGAGTGTATGGCTTTCCAACCAAAATCCCGGGCAGTGGCAATAAGAGTGGGACCATCCATGCAATGGCCAGCGTTGTCCCGCTAATATGAGGGTGCGGAGAAAGTGACAGTTGCCATAATGCTACCCATGCCAGCAGGGCTAAGTTGCCAAACAGCGCAAGAAAACGAAACAGCTTGGTTCTTGGTTGCATGTCTTGCATTCTATTGTTCCTTCAGTTTTAAGGCCGTACTTGCCAAGCGTTTACCAAGCGCTTGTGCAAGTTCAATTTCTTCTTCGGATAGCGTATGTCCGTGACCACTCACTGAGCTTGCGCCGTAAGGTGTACCACCGGATTGGGTTGAGTGCAGTTTAGGTTCAGAGTAAGGAATCCCTAAAATCATCATGCCATGGTGCAATAGTGGCAGCATCATAGTCTGGATTGTGCTCTCTTGTCCGCCATGCATACTCGATGAAGAAGAAAACAGACATGCAGGTTTATCAATCAAATCACCTGACAACCAAATCGAAGTCGTCTGATCCCAGAAGTGTTTAAGCGGAGCGGCCATATTGCCAAACCAAACAGGACTTCCCATCGCTAAGCCATCGCACTGCTTTAGCTCACTGATTGAGATAATGGGGTCGTCTGCTTGGCTTTCTGACTCGATCTCATTGACGGTGCGCAAAACCGCTTCGCAGTGTGGGATTGACTCCACACCGCGAGCAATCTGTCTAGCCAATGCACGAGTGGAACCGTGGCGACTGTAGTAAAGGACGACAATCTTACAACTCATAAGATCTCTAGAACTTGCTCCGGTGGACGACCGTGTTTCGCTTTACCATTTGCAACTACGATTGGGCGCTCGATCAGCTTTGGATTTTCTGCCATTGCCTTAAATAGAGTTTCGTCGTCAGCATCTTTAAGCTCAAGTTCTTTGTAGATGTCTTCTTTCGTACGCATCATCTTACGTACTTCAGTGATCTCAAGTTGTGACATAAGTGTTTTTAGTTCATCAATACTCGGTGTGTTTTCCAAGTATTTGATGATTTCAGGCTGAACACCGTTTTCTTCCAAAAGAGCAAGAGTTTGGCGGCTTTTTGAGCATCGTGGGTTGTGGTAAATCACGACTGACATAGAGTTTTCTCCATTTATTATTGTAAGGCTAAGAAGCGATCACGTTGAACCATAAGCTGGTCGATTCGCGCATCGTATCTTGCTTGCTTCAAACTGCCTAACTCAGCGAGTTGGCTGGCTTGTGTATAGTATTGAATGGCTTTGTTCCAATTTGCTTTCAGCGCGAGTACTTCTGCACGAGCGGCAAGATCTTCATCACTCGCACCAAGGTGAATACTGGCCTCTGATAATAGGTGCCAGCCATTCATATCATTAGGGTTATCGTGTGTGTATCGTTGTAATACTTTCACCGCTTCTTTGTTTTTGTCCTGTTTAATCAGTACGTTCGCATAGTTAATAGTGATCACGGCGTTGTTTGGTGCTGATTTCAGTGCCTTTTCAAGTAGTGTAATCGCTTTCTCTGGTTGCTTTTGGGCGATATAGAGATCGGACATCGCATCAATATAGAAACGGTTATCAGGATCTTGTTGAGTGAGCTTGTTTAATATCTCGGCGGCTTCATCGAGCTGATTATTATCGAGGTGGACAAGGGCTCGTCCATACTCAAAAGCGACTTTAATGCCAGGGGAGGCTTTCTTCTGAGTACGAGTAAACCAATCTTCGGCAGCTTTGGCATCGATGCCCGTATAGCGAGCGACAATTCTAGCGCGAGCAAGATGGTAATTTAATGAAGGATCGACACGTCGCGCAGGGTAATTTTGGGCACGAGCTCGGCTGTCGGTAATACGATCTTCAGGCAGTGGGTGAGTCAGTAACATCGGCGGTGGCTTACTTGCGTAGCGGTATTCATCGGCAAGGCGGCCAAAGAATCGTGGCATTGCGTTCACATCAAACCCAGCTTTAGAAAGTGTACTAATACCAAATCGGTCAGCTTCTTTCTCGTTACTGCGCGTGTAGTTAATTCGTCCTTGCATGCTGCCGGCTGTTGTGGCCGTAATCGCAGCCATCCCCGCTTCAGGAGACGCAATAGCTAACAAGAGCGCGCCAGCTAAAGCGGCCATCGTTGCTGGTGAACGTCTCGCTTGCTCTTCCATACTTCGAGCTAGGTGACGTTGAGTGACGTGAGCAATTTCGTGTGCGACAACAGAAGCCAACTCACTTTCACTTTGGGCGTGCAAAAATAGCCCCGAGTGGAGTGCAACATAGCCACCAAAAAACGCGAAAGCGTTGATGTTTCGGTCGCGAATCATGAAAAACGTAAACGGTGTTTTTACATCTGAAGCATTGGCAACCAGTCTGTGTCCTAGACTGTCAATGTATTCGTTAAGAACCGGATCATTGACGATAGGCTGACTGGCGCGAAGCATACGCATATACGCGTCACCATATTGGATCTCTTGGTCGATGGTCAGTGTGCTACTTGCTGTAGTACCGATGTCAGGTAAGTCTATATTGTTTGCTAGGGCAGGCGTAGGAGCCGTTAATGCCGCTGCTACACAAAGACACACTAATGAACGTGTACGTTTAAACATAAATGACAGGTGTTACTCCATTGATTTTAAACCTTTGGCTAATCATACCAAGGTTGCTTTACGCTTTGGACAGCGCAGAGTTCAGATGGTTTCCACTACCACCTTTTATTGCACAAGAGTCAGAGTAGTGACTTAGCACTGACTATTTCCCCTGACGCATGCAAAAAAACACTATACAATATCTACCCGTTATAATATGCATCGGGCGAGAGAATGGAACCGAATATTTTGGATTTACGCCAAGAGCGATGCCCAATGGCGCTGTTACTTGCTAAGCGTCACACTAAAGGGCTTGTTGTCGGAGAGCAACTCCAAATTTTAGTTTCTGACTCCAACTCTATGAGTGATATAACTCGATTCCTCCACAAGCACCAATTTGGTCTAACTTGTGAAGAGATGGATAGCTATTATTGTATGCAAGTGACTAAGGAATCTTGTTGAATGTTTGAAATGGTGAGTCGTTGGTATAAACGACGTTTTTCTGATCCACATGCGGTCAGCCTTGTAGCAATACTTCTATTTGGCTTCATCACAATCTACTTTTTTGGTGATCTGATTGCCCCATTGCTGGTGGCGATTGTATTAGCGTATCTTCTAGAGTGGCCAGTTGTTCAGTTATCTCGTTTCGGTATCCCCAGAACGTTTGCCGTGATTTTGGTTATCTTAGGTTTTATCGGTTTGATGATGGTTGCCGTGTTTGGCTTAGTTCCGACCATTTGGCAGCAGGTGGGTAACCTTATCAATGATATCCCGACCATGTACGTTGGTTTGCAAGGATTCATTTCTGAGTTACCTCATCGCTTCCCAGAACTTGATAATTTACAAATTGTTGAGTCTTTGGCAACTAACGCAAAAAATCAGGTGATAGGAATGGGCGAAACAGTCGTAAAAGGCTCGTTAGCGTCCTTAGTTAGCCTAGCGACACTGGGTGTATATTTGATTCTGGTTCCGCTGTTGGTTTTCTTCCTATTGAAAGATAAAGAAGAGATGATCTCGATGGCGAGTGGCATACTCCCACGCAATCGCCGTTTAGCAACCAAAGTATGGCATGAGATGAATGAACAGATCTCAAACTATATACGCGGTAAGGTGATGGAAATTTTGATTGTAGGTACGGTGAGTTACATTACGTTCGCTGTTCTCGATCTGCGCTACGCCGTGTTACTTGCAGTCGCTGTCGGTTTCTCGGTATTGATTCCTTACATTGGTGCAGCAGCAGTAACGGTACCTGTTGCGATCGTTGGCTTGTTCCAATGGGGTCTCACCCCTCAGTTCTATTGGTTACTTGTTGCTTATGGCATCATCCAAGCTCTAGATGGTAACGTACTGGTTCCAGTTTTGTTCTCTGAAGCGGTCAACCTTCACCCTGTTGCTATCATTGTTGCTGTGTTGGTTTTTGGTGGTCTTTGGGGGTTTTGGGGCGTGTTCTTTGCGATTCCATTAGCTACATTGGTAAAAGCCGTTTGGAATGCATTGCCAAGTCATGATGATGAGCCTATTTCCTCGCCCTAAAAGCGTATAAAACCATATGCATTCTACAAACCCTGAGATCTCATCTCGGGGTTTTTTATAGATGTTAATTGGCATTTTGTCCTATTTAGTAATTTACTTATGTCACAGAATGTAAGAAATTATTTAAGTAAACGTTAGTGAAGACGATACATAACTATAACGATAAGAACATTCGCACATTTTGCAGCATCGAGGGATCATATGAGATTTAGTCAAAAAATAGTCGCGGCCTCTTCAGGTCTACTATTTGTCACAGTCGCTCTTTTATCTATTCAGCAGTTGAGCACTGTTAAACAAGAAGTGGAAGCATTGGTTGATACCAGCTTAACGGAAATGGTCACTGGGGTTAAAAACACCGTTGTGTCAGAGATGGAAGCCAAAAAAGCGCTTGCACAATCTACGACTGAAATTCTCCAACTTGATCCAAATAACCGAGAGTGGGTTCAAGAAGTATTAGAATTGCCAAAACTGAAGTCGTCTTTCCTTGCTATCGGCTTTGGTTACGAAAGTGATGGCTTCGTAGTAGAAAACGATGACGGTTGGGAAGCAGGCGCTGACTATGATCCGCGCGTGCGTCCTTGGTATCAAGATGCGAAAAGCCAAGGTCGTCTTGTCGTAACGGATCCTTATGTCGATGTCTCCTCGAAGAACGTTATTATTTCGATTGGTACCCCGATCAAGCAGGGTGGCTCAATGGTTGCCGGCATGTTCTACGATATGGAACTGACGGGTCTTGCTGATCTTGTAAACCAAGCCAACTTACTCGACGCAGGTTACCTGTTTATCGTCACTGCTGATGGCAACACGATTGCTCACCCAAATTCGCAAAACAATGGGCAAAACCTGTCAACATACTTACCAAATGTTACCGTCCAAGAAGGCAGTCAGTCATTTGAAATGGATGGAACGTCATTCCTTGTTCGTATGACCAAAGTACCGTCAGAAAACTGGTATGTGGGTGCGATCGTTGACGAGAGTATCGCTTTTTCTGCGATTACCTCAATGCGTAATAGCTCAATTATCTATGTGATTATCGGTGTCGTATTAAGTATTGTCGTGCTTAGCTTCTTAATTAAAGCGTTAATGCGTCCACTGCGTGACCTGAATGATGCAATCCAAGATGTGGCTTCTGGTCAAGGTGATCTCACCAAACGTCTAGATACCAATACAGACAAAGAGTTCGCTGAACTGGCTGAAGGCTTTAACACCTTCACGCAGACTCTACAAACTCAAATCCAGCAATCGAAAGCAATTGGTGCTGAGATTCTTCGAGGTACGGAGATGACCGTTGTAGGCGCAGAGCACTCTGCTGCAGCAATGCGTAGTCAGCTTGAAGAATTAGAACAGCTTGCAACGGCGATGAACGAGATGGCGGTAACGGCTACAGAGGTAGCTAACAACGCGCAAGGTGCAGCGGCAGCAGCGAAAGAAGCCGACGATGCAACTCAAGATGGCTCATCAGTGGTGAGTGACACCACGGTTTCAATCGATACCCTGTCTGCACGTATTGACCAAGCAGTTGAAGAAGTTCAAGGGTTAGAGTCAGCAACGGCAAACATCGAAACTATCTTGAAGGTAATCAATGATATTGCAGACCAAACCAACTTGCTTGCGCTTAACGCAGCGATTGAGGCGGCTCGTGCTGGGGAATCAGGTCGAGGCTTTGCCGTTGTTGCTGATGAAGTAAGAACCCTTGCTCAACGTACTCAAGAGTCGACGACTGAGATTCGTAACATGATTGAGCAATTGCAAGCTGGGGCAAGCTCAGTGTCTGCAGCAATGAATGAGAGTAAAAACACAGCGGTCGATGCAGTTGATAAAGCGCAAGCGGCTGATGGGGCACTCCAGCGTATTCGTGAAGCAATTCAACGTATTAGCGATATGAACATGCAGATTGCGTCTGCGGCGGAAGAGCAAAGCTTGGTTGCAGAAGAGATCAACAGCAACACAGTGAAGATCAAAGACCTATCAACTCAGGTTGCTGACTCAGCGGAAGAAGCCAATATGGCGATGCAAGTTCAGACCGAGAACGTACGTGAACAAGATGCGATCTTGAATAAGTTCATTGTTTAAAACAACATAACAACAAAAACGCCAGCGAAGTCGCTGGCGTTTTTTTATCTTCAGAATTACTTATCTTCAGAGCTATTTATTTTCGTTCAAGTAATCAAGAACTACTTCGTGGTGAGTTTTAGTCTTGAACTTGTTGAATACATGCTCAATGACGCCTTCTTCGTTAATTAGGAAGCTAATACGGTGTAGGCCATCGTAAACCTTGCCCATGAACTTCTTTTCGCCCCAAACACCAAACTGTTCTGCTACGGCATGGTCTTCATCAGATAGAAGGGTGAAGTTAAGCTCATCACGCTCAATAAATTTGCCTAGACGTTTCACAGGGTCAATGCTCACGCCTAGTACGGCAACGTTGTGCGCATCCAATTCCGCTTTTACGTCACGTAATCCTTGAGCTTGAACGGTACAACCCGGAGTCATTGCTTTAGGGTAGAAATAGAAAAGTACCTTTTGTCCTTTGAAGTCGCCTAGAGAGACGGTCTCGCCATTTTGGTCAAGCAGAGAAAACGCTGGAGCAGGTGCACCGGCTGTTAACGTGTTCATGAGGATTCCTTTTTATTGACTGTTTTTAATAAAATTCAGAGAGCCTTGTACTGAAAGGCTGTGACACAAAGTGTCGAATTCTTCTTGAAGCTGCATTAGGTTGCACTCAGAGTCTACTGTCGCAGTGATAGCAATATGGAATTGATTGCTCTCTGAGTGGATTTTCTCTTTATCGATGGTCTGTGCGCTTAGCGATGACAAACCGATGTTCTTCTCAGCAAAGAAGTTAGTGAACTTTTGAGTAAGTCCTGGCTTATCATCCGACTCAACAAAGACTTCAAGCGTGTACGTGTTGTCTAAATAAGCGTGAGTAGATGTACGCTTCATGATGGTGATCAGATCATGCTCTTGGCCAAGCAGTGGCAGGGTAGTTTCAACGCGCGTTACCGCCGCGTTATTTCCCGAAAGTAACATGATGAGCGTGAATTCGTTACCAAAGAGTGCAATTCGACTGTCAACAATGTTGCATCCCGACTGAGTGACTAAATGTACAACTTCGTTGCACACCCCAGGGCGATCTGTCCCTACCGCAGTAATCACTAAATGTTGAGTCATAGCTTCACTTATCAATATTTCGATTATTAATGAGATAGCTTAGCACATTCGGTTAGGAGAAAAATGGCCTGTAAACGCTTTTCTTATGTGTGTCGAATGTAATTTAGCCAGCTGTGATTGAGGCAAAACTTTCTTTACCGAGAACTGACATTACAGTGAATGAATGAGTTAACTTGCCAAACATCTAACATCTGATAAATATTCATTCATTTAGGTGATTTAAGCGGGACGAAGCGCTTGTCTTTATCAATCGCCTTACAGTACCATGCGATTAGTATCTAAATTAGGGAGAAAGACATGTTTTCAGGAAGTATTGTAGCGTTAATTACACCGTTTAATAATGATGGCGAAGTAGATTACGTAAGCCTGAAAAAGCTGGTGGAGTATCATGTAGCAGCCGGCAGTGATGGTATTGTTGCAGTAGGTACGACTGGTGAGTCAGCGACGCTAACTATTGAAGAGCATGTCAAGGTTGTTACAAAGACGGTTGAGTTCGCAGAAGGTCGTATTCCTGTTATTGCAGGTACAGGCGCAAATGCAACTCACGAGTCAGTGACATTTAGCCGACTATTGAACAACTCAGGCATTGCTGGTTGTCTAAGTGTAACGCCTTACTACAACAAGCCAACTCAAGAAGGTTTGTTCCAGCACTACAAAGCGATCGCTGAAGAAAGCGATGTACCTCAAATTCTTTACAATGTCCCTGGCCGTACTGCCGTTGACCTGCTGCCAGAAACAGTGGCGCGTCTTGCTGAGATCGAAAGTATTGTTGCACTGAAAGATGCGACAGGAGATTTAGGTCGAATTGCAATTCACCGTGAACTTTGTGGCGAAGATTTTATCTTACTAAGTGGTGATGACTCTACAGGCCTAGATTTTGTTAAAATGGGTGGCCAAGGGGTTATCTCTGTAACAAACAATATTGCAGCGGAAGACATGGCGAAAATGTTCCGTTTAGCGAAAGAAGGTAAGTTTGAAGAAGCTGAAATTATCAACCAGCGTCTAATGCCTCTACATAAAAACTTGTTTGTTGAATCAAGTCCGATCCCAGTTAAATGGGCTGCACATAAAATGGGCCTGATTGAAGAAGGTGGTTTACGTCTACCACTGACCGAGCTTTCTGAAAATGCGCGCCCGATTGTGGCTCAAGCAATGACAGAAGCTTGTATTTACTAAATTTGAAGATGGAATGCCGGAGTGGTTAGCTCCGGCGTATATGTATCAGGAGTTTCAATGAAATTGTCACACCAGCTAGTCGTCAGTTCACTAGCTGTTTTTGTTTTAAGTGCTTGTTCTGGTAGCGCAACGCAGCGTCGTCAGGCGAAAGATGATTTTGAATATCTTAATACGCCGCAACTGCAAGAGTGGACGCTTGCTGATGGAGCAACCCCAGAGTTCTACCAAAACTATAACATCCCGCAAGGTGAGTTTAGCGGTGGTATCGGTCGTGAAGTGGATATTCGTCCACCACAGCAGGTGCTAGAGCTTATCCCAGGTGCGCGTGCGGAGCGTCAGCAAGGCGAAACGACACTGTGGCTGCTGCGCGAGGATGAAGTAGATAAAGTGTGGCAAACTGCTGAGAAGATGCTTTCTGAGCGCAATATTGCTATTCGTGAACAGACAGCAACACGCATTGAAACCGATTGGGTCACTTGGACCTCAGAAGATGAAGATGTTGAGATTGGTGCTCGTTACGAGATCCAACGTGTTGCGGCTGGTGGTCGTTACGGGTTCCGAATTTCTCTGATTGATTGGCGTGAAGCAGGCAAAGAGATGCCAGTAACTGCGACCAATAAAGAGCGCTACAACGCATTGATGACGAACTTGGTTACTGCACGTTATGACTTAGACCTACGTGAAGAAGCGGCTCGTAAAGCTGAAGAGTTAGTTAAAAAGATCCCAATCACAATGGGTTCTGACCGTAGTGGCTTCCCTGTTATCATTGCACGTACTCCATACAATGTATTGTGGCAACGTTTGCCTCAGCTGTTGCCTGAAATGGGCTTTACGCTTGAAGAGCGCAATCAGTCTCAAGGTACTGTGAAAGCGAAATATGCGTCGCCTGATGATGAGTTCTGGAACGACATTGGCGTGAAACCAATTGGTTTAAGTTCAGGTACTTACACCTTCCTATTTGGTGACCTTGGTAACCGTACATCGATTAACGTAACCGACTCTGCAGGTAAACCAGTTGAAGAGCAGTTACTTGAAGATATGGTTCCTGTGTTTGCGGCGATTGTAGATAAGAAAGCCAAATAGCATCACGTTTATATCGATAGAAATAAAAAAAGCTGACACTTGGGTGTCTAATGCCGATCAGTTAAGGGTTAAATGATCGGTTGAACGATCCTTCCAAGGTGTCAAAATCCGAGTGTATTCCATGCACTCGGATTTTTTATGTTTCTAAGA
>NZ_VTXI01000004.1 GCF_013114545.1 Vibrio sp. RE86 | reverse complement strand
AAGGCGGGATAGAAGTTATCCACGAGCGGTAAAAAGAAGGCCCAGTCGCTACGCGACTAGGCCTTCAAAAAGGTATTAAATGCTTCTTAACTTACAAGCATTAGACACTTGGGTGTCAGCTTTTTTTATGCTTGAAGCCAGCGAATGAAGCGCTGACTAACTTGGATAGTTACAGCACCATTGCCGCAACCCAACCAAAGGCGATCAGAGGGATGTTGTAGTGAATAAAGGTCGGTACGACAGTTTCCCAAATATGCTCATGTTGGCCATCGGCATTCAAGCCAGATGTTGGACCCAAAGTTGAATCCGACGCTGGTGAGCCTGCATCACCCAACGCAGCAGCTGTACCTACAAGGGCAATCGTTGCCATTGGTGAGAAGCCAAATGCCGCGGCTAGAGGAACGTAAATCGTTGCAAGGATAGGAATCGTCGAGAATGAAGAACCGATACCCATTGTCACAAGAAGACCAACAATCAGCATAAGTAGTGCTGCAAGCGGTTTGTTGTCACCAATACTGGTTGATAGCGCTTCAACCAGTGATTCAACACCGCCAGTCTGCTTCATTACCGCTGCAAAACCTGCCGCTGCAATCATGATGAAGCCAATCATTGCCATCATGTGAACGCCTTTAGTGAAGACATCATGTGTCTCTTTCCAAGCGATCACACCACCGAATGTGAACACCATAAAGCCTGCTAGACCACCAATGATCATGGAACCAGTCGCAAGCTGAACGCTCAGAGCTGCCACGATACCAACTGCCGCAACAAGAACGTTCTTCTTATTGATTTCAGTCGGGCCGTTATCAACGGACGTTAGAGCTGTCTCTTTGTATTGGCGAGGCTTACGGTAACTAAAGAAAATCGCGGTAAGTAGACCAAAAATCATACCCGCAGCAGGCAGTAGCATTGCCATTGGTACTTGGCTCGCAACCACATTCTCTAGACCGTTATCGTGCAGATTTTTCAGCAGGATATTGTTTAAGAAAATGCCACCAAAACCGATTGGTAAAACCATGTAAGGTGTCACTAGACCAAATGTTAGAACACAAGCGATCATGCGACGGTCTAAATTTAGTTTTGCGAATACGCCTAATAGAGGTGGAATAAGAATTGGAATAAAGGCGATGTGGACTGGAATGACGTTTTGTGAAGACATAGTCACTAAGACCAATGCAACAAGAACAGCGTATTTAAGGCCAGTCGATGCTGAAGCGTTCTCTTTACCATGAATGCGTTTGATTACGCTATTGGCTAGCAGGTCAGTAATACCTGAGCGAGAAATCGCTACGGCAAACGTACCTAACATGGCGTAACTTAGCGCGATAGTGGCGCCGCCGCCTAGTCCGCTTTCAAATGCGGAGATAGCTTCATTGAGTTCCATGCCGGAAACCAGACCACCAACGACCGCGCTGAATGTCAGTGCAACGACGACATTCACACGCATCAGTGCTAAGGCAAGCATGATACATACAGAAATGACAACAGGGTTCATAATTTACTCGTGTGTTGTGTTTACGTTTTTATTTTGATTGTTCGGAATCTTGCTCAACAACCGGCCAGCCACCTAGAGCTTTCCACTTGTTGACGATCCCGCAAAAGAGCTCTGCCGTTTTTTGAGTATCGTATAAGGCAGAGTGGGCCTCTTTATTGTCAAACTCCATCCCTGCGGTTCGACATGCTTTCGCTAGTACAGTTTGACCATAAGCCAAACCACTTAATGTAGCGGTATCAAAGGTTGCAAAAGGATGGAATGGGACTCGTTTAAGCTTGCTGCGTTCACTCGCTTCCATGACGAAGCTGTGATCGAATGTAGCATTGTGTGCGACCATAATGGCACGGCTACAATCAGCGGCTTTTTGTTCTTTTCTGACTAGCTTGTAGATCTCTTTAAGCGCTTCAGATTCTGGAATCGCGCCACGTAAAGGGCTAAACGGGTCACGGATGCCGTTAAACTCTAGAGCTTCTTTTTCTAGGTTTGCCCCTTCAAAAGGTTCCACATGAAAATGAATCGTTGACGCAGGAACAAGATCGCCGTTTTCATCCATTTTTAAGGTCACAGCGCAGATTTCAAGTAGGGCATCAGTCTTGGCATTAAAGCCTGCTGTTTCGACGTCAATAACGACAGGAAAGTAGCCACGAAATCGTTTTTTTAGCGTCAATGCTTCGTTTTCTATAGTCATGTGTACTTCATATAATGTGACAGGGGTGGCATTATTGCAGATTCTAGACGGAAGAAAAACCGTAAATGCTGATTGAAAAAGAAACAGTGGTGATTTGTACTATACAAATGTTCTGGCTAGCTTTTTGCATTAACAATATCGAGAGTTTTTAAGTGGCAAGTCGGTACGGATTTAGCCCAATAAAGAGAAGAAGTTTGTATGAAGAAGTTGTTTGCAACCAGCCTAGCTATGTCTTTGATAACCTTAGCACCGTCAGCGCTAGCGTTAGATAAGCACTATGTTGCAACGCCTCAACAGTCGACGTGGCAAATGGTTGCCAATACACCATTGGAGTGTCGTTTAGTCCACCCTATCCCTAACTTTGGCGATGCGGTTTTTTCGTCTTATGCGAGTAAGAAAATTAATCTTGATTTAGAGCTAAAGATGAAACGACCAATGGGCCAAACCCGAGATGTGAGTCTAACGTCGATGCCGCCAGTTTGGAGACCAGGCGAGGGGGCAGATCGTATTACCAACTTGCGTTTTTTCCAACAATTTGATGGCTATGTCGGTGGGCAAACCGCTTGGAGCATACTTAGCGAGTTAGAGAAAGGGCGTTACCCGACGTTTAGTTACCAAGAGTGGCAAAGCCGTGACCAGCGTGTTGAAGTGGCACTTTCGTCGGTTCTATTCCAACAATCTTATAATGTTTTCAGTGACTGTATCGCCAACCTTCTTCCGTACAGCTTTGAAGATATCGCCTTTACCATCCTGCATTACGATCGCACCAGTGTTGAGCTTAACAAGCAATCACAAAAGCGTTTGGCGCAGATTGCTGAGTACATTAGACATAACCAAGATATTGACCTTGTTTTAGTTTCGACCTACACCGATGCCGAAGATAGTAAGAGTGCGAGTCAAAGTTTGTCTGAACGAAGAGCCGAAGTGTTGCAAGAGTACTTTAAATCGTTAGGGTTACCGAGTGATCGTATTCGGGTACAAGGTTACGGTAAGCGCCGTCCGGTTGATGATAATGCTTCGCCAATCGGTAAAGACAGAAACCGTCGTGTGGTGATTTCGCTAGGACGTACCCAAGTTTAGTTGAACTTGAAGTAATAGAAATAGAGAAAGGCCAGTTTGACTGGCCTTTTTAGTTTCCGTTTGGTGCGTGCTGAAGATTTTAGTCTCTAGTTTAAACGGAATTTAGCAATCAGATTACAGTTAGTGGCTGTGTCGATGTCTTGCACTAACTGAGCAATTTTGGGGTTAGGGTGTCTTTTCATAAACTCAATCAGTGCTTTTTTACAACACCCCATCGAATCAATAAAGGCATCACACTCACTGTTAGGGCACTGAGGGACAAGAGTCAGGACTTTTTCTGAGGCAAGCTGAAGGTATTTTAGTTCGTATTTTATGTCGCCAATATTACGCCAGAACATGGCCATGTTGTGGCAGGAGATAACGGAAATCATCAGTCGGTCTTCAACGTCGACTTCGTTTTCATCCCCAATTCTTTCACTCAGCGTTAAGGCTTGTTGGTAATGTAAGATACCACGTAGATGATCGTCATCTTTCATTGCCATATCAGCGAGTAGAGTATGTTTCTCCCATTCAGCGATTCCCATTGTTCCGTTCTCCTAACTGCGAATAGTTGAAGATTAAATGATAATTATTATCAAGTAAAGTCAAAAAAATAGGACAACGTGATGTTGTCCTATTTTTGCAATGAATCAAGAAGGTTTAGCCTTCTAAACCTGCAGAAGCTTGTTTATTTTGAATTAGTTCAACCATATAGCCGTCAGGGTCTTTAACGAATGCAATATGAGTTGAGCCACCTTTTACTGGGCCTGGCTCGCGAGTCACATTGCCACCAGCAGCTTTGATCGCATCACAGGTAGAGTAAATATCGTCAACGCCAATGGCAATATGACCAAAGGCCGTACCCATATCGTACTCAGATTTGCCCCAGTTGTAGGTCAGTTCGATAACGGCACCTTGAGACTCGTCACCATAACCAAGAAAGGCAAGCGTGTACTCATACTCTTTGTTTTCGTTGGTACGCAGTAGCTGCATGCCCATTACATCAGTATAGAATTTGATAGATTTGTCTAAGTCACCTACGCGCAGCATAGTGTGAAGAATACGTCCGTTTGACATTGTCTCTTTCCCCTAATCTTCTGGATAAACTTTTTCTTTAAATTCGCAAAGGTCTTCGATGATGCAGCTACCACAACGAGGCTTACGGGCAACACAGGTGTAACGACCGTGGAGAATCAACCAGTGGTGGACATCAAGCTTAAACTCTTTTGGAACGACTTTAAGCAACTTTTCTTCGACCTGATCAACGTTCTTACCCATCGCAAATTTGGTGCGATTAGATACACGATAAATGTGCGTATCGACGGCAATCGTCGGCCAACCAAAAGCCGTATTGAGCACGACATTCGCTGTTTTTCGCCCAACACCAGGTAAGGCTTCTAGCGCTTCGCGATTTTCTGGCACTTCACCGTTGTGTTGTTCTAATAAAATCTTACAGGTCTTAATGACGTTTTCGGCTTTAGAGTTAAAAAGACCAATTGTCTTGATATACTCTTTGACGCCATCAACGCCCAAGTCAAACAAGCCTTGAGGTGTGTTAGCGACAGGGTAAAGTTTATCGGTGGCCTTGTTCACGCTAACGTCGGTCGCTTGAGCGGAAAGAAGTACAGCAATCAAGAGTTCGAAAGGTGTATTCCAGTTAAGCTCAGTTTGAGGGTTTGGATTGTCATCCCTCAAGCGTTCCAATATTAATTTTCGCTTATCTTTGTTCATTTGATGCTGCTTTCCAGTGTTTTACAACCAGTGCATCGAGTGCCTGATCTTTATTATTGATTTGTTACGCGTGCACGCTCAATGGCCTGCTTTTCTTGTTTTGGCTGGCGTGCTTCAAGCTGCTTATCGATGACGTTCTTAAACGCAATCAGCAGTCCTACGCCGATAAATGCCCCTGGTGGTAGCAAGGCGAGTAAGAAACTGTTATCGAATTGGAATACCTCGATTCGTAATGACGTCGCCCATTCACCAAGCAGTAGATCAGCACCATCAAACAGGGTGCCATTGCCGATTAACTCACGCATTGCACCGAGTACAACGAGCACGCTTGTCATACCGAGTCCCATCCAAAAGCCATCTTGAGCTGAAGGAAGGAGATCATTCTTTGAAGCAAACGCCTCAGCGCGACCGATGATGATACAGTTGGTCACGATAAGAGGAATAAAGATACCTAGTGACAGGTAAAGACCATAAGCGTAGGCATTCATTAGCAACTGAACACAGGTTACCAATGCCGCAATGATCATAACGAAGACAGGGATACGAACTTCTTTAGGCACGTAATCACGAACTAAAGATACCGTCACATTAGAACCGACAAGCACCAGCAATGTTGCAATACCTAAGCCTAACGCATTCGTTACCGTCGATGAGACAGCGAGAAGAGGGCACAGACCTAATAGTTGCACTAACGCTGGGTTGTTATCCCATAGGCCATTTTTAATTAGTGTTTTATGATCACTCATGATTGCCTCCACAGTTTAGTGGTTGAGCCAAGATCTGGTCGCGGTTTTCGTTAACAAATGTCACGGTGTTCTTAACTGCTTTTACTACCGCCCTTGGAGTAATGGTTGCACCAGTAAACTGATCAAATTGACCACCATCTTTGCGTACTCGCCAATCACCTTGGTTAGTCTCGGTAAGCGATTTTCCATTGAAGCTTAGGATCCAATCGGTGATTCGCAAATCAATCTTGTCGCCTAACCCAGGGGTTTCCTGATGGCTGAGAATACGTGTACCAGAAACAGTGCCATCTTGCTCGATACCCACAATAATCTTAATCGCGCCGTTATAGCCGTCCGGTGCAATTGCCTCAATCGCCATTGCGGAAGGCTTGCCGTTGATCGTTGCCATATAGACTGGCATGGTCTGATCGGCACCTAGTCGTGGGTCCGACACTAAAGTACACGCTTGGTACAGGTCATTATCATGCAGCTCATGAGGAATGACTTGGTTTAGTACGGACAATAGCTGTTTCTGTTCTTGTTGCTGAATACGGTCTTGGGTTAGGTAGTTAGTCAGGGCAACGACACCGGTCGACGCACAGGCAAACAGAGCCAGCACAGCACCATTTTTTCGAATAGCGTTTAACATAGTTTTACCTTAGTGACCGTATGTTCTTGGTTTGGTGTAGTAATCAATGAGTGGCACGCACATATTGCCAAGCAGAACAGCGAATGCGACACCATCTGGGAAACCGCCCCAGCTACGAATGATAAACACCATGACACCTAAAAATGCACCAAAGATCACTCTTCCTTTAACGGTAGTCGACGCTGAAACAGGGTCTGTAGCGATAAAGAATGCACCAATCATCGTTGCCCCAGAGAGTAGGTGAACCAGTGGTGATGCCGTTGTACCAGGGGCAACAAGCATAAATAGGCTACTGATCACTGTCAGTGCGACAAGGAAACTTACTGGTATGTACCATTGAATCACACGCATTTTGATAAGGACGAGGCCGCCAGCTAGGTAAGCTAAGTTGACCCACTCCCAACCGATACCCGCTAAGCCGCCAAATTGTGGCTGTGCGAGAGCCTCGCTTGCGGTGCTTCCTGTTGTTAATGCGGTTTTAAAGGCATCGAGAGGGGTCGCCATGGTGATCCCATCGATACCCGTGCGAATTTGCTGTAGCGATAAGCCTTCAAGGTTAAACCCTGTAAAGATCAAAGAGAATGCATCGCCACTCGACACTGTTGTCGTTTGCAACTCTTGTGGAGAGATCCAACTTGTCATCTGCACAGGGAAAGAGATAAGCAAAACAACGTAAGCAACCATTGCTGGGTTAAATAAGTTTTGCCCGATGCCACCATATAAATGCTTAGCAATGACAATGGCAAAAATAAGACCAATAGTGATCACCCACCACGGAGAAAGTGGTGGAATGGCAACTGCAAGCAACCAAGCTGTAACGAGAGCACTGTTATCGCGCAGTGCTGACATTGGATGACGTTTTCTCGCAAGCATGACTAAAGCTTCAAGGCTAAGCCCGATAACAAGCGCCAATACGAGCTGGATGATTGTTCCCCAGCCAAAGAAGTAGGTTTGAGCTGCCAATCCTGGCAACGCACACAGCGCTACCCATTTCATTAGGTCAGGAGTGCTTTTGCGGCTATGCGCATGGGGTGAGCTGGCAATAAAGAAGGCCACTACTCTTTCTCCTCAAATTGTTTTTGTTGTTCTTGCTTTGCTTTTCTTGCTTTCGCACGTGCGATAGCAGCGGCAACAGCGGCTTTCTTCGGATCTTCAGCCGTTTGCTGGTCTACAGTCTTTTCGTCTGCCGATTTATCAACTGGATTCGCTTTGGCTTCTTGCTCAGCTTTGCGAGCTTTAGCGCGGGCAATAGCTGCTGCGACTGCGGCTTTCTTCGGATCTTCAGCCAGTTGCTGCTCCACAGGCTCTTGGTCTGTCGATTCGTCAACTGGATTCGCTTTGGCTTCTTGCTCAGCTTTGCGAGCTTTAGCGCGGGCGATAGCAGCGGCGACTGCGGCTTTCTTCGGATCTTCAGCCGGTTGCTGCTCTACAGGCTTTTCGTCTGTCGATTGATCAACTGGATTCGCTTTGGCTTCTTGCTCCGCTTTACGAGCTTTAGCGCGGGCGATAGCTGCTGCTACTGCAGCTTTCTTCGGATCTTCAACCGGCTGCTGCGCTACAGGTTCTTGGTCTGTCGATTCGTCAACTGGATTCGCTTTGGTTTCTTGTTCAGCTTTACGAGCTTTAGCGCGGGCGATAGCTGCTGCAACTGCAGCTTTCTTCGGATCTTCAGCCGGTTGCTGATCTACAGTCTCTTCGTCTATTGATTCATCAACTGGATTCGCTTTGCCTTCTTGTTTAGCTTTACGAGCTTTAGCGCGTGCAATAGCAGCGGCAACTGCAGCTTTCTTCGGATCTTCAGCCGGTTGCTGTTCTACAGTCTCTTCGTCTATCGATTCATCAACTTGATTCGCCTTGGCTTCTTGCGCAGCTTTGCGAGCTTTTGCACGTTCAATAGCAGCACTAACAGCGGCTTTTTTGGAATCTGATTCAGAAATTTGGGCGTCTAGCGTGCCTTCATTAGATTGCTCCGCTTTCTTGGCTTTTGCGCGAGCAATGGCAGCGGCAACTGCGGCTTTTTTGTCAGTCGCTGGAGAGCTCTCTTGCGCGTTTTCGGCTTGCTGAGCTTTTTTCGCTTTCGCACGAGCAATCGCTGCAGCAACGGCATCTTTCTTACTGCCAGTTGATGAGTCTTGTTCAACGCTTTGTGTTTTCTCAGCCTTACGCTCACGAGCTTGGCGTTTACGCTCTTCGCGTAGCTTCGCCATTTCGGTGTTGTCTGGCTCAGATTGCCCACTTTGCATCGCAGCAGCTTGCTTAGCTTTTGCTTTAGCAATGGCTGCAGCAACCGCAGGTTTCACAGTAGGCTCTTCAGATTTCTCTTGTGCTTTTTGTGCTTTTACTCGAGCAATAGCAGCGGCAATCGCATCATCGCCACCAGACTTCTTCATATCTTTACGACGATCGTCTGCGGCTTTTTTGAAGCGATTTTCTCGAGCTGCTTTATCTCTTTCGAGACGGGCCTTTTTCTCTTCAAAACGAAGCTTCGCGCGTTCTGCGGCTTCCGCTTCTTCTTTGCGAGTTCGAATTTCGGCCTTAGCTTGGCGATAATACTGAACCAGAGGGATTTCACTCGGGCAGACATACGCACAAGCGCCACACTCTATACAATCTTTGATATTGAGCTCTTCACATTTATCCAACTCTTCAGCTTTAGAGTGCCAAAAAAGCTGTTGAGGTAGTAAAGATGCAGGGCAGGCTTCGGCACATTGGCCACATCGAATACATGCCATTTCGTATTTATTTGGTGAAATCTCTTTACGAGTCGGAGCCAAAATACAGTTAGAGGTCTTAGTGATCGGCACTGCAGAGTGGGGAAGGGTGAACCCCATCATCGGGCCACCCATAATTAGGCGCGGCACTTTTTTATCTGCTTTGTAGCCAAACTCATCCAATAAGGCTTGAACGGGCGTACCTAATAACGCCCACACATTACGCGGCTGCTTAAATGTGTCACCTGTTAAAGTGACCACTCGATCGACTAAGGCTTCGCCGTCAACCACTGCACGTTTGATGGCGTGTAGTGAACCAACGTTCTGTACCAGAATGCCAATGTCGGCCGGAATACCACCGTTAGGGACTTCTTTATTGGTTAGAATCTTGATGAGCTGCTTTTCGCCGCCCGACGGATATTTAGTCGGAATCACGCGAATGACAATGTCTTTATGTTCAGCGGCTTGCTGAAGTGCTTTGACTGCTTCAGGTTTGTTATCTTCAATACCAATAACGGTCAGCTTGGGTTTGAGGATGTGTTCAACAATCTCGATCCCTTTGATGATCTCATTTGCATGCTCACGCATTAACGTATCATCAGCGGTAATATACGGTTCGCATTCGGCTGCGTTGATAATAAGGATCTCTGTACGAGCCAAACCGGATTGAATCTTTTTAGCTGTTGGGAATCCCGCACCACCCATACCTGACACGCCCGCTTGGCGGATTTTTTCGATCAATTCATCAGGAGTACGTAGGGTAAAATCAGCCCAAGCGTCACGCTCAATCCAAGTATCGGCATGGTCTGGTTCAATTACGATGCAGAGTTCGCTTAATCCAGACGGGTGTGCGGTGGTTCTTGGTTCAATAGCGGTAATACGGCCAGATGTTGGTGCATGTACCGGCAGCATAAAACTTGTGTCGTACTTAGTTAATGCCTGTCCTTTTAAGACATGGTCACCGATCTCGACAGTAAGCATTCCTGGCTTACCAATGTGTTGTTTTACTGGCAGGATGATTTCAGCGGGTATTTGGGCACGGCTCAATGTATTTTTGACAGACTGAGTTTTGTTCTCCGCAGGGTGAACGCCCCCTGGGAAAGTCCAAAGTGAACCAGATTTAATTTGTTCGATTAATGACAACATACCAGTCCTTAACTCCCGCTTTTCTGCGCAACAGCAGCGTCGGTAACATCAACAACAGGAATGGCGTCCATTTTCCATTTCCAACTCGCTGTAGTCGTTTCTACAGGGATCATTTCAATACAATCCGTCGGGCAAGGAGCGACACATAAGTCGCAACCAGTACATTCGTCCTTAATGACGGTGTGGAGAGCTTTCGTTCCGCCAACAATGGCATCAACAGGGCATGCTTGAATACACTTTGTACAGCCGATACACATATCTTCATGGATAAACGCGACCGTTTTAACTGCATTATCAAGGTCGTGTGCCGAGTCTGTTGCTTCGACTCCCATCAGGTCAGCTAACTTCTCGATTGTCGCTTGGCCACCAGGAGGACACTTGTTGATTTCATCTCCGTTGGCAATCGCTTCAGCGTAAGGGCGACAACCAGGGTAACCACATTGGCCACATTGAGTCTGCGGAAGAATGCTATCGATTTGCTCAACGATCGGGTCACCTTCGACTTTAAAACGAATCGAAGCGAAGCCAAGAACGGCACCAAAAATCGCAGCAAGTACGGCGATAGCGATAATTGCGATTACTATTGAACTCATTACAACTTCACCAAACCAGTAAAGCCCATAAAGGCAAGAGACATTAGTCCTGCGGTGATCATGGCAATAGACGCCCCTTTAAAAGGCGAAGGAACATCAGCAGCCGCAATTCGTTCACGCATTGATGCGAACAGAATAAGCACCAATGAGAAACCGACAGCAGCCCCGAAACCATAGATGATGGATTCGATGAAATTGTGGTTTTCATTAATGTTCAGTAAGGCGACACCGAGTACCGCACAGTTGGTAGTGATAAGCGGCAGGAAAATACCAAGCAGTCGGTAGAGTGTCGGGCTCGTTTTGTGAACGACCATCTCAGTAAACTGAACCACCACAGCGATCACCAAAATAAAGCTCATGGTACGCAGATATTGGAGATTAAGTGGGTCAAGAATATAGCTTTCAACGAGGTACGCGCACACGGAAGCTAGAGTCAAAACGAACGTCGTCGCTAACCCCATTCCAATTGCAGTTTCTAGTTTCTTAGAAACCCCCATAAATGGACATAAGCCCAAGAACTTCACCAGTACAAAGTTGTTGACCAGCACAGTGCCGACCAACAACAAAAAATATTCGGTCATAGTTATTTATTTAAGAAATTCCGATCCCGCCATTATCCTGCTTTGCTTGTTCAATAACAACCAAGGAAAGATAAGGTTTTATATTGTTGAATAAAAATTATACGAGATTGTCTCAAAAAAGTTGAATAAATACGGTGAGATGAAGGAATTCGATGAGCTATCGTTCGCGAGCTGAATAGTTGGCCATTGGTTTGGTGTAAACCAGAAACAGCAGATACGAAAAAGCCGCGTCTGATGACACGGCTTTTTCTGAATTTGGCTCCTCCTGCTGGGCTCGAACCAGCGACCTGCGGATTAACAGTCCGTCGCTCTACCAACTGAGCTAAGGAGGAATTGCATGAAAGCGAGTCGGATATTATCGACGGCCTACAATTCTGTCAACAGCCAACAAGCGAAAATAGCTAAGTTTTTTCTAGAATTTTGTCTTTACTTTTCTGTATCCCTTGTCTGGTAAGGGCTATATTTACTTATCCACCAAAATTGTGGATAACTGTGTGTGTTAAATTTGAGTAAGTCAGAATTATGTAAACTTAGCTTAAAAAATAAGCGTGGTCTATTGAGCGGAAATGATGATGTTTTACTTATATATCAAGGAACAAAAGAGGTTTTACTGCATTCTTAAATGGTTGGCGATTTTAGTCTAGGCTGTGGATTAATAACTTTATTTACAAAGAAATGTGAATAAGTTGTGTGTGGAATTTTTGATTTTTTGGTGAGGTACACCGACGGGGCGAAGAATAATATCAGGTTCGTTTGCAATGATCCAGAGACTAAACAAGTGTTTCTGAAAAACAGCGATTAATTTCTCAGCTTACTCTTGTGTCTGTATATATATACAGACACAATAGCATTCATTCTTCACCATCAAATAGAGATGACACATGAGCAAAGTCTTCGATTTGGTCTCTGACTATAAGCCATCAGGCGATCAACCTACCGCGATTAATCAATTACTGGAAGGCTTGGATTCAGGCCTCGCTCATCAAACTCTACTTGGTGTGACTGGATCGGGTAAAACCTTCACCTTAGCCAACGTCATTGCCAGTGCTCAACGTCCAGCGATTTTATTAGCGCCGAACAAAACGCTAGCGGCTCAGCTGTATGGTGAGATGAAATCATTCTTCCCGAACAATGCTGTCGAGTACTTCGTTTCCTACTATGACTATTACCAACCTGAAGCGTATGTACCGACAACCGATACATTCATCGAGAAAGATGCATCGGTCAATGCCCACATTGAACAGATGCGCCTGTCAGCAACCAAGGCACTACTAGAACGTAAAGATGCCATTATCGTTGCCTCTGTGTCTGCTATTTATGGTCTGGGTGACCCAGAGTCTTATTTGCAAATGATGCTGCACATTCGTCGTGGTGATGTTATGGATCAGCGCGATATTCTGCGTCGCCTTGCTGAGCTGCAGTATAGCCGTAATGACGTCGCGTTCGAACGTGGTCAGTTCCGTGTTCGAGGTGAAGTGATTGATATCTTCCCTGCGGAATCTGAGCAAGATGCGGTTCGTATCGAGATGTTTGATGATGAGATTGACTGCATTAGCATATTCGATCCTCTCACAGGTGTGGTGAAGCAGCGTGATTTAGCCCGTTACACTGTTTACCCAAAAACGCACTATGTCACGCCTCGCGATCGAATTCTTGATGCGATTGAAAAGATCAAAGTCGAGCTAGAGGGGCGCAAGAAGTACCTTCTCGATAATAATAAGTTGCTTGAAGAGCAGCGAATTTCTCAACGGACCCAATTTGATATTGAGATGATGACCGAACTTGGTTTTTGTTCGGGGATCGAAAACTACTCGCGTTACCTCAGTGGGCGCAGCGAGGGTGAGCCGCCTCCAACTCTGTTTGATTACCTTCCTCGCGATGGTCTGCTGATCATAGATGAGTCCCACGTTACTGTGCCGCAAATTGGCGCGATGTATAAAGGTGACCGTTCACGTAAAGAGACTCTAGTGGAATTTGGCTTTCGCTTGCCATCAGCTCTAGACAACCGTCCGATGAAGTTTGAGGAATTTGAGTCGATCGCCCCTCAAACCATTTTCGTTTCGGCGACACCGGGCAATTACGAGATAGAAAAATCCGATGGGGAGATCGCAGACCAAGTCGTTCGCCCAACAGGTTTGCTTGATCCAGAACTCGAAGTACGTCCTGTTGCGACTCAAGTTGATGACCTGTTATCTGAAATTCGCATTCGCTCGGTGAAGGATGAACGTGTGCTTGTGACAACATTGACCAAACGCATGGCTGAAGATCTAACTGAATATTTGACCGAGCATGATGTCAAAGTACGTTATTTACACTCGGATATTGATACGGTTGAGCGTGTCGAAATTATCCGTGACTTACGACTAGGTGAGTTTGATGTGCTAGTCGGCATCAACTTGTTGCGAGAAGGCTTAGACATGCCAGAAGTCTCGTTGGTGGCGATTCTTGATGCGGACAAAGAGGGTTTCTTACGTTCAGAGCGTTCACTGATTCAGACTATTGGTCGTGCAGCGCGTAATATCCAAGGTAAGGCTATTCTTTACGCAGATCGAATCACCAAATCGATGGAAAAAGCGATGGGAGAAACCAACCGTCGCCGCGAAAAGCAGCAAGAGTATAATGCCAAGATGGGGATCGAGCCTCAGGCGCTGAAACGTAATATTAAAGATATTATGGAGCTTGGTGATATTACTAAGAGCAAGAAACAGCGTACTAGCAAAGCAGTACCATTATCTAAGGTTGCTGAACCATCTCAAGAGTATGATGTAATGACGCCTCAACAGCTTGAGAAAGAGATCAGTAAGTTGGAAGCTCAAATGTATCAGCATGCTCAAGATCTTGAGTTTGAACTGGCGGCGGAAAAACGCGATCAAATTGACAAGTTACGTCAGCGGTTTATCGCCAACAGTTAGATAGGTGATTTTTAGGCAAAAAAATAGCCAATAGAAAGAGTGTTCTATTGGCTGTTATTTGTGAATACTAAGTTCACTAACAACGTCAGTTGGCTAGGTGACCCATGAGGGTCATAAAGGATATAGCAGATAGCGTGCCAAATTATTGATGGTGAAAATGAGTCTATGATCACCATATTGACGGTCTTATGCGCTTTTAATTTGCATAATGCAAAGCGCAATGCAATCATTTATACAAAATGCAAAGAAGACCTTGGCTAGGCTATGCAACAAAATACGCAAACACAAAACTCAAAATACCTTCTGATGGTAGAAGACACAGCATCGGTTGCGGCGCTGTATCGTTCTTACCTGACGCCTCTGCAAATCGACATCAATATCGTCGGAACCGGGCGAGATGCGATTGACAGTCTTAACTTTCGAACCCCTGATCTCATCCTGCTCGATTTACGTCTACCCGATATGACGGGCATGGATGTGCTTTATGCGGTTAAAGAGAAAAATCCTGATGTCCCTGTAATCTTTATGACTGCGCATGGTTCGATTGATACCGCCGTCGAAGCGATGCGTCATGGAGCTCAAGACTTTTTAATCAAACCTTGTGAAGCGGATCGACTGCGTGTCACGGTGAATAATGCGCTGCGCAAAGCCACTAAGCTCAAGAATGATGGCGGTAGTTCAGGCAGTCATGGTTACCAAGGGTTTATTGGCAGTAGTCAGACGATGCAAGCCGTCTATCGAACCATTGACTCAGCAGCAGCCAGTAAAGCGAGTATCTTCATTACCGGAGAGAGTGGTACCGGTAAAGAAGTGTGTGCGGAAGCGATTCACGCCACCAGCAAACGAGGTGATAAACCTTTCATTGCGATTAACTGTGCCGCTATTCCAAAAGATTTGATTGAAAGTGAACTGTTTGGGCATGTAAAAGGCGCATTTACTGGCGCAGCAACCGATCGACAAGGTGCTGCAGAGTTGGCCGATGGCGGAACACTATTTCTCGATGAACTGTGCGAAATGGATCTAGAATTGCAAACGAAGTTATTGCGATTCATTCAAACAGGTACGTTCCAGAAGGTTGGTTCGTCAAAAATGAAGAACGTTGACGTGCGTTTTGTGTGTGCAACCAACCGAGATCCTTGGAAAGAGGTTGAGGAAGGACGCTTTAGGGAAGACCTATACTATCGTCTGTACGTGATCCCATTGCATCTTCCGCCACTGAGAGAACGCGGTGACGACATTATAGAGATTGCATACTCCTTGCTTGGTTACATGTCGAAAGAAGAAGGCAAAGATTTTGTCCGCTTGGCTCCAGAAGTCGTTGAGCGCTTCTCTCGTTATGAGTGGCCAGGTAATGTTCGCCAATTGCAAAACGTGCTCAGAAATGTGGTGGTGTTGAATAACGGGCGTGAGATTGATTTACCTATGCTACCTCCGCCACTCAACCAGCCAACGAAGAATGAGATTCGCGTCGTTTTACCACAAACCGATTCTGTCTCCGTTCAGGATATTTTCCCGTTGTGGCTGACAGAAAAAAATGCCATCGAGCAGGCAATTAAGGCGTGTGACGGAAACATACCAAAAGCGGCGGGCTATCTAGATGTCAGTCCATCGACAATTTATCGCAAACTACAAGCATGGAACGCAAAGGAAGCGCAATAGTGGACATTTTAAACCAGAATAAAATCGACAGGCTTTCTCAAGAGATTGGTGCTGAAAACGTACCGGTCTTACTGGGGATTTTTTTAGGTGAACTGGACACGTACATTGGGCAACTTAATCACTTGCAGGGTGACGAGCTAGACAGTTATTTACGAGAGATTTGTCATGCTCTGAAAAGCAGTGCGGCGAGCTTTGGCGCCGAGGCTCTGTGTGCACACTCTATTGACGTCGACTCAATGGCCAAGTTAGGCACACAGTTCGTGGTAGCGGAAGAAGTCGCCAAGATGGTATCTCTACTCGAACAAACTCATCAGAGATACCAAGCATTAGTCGGGTAGTGTTTAAGCGTCTTTAAGTAACGACTCTACCGCTTGTTGAAGTTTAGAACGGTCGTGACGCCAGTCGCGATTGGGCGATGCAAGCGGTACCGTGACGCAATTCCAATCTGAAAGCTCTGGGTGAGGCTCTTCCCCAAGCACCACATCTATTTTTCTTCCACGACAAGAACGTTCACACCACTCAAGCTTTTCTTTCAGTGTCATCTTGCCTGCAGGCCCATACTCAGGCGACAAGTTCTCAACAAAGATCAATTTTGCTTTTATGTTGCTTGCAATGGCGCGCCCCACTTCTGGTAACAACAATGGCGGCATAATACTGGTCAAGAAACTGCCTGGACCAAGAATAATGACGTCTGCTTGTTCTAGCGCCATAACGCCTTCTTTGGTTGCTGGTACTTCTGGTTCAAGATCTAACCTAAGTAAGGTATCGGGCATTTCATCGACACTGGTTTCTCCGGTTACCCAGCGACCATCAGAGGCAAGTGCTTTTAAATCTGAAGGGTGTTCAGACATCGGGATGATGTTTACTTCAACCTTGAGCATATTGCGGATTAGGTTGGTCGCCTCCAGAGGGCGGACTGAGAGGTTGTCTAATGCGGTTAGCATCAAATTGCCTAGGTTATGCCCATCCAGTTCGCCAGCGCCTTTAAAACGATATTCAAACATCATTGAGCTGATAGAAGGGTCGGTAATTAACTGATTGATACAGTTACGGGTATCCCCCCATGCGATACCGCCTTGGCAGTGTCTAATGCGTCCCGTTGAACCACCGTTGTCTGTTGTGGCAACAATGCCTGTTGCATTGGATCCAAAATCTTTTAGGGCAGCAAGCATTCGGCCAAGGCCATGACCACCACCAACCGCGACGATCTTATTGTTAGCGTAAATTGTCATGCTAATTTTCTATTCTATTTATAACCAACTACAATTTAGAGTATTGCATTAATATTCCATACTCAAGAATAGGTAAAGTGAGCTCTAAGCAGGATTTTTTCGTTCTTAGGGTAGAAACACACACAAATATTAAGTATTTTATAGGCTAGCTACTACCGCATAAATTTGGTAGTTGCCATAACTCCGAGCTCTGCAAGCTAAGTTCAAATGAATAGGCGTGTAGAGCCAGTGACATGTTGTCACAAGGGCTTAATTGGAAATGATTATGCCTCCCGTGTTTGGAAAGGTGTTCCGTGGCGCAACAATTCGAAGATAGATTCCATCGCAAGTTTTATTACTTGCGTCTCTCTGTTACAGATGTCTGTAACTTCAAGTGTACATATTGTCTGCCTGATGGCTATAAGCCTTCGGGGCATAAAAACTCGTCTTTTTTATCTCTGCCAGAGATCAAGCGTGTGGTTCGCGCGTTTGCAGATTGTGGTACTTCCAAAGTTCGCATCACTGGTGGTGAGCCGAGTTTACGTAAAGACTTCAATGATATTATCCATACTGTGGCTGAAACCGACGGTATTCGTAAAGTGGCGACGACCACCAACGGCTACCGAATGGAGAAGCAAGTGGCGGATTGGAAAGAGGCTGGTCTGACGCATATCAATGTGAGTGTCGATAGTCTTGACCCAAGAATGTTCCACCAGATCACGGGTGAAAATAAATTCACTCAAGTGATGGGGGGCATTGATCGTGCATTTGAAGTTGGTTATGAGCAAGTTAAGGTTAACGTCGTACTGATGAAAGACCTCAATGCTCATGAGTTACCTGCCTTTCTAAATTGGATTAAAGACCGTCCTATTCAGTTACGTTTCATTGAATTGATGCAAACGGGCGAAATGGATGAGCTGTTTAAACGTCATCATGTTTCAGGCGTTGCGATTCGTAACCAGCTAATTGCTAACGGTTGGCTACTAAAAGTTCGTGATAAGAATGATGGTCCAGCGCAAGTCTTTGTCCACCCTGATTACCAAGGCGAAATCGGTCTTATCATGCCTTATGAGAAAGACTTTTGTGAGAGCTGCAACCGACTTCGTGTGTCTGCGAAGGGTAAGTTGCACCTTTGCTTGTTTGGTGATCACGGCGTTGAGTTACGCGATTTGCTTCAAGAAGATTCGCAAGAGACCGCGCTAATAGAACGTATTCAAGAACAGCTGCAAACTAAATCGGTCAGCCATTTCCTCCATGATGGGAATTCAGGTATGACGCCGCATTTAGCATCGATCGGCGGCTAGTCTTTTCAACCAATCAATTTTCGGCAGCTAAGCGATTGTCTTAGCACCATACTACTTTGAGAAAATAGGTGAACAAATGGGTCACGCAGAAAGCAAATTCCAACCAGCTAACATTGCAGTTCTAACCGTTTCAGATACTCGTACAGAAGAAAACGATACATCAGGTGGCTACCTAGCAGAGCATGCTAAAGAAGCGGGTCACAACGTAGTTGATAAACAGATCGTTATTGATGATATGTACAAAATTCGTGCGATTGTTTCACAGTGGATTGCGGATGAAAATGTTCAAGCAATCATGATCACGGGTGGTACAGGTTTCACGTCTCGTGACAGTACGCCAGAAGCACTAAAACCGCTATTCGACAAAGAAGTGGAAGGTTTTGGTGAGCTGTTCCGCATGGTTTCTTACGAAGAGATTGGTACATCAACCATTCAATCTCGAGCGATTGCAGGCTTTGCAAACCACACAGTTATCTTTGCAATGCCAGGCTCTACGGGCGCTTGTCGCACGGGTTGGACTAAGATCATCAAGCAGCAGCTAGATGCAAGTCACCGCCCATGTAACTTTATGCCTCACCTTTCAGTCTAATCTCGGGAGTTTTCGATGAGCGAATTCACTCATATTAACGCTTCCGGTGAAGCAAACATGGTTGATGTGTCTGCAAAAGCAGAGACGGTACGTGAAGCGCGTGCGGAAGCATTTGTTCACATGGCGCCAGAAACTTTGCAATTGATCGTTTCAGGTTCTCACCACAAAGGTGATGTCTTCGCAACAGCACGTATTGCAGGTATTCAAGCAGCTAAGAAAACTTGGGATTTAATCCCGCTGTGTCATCCATTATTGCTATCAAAAGTGGAAGTTCAGCTAGAAGCGATTGAAGCGGAAAACATGGTTCGTATCGAATCTGTGTGCAAACTAGCGGGCAAGACGGGCGTCGAGATGGAAGCGCTCACGGCGGCGTCTGTCGCTGCACTTACGATTTACGATATGTGTAAAGCGGTACAAAAAGATATGGTCATTGGCCAAGTGCGTCTTCTTGAAAAAACAGGTGGCAAATCCGGTCACTTTAAGGTGGATGCATGATTAAAGTTCTCTTTTTTGCTCAAACTCGTGAGCTAGTCGGTGTGGACGAACTTCAGCTAGATGGCGAATTTGACACGGTTGAAGCGGTTCGTTGCCATCTTGTCGCTCAAGAAGGTAAGTGGGATTTGGCTCTTGAAGAAGGGAAGTTATTGGCTGCAGTGAATCAGTCTATCGTTCCTCTTGAACATCCGATTCAATCTGGTGATGAGGTAGCCTTTTTCCCACCAGTTACGGGAGGCTAATGATGGACTCTCGTGTAGCTGTTCAGTTTGAAGATTTCTCTGTTGGCGCTGAGTATGACGCTCTTGCTGAAGGGACCTCGGCAGGCGCTGTGGTAACGTTTGTTGGTAAAGTTCGTGATATGAACTTAGGCGATAACGTAACAGGCTTGTCACTTGAGCATTACCCAGGCATGACAGAAAAAGCGCTAGGTGAGATTTGCGATGAAGCAGAGCAGCGTTGGCCTTTGCTGAAAATTCGCGTGATTCACCGAGTGGGTGACCTTGATATTGGCGATCAAATCGTATTCGTTGGCGTTTCAAGCGCACATCGTGGTGCTGCATTTGAAGCGTGTGAATTTGTGATGGATTACCTCAAAACCAAGGCTCCATTCTGGAAAAAAGAGCGAACAACCGATTCAACTCGCTGGGTTGATTCAAGGGACTCTGACGCTAAAGCAGCGCAGCGCTGGCAGCAGAAGTAACCCAGTCAATATTTAATCTAAACGCCCAAATGACAGGGCGTTTTTTTCGCCTTCAGTAAGCTGGTGGATTGAGCCTCTTTGTTGGCTTTTGGCGTAGAACAACGCTTTATCTGCAATGGATATAAACCTCTCTGCATTCAGTGAGTCAGGTACGAGTTCATAGTGTTGAAGTCCAATTGTTATTGAAAAATGCGCTCCTACCGTCGATGAAGCATGAGGAATAGAGAGCGCTCTGACATCCTTCTGTAGCTGCATTGCGCGGCGGATACTCTCTTCTCGGTTCACATCGGGAACATAGATTAAGAACTCGTCCCCGCCGTATCGAAAGCAGAGATCTTTCGTCCTTGCCCATTCACGAATGGTCATCCCTAGTGCCTTTAAAACGTGATCACCTTGAATGTGACCGTAGGTATCGTTGTACTGTTTAAAGCAATCAATATCGATCATCATAATGGCAGAACCAATCAACTTTAGCTTCGACAGTTCAATAGCATCAGGAAGCAGTGCATCCAAAGCAAAGCGGTTATAAACTTGAGTCAAATGATCCATATAAGTCAGCTTTTCAAGTTTGAGTTGCTGCTTTGCTAAGGTATCTAAATTGCGTTTGTATTCGGTGATGTTTCTCACTGTCCAAAGCACCATTGAAGTGTCAGGCAGTGGAATGACTAAAGCACTGAAATACTGCTCTTCTGTTGGCCCCTCTATGCCGTCAAAACATGATAGCTCTTTAGGATCTAGGCTATATTCTATTTCGGTTGCGTTGCCACTCTCGATCACATCGACAATCAACTGGCTAAACCAAATGGCCTTGTCGGCAGGCAGCACTTGGTATTGATTGAGTCCAACTAAACTCGCAGGGTTATGGTGACGTTTAGTATCGCGCCCACCCCAAGCCTCCACATAGGTACCGGTTCTATCAATGAGGAATGTGGGCTCAGGCAACGCCTCAAATACGACATGCATCATATCTGGATTATTCGCAATCTGTGCTGAAAGCGTTGATTTCACGTCATGGATCTCCTGAGAAAGTGATGCGTTTAATATTAGTTTAGTCAGTGCTTTTAGATTATAGCTGCCGTCAGATCTCAAAATGTGGCTATTCATGCGAAAAAGCGGTGTATTTGCGTTTAAAAGTTGAGAATTTCAATCGATCGATTTGCCTTAGTGGCAACGTGTTTGAACAGTGATAGGGCGCACCTATTGCAAAAATTGTTGATTTCCATTTAGTAAAATCAAGAAATTAGACAACAATTACTATATAGGTAGCGTGGCTAAGGAGACGCCAATGGAATCATTAAAAGTAAAAGACTACATGACACTGCAGGCAGTAACCTTCACTCCAGATATGTCGCTGAGTGCGGCGCTCGATAAAGTGATGAACTCAAAGTATCTCGGCGGTCCGGTAATCAATGAGCAAAAGCAGGTCATTGGATTTTTGTCTGGTCAGGATCTGCTCGATAAGCTGATTAAGGTGAGTTATTACTGTCAAGACACTCACATTGTTTCAGATTGTATGCATCCAGAGGTGCTCTCAGTGACATCCGAAACCTCTATCATTGAGCTGGCAGAGATGATGCAAGTAGGAAAGCCCAAGGTCTATCCTGTGATTGATGCCGGTAAGTTGGTTGGTATCATTACCCGTCGTGATGTTTTACGTGCGATTGGTAAAAATATCGAAGACTGCTTTAAACATCCGGTGTAAAGTAAACAATAATTATTCAATAAGAGGTGCATAGGCACCTCTTATTTTTTGTCTCTATTTATCTTCCGGATGGAGTGAATTATGTCCGACCAAAGTGCTAAGTTCGTTCAAGGTTCGACGATGCGCCATATTTTGGTGATGTCTGGAGCGGGCTCGGTTGGCCTAATGGCTCTGTTCGTCGTTGACCTTATCGACATGCTCTTTATCAGTATGCTTGGACAGGTTGAGCTTGCGGCAGCGGTCGGTTTTGCTGGAACTTTGGTCTTCTTCTCTACGTCTATATCAATCGGCACATCCATTGCTATGGGCGCTTTGGTATCGAAAGCCATAGGAGCTCAGCAGGAGGATTACGCGAGGCAGCTGAGTACCAGCATTATGGTTACTGCGGTCGCCATCAGTATTGTGGTCTCCGGGGTTATGTTTGCGTACATTCCAGAGTTACTACAGGCTATAGGTGCACAAGGCGTTGCCGCTGAAAGAGCAGAGGCGTATTTAAGGATCATTTTACCGAGTGCTCCTGTGATTGCTGTGGCAATGGCCGCAGGGGCAGGGCTTAGGGCTGCAGGCGATGCGAAGCGTTCAATGTGGGCAACGTTAGCGGGTGGTATCGTTAACGCCATTTTAGATCCCATCTTTATATTCGGTTTCGGTTGGAATGTGGAAGGGGCGGCCCTTGCATCTGTATTCGCACGATTTACCGTGCTGTTCTTTTCTCTTTACCCTTTGATTACAGTTCATAACTTGGCTGCGCGTTTTAACTATGCCGTGTGGCGCACTAACCTTAAAATTATTCTCGCGATTGCGATTCCAGCGATCATTACTAACATCGCTACGCCCATCGGGAATGCGATTGTCACCTCTTCGATTGCACAATTTGGTGAAAACTACGTTGCGGGCTTTGCGGTCATCGGGCGACTTACCCCGGTCTGTTTTGCCGTGATTTTTGCATTGTCTGGCGCAGTGGGTCCTATCATTGGCCAAAACTATGGTGCAGAAAGGCTCGACCGCGTGAAAGAGACGTTGAACAACTCGCTGATTGTGACCACCGTCTACACTTTAGTCGTCTGCTTAATTCTCTACTTCGCTCAAGATTTGATCATCAATATGTTTAGTCTAGAAGGCGATGCGCAAATTATTGTCGCGGCATTTTGTACCTACGTGGCGATAAGCTTTATCTTTAACGGCGCTCAGTTTGTCGCGAATACCTCGTTTAATAACCTTGGTAAACCTCTTTATTCCACAGCGCTTAATTTAGGTAAAGCGACATTAGGTACGCTACCTTTTGTTCACTTCGGTGCGTTATGGTTTGGCGCTTTGGGCGTGTTGTATGGTCAAGCTGTTGGTACGGTGGTGTTTGGCTTGATAGCGACTTTCGTGCTGCGCAAACACATCACGGACTTGATGAAAGGCACCTGCCGAGAAGAGCTTGAGTCAGACCCGTCGATCACTAGTGTTAATAGTCAGCCATTTTGTAGCCACGATGCGGTTTTAATTGATGATGTGTCATCGACAACGAAAATATCACGGGAAAGGGCAGAAAAAGTTTGACCTTGGAGTAGACTCTAAGGTTTAGACTTGTAGTGTACAGTGAATGGAGATAAACATATGTGCACTAAACATAAAGCATGTCGCTCTGACAAAGTAGCGGTAAACCCTTCTCAAACAGGCTCATGCTCTAGCCCAAAGATTTCGACCATCAAAATGGCGAGTGTGGCGTCTACCGATTCTGACTGCTGTAGCTCTAACAGTTGCAGTAGTGGCGCTGATCCCGCCGATGAGGAAGGTGACTCCGGGCTCTCAACGGCTCGTTTTACTCAAAGTTGGAAAATTCATGGGATGGATTGCCCATCTTGTGCAAAAAAAATCGAAACTGCTGTCAATCGCGTTGATGGCGTTGTTGAAGCGAAAGTCCTATTTGCGACTGAAAAGCTGGTTGTAAAAACAGATGGCTCAGGTGCAGCAGTGCTGGTTGAGCAAACCATTCTTGATACTGGCTTTACCTTTGCGAGTCCTAACTCATCTCAAAAACCTGCTCAGAAAGGCTGGAAGTCTGTTCTAAAACAGAATGCTCAAGTGATCGCGATTGCGTCTGCGATGGCCGTAGCCGCCGTAATCAAACCGACGTTGCCAGTCGTTAGTGAGTGGATGTTTATCATTACTTGTCTTGCAGGCCTTTATCCTATTGGCAAAAAAGCCATCAGTTTAGCGCGTTCTGGTACCCCATTTGCGATTGAGACGTTGATGAGCGTTGCTGCGTTAGGGGCGCTCTATTTGGGCGAAACGGTTGAAGCTGCGATGGTACTGCTTCTGTTCCTTATTGGTGAACAGTTGGAAGCGTTTGCGGCCTCACGTGCGCGCAGTGGTGTACAAGCATTGATGGAATTGGTGCCTGAAACCGCGACGAAGATTGTCAACGGGGAACGTGTCGAGGTCTCGGCAAATGAATTGCAACCTGGTGATGTGATTGAGGTGTCTCCTGGGGCTCGTCTACCTTCCGATGGTAAATTAACCGATGCACTTGCGAGCTTTGATGAAAGCGCGTTATCGGGCGAATCTATTCCCGTTGAGCGCTACGAGGGTGAGTCTGTGATGGCGGGGGCCGTCGCGGTGGATAAAGTGGTTCGCTTTACCATTACTTCAAAACAGGGTGAGAATGCGATTGATAGGATTCTCCATCTGATTGAAGAGGCTGAATCCCGTAAAGCGCCTTTAGAACGATTCTTGGATAAGTTTAGTCGTTGGTATACGCCTCTAATGATGCTGGTTTCTCTGCTGGTTATCATTACGCCTCCACTCTTGTTCGCTCAACCTTGGGAAACCTGGGTTTACCGTGGCTTGGCTCTACTGCTCATCGCGTGTCCTTGTGCGTTGGTGATCTCCACACCGGCGGCAATTACTTCTGGGCTGGCGGCAGCTGCGAGGCGAGGCGCATTGATTAAAGGCGGTGCTGCACTTGAACAGCTCGGTAAAGTCGAAACGATCGCCTTCGATAAAACCGGCACTTTGACCAAAGGCAAGCCAGAAGTAACTGATTTATTGCCAATCGATGATTGGGACGAACAGTCTTTACTAGAGAAAGTGGCTGCTATCGAGGTAGGTTCAAGTCACCCGTTAGCGGTTTCCGTTGTTAACAAAGCAAAGCAAGTTGGCTTAACGATTGTTGAAGCTCAAGACAAACAGGCTTTGGTCGGAAGTGGCGTGCGCGGTGTCATTAATGATGTCGAATATCGTGTGTGTGCACCAAGTAAAGCACCTATTGATCTAGACGTTAATCTTGCTAAACAGATTGAAGATCTAGAAGAGCAAGGCAAAACAGTCGTGGTGGTGATTGAAGCTCTGCGCAACGTGATTGGCATCATTGCTTGGCAAGATACCTTGCGTGCAGACTCTGCTCAAGCGGTAGAGGCGTTGAAAGCATTAGGTATTCACTCAATCATGCTAACGGGAGATAACCTTCGCAGTGCCAAAGCGATCAGTGAAGAGATTGGTATAGATTACAAAGCGCAGCTACTACCGCAAGATAAAGTGACTTACGTTGAGCAGCTGTCAGCAAATGGCAATGTTGCGATGGTCGGTGATGGCATCAATGACGCCCCTGCGATGAAAGCGTCTAGTATTGGTATTGCAATGGGAGGGGGCACAGACGTAGCGCTTGAAACAGCGGATGCTGCCATTACTCACAACCGTCTGTTAGAGCTAGCGGGAATGATTGAACTATCACGTGCGACGCTCAATAACATTCGTCAAAACATTGCGTTGGCACTCGGACTTAAAGGTGTGTTCCTCGTAACGAGTCTATTGGGTATCACCGGCCTTTGGGTCGCGGTACTAGCGGATAGTGGTGCAACAGCGATAGTGACACTAAACGCTCTAAGGTTACTTAAATTTAAGCCGAAACAAAATTAGGTTTAATTAACAAAGTAAACAGCTCTCCATCTATGATGTGAGAGCTGTTTTTTTATGCAACCACGTATCTCTTTTGCTTAAAAAATGTGATGTAAACCGATTTTATGTGCAATGTAAGAACTTGTTGCGATCTTTATTGTGATCATGATCGCTACATTTAATGGGTGGGTTAGTTAGAGTATCTCCTGTACCCGATAAATTTTATAGAGCGAGCAGAACGCCCCGATAGATTCTGACTCTGCCAACCAAGGAGCTCACTATGTCTCAAGCTGTTTTCCATTTAGGTGTTACTCAAGAAGATCTTGCAGGTGCAACTCTAGCGATCATTCCAGGTGATCCTGCGCGTGTTCAAAAGATTGCCGAAGAGATGGAGAATCCAGTTTTTCTAGCAAGTCACCGCGAGTACACGCTTTACCGCGCAGAACTTGATGGTAAACCTGTTGTTGTTTGTTCTACTGGTATTGGCGGTCCTTCTACGTCTATCGCAGTTGAAGAGCTAGCTCAGTTAGGTGTACGTACTTTCCTACGCGTTGGTACGACTGGTGCAATCCAGCCTCACGTTAATGTGGGTGATATGATCGTATCAACTGGCTCTGTTCGCCTAGATGGTGCGAGTCTGCACTTCGCTCCAATGGAATTCCCTGCGGTTGCTGACTTTGAAGTAGCAACAGCGATGAAAGCTGCGGTAGAAGAGTCTGGCGCAACTGTTCACATGGGTGTAACGGCTTCAAGTGATACCTTCTACCCAGGTCAAGAGCGTTACGATACGTTCTCTGGTCGCGTTGTTAAGCGTTTCCAAGGTTCTATGCAAGAGTGGCAAGACATGGGCGTGCTTAACTTTGAGATGGAATCAGCAACGCTACTTACTATGTGTGCAAGCTCTGGCCTAAAAGCGGGTTGTGTTGCGGGCGTTATCATCAACCGTACACAGAAAGAGATCCCAGATCACTCAACACTAAAAGAGACAGAAGCGCGCTCTATCAAAGTGGTTGTAGAAGCAGCACGTAAAATGCTTTAAGGGTTAGTGCTCTAGTTAGCGCAACTTAAATAGAAAAAACCTCAATCTTGGCTGACCAGATTGAGGTTTTTGTATTTTAAGGGGTGAAAATAACGTTAAGCCACAAACTCTTCTGAATCTGGGCGGTTAGTGAACTGAACGCCATTTAAGAAGTCACATAGCAACTGATCTTCACACTCTTTGTAGTTCTTGTTGTTTGGTTTACGAAAGTAAGCACCAAGCTCATACTTGCTTAGGCTGATGCCCATGAGTTCAAGCACATCGAGTACATCTTCTGCTTTCATGTTTAGTGCGATACGCAGCTTCATGAAAATCATGTTGTTGGTCAGTGTTGTTTCAGGTTTAGGCTGTTCACCTTCTTTCTTACCACGTTTGAGGTTGATAAAACCATTTAGGAAGGTAGCTAACTCTTTGTCTTTCATTTTGGAAAACGATTTTTCGTTCTCACCTTTTAGCCAGTTGCCAACCTGATCGTGTGTAACGGAGACATCGGCTTGCTCAAAAGCTTTCATGATTTGAGCGTTTTTAAGGTTGAGTGCGTGCTGAATACGACGCAAGATTTCATTGTTAGTCACAGGTTGTGCTCTTTAGTGGAGAGTAGGTGATGATGCACGCGACTTTAGCAGAGATAGGGGCGATGGGATAGGACTATTCATTCCGTCCATAATGAAGAGAGCACGCTAAGGTGCCCTCTAATGCAGTTGCAAGTACGCCTAAGCATAAGCCACTTTGGGTAGAGGAAGATATAAGCTTTCCGCCATATCCGACAACATCTGATCATAGACCTGAGCAATCACCGCTGAGATGTCGCTAGTAATTCGATATAACTCCTCGTCACTGATGCTCAGTGTGTCTGAAGACGATAATTCTGCCAATTCATGAATGGCATCGATACTCGCGGGTGACGCAACAGAAAGCGGGCTGATAATAGACAGCTGGTTGAGTTTGCGTCTGGTTTTATCGCAATAGTATTTTAAGCGTAGAAACCCCTCTTCGGAATGACTTTCAGGAATGCAGACTCTCAATTGAGTGAGCACTTCCATGCTGTCGAGCACTTGTTGCCAATTAAGGTGGTACTCATCATTCAAGTCTTCTCTTTCGGACTCAATTAACCATGCTATCGCCACTTCATCCATTAAGAACATACAGTGTCGAATTGTTTTGCCATGAACGATTTGGTTGCGACTGACATTTCTTTCGTGCCAATCATTGTGCATCGCTTTGAGTTTAAGCTGAAAGATCCGATACATTGGTCGATTATCAAAAGGTGCAATGGCAACCAATTGATCGGAACAGTGCATGATTTCATCATAGAGCGCATTCATTTCGCTCAGTTGGTCTTGGTTAATCGAGTTGCTTAGAGAGTAGTGTGTCAGCTTTCTATGCTCCCTACATAAGCGCAGTAGCTGTCTAAGCATGACTAACGTGTTGAATTTACGCTGTAAGATCGTTTGGCGCTTTTTAGAGTAATGAAATAGTGCGGCCAAAATAGCGCATGAAAAAATGATTGAGATTAAAACAAACATAGCCAACTCCTTTGTGCTTGTTACCTATAAAGGAGTAGGCGAATAGTGTGCCAAAATATAAGTCGTTTAAAATCAGTGTCTTATGGTCTTTTGGGTGATTAGTATGCTTTACCTTGGTGCAGAAGGTGTCCAAAGTAGTGATAAAAAAAGCCCCTAACGCATTGCTGCGGTAGGGGCTTAAATCTATTTTGACTAGGCAGTCATTACATTACACGCATACCAGGCTGAGCACCTTCGTGCGGCTCAAGGATCCATAGGTCACTGCCACCAGGGCCCGCTGCTAGGATCATGCCTTCAGACATACCAAACTTCATCTTACGAGGTTTAAGGTTTGCCACCATTACAGTTAGCTTGCCTTCTAGCTCTTCAGGTTTGTATGCTGACTTAATGCCAGAGAATACCTGACGAGTTTCACCACCGATGTCCAGTTGGAACTTAAGCAGTTTGTTTGCTTTTGGCACTTCTTCACAAGAGATGATGCGAGCGATACGCATGTCTACTGCTGCAAAAGCGTCAAATTCAATCTCATCTGCGATTGGATCTTTATCTAGCTCAGTTTGGCTCGCTTTGTTCTTTTCTGCTTCAGCTTTCTCTTTTGCTGCAACTTCAGCTGCTGCGTCTTCTTTAGAAGCTTCAATCATCGCTTCAACTTTCTTAGGATCAATACGGTTGAATAGCGCTTTGAACTTAGTGATCTCGTGATCAGTTAGCGGTGCTGTAATACCTTCCCAAGTTAGCTCTTCGTTTAGGAACGCTTCAGTACGTGCAGCAAGCTCTGGCATTACCGGTTTCAGGTAAGTCATCAGAACGCGGAATAGGTTAATACCAACAGAACAGATGTCTTGTAGCTCTTGGTCTTTACCTTCTTCTTTCGCAACAACCCACGGTGCTTTCTCATCAACGTACTGGTTTGCTTTGTCTGCTAGTGCTGTGATTTCACGGATTGCACGGCCAAATTCGCGAGTCTCGTAAAGCTCTGCGATGCGGTCAGCCGCTTCAGCGAACTCTTTGTAAAGCTCAGGCTCTGCGAAGTTAGCTGATAGCTTGCCTTCAAAGCGCTTAGAGATGAAGCCAGCGTTACGAGATGCTAGGTTAACAATCTTGTTTACTACGTCAGCGTTAACGCGCTGAGTGAAGTCTTCAAGGTTAAGGTCTAGGTCATCGATACGGCTATTTAGCTTAGCTGCGTAGTAGTAACGCAGACATTCTGGATCTAGGTGATCTAGGTATGTCGCTGCTTTGATGAATGTGCCTTTCGACTTAGACATCTTCGCGCCGTTTACTGTTACGTAGCCGTGTACGAATACATTGTTTGGCTTACGGAAACCGCTACCTTCTAGCATTGCAGGCCAGAATAGAGAGTGGAAGTAGACAATGTCTTTACCGATAAAGTGGTAAAGCTCAGTTGTGCTGTCTTTTTTCCAGTACTCGTCGAAGTCTAGACCTTCAGTTTTGTTACATAGGTTCTTGAATGAAGCCATGTAACCAACAGGTGCGTCTAGCCATACGTAGAAGAACTTGTCTTTTTCGCCTGGGATTTCGAAGCCGAAGTAAGGTGCGTCGCGTGAGATATCCCACTGTTGCAGACCAGACTCAAACCACTCTTGCATCTTGTTTGCAGTTTCAGACTGAAGCGAGCCAGAGCGAGTCCACTCTTGAAGCATGCTTTCGAACTGAGGTAGGTCGAAGAAGAAGTGTTCAGAGTCTTTCATTACTGGCGTTGCGCCAGATACTGCTGATTTAGGGTCAATCAGTTCAGTTGGGCTGTACGTCTCACCACAGTTGTCACAGTTGTCACCGTATTGGTCTTCTGACTTACACTTCGGGCATGTACCTTTTACGAAACGGTCCGGTAGGAACATCTCTTTCTCAGGGTCAAATAGCTGAGAAATAGTACGGCTAGAGATAAAACCGTTCTTTTTAAGCTCAAGGTAGATGTGTGAAGCCAGCTCACGGTTCTCTTCTGAGTGTGTGCTGTGGTAGTTATCAAAGCTAATATCGAAGCCAGCGAAGTCTTTTTGGTGCTCTTCACTTACTGCAGCGATCATCTCTTCTGGCGTAATTCCCATCTGCTGTGCTTTTAGCATGATTGGCGTGCCGTGAGCATCGTCAGCACAGATGAAGTTTACAGTGTTGCCACGTAGGCGTTGGTAGCGAACCCAGATGTCAGCTTGGATGTGCTCAAGCATATGACCTAGGTGAATCGAACCGTTAGCGTACGGAAGGGCACAAGTTACCAGTAGTTTTCTCGAGTCAAGAGCGCGTGGATCGTTTGCCATACTTAATATTCGCTTTTTAAGGAGTATAGAAAAATAGAGCGTAATACTACCTCATCACACCAGTGACTCCAAGGTGTGAGCGACTGGATTACCTTAGTTTTTTCAGGGTTCAGTATCGGTTGATGGAGTGTTACGATTAGATGCATAAGGAGGACCTATGCGTCAGTTCACTTCAAAGCAAGATTTTTGTGATTGGTTAAACCAATTTGAACACCCAGCACTCGCAACCGAATGGGCAGCAACAGGGGCATTTGTTTCAGTAAAGCCTGAAGGGTTTACTATCGAAATCCCGTTTGCAGCCAATCGCTTAAAAGCGGACTTGGCCGAGTGGATCTCGAACCAACAAGCAAGCGGTGACGTTGGTCAGTTTGACTACGCAATTCACATCGCGCCTAAACCTTTAGAGACACATGTGGCTCATGATATCAAAGGCGTAAAGAACGTCATTGCTGTGACCTCTGCTAAAGGTGGAGTGGGCAAGTCAACAACGTCGGTTAACTTGGCGCTGGCGTTAGCAGAATCTGGCGCCAAAGTTGGGTTATTGGATGCAGATATTTACGGGCCTTCTGTGCCTCTTATGATTGGTCAGCCTGATGCAAGACCAGAAGTAAGAGACAACAAATGGATGCAACCAATCAGTGCTCATGGCATTCACACTCATTCGATTGGTTATTTGGTGTCTAAGGATGAAGCGGCGATATGGCGAGGTCCTATGGCGGCAAAAGCTCTGTCTCAATTACTGAATGAAACGGAATGGCCTGAACTGGACTACCTTGTGATTGATATGCCACCAGGTACGGGTGATATTCAGCTAACGCTTTCTCAGCAAGTGCCAGTGACTGGCGCTGTTATCGTCACTACGCCACAAGACTTGGCACTGGCGGATGCGCGTAAAGGGGCAGCGATGTTCAATAAGGTCGATGTACCAGTCGTCGGAGTGGTTGAGAACATGAGTTACCACATTTGCAGTCATTGTGGTGAGAAAGAACACATCTTCGGCGCTGGTGGTGCTGAACAGATGGCGGCTGAGTATGGGTTAGACCTGCTTGCCCAAGTTCCGCTTCATATTCAAATGCGTGAAGATATTGACAACGGTAAACCAACGGTTGCTGCTCGTCCAGAGTCTGAACATGCACAGCAATATATGGCGTTGGCAGAAGCGGTCAGTTCACGTTTGTACTGGAGAGGGAAGACCAAACCAGAAAACATCATGTTTACCATGGTCGAATAGCCTCACTTGACTGGATAAAAAGGGCGTTTTTTCGACGCTCTTTTTTATTGATATGCCGTGTAATCGATTGCGTGATGGCCTTTTATTCTATTTGTTTATTTCTTCTAAATCCTCACTGGCAACAGCGCCTTGAACTCCTTATAATCAGGCGGTTTATCTAAATTTGTCCTAATACCTCAGAGTCACTCCAAGCTGGCACTGCTAGTATTAGCATATATGACACCAATCAAAAACATCGGGTGCAAGAATAATGTCTGATAATAATCAATGCGTCATCGTCGGTATTGCTGGCGCGTCTGCTTCTGGAAAAAGTTTAATCGCAAGCACTATCTACAATGAGTTACGTGAGAAAGTGGGCGATCATCAAATTGGTGTGATTACGGAAGATTGCTACTACAACGATCAAAGTGATCTAAGCATGGAAGAGCGTGTAAAGACTAACTACGACCACCCGAGCGCGTTAGACCACGACTTGTTGTGTGAACACCTAGAGCAACTGGTTAAAGGTGAAGCGGTCGAAGTGCCAGAGTACAGCTATTCAGAGCATACTCGTACAGAGACAACAACAACGATGACACCTAAAAAAGTGATCATCCTTGAAGGTATCCTTCTACTTACCGACCCACGCCTACGTGACCTAATGCATGCAACGGTATTTATGGACACGCCACTAGATATCTGTCTATTGCGTCGTGTTAAGCGTGATGTAGAAGAGCGCGGCCGTACAATGGAATCGGTATTGAAGCAGTACCAAGAGACGGTTCGCCCGATGTTCATGCAATTTATCGAACCTTCTAAGCAGTACGCAGACATCATTGTCCCTCGCGGCGGTAAAAACCGTATTGCAATCGACGTGTTGAAGGCACACATTGCAAAACTTCTGAAAGCTTAGCGCTAATTTGCACGTATAAGACTTTATTTTTTATGAGATAAGTGGCACTTTTAGTGCCACTTTCTTTTTATGGTCTGAAAAGTCGAAAACGACCATTTATACTTGGGGTTGGTCAAGTAAGAACAACTTACCGATTCGCAAAGCAAGGATAATGCTAATGAAGAAACTGTTCCTGTTTATCGCAATTCCTCTGGTTGCGATTCTTGGTGTGCTCATCGCACTCGTCGTATTGGTTAATCCTAACCAATTTAAGCCTCTGATTATCGAACAAGCGAAAACACATACGGGTTTAGAGCTTGTGATTGATGGTGATATCAGCTGGCAATTTTTCCCATCGATTGGCTTTGAACTTGGCCAAACTGAATTACGTAACCCGCAAGGTTTTGAACAACTGAATATGTTCAAGGTGGACACGGTTGGTATCGATGTTTCAGTCATGCCACTGTTTAGCCAACAACTTGAAATCGGTAACATCACGTTAGATGGCGCGGCCTTTTCATTAGAAACTTTGAAAGATGGCGCAAAGAACATTGATGCGTTAACTCAGGCGCAAACTGCTCCAGCAAACGCGACTGAATCGGTGCCAGCAACCACTGCATCAGACACAGCGCCTGCGGATACAACTTCAACTGAACAAAGTGCAGCCTCTGCATGGACAATCAACCTTGCAGGTGTAACGGTGTCTAATGCATCCGTTGAAATTCAAGATAAACAGGCGGGCTCTTTTACTAAGTTATACGACGTGTCACTGAACCTTTCTGAATTCGCTGTCGATACGTGGACGAAAGTAGATTTCGCTGCCAAAGGGGAAGCGAATCAACAGAAGTTTGCAGCGCAAGGTGATGCTGAATTTAAGCTAGCGAAAGGCTTCAAAGAGTACGCGCTACGCAACATTAATTTAGATGCGAGCTTTAGCGATCCAGCGACTCAAATCGAAAGCGCTAAGATCGGGCTAGAGACGTTTGAATTTGATAAAGCGAATGCACTGACATACTCAGTTGTCGGTAATGCTGCTGGCCTAGACATCGATATGAAGGGTGCTGCATCACTGAACGTCGATAAGGCAATCACTAAAGTGATGATGAATCAGCTGACGCTCGACGCGACTTTTAAAGGTGATACGTTGCCTCAGTCTCCTATGAAAGTGGACATGGCGTCGGATCTCTCTTTCGACCTTACAAAGAGTCACCTAAGCTTTGTTTTAGAGAAGCTTACCGCTAACGCATTGGCTTTCGATGGCAAAGCAGACATTACACTAGCAGACATTCCGAAAGTTCGATTCTCTCTTCATAGCCCAAACATCGATTTGGATGAGTTCTTGGGACTAGGCCAACCAGCAGCAAATGAAAAGCCTGCACAAACGGCAAGTACTAAAGAGCAATCAACGAAGACGGCGAATTCATCAGCGGCGAAGCCTGCCAAAGAAGTTGAACCAGATCTTTCTGCGCTGAAAACACTCGATGTGAAAGGCGATATCACGATTGATAAGTTCAAAGCCAACAATGCCAAAATGCAGAATGTGAAAACGGTATTCACGGTTAACAGAGGTGTTGCTGAGCTAAACTCATTTACATCAAACCTATACCAGGGCTCAATCAGTGCGACGGCGCGTTTAGATGCTCGCAAGTCACCAGCAACCTATACCGCTAAGAAACGTATTAAGGGTGTAAAGGTTCAGCCGATGCTGGTGGATGTTGCTAATAACGACATGCTTGAAGGTACAGGTAACATCGATGTCGACGTGAAAGGCAAAAGCTTAACGCCGACAGGTATCCAAAAGAACTTAGTCGGTACGGTAGTGGTTAACTTCGAAGATGGTGCCGTGAATGGAATTAACGTTGCAAACTTAATTCGTGAAAACTACGCCAAAATCAAAGGCGAAAAGTTTGATGAAAAAGAAGGCGTTCAAAAGACGGACTTCAGTGCAATGAAAGCAACGCTTAAGTTGAATAAAGGCAACGTTTCGACCAATGATTTGACCATGCAATCGCCGCTGCTGCGTATTCGTGGTAACGGTAGCGCAAACTACCTGAACGAGACAGTTGATTTTACCGTAAGCACTTCGATTGTAGGTACATTGGAAGGTCAAGGTGGTAAAGACATTGATGAACTTAAAGATGTCACCATTCCAATCAACGTATCGGGTTCTTGGGCACAGCCGCAGTTCAAGCTGGTATTTGATGATGTACTCAAACAGAAAGCGAAGAAAGAAATCGATCGTGGTGTAGAAAAGCTAACCGACAAGATTAAAGACGAAGAGACCAAGAAAGCGGTTGATGGTCTACTGAAAGGTTTGTTTAACTAATCTTAAGATACATTGAAATACAAAAAGCCCCTAGCGTGTCACTCGCGCTAGGGGCTTTATTCATTCTGGTGAGGTAGTAGTGATTACCAGTCAACGCCTTGCAGCGCTTTTACGCCTGACTCAAAAGCATGTTTCACATTCTTCACTTCAGAAACGGTATCAGCCATTTCGATTAGAGTGCGGTGAGCGCCACGGCCTGTGATGATGACTGATTGCATCTTAGGGCGATTGTTCAATGCTTCAACCACTTCATCAAGCTCGATATAACCGTAGCTCACCATGTAAGTCAGCTCATCAAACAGCACCACATCAATCGACTCATCAGTAAGTAGGCGCTTACATTCTTGCCATACTTTTTGTGCAGCTTCTGTATCGGCGTTCTTATTTTGTGTTTCCCAGGTAAAACCCGTCGCCATGACATGGAACTCTACGCCGAGCTTTTCGAGTAGGTTGCGTTCACCATTTGCCCAAGTACCTTTAATAAACTGAGCAACTGCCGCTTTTTTATCATGGCCAACAGCGCGAGCCACTGTCCCGAACCCAGAAGTCGATTTACCTTTTCCGTTACCAGTGATGATAAGAAGTAACCCTTTCTCCTCTTGTGCAGCCGCGACTTTGGCATCGACTTGCTCTTTCACTTTTTGCTGTCTTGCTTTGTGACGTGCTTCTTTATTGGTCTCGGAGGTCATGGGAAATCCTTTTTTATTTAACAATTCTGTGCCTATGATAGCGCAATCGATTATGGGCAAACACCTATGATTTACATGGGAAAGTATTGTTGAGGCTAGCGTTGAATGAGTAAAAAAATTCTAGTGGTTTGTATGGGGAACATCTGCCGCTCACCAACAGGAGAGGCAGTGCTTCGAATGAAGTCAAAGCAGTTGAATATTGATGCTGAGATAGACTCTGCTGGAACCATAGGTTATCACCAAGGAAATCCACCAGATTCTAGAGCTAAAGCCGCTGGAGAAAACCGTGGCTATTCATTCAAAGGGATCCGTTCACGCAAAGTGATAAGTAGTGACTTTGAAGATTTTGACCTAATTTTAGCTGCGGATTTCGACAACTTAGCAGACTTACAGTCACAGTGCCCTGAACATTTACAACATAAACTCAAGTTGTTCTTAGAATATAGCGACTCTGAATATCAAGAGATCCCTGATCCATATTATGGTGGCGACCAAGGGTTTGAGTTGGTACTGAATTTGATCGAAGAAGCTTCAGAGCGAGTATTACGCTCGCTCTAAATGAGGTTAGGCTGCCATAACGCGACCACTGAAATAGTCGTTGGAGACAATGTATTCAGTGTTGCGGATTAATTCATCTTGCACTTCAGCCCAGTGTGTATTGTCATGCTCCAGCGTTGGTACAACACCACCGACACGGATGTTAAATGGTGTAAGCTCTTTCGCCCAGCTTTGTGTGAAGCCAGCGACCATTGACGTTGCATTATCAAACCCAGAGAGATCCTGATAATCAGGGTGAGATATCACATTCACAATCACACCATTTTTCTGCTCATTACGCATTCTTTCTGCAGTCGCTTGACCGAAACTAAACATTGTGGCGGCCATCAAAGACAACCTCTGAGTAAACAGGTCACTACCTTGCTGGTCAAAGATGGTCGGCATAGCTTGCGCAGTCAATGTATTGATCAGCACGTCAGGGGAGCGTTTGACTGTGTGATCCATGAATGCAAAAAGATCTTGGATTGATTGCAAAGAGTGGTCTTGTATTGGGAACTGGTAAACACGGCTAGAGATTTCAGTACACAGCTGAAAGGCCTGTTGAAGTTGTGGACTCTTTTGATCGCAAAGAACTACCGTCGCACCTAGTGATGCAAAGTGATACGCAAGCGTACTGCCTACCTGTGAACCCGCAGAAGTGACTAATATTACAGCACTCTTTATATCCATCTGCTTACCCCCCATAAGCACAAAAGTTGTCCACATAGCATGGTCGATTAACTGTTATTCAGTTGTGAATAAGGTCAAATTCTATCGTCGAACAGGATGCTAAATTGTGAATCTTTGCTGTCTTTCACATTATGTGCGGAGATTGCTGAGTAAGTCTGAAAATTGAGACGTTGGAAATGTGATCTGAAAAGTATCGGTAAACAACAGCACTAGGGATAAAGCCTTCCCAAATCGGAAGGCTTAAAGCGTATTTTAGTTTATTGATTATTGTTTGTTTCCCACCATTTACTCGGGTGGTTCGGGTCTGATGCGCTTAGGGAGTTCGAGATAAGCCAAAAATCTGTCCAACTTGAGATCCCATCACTTGAGCCATCACAAATAGAGCCAGTATTGATAGGGTTGTTTCGATAAAACTGTTCAGTATCGGGTTTAGTCGTCGAGTCGAATGTGAATGCTTCGAAACAAAAGGACTTCCCTTTTTTGAATCTACCCGTTGTAATTGCCCAAACATGTTGGTTCTGTTCATCTATTTTGTAGCCTGAATCTGTATTGAATCTTGCTTCAGTGCCGTAATACCACTTAAATGTAACACTTGTTGGCTTGCCGGCGTCTTCCCATTCTGAGCGAGACATTTTTACGTAAAGTTTGGCTTCGCGTTTTGTCATTGCCTCGTAAATGCCTACGCTTGCGTAGATCCTTTCTGGTGTAGGGTCGATTGGCTCAGGTTCCGGCTCAGGTTCCGGATCGGGATCTGGTTTAGGAGTTGGGTCTGGTGTTGGATCCAATATAATCACTTTTCCATTGTCACTGTTTATCTCTCCAGGAGTGCCCGCGATGATGCGTCCATTTGAGTCAAAAGAGTAGGCAGCCATGAGTCCTACGATTTGTGTGTCGTCTGTGATTTCTTCTGGGACGGTAGCTCCGGCACGATAGGTTAGTTGAATTTCATCTTCGCTCACAAAACTATCGCCGGCTCCATTGTCAATAAACACTGGATAGAGGTTATTGCCTTCTAGCATACCTTTTGACTCTGCGTATCGCAGATTCTCTATATTCGGCAGCATCCACTGAGCATTATCAGGAATGTTGTAGTTATCTGAGACCATATCAGCTCGGTATTGTTCAGCACTGGTGTTCATCACCAACTTTACAAAGTCACCAAATGGTAGAGCTTCTTTACCATAAACATAACCAAACTGTTTGCAGTCTTCTGCTGGTACGTTTTCTTCCGAACAGCGAGAATATGGGTAGTTGTTTACATAGCCTTTATCCATTTCTCCACCACCTTGCCCACCAGACTGAAATTCACCTTGTACAGCGGAAAAGGACAAGGGAGCAACAGATAATGTGGCGCATAATAAGGCGAGTTGTGTTTTTCTAGTTTTCATGGTCGTTCGTTTTTTCATGTGGGGTACCTAAATGCGTTTATTACTTTTCTGAAAAGCACGTCACAGGCCAAGGGATCTTATTGGCATCTGGTGTGTTCAGTCCGTCACTGATTTTTCCGTAAGGGAAAGCATACATAGCAGGTTTACCGGCAAGTGTTTTCTTCGCGCCGGCATAGTAAATGGCCCCACTTTCTCTTCGTGGTGTGTGGTCAAAGCCTTCTCGTCTATATCGCCAGTGGTACTTATCGGGTAATTCGTAATCGACGTAGCTTGCTTTAATCGAACTGTTGACCTGACCTTGAGTGGGTAACTGCCAGTTTGTTCTTTCTAAGAAATTCATTTCGTTGAGCGTGTCACACACACGTTCGAGATCATTCCAAGCAAACAGCGCCGTTTCGCCATAGCCGGGATCGGTGATATAAGGAATTGAGTTGAGCCAGCGGTCTGCCCAATAAGAAGTTATGCCTTCGGTATGTAAACTGCCATCCAGTACTTGATTGACCTTTAAACATCCAGAAGCAGGGTTGCGTGGAGATTGATCATTCAATATTTCACCACACACTTGTCCGACAACTGCGCCTGGGGGGGGCTCTGGAGTTGGTGGTTCGGTCGGTGGGTGTGGGTCGAGAATGATGATCTCCCCGTTATCTGGGATGATTTCTCCAGGTGTTCCTGGCTCTCCAGGTATGCCCGGTTGTATGACGCCATTAGAATCGACTTGAAATGCTGCCATCAATCCAATGATGTCAGTATCGTTGTTGATGGTGTCAGGCAAATTTGCACCAGGTAAATGAGCGAGTTTTATTTCATGCTCATAGAGATGCTCATCGCGGTTTCCATCATCAATATAGACAGGGTACAAACTGTCTATCTTTAATATTCCTTGAACAGCGGCATAACGTAGGTTTTCAATACTGGGTAGCAGCCACTCAAAGTTATCAGGAATAAAATAGTTATCAGATACCATGCTTGCTCGATACTCTTCTAAGCTTGTATTCATCGCGAGCTGGGTAAACTGCTCAAACTTTATATACGTGTCGCCAAAAACGTATCCGAACTCTTTACAGTCCTCTGAGGGTATCCCTTCTTCAGAGCATCGAGAGTATGGGTAGTTGTTGACATACTCCTTGTCCATTATGTTGCCATTGGAACCGCCTGATTGAAATTCACCTTGTACTGCTGCTTGAACTATATTTACGCTGACAAGACTGCCAATAATCGATAGCTTCAAACTACTAACGATATAATTATTCATAAATAAAAAACTCAATTAATTGGAATGTTATTTTATATGCTACACGCGCTGCTCAAATAATATTCCATATCGATCACACAATTAATAAAAATAAACTTTTTATATGAAACTACCACTTTAGGGTTGATCGATTAATTTAAAAGGAATAGAGTACCTCCCGTTCAACAACGACGTCAGTTGCCTATATTTTATCTTACCATTTGCTTAGTTTGAGGACACTTTTACTGTATTTGTCTTATTTTTGACCTTTCAGTATAAATTGTCACCTTTTTAGGTCTTTGGATATTTGTTATTTATTTTAATAAAATAACAATAGGTAATGATATAAGCATATAAAAACAAAACTATTATTTCGCTAAAATAAATAAGCCTGAAAAGGAGAGCTTCATGCACCCTAACAAAAATAAAATTCGCAGCAATAAGAAAAAGAATCAAGGTATTGCTTTGATAGAAATGCTAATTGTAATTGGTATTATCGGCCTTGTTACTGCTGGTATTGTTGCATTATCAACATCTGTATTCCGTGGTATGGATGAGTCAGATGTAATGTCAAACTTGAGTACCGTTAAGGCGAAACTACAGAAAGGCTACAAAACTCAAGGCGACTACAATGGCGTAGATAACGATAGCCCGCTGTTAGACCGTACCGATGTACTTAACCCATTCGGTGCTGATTTTGTGGTTCAACCGGTATTAACCAGTGGCCAAGCTGACGGTGGTGTTGGTATTCGCGTTGGTGGTATTGGCCAAGAGTCTTGCCGTAACTTATTGACAACTATCGACAGCGCTGCATTTGACTTTCTAGCGATAGAGACGGGGGATGCGGGCGCAGCACCTGCTGCTTTCGAGGCAACTGATGATATAGCCAACGCAGTAGCTGGTACCGCGGTTGTCTATGTTCAAGGTGGTCAGGAAGTGACGGCACGCACAGTTGATGAAGTTGTCGATGACTGTGCAACATCTGCAGCGAATGACAACGCAATGTTAATTGTTGGCTTCTACTAATAATTATATTGGGTCAATACATTTGCGCTCCTTATAATTAAGGAGCGCAAACATTAATCATTAGAATGATAATTAATCATCGGGATAAAGATGAAAAGACTTTGTGCCTTGCTACTCCCCCTATTTTTTCTAGGGTGCTCTACTACAGAGTATGTCGACCTTCCTCAAAATTCAGAACAACAAAAAAGAATAGAATCTGAACTAACGAAAAGTAAAAAGAGAAGAACCCAATATCTTGAAGTCGTCGATCATTCAATGCTATTTGAATCTGGCGATGAATATCAAGTAAATAGTTATTATAAAGATGAAGAAATAAGCTTTAGCTTTACGGATAAAGCGACCGTTAAAATGATCATCGAAGAGATGAATGCGCTACTTCTTTATCAGGGTAACTACATCAATAACTGTTTAGTTGAAGATGAGAGTGTCGATAGTTCTGAAAGCCCAGATCTTACAAGTTCTATTGCAGGGCTACCGACAAGCCAAACAGCAGCACCAATGCCTAGCCAGTCAGAAGCTCTTAACGACGATTACAAAAAGTTTATTTATGACGGTAAGTTATCGGGATTATTCAAATCACTTGAAAATATCTATGACGTGTCAATTACATTCTATGATGATCAGTACGTGGTCTCACGTTGCAATATCGAGAATATTCCGCTGTCTGGTCTACTTTCTTCAATGGATGCGAGCTTAGAGACGGCTTCTAATGCATCGGGTGGTAGCAGTGGTTCGTTTAGCGGCTCGATGGATCTTTCTTATGACCTGAAAGCTTCTTTAGTCGAAGAGGTGGAAATGCTGCTGTCTGAAGAGGGCACAGTAAAGATTAATAACACCACAGGGTCTTTGTTGGTTGTGGAGCGTCCATCCTATTTACGCCAAGTAAAGCAGTTGGTCGATGACTACAACCAGGTGTTAGAAAAACAGATTCTATTGCTTGTGACAGTGCTACGTTATGGTGATCAGGACGTCAATCAACTTGGCTTGGACTGGGACTCGGTGATTACCGCAGGATCGACATCGATTATCCCAGGTTCATCTTTTAGTGACACTATCTCTGGTCTAGATATAGGAGTGAAAAAAGAGGATTCCTCGACAACGGATTTGATTCTACGCTCTTACTTTAAAAACAGTCACTCACTTCTTTCAACTAAGGCTGATCTACTGACTCAAAATGGTGTACCAACGCCTTTAAGTATCGCCAAAGCTCAGACTTACATTTCAACGGTGAGTACTGAGTATGATAAAGACTTAGACAGAGAGATACGAGAAGTCGGTACTGATGTAATCAATGAGGGCTTCAACATGATGTTTAAAGCGCTTGCGGTTGAAGACAAGATATCGGTGACTACACACATTACGCAAAATGAGTTAGTTGGGCTCACTGCCGATCAAGGCATTACGTTACCAACGATATTTAACCGTCAGTTTTTGCAGTCTTTTCGTGTAAATAGCGGCGACGTCATTCTTCTTGCTGGCTACGAGGAGACTGGGGGACGCACAAACGACAGTTCATCAGTACCAGGTACCATTATTATGGGTGGGGCGAACAGTCGCGATATGCAAAAAAGCAAAATCATCATCCTTATCGAACCAAGAGTGTTATAGGGAAAATCATGAAGCTATCAAATTTATGTCTTTTAATGTCAATGACATCTATGGCTTGTTACGCGCAGAGCAATCATGACTACCACACCGTAGTCGAAGGAGACACCGCTTCGGAATTGGCAATTGAGCATGATGTTACCTTAACGCAGTTGGTTGACGATAACCCTGACTGGGTGGAAAAAGTTGGTGGAGACATCAATCTTCTGCCTACGGGAACCAAATTAAAGGTTAAAGCTCAACCTGCCCCGATTGTTCCAGAAAAAAATCAATCACCAAATTTTAGGGATGTTCCTATTGTCCCGAGTAAAAAGGTCAATCCAAAGCCAACCAAAACAGCGGACGATCAGGACTCAAAGGGAAGCGTTGCGCCCCTGACTTTTATTCATAAAAAATCTTTCAAGGCTCAATTCCTGACTTGGTGTCGTAGTGAAGGAGTCACCTGTATTTGGGAATCGGAAACGGACTTTAAACTTGCGGCAAGTTTGACTTATCGCGGGAGCAATGTTCAGCAAATAGTTGAGCAAGTTGCCGAGGACCTTTACCTCAACCAGTCAAAGACACGAATACGTTATTACAGCAGAAACAATGTTTATCGAATTTATGATTGATGCCTATCGCTATGTCGTTTTGTTTTTATTGGGGGCGACATTATTTAGCTTTATACAATGTGTTGGAACAAGAGTACTCGTGGAAAAGTGGCCACTTAGACTAGCCTTACTAGGTCGCTCTCGATGTGACTACTGTGGGCAAGAGTTAACATTAAAAGAGTACTTTCCTCTTTTGTCTTCGATGTTCTTAAAAGGCAAAACCCGCTGCTGTCGAAAAAATCTGCACATTAAGTATTTCACCGGTGAATTCGTATCAGGAGTCACACTATGTACATTAGGATATTTATTACATTTTTCACTCTATTGATGGCACAAAACTCAATTGCAGGTGAAGCAAAAGAAGTCGTTGATAAGAAAGACACCATGCAAGTTCACGCGAATAAGATGGAGTCGAAAATTGATCAATATATTAAATACAACGAAGAGATTGAGAAAATCAGGAGTGAGAAAGCCAAGCTTCAGGAGTACTTATCTCTGGTTAAGTTGAAGATATCGGTCGCGGATGAAGAGCGTAAATTGAAAGAGAAAACGCAGCCCAAGCCTAAGCCCTTGCCTGTGAGTGAAGAACGCTCAAATACGCCAACAAGGCCTCTTGCTCCAAGACGCAAAGATACGGTACCTGAAGTCAATATTATGAGTTTTGCAGAAGTCGGTAATCGTATCAACGGCGTGGTAATGATGGATGGAGTGAAGTATTCGCTTAATAAGAAAATCACTCGAGCAGGCAAATACACATTTAAGTATGGCTCTGGGAAGTTAGTGGTATCAACAAAAGATGACACACGAGAAATCTATGTTGAGTAGCAAAATAAGCCTATTTAGAAAAACCAATAAGTCGAGTGTACAGTCGTATGAAACGTTTGATGATTGTCAAATAGAGTTCAACGCAAGAGTCTACACACTAAAAGAGAGCGAAGTCGTGAGCTTTTGTGAAGAGAACCAAATCAATCGTAAATTTCTTTATTATTTCAATCTCGACTCACATAAAGATTGGGAATATAACCAATATTTTACCTCGACAAAAGAGAGCCCATTACTAGCAGCTGTTGTGCCTCTTCTTACGGATGGTTCATTGTTTCAAGGGACGTATTTCTTTATTTGTCAGAACCCAGAAGATTCAAATTATTACATTTGGGGGGCATTTGATGGTGTGATTCTGACGATAGGGGAGGAGTTCCCTCTATCGTACAAAACATACTCTTTAGCCGTAGATAGTATCGAAGTCATCGCATCACTAAAAGGCATTAGTAAATACGAGATTATTGATGTTGAATCCAATCTTCTGGATGACCAGCAGCTCAGGCATTACCAATTTAAGCCTGTCACCAAAAGCTTTAAAGAGAAGGTTTTATTTACCTTGATTATCACTGGCTGCTTCTCTCTTTCAGTTTATCTCGGTTGGAATACTAGCTTCGGTTTGTACTAATGAATATTGAACTACCAGATAAGAAATTTTTAAAAATGGCGGGGATTATCCTGCTCACTTCTGTTGTACTCATAGGCATATCGAGCGCAGCGCGTTACTTCATTTATGAACGACCAAAGGTTATCGCCAAAGAGAAAGAAATCAAACGACAAGAGTTAATAAAAAGTTCGTTAAAGCATGAGGCCGATTTAAGTGTGGAGGAAGAAATTGAAGAGTTTTGCCATATTACGGATATGTCTAAAGCTGAATCACTAGTGACCTATTGGATCTACGGTCACTATGAGCAGTTTCCAGGCTGGAACGTGACAAATGTAAGCTGCTTCGAAGACAAATGTAGGGCTCAACTCAAAGTTTCATCGAATGTTCAAGATCACCGCTCTGCTGTTAACGCGATTAAGTTTCTTCTGGATAAGCTCAATGAAGTGAATACTGACGATAGTAAGTTTAGCTACTCATTTGAAAACAAATTTTCGACGTTGAATATCCGTGATTTCACGGTCGACTCGATAGTGGAAGAATTGGAAGACAAATCATGCAGCACTAGCCAACCTCAGAGTGAAGAAGTGCTTGATCTGGTTAACGAAATGAACGGCATCGTTAAGCTTTATAAAGACCAAGATGTTTATTTGGATATTAAACCGAAACGACCGATCTCATACCGTCATGAAAATATGGTTAAGTTTTCCGAATTGTCACATATTCGTTATGTCCAAGATGTGGATATTTACGCCTCTTCTAACTCAGAACTGTACAAGTTTGTGAACGCATTTGAGACGGTTTCCCCTTGGCACTGGAAAGTGAAAAGTTTTGAATATCCGCAGAAGAGTTCACATTTGCGCTCAAGCCTTGGATACAAACTTTCGCTGATGTTAATCGTAAAAGAGTAGAGCGGGATGAAGATAAGACAAGAAGGTTTTACCTTGCTCGAGCTACTGATAGTGATGGCGGTATTTGGTTTGGTTGCGGCCACTCAAATGACTGCCTATACCACAAAATATAACGACGCAATTAGCCGAGACTCAGGTGTTCGAATTGCTAATCTCGTTCTCGGTGTGCGAGCAAGAGCTCAAGATGTTGTTGTTCCGCTCGATGCTGGAGGATACAACAATTATACCGATTTCAAGTTTGATGAGTGTGAAGGCACAGGTATCAATGGTATTCCTATTGGAGATGAAGGCAGTCTTGATCCTGATCTGTATCCGGAAGGCACCTCATTCTTGCCCTGTCCATTTCGTCAGCGTTTCCAAACCGATGGGATTGAAGTGGTTGGAAATACTGATGATATACCAGCCGTCGTCGTAGATGGAGAGACTGTTCTTCCAGCCTTGCCAGAAGATGATGCTATGAGGCTTGATGGCGGACAATTTAGTATTCGATTGGACATTAGTAACTTCCTCCACGGAGGAAATGATAACCGAGTTCGTCAGATGACCAGCTTCATCGAAGGATTCGAAAGTACATTGTTATTGAATGGCATAGCGGTCCCTGACCAAGTTCAAATCGTGCCTTATAACCTACCTGAAATTGAAGCTTTTATTGATAATGATGATGACCGAGAAGATTTCTTAGCGATTACCATTGGCGTCCGTCGGGGGGAATTCTTGCGAACCGATGGTAGTGTCAATATTGATGCGAGAGCACCACTTTGTTGGACTGTGCTTAACGGAACTGATGCAGAAGAAGTGTGTATTACCGCAGCGATTGAGGGTGAACAAGTGACGTTGAACCTAGTTACCGATGGGGCGGGTGGAACGAGAGCGATCAACATCGCCAGCAACAGCCAAGGTCAATTTGTTAGCCAAGATGCACAAGGAATTGAGCGCACTTCAGCTACCGTGTTTTCTGTTAACAGTAACGATAGAGTGCCTGTCCCGATATGCCCACAAGGCTTAACCCCGAATATCGCAGCCAGCATATCAGGCTTTACCGAAGCTCAACTTGCGGATTTCCCTGACGATAACTGGGGGACGCCAAACGAATCTTCGCCTAGCTATGGAGCATCAAGTGAAGTTGGCTCCGTGGGTGTAGGTTGGACTCGAGAAGATGATGAGTGGGTTATTGAGTCCAATGTGGCTTCCATGAGGGTTACGGATGGGTCAGATACCACAGCCTCCCGTTTTAATGTGATTACCTGGTGTAGTGAGTAGGCGAAGGCAGACAAATGATTAAATATGAAACTATAAAGTCGGTGGACCAGCTCGGTTTCTATGAACGGATTGTTACTGAAGAGATATTCGGTGAGTTTAAGAACGTGATCCTAGTTATTGATCCAGAAGATTTGGTGTATGCCTTTGTGCGTAAGTCTAAGTTCGATCGACGTGAGTTGTTGGTTATTAATGACAGGTTAAGTTCCGCAGATTTACCCATAGTGACGACGGTTTATGAATGTGCCAACGAGTTCTTTAGCCTTGTTCAGGAAAATATTACTCAGTACCTGCGCAAGGACTTTAGCAACCAAGACAATGTACTGTTGATGAGCCAAGCGGAACTGAGAGTACGAGAGCTACTCTCAGGTGCGGTGCTTGAAGGTGCCTCCGATGTCCATATCATTCGTGAAAAAAACATCACCACAGTAAGTATGCGTAAGCTAGGAAGCGTAGTGCCTTACAGTCAGATTCACCCAAGTGACTGCGACATGATGATGAGTGTGCTTTATAACGTTAACGCCTCCGGTAAAGGGATTGCGTGGAACCGTCGTGAGCCACAAGACGCGGTGATCGCAATGGAGATCTCTGGCGTCAATTACACTTTCCGTTATGCACATATGCCCATTCACTCCCTCGATGGTGAGTCATACCACGTGGTTTTGCGTGTGCTTGGTGGCAAGAAGAAGCAAGCTGATCTCGATAAAGTAGGTAAGAGCTACTCTGACTCCATTCGGTCGTTAGGTTTTGATAAATACCAAATGGCGGCACTAAAGAAAATGTTCAGTAGGCCCAATGGATTGATTGTCGTGTGTGGTACGACAGGATCGGGTAAGTCAACCACAATCAAAGCCATGCTTGAGTGGCTGTACTACGAATTCCATGACAAAAAAATCTCTATGATCACAGTAGAGGACCCAGTGGAATATGATATTGGCGGTGCGATTCAAACCTCGGTTGTTCGAGCACTCAATGCCGATAAAAATGCCTTTATGCCAGCGATATATTCGGCAATGCGCCGCGACCCTGATGTGCTGCTGATAGGTGAAACACGCGACCCTCATACCGCAACGGCACTGGTCGACATTGTTGAAGGTGGTCACATTGCTGTCTCCACACTGCATGCGTCATCCGTTGTTGGTGCAGCTCAGCGTTTATCGAGCTTAGGTGTGAGTCTCAAAAAACAAGCCTCGGTCGACTTTTGGTCTGGTGTGATATGCCAAAAGTTAGTCAAAGTGTTGTGTTCAGAGTGTAGCCATACAATCGAGACGGCAAGAAATAAAGGGCTAGCTAACGAGACTCTTAATCGAATAGATGAATCAGCGACGCTCACTGATGAGGAGCGTTCGAACATCCGTTTTACCAACCCATCTGGGTGCAGCCAATGTGGCTCTACGGGAAACGTTGGACGACGAGTTGTGGCAGAAATGTTGGCAGTAGATGAACAAATTTTGGCTGCACTTGCGAAAGAGGACTCGTTAGATCTCTTCAATGCTTGGTCTAAATCTCATCAAGTTGATCCTGCTCTTGGTAAGTCGCTAAGGGACAAGGCCGGAGAGTTAGTGAGTAAGGGACTGCTGTGCCCGATAGAGTTTGAATCTAAATTCGGTTTTATAGAGTAAGCGTAGTATGTTCTCCACAATTAAAATAAAAAGCTCTCGCGCGATGTCTGTCGGAGAGCGAATAGCCTTTTATGAGAAGTGTTCGGCGATGCTTGAAGAAGGCATTTCTCTTTTCCTCGCTATTCAGCAGATGAAAAATATCGCCGACAAGCTGAAAAGCAAAAAGAAAGCTCAGCTCTACGGGCAATGGCTGCAAGAGTTTAAGAAAGGGAGCAAGTTGGAAAAAATATTTAAAGGCTATGTACCAGAGAGTGAATTGGTTGTATTGGCTGTTGCCGAGAAAACGGGTGAACTTGTCGTAGCGTTTAAAGCCCTGAGTGAGATGGCTACCTTGAAGCAGAAAATTAAAAATGAGGTGCTTTCAGCTACGGTCAAGCCGATGATAACAGTTTGTGTCGCTATCGGCGTTATCGTCTTTTTCGCAATAAGGGTATTTCCAGTTTTTGAACGAGCGATCCCTCTCGAGACTTGGCCTCAATTGTCAAAGACAGTCTACCAAGTGGGACAGTTTTTTGGCTCGTTTGAAAGTATTTTTGCGGCTGTAGCTGGCTTTTGCTTTGTGATGTTTTTACGTTTTTATTGTGTTCACTCTAAGTCTAAGTTTCGTATGCGATTGGATCCATTACCGCCATTTTGCACTCATAAAAGTATTTCATCGACTTACTTTCTTCAGTCTCTGGCTGTGTTGCTGTCATCTGGAGTCTCTTTAATTGATTCGATTAAAATTATTGAGAAAAACAGTAAAGGCTGGATTGAAGACAAAACAGAGAGGATGGCGAAAAATATTCGTCGAGGTCAAGCAGCCCATGACGTAGTGAATGTTGGTCTCTTTGATATAGAAACAATGGCTGACGTAGCTATTTTTTTAGAACGCGGCAATATGGGTAAAAACATTGCAAAAATCGCCCGCCGCAGTGAAGCAAGGTTAGATAAGCACTTCAAGCGACTTGCCAGTAATATTAACACTATGATCCTAGCGGTACTTGCTTTGTTAACTGGCTGTATTTATTACTCTATTTTTATGCTAACTCAGCTGATTGGCCATTAAGCCTGAGCTTGGATCTGGAATGTACGCTGAGCTTTTATGAGTTGATTGTAAAGATCGACAGGCATCAGCTCTTTTGGCTCTTTCTCACCCATTGCTCGGCGCTGGTGGCCAGATAGGTTGTGATAGACTTCTTCGGGAAGATCGTGAGTGTCTTCTGGTAAGTAGGTCAGAGCGTCTGGTTGCAGATAGTGACTGAGCTTGGCGCTCGGTAGGCCCGATGTGTGAAAGAGAGAGGCTTGTTGAGCTGAAATTTCATACGAACTTTGGTCTGAACGTAAAGGTTGAGGTAGCTGCAATTCAAACTTCTTACGTAGTGCTTGCTCGGTGGTATCGACTTCATCGATTTTTTCAATCGGTGTATTGTCACGCACATCATCAGAGAACATCGACAATATAAAGGCAAAGTCAGCACGACGCCCTTCGTGAACAGCATGGTTAATCCCCTTGCCGAACTGAAGTTCGTTGATAATGCTCGCTTTGTCTAAAGTATGAATTTGCATGATGTTCCTCGTTTGATGCTTTTATAGCGACATTGCAACGAGAAACTTTAGAAAAATCAGGGCAAGAAATGAAAAAAGCCAGCGAGTTGCTGGCTTTTTAATCGACTAAATTTTTAATCCCTAGGGGTAGGATTATTTAGCTAGGTTTTCTGCAACGAAGTCCCAGTTAACTAGAGCCCAGAAAGCATTCATGTAGTCTGGACGAACGTTACGGAAATCGATGTAGTAAGCGTGTTCCCATAGGTCAACTGTTAGAAGTGGAGTAGTACCTTCTTCAGTTAGAGGAGTTGCTGCGTTAGAAGTGTTAACGATCTCTAGAGAGCCGTCAGCCTTCTTAACAAGCCAAGTCCAAGAAGAACCGAAGTTGTTGATTGCTGAATCAGTGAACTTCGCTTTGAACTCTTCGAAAGAACCGAAAGCAGCGTTGATTGCGTCAGCAACTGCACCTGTTGGCTCACCGCCAGCGTTTGGCGCTAGACAGTGCCAGTAGAAAGTGTGGTTCCAGATTTGAGCTGCGTTGTTGAATACGCCACCAGTAGAAGTCTTGATGATCTCTTCTAGAGTTTTGCCTTCGAACTCAGTACCAGGAATAAGACCGTTTAGCTTAACAACGTAAGTGTTGTGGTGCTTACCGTGGTGGAAATCTAGAGTCTCTGCAGAGATGTGTGGTTCTAGTGCGTCTTTTGCGTAAGGAAGAGCTGGTAGTTCAAATGCCATTGCTCGATTCTCCGTATAATATGAAAGAGAGAAGACTCTTTCGATTGCTTCCAATGTATTTGTTATTCATGATCTAGACAAAAATAGATCACGGTCATTGTGCTGACTTGCGCTCTAGTTTAGCAATTTTTCGTCTTATTAAAAGCTTAGCTAGGTAATTTATATATGAAATTTCATTATGGCCTAAAACCCCATGTAGATTAGGCTTTTTATTCTCTACCAATGGTTTAGAATGGCGAGATAACTTGCAGTAACTCCATTAAAGAGGAAGCAATGGAAACTATCGACAAAATCAAACAGCAAATCGCAGAAAACTCAATCCTTCTTTACATGAAGGGTTCTCCAAAACTACCAAGCTGCGGTTTCTCATCTCAAGCATCTCAAGCACTTATGTCGTGTGGTGAGAAGTTTGCTTACGTAGATATCCTACAAAATCCAGATATCCGTGCAGAGCTACCAGCTTACGCACAGTGGCCGACTTTCCCACAACTATGGGTTGAAGGCGAGCTTATCGGTGGTTGTGACATCATCATCGAAATGTTCCAGAAAGGTGAACTTCAGCCTCTAATCAAAGAAGCTGCTGCTCGCGCTGGAACAAGCGAAGAGTAATCTACAGCAAGTAACTACTGTTTAAATTTACAGTTTTTCTTGATTTATAAGGGCCACATTCGATAATGTGGCCCTTATTGTATCTGTCTTCTTAATCTCTATGTCACGTCTCTTTATTGCCGAAAAGCCCAGCTTAGGTCGAGCCATTGCTGCTGCGTTACCTGGCCCGAAAAAAAATGATCAAGGTTTTATCCGCTGTGGAAATGGCGATGTTGTGACCTGGTGTATTGGTCACCTGTTAGAACAAGTTGAACCTGATGCCTACGACGACCGATATAAAAAATGGAATCTTTTGGATCTGCCTATCGTCCCTGAGCAGTGGCAGTTACGTCCTCGTAAGTCAGCGAGCAAACAGCTCACGGTAGTGCGAAAGCTACTCAAAGAGTCTAGCCATATCGTGCACGCAGGAGACCCAGATAGAGAAGGGCAACTTCTGGTTGATGAGGTACTTGATTACTGCAAAGTGAGCAAGACCAAAAAAGAGTCTACTCAGCGCCTTTTGATTAGTGATCTTAACTTGCCTGCAGTGAAGCGTGCGCTGAACCAACTGCGCAGCAACCGTGATTTTATCCCATTGTCTGTTTCCGCATTAGCTCGCTCGCGCGCGGACTGGCTTTACGGTATGAATATGTCTCGCGCCTATACGCTTCTTGGGCAAAAAGCCGGTTATCAGGGCGTGTTATCTGTCGGGCGAGTGCAAACTCCAGTTCTTGGGCTGGTGGTGCGTCGTGACGAAGAGATCGAAAACTTCGTACCTAAAGATTACTTCACCTTGCATGCACTGATTCCATATCAAGCGGAAGGGGGGCAGTTTGACATTCGTGCGCGTTGGAAGCCAAGTGATGCTTGTAAACCTTATCAAGATGAGGAAGGGCGAGTCCTCAATCGTAAACTGGTTGAGAATGTGGCCAGTCGCATCACAAATCAACCTGCGAAAGTCGTCGAGTCTGAACAGAAGCAAACTAAACATGCCGCACCTTTACCATACTCTTTATCGGCATTACAGATTGATGCTGCAAAGCGTTTTGGGATGAGTGCGCAACAAGTACTAGACACTTGTCAGGCTCTGTACGAAAAGCACAAGCTCATCACTTATCCTCGCTCTGATTGTCGTTATTTGCCAATGGAACACTACTCACAAGCAAGCAGTGTGGTTGATGCGATCAGCGGAAATGCCAAAGAGCTGTCGAGTGCGGTGTCAGGAGCAAATCTTAGCCTGAAATCTAAGGCGTGGAATGATAAAAAAGTGGATGCTCACCATGCCATTATTCCAACGCCCAAGAAAGCCTCGGTGAACGCTTTATCTGGTAATGAAATGAAGGTCTATCAGCAGATCGCGAGGCAATACTTGATGCAGTTCTATCCTGCGGCAGTTTATGCGGAAGCGAAGCTAGTGTTTGATATAGCTGGCGGCACTTTTATCGCTAAAGGTCGTCAACTTGTCTCTGCTGGTTGGAAAGAGCTGATGGGCAAAGTGGATGATGAAGATGCGAGTGTCGATACTGTTCCACCATTGGCTGAAGGCACCGTACTAACTTGCCGTGAAGGTGAGATTAAGGATCGCAAAACAGAACCACCAAAACACTTCACAGAAGCAACACTGCTGCAAGCGATGACAGGTATTGCACGCTTTGTTGCCGATAAAGAGCTGAAAAAAATACTAAAAGAGACCGATGGTTTGGGGACGGAAGCTACCCGTGCGGGTATTCTCGATACCCTGTTCAAGCGCCAGTTGTTAACTCGTCAAGGCAAGTCAATTTTGAGTAGCCCTGCTGGACGTGGTTTAGTCCATGCCTTGCCATCAGAATCAACGTATCCCGACATGACGGCTCATTGGGAGCACCAGCTTCAAGGTATGGCGGAGCGAAACCAAGCGTATCAACCTTTTATGCAAGCGTTAGAGCAGCGTATTGATGGCTTAATGTCTCAAGTTAAGTCAGGAGAAGTACCTGAGTCTTTGCGTCATTTACCAAAAGTGGAAAGGCCTGCGTTTAAGCGAAAGCGTGCCCGTCGCACGACTAAGTCTTCCAAGAAATCATAATCTACCGAGCGGCTATTTAGGTCAATTTAACCGCTGAATCATCCATGTTCGACTAAGCTAGATTATTAAGGCGTCACGTTTGTGTCGCCTAATCAACTGGTTAGGGAGAGCAGAGTGAAGACAAACCTAAGGATGTTATTGATAGCGCTCCAAGGTTTCTTGATTGGGGCGATCTTGATGGAGTTAAAACTCTTTCCCTATAACCTCATCCAAAATGCCAAACCCGCAGTGCTTGAAATCAAACGGATACTCACTGGCGAACTGCCTTGGTACTACCGACACAGTACGCGCTCAGAGCAAGTCGATGTCATTGACCGACAAGCGATCCAGCCGGGATTATCACTGATTACCGGTATTGGGCCAAACAATCATTCGCAAGCCTCGGTCATTGATGTGGATGGCAATGTTATCCACAACTGGCAGATCAATTGGTTTGAGCTTTGGCCTGATGCGACCCACATTCCTGAGAGTAAAGCGCCAACCAGAGAGCCTGAGGTTTTCACGCATGGTGTGGTATTGATGGACAACGGAGATTTGGTATTTAGCCTATCTGAGTCGGGTCTATTTCGTATGGATCTATGTGGCAACCTAGTTTGGAAGTTCCCACGTATGACTCATCACGCACTGGTTAAAGATGAGCAAGGCTATTTATGGACATTAGGGCAAGATTATCAGTTTGAGCCATTGGCCGACTTGCCTGGCTATATTCCTGATTTTGAAGATTTTAAGATCTTTAAAATGACGTCTGAGGGCAAGCTAGTTAGCGAGTGGCGCTTGTTTGATATTCTTAAAGACAACCATCTCGAAAGCTTGCTCTATATGTCGAATAACCGCCCCTTCTACGTTGATGTCACCGGCGACACATTACATATCAATGATATCGATATTTTTCCATCCACAATGGAGCCGGGAGCGTTTGAGACTGGTGACATAATGATCTCACTGCGAAACATCCACACAGTATTGGTTCTCGACCAAGACATGCAAGTGAAACATCAGTTTACCGGCAGTTTTATTAGACAACATGACCCTGACTTCATTGATGGGAATCGAATTCTGGTGTTTGATAATTACACCCACACTGCCTACTCGCCAATGCCGTATAGTCGAATTTTGGAATTAGAAGCGGGAGTCAATGAACCTATAATCCGTTATCAGGGCACTCAAGATGAACCATTCTTTACCGCCATTATGGGCAAACATCAAATCCTAGATAATGGCAACATATTGGTCACCGAAGCGGTAGAAGGACGGGCATTTGAGCTGCATGAAGGACGTATTGTGTGGCAATACTTCAATCTATTACCGAACGACTTAACGGGCTTTATTGATGAAGCCCAGCGTCTGCCAGCAAAGTTTGATCGCGCCTTTTTTGAGGAAAACCGTCAGAAGTGTATTAGGCTTTGAGTAAGGTTTGTATTGTTACTGACGAATAATCAAAGCCTTGAGTAAAAGGAGACTAGAGATGAAAAAATTCCAGTCTAGTTGGATAAGTTACTTAGCGTGTTTTTTGCTGTGCTTCCCACTGAGTGCTTCTGCCTATATAGGGCCGGGTGTTGGGCTCAGTGCGATTGGCTCATTGCTGGCGATTGTGCTGATTTTTGTCTTGGTATTTATTGGCTTTATCTGGTTCCCACTAAAACGTGTAATGAAAAAGCGCAAAGCAGCCAATCAGGTGAGTCAGGATGACAGCCAGTGATGTTTTTCACTGGCTTGCTGCATGTGCAGTAACCCTAGGTTCAATCGGTCTCTTTTTCCAATTTAAGTTATTGAACCGCATAATCAACTTAGCCAGCCATTTTCAGTTGGTGTTAATCACTCTCGCGGATGTTTCTCTTAGTGAGGATGAACAAGAGCACCAGATACAGTCAGCGGCGATACAATCGATTATCAAGTTCCTGATCATACTTGGCCTTATGGTTTCAGTGGTGCTGTTACCTTTGCTTATTCTGGGTATTCTCGACAGTCTGAACGTTGTCGATGCACAAGAGGTGGTATCGACAACCTTATCTCTGCCTTTCATTGCTGTGATGACAGTGGTTGGCCTTATCGTATGGCGACTATCTTCGAGTAAATCAAATAAAGACACCCTAGTTGGTCACGGCTTTAAAGTGCATTACAGCCGCTTAGAGAAAACGCTTCATTTACTGGCGTTTGCAAGCCGAGATATTCAGATCTTCTTGTCTAGGCTCGAAGATAAGTTTCTGTTTAAAGGGAAAAAGAGCGACGCTCACAATGCTGTCTTCATTGCCTCTTTGCCTCGCAGTGGAACAACATTGCTTATGGAGCTGTGTTTAGAGAGTGAGCGCTTTGTTACTCATACCTATCGAGATATGCCGTTCATCCACACGCCACTATTTTGGTCAAAGTTTTCTAGATTGTTCCGAAAGGAGAGCGTGCAAATGGAACGCGCGCACGGTGATGGCATGTCAGTCAGCGTGGATAGCCCCGAAGCGTTTGAAGAAGTTATTTGGCTTTCGTTTTGGCGTAGCCATTACCAGAAAACGTTTATTCGCTCGTGGGCCGCTAATGAGAAGAATAAAGAGTTCAATGAGTTCTTTTTACGTCATCAAGCCAAGTTGATTTCTCGGTGTTCAAGCCCCGAAGGTTTGAGTTATCTGTCGAAGAATAACCTTAATATTGCACGCACCGAGCTGATTTTAAATCAGTTTCCTATTAGCAAAATCTTGATTCCGTTTCGGCACCCTCACTCACATTGTCGATCAATGCATCATCAACATCTCAACTTCTTGGATATTCATCAACAAGAAGAGTTCGCTAAGCTGTATATGGCGGGCATCGGCCACTTTGATTTTGGTGAAAACCTCAAACCAGTCCAGTTCACCGCAGTTGATTGTCAAAGAGAGGCGTCTTTTGTCGAGCAAGCGAAAGAGAGAGAGTTCTGGTATCGATATTGGGCTGATTGCTTCTCCCACTTGTTAACGATTGAGTCTGACAGGGTGATGTTTGTGGATTACGATGCACTCTGCTCTGAGCCACAAGAGCATCTAACAAAGGTCGCCGAGTTTCTTTCCCTCGATGACATCGCGACGGCGAAACTGATCGCGCAAAGTGAACGCCTTAAACAGAGTGAAGCTCCTCAAGACGTCGAGCTACCAGAGGAGTTACGCCTGCGTGTAAGCGAGACTTATGAACGGCTGCGGACTCGGTCTAAGAGCGGCCAACTTGACGCCCACAGCGCTTAAATAGAGACTGCCAGTAGCTGACGTGCGCCCTTATTGCTTGGCGAAATTCATCGTGATGTTGCTTGATTGGAAAATGGTAATCGAGGCGATCTGGAGCCGGTTCAAAAAGGGTGAAATGTGGGCTGAGCTGTTGGTAGTAACTGTCGAGAGTCGCCATGTATGGTTGAATTTTGGCGACATATTGCTGCTCAAATACATTGTTGAGATGTCGAAACTTCGTATCGTCTCTCTGAGGCCCACAAATGATTCTTTCATCGTATTCCTTGAGCTGCGCAGTCACTGTTTCGAGCTGTTGGGCCGCATGGACTAAGGAATAGTCGAGATTGCCGACGATGGCGTTTTTCTCCAATACCTCTTGTACTTTGGTGACCTTTCCCTTTTCCAGTGGCTCAATGAAAGACATCGATAGAGTCGATAAAGCGTGGTCGATTTGCGTAACAGGTTCCGAGAGTCCTTTCCCTAGCCATCGACTACCACTGAGTTGCTGCTGCATAGCATCGCTGGCGTAAAGTAGATTCGATTGATGTAGAGTCAGTTGCTGATGCTTCTGGCTCTGTATTTCTAGTAACGTCTGCTTCAGGCTGGGATCAAGCTGATTGTTTTCAACACAAGTAGCCAGACCTTTGAGCAAGTCTCTTTGATAGTCATAATTGCGAAATTCGTCAGCGACCTTACCTAACACTGAATTCCGCTGCGCTATTAATTCAAAAAGACCACACTGCCTTAGTTGATAGCTATCGAGTAACCCTAAAGTAAGCGGAGGAATATCTACTCGTAACTCTCTTTTGCGAGGTAGTGCAGAATAGCTCACTGAGACTTCAGGGGAGTCACTTGCTTGCACATTCGAGACTCTATCCAAATAGGTTTCGAATAGAGTTGTCGGGTTGTCATCACTGCAACCAGTCAGCAAAGTCACAATGAGGCTTATTCTAAAGAGGTGTCGTGGCATACCTATAAGCGAATCCTTTCAGGGTCATCTGACTAAGTACGTTCGATTACCACGGGAGTTCACTGCCATCATAGTTGATGAACTTGCCGCTTTGGTTTTGGTCTGCGTTATTAATGACTTGAACTAACCCTGCGGCGGAGGTGTCGGTATCGATTAGGGCATTTGGTCCGCCCATCTCCGTTTGTACCCAGCCTGGGTGGAGTGCGAGAACCGTAAAGCCATCTTTGGTTAAGTCGTTGCTAAGGCTTTTCACTACTGAGTTTAGTGCAGCCTTAGAAGAGCGATAGATGTATCCGCCGCCCGATGTGTTCTCGGTCATGCTACCGACTTTAGATGACAGGCACGCAATTTTCTTTAGGCCACCCTCTTGTAAGTTAGGGTAGAGGGCTTCGACGAGTTTCAGCGGCGCGATGGTGTTGATTTCAAAGACCTTACGCCACTCTTCTACATCGGTGTTGCCAAACCCATACCCTTTAGGGCCATAGTAACCTGCGTTGTTGATGAGTAAGTCTATGGCCGGTAACTGAGCGGAGAGTTGCTTAACGGCCTCGTAGTCCGTTACATCCAACTGGTACAGCGAAAGCGTCTTCCCTTTGAGGTGGATAAGTTCTTTCGAATCGTTTTCAGAGCGGTAGGTTGCGTGAACCTTAAAGCCTATTTTTAAGTAGTGTTTGACTAAACTCAGTCCTATACCTCGATTCGCCCCTGTAATAAGAACGGTATTCATAGCAGGTTTCCTCACCATAATTTGATGAGTTCAAGCGTAACAAAAAATCATGACATGCGAGAAGTTAGTTAAGGATCAGTGTAGAGATAAATAGCCATGAGCCGAGAAGCATGCCGAGGAAGAGTAATAGGGCAGAAAAGGTACCAGCGGCAATACCGAGGATAAAATAGAATGTTGAGGTCATTGTGTGAGTTTTTTGATTGATAATTATTATCATTTAACTCAATTCAAAACGATAGGTCAAGCTGATAACATAGCAGGCTAAATGTTCAGCTATCACAAGGCCGCTTGCTTCACCTATGATTCCGCTAATCTATCACTCTATCTATTCAGATCTGCCCCTTCCTGATGGGCATCGCTACCCGATCAATAAATATCGATTGTTGTTTGAAGCGATAGAACGTAAGCGGGTGGAAAGTGATCATTGGATGCAAGCTTTTCACTATGTTGAGCCGAAAGCGCTCTCAGTCGATGAAGTGACTCAAGTGCATTGTTCGGATTATATTGAGCAGCTTTTTTCAGGACAATTACCAGCGCCTAAAATGCGTCGGATTGGGTTTCCATGGAGTAAAACACTGATTACTCGAACGCTTACCTCAGCGGCAGGTACTTGCGAAACCGTCAATCAAGCGATTGGAAAAGGTATCGCCATTCACCTGAGCGGCGGTTACCACCATGCTCATCATGATTATGGTAGTGGATTTTGCTTAATCAATGATTTGGTGTTAGCGGCAAAGCGAGCGTTAAGCCTAGAAGGCATAGATAAGGTGGTAATCGTTGATAGTGACGTACACCATGGCGATGGTACAGCCACACTGTGCGCCAGTATCGATGATATCGTGACGCTCTCGTTTCACTGTGATAAGAACTTTCCAGCTCGTAAGCCCAATTCTGATCTTGATGTTCCACTCTCACGAGAAACAGGGGACGAAGAGTTTCTGGAAACATTTACCTCCGTTGTGGAAATGGCGATCAATCTGCATCAGCCTGATCTTATTCTTTATGATGCAGGCGTCGATATCCATAAAGATGATGAGCTCGGTTACCTGAACGTCTCTAGTGAAGCAATTTACACCCGTGATGCGTTTATGTTCGAGCTGGCAAAAAAGCGAGACCTTCCAATCGCCTGTGTAGTTGGAGGAGGGTACCGAAGCGAGCATCAAGCACTGGTTCCCATTCATATGCAGCTTATTCAGGCTGCGTTATCAGTTTATGGAAAGTAAGGAAAGTTAATGGAACATCGAATCCGCTCTGCGGGAATACTCATTGATGGCGGCGCGGTATTGTTGCTGCGTGTGAATAACTTTACGGGAGAGTACTGGATCCCACCTGGTGGTGGTATGGAGGCCGAAGATCAAAGCACTAAAGCTGCAGTGGTAAGAGAGCTAAAAGAAGAAGCTGGGATTGATGTGGAAGTTGGAGAACTTCTTTGTGTGAGAGAGTTTTTAGAGGCTCATGTAAACCGATATAACGCCGAGTTTTTCTATTTGATCGATAGCTTCACCGGAACGCCACATCTCGATAATTTAAAAGGGCTCAATGACGAAAGTTACATAAAGAGCGTTGAGTGGATTCCTATTGCGGATTTAGCCAGTAAGCGCATCTATCCTGTGGAGCTGAAAGATAAGCTAATAGAACTTATTGAAACGAAGACATTCTCCACGCACTTGGGAAGCTATGTGCAGGGGGATAACGAAGACCTAAATAGGCTGTGATGGAATACTGATTCTTGAAATGAAAAAGGCCGCTAATTGCTTAGCGGCCTTTTTCTAAATGTGGCGGAGTGCTGGGCTTGCATTCAAGGATGGATTTGTGCAAATCCCTACAAAAATGTCTTACCCAAAAACGAGAAAACCCCAGTCTTTCGACTAGGGTTTTGAATGTGGCGGAGAGATAGGGATTTGAACCCTAGATACGCTATTAACGTATGCCGGTTTTCAAGACCGGTGCTTTCAACCACTCAGCCATCTCTCCGTTGTTGAGGCGAATGATATAGGGGTAGTGAAATCTTGTAAACCCCTAATTTTACTGTTTGCTTTAATTATGAGCGCTTAGGCTTAAAAAAGTGTTTAAGCGCGTATTTGTTGTACTCTTTGGGGAGGATGGAAACAAAAAAGAGAGCCGAAGCTCTCTTTCTGTACATCATTTTATTCTGAAGTATAGGAGCCAAGACTCCATTCAACTGAACTTAATTCCCTTTAACGTAAAAACGCTGAAGCTCTGTTAAGCCTTGCATTAATACTGGTAGAGTAGGGTTATCATCTTTCAGACGCTGGTAGTTCGCGTCATACAGTTTGTAGTTACCAAACTTATCGATAACCGTAGTGTTCTTAGTCGTGATTAACGCAAGTTCGCGAGAGTCACCTGCCAGAATCCAACGGCGCTTTCGCTCATCAAACAGGTTACGTCCACTGCTAAAGTCCGTTGGGTTTGATGACACACCCAGTAAGTCTTGCAGCAGGGTTACCGACATATCTAGGTGACTAGTGCGATGGTTGTATTCACCAGCAAGCGTACCAGGCCAATGAATCACCATAGGCACTTGAAGCTGATAACTACTGTAATTGGTGTTTGAGCCCCAGCTGTTGGTTTTACTTTCATTAAACTCAGTTGCGTGATTCGATGTAATCACAACAACGGTTGATTCAGAAAGTTCGTGCTCTTGAATTTTTTCTAAAAGATCAGCGAGTTCTGCGTCCGCTGTTTCAACGGATTTAATGTAACCCGCTTTGATTTTTTCACCGGCAGACATGCCTTTATCGCTGCTGTTGTAAGCACTGAAGTTATCTACGGTTGTCAGCTCAATGTAGCTGAACCAAGGTTTTTTACCTTGCTGAGTCACCCAGTTTGACCATGCATCGATAGCTTGCGAATCAGGTGACTTGGTGTCATTGAATGCAATACCCGTAAAACTCATACCACGGAAAACGGTTTCACCGTAGAGCGGCTCATCGAAGTTATCGCCACTAAAGAGTCCGAAGGCATACTCTTTTTCTAGCAAGGTATCGATAAGGATAGGTTTAGAACCCTGTGCCTTGATGCTTGACGAGTAACTGCTCGGTAAACCATAAAATAGACCAAACACACCAAAAGAGTCATTACTAGAGCTAAAGTGGTTTTTAAAGTTTTGGTTTTGTTGTGCAAATTGATAGGTTGCAGGCATGGATTCTGCGCTCAACATATCGGCACGTAAGTTGTTCACACTAACGACAAGAATATTAAGTGGGTTAGCACGACGATTAAATTCGATATCTTCAATCGGGTAGCGAACCAGATCGACACTATCCTTACTCTCTTGCAATCGCTTTAAGTACTCTTCGCGATCAAGTAAACCATGACGCTCCATAAAGGATTTCGCTGTCATAGGGTATGAGAGAGGGAAGTTTGCACGTTGCGACGTAATTGGGTTGTAGAAGTAAGCATCTGCCCAAACGTAGACAATGTGGCTAGTAATAAAACTCACGAAGAAAATGGCAGCAATTGGTCGTCCAATATGCTTGTGAGAGAGTTTACGTTGTTTGCGCCAAACCCACTCTGAAAGAGCAAGTTGCAGCAGAAAAATTAATGGCAAGACAACAAACAAATGTTGTAAGTCAGCACTTACGGTAGACGTATCATCATTAAACAAGACTTCCCAAACGACAGGCGTTAAGTGCAGATTAATAGTTTGGTAGGCTTGGGTATCAACCAACAGCAAGGTGAGGCCGATGGTCGCAAAACAAACCGCCACCAAGCGAAACAGCTTGCGTGACGGAATGAGAAACGTGAGCGGGAATAGAACCAAGAGATAGAGTGCAAATACGAGAAAGCCAAAGTGACCAACCCAAGACACGGCAAGGTAGAATTGCCCTAAAAGGGATTCTGGCCAAGGTGATTGAGTGATATAACGGGTCCCGATGAGCATCGCCGCAATGATGTTGAAAAAGGCAAACCAATGCCCCCAACCCACTAAACGCGACACGCGTTCGCCGTATGTATTTGCGTTATCGACCATGTAAGTGTTCTATTATCCGTTATTATTTTTTAGTGTTTTTTGTCTTCAACTGAAGATACAAGCGCTTCTGCAAATTTTTCCGCAATTGCTTTGCGTTGTGAAGCAGCAACATCCTGATTTAAGACATTGGTAGCGATATTGCCAGCAATCATTAATGCAAGTTCAGCACCTGCTGAATGTTTTTCAAGTACTGCGGCAATTTCAGTTAAGATTTGTTCAACTTGCTCGTCGCTGTATTTAGATGTAATCGGCATAAAGACTCTAATGATGATAGTAAAGCGGCTTATGATAACCTACAATGCCACGCAACTGAAACCTACGCAGCGATAAATTTCATCATGAGCCTTCACCTTTCTAATGTTATCTTACACCAACTGCAAAAAAACGATTCAGAAGAACTTATTGTTAAGTTTCGCCCAGAGTCTCTGACTAATGACTCTTCTACTGAAGACTTAGTGGCTGAACTCCACCGCGTTTTCAATTCTAAAGCGGGTAAAGGCTTTGGCTCTTTCAAGTCTGACAGTGAATTCCAGAACTGGTTGCAAGATTTACGTAAAGGAAATCAAAATTTTTACGATTTCTCACAATCGAGTGCAAATCGCCTAAAAGATGAATTGTCAAAGTACCCATTTGCTGATGAAGGCATCTTGGTGATTGCTGAATACCAATCTTTAGCTACAGATTACCTGTTCGTTGCAATCATCCCATCAAACCAAAGTTTGAAAGTAACTGAAGGTCTAGACATTAGTGCGACAGATTATCTCGATCTGAGCAAGATGGATATCGCAGCACGTATTGATTTAACGAGCTACGAAACGGATAAAGAATCGAACCGCTACCTTGCATACATCAAAGGTCGCGTAGGCCGTAAAGTAGCAGATTTCTTTTTAGACTTCCTACAGGCAGAAGTGGGTTTAGATACCAAGCAGCAGAACCAAGTGTTGATGCAAGCGGTAGAAGATTTCTGTACGGACTCGAAGTTAGAGAAAGACGAAGCGATCAGTTTCAAGAAGCAGGTTGCGGATTACTGTACCGAGCAGATTAAGTCGGGTGATGAAGTGCAAGTGCGCGAGCTTTCTGGTGAGCTACCTCCTTCACAAGATGGCACCAGCTTTGAGGCTTACACGCAAGAGCAAGGTTACCAACTTGAAGAAAGCTTCCCGGGCGATCGTACCGCTGTACGTAAACTGACGAAATATGTGGGCGCTGGTGGCGGTCTGAACGTGAGCTTTGACAGTTTGCTGCTGGGTGAACGTGTATTCTACGATCCAGAGACAGACACGCTGACGATTAAAGGTACCCCACCAAACTTGCGTGATCAGTTGACTCGCAACAAATAATCCCCTCTATGAAATCAGACTAACTGCAACATTTTTGCAGTTAGTCCTGTATATCTTAGCCATTGTGTATATGCTTGTATTCAAGGGAATTTATCAATACAGGCAGGACGATGGACCGCAAAACGCTCAAACTTGGGTGGTTGCTTTTAGTCCTATGGAGCGTTTGCATTGCGGTTATCGCAAGCAGCTACCGTTCGACAAGTGCGACCAAAGAACAGATTTACGAGCTCGGGAGTAGCATCCAAGAATTACGTGAATCTTTTAGTTTCGATGTGCCTTATCGTGTTCAAATGGCGGACTCCCAAGCGCTGAACTTGCAACTTATCTATGCACTTCGATTACAGCTTGATGCGCACTATCAGCGCAGCTGGTTCCTTCCTGATATAAACCAACTTTTGTTCACGACTGATCGCTTTATTGAGCAAACCCAACTCTATTTAGACAACACGCTTGATTTGGTGGCCCTAGCTGAGCAAATTCGTGTTATGCGTGAACGCAACGAGGAGAATACAGACGTTCATCAGCTCTATCTCCGACTTGGGGCCAACGTGCTTGACGCTATTTTTAGTAATAACGAGTCAAGCCCAGAAATCTATCGAGATTTGGACAGAATCTATGCCATATCGAACCAACTACCTGTTCGAGAACGTCAAGATTTGCAGCAAGTGCTTGCCACAGTTTCCTCCGTGTTAGGGGGCTACGCGCAAGGGACATACATCGTGGACAAATTAATTAGCCATAATGTTCACGCACAAATCAGTTTACAACGTAGCGAGTTCAATGGTCTGTTACTTAAACATATTTGGGTAGGAGCATTGATAAGTCTCTTGGTGGTACTGGGTTACCTTTGGTTGTTGAAAACGTCTAGCCCAGAAGTGCGAACCAAGCAGGATCCGTTGGTCGAGCAGGATATAAAGCCGCAGCCACCTCAGTCGAATGTCTCGCCTTTGCCGACACAAGATACAACCGAACTAGCACAAGAGAAACCAACTGACACCCGAGAGCCAGAAATCAATTTTGCTAAGATGCTCGACTCCCTTAATCAGGATAAAGAGTCGGTGTGTATGCTGCTTGAAGTCTTCATTGAAGATCATAGCCAGGATACTGAAAGCATCACAAGATTGCTCACAGATGCGCCTGAAGAGGCGCAGCGTAAAGCACATAGCCTCAAAGGTGTTGGTGGAAACTTGGGTGCAGACAAACTTAGAGAAGCGGCAAGCAAAGTTGAGCAGGCAATCAAAGATGATATTACCTTAGTGCCGGCATTGCTTGATGAGCTTAATTTACGCCTTGAACGTGCGATTGATGAAGCCAGATTATTCTTAAAAGAGAATACTGCCATCGAGAATTGACGATGCGCTGACTTTTGAGTTCTATACTCTCGCTCTTTCTTATTCTAAGAGGTCAAACTGGTGCGTCGCTTTCCTGCTTTTATTCTGCTTACACTCATATTCTCTTTAAGTGGTTGTTCGCTGCTTGAAGTGAAACTTGATAGTCAAACCACGCCATTAACGCAGCAAGAGCTCAACATGCGCTTGCTGACACGCGAGTACACCCAGCAGTTCTTTTCACAGGTTGAGCAAGCCGCGGACACCCTATCTGCAAGTTATGATAAGCAAGATAAGGTGCACCAGTCCTACTTGCTGCTGTGGAAAATCAATGCACAAGAAGGTGTACAGCAATCGGCTTATCAAGTGTCACCAACGGCTGCCCTGATCGATACTTGGGTCTTCACTGAACAGATGAATCAGTTTTTTAATCAGGGCGCGGGGCAAGGGTTGTTTACCAGTGATGAGGCAAAGTTCGTCGCTGCGACTCTCGCGAATGATATTGATGGATTGGCTAAGTCACTGTTAAAAAACAACAGTTACGCATCAACGAAAGTGTTCGTGTCAAAGTTTGCGCAACAACACCCATTTGATGACTTAAGTTTTATTCGCACGCCAGCTTATCGTTCATGGCTTGAAGCCAATCAAATCGGTGAAGATCAAGCCGTGTCAACGCTAGGAACTATGCCTGAAGCGTTAGGTGATGTTTCTGACCGTTTAAGTTTGGTGTCAGAACAGACGCCAAAATTGATGACTTGGAAAGCGCAGTTAATCGCGTTAAATAGTTCGATCAGTGGTGAGCAGTTAACCCAAACGCTTCAGAGCTTACAAGCGACATCGGAGTCATTCCAAGACTTTGTGGAGAACAATCCAGAGTATATGGAAGACTTAGCGCGCCAAATGGCGGTGCAGCTAGAGCCGTTAGTGCAAGAGATAGATGTTCGAACCTCCGAGCGTATTGAACAATTGAGCATGGAGCGACAAGCGCTCGAAGCGATGGTGGCAAGAGAGCGAGCTGAGATTGCTTTAATCATTAGTCATGAGAGAGAGAAGTTCACTCAAGATATCGATAAAGTATCTCAAGACGTGGTGGCCCTTGCTATTGATAAACTGGTTGAACTGATTAAGAGCACGATCATCTACTTTGTGCTGTTTATTATCGCGATCTTCTTTGCTCCACTAGGTTTGGGGTATATGTTGGGTAAGCGTTCCGCAGTAAGAAAAGTGGATAATTAGACAATAAAAAACGCCTCTACTGAGGCGTTTTTTTGTATTCAGATGCTAGGTTATGCAGTCTGTTTTTCTAGCTCAGTTTCTGTTTCGGTATCAGACGCTGGTGCGGTCGGTTCACACTTATCAACGAACCAACCCATGTATGACGTTACGATAGTCACGATAATACAGACAAAGCTCAACCACATGAAAGGTGCATAAGAAAGGGTTGCAACACCCAAGATGCTTGCCATATAGATACCATTATCACTCCACGGCACCATACCTGATGTCAATGTGCCGCCGAACTCAGCATTACGAGATAGGTTTTTACGCTTGTAGCCTAGGCGGTCGTAGTTTTTCGCACAGATTTTCGGTGTAAGAATCAAAGATACATACATTGCAGAGCCGAAAATATTACCCATAAAGGCCGTCGCGATAGTGCTTGTTGCCAACGAGCCTGAGCTTTGAACTCGACGCTCGAATAGCTTCGCAACGGTCTCTAGTACACCGACTTTATCTAGTAGACCACCAAAGCCTAGACCAAATACGATCACCGCAACTGAACCAAGCATTGATGACATACCACCACGGTTCAAGATTGAATCGATAAATGCCACGCCAGATTCAATTTCATACGGAGCCCAAGCGGTGTTGAACGCTTGTAGGAAGTTCACGTCTTGAATCATCACAGCCCAGATAATACCAAGCAAGGAGCCAAAGCTAATCACAGGGAAAGAGGGCATGCGCATCGCCAGTAGGCCAAGCACGATGATGACAGGAACAAATGAGTAAGGCGTAATGTAGAACTGCTCGTCCATCGCCAGAATCACAGATTGTACCTGAGACATATCAACGTTACCTGCATAGTGGAAACCAAATGCAGTAAACATGATGCCCGTAATAATGTAGCTAATCAGCGCAATCGGCAGCATGCCTTTGATGTGCTCCATTACTTCAACGTTCGACATTGAAGAGGCAAGAATCACAGAGTCAGACAGAGGCGACATTTTATCACCGAAGTAACAGCCTGAAAGTACAGCACCCGCTGTAATTGGCGCTGGTACACCAAGGCCCTGACCAATACCCATCATCGCGATACCTGCTGTACCTGCTGCACCCCATGATGTTCCTGTCGCTAGGGCAGTAAGAGAACAGATGATCATCGTCGCTAAAAGGAAAATAGAAGGGTGAATTGCTTTCAGACCATAGTAAATGATGGTTGGTACGATACCGCCAGAAATCCAAGTGCCAACTAAAGCACCCACAGCCAGAAGAATAAGGACGGCACCTAATCCATTGGAAATACCATTTAGAGCCGCTTTTTCTAAATCTTTATATTGATGGCCTAAACGGATACCAAGGAACATGATGATGAACCAGCCGATATACAAAGCTAGTTGAATGGGTAGATCGAGCTGCGCAGTGAACGAAAATGCGAGGAGCAAAAATAAACCAAGAGAAACAACAACCTGCATCAAGCTTGGCAGACGGGGGGTAAGTTGCGTCATACAGAGCCTCTTATTAGAGTTATTAGCGAGTGAATATGGAGTGTTTAGCACCACTAATGGGAGGAGTGCTAACTCCTATTAGGTACGAGGTGCACTTTACAGTAGCTAGAATTATATTTCGAGAAAATGTCCATAAGCTGTGAGTTATATCTGTTGATTGAAGTGTAAATAGTTAAATATATGGTAAATGGTTAATTTTAATGGTTCGAAATGTTTTGAAATGTAAAGTTTATGTGGCACATGTTTTTTGTGATTGTATTCGGGATGGGTTGTTTTGGTTGGGGAAATAACAAGTGGGCAAAAAGGCGTCAAAACAGAAGGTTGGTAAGTAATTATCAAAATAAGTAATAAAAGTTACAGATTTGATGCAATTTTCTCTTGAGATTTTGCTGTGAAAATTGAATATTGAAGGTATTCCCTATTTTGAATTGATTACACGGAGAGTGAAGGATGAGAGTTGGTTTAGTCGGTTGGCGTGGCATGGTGGGTTCGGTACTGATGCAGCGCATGGTAGAAGAGAAAGATTTCGATCTCATTGAACCTGTATTTTACAGCACATCACAAGTTGGAATCCCTGCGCCTAACCTAGGTAAAGATGCTGGTCTTCTGCAAGATGCGTTTGATTTAGAAAGTCTAAAACAGCTAGATGCTGTGATTACCTGTCAAGGCGGTAGCTACACAGAGAAAGTGTACCCAGCATTGCGTCAAGCAGGTTGGAAAGGCTACTGGATTGATGCTGCATCAACATTACGTATGGCTGAAGACTCAATCATCACTCTTGATCCTGTTAACTTGACACAGATTCAGCAAGGTATTCACGGTGGCACCAACACGTTTGTTGGCGGTAACTGTACAGTGAGCTTGATGCTAATGGGCCTTGGTGGCTTATTCGAGAAAGGCTTAGTTGAGTGGACGAGCGCGATGACTTATCAAGCGGCGTCTGGTGCGGGTGCTCAGAACATGCGTGAACTCATCTCTCAAATGGGTGTTATCAATGACTCAGTAAGTTCTGAACTGGCGAACCCTTCTAGCTCAATTCTGGATATTGATAAAAAAGTGGCAGATACGATGCGCAGCGGATCATTCCCTACGGATAAATTCGGTGTACCACTTGCAGGCTCACTGATCCCTTGGATCGATGTGAAGCGTGAAAATGGCCAAAGCAAAGAAGAGTGGAAAGCGGGCGTTGAAGCGAACAAGATTCTAGGCTTCCAAGACGCACCAGTACCGATTGACGGCACTTGTGTACGTATCGGTGCGATGCGTTGTCACTCTCAAGCATTGACTATCAAGCTGAAACAGAACGTACCAATGGATGAAATCGAAGAGATGATCGCGACTCATAACGATTGGGTTAAAGTGATTCCAAACGACCGTGATATTACAGCGCAAGAGTTAACGCCAGCGAAAGTAACGGGCACGCTATCTATCCCAGTTGGTCGTCTACGCAAGATGGCGATGGGTGACGACTTCCTAAATGCATTTACAGTTGGTGACCAACTTCTATGGGGCGCTGCTGAACCACTGCGTCGTACACTGCGTATTATCCTAGCTGAAAAGTAATCTTTTATTATCTCTAAATAAAAAGCGCCGATTGGCGCTTTTTTTGATTTTACCCTGTTTTAACAAAAGCCAACCCTTGTGGTATGTTGTGTTGTATGGATTGTTAGATAAACAGCAAGGTTAGAAAATGGACTATATTGGCTTTGCCATCATTATATTATTGGCAGTTTGGTTAGTCTCAACCTACAACACGTTAATTGCTAAGAAGAACCGAGTCCTGAATGCCGACTCCTCTATCGATGTCATGCTCAAACAGCGCTACGACTTGATTCCTCAGATAGTGGAAACAGTCAAAGTTCATATCGACCATGAGCAAAGTACATTGTTAGAACTCACGGAACTTCGCACTCAAGCCTTAAGTTGCAATACTAAAGACCAAGAGATGGTCGACATCGAAAGTAGAGTTTCTAAAGTACTTCCAACGATTAATATGCTCTCTGAGTCGTACCCTGATCTGAAGTCAAGTGATGCCTTTCTCGCCCTTCAACGTTCCCTTAATGAAACTGAAGCCCAATTATCAGCAGCCAGACGCACATACAATGCAGCTGTGACAGACTTGAATAACGCGATTGAAATGGTGCCATCTAACATCATGGCTAAGTTCATGGGATTGTCAGTTCGGGCTCTGTTTGATGTCCCTGTTCACGAGACTGAGAGACCAAACATCTCAGAAGGACTAAGGTGAAGAATATGATGACCAATCAACAACTAAAAGCTTTCTATGAATCAAACATAGCGGTCAAATTGGGTAACTTTGAACAACTTGATCAGACACAGGACGCTTTGCCAAAAACGAGACTGAAAATTCTGTCGATCATCTTGGCTTTAATTCCAACATTGGTAGTACTGCTTCCACTAATGTTTGTTACGGTTACATTTTCGGCCATTTATTTTCAGCATATTGCACTCAATCAAAGTGAACGCTTTATGGGGTTGGCAGTTACAGCCATCATACTTGGGGCTCTTGTTTGGTTTGCAATACGCAATATCCAACGAGCAATGCGTCGTAACACGATGATAGATAACGCGAGCCCTGTTAGAACGCTAGGGTCGCAAGAGCTACGGTTAGCGAATGATTACAAGCGTATCGTCATTGAAGAGACGCTTGCAGACTTGAATTGCTCACTGTCGTACACTGACAATCTCAGAGTCAGTGACCATCATGTATATAACAGCCGTTTGTTTGATGGGTTCGATCGCTCTTTTGGTAATGATCACTTTGAAGGCACTCTTGGTAAAACGGACGTTGAATTTTCTGATTTAACTCTCAGTGTCCTCGATCGAAAGCGCAATGCGTTCGATGCATTCAAAGGAGTACTCTTTATTGCTGATTGTAACAAAAACTTTAAAACTCCCGTTTTTGTTGAATCGAGTGGGCTCAAAGCCATGCTGGGTGGGTTGAATAATTCGTTTGTAGATAGCATCGTTGAAAAGGCCAGTTCTCAAGTATTGCAAGGTGCCTCAAATGGTAGAGAAAGGACATCTGAAACAGTAAAAATGGAGAACGACGAATTTGAGAGCGTGTTTAACGTATACAGTGAAGATGAAGTTGAAGCTCGATATCTTGTTACTCCCAAACTGATGGAAGAGTTGTTAGCATTTCGACGTGATTCAGGCGCATTCTCGATAATGCTTTCGTTCATTGATGGGAAGCTCTACATTGCGATTAACAATTTCCAAGACAACTTTGAAGCGAACATAAACTGGGCAGGCTTTGATTTTGAGTCATTTAAAAAGCTGTATCATGAGTTGATGCTTTTTATCGGCATTGTCGAAGATCTTGACCTAAATACACGTATTTGGACGAAAGAATAATTGGAATAGAGCACGTAAAAGTGCTCTATTTTTCTATGTCGACAATACGCCTATCAGGATCTGCCAGTTCACTGCCACAATGCTTGCAGAACATCGCATCCGACTCATGGCCTGATTTCGAGCAGTTAGGGCATTTCACTAGAGACTTATGCGAATTCATCTCTTGGCTTAACTCTGCGGTGATAATCCCCGTCGGTACTGCGAGTATTGAGTAGCCTAATAACATTGTGAGCGATGCCACTGCCTTACCCAAATCAGTTTGTGGCACCAAATCCCCATAGCCCACCGTAGTAATCGTCACGATAGCCCAATAGATGCTTTTTGGGATGCTAGTAAAGCCGTTGTCAGGCCCTTCAATGACAAATATCAATGCGCCAAAGATTGTGACCAATATGGCAACTGTACTAAAGAAGATAACAATCTTACGACGGGCCATAAGGAGTGAACGCAATAAGATGTTGGAATCTTGAAGGTAGCGCACCAACTTTAGCACTCGGAAAATGCGCATTACCCTCAGAGCGCGTACCACGCCCATAAATGACGCCGCTGGGAAGAAGATCGCTAAATAGGTTGGCAGTATGGCCAGTAAGTCCACGACGCCATAGAAACTTTTAGCGTAAGCCGTTGGCTTAGGTGAGCAATAGAGTCGAAGCAAATATTCTATGGTGAATAGAGCGGTAAAGGAGTATTCGATGTATCGCAGCTCAGTGGCCCATTTTGCATTAATGGCTGGAATGGACTCTAAAACTAATACGACGAGCGATGAAATAATGGCGACGATAAGCGCGATGTCGAATGCGCGGCCTGCTTTGGTATGTGTACCAAAGATAATGATGTAAAGGTGATGTCTAAGGGAGTTGCGTGGCATGATAGTGCGACCTATGAAACAGTCGCTCTATCATACCTATATTCGGAGGATCAGGCCAACCCAGGGAAGAGATTACGCAAGCCGTTTGCGATGAACTCAATACCAAGCGCACCTAGAATCAAACCCATGATACGTGTGATGACGTTGATTCCTGTTTGCCCCAAGAATCTCACAATCAAAGGCGCAGAACGGAAAAGAAGCCAAGTACATAGTGCGAACAGCGCAATCGTCACAATAATGCCGACCGTATCGAACGCACTTGGATAGCGCGAACCATAAACAATCGTCGAACTGATGGCACCAGGGCCAGCCATCAAGGGCATTGCCAATGGAACCACACCAATCTGCTCTCGACTCACGTATTCAGTTTTTTCCTGCTTATTCTGCTTATCTTCACCCAACTTACCGCTCATCATCGAGAACGCAATGCTCAGAAGAAGCAACCCGCCCGCTACTCGGAACGAGTCTAGCGAGATACTAAACATATCCAGCAGCATCTGACCTGCTAGTAACGAGACAACCAAAATAATCGCGACCGCTAAATTGGCGGTGACGGCGGTTTTGTTTTTTTCTTCCTGAGTCATATGCCCGGTTAGTGAGACAAACACAGGCATGATGCCTACTGGGTTCACCGCGGCGACTAAACCAAGGAAGAACTGTAAAAAGATAGCGATTTCGAACGTTTGCATTCGGTGTGCCTATACAGAGTAAAGAGGGAACAGGTTACATGCGGAATATAGTCCAATTTTTGCTCGTGAACGAATGAAAAAAACTAAAGTTAAAACTATTTCATAACTGAGAAAATCTAATTATTGAATAGTTCGTAAACAGTAATGACATACTTTGTTACGTAGAATGATGCTCACAAAGCGTTCGTTTTATACAAACGTTAACATTCGCACATTTTTGACAAAAATTAGGTCAGAAAATAGAGAGAAAATGCGAATTACATATACTCTCAGTAGCACAAGGATCATGGATTACATGTAAGTATGTGGTCAAAAAATGAAACTTTTTTACAGAATGTGGCTTTATTGCAATCTAATTGATTTGTTTGATGCTTTTTTGTTCGATTAAAAAGTGTGATTTAAATCTAGCAAAATCATTGGCTTATGGTGATTTTTGCGATTGCCTTACCACTAATTGGTTAATTCCTTTTGGGTAACTGATCTGGGTCAATTTTTTTCACAACCTGAAATAATATACTCAGCCCTGAAAGCAATTTACTAAGACGTCTGTTTTGAAGCAGTGAGCTTAATAAAAAGTTTTTAATATTGTTAATTTTAGGAGAATCCCTATGCCTGTAACTAACCTAGCTGAACTAGATGCAATGATTGCACGCGTTAAGAAAGCGCAAGAAGAGTTCGCTACTTTCTCTCAAGAGCAAGTAGACAAGATCTTCCGTGCTGCTTCTCTAGCAGCTAACCAAGCTCGTATCCCGCTAGCTCAACAAGCGGTAGCAGAGTCTGGTATGGGTATTGTTGAAGATAAGGTAATCAAGAACCACTTCGCTTCTGAGTTCATCTACAACAAATACAAAGATGAGAAGACGTGTGGCGTTCTAGAAGAGGACGACAACCTGGGCACTATGACTATCGCAGAGCCTGTAGGTATCATCTGTGGTATCGTCCCAACAACTAACCCGACTTCTACAGCAATCTTCAAGTCTCTAATCTCACTTAAAACTCGTAACGGCATCATCTTTTCGCCACACCCACGTGCGAAAAACTCAACGAATGATGCAGCGAAACTGGTTCTTGACGCAGCAGTAGCAGCGGGTGCGCCAAAAGACATCATCGGTTGGATTGACCAGCCATCTGTAGAGCTTTCTAACGCTCTAATGAAGCACGATGGTATCGCACTTATCCTTGCAACTGGTGGTCCAGGCATGGTTAAAGCGGCTTACTCTTCTGGTAAACCAGCTATCGGTGTAGGTGCAGGTAACGTTCCTGTTGTTATCGATGAAACGGCTGACGTTAAGCGTGCTGTAGCATCTATCCTAATGTCTAAAACATTCGATAACGGCGTAGTATGTGCTTCTGAGCAGGCTGCAATCGTAGTTGACGAAGTATACGACGAAGTGAAAGAGCGTTTCGCATCTCATAAAGCTCACGTTCTATCTAAAGCTGACGCTGACAAAGTACGTAAAGTTCTTCTAATCGACGGCGCACTAAACGCGAAAATCGTTGGCCAACCAGCTCCAGCAATCGCTGAACTAGCAGGCGTTAAAGTACCAGCTGACACGAAAGTTCTTGTTGGTGAAGGTCTAGGTAAAGTTTGTTACGAAGATGAATTTGCTCACGAGAAATTGTCTCCAACTCTAGGTCTATTCCGCGCTGATGACTTCGAAGACGCAGTTGCTCAAGCGGTAACTATGGTAGAGATCGGCGGTATCGGTCACACATCTGGCCTATACACGAACCAAGATACAAACGCAGACCGTATCCGTTACTTCGGTGACAAGATGAAGACTGCACGTATCCTAATCAACATCCCGACGACTCACGGTGGTATCGGTGACCTGTACAACTTCAACGTTGCACCTTCTCTAACTCTAGGTTGTGGTTCATGGGGTGGTAACTCTATCTCTGAGAACGTAGGTCCTAAGCACCTAATCAACAAGAAAACTGTAGCGAAGCGAGCTGAAAACATGTTGTGGCACAAACTACCTAAGTCTATCTACTTCCGTCGTGGTAGCCTTCCAATCGCAATGAGCGACCTAGAAGGTAAGAAGCGTGCATTCCTAGTAACTGACCGTTTCCTATTCAACAACGGTTACGCGGATGACGTAGTACAACTTCTTAAAGCTCAAGGCATTGAAGTTCAAACTTTCTTCGACGTAGAAGCGGATCCAACGCTATCTGTTGTTAAGAAAGGTGCAGAAGCAATGCAAAGCTTCCAGCCAGACGTAATCATCGCTCTAGGTGGTGGTTCTCCGATGGATGCAGCGAAAATCATGTGGGTAATGTACGAGCACCCAGAAACAGCATTCGAAGAACTAGCAATGCGCTTTATGGACATCCGTAAACGTATCTACAAGTTCCCTAAAATGGGTAAGAAAGCTGAGCTTGTATGTATCACTACAACTTCAGGTACGGGTTCAGAAGTTACTCCATTCGCTGTTGTTACAGACGACGAGACTGGTGCTAAGTACCCACTAGCTGATTACGAAATCACGCCAAACATGGCTATCGTTGATGCGAACCTAGTAATGAACATGCCTAAGTCTCTAACAGCATTCGGTGGTTACGATGCAGTAACTCACGCTCTAGAAGCTTACGTATCTGTTCTTGCGAACGAATACTCTGACGGTCAGGCTCTACAAGCACTTAAGATGCTGAAAGAGTACCTACCATCAAGCTACGCGAACGGTGCAAACGACCCAATCGCTCGTGAGAAAGTACACAACGCAGCAACTATCGCTGGTGTGGCATTCGCGAACGCATTCCTAGGTGTTTGTCACTCAATGGCGCACAAGATTGGTGCTGAGTTCCACCTACCACACGGTCTGGCAAACGCACTACTAATCTCTAACGTTGTACGTTACAACGCGAACGACAACCCAACTAAGCAAACTGCGTTCTCTCAGTACGACCGTCCACAAGCACGTCGTCGTTACGCTGAAGTAGCTGACCACCTAGGCCTAAGCCAAGAAGGTGACCGTACTGCTCAGAAGATTGAACGTCTACTAGCATGGTTAGAAGAGCTGAAACTGAACCTAGATATCCCAACGTCTATCCAAGCGGCAGGTGTATCTGAAGCAGACTTCATCGCTAAGCTAGAAGAGCTAGCAGTAGAAGCGTTCGATGACCAGTGTACAGGTGCTAACCCACGTTACCCTCTAATCACTGAGCTAAAAGAAGTTCTACTAGCGTCTTACTACGGTAAAGCATTTGTTGAAGGTGAAACTTTCGAAGGTACTACAGTTATCAAGAAGAAAGCAGACCAAGAAGCAGCAAAAGCAGCGCCTAAAGCTAAGAAAGCAAAAGCTGAAGCATAAGTAAGCGTCAGTTTGAGGTAGATTTTCGCTAGCACTTAAATCTACACATCGGGAAAAGATAAAGCCCCAGTCGAAAGACTGGGGCTTTTTTTTGATCAGAACTTTGTCTTTCCGCAGAGCGCCGAAGGAGTGAGTAGGGAATCTCTTTGGATTGACGATGAACGTTAAGAGCTCCCCAACTCGTTCAATCCTCACCCTTGAGGATAACGGGCACAAAAAAAGGTTGATGCCTTCACATCAACCTTTAATCATTTAGCTCGTAGCTGTTTATTTCTCGTCTTCAGGAAGCTTAACGTTAAGTTCCAGCACTGAAATATCATCATCTTTGTGCTCGAAAGACAAATCAACCATAGAAGGATCAACGGCCACATACTTACCGATTACTTTAAGAATATCTTCTTTAAGTTGTGGCAAGTAAGAGGGCGCAGGGTCATTGTGGCTACGACGCTCTGCGACGATGATCTGTAAACGCTCTTTGGCTAAGTTCGCGGATGTTTTCTTCTGTGGGCGGAAAAACTCAAGTAGTGACATGCCGATCTAGCCTCCGAATAGTCGTTTAAAGATTCCTTTCTTCTGTTCAGTCAGGAAGCGGAAGTCCACTTGCTGGCCAAGCAGGCGCTCAACTGTGTCATCGTAAGCCATACCTGCGTCTGATTGATCATCAAAAATCACAGGTACACCTTTGTTAGAAGCGTTTAGTACCGCCTGGCTCTCTGGAATCACGCCCAGTAGAGAAATGTGCAGAATCTCTTCAACATCTTCTACGCTCAGCATTTCACCTTGTGTTACACGCGCTGGGTTGTAACGAGTCAAAAGCAGGTGCTGCTTAACTGGCTCTAAACCTTCTTCGGCACGGCGAGACTTAGAATCTAAGATACCTAGAATTCGGTCAGAGTCGCGAACAGAAGAGACTTCTGGGTTAGTTGTTACAATCGCTTCATCTGCAAAGTATAGCGCCATTAGCGCACCCTGCTCGATACCCGCAGGTGAGTCACAGATAACGAAATCAAAGCCCATCTCGTCGAGTTCATCTAATACTCGGCGAACGCCCTCTTTTGTAAGAGCATCTTTGTCACGCGTTTGAGAGGCTGGAAGAATGAAAAGATTCTCGGTGCGCTTATCTTTAATCATCGCTTGGTTCAGTGTTGCTTCACCATTGATAACGTTGACAAAATCGTAAACGACGCGGCGTTCGCAGCCCATGATTAGATCTAAGTTACGCAGACCGATATCGAAGTCGATTACAGCGGTTTTTTTGCCTTTCAGTGCAAGACCTGAGGCGATTGCTGCGCTAGACGTGGTTTTACCAACACCGCCTTTACCTGACGTAACAACAATAACGCGTGCCATTATGTGTTCCTTAATTGTTTTAAATTGATAGCAACTCAAATTTTAAAGAGTCATCGTTCAAGCTGAACATGACTTTTTGTTGCCAGTACTCTTCAGCAAATTGTTCAGTCAGCCAATAGTGACCAGCGATAGACATTAGCTCTGCGTGTAATTTATTACAGATGATTACTGCACCTGTATTACCGCTGGCGCCTGCAATAGCGCGGCCTCGCAGTGTTCCATGAACATGGATAGAGCCATCTGCAATTACTTCTGCGCCTTCGCTTACGTGGCTTAACACGATAAGGTCGCTGTCTTTCGCATAGATTTGTTGACCAGAACGTACTGGCGTTCGAATAATTTTTGTGGGCAGCATTTTTGCTGGAGCTTGAGTCGGTGACTTACTTGCCGACATAATCGCAAACTCGGCTTCTGAGGCTAAGTTTTCTGTGCGTTTGTCTTTGCAGCCGGTCACACCAACGGGAATCATTCCCGCAACAGAGATACCGTCCTTTAGTCTCATGAAGTCAATATCACCATCGACTTTAGATATATTTATGACAACAGGGGCATGAGCAAAAAATGCTGGAGCCTGAGTAACCTTTTCTTGTAGGAAGTGAATTGTTTTATCAACATCGTTGTCAGAAAGGTGTAAAACTGACAAAGTAAAGCTACTGCCTTTTAGGTCTGGGGTCTGTGACATCTTTTACTTACAACCTCTTAAGGGCGTTGCCTGAGACTAGGGGTATCATGTTATATTCCAATAATAGGCACAGCAAGCTATCTTGTGCTCAATTGACTGTTTTGCTCTCAAATTTAGCCAAACAGTAACGTTCTCTGACTATTTACGGACAAAGGTTTCCAATGCTTTGTGCAATTTACAAAAGTTCTAAAAAAGAAGGCGCTTACCTCTACATCCCAAAAAAGGATGATTTTTCACAAGTTCCTGACACATTAATGCAGATGTTTGGCAAACCTACCATGGTTATGGTGGTCAAATTAGATGGGCGCACATTGGCTCAAGTTGACGTTGAGAAAGTGAAGCAATCTATGCAGGATGAAGGTTTCTTCCTCCAGTTGCCACCACCGCCAAAAAACCTATTAGATGAATACAAAGAGCAGAAAAAAGCTCGTCAACAATCCCAAGATAACGAAGGTTAATCGCCTCAAGAACAGAAAACGGATTGTTGTATTTGACTGCTCAAGGAGGGCAAGTTGAAAAAATTATTGTCAGTCGCTCTAGGTCTCGCTTTAACCTCATCTGTGTATGCGAATGAAGCAAGCTTTGATGAGTATGTTAAAGGCCTAAAACAAGAGGCCCGTGATCAAGGGATCTCAGAACAGGTTATTGAACAAGCTTTTACCGATGTCACTCACAAACCGCGCGCGGTGAAAGCTGACAACAACCAGCCAGAAAAAAGATTGACGTTGGATGAGTACATCCCGCGTGCAGTGCCTGATTGGAAAGTAAAGCAAGCGAAAGAACTCTACCAAAAACACTACGACGAACTAAGCCGTATTGGTGAAAAGTATGGGGTTCAACCGCGCTTTATTGTCGCGCTTTGGGGTGTGGAGAGTAATTTTGGTCGTTTTACAGGGAATTACCGCGTAATCGATGCTCTTTCTACTCTTGCCTATGATGGACGTCGTGAAGCCTTTTTCCGCAGCGAGACCATGGCCGCGCTTCAGATCCTCGATGAGGGGCATATAGAGTTTGAAGACTTTAAAGGCTCTTGGGCAGGCGCGATGGGGCAGTGTCAATTTATGCCAAGCTCGTTCCTTGCGTATGCTGCAGATGGCAACGGTGATGGTAAGAAAGACATTTGGAACACAGAAGCTGATGTCTTTGCGTCGGCGGCAAACTACCTAAGTGAGTTTGGCTGGAACGACACTTATACTTGGGGTCGCCAAGTTAAATTGCCAGCTGGCTTCGATATGGCTCTTGAGGGGCGCATCGAGGGCAAAGAGAAAAAGCTAGCCGAGTGGAACCAATTGGGTATTACCCGTTTCGACGGAAGTGCACTGCCACAAGTCGATGTCGATGCTTGGTTAACAGCACCAGACAACGCGAACGGACGAGTCTATCTGGTTTACAACAACTACAATGTATTGATGAAGTGGAACCGCTCTTACTACTTTGCACTCGCGGTAAGTCACCTTGCCGATAGAATCACCTTGTAGAAGATTCAATACAGACAATGAAAAGAGCTCAATGGAGCTCTTTTTTCTTTTTCGGAGTTTATTTTGCTGCAAGAACGTGCGTCACAAATGGTGGTCTTTTCTGCCCTTCTAAAACATCAAAACTTTACCCAAGCGGCGAAAAGCTTGGGGGTGTCTGTGTCGTATGTGAGTAAACAACTGGCGCAATTAGAGGACTCGTTAGGGGTAAAATTAGTCCAACGTACCACGCGCAGTTTTACCCCAACTGAAGCTGGTCAGCATTTCTATGAACATTGCGCACGGTTAGTTGATGTTGTAGGGGAGGCAAGCAGAGAAATAGAGTGTCAGCGTGACGAAGTGGCGGGTTTGGTGAAACTTGGCTTGTCGCAATCTTTTGGTACGCTGCATATCATCCCAGCGATCAATGAACTGCGCCAGCAATACCCAAACTTACAAGTCGAAGTCCACTTGTTCGATTATCGTGTCGATATGTTGGAAGAAGGGCTAGATTTGTGGATCACCAATAATGAGCATCTACCAGAAGGCTATGTTGCTCAGCGACTAGCAGACTCTCAGTTTGTGGTAGCCGCCTCAGCAGATTACTTAGTTAAGAATACAACGCCGCTACACCCCAATGACCTTTCCGATCATAACTGCCTTATTTATCGAAGTTGGGAGAGGGATTACATCCGATGGGCCTTTTCTAATCAAGAGGGGGAGGTTAACGTCAAAGTGTCAGGTAATTACTCGGTCGATTTAGCGGAAGCGGTGCGAGATGCAGCAGTAGCAGGCTGGGGGATTGCTTATTTGGCGACGTATCTTATAAGAGATGAGTTTAAGAATGGCGAATTGATTCAGCTATTTCCTGACTGGAAAGCTTCTCAAAGCATGCCTTTTTATGCGGTTTATCCAAGTCGTCGTTACTTGCCTAAGAAAACGCTCGCGGTGATCGATTTTATTAAGCAAAAGATTGGTAATCCTTGTCATTGGGATAAGAAGCTCGCTCCCTACATACAGCGCCCGTAATATTGGTAAAGGCAAGATATATTTTTTCTGACTTTATAAACATCTTTTCCAAAAGGAAATAATAATCAGAGGCAAACGTTTAAATTCAATTAAATCAAAGGATTAAGTTGATGATTAATCTTTGCTCAGCAGTTTAATTCATCCTGTTAACAAATGTGATTTGCATCTCACTTTTGACACTATACACTCCGGCGCCACTCCTGTTTCCCCTTTTTGTCGGATTCATTTTATGAACTCTATTCTTGGCATTATTGCCATCTTATTTGTGGCGTGGTTACTGTCGACCAACCGAAAAAGCATTAACTTCAAAACTGTTTCACTGGCGTTTGTTTTGCAAATCACATTTGCACTGCTAGTGCTCTACGTGCCTGCGGGTAAAGAAGCACTTAACAGTGTCACTGGCGCGGTATCTAACCTGATCAACTATGGTCAAGAGGGGATTGCCTTCCTATTTGGTGGCTTAGCAACCGGTGGATTTACGTTTGCCATCAACGTGCTTGGCATCATCATCTTCTTCTCTGCATTGATTTCTGGCTTGTACCATATTGGTTTAATGCCAAAGGTGATTAACGTCATCGGTGGTGGTTTGCAGAAATTGTTGGGGATTGGCCGCGCAGAGTCACTGTCGGCAACGGCAAACATCTTCGTTGGCATGATCGAAGCGCCATTAGTGGTTAAGCCTTACCTAAAGCAGATGACTGACTCACAGTTCTTTGCTGTTATGACGGGCGGTTTGGCTTCTGTCGCTGGTGGCACCCTAGTCGGCTATGCTTCTTTGGGTGTTGACCTAAACTACCTCATTGCTGCCGCTTTCATGTCTGCTCCTGCAGGTTTGTTGATGGCTAAAATCATGGTGCCAGAAACTCAGACTATCAATGCAGAAACTGAACTCGACAATGTCGAAATGCCGAAAGCAACCAACGTAGTCGAAGCGATGGCTGATGGCGCTATGTCGGGTTTGCGTATCGCGGTTGCGGTAGGCGCAACGTTATTGGCATTCATTAGTGTGATCGCAATGCTAAACGGCATGTTAGGCTGGATTGGTGATCAGTTCGGTATGACATTAAGCTTTGAACTGATTCTAGGTTACTTGTTTGCCCCTGTTGCGTGGCTATTGGGCATCCCTTGGTCTGAAGCGGTCACTGCGGGCTCGTTGATTGGTAATAAAGTGGTAGTAAATGAGTTTGTTGCCTTCATCCAGTTGATGGACGTTAAAGCTCAGCTCAGTGAACACTCTCAAGCGATCGTGACTTTCGCTCTATGTGGTTTTGCTAACATCTCAACCATGGCAATGCTGATTGGCGGTTTAGGCAGTGTTGTTCCTGAAAAGCGTCCGTTTATTTCTAAGTTCGGCTTCAGAGCAATTGCTGCGGGTGTTATGGCTAACTTAATGAGCGCTTCAATCGCGGGTGTGATTCTTAGCCTTTAATTACAGCTGTTAGTGACCAGCGTGTCATTCCTTAGAACGAAGGATGAGTGAGTAAGGAATCTCTAAAAGTGACTCCATGGCTTTAAGAGATTCCCAATTCATTCGTGCCTCACTCTTGAGGATGACAGCATGAGTATTAATACTAAAAAGGGTTGATGTCGTTAAACATCAACCCTTTTCTCATTCAATCAAGCGTTTATAGCGTTACTTCTTAGTATGGTATTGCTCACACGCCAGCATCGTGTTTTCGATTAGGCTTGCTACTGTCATTGGGCCTACACCACCAGGAACTGGAGTAATGAAGCTCGCGTTCTCTTTTGCGTTCTCGTAGTCCACGTCACCAACCAGCTTGCCTGATTCTAAGCGGTTAATACCAACATCAACCACAACCGCACCTTTCTTAATCCAGTTACCTGGGATGAAGTTTGGTTTACCTACCGCAACTACAACCAGATCAGCTTGGCGAACGTGGCCTTCTAGATCTTTAGTAAAGCGGTGACATGTCGTTGTTGTACAGCCTGCTAGTAATAGCTCAAGTGTCATTGGGCGACCAACAATGTTTGAAGCGCCAACCACAACAGCGTGTTTACCACGAAGCTCGATGTTGTAACGGTCTAGAAGTGTGATGATCCCTTTCGGTGTACAAGAACGTAGCTTAGGCATACGCTGAGCAAGGCGACCTACATTGTATGGGTGGAAACCATCCACGTCTTTTTCCGGGTGGATACGCTCAAGTACGTGCGTTGCATCGATGCCAGCAGGAAGAGGCAGCTGAACAAGGATACCGTCAATCTCGTCGTCACCATTTAGCTCATCAATAAGAGTCAATAGCTCTTCTTCTGTTGATGTAGCTGGAAGGTCAAAAGACTTAGAAACAAAGCCAACTTCTTCACAAGCGCGACGCTTACTGCCCACGTACACTTGCGATGCTGGATCTTCACCGACTAATACTACAGCCAGACCAGGAGCACGAAGACCTGCTTCTTTACGAGCTTTAACACGTGCTGCGACTTCTGAACGAACGGTTTGCGAAATCAGAGTTCCGTCGATATTTTGAGCTGTCATGATTTACCTTAAGAAATTATGGCGACTTATTTGCAGCGCATTGTCGCAAATTATTTGACGAACATCTATAAGCAAACGTTTGCTTTGTGGTGTTTTTAATCAAAATATAATTCTGTGACCTTTTTTTAGTCATTCAGATCAGAATGTTATCAAAAGGCCTTGTTTTAAGAGTTCTAACTCGTATAATCCTTTCCTGTAGCGCGCCCTTAGCTCAGCTGGATAGAGCACGTCCCTTCTAAGGATGTGGTCATAGGTTCGAATCCTATAGGGCGTGCCATTTATCTAGAAACCCTGAAAGCTCTTTGAGTTTTCAGGGTTTTGTCGTTTTGGGGCTCCTAAAATCAAGACTTGTAACGTGTCGCTCTTATAGACACAAAAACGCCCGAGATATTCGTCGGGCGTTTTTAACAACAAGCTATAGTTCGATTTTGAATACCGATGTCGTGCCAGATACTTCGTTACCGACAGCGATAAAGTGTTGCCCGTTGCGAGCGAAGTAGTTGATCGACTCTGGACCTAAATCCCCAGCGTCAGGGTTGTAGGTACCATTGGCGCAATCGCCATCTTCGACTTCAGTGCAAACGGGTTGGCTGTAATCACGGCGATTAGTGTAGTGGATGAACAGAGCTTGCTTAGGGGCGGTGATGTCATAAATCATGATGCCACCTTGGCGCTCTAAACCAACAAATGCGTAGTGCTTACCATTAATCGTTGCAACTTCGATCGCTTCAGGCTCTATGCCCTTATCATCACTGCGATCATCTCCGCTGTTGTTGTTATCATTGGTGCTATTGAAATGTTCCCCTTGCTTGAATGAAGCAATAGAAGCTAGGTCGTCCCCACTATCGAACACGAGTTCACCATGTTCGTCCCAAATAGAGAACGAACGAGCTCCAAACGCTTGAACATTGTCCTTTGCACCAACCTCTTTGTCCGATTTAACCACTTTAAGACGAGCCAATTGATTGTTGTCTTTTAGCGCTTCGGCTAAAGGGTGGTCGGAAGAGACTTTAAGTTTTTTACCACGCACTTCATCGATGTGACTCAAGCAAGTGCCTTGTTTGGAGGTGTATTCCCCAGTGCCTTGGTAATCATCTTCGTCCCATGTGAAGCCTGCTTGATCACACTGTTGCTGCGTAGTTTTGAAACCATACTCACGACCGTCTCCCTCATTTGCAGAGACAATGTAGGTTTTGCCATCAACCGAATAGCTGTCTAGTGTGTCAGGCATATATAGACCTACGAGCTGCGGGTAATGGTTGAAGTTACCTGTTTTCTTGTCTTTGTTGGAAGCATCTAGTGTCGCCTCGCTCCAAGACTTCTCTCCGAGACTAACAATCTTTTCGACCGATTTACTTTCAGGATTAACAATCGCCATCGCATTGTTTTCTTGCAGGGCAACATAGATCTTTCCGTTGTCTGCAAAGGTTAAGTATTCAGGTTCAAGATCTTGCGCGACAGTCGCATTGGGACCTGTGATTCGAACATCTTGAGGGAGTTCTGACTTACGCTCTCCATCAAATTCATTGAAGCCGATTTGAGTTACTTCGGCATCAGCGACCCCTTGGGTTAAATCAATCAGGGTAATGCTGCCTTCAGGATCAACGGAATAATCTTTGTTTGGTTCACCTTCATTCGCCGTTGCGATGTATTGGCCGTCTTTCGAAAAACCGACCATATCCGGCAGTGCGCCAGTAGGGTAGGTCGTGATAAGAGATAGATCATCAGAGCGGTAGAGGCCGACGATGCCGTTTTCCTGTTTGTTGCTATTCTCAATGGCGACTGCGACTAAACCACTAAATACTGCAACGCTATTTGCCGCACCAATGCTGATTCCAGCATGTTCTCCAGCGCTGTTTAAATCGATAAATGCGGTTTGTTTAGGTGCACTCATCTCATCGAAGGACAACACATCAACACGCTTTGCTTGGGCGTTCACAACATACAGCTTGTCAGTACATGCATCGTATTGGACGATTTCGGCAGCAGATGTATCAAATGGTGCGTTTGCCACTGAAGTGCCGATAAAGGTTAAACCTCGAACCGATGACTCACCATTTGTCGGAGCAATCGACGTTTTGCACTGGGCAGCAAAAGAGGAAACAGGTTTCTCAGGTTGTGATGAACAAGCAACAGCGAGTGAGGATAGTGCCAGAACGCCAAGCGCCTTAAATGGGGTGGTCATGATATCTCCTTGTTTAATCATGGTAGGCCGTGAGCACTATTTCGGTGATCAACGACGAAAACGACTGGCTAAGAAGGTATGTATGTTTTGTGAATTATAGATTCGATTTTTATGACAGAAATGTGTTGTTTAAATGAAAGGAATGGAACAAGGATACTTTTATCGCTTTTCGATGCATTACTGTACATAAGCAATCCTTTTCGGTAGCATGTCGTTCCCTTATCGATAGTGATTCACTCAAGCCTTTACCGAGTAACCATTTTCAGCAACATGCGCAGTATCCATACCAAAATAAAACCTGAGTTTGAACCGCTTTTGGCTGAACTCGCTCTTCATGCTTTACTTCATTTGCGCACTAACCATTCTGGCAAAGTTCTAGCGAGAAAGTCTCGCTCTGATGTGAATGACATATTGTCTGCGTGGTTGAATAAAGCGGCGAACAGTAAAAAATACAAACCGTTTAAGAAAAAGGTACGTTCGCTGGTAAGTCATGGCCGAGCTCAGCGTCTTGATATGGAATCGATGCTGGGTAATTTACTTCCACCCACTCAAGGGGATGAGTTACCACACTTGGATAGCTTTCTGCTGCTGGTGAATACGCTCGAGAAAGAGCTTAATACTACGGTGCTCGTCTCAAGCCCTGAATCGGTTGATTTAAAACATAACAGCAAAGGTTGTTTGCTCTGTGTATTGTCGCAAGACTTGAACGCGCATTTTAATAACCGTAATAAGCTTGTTGCTGACATTTCGATGCTATTTCGCGGCACTCATGGTGAGCGCCACGCCTTTTTAAGAACCATTTACTCTTCGTCTTTGTTTGACCACAATGTTGAGTTCGAAGACGGAGATTTTGTTCGGATCTCGTTAGGGCTCAGAAAGTAATACCAACCTAAATAAATATCTGGTCATTCTTGCTGGCTAAAATCACTAATAGCTTCGTTATAGATTTTGTAGGTAGGTCAACTAGCTAGCTGCAATCTATGCCTTGCTCTAAGCGATTTTTTCTGCGCAATTATCTGAACAGCTACTTATCCAGATTGATATACGTTGAAATGAAAAAAGTGGCACTTGGCCACTTTTTTACTTTTCGATTTGCACTAGTTAAGCTTGAACTCTTGTAGCTGACCATTTACCTCACTGACGTCTTGACGATAGCTTGAGACAATTCGCTTCATGGTGTCGGCAAGTTGCCCTGTAGTTTGGGCAATATCAGACAACACATCCACATCTTTGTCGACCGCTTCACTGGCTTTTGACTGTTCGATGGTCGAGTTAGCAATGCTAGTGATGTGTTCGTTAACTACCTCAATCAAAGACTCTAGCTGAGTGATACTGTCGTTAACGTCTGAAACGGAACTGAATGTTTCATCCGTGGCAGCGCGGCTCTTATTCATGTTGCTGACTGCCATTTGAGTATTGTTGGTAATGTTTGCCAGCAACTGTGAGATATCTTCTGTTGCAGTCTTACTGCGCTGAGCCAGATCTCTTACCTCTGAGGAGACCACAGCAAAGCCTCTACCATGTTCGCCTGCTCGGGCAGCTTCAATTGCAGCATTTAAGGCCAGTAAGTTTGTTTGCTCAGATATACCATTGATCGTTTCGACGATTTTACTGACACTTTGCGCGTCATTTTCCAGCTGAAGCATGCAAGATTGGGTTTGTTCGATTTGATTCACTAACGCTTCGACGGCCTGATAAGAAGTGCGGCTCTGTTCTTGGCACTGATTCACTTTCATGGTCATTTGTTCTGTCTCATGCAGAGAGCGTTCAGACGATGAAGCGATTTCCAAGCTCGACTGAGAAAGTTCGGTCATGGCGGCGGCAATGTTGCCACACTTATCCGCAGTAGCACGGCTGCTAGTACCGAGATCGGTCGCACCTTGAACCATTTGCTCCAACCGTTCATTACTGTGCTCGTTACTTTCGGTCACGCTGACAAGCAGGTGCTTAATGCTCGCAATGAGTCCATTAACGCTGCGAGAGATTTGCGACAGTTCATTCTTACCCTCGGCGTTTAAAACCACACTAAGGTTGTTGCTGTCTGACATCGATGAAAGATTCGTAGTCAGGCTGCGAACACGCTGCTTCAAACTGCGCAATGAGATGGTCAGTGATGCGATTAAGATGATAGAAAGCACCAGACCTGTCGAAATTAATGCACTCATTTGCCAAGTTGCAGTTTGGGCTTGGTTCTCGACGGTGGCGATCATGTCACTTTGCAGGTGGTTTCGAATCTGGTTGACGAGTTTTATTCGCTCAGTGGCAGCCGAGAACCATGTAAGAGGAGAAGGCCCTTGTAGGTCATTGAGGGTGTTTTTAGCTGCTTCAAGCTGAGAAGCGTACTCTGTTGGCATGGTAAGAAGCGCTGCACGTTCGCTGTAGGCCCCTGAGTTAAGGTATTGTTCAATCGCAGAATATTGGCTCAGTGTCGAGTTCTTTCTCGCAAAGGCACCGTTTAAGGCACCACGCACCTGACCGGCTCGCTCTTTAATAGTCATGATTGCAGTCAATGAATTGCCAAGTTGAGTAACTTCAATATTGTTGACCGCGGAAATCAGAATATGCGTATTATCGATGGCTAGCTGATTTAAGTTTGAGTAGTAGCCAAAAGGGGATGTTTTCGGTGCTAATTGATCAACTTGGGAACGCACGGACTGGAGTTTATTTAGCTCTATCTCAAGGTCACTTCTGAGGCTTTCCACTAAGGGTAATGGGAGAAATTCTGGCGAAAAGCTTTTAAAAGATCGAATATGTTGATCTGCTTTACTGCGCTGTTCTTGCAGCTTCTTTACTTGTTCCGCAGCCCCCTTACTGCCTAAAACTCCCGCGGTAAGCCCACGTTCAACCGCGAGATTGTGGGCTAAGTTGTCGTAAAGTAAGGTAAGTTGAATGACTTCCTGATCTTGATTTGCCTGGTTGACGATACTCTTTTGATGTAAAAAAAGCTCGATAGACATTAACGCTGCAAGTAGTAAGGGTATCCCGGCTAGGGCAGTAACGATGTGATGTAGCGAAAATCGTTGCAATAACGAACGCATAGCTAGACTCCTGACGATATAGTTTTGTTTTTATAGATCAATCATAGTTGATACTTCTCGATTTTTTATAGATGGAACGCTATTTATAAAGTGTTCGATGTGACAACAGGCACAGACTCTGAAATACCATAGTTGGCTGTAATAAAAATTTAATCTTCTTATGTATTGTGGATTAAGTGAATATTCATCATATTGTAATGACTGTGTAACAAAAGGAGTTTCTATCTATGCAGCATCAAGAGATGATTCAACATTCAAACTTTGGCGTAATTAGCCGCACTTGCCTTTTTTCTCTTCTGGGTGTGATTACCGTTTTTACCCTTTTATAAACGGGCAAATATAGAGGCAAGCCTTGTTGTCATTTGTGTTTCTCATACGTGACTTTGAGGCGCCCTCTGGATCTTAGCAACTGGCATGTGCTAGCTTCGGTATGTTAAATACTGTTAATGGTTTGTATATGCTTCCTTCTCTCTCTCATCGATTTCTTTCTCTTCCCGCATCCTTTTATACCGTGGTGATGCCACAGCCTTTAGATAATTCAGAATGGGTGATTTGGAATAGTGACTTTGCCCGCCAATATGATTTACCCATGACAGCGCCTGATGGTGATCTTAAGGCACTACTAGCAGGGGAAGCGATCATTGAGGACGCTCCACCTATCGCGATGAAGTATGCTGGACATCAATTTGGCGCATACAATCCAGATCTCGGTGATGGCCGCGGACTCTTGCTTGGTGAATTGACCAATGATTCAGGCCAAGTCTATGACCTTCACATTAAAGGTGCAGGTTTGACGCCGTACTCTCGAATGGGTGATGGCAGAGCGGTGCTTCGCTCAACCATACGCGAATATCTGTGCAGTGAAGCGATGGCGGGACTTGGAATTCCAACCACTCGTGCTCTTGGGATGCTTGTCAGTGATACTCCGGTGTATCGCGAAAAGTGTGAACAAGGGGCACTGCTGTTGAGAGTCGCGAAAACACACATTCGCTTTGGCCACTTTGAACATTTTTTCTATACCAATCAGCTCGGAGAGCTCAAGTTACTCGCAGACAAGGTTATCGAATGGTATTGGCCTGATTGCTCTCAATACGACAATCCTTATTTGGCGATGTTTGAACATATTGCCGCCAATACTGCAAACATGATTGCACAATGGCAAGCGTATGGGTTTGCCCATGGTGTGATGAATACCGACAACATGTCGATTGTTGGTGAAACTTTCGACTATGGTCCATTTGGCTTCTTGGACGATTATGAACCTGGCTATATCTGTAACCACTCTGATTACCAAGGTCGTTATGCGTTTGATCAGCAACCTCGAATCGGGCTTTGGAATTTATCGGCATTGGCACACAGTTTATCGCCGCTTATTGAACGAGCGGATCTGGAGCGAGTTCTTGCGAGTTATGAAACGCAACTGGGTGAGCAGTTTAGTTTGTTGATGCGTTCAAAGTTGGGTTTAACCAATAAACATGAAGGCGATAAGCAGCTATTTGCATCGATGTTCGAGGTACTACAACAGAGTCGGGTTGATTACACACGATTCATGCGAACGCTTTCTTCATTAGATACACAACAGGAATTAGATGTGATTGATCTCTTTATCGATCGTGAAGCGGCATCTCATTGGTTAAGCCTATACACTCAGCGTTGTCTTCAAGAGGTGGATGAGAACGGCAATTCTATTTCAGCAGAGCAGCGTTGTGAGCAGATGCGTCGTGTGAACCCTAAGTATATTTTGCGTAATTACCTTGCCCAGATAGCCATAGAAAAGGCAGAACAAGGCGACTTTTCAGAAGTTCATGCTTTAGCGCAATTACTGAAACATCCGTTTGATGAACAGCCAGATATGGACGCTTACGCCAATTTGCCACCAGATTGGGGCAAAAAGATGGAAATCAGTTGTTCATCATAGCTTCTCTACCTGTTGGGCTAGGATAAGTCTTGTTAATAAGATGTGACATAAATCCGTCAGGAACTCAAAGAATCACGACTCCCTAATGAGCGTCTAGTTAAGAAACGATTACACTCGCTTTATAAATCGGACGCAGTAGAGAGTAGGGATATGTCGGCGAAAATTCTCGTAGTCGATGACGATCAAGAGATTTGTGAGTTGCTTGAAGAGTACCTCACCAAGCAAGGGTATGTGGTAACCAGTGTTAATGATGGTGAGCAGATGAAATCTCACATTGATCAGCATGGCTATCCAGAACTGATTTTGCTTGATGTCATGCTCCCTGGGGATGATGGCTTCACCTTGTGCCAGCAAGTGCGCCGTCATTCATCCGTGCCGATCATCATGTTAACGGCGGTCTCTGATGATACCGACCAGATCATCGGCCTAGAAATAGGGGCTGATGATTACATTGCTAAGCCTTTTAATCCGCGTCATCTCAATGCCCGAATTAAAGCGGTCATGCGCCGCGTCAGTCAGTCGGAAGAGATCCCGGCCAGTGCGAGTGCCAAACATATTGTGTTTGGGGATTGGCAACTTGACCCATTGGCACATCGCATCACTCACCTTGAGAATCAGCAAAGCCATGATTTGTCTGGCAGTGACTTTGCTCTCTTGATGTTGTTTTTGAAAAGGCCGAACGAAGTGCTCGATCGTGACACGATTTCATTTGCAACAAGAGGGCGAGAAGCTCTGCCATTCGAACGGGGCATAGATGTGCAGCTTAGCCGACTTCGCCAGCGGTTAGGAGACAGTGCCAAGTTCCCTCATTACATCAAAACAATGCGTGGAAATGGTTACCTACTCGCGGTGCCGGTGAGCTATGAGCAGTAAAGGTTGGCGGTGGATCAAACCTAACTCTTTAGTTGGGCGAACCCTAGGGCTGACGTTGTTGGCCGTCATTCTGGCTCAAGGTGTGGCCACCAGTATTTGGTACACGGAATCAAAGCACAAAGAGCTAGCAGGAATACGTGACGCGTCGCAGAGCATGGCCAATATGTTTGCTTCAACTGTGACGTTCTTTCAATCGCTCCCGGTTCGATATCGTCATATTGTTTTAGACCAAATTCGTAATATGGGGGGAACTCGTTTTTTTGTCTCGTTCAACAAAGAGCAGCTGGTCGTCGACCCCATTACGGATACACCGTTAAAGCGTGCATCCATAGAGGCGATCGAGGGGGTACTAAACAGCAAGCTGACCAAAGTAGAGAGCATTTCAGTCGACTTCTCTCACGCAGATAATCTGCGCCTCCTCAAAAATGACATTTACCTGCACGATCTGCCGAGATCATGGGCTCATCATACGCTAACGCTAGATCCTATCGATCCGCCTATCTTGGTGGTGCAGATTGAATTAACCACTCATGAGTGGGTCTATATAGCGGCGCTTCTTCCTGCGCCTTATGTGACACTTGATGACACCTTAATTGGTCGAGAGCAAATTCTGTTTCTTATCTTCTCTACCGCGATTCTTCTTGTGCTCACCTACCTATTAGTTCGTCGGCAAGTCAAACCTCTCAAACGTTTGGCGAAAGCGGCCAATGAGATGAGTATGGACATTGAACAGGCGCCGTTAAAAGAAGAAGGCGCGAGCGAGCTTATTACCGCAACGCGAGCATTTAATAGGATGCAGCAACGTATTCGCCGTTATGTCGCGGATCGAGAACATCTTTTCTCCGCGATTTCTCACGATCTGAAAACACCCATCACTAGACTTAGGTTAAGAGCCGAGTTGCTAGAAAACGATGCCAAAAGAGATAAGTTTAATCGTGACTTGGATGAGTTGGAGATGATGGTAAAAGGCGCGTTGCAATGTGTTCAAGACACAGACTTGCATGAAAACAACACCTATATCGATCTCAATGAACTGATTGCTAGCATTATTGAGCCACTTAACCATTCTCAACAGCGAGTTCAGTTTGAACCTCAAACACTTGAGCCGATTGTTGCCAAACCACTGGCGATGAAGCGGGTATTAAGCAATCTAATCGACAACGCCGTAAAGTATGGGGTTCACGCCGAGGTCGAGATTATAAGCACTGAAGAGTGGGTCCAAGTGGTGATTTGCGACCAAGGACCGGGCATCCCAGAGGACAAGTTAGAGGCTGTGTTCGAGCCTTATTATCGATTGGCAAAGGATGATACCGGACACGGTTTAGGGCTTGGGATCTGCCGAAATATCTTACATGGGCACGGTGGAGATCTCATTATTGACAACTTACCGATTAAAGGTCTCAGAGCACAAGTCTATATCCCACAGGGGCTTGAGGTGTAATGTAACATTGTTGTTACATTGTCATTACGGTTTGTTTCAATCTAAAAATTCTATTTGGATAGACTCGATTAAGTACAAGCAAGAACGCTTGGGGTCATCAAGCAGTAGGCCTGAATGTCTAATCCAATACATGGAAGATAATAATGAAACTTAATAAAACCCTACTTACTCTTTCTCTACTTTCTGCTGCCAACCTAGCTAATGCGGGCGAAGTTGAAGTTCTTCACTGGTGGACTGCCGGTGGTGAAGCGAAATCGGCAGCTGTCCTTAAAGAGATGCTAGAGAAACAAAACCACACTTGGAAAGATTTCGCTGTTGCTGGTGGTGGCGGTGAGTCAGCGATGACAGTACTGAAAACACGTGCAGTATCAGGTAACCCACCTTCGGCGGCACAGATCAAAGGTCATGATATCCAAGAGTGGGGTGGGTTAGGCTTTCTGACATCCCTTGATAGCACAGGTAAGCAAGAGAACTGGGATGAGATCCTACCGTCGGTTGTGACTAACGTAATGAAGTTCGACGGTGAGTACGTTGCAGTGCCAGTGAACGTTCACCGCGTAAACTGGATTTGGGCAAATCCAGAAGTGTTAGAAAAGTCGGGTGTTGAACTGCCAACGACTTTGGATGAGTTCTTCGCAGCGGCTGACAAAATTAAAGCGGCGGGCTACGTTCCTTTAGCTCATGGTGGTCAGCCTTGGCAGGATGCGACGGTATTTGAAGCCGTAGCATTGGATGTACTTGGCAGCGAAGACTACAACAAAGCGTTTGTTGAGCTAGATATGGATACGCTGTCTGGCGATAAGATGGTGGAAGTGTTCACCAAGTTTAAGCGCATTCGTGATTACATTGATTCAAACTCACCAGGTCGTGACTGGAACGTAGCGACATCGATGGTTATCAATGGCGAAGCTGCAATGCAGATCATGGGTGACTGGGCAAAAGGCGAATTTACAGCGGCAGGTAAAGTGCCAGGTAAAGACTACATCTGTGCGCCAGCGCCGGGTACTAATGGGCAGTTTACGTTCAACATTGATAGCTTCGCGTTCTTTGAACTTAGCGATAAAAGCAATCAACAAGCACAGCAAGATCTTGCTCGTACCATCCTTACTAAAGATTTCCAAGAAGTCTTCAACCTCAACAAAGGCTCTATTCCTGTTCGTCTAGATATGGACATGGCGAAGTTCGACCAATGTGCACTGGACTCTATGGCAACGTTCAAAGCGAGTGCACAGTCGGGTGATCTTGTACCGAGTATGGCTCATGGTCTATCGACCACAAGCTACGCGCAGGGTGCGATCTATGACGTCGTGACTAACTTCTTTAACGATGATAAAGCGGATCCTCAGCTAGCGGCGCAGAAACTGGCTAAAGCAGTAAAAGCAGCCATCTAAATCGCTAGCAATGACCAGTCTATTCTCCGGCTGGTCTCTCACACCCCAAAGGGCGTTCAAGCTTGTGGGGAGCTTGTTCGCCCTTCCTTTACCTGATCCGGCGTGGGATCTGGGTGTTGTAACGTAAGGACTCGTTATGGAGCATGTTGTTAACCGGTACGAGAAGAAGTCGTCGTTTAAGCCCAACTTGGCTGACCGACTTCAGCTATGGCTACCGAAAATCGTTCTTGCCCCGACTGTACTCGTGACTGTGGTTTGTATCTACGGTTACATCTTTTGGACAGCGGCGCTTTCAATGACCAATTCTCGTTTTTTACCAAGCTTCAACTTTGTTGGCTTTGCTCAGTATGAAAAGCTGATGGAAAACGATCGTTGGATTACTTCAATTACTAACCTTGGCCTGTTTGGCTTACTGTTTATGATCGTTGCAATTGGTTTAGGTGTCGGCCTCGCCATTTTGCTGGATCAAAACATTCGTCAAGAAGGCGCGATTCGAACTATTTATCTCTACCCGATGGCACTGTCATTTATTGTGACGGGTACGGCGTGGAAATGGATTTTAAACCCAGGTCTTGGCATTGAAAAGTTAATGCAAGATTGGGGCTTTACCGACTTTAAATTTGATTGGCTCGTTAACTCTGATATGTCGGTCTACACACTGGTTATTGCTGCGGTATGGCAATCTTCAGGTTTCGTGATGGCGATGTTCTTAGCGGGTCTTCGTGGTATCGACTCTTCAATTATTAAAGCGGCACAGATTGATGGTGCTAATCTGCCAACCATCTACTGGCGCATTATCATGCCGTGTTTAAGACCGGTATTCTTTAGTGCCGTGATTATCACGTCACACATCGCTATCAAGAGTTTTGACTTGGTAACAGCAATGACTGCGGGTGGCCCTGGTTACTCTTCGGACCTTCCTGCGCTGTTTATGTATGCGCACTCATTTACTCGCGGACAGATTGGCTTAGGTGCAGCCAGTGCGATGATGATGCTTGCGGGTATTTTAGCGATTCTAGTGCCTTATCTGTACTCAGAACTTAGGGAGAAAAAATCATGATCAATGGTATAAATTTCTCTCGTCTGTTTATTTACTCAACCCTGCTGTTTTTCTGCTTGGTTTACCTAATGCCACTGTTTGTGATGGTCATTACCTCATTCAAAACATTGCCTGATATTAAGGCGGGTAACTTGATGAGTTTGCCAACAGAGTGGGTGTTTGATGCATGGTTTAAAGCGTGGGATAGCGCTTGTACAGGCGTTAAGTGTGAGGGCGTTAAAGGCTATTTCTGGAACTCATTCCAGATGGTGATTCCTGCGGTCGCAATTTCAACCTTACTCGGTGCATTCAATGGCTACGTAGTAACGAAGTGGCAATTCCGTGGTTCGAATCTGTTCTTTAGCTTACTGCTGTTTGGTTGCTTTATTCCGTTTCAAGTGGTCTTGCTACCAATGGCTACGGTTCTTGGCAAACTTGGACTAGCTAACACAACGGCAGGGCTTGTTATTGTTCATGTTATCTATGGCATGGCGTTTACTACGCTGTTTTTCCGTAATTTCTATATCAGCATTCCTGACGAGTTGGTCAAGGCTGCGAAGTTGGATGGAGCTGGCTTCTTTACCATCTTCTTTAAAATCTTACTGCCGATTTCAACGCCTATCATTATGGTCACCGTTATATGGCAGTTTACAGCGATTTGGAATGACTTCTTGTTCGGCGTCGTTTACTCCGGCTCTGAAACCCAGCCGATAACAGTGGCACTTAACAACTTGGTCAACACCAGTACCGGCGTGAAGGAATACAACGTCGACATGGCCGCGGCGATCATTGCTGCGCTGCCGACGCTGCTGGTGTATGTCTTAGCAGGAAAATATTTTGTTCGTGGCTTAACCGCGGGATCGGTAAAAGGATAATTATCATGGCAACACTTGAACTTAAACAAATCCGCAAAACCTACCCAAAAGCGGATCAAGAGACACTAAAAGGCATAGACATTGATATCGACTCAGGTGAGTTTCTTATCTTAGTTGGCCCATCGGGGTGTGGTAAATCGACTTTGATGAATACCATTGCGGGACTTGAAAACATCAGCTCTGGTGAAATCGTTATAGATGGTAATGATGTCTCTGATGTGGAGCCAAAAGACCGTGATATTGCGATGGTGTTCCAGTCTTATGCGCTCTATCCAAACATGACGGTGCGCGGCAATATCGAATTTGGCCTAAAAATTCGCAAGATGCCTCAACAAGAGATTGATGCGGAAGTCGAGCGCGTGGCGGCAATGCTGCAAATTGATCACTTACTTGACCGTAAACCTTCTCAGCTGTCGGGTGGTCAACGTCAGCGTGTCGCAATGGGGCGTGCATTGGCTCGTCGTCCTAAGCTTTATCTTTTCGATGAACCGTTGTCGAACCTAGATGCAAAACTGCGTGTCGAGATGCGCCACCAAATTAAGCGCCTACATCAACAACTGAACACGACGATTGTGTACGTTACTCATGACCAAATTGAGGCGATGACGCTTGCCGATCGAATTGCGGTGATGAAAGACGGCGAGCTTCAACAGCTAGGCACACCTCAAGAGATCTACAACAAGCCAAACAATATGTTTGTGGCAGGATTTATGGGTTCACCATCAATGAACTTCATCAAAACCATGGTGGATTTAAATGATGACGATAAGCCTGTGATCAAAGTAAAAGGCGGAAACGGGCAAGAGCACCATATTAATCTTCCTGCCTCGATGCGTGAGCAGGATGGGAAAGAGGTGGTTATTGGCCTTAGACCTGAACATATCACAGATGCGGAGAACCAAGAGTCTGTCGCGACAACGAAGTTGGATCTGATGCTAGAAGTGCTAGAGCCGACAGGGCCAGATACCATCGCGATGATTAAGGTTAACGAGCAGGAAGTCGCATGTCGTTTGTCGCCAGAATTTGAGGTGACGGCAGGTGAAATTGCTCCTTTGCACTTTGATTTGTCAAAAGCGGTGTTTTTTGATGCAGTGACAGAGAATCGCATTGAATTTCAGTAGGGTGGCAAATTACTGATATGTTTGTTAGTAAAATTGATATTCTCGGCTAAGCTTAAGGCATAGCATGAAGTGAGTTTCATGCAATGTGAGTGGAGGTGGGCAATCATGTCTCCTTATTGCTCACCTCATCTCTGTAACGAAAATGGCAGCTCAATGGGCTGCCATTTGTTTTATCTGAGCCCTTATCTATCCCGATTGAGGCTTTCTCCTCATCACTTCCTTAATTAGCGAAAAGTCACCCAAACCGTTTAGTTCAATGGGTGGATTCCTACCCAAATTAGATAGCGCATTTTGCGTCATATCACGTTAGGTTTTTTGGGGTATTCTAAGTTTATGATTTTATTTATTTAATTTTAGTTTGATTAGTTGGCCTACATATTGCCCTTATCAATGTATCAACGCCCAGTGATGGGGTTGTTCATTTAACAAGGAGAATAATAATGTTTAAGCCATTGACCCTACTATCTGCTTCGATTCTTGCTGTGACCAGTTTTAATGCAGCGGCGAACTGTGACCCTGGTGAAACGGTGATTAAGTTCAGCCACGTAACCAACACAGATAAACACCCCAAAGGTATCGCGGCTTCATTACTCGAAAAACGTGTTAACGAAGAGATGGATGGAAAAATGTGTATGCAGGTTTTCCCAAACTCGACGCTTTATGATGACAACAAAGTGCTTGAAGCGCTGCTAAACGGTGACGTGCAATTTGCTGCCCCTTCTCTTTCTAAATTTGAAAAGTTCACGAAGAAGTACCGTATTTTCGATTTGCCATTCCTATTTGAAGATGTTGAAGCGGTGGATCGTTTCCAAAACTCTGAGTCTGGTGAAAAGCTGAAAAATGCGATGCGTCGTCGTGGTCTGCAAGGTCTGGCGTTCTGGCACAATGGTATGAAGCAGATGTCGGCTAACAAGCCGCTACTGACGCCTGCAGATGCAGAAGGTCTGAAGTTCCGTGTTCAAGCTTCTGACGTGTTGGTTGCTCAGTTTGAGCAACTTGGTGCAAACCCACAGAAAATGTCATTCAAAGAAGTGTATGGCGGCCTACAAACTAAGGTTATCGATGGTCAAGAAAACACATGGTCAAACATCTACGGTAAGAAGTTCTTTGAAGTACAAGACGGCATTACTGAGACTAACCACGGCATCCTAGATTACCTAGTAGTTACGTCTAAAGACTTCTGGAAAGGTCTACCAGATGATCAACGTAATCAGCTAGCTAAGATCATTCAAGAAGTGACAGAAACACGTAATGCAGAGTCTTCACGCGTTAACCTAGCGAACAAGAACAACATCATCGAAGCGGGTGGTGAAGTACGTACGCTTACTCCAGAACAGCGTCAACAGTGGGTGACGGCTCTTCAACCTGTGTGGAAGAAGTTTGAGAAGGACATCGGTTCTGATCTGATCGAAGCGGCACTAGCTTCAAACAAATAATAACTATATCCCCCTAACTTTTGGCCCTCTTAATATCTGATTAACAGGTATATCGGGAAGAGGGCCTTTCTTTACCTGCGATAAAGCGAAGTAACTTATGGAACAGTCTATTTTTGCCAGAATTGGGAAGGTGACAGACGCAATTGAGGAGACCCTCATCGCGTTCTTTCTCGGAGCAATGACCTTGCTTACCTTTGCTAACGTGATATTTCGATATGTGTTCAATGACAATATCTTATGGGCGTTAGAACTTACGGTGTTTATGTTTGCGTGGATGGTGCTTGTCGGCGCATCTTATGGCGTGAAAAAGCATTTTCACATCGGTGTGGATGTCGTGATTAACCTCGCGCCTGAACAGCTCAGAAAAATTTATGCCTTGATTGCTGCCGCTTGTTGTCTTGCGTTTTCAATTCTTCTGCTTGTTGGTGCTTGGAACTACTGGTATCCGTTTGCGACCGATCGTGCTTGGTATGAGACTGACGATATTCCAATGCCTGAAATGCTTCAATTTATGGCAGATTGGCTCAATGAAGGTGAGCGATACGAAAAGCTACCTCGCTTCATCCCTTATATGGCACTACCCATTGGTATGGCGTTGCTGACGTTCCGTTTTGCTCAAATTACTGTGCAGATTATGACTGGTAAATTAGACCGCTTAATTGCGGGACATGAAGCAGAGGAAGAACTAGAAGCCCTAAAAGAGGAGCTCAAAGACGCAGGCGAGGCAATGGAGCCGAATAAAAACAACAACCAGAACAAGGAGAGCTAAGCCATGGAAATCCTATTCTTATTCGTCATGGTGATTGGCTTTATGCTGGTGGGCGTACCAATTGCTGTCTCTTTAGGTTTATCGAGTATTATTTTCTTGATGATGCACTCTGATGCGTCATTAGCTTCGGTGGCTCAAACGCTGTTCAACGCATTTGCTGGCCACTATACGCTGCTTGCGATTCCTTTCTTCATTCTAGCTTCAAGTTTTATGTCGACAGGCGGTGTAGCGAAACGAATCATCCGTTTTGCAATTGCAATGGTGGGTTGGTTCCGTGGCGGTTTAGCGATGGCATCGGTTGTGGCATGTATGATGTTTGCCGCACTATCAGGTTCATCACCGGCGACCGTTGTGGCAATTGGTAGTATTGTTATCGCGGGTATGATCAAAAACGGATACTCAAAAGATTTCGCAGCAGGGGTTATCTGTAACGCAGGTACGCTTGGCATCTTGATTCCGCCATCCATCGTAATGGTTGTGTATGCCGCTGCTACCGATGTTTCTGTAGGTCGAATGTTCCTTGGTGGTGTGATTCCTGGGCTTCTTGCTGGTGTGATGCTGATGATTGCCATCTACATTGCTGCGCGCGTAAAGAATTTACCGAAACAGCCATTTGTCGGTTGGGGTGAAATGTTCGCAGCTGCGAAAGACGCAAGTTGGGGTTTGTTGCTGGTTGTCATCATCCTTGGTGGTATCTACGGCGGTATTTTCACGCCAACAGAAGCAGCAGCCGTCGCAGCCGTGTATTCATTCTTGATTGCAAACTTTATCTACAAAGATATGGGGCCATTTGCGGATAAAGAGAACAAAAAGCCAGCTTTGGTGAAAATTGTCCAATCGTTCGTGCATAAAGATACCAAACATACGCTGTATGAAGCGGGCAAATTGACCATCATGCTGCTGTTTATTATTGCCAACGCTTTGATCTTAAAACACGTCCTGACTGAAGAACGTATTCCGCAAATGATCACAGAGTCAATGCTATCGGCTGGTCTTGGGCCAATTACTTTCTTGATTGTCGTGAACGTACTACTGCTGATTGGTGGTCAGTTTATGGAGCCGTCGGGTCTGCTGATTATCGTAGCGCCATTGGTTTTCCCAATTGCAATTGCACTGGGTATCGACCCAATTCACCTAGGTATCATGATGGTAGTGAACATGGAGATCGGCATGATAACGCCGCCGGTAGGTCTCAATTTGTTTGTGACCGCTGGGGTGGCGAAAATGTCGATGATGCAAGTGGTCAAAGCGGCACTACCTTGGGTGGCGGTGATGTTCCTTTTCCTCATCATTGTGACTTACGTGCCATGGGTATCGACTTGGTTGCCGACGACACTGATGGGACCAGAAATCATCACTAAATGATAGAAGCTGGTTAGATAGCCTATAACGAAAAGCCCAGATTGATTGTCAATCTGGGCATTCGGAAATTTAGGGCAGTGGTGTGTGAACTTAGCTACCGATGTCGTATTTTGCTTTCACCGGTCCACACACTTGTTGATAACGCTCTTGCGCCGCTTTAGCACTTTTGAATTCAATCATTGCTTCTGAATAGCCCATAGCGGTACCAAACTCTTCCATTACTTTTACATCATCTGTAAGTACATCTGTACGACCTTTGGCCAGTTCCGCCATGTATGAACCAAAGTCCGCATTTTCATCAATGCCTGCTGCCCAACCAAGGCAGTGAGCGACATCTTGCTTCTCAAACTCATTGAACCCTTCGTCAGCGAAAGATGCGGCAGAAAACAAAGAAACGATAATAGTGGCTGCGATAGATAATTTTTTCATGGGGAGTCCCTCTTAAATGCGATGAACTCAATTTACCGAACTGAATATGAATAAAATGTGAATGTTCTATTCACTTTTGTATTTACTCTTATCTAGGCCATATTTTTGCATTTTGTCGTAAAGTGTTTTTCTTGCCAACTGCAGGTGTTCCATAGTGTGTTTGATACTGCCATCACACTGGTCAAGCGCCTGTTCTAAGATGCTTTTCTCGAACTCCGCCACTTGCTGGGCAAGGCTATAAACTTCATCACTTGATTCACTGTCACAAAATTGCCCCAGTTTACCGAGCAGCACAAAGCGCTCTGCTGCATTTCTTAACTCTCTGACATTGCCGGGCCAATCATGAGTCATCAAGTTTTGGATCTGTTTGTTATCAATGGCAGGGGCTGATTTGCCATAGCGCGCAGCCGCAACCAATAAGAAGTGGTGAAAGAGGGTGAGGATGTCCTCTTTACGCTGCCTTAATGGTGGCAGGTCTAGCGTAACTACGTTGAGACGATAATAGAGATCTTCTCGAAATGAGCCTTCTGCAGAGGCTTGTTTTAAGTCGACTTTGGTTGCGGCGATAACACGAATATCAATGGGGATGAGTTCATTAGAACCGACACGCTCGATAACTCGTTCTTGTAAAACGCGCAGTAGGCGTATCTGAGCTTGCATCGGCATCGACTCAATCTCATCAAGAAAAAGTGTACCGCCTTGAGCATGCTCAAGCTTACCGATACGTTGGCTATCGGCCCCAGTAAACGCCCCTTTTTCATGACCGTAAAGCTCACTTTCAATCAAATTCTCCGCGACGGCACCACAGTTAATGGCAACAAAGTTATTGTCGCGTCTAGAGCTTTGCTCGTGAATAGAACGAGCAAATAGCTCTTTACCCGTCCCGGTTTCGCCAAACAGTAAGATATCAGCACTTGTATCAGCGATATGGATAATGGTGTCACGCAAAGCTTGGATAGAAGGTGTATCGCCAATGATTCTGGGACCAAGTGTCTGGCTGGCCTTTAAGCTTCGTTTTAGCGTTTGGTTCTCGAGGGTTAAATCACGCTTTTCTAACGCTCTGCGAGTAGTATCGATAAGACGGTCAATCGGAAAAGGTTTTTCAATAAAGTCATACGCTCCGTTTCTTAGCGCGTTAACGGCCATAGAAATGTCCCCGTGGCCTGTAATCAAAATAACAGGAATGTCTGGGTCTTGGTGCAAAATACTGGTGAGAATGTTTTCGCCAGACAAGCCCGGCAAGCAGATGTCGGTAATGACGACTTTAGGTAATCCGTCTTGCTTAATGGCGAGTAATGCCTCTTCCGCGCTAGCAAAAAAGCGTGCGGAGATCTCTTCCAGTTCGAAACTTTGTTCTATGGCAAGACGGATATCACTTTCATCATCAATGAATATTACATCGTACATCGACATTCCTTTTCTATTCTTGTTCTGCTTCGGTTGGCAACATTAACGTGAATCGCGCTCCGCCCAATGGTGCTTGATCAATGGACAGATCGCCGTTCATCGCTTGCATTATTTGGTGCGAAATGGACAACCCTAGTCCTAAGCCGTTTTTCTTCGTGGTGTAGAAAGGCTCAAACAGTTGGGTACGTTGGTCAAAAGGGATACCCGGTCCGTTATCATCCACATGTATTTGTAAGCTTTCAGACTGAAGAGTGACAGCAAGCGTTATCTGCTTGTCACTTTGTTCTTCGAGTGCTTGGATAGCATTCGTCAGTAAGTTAATTAACACTTGTTCAAATTGAATGGCGTTAATTCTTACTTTAGGTAACGTTGGCTCAATAGCGGTGGTTAGTCGGATTTGATTGGCTTTAAACTGCGGAGCAAGTAGCTCTTTTGCAGCAACGATAACAGGTTCGATGTCGAGCGCACTCACGTCATTGCTGTCACTTTTACGGGCGAATGAGCGAAGCTGATTACTGATCTTCGCCATGCGTTCAGTGAGCGCTGAAATTCGCATTAAATTGTCATCGACACGCTCGACGTGTTGCTTCTCAAGGAAACGTCGGCCGTTGTCGGCAAAACTACGAATCGCGGCCAAGGGATTGTTGAGTTCATGACTAATGCTGGCTGACATTTGGCCTAGTACCGCAAGTTTCGCAGCTTGAATCAACTCGTTCTGAGTTTGGCGTAAGGCGGTGTCGGTCTTCTCTCTTTCGCTTATCTCTGCTTGCAGTTCCGCAGTACGTTCCATTACCAAAAACTCAAGCTTTTGCTTAGCTTCAGATTGCAGCTGTTCGAACTGACGCTTTTTGAGCTGTCTTTGATAAGTGAGCTGAAGCGATAAGTAAGCAATAACGAAAACAAGCGTTACGATAAGAACAAAACTGAGGGTGGACCAAAGTAACATTACTTTTGAGGTCAGTACTCTAATTGTTAGATCGTGCTCATCCAATGTTTGCGAAGAGACTAAGTAGTCGTTTTCAAACCCTGGGATCGCGGGGTTACGCAGTTGAGTGTGCTTAGCATGTAGATCGCCGACCAAACGAAACGAGCGGATAGGTGTATCGAGGTACTGGCGACTATTGAGAATCGCTTGTCTTTGGGATTCTGACAGTGTGGCCAGACTGCGAAAAAGCCACTCTTCATTACTCGACATAAAAATCACATTATATCTATCGGTAGCGACAAAAGTGCTTGTTCGGTTTTGCCAGTTTGCCTCGAGGGCAGTGAGATCCATTTTAACCACGATGACGCCAATCACATCGGCGGCATAGGTAACCGGGTAAGAGAAGTAATAACCACGCTGCTTTGAACTTGAGCCCAATGCAAAGTACTGACTTGGCTTACCTTGAATCGCCTTAGAGAAATAGGGGCGCCAAGCGTAATTGCGAGCAATGAACGAACGGTCTAAATTCCAGTTGCTCGCGGCAATAGTGTTGCCAAATTCGTCTAGCAGGTAAGTGTCTGTAGATTGAATCGTGGTATTGATTTGTTGTAAGTATCGATTGGTTAGTTCGATTTGCGCCGAGTTATTTGGGTTTTGTAAGGCCGCAATGATCTCGGTGTCTTTAGCTATCAATTGAGGAAGGTGAGCGTACTTATCAAGCTTACTTGCAATGAACTCAGCAAAACGCTCAAGCTGTTCTTCATGCAGGGCAAATTGTTTGTCTTCACTTGATTGCCAAACCCAGCTAGACCCGCCAAAAATGATGACGAGATAAAGTGCAAAGAGATACAACTTGCTACGACGAAACGCCAACATCACTCACCCTGTGAAACTTCATTGAACGTTAATAGCGTAAAGGCTTTTGTTATGAATGTGTTGATTGGTATTGATAAAGTGAGGGATAAAACCGGACTTAGATCTACTTTTGATCTTTAATCGAAAAAAAACGTTAGTTTCTCTTGAAAAAGGCATTAATGTCCCCATTTCTGGAAACAAAGCAGTCATTATTGACGCTTTTTTTAGCAGTTAAGTGAGTTTTTAGGTGAATCCCGTAGCGATCGTGGGGCTAGACTCGACAGCTATCGTTCTGGTCGGTAGAATGCTGCGTCTAAATTTTTATCCTGAGGCTAATCGGAGATACCTTTTGACCGAATTTAATTCGTAAGGATATCGCTAATTAGTCCGATGATTGACTCGTCAGTTATCGATACTCGATTTATAGAAGAGTACTCATAGAGTACAAACAAGGATGGGTCTTACCTCCTTTACGGAGTAGGGCACATAAGCTCAGTTATCTGAGCCAGTTTTGAGGTTAAAGAATAATGCAAGTTACTGTTGAAACGCTAGAGGGCCTAGAGCGCCGTCTAAACATTACTGTTCCTGCTGCAAACATCGAAGATGCTGTAACAGCTGAACTACGCAACATCGCAAAAAACCGTCGTTTCGATGGTTTCCGTAAAGGCAAAGTGCCTCTAAAAATGGTTGCGAAGATGTACGGCAAAGCAGTACGTCAAGACGTGATGGGCGAAGTAATGCAACGTCACTTCATCGAAGCGATCGTTAAAGAGAAGATCAACCCAGCAGGCGCACCTACTTTCGCACCAGTTGAAGGCGCTGAAGGTCAAGACCTAGTATTCAACGCAACTTTTGAAGTTTACCCAGAAGTTGAGCTGAAAGGTCTAGAAAACATCACTGTTGAAAAACCAACAACTGAAGTTAACGACGCTGACGTTGAAGAGATGATCGACACTCTACGTAAGCAACAAGCGACTTGGACTGAAGTTGAAGAAGCTGCAGGCGAAGGTACTCGTGCAACTATCGACTTCGTTGGTTCTATCGACGGTGAAGAGTTCGAAGGCGGTAAAGCTGAGAACTTCCCACTAGAAATGGGCGCTGGTCGCATGATTCCTGGTTTTGAAGACGGTATCGCAGGTAAGACTGCTGGTATGGAATTCGAAATCGACGTGACTTTCCCAGAAGATTACCACGCTGAAAACCTAAAAGGTAAAGCAGCGAAATTCGCTATCAAACTAAGCAAAGTTGAAGCTCGTGAGCTTCCAGAACTAAACGACGAGTTCGTTTCTAAGTTCGGTGTTGCTGAAGGTGGCGTTGACGCTCTTAAAGCTGAAGTTCGTAAGAACATGGAGCGCGAACTTAAGCAAGCTATTAAGAACCGCATCAAAGAGCAAGCTATTGACGGTCTAGTTAAAGAGAACGACATCGACGTGCCAGCTGCACTTATCGATCAAGAAATCGGTACTCTACGTCAACAAGCTGCACAGCGTTTCGGTGGTAACCCAGAAGCTGCTGAGCAACTTCCACGTGAGCTGTTCGAAGAGCAAGCTAAGCGTCGCGTAGTTGTTGGTCTTCTACTAGGTGAAGTAATCAAGTCTGAAGAGCTAAAAGCTGACGACGAGAAAGTGAAAGCACTTATCTCTGAAATGGCAACTGCATACGAAGATCCAACAGAAGTTATCTCTTACTACGAGCAGAACGAGCAAATGATGAACAACATGCGCAACGTAGCTCTAGAAGAGCAAGCGATTGACGCAATCATCGCTAAAGCACAGGTTTCTGAAACAGAAGTTAGCTTCAACGAGCTAATGAACCAACAGCAGCCTGCTTAATAAGCAATAAATTGCTGAGAAGGTTGACTTAGCGTTAACTATTCTGCTAACAATGGTCCGTATGATATGTATCATACGGGCCATTTATTTTAGGGACATAAGAATATGAGCTACCAAGAAAAAAATACAATGCCATCGATTATGGACGCACTAGTACCAATGGTGGTTGAACAGACTTCCCGTGGTGAACGTTCTTACGATATCTATTCTCGTTTGCTGAAAGAACGTGTGATTTTCTTGACTGGTCAAGTGGAAGACCACATGGCAAACCTTGTCGTGGCACAGCTACTTTTCCTAGAGTCAGAGAACCCAGACAAAGACATTTTCCTATACATCAATTCACCGGGCGGTAGTGTAACAGCAGGTATGTCCATCTATGACACCATGCAGTTCATCAAGCCAAATGTAAGTACAGTGTGTATGGGTCAAGCGTGCTCAATGGGTGCCTTCCTGCTTGCTGGTGGTGCACCAGGTAAGCGATACGTACTACCTAACTCACGTGTAATGATTCACCAACCACTTGGCGGTTTCCAAGGGCAGGCGTCTGATATTCAGATCCACGCGCAAGAAATCCTAACGATCAAACAAAAACTAAACACTCTACTTGCTGAACATACTGGTCAGCCTCTAGAAGTGATTGAGCGTGACACTGATCGTGATAACTTTATGGCTGCTCAACAAGCGGTTGACTATGGTCTAGTGGATGCGGTTCTCACTCATCGCGGTGAATAACTAGCAACATTGCCATATATTGATATACACTCAAAACATATGAGTAAGGCTAAGAGGTTAGCGAATGACAGATAAAAGCAAAGAGAGCGGTAGTAGTAAGCTTCTTTACTGCTCTTTCTGCGGTAAAAGCCAGCACGAAGTTCGCAAGCTAATCGCTGGTCCGTCAGTCTATATCTGTGACGAATGTGTCGACTTATGTAACGACATCATTCGTGAAGAAATTAAAGATGTTCTACCGAAAAAACAGTCTGAAGCACTGCCAGTGCCTCGTGACATTCGAGAGCACCTAGATGACTACGTGATTGGTCAAGATTACGCGAAGAAAGTGCTAGCAGTAGCCGTTTATAACCACTATAAGCGTTTACGTAACGGCGATACGACAAGCGAAGGTGTAGAACTTGGTAAAAGTAATATCCTTCTTATTGGTCCTACTGGTAGTGGTAAAACACTATTGGCAGAGACGCTTGCTCGTTTCCTAGATGTACCGTTCACAATGGCTGACGCAACAACGCTAACTGAAGCGGGTTATGTTGGTGAAGACGTAGAAAATATCATTCAGAAACTTCTACAGAAATGTGACTACGACGTAGCGAAAGCAGAACGTGGTATCGTGTACATCGATGAAATCGATAAGATTTCTCGTAAAGCTGAAAACCCATCAATCACACGTGATGTGTCTGGTGAAGGTGTTCAGCAAGCGCTTCTAAAACTGATTGAAGGCACAGTCGCTTCTGTACCACCACAAGGTGGTCGTAAGCATCCTCAGCAAGAGTTCCTGCAAGTAGATACGTCTAAGATCCTATTTATTTGTGGTGGTGCTTTTGCTGGCCTTGATAAAGTTATCGAGCAGCGCGTTGCTACAGGTACAGGTATCGGCTTCGGCGCAGAAGTTCGTTCTAAAGACGAAACCAAAACAGTCGGTGAGCTATTCACTAAAGTTGAGCCAGAAGATTTGGTTAAATATGGCCTAATCCCTGAGTTCATTGGTCGTCTTCCTGTTACGACAACACTAACAGAGCTGGATGAAGACGCACTTATCCAGATCTTATGTGAGCCAAAGAACGCACTGACTAAGCAATATGCAGCGTTATTTGAACTAGAAGATGCGGAGCTTGAGTTCCGTGAAGATGCACTACGCGCAATCGCTAAGAAAGCGATGGAGCGTAAAACAGGTGCTCGTGGTCTACGTTCAATCCTAGAAGGTGTACTTCTAGAAACAATGTATGAATTGCCATCGATGGACGACGTAAGTAAGGTTGTGATTGATGAGTCAGTGATCAAAGGCGAATCTGATCCGTTGCTAATTTACAGCAATTCAGATAATCAAGCCGCAGGCGCTGAATCTTAATCCGATTCACATAAATCGATACTAATAGAAAGGGAGTAATCAATTACTCCCTTTTTTTTATTCTTTCATTGAATCCAAGTAATTAAGCCCCATATACTCCAAATAGGACTAAGCGGAAGAGAGAATAATATGAACTTGGAACGTTCCGAACGTATCGAGATCCCAGTACTACCTCTAAGAGATGTAGTCGTTTACCCGCACATGGTAATTCCACTGTTTGTTGGCCGAGAAAAGTCGATTGCTTGCCTTGAAGCGGCGATGGACAACAACAAGCAGGTACTATTAGTAGCGCAAAAAGAAGCGGATACTGATGAGCCAACTCAAGCGGATATGTTTGGTGTTGGTACCGTTGCGACCATCCTTCAACTACTTAAGCTACCAGACGGCACAGTGAAAGTGCTAGTTGAAGGTCAGCAGCGTGCAAAAATCAATCATTTCATTGAAAACGATTTCTTCCTAGCTGAAGCGCAATATCTAACCACAAGTGAATTAGATGAGCGTGAACAAGAAGTAATTGTTCGCAGCGCAATCAACCAATTTGAAGGCTTCATTAAGCTTAATAAAAAGATTCCACCTGAAGTGTTAACTTCGCTAAGTGGTATCGACGAAGCTGCTCGCCTTGCTGACACGATTGCAGCGCACATGCCTCTAAAACTAGCTGAAAAGCAAAATGTCCTTGAGATTCTTGATGTTACCGAACGTCTTGAGTTCTTGATGGGGCAGATGGAATCAGAGATTGACCTACTGCAAGTCGAGAAGCGTATCCGCACTCGCGTGAAGAAGCAGATGGAAAAATCTCAGCGTGAGTATTATCTGAATGAGCAGATGAAAGCGATCCAAAAAGAGTTGGGTGAAAGCGAAGATGGTGTAGATGAGTTCGAAACTCTGAAACAAAAAATCATCGACTCTAAAATGCCTCAAGAAGCACGCGAAAAGACAGAGCAAGAGCTACAAAAGCTTAAAATGATGTCACCAATGTCAGCAGAAGCGACAGTGGTACGTGGCTACATTGATTGGATGCTAGGTGTTCCTTGGACGAAACGTTCAAAAGTGAAGAAAAACCTAGCGAAGGCAGAAGAGATCCTGAACGAAGACCACTACGGACTTGAGCGCGTCAAAGAGCGCATCCTTGAGTACTTAGCGGTACAAAATCGTATCAACAAGCTGAAAGGGCCTATCCTATGTCTTGTTGGGCCTCCTGGTGTCGGTAAAACATCTCTTGGTCGCTCTATTGCGGCTGCGACTGGTCGTAAGTACACACGTATGGCGCTTGGTGGCGTTCGTGATGAAGCAGAGATTCGCGGTCACCGACGCACTTACATTGGTTCAATGCCAGGTAAGCTTATCCAGAAAATGTCGAAAGTTGGCGTGAAAAACCCACTCTTCCTTCTTGATGAAATCGACAAAATGTCTTCAGATATGCGTGGTGATCCGTCATCAGCACTGCTTGAGGTTCTTGACCCTGAGCAGAACAACGCATTCAATGACCACTACCTAGAAGTGGACTACGATTTGTCTGACGTTATGTTTGTTGCGACATCGAACTCAATGGATATCCCAGGTCCACTGCTTGACCGTATGGAAGTGATCCGCCTTTCTGGTTATACCGAAGACGAAAAACTGAACATTGCGAAGCGTCACTTGGTTGATAAGCAAGTTAAGCGTAATGGCCTGAAAGCAAACGAGATTCAAATCGAAGACTCAGCAATCATTGGTATCGTTCGTTACTACACTCGTGAAGCAGGTGTTCGTAGCCTAGAGCGTGAAATTTCTAAGATTTGTCGTAAAGCAGTGAAGAACATTTTGCTAGATGCAGATCTGAAGTCAGTGACCGTAACTATGGATAACCTAAAAGACTACTTGGGTGTTCAGCGTCATGACTTTGGTAAAGCAGACGATAGTAACCGCATCGGTCAAGTGACTGGTCTAGCATGGACTCAAGTTGGTGGTGACCTACTGACGATTGAAACGGAATCTATGCCAGGCAAAGGGAAACTGACTCAAACCGGCTCTCTTGGCGATGTAATGAAAGAGTCAATCCAAGCGGCAATGACCGTGGTACGTTCTCGCGCTGAAAAACTGGGTATCAACTCAGACTTCTACGAGAGGCGTGATATTCACGTACATGTACCAGAAGGTGCAACACCAAAAGATGGCCCAAGTGCGGGTATCGCCATGTGTACTGCTTTGGTTTCTAGCTTAACGGGTAACCCTGTGAAAGCGGAAGTAGGCATGACAGGTGAAATTACCCTTCGCGGTGAAGTTCTACCGATCGGTGGCTTGAAGGAAAAACTTTTAGCAGCGCACCGTGGTGGCATTAAAACGGTACTGATTCCAAAAGACAACGAACGTGATCTGGAAGACATTCCTGAAAATGTTATTGCTGATCTTAAAGTAATTCCAGTGCAGTGGATTGATGACGTGCTGAAGGTTGCTTTGGAAAAAGACCCATCAGGTGTCGAATTTGCTGCAGTAAAATAGTGATATGTAGCAAAAATAAGTAAAAGATTACGCTGATACGCATAAAAAGGCTTGTCAGCGTTTTTTTTGGGCGCTAACGTTAGCGACTATAGCTTCGAGCCTTACTACACAAGGGTTTGTCGCTGATTTGAAATAAAATGGAACGTAAAGCCATCTATAAAAAAATGAACAGATGGCACAAAGGGGAATCACAGTGAATAAAACACAATTAGTAGAAAAAATTGCAGAAAATGCAGACCTATCAAAAGCTTCAGCTGGCCGTGCTCTAGACGCATTCATCGAAGCAGTGGGCGATACTCTGCAGTCTGGTGATCAAGTTGCTCTAGTTGGCTTTGGTACGTTCAGCGTACGTACTCGTGCAGCACGTACTGGTCGTAACCCTAAGACTGGCGAAGAGATCCAAATCGCAGAAGCTAAAGTACCAGCATTTAAAGCAGGTAAAGCTCTTAAAGATTCTTGTAACTAATCAAAAATTCGCCAGTTAGGCTGAATTTTTCGAACCTTTTTAAATTATGCGCATCTTACTGATGCGCATTTCTTTTTCTGGTATTATCGCGCTAATCGATTTTGTTTTAATTTTGAATATACCGTACTCAATCCTATATTTGAGATGCGATATATTGAGCGGAGAGTAATTTAAGTATGATGGACCGATTACGCGAAGGCGTTAACAGCATCGCGGTAAAAATTATCCTAGGGCTTATCATCCTATCTTTCGTGTTTGCAGGTGTTGGTAGTTACATTGTCGGTGGCTCTAACAACGCAGCAGCAAAAGTAGGCAATGTGGAAATTGGTCGTGGCGAGTTTGAGCAAGCGTATCAAAACGAACGTAATCGTATGCAAGCGCAGCTTGGTGATTACTTCTCTACCTTACTTGCAGACCCTACTTACGTAGAATCTTTCCGTAAGTCTGTACTCGATCGAATGGTCAATGATGTACTTTTAGAGCAACATGCTGAAGCATTGGGTCTACGTGTTAGCGATACGCAGGTACGCACACTGATTCTAGAAATGCCTCAGTTCCAAGTTGATGGTAAGTTCGATCAAGAAATCTACCAATCAGCACTACGCCGCGCAGGTTTCAACGCAGAAAGTTTTGCAGAATACCTTCGTCGTGACCTAGTTCGTAACCAACTTCTAACCGCGATTCAAGGCAGTGACTTTTCACTACCTGGCGAAGTAGCAGCACAAAGCAAGCTTCTGACGCAAACGCGCGAAATTAAGAAAGTTACTTTGTCTCTTGATGATTTCGCAGCGAAAGCTGAGTTGTCTGAGCAAGAGATCAACGAGTACTACACGCAAAACCCTGAGCGTTACACTCGTCCAGAACAAGTAAAAGTGGCTTACCTCGAACTTTCTGCGCAAGCATTGAAAGAAGGTATCGAGGTTAGCGACGAGCAGGTAGAGCAATACTACCAAGAGCATCTTGACAAATATTCTTCAGAAGAGCAGCGTCGCGTAAGTCATATCCTTATTGAAGGTGACGATGAAGCAAAAGCACAAGCTATTCTTGATGAGTTGAATGGTGGCGCTGATTTTGCAGCCCTAGCTGAAGAGAAATCAGATGACTTTGGTAGCGCATCAGAAGGTGGTTCTTTAGGCTGGATTGAACGTGATGTTATGGACCCTGCATTTGAAGAAGCGGCGTTCGCTCTTAAAAATATTGGTGAAACAACTGAGTTGGTTAAATCTGACTTCGGTTACCACATTATTAAGCTTGATGAGCTGAAAGCATCAGAGTCTATGCCTCTAGCTGAAGTTGCTGTAGAAATTAAGCAAGAGCTTAAAGATCAGCAGGCAATTGATCAGTACTACGAGCTTCAAAGTGAGTTAGAGACGATTGCATTCGAATACCCTGATTCACTAGATGACGCAGCAGCGGCGATCAATGCAAAAATCCATACAACAGACTTCATTTCTCAACTGGATGCTCCTGAGTTGCTGAAAGCACCAGCCGTTTTACAAGCGATTGTTAGCCCTGAAGTGAAAGAAGATGGCCTTAACTCTGAGGTGATTGAAATCGCACCAGAGCATGTGATTGTTGTGCGTGTAGAAGATGCTCGTGATGAAATGGTTCTTCCATTAGCAGATGTTCGTGAACAAGTAATGACGACACTATCGAAAGTGAAAGGCGAACAAAGTGCTATTGAGCTAGCAGACCAATTGGTTAAAGAGCTTAAAGATGGTAAGCAAGACCTTCTAGTTGATAACGAACTGGCGTTTAGCGAAAGCGAAACGGTAGATCGTAGTTCTCCACTTGCTGATGTTGTTTTTGCAATGACTAAACCTGCAGAAGGTGCTGTTGAATTTGCTCAAGCAAAAGACCTAAATGGTGACATTGTGGTTGTTGAGCTTACTGAAGTCGCTTCTATGTTCAGCACGCAGTATAACGAGCAAATTGCTCAGCAAATGGCACAGATGAGTTCTCAGCAAGACCTTTCTGGCTTGATCAGCATTCTGCGTAAGACGATTGATATTGAATATTACGTTGTGACACAGTAAGTGCTCTTCGTGTAATTGATACATAAGTTAAAACGGGCTGCATTTGCAGCCCGTTTTGTTTTGCTCTTTGAAGTCTATTCGTTTAAGCGTTGGCAGTTTACGCTAGCGGAAAAGATTGAAAGGAGATCAATATGTTGAAACAGCTAATGATGGTATTTGCTCTAGCTTTGTTTGCCTCTATGGCAATGGCAAGTGATGTGACACCAAACCCCAAATATGAAGGAATAGATATCACGGTTAATATTAATCAAGCGAGTGCTCAAGAACTGGCGGATTTATTGATAGGTATTGGGTTGAAAAAAGCGCAAGCGATTGTCGAATACCGCGACACTCATGGCAAATTTGAAACCGCCAATGATATGGTCTTAGTGAAAGGAATAGGGGTTTCGACGGTTGCAAAAAATCTCGAAAGAATAGAGCTTTAACTGATGTAAAGAGTGCTAATGCGCTCTTTTTTTTATTTACCCCCAATCCTACCTAGAACCTCTGCAGTTTTACCTCTATAATTTCACGCCAAAATAAAGGTCAAAGCGCATCAGCATTGATCAGCAACTAACGTGGAGTTAAACATGTCGTCTCATACACCGGTCGTTACCGTTGATGGACCAAGTGGTGCTGGTAAAGGCACACTTTGTATGCTTTTAGCAAAAAAGCTAGGTTTTCACTTACTTGATTCTGGCGCTATTTACCGAGTATTAGCACTTGCTGCAATTCATCATGGTGTTGACCTAGAGTCTGAAGAGGCTTTAGTTCCACTAGCGACACACCTTGACGTTCAGTTCATTGCAGAAGGGGACTTAGTTAAAGTTATCCTAGAGGGTGAAGACGTATCAGGTGAACTTCGCAAAGAAGAGACTGGCATGGCAGCATCAAAAGTTGCTGCACTTCCACGCGTTCGTGAGGCGTTACTTCGTCGTCAGCGCGCATTTGCGGAAGGTAAAGGTTTAGTTGCTGATGGCCGTGACATGGGAACGGTCGTTTTTCCACAAGCGGAAGTGAAGATCTTCCTTGATGCTAGCGCTGAAGAGAGAGCGAATCGTCGCCTTAAACAGTTGCAAGGCAAAGGCTTAGATGTTAGATTTGACGACCTTTTGAGCGAGATCCAAGAGCGTGACGACCGAGATCGTAACCGCCCAGTGGCGCCACTACGCCCTGCAGAGGATGCGCTTTTGCTAGATTCTACCTCGATGAGTATCGACGAAGTGGTAGAAAAGGCACTACAATATATCGAATCGAAGCTAGTCGCTTAGGCGGCTAGGTAAGAGCGTTGGTCGCAAGGATGATGACTGGCGAATTTAATAACCCCATGCGGTAGGATACCCGTGGACGTTTAATTTATTGAAGATTAAATAATGACTGAATCTTTTGCTCAACTCTTTGAAGAGTTTCTAAACGAAACAGAATTCCAACAAGGCAGCATCGTTAAAGGTACTGTAGTAGCTATCGAGAACGGCTTCGTTCTTGTTGACGCTGGTCTTAAGTCTGAATCTGCTATCCCTGCTGAACAGTTCAAGAACGCTGCTGGCGAACTTGAAGTTGAAGTTGGTGCTGAAGTAGATGTAGCTCTAGACGCTGTTGAAGACGGTTTCGGTGAAACTCAACTTTCTCGTGAGAAAGCGAAGCGTCACGAAGCTTGGATCGTACTTGAGAAGGCTTACGAAGAAGCTGAAACTGTTGTTGGTATCATCAACGGTAAAGTTAAAGGCGGTTTCACTGTTGAACTAAACGGTATCCGTGCTTTCCTTCCTGGTTCACTAGTTGACGTACGTCCTATCCGTGACACAGCTCACCTAGAAAACAAAGAGCTAGAGTTCAAAGTTATCAAACTTGACCAGAAGCGTAACAACGTAGTTGTTTCTCGTCGTGCAGTTATCGAGTCTGAGAACAGCGTTGAGCGTGATGAGCTTCTAGAAACTCTACAAGAAGGCGCAGAAGTTAAAGGTATCGTTAAGAACCTTACTGACTACGGTGCATTCGTAGACCTAGGCGGCGTTGACGGCCTACTACACATCACTGACATGGCTTGGAAGCGCGTTAAGCACCCTTCTGAGATCGTTAACGTTGGTGACGAGATCCAAGTTAAAGTTCTTAAGTTCGACCGTGAGCGTACTCGCGTATCACTAGGTCTTAAGCAGCTAGGCGAAGATCCATGGGTAGCAATCGCTAAGCGTTACCCAGAAGGTCACAAACTATCTGGTCGCGTTACTAACCTAACTGACTACGGCTGTTTCGTTGAAATCGAAGAAGGCGTTGAAGGTCTAGTACACGTTTCTGAAATGGATTGGACTAACAAGAACATCCACCCATCTAAAGTTGTTAATGTTGGCGACGAAGTTGAGGTTATGGTTCTTGAGATTGACGAAGAACGTCGTCGTATCTCTCTAGGTCTGAAACAGTGTAAAGCTAACCCATGGCAGTCATTCGCTGAAGCACAAGCTAAAGGCGACAAAGTTACTGGTAAGATCAAGTCTATCACTGACTTCGGTATCTTCATCGGTCTTGAAGGCGGCATCGACGGTCTAGTTCACCTATCTGACATTTCTTGGAATGTAGCTGGTGAAGAAGCAGTACGCGAATACAAGAAAGGCGACGAAATCTCTGCAGTAGTTCTTGCAGTAGACGCTGAGCGTGAGCGTATCTCTCTAGGCGTTAAGCAAATGGAAAATGACCCATTCAATGCTTACGTTGCTGACAACAAGAAAGGTGCTCTAGTTAACGGTACTGTTATTGCAGTAGACGCTAAAGGCGCAACTATCGAGCTAATCGAAGGCGTAGAAGGTTACATCCGCGCTTCTGAAGTTGCTCGTGACCGCGTAGAAGACGCTTCTCTAATCCTAAGCGCTGGTGACAGTGTTGAAGCTAAGTTCACAGGTGTAGACCGTAAGAACCGCGTAATCAACCTATCTATCAAAGCTAAAGATGAAGCTGAAGAGCAAGAAGCAATGGCTTCACTGAACAAAGCAGACGATGCTTCATTCGGTAACGCTATGGCTGACGCTTTCAAAGCAGCTAAAGGCGAATAATTAAATCGCTTTTAAGAAAAAGGAGCCGAAAGGCTCCTTTTTTATGTTCAACGTTAAGCTAGTGGTAATACCAATCTCTTCAAACTACTCTGAAAAAAGCACTTTTTCATTTCACACATTGTTCAATTATTGTCTAAAATTGAAAGCAAGTGTTTGTTGGAACTGGTATTACTTACTATAATAAGTGATAAATTACTCTATGAGGGCAACTATGACTAAGTCTGAATTGATCGAAAGACTGTGCGCAGAGCAGACACACCTTTCAGCGAAAGAAATAGAAGATGCTGTAAAAGACATTTTAGAGCATATGGCGTCAACTCTTGAGAGCGGCGACCGCATAGAAATTCGTGGCTTCGGCAGCTTCTCATTGCACTTCCGCGAACCTCGTGTGGGTCGTAACCCTAAAACGGGTGATAAAGTGGAATTGGAAGGTAAGTACGTACCTCACTTTAAACCAGGTAAAGAGCTACGTGAACGCGTAAACCTAGGTTAAGACTTTATAATTCATTATCAAAAAAGCGGCATACTGTAGTATGCCGCTTTTTTATAACTCGAATTGCAGAGATAACCATGGTTTGTTTGGAGCTTTTACTGCATAATCGAACGGCAGAACTTATCTTAGGTGATGGACTATGAAAATTATAAAAATCGTTCTTGTACTGGCCCTATTCTTAATTGCACTGGCATTAGGCTCTCAGAACCAGGTTGTCGTAACCTTTAACTATCTACTAGCCCAAGGTGAATTCCACCTATCGACGCTGCTTGGCGTTGTATTTGTTGTCGGCTTCGCTCTGGCGTGGTTAGTGTTTGGTAGCTTGCACTTTAAATCACAACTTCAGGTACGTAAATTGAAGAAGAAACTGAATAAGCTTTCTCCTCCAGCAAGCGAGCCTGCTCAAGAAAAAGCATAAAACGAAAGTGTAGGTAGGCTGTTACTCGATGTTAGAAATCCTCTTCTTGTTATTACCAATCGCCGCGGCGTATGGTTGGTATATGGGTAATCGAAGCGCCCAGCAGGACAAGCAGAAACAATCTAATCAAATATCTCGTCAATACGTGACGGGCTTAAACCTGCTTTTATCCGATCAATCGGATAAAGCAGTGGATCACTTCATTGAACTTCTTCAAGTCGATAATGAAACGATCGATACGCATCTAGCTCTTGGCAATCTGTTCCGCTCAAGAGGCGAAGTCGATCGCGCTATACGTATTCACCAAAACTTAATCTCGCGCTCTGGTCTCACGATTGATCAGAAAAATATCGCTCTCCAACAGCTCGCCAAAGACTACATGGCCTCTGGCTTTCTTGACCGAGCAGAAAAGATCTTCGAACAGTTAGTGGATGAACCGGATCACCGTGAAGGTGCGCTTCAACAACTCGTCGCGATTTACCAACAGACACGTGAGTGGAATAAAGCTATTCATTACGCATCGCTTTTAGTCAAGATGGGACGTAAACGCATGCGTACCAGTATTGGCCATTTCTGGTGTGAACTTGCGATGCAAGAGAAGGCGGATGGGAATCATTCTCTAGCGATCCAAAATTTTAAGCGCGCACTGTCTGAAGACCCTAAGTGTGTTCGTGCAAGTATCGCGTTGGGTAAACTCTACCTAGATGACGAAGATTACAAGAACACCATCAAATACATGGAGATGGTGCTTGAGCAGGACAGTGACTTCATTAGTGAAGTTTTACCAACCTTAGCAGATTGCTATCATCATCTTGACCAAGAAGATGAGCTGCTCAATTTCTTACGTAACTGCATCGTTAACAAGGCTGGCGTATCCGCTGAGCTGATGTTGGCTCAGATGGTCGCTAAGCACGATGGCGCAGGCGCAGCTCAAGAGCTTTTGACTCGTCAATTAGTTAAGAACCCGACAATGAAAGGGTTCTATCGTTTAATGGACTATCACTTAGCTGAGGCGGAAGAAGGGCGAGCAAAAGCCAGTCTTGGTACGCTTCAGCAATTGGTAGGTGAACAGTTAAAAGTTAAACCTCACTATCGCTGCCGCAAGTGTGGTTTCTCGACCCACTCGATGTATTGGCATTGTCCATCATGTAAAGGGTGGGGGACTATTAAGCCGATTAGAGGGCTTGATGGTGAATAATCTATTTCCGATTGGAAATTCCAATCATTAATGAGCAGCGGTGAGCCCGCTGCTTTTTTTCGACTTGTTTATAGTATGTTAGGAGATGAAATGATCGACCAAAAAGTTATTGTTGCACTGGATTACGACAATCAAGCTGATGCACTTGCTTTTGTAGATAGAATTGACCCAAGCTCATGCCGACTCAAAGTTGGTAAAGAGATGTTTACGCTGTTTGGTCCTGATTTCGTTAAAGAGCTCCATAAACGTGGTTTTTCAGTTTTCTTAGACCTTAAGTTCCACGATATTCCTAACACGTGCTCGAAAGCGGTTCGTGCGGCTGCTGAAATGGGCGTTTGGATGGTGAATGTTCACGCAGGTGGTGGTGAGCGCATGATGACCGCTTCACGTGAAATTCTTGAGCCATACGGGAAAGACCGCCCTCTACTGATCGGTGTAACGGTATTAACAAGCATGGAACAATCTGATTTGGCGGGTATTGGCTTAGATATTGCTCCACAGAAGCAAGTTATTCGTCTGGCTAACCTAACAAAGAACGCAGGCCTTGATGGAGTGGTATGTTCTGCGCAAGAAGCGTCAATGTTGAAAGGTGAGTTAGGTAAAGAGTTTAAGCTTGTTACTCCGGGCATTCGTCCAGCCGGTGCAGCGGTTGGCGATCAAAAGCGTATTATGACACCAGTGGATGCTATCCAAGCGGGCTCAGATTACCTGGTTATTGGCCGTCCAATTACACAAGCGCCAGACCCAGCTGCAGTGCTGGCTGAGATTAACGCAACCCTTGCTTAATCCAATCTAACCAACCAACAAAGCCAGCGTATGCTGGCTTTTTTATCCGTAGTAAGTAAGTGGTTACTAGCTTATAAGTTGATCAATATCTCAAATGAATTATTAAATTACACGATATTTATAATGCTCTCTTAAATTAGATTGTAGGCTTACGCAATCTATTTAGGGAGTGAATGATGGACGGATACGAATCTCGCCCAAAACATGTTAGTAAGTTAACGCCTGATGAGTTGAAACTAGAGAAGGAATTGGTCCGCAAGAAAAAGGCCAAGGTGTTACAGTACATTGACCAGACCAAGCACCTCTCCCAAGGCTTTCGCTTGGTCAATCAAAAAGACTACCATTCAGAATTAGCAAGACTTAAATCGGAATTGACGTCGAAACAGTTTCTTTCAACGGAAGAAGGAAGAGTATGCAAACTGATGTACGACATCCTAACCGATGATGCACATTTGGTTGAGTACTTAGATGATGACCTCAAATCCTACTTGACTAAACCTTCCACCGGCAAAGCCACTCTTAATACCAAGTCGATGAGCCAAGCTCAGCGTAATCAAGTCGCGAACACAAAACTTAAGCGAAAACAGCTGTTTTTGATGTACAGAGAAATTATTCAAGCTCAAGTTGAGTTAAGGACTTTTGCTAAGACCGTTGCATCGGCTTTTAATGGTGAGTTGAGTGAACCACCAGGTGCGTTCGGGGGGATTAAAAGTTTTAGCGGTGCTTTAGCTAAAATGACTACCCGTGATAGAGATACCTACGTTGGTGAGCTGAAAGATTGCGCTCGAATGACGGTGATGTTTGACTCTTTAACTGCATTACACGCAGCAAAGCTCTTTATTTGTCGTACTGAAGAGTTTCGAAAAGTCGCACACAATCAAAATGCATTGAAAGACCGTTATTCGTTTGCAGGGGGTAAATCGACTCTGGCGAAGTATAATAAGGGTGCAACTGGTTCCGGCTATCGAGATATTAAGTTCTTCCTGAAGCTTTCGAATGGTCAAATTGCGGAACTCCAACTCAACATACCTGGCATGCTTGTAGCGAAGGCCAAAGAGCACATTATTTACGATATTACTCGAACCACTAAAGACTTATCTAAAGAGTTCAAAGTTTCTAGCCAAGAAGTGCTGGATACGGTGAAACGGAAAATGGATAAAAACTGGTTTAGCTTTATTCATGATAATGTCCCTAAAGCCCGTGATGAGTTAAAAGTTGCTCAGAACATGATTCACCGTCTCCATCAATCAGGAAGTTTGATTGTCTCTCCTAAGGAAGCTGAGGCACTAAATAAAATTGGTAGAGAGCTCTACGCTCAGGGGATGAATGGTAGAGCTTTACTTGGGCATTGAGTTGGAGATGTTTTAATGACAGATACATTATCAGCTTCAGTTGGCAGTGACGCGCTTTCTGGAGTAGCAAATAAAAAAGTGAGCGTGGGCGATGTCGCTAAGATCAAAGCCGAAGTGCTTAAGCGGATAAATCAATCAGCGCACCTTTCTCAGGGTTTTCGCCTAGTTAATCAAAATGAGTACCAATCGAGCTTAGCGGAGCTGAGAAGCAAGCTGAAGTCAAAAAGCTTTCAGAAAACTGATGAAGGCAAGATGTGTAAGTTGATGCACGATATCTTAACGGATGATGCTCACTTAGCAGAATATCTAGATGCAGATGTTGCACAGCATCTGGAAACAAATGCAGCGGGAAAGAAAGTACTCAATACGAAAGCGATGGACTTCCATGGCAAGAATCAGGTCGCGAATGCTAAATTAAAACGCAAGCAGTTGTTTTTAATGTTCAAAGAGATCATCCAAGCACAAGTTGAACTCAACACCTTTGCTGAGCGTCTCAAAGTAGCTTTCGGTGCTGAAGTGAGTTTTCCTCCAGGCGCCTATGGTGGAATTAAGAGTTATAGCGGTGCATTGGCTAAGATTACCACTCGAATGCGAACCAACGATGTCGGTGACTTAAAAGATTGTGCTCGTATTACGGTCAAAGTGAAGAAATTCAAAGATCTGCAGGCTGCTAAGTTATTTATTTGTGGCACAGAAGAGTTTAAAGCCGTTGCTAAGCATCAAAAGTCACTTAAAGATAGATATCAACTTGCTAGCGGCGGAAGTGCTTTACAGCAGCATAACGTAGCTCCTGACAGCAGTGGCTATAAGGATATCAAGTTCTTTTTGAAAATGAGTGGCGGTCAAATAGCTGAGCTTCAGTTGAATATCCCAGGAATGCTAATTGCTAAGAAGAAAGCACATATCGTTTATGATATTGCACGAACAAATCAGAATGCCTTTGATAACCGTCAACAGTTTCAGGTCACAAGTCCTGAAGTGATTGAAAAGGTTAAAAAGAAAATGGACGACGATTGGTTTGGCTTTATCAGAGCGAAACTCGATGGAATTGCTGCTGAAGCCGATTGTGTCGAAGCCATGATGGATGTATTGAAAAGCAAAGGGACGCTAGTGATTGAAGCTAACCAAGCTGAAGCACTTAATCGAATCAGTAAGAAGCTCTATGCCGCTGGGCTTGGAGAAGCGTTGCTGTAATAGAATGCAGAAGAGTAAAAAAGGATGCGCGACGCATCCTTTTCTGGTTAAGCGGGTACACCACTATGAAACTTAAAATCATGATCTGGAGATGAAATTAGCTCTGCTTCTAACTGACCAAAGTACTCGATACGTTGCGTGATATCTTCTCCAGCGATCTCTTCGGCAAGGGTTAAGTAATCTTGATAATGCCTCGCTTCGGAGCGAAGTAACGACACATAGAACTTAGCAATGTCTTCATCCATGTGTGGAGACAGTTTTGCAAAGCGTTCACATGAACGCGCTTCAATGTAAGCCCCAATAATGAGCTTATCGATTAAGGTTTGAGGTTCATGTGTCGCCATTTTACCAATAAGCCCTTTCGCATATCGGCTGGCTTGCACAGGTTCATAATCAATGCCGCGTGAGTCCATAATTTCAAGCACTTGGTAAAAGTGGTGAAGCTCTTCTTTAATCAGCAGCACCATTTTGTCAATTAAGTCTTGGCTGTAAGGCGAATTAGATTTCGCCATGATGGATTTCGAGATATTGCTTTTACCTTTTAACGTCTCGAGGTTTCCCGTTTTACGGTAAGCAAAATCTTCGTAAGGTTTGAACCAATCTAGAAGGCTATGAGCACTCGACTTATCGACGGCATATTTACGAATTAAATACATCGCTGATTGACCCGCTTTCAATTCACATAGCAGGTGATCGATCAATACTACTTTGAGGTTCTCGGGCTTTCGAGCCTCCTCTACCCAAGCATCAGGTGTTGGGCATTGTAAGAATTCATTTATAGGTTCAAGCAGGGATTGATATTGGTCTAGTTCGATCATCTTGGGTATTACTTAACTTTGGAAAAAGAAAAGGCCGCAATAGCGACCTTTTAAACTTGTGTATATAGCAGCTAGTTTACCACTTTTTCTTCTCACCGAAGAGCGCATCCATATCATTTTTACGTTGATTTTCTTCGAGCTGATGAAGCTCTTCTGCATTTTTAGTCTGGCGTTTGGACTCTAAGTCGTCAAACATTGATTGCAGCTTTTCGCGTGCTTGGTTTGAGTACGCATCATTCTTAGTACTAAGCGCGTCTAAGCCTTTTTTTAGTAATTGAATTGCAGTACCTGGTTGGCCACGAACAATCGCGTCGTTTGAGCGTTTGATAACGTTTTCGATGTTAATTCGAATCTGGATAGTTTCAAGGCGCGCATTCTCAGCAACATAGGCTTGCGTTTCAAAACGACCCTTATTGTGTTCGCTGCGGATGGTGTCACGAAGGCGCTTAACCAGTTTAAGCATCATGATCGCTTGCTTATCACTACTTGGCACCTTAAAGGTAGTGCTCTCACCACCTTTATAATTATCATCTAGCTGTTTGATTTGATCCTTTACGTTTTCAACACGTTGCTGCAACTGCTTGTTCTTGGGGTCAAGCTCATACATGTTCTGCAAAGCATCCAAGATACGGGTGTTTAAACAGACGAGAAGATCTTTACTGTATGGCATGTGATGGGCGTGACCGATTAGCTCTTCAGTCGCATCGATGATCTGCAGGTAACGCGAACTTTCCTGTTTGCGCGCAGTTTCAGCTTTCACCTTGTACTGAAGCATAATGTTATACCCCAGAACCAGCACGAGTAAGATGGCAACTAAAGCTATGATTAACCCAATATTCATAAATTCCGTATCTTATGTTTTTTAATAGCTAGCCAGTAAGCATACACGATTCTGCTATACGGCTGTATCTCTTTTGCATTATTGCTCAACTTAGTAATTTTATTAACGAAAATACACTTTGCAAAGCTCATTCTGAGTAATTGGTTGCAAAATAAACGCTGCCCAGAAAATTTGCCCCCAATTTGTCAGGCATATACTAGATCGGACTATCAATTTTCCCCTATAGGCGTTATAACTAAATATTATAAACTACGTGTGCTCGCTGTGCGGCGTCGATAAGGGATTACGAGGTCAAGAATGAAATTACAACAATTGAAGTATATTGTTGAGGTCGTCAACCATAACTTAAATGTATCGGCTACTGCCGAGAGTCTTTACACTTCTCAGCCGGGCATCAGTAAACAGGTTCGTTTGCTTGAAGACGAACTGGGCATTCAGATTTTTGAACGCAGCGGTAAACATCTCACTCAAGTGACGGGCGCGGGCGAAGATATTATCCGTATCTCTCAAGAGATCCTAGCTCGTGTTGAGAGTATTAAAGCCGTCGCCGGTGAACATACTCACCCCGAGATGGGCACGCTGAACATCTCGACGACACATACTCAAGCGCGTTATGCATTGCCTGACGTGATTAAAGGCTTTACTGCGCGTTACCCGAAAGTGTCACTGCATATGCATCAAGGCACGCCATCACAAATGTCGGAGGCGATTGCTAAGGGTACTGCAAACTTTGCTATTGCAACCGAAGCGCTACACTTGTACCAAGATGCGATAATGCTGCCTTGCTACCACTGGAATCGTTCGATTGTTGTACCAAAAAACCACCCGTTAGCGCAGAAAGAGCAAGTGACGATCCAAGACCTTGCTTCGTTCCCACTGGTTACTTATGTGTTTGGTTTTACTGGGCGCTCAGAACTTGATACCGCGTTCAATAAATATGGCTTGACGCCTCGCGTTGTCTTTACCGCGACAGATGCAGACGTGATCAAAACCTACGTTCGTATGGGCATAGGTGTTGGTGTTATCGCAAGTATGGCTATTGACCAGGAACAAGACACGGATTTAGTCGCAATCGATGCAAGCCACATCTTTGGCGCGAGTACGACTAGTATCGGCTTTAGACGAGGCACTTTCTTACGCTCTTACATGTTTGATTTCATGGAACGCTTTGCTCCGCACTTAACTCGCCCTGTGGTTGAGCAAGCATTATCACTAAAATCGAACGCTGAAATTGAAGAGATGTTTAAGGATATCGACTTACCCGTGCGTTAATCCGCTACCATCTCACTAGACTTCCCTCTACACTACGCTTTTAAGGGGGAAGTCATGTCACGTCAGTTCCAATCTCTGGATTCATTCCTAATTGCCAATCAAGCCCTTTGGCGATTCGAACCATTCTTTGCAAGCCAGCAAATTGACCTGCCATGGCGCGGCTCTGAGCCACAATTATGTGCTTGGTTAAACGCCCTCTCAGAAACCGAAATCGATGCCTTCAAGCAAGATAATGCTAAGTTGCTTGAAGCGATGTCGGAGTATTTACCTCAATTAAGTCAAATCTCGCAGTGGGTATCTTCACTTCCTCAATTAAAATGTGAGGGGTTGACCTTGGACCGTGGCGTAGAAACAGGCGTACCGGGCAGAAAACTTGAGCAAATCCTGTCAATGGGGGAGGCCGTTCTTACTGCCCATAACGGGAGCGAGTGGCTTGAGTGGTGTTCAGGTAAAGGATTTCTGGGGCGCATCTTAGCCAGTCAGTCTTCACAACCTGTGACAAGTTTCGAGTATCAGCAAGCGCTGTGTGATTCTGGCCAAGCAGAGGCAGATAAACAGCAGTTACCAATGACATTTGTACAGGGTGATGCGTTGTCTGAGGAGTCTTTAGAGGTCTTTAATGAACGTCAGCATGCTGTTGCTTTGCATGCGTGTGGTGATCTTCATGTCTCTCTTTTGATTAAAGGGGTAGACAGGCAACTGCCTGCTATGACGATTTCCCCTTGTTGCTATCACCTCATTGAGGCTGAGACTTATCAACCGCTTTCCAAGGTAGCCCAGACGTCTCAGTTAGCGTTGACCAAGTCCGAGCTTCGTATTCCCCTTCAAGAAACGGTGACCGGTGGAGAGCGTGTTCGCCGACATCGAATGCAAGAGATGACCTATCGGTTAGGCTTTGATGCGTTGCTAAGGGAGTGTTTGTCTATTGAGCAATACCAACCTGTCCCTAGTATCAAAAAATCACAGCTATCGGATGGCTTTGAAGCGTTTTGTCAGTGGGCTTGTGAACGTAAAGGCATTGAGTTGCCAAAGGTAGATTTCGATCGGTTTGAAGCAAAGGGAATCAGCCGATACTGGCAAATGGAGCGAATCAGTTTAGTTCAGCAGCCTTATCGCCGTCTTCTCGAATTATGGTTAGCTTTCGATAAGGTGCTTTACCTTGAAGACAATGGATATGAAGTCGAACTATCTGAGTTCTGTTCTAGAGAAACAACACCACGTAATCTTTTGATTCATGCGAAAAAAGAGAATTAGCTAGATGGATCTCCTTTTGTTATTTAAATGTTAAATCTTGCTTTTCTTTTACACATCTAACTGGTAATAATTAATGTGTTCACAAAATGAACAGATTTATAAAAATAAGATATTCGTTCAAACACAACATTAATATTGCTTAAAACAGTCTGCTGATAGTTAACTCGATGTGACGATGTTCAGTGCCATAAGTCAGGAAGTATGTGGTGTTCATCTCTCTTTTTCTCATTGATTGCCAATTACTCAGCGTTGATGGCGGGTATGTCGCCGTTGATGCTGTGGCGTCTTGGTGTCGGCAGGTTGCTTTACCATCAAGGAGTTAAGATGAAAGCAGCAAAAGTCATTGCTACTGTTGCCCTAGCAGGTGCAGCATTACTCACTTCCGTGTCAATCATGGCAAAAACAGCCAAAGTGGCTGTTTCTCAAATCGTTGAGCACCCAGCTTTAGATGCGACTCGCCAAGGGCTGATCGACGGCCTAAAAGCAAAAGGGTATGAGCAAGGCAAAAACCTCGATTTTGATTACAAAACGGCTCAAGGCAACCCGGCTATTGCGGTTCAAATCGCGCGCCAATACGTCGGTGAAAAGCCCGATGTTCTGGTGGGGATTGCAACGCCAACTGCGCAAGCCTTGGTTTCCGCTACTCGCTCCATCCCAGTTGTTTTCACCGCAGTAACGGACCCTGTGGGTGCTAAGTTAGTAAAGACGCTTGAGCAACCAGGAAAAAATGTAACAGGTCTTTCGGATCTCTCTCCAGTAAACCAACACGTGGCGCTGATTAAAGAGATCATGCCAAGTGTTAAATCAATCGGCGTGGTATTCAATCCAGGTGAAGCAAACGCGGTAACACTGGTTGATCTGCTCAAACAAAGTGCTCAGGAACATGGACTTGAAGTGGTTGAAGCGACGGCACTAAAAAGCGCGGATGTTCAATCTGCCACACAAGCGATAGCAGCGAAGTCTGATGTGATTTATGCACCAACGGATAACACTGTTGCTAGTGCGATTGAAGGGATGATTGTCGCGGCAAACCAGTCGAAAACTCCAGTGATGGGTGGCGCCACGTCTTACGTTGAAAAAGGTGCGATCGCAAGTCTTGGTTTTGACTACTACCAAGTAGGGGTTCAAACCGCAGAATACGTTGCAGCGATTATCGAAGGTGCTCAGCCTGGTTCTCTGGATGTAAAAATCGCACAGGGTTCAGATCTCGTTGTTAACAAAACAGCAGCAGCAAAGCTTGGTGTTGATATCCCTCAATCTGTCTTAGATCGAGCGACAAGCGTGAAGTAATCATGTCTGCCTCAAACATGGGCTAAATACGTATGTTTGAGGCGCCTATCTTTTACAGACAGGGAGTATTACATGTCTGCTTTTGCATTTTTTGGCGCGCTTGAAATTGGCTTGTTGTATGGATTGGTCGCTCTTGGCGTTTACCTTACATTCCGCGTACTTGATTTCCCAGACCTTAGCGTAGATGGCAGTTTTCCTATGGGAGCAGCGGTGGCAGCAACGGCTATTGTGGTGGGCATCAACCCTTGGATCGCGACACTGATGGCTATTCTAGCGGGGGCTGCCACAGGTTGGGTAACGGCCTTTTTGGCGGTTCGATGCGGGATTTTACATCTGCTAGCGTCGATCTTAACCATGATAGCTGCCTTCTCGATAAACATTCGTATTATGGGCAGACCCAATATGGCGCTGCTCGGTGAAGAGACAATCTTAACGCCATTTGAAGCGATTGGTGATCCGATGCTTGTGCGTCCTTTGGTTGTTGGTGCCCTTGTTTTATTCTCAGCTTGGCTGGTGGTTCGTTTACTCAATAGTGACTTTGGGCTTGGACTTCGAGCGACAGGGGTGAACGCTCGAATGGTGTCTGCTCAAGGTGCAAGTACCGCATTCTACACTTATTTTGGCTTGGCTCTTTCCAATGGTTTTGTTGGGTTTTCTGGGGCACTGTTCGCGCAAACCAACAGTTTCGCCGATGTCACTTCCGGGGTTGGTACGATTGTAGTTGGTCTAGCCGCTGTTATCCTCGGCCAGACTTTAATCCCAGGACGTAAAATTTGGGTTGCGGTTGTGGCGGTTATTGTCGGTTCTGTACTGTATCGCTTGGCTGTTGCGTTCGCGCTTAGTTCAGGGATGTTCGGGCTACAAGCATCTGATCTCAACCTCGTGACTGCTGTTTTGGTTGCGGCAGCATTGATTGCACCGAAGATCAAAGGAAACCTCAAGTCAAAAAAGCGCAGTGACCCAAGTCATGGGAAGAAATCATTAAGGCAAGGGAAAGACTCGGGAGAAGTGGCATGATTCGTCTTGAAGATATTCAGGTGACCTTTAATCCTGGCACCATTCTCGAGAATAGAGCATTGCGTGGTGTAGATTTAGAAGTGCCAAAGCATCAGTTTTTAACCGTGATCGGCTCAAATGGTGCTGGCAAATCTACACTGCTTGGTGCGGTAACCGGTGAAACACCAATGGTCGGTGGTCAAGTGATTATCGATGAACTGGACGTGACAAAGCAGACTGTTGATCAAAGAGCGAAGCAGTGTGCTCGGGTATTCCAAGACCCCCTAGCAGGGACATGTGGGGATTTGACCATTGAAGAGAATATGGCATTGGCCTATATGCGTGGAAAGCGCCGCGGTTGGAGCTTATCGCTATCATCAAAAAGGCGTGAACTGTTCAAAGAGCGCATTAGCATTCTTGGCCTTGGTCTAGAAGATCGTCTTGGAGACAGTATTGGCCTGTTATCCGGAGGGCAACGGCAAGCCGTAAGCTTGGTCATGGCAACGTTGTCGGACAGTAAACTCTTGTTACTTGATGAACATACTGCTGCACTCGACCCACGCATGGCGGCCTTTATTATTGATCTGACGAAAACCATTGTCTCAGAGTTTAATTTAACCGTGATGATGGTAACGCACTCGATGAAAGATGCACTCGCTTGTGGAGACCGCACTGTCATGCTTCATCAAGGTGAAATTGTTTTGGACGTTGCAGGAGAGCAAAGGGCCAATATGGGTGTTCCCGACTTACTGGAAATGTTCTCTAGAGTTAGAGGAGAAGAGCTTACTGATGACAGTCTTCTGTTAAATTGATTCCAAAACGAGTTAAACTTAATGAGTATTTAATCTATTGAGTGCTGTGACTTTTGTGTAATAATCGGCGCGGTTATATTATTTAGCCTATCTTACAATGATTGTAGAGATAGGCTTTTGCTTTTTCAGAGGGAACTGATGCAAGTCCAAAGGCACTTCAGCTTAAAATTTGTTTTTCTCATGCCTTTGTTTCTCGTTCTGCTCGTATTTTTACTCACAACAAGAAACTACTACGACTCGCTGATCAGAGATGTTGACGATGAGTACTCGCGCATATTCGCCGCGATGGAGCGCGCGTCAAAAGTAATCACCGCGATTGACTATAGTTTTTCCAATTACGCTAAATCTCACTACATTATGATGCTTGAGCACAATCGTCAGGTTGTGGATGGTCTGTGTCAAATGTGGCCTATTGATTTGATGCTCCTATCTGAAGGACGCAATCACGACATACCTGCTGTCGACATCAACTATATGCTGATAGGCGATGAACAGTTATGTGACCCTGAAAGCGAAGAATTCCAACGTATTTCTGGGCAAGTTTCCCTCGCACCTGTCCTCTCTTTTTTGCACGATATTGACTCTTACTTACTTGGCATTCATTACATTGATCGTGAAGGCTACTTTATGTCTTCCCCTGATACGTATGCAAAAAATGTCACCAAGGAGCTGCTTACCACGCTCAAAGCTCGACCTTTCTGGCAAGAAACCGCCATTAACAAAGATCATGTTACGCTTTCTGGTCCTGCTCCCGTAAATGCTTCGAACACGGAAGTCATGAGCCTAAGTATGCCAATTTATAGTGAAGGTGTGCATCAAGGCATGCTTTCATTAGATATCTCTTATGGGGAACTTTTAGACACGAGCGGCAAGCTAACGGGTCGTTTGCATATCGTCGACACAGACTATTTGACCCCTTCTAGTCATACGTTACTCATTCGCCCGTTGAGTATTGAAGGTGTGGTTGGTTCTCACTCTATCTACTACCAATTTGATTGGATGACTGAGGTAAAGAGCTTCTTCTACTTCGAACGCTACAGTTTGATGGTTATCGCACTGATTTATCTCTTTTCAGTGATTGTGTTGTTTTTCATTAACACACGTGTTGAGCATGATTACTTTAAAGACTTAGCAGCAAAGGATCCAATGACGGGGTTACTTAATCGGAGGGGGTTAGAGGCGTTTTTAAGTAATGCGGTGCATGGGCAGTATATCGCGATTGCCGTATTCGACATTGATAACTTTAAATCGATCAACGACCGTTTTGGCCATGATGTGGGTGATAACGTCATAATCTACATGGCGGACCAAATTGACGTCAGTATCCGACGCAATGATGCTGCGGCTCGTGTCGGTGGGGAAGAGTTCGTTATCTACATGACTGGTAATGATAAGGCGATGCTACAAAAGGGTATGTTGCGCGTGCAAAATGCGATCAATGAAGATTCCGCCAGAGCGATTGATGCTGGCTTTACCATTTCTGGTGGCGTAGAAATTGTTGAAAGCAGTGCTGGGTGCAGCTTCGAACGTTTATTCAAAGCTGCGGATGAAAAACTCTACCAAGCCAAAACCACAGGTAAAGATAAGTTGGTGTTTTAAGCGGTGATTAAGTCATCTCGATAGCGAGTAATGTGTTCGACAATCGGCGCGGCTTTGTTGAATGTACGAATCTCTCTGAACAACGCTGCCGCTTCGGGGTATTGCGGTCTTAGGTAAGAGAACCACTGTTTCACGCGGTTAGGGTAGTAAAGGCCTTTGTCACCTTTCATTTCATACTGAGAGTAGACTAAAAGTAATTCAACCACTTCAGCCCAAGGCATGACGGTCGCGTTGTGTTTAACGACGTTTCCTAGGTTCGGCACGTTGAACGCTCCGCGGCATACCATCAACGAATCCACACCTGTGGTCGCAATACACGCTTGTCCATCTTCGTAGTTCCAAATCTCACCATTGGCGATCAGCGGAATAGAGAAGCGCTGACGAATTTGGTTGATGTAATCCCATTTGATTTCACTGGCTTTGTAGCCGCCGGCCTTTGTTCGTGCATGAACGGTCAGCTCATTTGCACCTGCGCTCTGAATAGCATCAACAATTTCAAAACAGTCATCTGGGTTCTCCCAGCCTAGACGTATTTTAGCGGTTACAGGAGTGCCTTGAGGAACGGCATCACGACACGCTTTGACCACATTGTGGATTAGCTCAGGATGTTGAAGTAGAGCTGCGCCGCCTTTACTCTTGTTAACCAGTTTTGCAGGGCACCCAAAGTTAAGATCAATCCCTTTGGCTCCCAGTTCTGCCGCGCGAATGGCATTTTCTGCCATCCATTTCGGATCTTGACCAAGCAGTTGAACATGTACAGGTACACCAGACTTAGTTTGGGATCCTTGCAGTAGCTCTGGACACAAGCGATGGAAGACGTGATCTGGCAAAAGCTGATCAACCACACGAACAAATTCAGTGACACAGAGATCGTAGTCATTGATGTCTGTCAGAATCTCTCGCATCAAATGGTCTAATACGCCCTCCATAGGGCCCAAAACTACTCGCATAAAAAACGCCTCCAATTAGGGAGGCGTGATTTTAGAGGTATGAACAGAAAAAGTCTATGGCGTAGGTTGTGGCCTAGGCAGACTGTTATTGCGCACCACTTCGTAGCTTCCGTCTTGAGGGAAATAGTTCATTGTCCAAATATCCGTATCGTAATCATTAATGTCCGATACGTAATAGAAGTAACATGATGCACTGTCTCCCGAACCGCGATACCAACTCACGATATCTGCATCGGTCGGTAATATTGGATCGGAATGCACTTCGATAGTGAGATCGGTGTCGAGCAGGTTACGCCACAGCTCAGGGCAGTTCGGTATCGTGGAAGTTGATGCAATTGTGCGAGGAAAGCCCCCGACAGAAGGTACGATGACACCATTGGCATAGCCAGTGACTGCGGTTGTCGGTTCACCTTCAACTAGCCACATCGAGTGATACATCTGGCTAGCACTGATAAATGAAGCGAAAGCGGCTTGTGCGCGGTTGTTATGGGCATCTCCTTGATAGTTCAAAAACTTTGGAGCTGCGGTCACGGCGAGTATGCCAAGAATAACGATAACGACCACGAGTTCGATTAGCGTAAAGCCTTGCGTTTTTATTGTTTTCATTTCAACTGCTGTATTTAATAAAATGAATGTAACAAAATGTTTTCAGCGGGATAGTGCGCCCAAAATTCAAATTTTCAAAGTGAAATAAGTGTTCACAAAGAAAAAGGCTAGTTATTAAGTCCATATAAGCTAGCCGTGACGGGAAAGTTGTCGAAACATTACAAGGAGGAGGATATCGAGTCAGGGAGGAAAGTCTCGAAGTGACCCAAGGCCTTGCATAGGGTTATAATGCGCCCAATATATGGTTAACACTAGAAATCTAAAATGAAGTATCAATTACTGGCACTCCAAGACTCACTTACTGATGAAACGCCTTTTTTTGTCGAAGGTTTAACGCTAGCTGCGAACATGGCGACAAAACCGTTGGCACCAGAAACATGGCTACCTTCTGTGTTTGCTGACAATGCAATTGAGGTCAAAGCTGGCATCGAAGGGCATATTCATCAGCAGTATTCGTTCTTAAAGCGCAATGAATATTCACTTCTTGATCTGCTCAATGATGAAAATCAGCGAGAGCAATTCGCAGATTTTGCTGAAGGCTTTATGACCTTATGGCCTACCATTGAAGAGCAATGGGCGGAAGTGAGTGTCGGCGATGGCACATTACGCATGCTTCAAGCTTTACTGACCACCTTTATGTTGGCGATTGATGAAGTGCAGACCCAAGAGCAGATGAAAGCATCGGGTATTGCGAACCCACCTGCGTTGTCTGACTTTATTGATCAAGTTGATTTAATGATTTCAGAAGTTGCACAAGCCGCGGATGAAGCCATGAGTGGTGCGAAATCTCAGAGTGTTAACCCATACAAAGAGATTGGTCGAAACGACGCTTGCCCGTGTGAAAGCGGCAAAAAGTTTAAGCAGTGCTGCGGTAAGTAATCGCATCGAAGCGAACAAACTTAACCTTCTCCGGTCAAAGGTTGAATGAAAGCACGCTATAAACAAGGGCTGAGACCCAAAAGGAATAAATCAAATGAAAAAAATTGCTGCGCTACTTTTTATGAGTTTCTCTGTCTTTGCTGCCCCTAAAGATGAACTAAGCCAACGCCTGCAGTTGACGGATGGCTTTAGTGCTGACTTTGCTCAACAGCTAGTTAGCCCTGAAGGGGAGTTAGTGATGGAAGGTGAGGGTAAGGTTGAGATTGCAAGACCGAGCCTTTTCCGCTGGACGACAGTGTCACCGGATGAAAATGTTTTGGTGTCTGATGGTGAGTCACTTTGGTATTACAGCCCGTTTATCGAGCAGGTAAGCATCTACTGGCAAGAACAAGCCACTGAGCAAACACCTTTTGTTCTTTTGACGCGTAATCGAGCGAGTGATTGGGACAACTACGATGTTGCACAGCAAGGTGATACTTTTACGTTAACACCAACAGCGGTGGAAAGTAACCAAGGTCAATTTAAGCTTCAAATTGATGAAAAGGGCGCAGTCCAAGGGTTTAGTGTTATTGAACAAGATGGCCAGCAGAGTACCTTTACGTTTAATAACGTGAACCTCACCAAGCCAAATGCCAACCGTTTCACCTTCGTCATCCCTGAAGGGGTTGAAGTGGACGACCAAAGGAACTAAGCGTGAGTAATTTCTCATTCGACTTTTCAGGCGACGAAGATTTTCGTCCCCTCGCTGCAAAAATGCGCCCAGAAAAGATAGAGCAATACATTGGCCAGCAACACATTCTTGGTGTGGGTAAACCGCTAAGACGTGCGCTTGAAGCTGGACATATTCACTCAATGATTCTTTGGGGGCCTCCTGGCACAGGAAAAACGACACTTGCTGAAGTGGCGGCAAATTATGCCAATGCGGAAGTCGAACGAGTTTCAGCGGTAACTTCTGGGGTAAAAGAGATTCGTGCCGCCATTGAAAAAGCGCGTGAGAACAAATTGGCAGGGCACCGCACCATCTTATTCGTTGATGAAGTCCATCGTTTCAACAAATCACAGCAAGATGCCTTCTTGCCACATATTGAAGATGGAACGGTGACTTTCATTGGCGCAACCACTGAGAATCCTTCGTTTGAACTCAACAACGCTTTGCTATCACGAGCTCGAGTTTACAAGCTCACTTCACTGGCGACTCAAGATATTCGCTTGGCGCTTGAGCAAGCGATCCAAGATGAAGAGCGAGGCCTTGGTAAGGTATCCGCCAAGTTTGAAGACAATGTCTTAGACAGGCTATCGGAGCTTGTGAATGGCGATGCTCGGATGTCATTGAACTATCTTGAGCTGCTCTATGACATGGCTGAAGAAGATGCTCAAGGCGACAAAGTGATTACCTTGCCTTTGCTTGCGGAAGTGGCGGGAGAAAAGGTCTCTCGATTCGATAATAAAGGTGATATTTGGTACGACTTAATATCAGCGGTGCATAAGTCGATTCGAGGCTCAAACCCTGATGCAGCTTTGTATTGGTCTGCCCGTATGATAGCGGCAGGGTGCGATCCACTCTACATTGCGCGTCGCTTGCTGGCGATCGCTTCTGAAGATGTTGGTAATGCTGACCCTAGAGCGATGCAAGTGGCACTTTCTGCATGGGACTGTTTTACGCGTGTTGGCCCAGCCGAAGGCGAACGAGCGATAGCGCAAGCCATTGTCTATCTAGCGTGTGCGCCGAAAAGTAATGCGGTTTATACGGCTTGGAAGCAAGCATTAACGGATGCTCATAACTTGCCAGAGTACGAAGTGCCGGTGCATTTGCGCAACGCGCCAACCAGCTTAATGAAAGATTTAGGTTATGGCCAAGAGTATCGTTACGCACATGATGAGCCCGGAGCTTACGCGGCTGGTGAGAACTATCTTCCGCCTGAAATGGGCGAAACTCGCTACTACAAACCGACAAATCGTGGCTTAGAAACCAAAATTGGTGAAAAGTTAGATTACTTGGCTAGTTTAGACGCAAAAAGCCCACTAAAGCGCTATGAATAGGCGAGCATTTTAGATACATTTACTCGGCTAATATTTTTAGCGTTTGAGCAAGACGCTTGAGCGCAATTTCACAACTAAAAAAGCATAGGATTAACAATGCTGGATTCTAAATTACTTCGTACAGAGCTGGATGAAACAGCTGCAAAACTAGCGCGTCGTGGCTTTAAACTAGACGTAGAGGCTATCCGTGAACTTGAAGAACAACGCAAGTCCATTCAAGTAGAAGTTGAAAATTTACAATCCACTCGTAACTCCATCTCTAAGCAAATCGGCCAAAAAATGGCTGCAGGCGACAAAGAGGGTGCTGAAGAGATCAAAAAGCAAATCGGTACACTAGGTAGCGACCTTGAAGCGAAAAAAGTCGAGCTGGCTGAAGTTCAAAGCAAGCTTGAAGATATTACGCTTTCAGTGCCTAACCTACCTGCTGATGAAGTGCCAGATGGTAAAGACGAAGACGACAACGTAGAAGTTTCTCGTTGGGGTACACCGAAGTCTTATGACTTTGACGTGAAAGATCACGTTGATCTTGGTGAAATGGGTGACGGCCTAGACTTCGCAAGTGCTACGAAAATCACAGGCGCACGTTTCATCGTGATGAAAGGTCAATTCGCTCGTCTACACCGTGCGATCGCGCAGTTTATGCTAGACCTTCACACGGACGAGCACGGCTACACAGAAATGTATGTGCCTTACCTAGTGAACGCAGACAGCCTATACGGTACTGGTCAGCTACCAAAATTTGGTAAAGACCTGTTCCACACTGAGCCGCTAGAAGAGAAAGTGAATGACGAAGAACCACGTCGTCTATCTCTTATCCCAACAGCAGAAGTGCCAGTAACGAACATGGTTCGTGACACGATTTCTGACGAAGCGGATCTGCCACTGAAAATGACGGCGCACACACCATGTTTCCGTTCTGAAGCGGGCTCTTACGGTCGTGATACTCGTGGTCTAATTCGTATGCACCAGTTCGACAAAGTTGAGCTTGTTCAAATCACACGTCCAGAAGACTCAATGGATGCCCTAGAAGAGCTAACAGGTCACGCTGAGAAGGTTCTTCAGCTGCTAGAGCTTCCTTACCGTAAAGTGGTTCTATGTACAGGTGATATGGGCTTCGGCGCTCGTAAAACTTACGACCTAGAAGTTTGGGTTCCTGCACAAGAGACTTACCGTGAGATCTCATCTTGTTCAAACATGTGGGACTTCCAAGCACGTCGTATGCAAGCTCGCTTCCGTCGTAAAGGTGAGAAGAAGCCTGAACTAGTACACACGTTGAACGGTTCTGGCCTAGCAGTTGGCCGTACTATGGTTGCTATCCTTGAGAACAACCAAGAAGCGGATGGCCGTATCGCAATCCCTACTGTACTTCAGAAGTACATGGGCGGCGTAACACACATCGGTTAATCGAAAGATTCGTTTAGCGGAAGCTAATAAAGAAAGGCGACTCAGTGAGTCGCCTTTTTAGTCTCTAGACTTTGAGTTTCAGGCACAAAAAAGCCAGCGTCGATCGCTGGCTTTTACAGTCTGGCTTCAGTTAGATACTCATCTCACCACGTAGGACTTGCTGCATCTTAACTTTTACTTGGTCGTAGCTTAGCCCTTGGCTTAACAAGAAGTGCAGTTTCGCTAGTGCGGCTTCTGGCGTCATATCGTAGCCACTGATCACGCCAGCTTCAGCCAGCGCACAACCTGTCGCGTAGCCACCCATGTTCACTTTACCCGCTAAACATTGAGTTAGGTTCACCACAATCACACCGCGTTCTGACGCGTCTTTTAAGTGACTCAGCAGTTCTGGGTTTTGCGGGGCATTACCTACACCAAATGTCAGAAGGATCATTGCATTGACTGGCTGAAGTAGCGTGTTGCGAATGACTTCATGGGAGATACCTGGGTACATGGTAATAACGCCAATCGGTTGAGGCGTAATATCGTGTACTTTGAACTCTCCTTGAGGAACCTTTCCAACTTCAATGTCATTGCTGATTTGGATGTTGATACCCGCTTCAAGTAAAGGAGGTAGGTTTGGTGATGTAAATGCATTAAAGCCGTCAGCGTGTGATTTTGTGCTGCGGTTGCCGCGCATAAGCTTGTTATTGAAAAACAGCGTCACTTCGTTGATTGGGTAGTTTGCAGCAATATGCAGGGCATTTAGCAGGTTCGCTTGACCGTCAGAACGTAGTTCAGCGAGAGGGATCTGCGAGCCAGTAACAATAACGGGTTTGCCTAAGTTCTCCAACATGAACGAAAGTGCTGACGCCGTGTAGGCCATTGTGTCAGTACCGTGCAGAATAACGAAACCGTCGTATTTATCATAGTTGTCACGGATATCGTCAGCGATCTGCTGCCAGTCAGCTGGCGTCATATCTGAAGAGTCGATCAGAGGATCGTACTCATGAATGGTGAACTCAGGCATTTCTGGGCGATGAAACTCCGGCATGCTCGCAAGCTGCTTTTCCATAAAGCCAGCAACAGGCACATAACCGTGATCATGTGACTTTTGCATACCGATGGTACCGCCTGTGTATGCGATATAAATATGTTTTCTAGCCATTGCTTTGAAACCAGTTAATTGTAGGGGGAACAGAGCGTGGGATTATATCTAAATCTAGCCCAATAAAAAGGGGGATCCCGCACAGGAATCCCCCTAATTATTAGTGTTTAAAAACGATGTGCTATTTAATGATTAATCAGTTGTGAGCTATCGTTCGATTATTGTACTTGGCAATTCAAACAGAATGCATAATGCCCTTTTGGATCATTAAAGCTTTGCAGCATGTTCGTATCTTCAATGACTTGGGTTGCGATTGGTTGAAGCGTTTCAGGTAGCATGGCCGTCGCATCGATGCCTAAATGTACGCTGACTTGGTTCATAAAGTCTTGGATGAACTGCTGTGCTGGTGATAGCGGCTCTTCTACCCAATAGAGATTGTATTGCTCAAGTTTCGCCAGCTCGGCAGCCAATTTAACCGCATCATCAAAATCACCGATTTTATCGACCAGACCAAACTCTAACGCATCTTGACCTGTCCACACGCGGCCTTGTGCAACGCTATCGACGGTATCAAGAGGAATGTCACGAGATTGACTAACTAGACCTATAAAGCGGCTGTAACCGTGTTCGATACCCATTTGGAACGCTTGAGACGCACCGTCAGATAGGCCTGTCGTAATGCCAACATTGGAAAATGGTGATGTACCAACGCCGTCAGTGTAAATGCCCAGTTTGTTTAAACCTTTCTCAAAGGTGGTAATAACACTGAAAATACCGATTGAACCTGTTAGGGTCGTTGGCTGAGCGACGATGCGGTCAGCACTCATAGAGATCCAATAACCGCCAGATGCAGCTAGACTCGACATCGAAGCAACAACAGGTTTTCCTGCCTCTTTAAGTGCTTCGATTTCATTTCTAATCACCTCTGATGCAAATGCGCTGCCGCCAGGGCTGTCGACACGAAGCACGACAGCTTTCACTTTGTCGTCATTGCGAGCTTGGCGTAGCAGGGCTGCTGTTGTATCGCCGCCCACCGTTCCACGAGGCTGAGCACCATCCATGATAGCACCACTGGCAACGACAACGGCAATGTCATCTTGGGCTAAGTCAAAGCTTGGCGCCATTTTAGATTGGTACTCGTAAAAACCAATATGGTTATAGCTGTCTTCGCCGTTGCTACCGAAGACTTCAATCAACTCTTTTCGCACTTGTTGACGTGTTGCAAGTTGATCAACCAATCCTTCGTTGAGAGACAGTGCTGCTAGGTCGCCATTGTTTTTCTTCAATAGCGCTAAAAAAGCGTCCATGTCTGGAGTGAGTAGAGCAGGGTCAAGTTGACGGTTCGATGCGACATCATCAATGTACGCGCCCCAAAGTTGACTTAACCAACGAGAAGCCGACTCTTTGGCTTCGTCCGACATATCATCACGAATAAATGGCTCGATTGCAGATTTGTAGGTACCAACGCGGAATACGTGTGTATTAACGTCTAGCTTTTCTAACAGCGTCTTATAGTAGAGTGAGTATGCGCTGTAGCCTTTTAGCATCACTGCGCCATCGGGTGCGAGATAGATTTTGTCCGCATAACTGGCCAAGTAGTATTGGCTCTGGTTGTAAATATCGCCGACCGCATACACTGGCTTACCAGACGCTTTAAACTCGTTCAGCGCTTTGGCGATGTATCTTAGTTTCGTTAGGTTTGTCTCTGGCATATCACGCAGTGCAAGCACAAGCCCGCTGACATTGCTATCGTCTTTTGCGTGGCGGATGGTATCGATGATATCAAACAAGACATTTTCCTTCGGCAAATTCTTACCAAAGAATGAACCTGTTAAAGAGTCCATCGGGTTTACATAAGTGGACTGCTCCACAATAGGGCCCGAAATATTGACAATCAGTGCCGACTCTTTAGGTGCACTAGGAACAGGCGCGTCTGCACTGGTGTAGATAAAGTAGATGATGCCGACACTGGCTAAGAAAACGAGGTTGACGAGAGCAAGGCGAATAAAGGTGATGAGTTTCCAAATCCCTTTAAAAAACATGCCAACAAATTTAAATATTTTTTTCATTCTATCTCCGCTGCGCTACCCGCAGGTTAAGGCTTATTCGCTGTAAGACCTTATAAATTCGAATAAGTTACATCCTACTTAAACTAGTATACCCAAACAACCGTAAGATTGATCGGTGTTACAAAAATGTAAACGGTTGTTTGATTTTTTATTGAGTGCAACATATTCTGGTCAGACCACAATAATAAAGAGTAAAGTGATGTCTACCATGTACCCAAACCTACTAAAACCACTAGACCTCGGTTTTACCCAGCTTAGAAATCGAGTGCTGATGGGTTCGATGCACACAGGCCTTGAAGAACATAAAGAAGGGCTTGGAAAGCTTGCCGCATTTTATGAAGAGCGTGCTAAAGGCGGTGTTGGTCTGATTGTGACAGGTGGATTTTCACCAAACCTACGTGGACGTTTACACCCTTTTAGTGCCGAATTTAGTAAGTCTAAGCACGCCAAAGCGCACAAAGTTGTAACCGAAGCCGTCCATCGTCAAGGTGGTAAGATTGCCCTCCAGCTTCTTCATGCTGGCCGTTACGCCATGCACCCATTCTCGCAAAGTGCGTCGTCCATTAAGGCGCCTATCGCAAAATTTGCGCCTAGCGAAATGAGTACTCGCCAAATTAATAATACCGTCAGTGCATTTGCTAACAGTGCGTCGCTTGCCAAAGAGGCGGGCTATGATGGTGTCGAAGTAATGGGTTCAGAAGGTTATCTACTCAACCAGTTTATCTGTAAGCGTACTAACATGCGTTACGATGAGTGGGGAGGAAGTTACGAAAATCGTATTCGTTTCCCTTTGGAAGTGGTGAAGGCGATTCGAAAAGCGGCAGGTGATGACTTCATTATTATCTTCCGTCTCTCAATGCTCGACCTAGTGGAAGAGGGCAGCACATTTGAAGAAGTCATTACTTTAGCCAAAGAGCTAGAAAAAGCCGGTGTAACCATCATCAACACGGGTATCGGTTGGCACGAAGCTCGTATCCCAACTATCGCTACACAAGTGCCGCGCGGTGCATTTACTTGGGTAACCGAGAAAGTACGCCCTCACGTTAGTGTTCCTATCATCACTTGTAACCGAATCAATACGCCAGAAGAGGCAGAAAACATCTTATCGAGTGGCCAAGCTGATATGGTCTCTATGGCACGACCATTCCTCGCTGATCCCCATTTTGTGATTAAAGCGGAACAGAACCAATCGCAAATGATCAATACCTGTATCGGCTGTAACCAGGCGTGTCTCGATAATGTCTTCAAAGGTAAACGTGCAGGTTGTTTAGTTAACCCACTAGCGTGTCGTGAGACGGAATTGGTCATTGAACCTTCAGCGCAGAAGAAAAACATTGCTGTGGTGGGCGCCGGACCTGCTGGCCTTGCGTGTGCGACGACTTTAGCCGAACGTGGACATCATGTGGACTTGTTTGAGCGTAATGATCGCATCGGCGGGCAGTTCCGTCTGGCGATGCAGATACCAGGCAAAGAAGAGTTCCGCGAGACGATTCGCTACTTTGCTAACCGAATTGATGAAACAGGTGTGAAGCTTCATCTTGAAACAGAAGCGAACTACGATCTGTTGTCTGAATATGACGAAGTGGTCATGGCGTCAGGCGTAGAACCGCGTAAAGTCGAGATTGAGGGTATAGACACACCAGAGAAAGTCATTGATTACCAAACGCTTATCAAAGAGAAAACCTATGTCGGTAACAATGTAGCGATTGTGGGTGCTGGTGGTATTGGTGTTGATGTGGCGACTATGCTCACAGAGCCAGTAGGACACAATCTTGATGATTGGCTGCACGAGTGGGGCATCGATAAAGAGATCGCACATCCAGGTGGTTTATATCCTTACCCTGAGTCACTCAGCGAGAAAAATGTTTGGGTACTGCAGCGTCGTAAAGGCCGAGTAGGTAAAGGTCCAGGTAAGACAACGGGCTGGATCCATAAGCGCACACTTGAGAAGCGTGGTGTGAATCTGTTGGGTGGTGTGAGTTATGACAAAATTGACCAACAAGGTCTGCATATCAGTATCGATGACAACAAGCAGCTACTTGAAGCAGACACGGTGATCATTTGTGCTGGGCAAGAGTCTGTTCGTCCATTTGAGAACCAATGGCACTTGTTAGGTGACAAACTGCATGTTATTGGCGGCGCTCACTTTGCGGGTGAACTTGATGCCGTTCGCGCAATAAAACAAGGTGTTGAACTCGCTGCAAAGCTATAGCAGTTCATTACTTCAACAAAAAAGGCTTCCATGGGGAAGCCTTTTTTGCATAGGAGTGAGACTAAAGAATCACAGTCTTGTTGCCATAAACAAACACGTGATCATTAATCACCTTGTTTAACGCTTTGCTCAATACGTTCTTCTCTACGTCTCGGCCAGCTTGCGCCATATCCTGCGCACTGAAGTTGTGGTCAACCGGGATTACGTCTTGCTTGATGATCGGACCTTCATCTAGATCGTTAGTCACAAAGTGGGCAGTAGCACCGATGATTTTTACACCGCGCTCGTACGCTTGTTGATAAGGTTTTGCACCGATGAAAGCAGGCAAAAAGCTGTGGTGGATATTGATGATCTTATGGTTGTACTTCTCAACGAAAGAAGGCGTCAATACGCGCATGTACTTAGCCAGTACTAGGTAGTCAGCATCGTATTGGTCGATGACTTTAAGCATCTCTTTCTCATGTTCTTCACGATTTAACCCTTCGTGAGAGACATGGTGGTAAGGGATATCAAATTTTTCAGTTAAGCTTTGCAGGGTATCGTAGTTACCCACGACTGCTGCAATATCAACATCTAAACTGCCATCGTAATTCTTCATCAAAATATCGCCCAAACAGTGCGCCTCTTTGGTAACTAAAATTACGATACGTTTTTGATTTGAACCGATCAGTTTACGCTTTGCACCCTCAGGAAGGGCTTGATCCAGGTCTGCTAAGAAAGTTTCATCATTGAAGTAACCTTCTAGCTCGGTACGCATAAAGAAATGGCCGCTGGTGTTATCAACAAACTCATTATTGTGGACGATATTAAGTTGGTGTTTGTAACAGATGTTGGTGATCTTTGAAATAAGACCAGGGGCGTCAGTACAATGTGTCAGTAGTGTTTTCTTTTCCATTAGGTTCAAACTTCCGTGAATTATTTTTTTTGTATTGTGAATTTTCTACGGGGTTTCGAACGGTGAACTCACCCGCAGTATTGAAGCTACAATTAAACTAATATCGATTTGGTTTCAACAAATAATCTGAGGTAACCGTTTGGCTCAGGTTATTTGATCAACTTATCGTTTCTTAGATGTGTCTTGAGGTGATGTTTATGGATAAAGAACTCTTAGCGCGTAAATTATATTGTGAACGAGTCAGTGCCTTGTCTGGCGGGAAAGAGCTAGATGACAACATATTGGACGAGATGTGGGAAAACCGCGCTTCTCCAGCGGATGCCGCAAAAGCAATGCATGAACAAGATGACTCTCAATTTTCTGGGCCAGCCTGGCTTGATCGCTACTTAAATAAACGTTAACCCTTTCAAAAGCCAAGGCAAGAAATTCCCATTCGCGCCTTGGTTTGAAAACTGCCATAATCTCCATCTCTAAATTTTAACCCCAAGCTTTTCATGATCTCTAAAACCTTCTCTTCTGAAGGAGCTCTAGGCAAAGCCATTCCTGGGTTCCAACCTCGTCAGCCCCAGCTAGACATGGCGGAAGCCGTGTATAAAGCGATACAGTCACAAAGTCAGGTTGTGGTTGAAGCAGGAACAGGTACGGGAAAGACGTTTGCTTATCTTGTGCCAGCCCTACTCAGTGGTAAGAAAACCATCATTAGTACTGGATCGAAAAACCTCCAAGAACAGCTTTTTCATCGAGATCTACCTTTGATGACGAACGCGCTCGGTTTTTATGGCCAAGTGGCGTTGTTAAAAGGGCGAGCAAACTACCTCTGCTTAGATCGATTGAGCCGACAAATGGTCGAGAGTCATAATCAAACCGCCGATCCTACCTTGCTCAGCCAACTGGTTAAGGTACGCAGCTGGGCGTCTGAAACGAAAAGCGGAGATTTGGGCGATTGTGATGCCATAGCTGAAGATAGCCCAGTCATTCCGACCATTACATCGACCAATGACAATTGCTTGGGGAAAGAGTGTCCAAGTTATCAAGATTGTTTCGTTCTTAAAGCGCGTAAAAAGGCGATGGATGCTGATGTCGTGGTGGTGAACCACCATCTATTTCTAGCCGATCTTGCGATCAAAGAGACGGGGTTTGGTGAACTGATCCCTGAGGCGGAAGTGTTTATTTTTGATGAAGCTCATCAGCTGCCAGATATAGCCAGCCAGTACTTTGGTCAGTCACTGTCGAGCCGTCAGATTCAAGAGTTGAGTAAAGACATTGAAATTGCCTATCGCACTGAAGCAAAAGACATGCGTCAGCTACAAAAAGCGGGAGAAAAACTCTATCAAACCGCGATGGACCTGCGCATTGTGCTCGGTGAACCGGGCTTTCGCGGCAACTGGCGAGAAGCTATAATGTCACCGTCGATTGGTCGTGAGTTACGCCGATTAGAAGATGCGTTGGATTTCGTCATTGAAGTGCTCAAGCTAGCACTTGGCAGAAGTCAGTTGCTCGATACGGCATTTGAGCGAGCTAACACAATTAAGGCGCGTCTCGATCGTGTGTGTGATGTTTCTATCACGGGCTACTCCTATTGGTATGACACGACACCCCGCCATTTCAGTTTACATATCACACCACTTTCTGTGGCAGATAAGTTCCATGAACAGATTGAGCTTAAACAGGGGGCATGGGTATTCACCTCTGCGACCTTAGCTGTAAATGACGACTTCGGTCATTTTACCTCTCGGTTAGGGTTAAAGCCTCAGTCGCAAATGTCTCTGCCAAGTCCATTTGACTATCAAACACAAGCTAGACTTTGTGTACCGCGTTATTTGCCAGAGCCGAACAGCCCAGGTATGGCGGACAAACTGGTCAATATGCTGACTCCTGTGATTGAACAGAACCAAGGTCGGTGCTTTTTCCTGTGTACCTCGCACAGTATGATGAAAGAGTTAGGCGAGCGCTTTAGAGAGCGTTTGACGGTGCCGGTTCTGATGCAGGGTGAAACAAGTAAGCAAAAGACCCTTGCCGAGTTTATGGAGCTTGGTAATGCTTTGCTAGTAGCAACAGGTGCATTCTGGGAGGGCATTGACGTTAGAGGTGATGCACTGAGCTGTGTTATCATCGACAAACTGCCATTTACAGCCCCAGATGACCCTTTGTTAAAAGCTCGTATTGAAGATTGCCAATTGAAAGGTGGTGATCCATTTGCTCAAGTGCAAATTCCCGATGCGGTGATTACCCTGAAGCAGGGGGTAGGGCGTTTGATTCGAGATAAGAAAGATAAAGGTGCGCTGATCATTTGTGATAATCGATTGGTTACTCGCGAATACGGTGGCGTGTTCCTATCTAGTTTGCCTCCTATTCCACGTACACGTGATTTAGGCATTGTGCGTGACTTTCTCGAACAAGTTACGAATTAAAATAAACCAAAATTTGAGATATCAATGAGTACTAAGATCCTTGCTCTAGATACAGCAACAGAGAACTGCTCGGTTGCTCTTTTAGTTGATGAAAAAGTATATGTGCGCAGCGAAGTCGCACCGCGTGACCACACAAAGAAAATTCTACCTATGGTAGACGAAGTGCTAAAAGAAGCGGGTGTAACCCTGGCTGAACTTGATGCGCTAGCGTTTGGTCGTGGCCCAGGCAGCTTTACAGGCGTGCGAATTGGCATTGGTATTGCACAAGGTTTAGCATTTGGTGCAGATCTGCCAATGGTTGCTATCTCAACTCTAGAAGCGATGGCACAAGGCGTTTACCGTAAGCACGGTGCTAGCGATGTAGTGTGTGCTATTGATGCTCGTATGAGTGAGGTCTATTGGGGGCGTTTTAGCCGTCAAGAAGATGGCACTTGGAATAAAGTTGATCAGGAGTGCGTGACGCCTCCTCAGCTTGCAGCAGAAAATAGCCAAGCGGATGATAAGGTATGGCTGACAGCAGGAACGGGCTGGGATGCATATTCAGAGGCGCTTGCAAAGGTTGCATTTAAGACAGAGAAAAGCGAAGTTCTTTTCCCTGATGCTGAAGACATCGTGCAGTTGGCGAAGCTTGAGTTTGCGAAACGTAATACTGTGGATGCAGAAGAGGCAAGCCCAGTCTATCTTCGAGACACCGTTACTTGGAAAAAGCTTCCAGGTCGCGAGTAAGTTAACGATATAATATAACGTGAACGGATTGTATGGTTTCAATTAACGGATTACCTCCTTCGCTTCCAGGTCCAAATAAGACCAATAAGACGAAGAAAAATGAGGTAAAGAAAACTGAAGGCAAAACGCCGGTTGGGCAACCCTCTAAGGTCGCTAACGCTGTCGCGCATTCGATCCGTCACGTTAATGAGTCAGATATTCATAAAGCCCAAGTTCAGTATGATCTCCCTCCTGAAGGGCGAGGTCGAAAAGCGATGGAAGAGTATCTACAGGTCATGACTCAAGCTAAGCGTGATGAACTTTCTCAGATGATGGGTGTCGATATTTATATATAACTTTCAAGTGTATAATCTTATGTTTAGACGCCTTATTCGCCCCCTCTTTGCCTCTACCAGCTTACTTGTCCTATCCGCATGTAGCTCTCTTCCAGAGAATCTAGCGTCAGATAACCCGAATATCATTACTGACTATCAAGTTTGGCAAACGTCTAGCATCGATAACAGCGAAGTCCGCTTAGGTGGCCTCATCGCGAATGTGCAAAATCTTGAAGATAAAACACGTATCGAAGTCGTCAACCTGCCGATTAGCTCATCAGGCAAGCCAGACATCGGTGAAGAGCCTCAAGGTCGTTTTGTCGCTTATGTTGATGGCTTTGCTGATCCTGTCATGCTCTCTCAGGGCAGGCTTATTTCGTTAATTGGTAATACTGGAAAAGAAGAGACTGGGAAGGTCGGTGAATACGAGTATGATTTCCCAGTGATGAACGCTCGTGGTTACCACTTATGGCGTATCGAAGAGAGAGTCATCATTCATGACTTTGACAGCTACCTAACCCCTTGCCGAGGTTTGTACTGCAGAGATGCACGTTATGGCACTCGCCAAGGGAAAGTGATTCAAGAAGTGAAGTAATGCGTAGTGAAAAAGAGTGTGATATCGCTAATGGCCATATCGCAACGATAGAATATGGACACAAAGAAACGGCCGAATTATCGGTCGTTTTTTTACATGGCTGGCTCGATAATGCGGCCAGCTTTGACACAGTGATGGAGGCGCTACATTCACTCAACCCTGAGTTGCACCTCTGCGCAATCGATTTACCTGGTCACGGCCGCTCTAGTGCCAAAAGTGGCGGCAATTTCTACCCATTTCATGACTATATAGACGATGTTTACCAGTTTTTGGCTAACTATTCACCAAACAGACTGGTGTTAGTGGGTCACTCTCTTGGTGCTTTGATTGCAAGTTGTTATAGTGCCGCCTTTCCTGAACAAGTCAGTGGATTAGTTCAGATTGAAGGGTATGGACCATTGGCTGAAAAACCTCAAGAGACGGTTACCCGTTTACGTGAGGGAGTACTTAGTCGCCAAAGGATCCGAAGAAAGCCTACTCGTGCAATGCAATCCGCGCAGGAAGCGATAGAAAGACGAGCAAAAGTGAATCAGATAAAAGCCTCACTGATTGCTCCGGTAGTGGAACGTGGTTTGATCAAAACAGATTCAGGCTATGTATGGCGACATGACGTTAAGTTACAAAGTCAGTCTCTCTACCGAATGTCACTCGAACATGCCGAGCAGTTTCGCCAGCATATTACTTGTCCACAACAAGTAATCTTGGGGGAAGAGGGCTTTTCTTATTTGCAGTCTTTTCAACATGATGCTTCAAAGTCCAATTACATCGAGATGATCGAAGGTGGTCATCATTGTCATCTGCAAGCCCCAATTAGAGTCGCTAACCTAATTTTTGGCTTAGTTAACAAAATTTAAACAAGTGTTTGAGTGTTTCGTGCTCAAGCGCTGCGCCTGTGCTGTAATAGTCGTCATTCAAGATAGAGCGTCTTTTAGATGACAGCCAGTTAATTTCGAGGAGTTTTACCGTGGATAAACCTTGGTTATCACGTTATCCAAGTGATGTGCCTGAGCATATCAACCCAGATCAATACCCATCTCTTGTGGAGATGTTTGAGCAGTCTGTACAAAAGTTTGCTGACCAACCAGCATTCGCCAATATGGGCTCGGTAATGACGTTTCGCAAACTCGAAGAGCGTAGTCGCGCCTTTGCTGCTTACTTACAAAATGATTTGAAGCTGCAAAAAGGTGACCGCGTTGCACTGATGATGCCTAACTTGCTGCAATACCCTGTTGCATTGTTTGGTGTTCTGCGCGCTGGTTTGATTGCGGTGAATGTTAACCCACTGTACACGCCACGTGAATTAGAGCATCAACTAAACGATTCTGGCGCGAAGGCGATTGTCATTGTGTCTAACTTTGCCAACACGCTTGAGCAAGTTGTTGAGAATACCCCAGTTAAGCACGTGATCCTGACCAGTCTTGGCCAAATGCTGCCACGTGCGAAAGGGACGATCGTCGATTTTGTGGTTAAGTACGTAAAAGGCATGGTGCCTAAGTATGACCTGCCAGGTGCAATCTCGATGCGTAAGGCTCTGCACAAAGGCCGTCGTCTACAATACGTAAAACCATTTATGTCTGGTGATGACATCGCATTCTTACAATACACCGGAGGTACAACTGGTGTTGCGAAAGGTGCGATCTTGACTCACCGCAATATGATTGCAAACGTGATGCAGGCGAAAGGCGCATACGGCCCTGTACTATCGGAAGGTCGAGAGTTGGTGGTGACTGCACTGCCGCTTTATCATGTCTTCGCACTGACAGTGAACTGCTTATTGTTTGTTGAAATCGGCGGTCAGAACCTACTAATTACCAACCCTCGTGATATTCCAGGCTTCGTTAAAGAACTGCAGAAAGTGCCATTTACTGCCATTACAGGTGTAAATACACTGTTCAACGCGTTAGTGAACAATGAAGATTTCCACGAACTGGACTTTAGCAACCTTAAGCTGGCTGTTGGTGGTGGTATGGCGGTTCAGCGTGCGGTAGCTGAAAGCTGGAAGAAAACCACAGGTGTTCACCTACTGGAAGGCTACGGTTTAACTGAGTGTTCTCCGCTAGTAACGGGTAACCCTTATGACCTCACCGATTATACTGGTGCGATTGGTCTGCCTGTTCCTTCGACTGAAGTTCGTATTGTTGATGATGAAGGTAACCCTGTGGCGAATACTGAGGTAGGTGAGCTGCAGGTTCGTGGCCCACAGGTCATGCAAGGTTACTGGCAACGCCCTGAAGCGACCAAAGAAGTGATCAATGCTGATGGCTGGTTGTCTACGGGTGATATCGTTAAGTTTGACGACGAAGGTTTGATTCATATTGTTGACCGTAAGAAAGATATGATTCTAGTCTCTGGTTTCAACGTTTACCCGAATGAAATCGAAGACGTTGTTGCCTTACACGGTAAAGTTCTTGAAGTGGCAGCGATTGGTCAGCCGCATGAAGTTTCAGGTGAATTGGTGAAGATCTACGTCGTTAAGCGTGATCCTAGCCTGACGAAAGACGAAGTGATTGCTCATTGTCGCCAGCACTTAACAGGTTACAAAGTACCTAAATTGGTTGAGTTCAAAGATGAACTACCAAAGACCAATGTAGGTAAAATTCTGCGCCGTGTGCTTCGCGAAGAAAACGATGCGAATCTCGCGAAATCGAGTCAGGAATAATCGACTTACCTAAGCAACGAAGTGCTAATAGTGATAGAATGCCGACAAAACCTGTCGGCATTTTTTATGCCTGAAGCAAACCGCTCATAGTGAGAAGTTAGTGAACTATCAAATTATTACCCAGTCAGCGCAATTGGAATCCGTATGTAAAAGCGCACGAAATGCCGATGTCGTAATGTTAGACACTGAATTCGTTCGTACACGCACCTATTATCCTCAGCTTGGTCTTATTCAGCTATTTGATGGACAAAACCTTTCGTTGATTGATCCTACAGAAATCGAAGATATGACATCGTTCGTATCGCTTTTAAAAGATACCTCTGTATTGAAAGTGCTCCATGCGTGTGGTGAAGATTTGGAAGTGTTCAATAATAGTTTTGGTTGCCTTCCTTACCCAATGGTGGACACTCAAATCATGGCAGCGTTTCTAGGACATGGATTATCGACAGGCTTTGCTTCGTTGGTTGAGACGTACTTAGGTGTTGAACTGGATAAGAGTGAATCTCGCACTGATTGGTTAGCTCGTCCGTTGTCAACAAAACAGCTTGAATATGCTGCAGCTGATGTTTTCTATCTCCAACCTCTATATGAACAATTGTTTGAAAAGATTACTCAAGCGGGTTGGTGGGAAGCGGCTCAACAAGAGAGTGACTTGATTGCTTCTAAGCGAGTCAAAACCATCAATCATGAAATGGCTTACCTCGATGTGAAGGGGGCTTGGCAGCTAAAACCAAGTGAGCTGGCGATTCTGAAGCCGCTTGCAACTTGGCGATTGAAAGAAGCTCTGCGACGTGACCTAGCGTTGAACTTTGTGTTTAAAGAAAATGATTTGCTGACGATTGCTCGCTACGGTATTCAAAATCGTCAAAGAATGGAGCAAGAGGGGATGGATTTACGTTCTGTGCAGCGCCACAGCACACGTATCATCTCTATTGTGAAGTCGGCAAAAATGACTCCGACCGATGAGTATCCTTACCAAATAGAACGTCTGATGGATCTTCCTGGGTATAAACAGAAATTCAAAGTGCTGAAAGATGAAGTGAAAAAAGCGTCAGCAGCAAGCGGCTTAGCGACCGAATTTCTAGCCTCCAAAAAACAACTTAATCAGTTACTGAGTTGGGTGTGGAAGAAAGATCGTGATCCGGCAAAACTACCTGATGTGATGAAAAACTGGCGTCTAGAGTTGTTTGGCGAGAAGTTAGACAAACTTGTTTAAACCGTATTAAGACCAGATACATAAAAGGGCTTCCAAATTGGAAGCCCTTTTTAGTTTAGACTTTCTAAAAGCTAAGTTTTAGCGACTAGCTAGACATAACCTTATAGATAGGGTCTTCTGCGTCGTTTGCTTCAACTAGGCTACCCGCTTTATGGAGAGTCTTAACACAGTCTTGGCTTAGATGGCGAAGGTGCAGTGTTTTACCCAGAGCAGAGTAACGCTCAGCAATAGTGTCGATTGCTTCGATTGCTGAGTGGTCCGTAACTCGCGAGTTAGCAAAGTCGACAATCACATCTTGAGGGTCGTTTGCAGCATCGAATAGCTCAAGGAAGTTTGCAGTTGAACCGAAGAATACAGGACCGTTAATCTTGTACTCTTTAGAGCCTTGCTCATTGATGTGCGTATCAGCGTAAATGTGTTTCGCATGTTGCCAAGCGAACATAAGCGCAGACGCGATAACACCAACAAATACAGCAACCGCGAGGTCGGTCATTACAGTAACAACAGTTACTAAAACGATAACAAAGAAATCTTGTTTTGGTACGCGGCGTGCAAGTTTGAATGTAGCCCATTCAAATGTACCAATAACAACCATGAACATTACACCCACAAGTGCTGCCAGCGGGATCATCTCAATAAGAGCTGAACCAAATAGAATGAACATCAATAGAGCAACGGCTGCAACGATACCCGAAAGACGACCACGGCCACCAGAGTTAACGTTGATCATTGATTGACCGATCATCGCACAGCCGCCCATCGCGCCAAATACTGAACATGTCATGTTTGCCATACCTTGACCGACACATTCACGGTTAGATTGACCGCGAGTGTTTGTCATCTCATCAAGTACAGTCAGAGTCAATAGGGACTCAATGAGACCGATAGCAGCTAGGATGATTGCGTAAGGTAGAATGATGTACAGCGTTTCTAATGTGAATGGAACCGCTGGGATAGAGAACGTTGGTAGAGAGCCAGCAAGTGTTGCTGCATCATCACCAGACATTGTTCGTAGGAAGTCGACAACCGTACGAGTTTCTAGATCTAGACCGACTACCAGAAGAGTAACGGTAACAATCGCAACCAGTGATGATGGCACTGCTGTTGTTAGTTTAGGTAGGAAGTGGATGATACCCATAGTGAGAGCAACAAGACCAAGCATTAACATCATTTGGTCTTGAGGTAACCAGGTTAGGGCACCTGTTAGATCTGGCGCTTTAAACTGACCAAGCTGAGCAAGGAAGATAACGATAGCAAGACCGTTAACGAAACCAATCATTACTGGATGCGGAACGATGCGGATAAACTTACCAAGCTTAAATACGCCAGCAGCAACCTGAATAATACCGGCCAACATGATTGCGGCAAAAAGGTATTGAACACCGTGAGAGGCAACAAGAGAGACCATTACAACGGCCATAGCACCTGTTGCACCAGAAATCATGCCAGGACGACCACCAAAGATAGAGGTAATCAAGCCAACAATGAAGGCCGCGTAAAGACCAACCATTGGATCTACGCCAGCAACAAACGCGAACGCTACTGCTTCAGGAACCAGAGCTAACGCTACCGTTAGGCCTGATAAAACATCATTCTTTACAGAATGTTTAGAGAATTGAGGAAATTCAAACATATTTGCTCAGTTTGGCTAAGTGTTTAAAGTATTCTGAATTGTGTTTAGTCACCACTGGGCAAAATGCAATGTAAAAGAGCTTGAGGACTAAAGCTTAATCGGTCCGGTAATTTCTGGACGTTTCGACAATTCAGATCGAGTCGGCGCATGCTACCGAAAAGTGTGATTAAGTTCAAGATTGATACAGATATTGACCAATATTTGTGACAAATTGTTGGTTTGATGACAAACGATATCAGTCGAAATGAACGAGGAGCCTGCAATAAGCGGCACTAACCATTGGGCATAAAAAAACAGCCTCTAATTAGAGGCTGTTTTTATTTCTTAGTTAGCACTTAGAACGACGGTTTCGTCATTCCTGCACCAGCTTGGTTACGAGCAACTTGGCTACCTGCACCACGCGATTCATAGCGCTCGGCTTTGAATGGTGCAGCATTAACAGTGATTTCTTTCATCTCTGTTGTACCAGGAGCTTTTGCCATTGCAGCAGATGCATGACCTTTAAAGTTCGCAGGAACAGCAATCTCAGATGTTGCAGAAGCCGTTGGAGCTTGAACCGGTGCTTCTTCTTTCACTGGTTGCTGAACTTCTACCACAGGTTGTGTTTCAGCTACGACTGTTTCAACTACAGGCTCAACAGCTTTAACTTCTGGAGTCGTTACCTTAACAGCTTCTTCTACAACTGTAGGCGCTTCACGGCGAACAATTACTTTACCCATTGCCATTTCAGGACAGGCAAAGCCACCTAATGTTGCTGCAGTTACTGCGTTTTCTACATTCGCTGCTTCAACTGCAGGAGCGTCCACTTTAGCTGCTTTTTGCTGCTTCGGTGCGGGTTTAGAAATACCGTAGCTTGGCATCACTTTACCCATTGCCATCTCTGGAGAAGCTACACCACCTTTACGTAGGCGGAATGGGTTAGGGCGACGATCACGACCACGACGACGACGCTGACCACTTGCACGTAGGTGACGAGGTGAGCGGCGGTTACGACGTTGTTTAGGTTGCTCTGCAGACTCTTCGCTATTCGCTTCTACTGCTTTCTCTTCAGCTACTTCTGCTTTCGCTTCTGACTTAACTTGCTTCGCTTGCTCATCAGACTTAGCTTGTGCTGCCTGATCTTTTACTCGAACTTGTTTAGTCAGTTTACGACGTTGGCGACGCTCTTTTACTTTTGCTGCTCTCTCTTCGCCACGATCTTTACGTGGTTCAGGTTTGTCAGTCTGAGCATCAGCTGCCAGTTTTAGACCTTCTTCAGCAACTTTGCTTGGCTTAGCATCTTCGCGTTTGTTGCGACGATCTTGCTTAGGCTTACGGTTCTGTTGCTTACGCTCGTTAGGCTTCGCTTCGTTCGCTTCATCACGTGTGTTCTTACGTTTATTATCACGCTTGTCTTCACGATTATCGTTGCGGTTGTCACGATTGTCGCGGTTATTACGGCGACGGTTATCGTTACGGTTGCGACGATTGCGATTGTTGCGATTACCTTCTTTACGTTCTTTTGGCTTCTGCTCTTCTTTCTTCTCTTCTTCCTTCTCAGCTGAGCCGAACAGGAAGCTACCTAGAGCTTTGAAGAGACGGCTAACTAAACCAGGCTGAGCCTCTTGAGCAGGTTCGCTTTTCGCTTTTTGCTCTGGAGCTTTAGGCGCAGGGGCTTGAGTTTCCGCTTTTGGCGCTGGAGCTGCTGATTGGCTAGGAGATGCAAAGCCTTTTAGTGCAGGCTCTTCAATCTTCTTAGGTTTCGCTTCGACTTCAACAGGCTCTTTACCTTCCGCTTCCTTCATCGCTTCAAGCTTTTTAGGAAGTAGGTAAGAAAGTAGGTCGAACTCTTCACCTTCACGAACACGGATAACGTCGAAGTGTGGCGTTTCCATATCTGAGTTAGGTACTACCGTAATCTTAACTTCTTGCGTACGTTCGATGTGGTTGACCGAGCGGCGTTTTTCGTTAAGTAGGTAAGAGGCGATAGGCACTGGTACCACAGCAAGAACTTGTGCTGTATTGTCTTTTAGTGCTTCTTCTTCAATAAGACGAAGAACAGACAGTGCCAGTGACTCGTTATCACGAACCACACCAGTACCTGTACAGCGAGGACAGATATGGTGGCTTGCTTCTGCTAGTGACGGACTTAGACGCTGACGAGACATTTCTAACAGACCAAAACGAGAAATTCGGCCAATTTGAACTCGAGCGCGATCCATACGAACAGAATCACGTAGACGGTTTTCCACTTCACGCTGGTGGCGAACTGGAGTCATATCGATGAAGTCAATAACAACTAGACCACCTAAATCACGTAGACGTAACTGACGAGCAATCTCTTCAGCCGCTTCTAGGTTTGTATTTAGAGCTGTCTCTTCGATATCGCCACCCTTTGTTGCACGAGCAGAGTTGATATCGATGGAAGTTAGAGCTTCTGTTGGGTCAATTACGATTGAACCGCCAGACGGTAAACGAACTTCGCGTTGGAATGCTGATTCGATCTGGCTTTCAATTTGGTAGTGACTGAACAGCGGCACTTCACCGTCGTATTTTTTAACACGGCTAACGAAGTCTGGACGCACTAAGCGAATGTGCTCTAGTGCACGCTCGTAGATAGTGTTGCTGTCAATCAGGATTTCGCCGATGTCACGACGTAGGTAATCACGAATCGCACGAACGATAACATTACTTTCTTGGTGAATCAGGAAAGGTGCTTCGTTAGAATCTGAAGCTTGCTTAATCGCTCCCCAGTGATTCAGAAGTACGTTTAAATCCCACTCAAGCTCTTCTGCACTTTTACCAACACCAGCTGTACGTACGATTAGACCCATACCTTGCGGAAGTTCTAGAGTACTTAGTGCTGCTTTTAGTTGAGTGCGCTCGTCACCTTCGATTCGACGTGAAATACCGCCGGCACGAGGGTTATTTGGCATAAGAACTAGATAGCTACCCGCAAGAGAGATAAACGTAGTAAGAGCAGCGCCCTTGCTACCACGTTCTTCTTTTTCTACTTGTACAATTACTTCTTGGCCTTCAGTCAGCACTTCTTTAATGCTTGGACGGCCTTGGTAGGTGTAACCTTCAGGGAAGTATTCGCGAGCAATTTCTTTGAGAGGGAGGAAACCGTGTCTTTCTGCACCGTAGTCAACAAAAGCCGCTTCTAGGCTTGGTTCGATGCGTGTGATACGTCCTTTGTAGATATTTGCTTTTTTAGATTCATGACCAGGGCTTTCGATATCCAAATCGTATAGGCGCTGACCATCAACCAAAGCAACACGCAACTCTTCTTTTTGAGTTGCGTTGATTAGCATTCTTTTCATTGATAAATCTCGTTGTCATTCTTTTGTTTTGTTCTTGTCATTGTGGTCGTGTTCACGGTGCCTGATCCCATGGCTTAATCGTTGCAGCCTCCCGGCTGGAGGGATGCTCTTGGGCACGTCAGTCTTACAGGCTTTTCTCGTTCAGCTTGTAAGCCGCATAATCGGCGGATAATACTCAACATGATCTACGACGAGTAGAGTGACAAGATTGCTAACTCCGAAAATGTCTTACGCCGATTGCAGCATTTTGGTAAATTAGCGGACTACTCTGTTTATTGCTCAAGATATGGGGTGGTTTGTTTAAAATGCAACCAACTCATATATTGCAGGTGTGAACTATAGCAGTACCCATTAAACTCAGCAATCTGCTTTATAATAAAACGCTAAAAAAGCTGATTTTATTTTGTGTAAGTATTTGTTTTTTATTGTGTATTGCGAGTGTTTTTGAAATTTGCAATAAAACTGATGGATTTTTATCCGTAAAGGATATGGAATTCAGTCTTATCACGAAATTTTCCATTTTGTTGCGAAGAAAATGTGAATCTGCGCATGTTAGGATGTTAGAATAACCGCATGAGTGAAATTAGAACTAAAGTCCAATTTGTCGATATCGACGAAGATATGGCGGGTCAGCGTATTGATAACTTCTTGCGCAACCAATTGAAAAGTATTCCTAAAAGCATGGTTTACCGCATCTTGCGTAAGGGTGAAGTGCGTGTAAACAAAAAGCGCATCAAGGCTGAGTATAAGCTAAAGGCGGGCGATCTTGTTCGAATCCCACCTGTGACCATCGAAGAGAAAGCCGAAGAAGTTGCTCCTAGCACGAAGCTAAATAAAGTAGCCGAGCTTGAAAACAAGATCATCTACGAAGACGATCACATGCTCATCCTAAATAAACCTTCAGGAACAGCAGTACATGGTGGCAGCGGCCTCAAGTTTGGTGCAATTGAAGCATTACGAGCTCTGCGCCCTGATGCTCGCTTCCTAGAGTTGGTGCACCGTATTGATCGCGATACCTCGGGTATCTTGTTGGTTGCGAAGAAACGTTCAGCTCTTCGTCATCTTCAAGCACAGTTTCGCGAAAAAACAGTACAAAAATACTATTTTGCTTTGGTGATGGGTGAATGGAAATCAAGCTGTAAGAAGGTCAATGCCCCTCTGCTTAAAAACGAGGTAAACAGCATTGTTCGCGTGAACCCAAATGGCAAAGCATCGGAAACTCGCTTCAAGATTATTGAGAAGTTCGCTAATGCAACTTTGATTCAGGCGAGTCCAATTACCGGACGCACGCACCAGATTCGGGTACACACTCAATATACCGGTCACCCAATCGCTTGGGATGATCGTTATGGTGACCGCCGCTTCGACGCTTACACTGGCAAAGTCGGGCTTGATCGCTTGTTCCTGCATGCCGCAAATATCAAGTTCCAACACCCTTCAAATGACGAGTGGATGGAGATCAATGCGCCAATGGAGCCTAAGTTAGAGAAAGCGTTGGCTGGGTTGCGTAAATTATAAACGTCGTTCCATAGAGTGACGAAGGAGCGAGTAGGGAATCTCTTTAGGGTTCCGACTCGCTTCTGCCTAAAGTACCTCAAACCCTTGTGCTTCAAGCATATCAATTAAGTCAATCAACGGCAGTCCTACCAAGGTATTTGGATCTTTACCTTCCAGGCGTTCGAATAGAGCAATGCCTAAACCTTCACTCTTGAAGCTACCTGCGCAATAAAACGGCTGTTCTTTATCAACATAGTTAGCGATCTGACTGTCGGTTAAATTACGAAAGTGAACGGTAAAGGTATCTACTTTGACATCTGTTTTCTTTGTACTCGAATTAAATAGCGCTAACCCGGTATAGAACTGAATAGATTGACCACGTTGCAGCGTCAATTGTTCGATGGCTTTTTCGCGGCTAAGCGGTTTGCCGATAATGTTGCCATTGATCACACACACTTGATCGCTACCAATCACTAAGTGACCATCGCTTACGTGACAAGATTTTGCTTTACCTATCGCTAGCCTTTCGACGAGTTCTAGTGGACTCTCGTTGGCTAACGGCGTTTCATCGAAGTCAGGGGAGGCGGTAGAGAAGTCAATTGCTAATTTATTGAGCAGTTGTTCTCGATAAGGAGAAGTCGAAGCTAAAACTAGTTGGTAATTTTGCATTTTAATTTACAATCTAAAGCAGGTTAGTAAGAGCTTAATCGATATCACGGTTAGGATACTAGCTCTCTCGTTGATAAGGAAAAAAAGTACATTTTTTTGCCCTTTTTCTTTGACTATAAACGATTTGGAAGATAGAATTCGCGCCCTATGCAAAAGGTAAAAATACCGCGTACGATTGATCCGACACGCTCAGCTCAAAAGCGACTAGATGTTGAAGGTATTATTCAAGTTAGTCTCTTTAAGCGCTTAGAGGAATCAGTCGAAGGCGTTAGACGCGACGCCCAAGTGTCACTGTCATTTGACTTAGATGAGCAGCGACTCGTTGTTATCTCTGGTAAAGCTAACATCGAAGTCGACTTAGAGTGTCAACGCTGTAATGAGGTTTTCGCACATGAGTGCGATGTCCAATTCACCTATACACCGTATCGCGGTGAGAGGACTGAAGAGGAAGCACCGGAAGAGTACGATTTGGTAGATCTGAACGAGTACGGTGAATTAGACCTAATACAGTTAGTTGAAGACGAGTTCATTCTAAACTTGCCTCAAATTGCAATGCACGAAGAAGCGGACTGTAGCGTTGATTCAGATAATATGGTGTTTGGTGAGATTCCAGAAGAAATTGTGGAAGAAGAGAAGCCGAATCCATTTGACGTTTTAAAAAGCTTAAAGAAGTAATTCTTTAATACTTACATAGGAGTAGGGTCAATGGCCGTACAAAAGAGCAAGAAATCACGTTCAATGCGTGGCATGCGTCGTTCACACGATGCCCTAACTACAGCTGCACTTTCTGTAGACGCAACTTCAGGTGAAACTCACCTACGCCACAACGTAACTGCTGAAGGTTACTACCGTGGCAAAAAGGTTATCAACAAGTAAGGTTGACCTTTGCAAAATATAGCCGTTGCACTTGATGCAATGGGCGGGGATTTCGGTCCTCGCGTCACAGTGCCTGCCGCCGTGCAGGCACTGTCGCATTTCCCAGAGCTAAAAGTGGTCCTCATTGGTGATCAAACTCAGATCACGTCTCAATTATCTTCGCTTGGTTTTCAAACGAACTCCCGTTTGAGTATTCAACATACTGACCGAGTGATATCGAATTCCGAAAAGCCTTCTCTTGCATTAAGAAACAGTCATGGTAGTTCCATGGGCACCGCGATTGAATTGGTTGCGGACAACCAAGCGGATGCATGTGTCAGTTGTGGCAACACCGGCGCTCTCATGGCGCTCTCGCGTTTCAAACTCAAATTACTACCTGGCATTGAACGACCAGCATTGATATCTGCATTACCGACCGCATCAGGTGGCCGAACTTGGATGCTCGATTTAGGTGCAAACGTATCAAGTGATGCAGACTCACTGTTTCAATTCGCTGTTATGGGCAGTGCATTGGCAGAACAATATTTGCAACGCGCACCTCGTGTCGCGATTTTAAATATCGGCGCTGAAGAAATAAAAGGTAATGACCTCGTCAAGCGTTGTTCTGAAATGCTATCTCAGACTCAGTCAGTTAACTTTGTCGGCTATATTGAAGGGAACCAACTTCTTCATGACGCCGCCGACGTAGTGGTATGTGATGGGTTTGTCGGCAATGTCTGCCTTAAAACGTGCGAAGGGACGGCACAACTCTTTATTGATAAGTTGAAATCTCACATGATGGCCTCATCTATAAAGGGTTGGATTGCAAGAAAATTATTTTCCAGCTTATTTAATGAGCTAAAAACATTGAACCCCGACCAGTATAATGGCGCAAGTTTGCTAGGATTGCGCGGCATTGTCATAAAAAGCCACGGAAGTGCTGATGTAGACGCTATCATCAATGCGATTGGTGAAGCGTTGCATGAGGTCCAACGACAAGTACCAAACCGTATTAGCGATCGTTTGGAAGCGGTTTTACTCGAGAGGCATTATTAGTCTTCATGTATAGCAAAATTTTAGGTACTGGCAGCTACCTGCCATCTCAGGTGCGTTCAAACGCAGATCTAGAGAAAATGGTAGATACAACGGATGAGTGGATTGTCACTCGTACGGGTATTAAAGAGCGTCGCATTGCAGCTGAAAATGAAACGGTTGCTGATATGAGCTACTTAGCTGCGAAAAACGCCATTGAAATGGCGGGCATTGATAAGGACGATATCGACCTTATTATCGTCGCGACAACAAGTGGCAGCCATACATTCCCGTCATCTGCTTGTCAGGTGCAAGCAAAGCTTGAAATTAAAGGTTGCCCGGCATTTGATCTAGCAGCTGCATGTTCGGGGTTTGTATACGCGCTCTCTGTTGCTGATCAACATATCAAATCGGGTATGTGCAAAAATGTGCTAGTGATCGGTGCTGATGCTCTGTCTAAGACCTGTGATCCAACTGATCGCTCTACTATCATCCTATTTGGTGATGGTGCGGGTGCGGTTGTTGTCGGTCAAAGTGAAGAGCCAGGCATTTTATCTACTCACATTTATTCAGATGGCCGATTCGGTGAGCTTTTAAGCCTAGAAGTGCCCGAACGTGGTAAAGATGCAGACAAATGGCTGCATATGGCGGGCAACGAAGTTTTCAAAGTAGCGGTTACTCAGCTATCGAAGCTAGTAAAAGACACACTTGCTGCGAATGATATGCATAAGTCAGAACTTGATTGGCTTGTACCACACCAAGCAAACTACCGCATTATCTCTGCGACAGCTAAGAAACTGTCAATGTCGCTTGACCAAGTGGTTATTACCCTAGATAAGCATGGCAACACATCAGCAGCGACTGTCCCTACAGCGTTAGATGAAGCTGTTCGTGATGGCCGTATTCAACGTGGCCAAACGTTGTTGCTAGAAGCATTTGGTGGTGGATTTACTTGGGGCTCAGCACTCGTTAAGTTCTAAACAGAATTCAAAAATTAAGATGCCTTTCGTGGCATCTTTTCTTTCTTCTTTAATTTAAAGAAACGTTTTTAAGGAAAAGAAAATGAGCAAGTTTGCTATTGTATTTCCAGGTCAAGGTTCTCAAGCAGTTGGTATGATTGCTGAGCTTGGCGAGCAGTATGACGTAGTTAAACAAACATTTGCTGAAGCATCTGAAGCGCTAGGCTACGACCTATGGGCCCTTGTTCAAAACGGCCCTGCTGAAGATCTAAACCAAACTCACCGTACTCAACCTGCATTGCTAGCATCATCAGTGGCTATCTGGCGTGTATGGCAAGAGCTTGGCCTAGAACAGCCAGCGAACCTAGCAGGTCACAGCCTAGGTGAATACTCTGCATTGGTATGTGCAGGTGTTATCGACTTTAAAGAAGCGATCAAACTTGTTCAGCTTCGTGGTCAACTGATGCAAGAAGCAGTACCAGCAGGCACTGGCGCAATGTATGCAATCATCGGTCTTGACGATGAGTCAATCGCTAAAGCGTGTGAAGAAGCTGCACAAGGCGAAGTCGTTTCTCCAGTAAACTTCAACTCTCCTGGTCAAGTTGTTATTGCTGGCAGCAAAGATGCAGTAGAGCGCGCTGGCGCACTATGTAAAGAAGCGGGCGCTAAGCGTGTACTTCCTCTTCCAGTTTCTGTGCCTTCACATTGTGCACTAATGAAGCCTGCGGCTGACAAGCTAGCAGTAGCTCTAGAAGCGCTAGAATTCAACGCGCCTCAGCTTCCAGTAATCAACAACGTTGATGTTGCTGCGGAAACTGATCCTGCAAAAATTAAAGACGCACTTGTACGTCAGCTATACAGCCCAGTTCGTTGGACTGAAAGCGTACAGCTGATGAGCGAGCAAGGCGTTGAGAAACTTCTTGAATTAGGCCCAGGTAAGGTTCTTACGGGTCTAACCAAACGTATCGTGAAAACACTAAGCGGCGCAGCAGTGAATGATGCTGCATCTCTTGAAGCTGCGAAGTAATTTAAGGAATTAACGACATGATGAATCTAGAAGGCAAAATTGCCCTAGTGACTGGCGCAAGCCGCGGTATCGGCCGTGCGATTGCTGAGCTACTTGTTGAGCGTGGCGCGACAGTAATTGGTACAGCGACTTCTGAAGGCGGCGCAGCTGCAATCAGTGAGTACCTAGGTGAGAACGGTAAAGGTCTTGCTCTAAACGTAACTGATGTTGAGTCTATCGAGGCAACACTAAAAACGATCAACGATGAGTTCGGCGCGATTGATATCCTAGTAAACAATGCTGGTATCACACGCGACAACCTACTTATGCGTATGAAAGATTCTGAGTGGGATGACATCATCGACACTAACTTAACGCCAATTTTCCGCATGTCAAAAGCAGTTCTTCGCGGCATGATGAAAAAGCGCGCTGGTCGCATCATCAACGTAGGTTCAGTTGTTGGTACTATGGGTAACGCAGGTCAAGCAAACTACGCTGCGGCTAAAGCGGGCGTTATCGGTTTTACTAAGTCAATGGCTCGTGAAGTGGCATCTCGTGGTGTTACTGTAAACACAGTTGCACCAGGTTTCATCGAAACTGATATGACAAAAGCACTGAATGAAGAGCAACGTGCTGCTACACTAGCTAACGTACCATCAGGTCGTCTTGGTGACCCTCGTGAAATTGCTTCAGCAGTTGTATTCCTAGCTTCTCCAGAAGCGGCATACATCACTGGTGAAACTTTGCATGTAAATGGCGGTATGTACATGGTGTAAATCGCTTTCGTGCGGAAATCGTGAACTTTTTCATTAATTTTCACTCAAATTTCTGCGCTAAGGTTAATTTGCACTTAATGTCGTCATATAGGCTACTTTTTCCGTTAAAAATAGCCTATAGTTTGTGAACTTTGACCTAAGTGTGCGCAAGATTTGTGCATGATTTAAGTCAAAAATGTATTGAATTTCGGTTAAAATCGCTAAAATTGTGGTTTGACCAGCAAGGTCCCTCTTGCAACTTTCAGTAGTTCGAATAAACTACGGAATCATCGCATTGAGCGAAATCTGTAAAGGAAAAGAAAAATGAGCAACATCGAAGAACGCGTAAAGAAAATCATTGTTGAACAGCTAGGTGTAGACGAAGCTGAAGTTAAAAACGAAGCTTCATTCGTTGACGATCTAGGTGCTGATTCTCTAGACACTGTTGAACTAGTAATGGCTCTAGAAGAAGAATTCGACACTGAGATTCCAGACGAAGAAGCTGAGAAAATTACTACTGTTCAAGCTGCTATCGACTACGTAAACAGCGCTCAGTAATAATATCTCTCCCAGGCGGCCTTCTGGCCGCCTGTGTTCTTTTTAACCCTTCTATCCTTCCATAGAATCATTTCATTTCCGGAGAATAAAATCGTGTCCAAGCGTCGTGTTGTTGTCACTGGCATGGGTATGTTGTCACCGGTAGGCAACACCGTAGAATCATCTTGGAAAGCCCTGCTAGCTGGTCAAAGTGGTATCGTGAATATCGAACACTTTGATGCTGAAAATTTCTCAACTCGCTTTGCGGGTCTTGTTAAAGACTTTGACTGTACTGAATACATGTCAAAGAAAGATGCACGTAAAATGGATCTATTTATCCAGTACGGTATCGCTGCAGGTATCCAAGCACTAGATGACTCTGGTTTACAAATTAACGAAGAAAATGCACCACGTGTTGGTGTTGCAATTGGCTCTGGTATCGGTGGTCTAGACCTTATCGAAACTGGTCATACTGCACTGGTTGATAGAGGCCCTCGTAAAGTAAGCCCATTCTTCGTTCCATCAACCATCGTAAACATGGTTGCAGGTAACTTATCTATTATGCGTGGTCTTCGCGGTCCTAACATCGCGATCTCGACGGCGTGTACAACAGGTCTACACAACATTGGTCACGCGGCTCGTATGATTGCATACGGTGATGCGGAAGCAATGGTTGCTGGTGGTTCTGAAAAAGCATCAACACCACTAGGTATGGCTGGTTTTGGTGCAGCTAAAGCGCTATCTACTCGCAACGATGAGCCACAAAAAGCGTCTCGTCCATGGGATCAAGACCGTGACGGTTTTGTTCTTGGTGACGGTGCAGGCATGATGGTACTAGAAGAGTACGAACATGCGAAAGCGCGTGGTGCTAAAATCTACGCTGAGCTAGTTGGCTTTGGCATGTCTGGTGATGCTTACCACATGACGTCTCCATCTGAAGACGGTTCAGGTGGCGCACTGGCGATGGAAGCAGCAATGCGTGATGCGGGTATCGAAGGTACTCAAGTTGGTTACGTAAATGCTCACGGTACATCAACACCTGCAGGTGACGTTGCTGAAATTAAAGGCGTGCGTCGTGCTCTAGGTGAAGAGGGCGTGAAGCAAGTGAAAGTATCTTCAACTAAATCAATGACAGGTCACCTTCTGGGTGCTGCCGGTTCTGTTGAAGCGATCATCACTGTTATGTCTCTGGTTGACCAAATTGTTCCACCGACAATCAACCTAGACAACCGCGCTGAAGGTCTAGACGATATCGATCTAGTGCCACATACAGCGAAAGAAGTTCAAATGGAGTACGCAATTTGTAACTCATTTGGCTTTGGCGGTACGAACGGCTCGCTAGTATTCAAAAAGATCTAAAGAATCGCTAATTGAATCTAAATAAACGGCTTAATGCTTTGGCATTAAGCCGTTTTGTTATTTAATAGCCCCTGAAACTTCAATAGGGATAGTTATGTTCTGGCTCAATGGAAAACGTGCGGATTCAGTTACGCTCACCGATCGTTCGTTTCAATATGGTGACGGCTGCTTTACGACTATGCTGACGCGAAACGGCCAAATACAACATTGGCAAAAGCATATCGACAGGATGAACGCTTGCCTCGATGTTTTATTGATTCCGCGCCCTGATTGGAAGCAAGTGGAAAAGTGGCTAGACCAAGCGGTCAGATCTGAACCTTTGGCTGGGATAAAAATTCATATTAGCCGCGGTGCTGGAGGAAGGGGATATAGCCCTACTCAAGTGACCTCACCAAATGTTACTATTAGCGCCTTTATTTATCCGCCCCATTATGAACAATGGAGCGCTGACGGGGTAACCCTTGGTGTGTGCCAAACTCGCCTAGGTTTAAACCCAATGCTTGCCGGGCATAAACATAATAATCGTTTAGAGCAAATTATGGTTAAGGCAGAGCTTGATGATTTGCAGCTGCCTGATGGCGTGGTGCTCGATATCAATGGAAATGTTATCGAAACAAGCATGGCTAACCTATTTTGGGTAAAAGATGGTGTTGTTTATACACCCGCATTGACCCACGCTGGTGTGAGTGGCGTGATGCGACGTGTGGTACTTGAAGTGTTAGAGAAACTCCAAATCAGAAGCTCTGTCGGTCATTTTGAATTAGATAATGTACTTGCAGCTGATGAGGTGTTTATCTCTAATTCTATTTTAGGTGTTGCGCCGATCCGTCAAATTAGCTCGGCAAATTTTGAGATTGGAACTATTACAAAACGAATTCAGGAGACGATCGACTCGTGATCAAAAAAATCACCCTTTTTCTTATACTGATTGCCGCCTTATTAGCTGGCGGCTATGTGTATGTCTCGCAGCAAGTATCGCAATACATTACTCAACCTTTAAAGCTTGAAGAAGCTCAGATTTTTACGATTGAATCAGGCACGAGTTTTAATCGAGTATTGGCGAACCTCACCAAGTCTAATCTTATCGAGCCTAACGACATGGTTAAGCTCGTCCGACGCTTTCACCCTGAATTGACTCAAGTTCGAGCGGGTACTTACTTATTAGAACCGGAGCTTAACCTTACACAGGCGCTTGAGCAGTTCAAACAAGGAAAAGAGCATCAATTTGCGATCACTTTTGTTGAAGGCTCAACTTTTAAAGAGTGGCGTGAAATTTTAAAAGCGGCACCATATTTAGAACATGAACTCACCGATTTAAGTGAAGCCGAAATTTCGGCGCTTATTGGCTCTGATCACGAGAAGCTTGAAGGTCTAATGTTAGCAGAAACGTACCACTACACACTGGGTGCGTCTGATTTAGACATTTTAAAGCGAGCGTCAAGCAAACTGCAGTCGGTACTTGATGAACAGTGGGAAAAACGTCAAGAAAAACTGCCCCTTAAATCGGCGTATGAAGCTTTGATCCTCGCCTCTATCATCGAAAAAGAGACGGCAGTCGAGTCAGAGCGTGAACGCGTTGCCGCGGTATTCGTTAACCGTCTAAATAAACGTATGCGCCTGCAAACGGATCCAACGGTTATCTATGGAATGGGTGACAAGTACGACGGAAATATTCGCAAGAAAGATTTGCGTACACCGACACCATACAATACGTACACCATCTTTGGTTTACCGCCGACGCCAATTGCTATGCCAGGTGAAGCGTCTATTGCAGCAGCGTTGAACCCTGAAGACAGTAACTATTACTACTTCGTCGCAAGTGGTAAAGGTGGTCATGTATTTTCAAAAACGTTAGCAGAGCATAATCGAGCTGTTCGAGCGTATCTAAAACAATTAAGAAGCAACAAATGACAAACGCTAAATTCATCGTAATTGAAGGCCTAGAAGGCGCAGGTAAGAGTACGGCAATTAATGCTGTACTAGAAACATTAAAGCAGTCAGGTATTGGGTCGATTAAAAACACTCGTGAGCCGGGCGGTACGGCACTTGCTGAAAAGCTGAGAACGCTTGTTAAGCAGGAGCATGAAGGCGAAACTCTACAGGATATGACAGAGCTTCTGATGATGTATGCTGCTCGCGTTCAACTGGTAGAGAACGTTATCAAGCCTGCACTAGCAGATGGTACTTGGGTGGTGGGTGATCGTCATGATATGTCGTCTCAAGCATACCAAGGTGGTGGTCGCCAAATCTCCAAAGAGACGATGACAGCGCTTAAACAAACCACACTAGGCGACTTTAAACCCGATCTCACCATCTATCTTGATATTGACCCACGTGTTGGCCTTGAACGTGCTCGTGGGCGAGGGGAGCTCGATCGTATCGAAAAGATGGACATGGGTTTCTTTGATCGCACTCGCGAGCGTTACTTAGAGCTCGCGAACAGTGATGAATCAGTCATTATTATTAATGCAGAACAAGAGATTGAGAAAGTCGCTGCTGATATTACTCAAGCTCTAGCTGCGTGGGTGCAAGCGTAAGCTATGAATGAGCTATACCCGTGGTTAACGCCACTCTGGCAAGAATGGCAAGCAAACTTACAAGCTGACCGCTTCTCTAATGCTTCTCTTTTGGTTGCGAACCAAGGGATGGGGGCAGAACAGTTAGTCGAACAATTTAGTCAGGCAGTTATGTGTCAGAACTACCCTGCAGAAGCGTGTGGTTTTTGTCATGGTTGCCAACTAATGAGCTCGAACAGTCACCCAGACTTTCATGTCGTTAAGCCTGAAAAAGAGGGCAAGTCGATCACAGTCGATCAAATTCGCCAGTGTAATCGAATTGCTCAAGAGTCCTCTCAACTGTCTGGAACGCGCCTTTTCATTATCGAGCCTGCTGAGGCTATGAATGAATCTGCTGCCAATGCGCTTCTAAAGACGTTAGAAGAACCTTCATTGAGTTGTATGTTCTTGCTCGTGACACATCGAGCGAATGCATTGCTGCCGACCATAACAAGTCGTTGTCAGCAATGGCACTTATCTGCGCCAAGCTCAGACGTTGTTTCGCAATGGCTATCTGGTCAGTTCAAAGGTTCTGTACCTGCTTATGCGGCTCATCTTAACAGCAATGCTCCGTTGTCAACGCTTGCGTTTGTTGAACAGGACAAAGTCAGCCGTTACGAAGCCATTGAACATGAGTTCATTCAGTGGTGCCAGCAGCAAGGTGATGCTGTCAAATTAGCGAAAGAGTTGGCGTCAGAGCCAAGCGAGTCGCTGAATTGGTTGTGGTATCTCTTATCGGACGCACAAAAAGTCCACTATGGTCTATCGACTGACGATTTTGTGCCTGGAGCTAAGAAACTGGCAACAGTTTGTGATTATCAGCTACTCTATTCTCAAGCTCAGACACTATTAACACTCAATGATCAACTGAGGCTTCACACTGGTTTGAATGCCGAGTTATTGATCATGGACTGGCTATTTCAATTTTACGAGGAACCATGTTCGTAGATTCTCACTGTCATTTAGACAAACTAGATTACCAAGACTTGCATACAGGTATTGAAGATGTTGTTGCTAAAGCAAAAGCGGCTAATGTAACAGAGCTTCTGTCTGTTGGCGTCACGCTAGATTCTTTTCCAAACATGCTCGAAATGATCGAGCCATTCGAGAACGTCTACGCATCATGTGGTGTGCACCCTCTCGACGTAGAGAGCGATTTCGCCTTAGATACACTGCATGAATACGCCGCGCACCCTCGAGTCGTTGCCATTGGTGAAACAGGCCTTGATTATCACTACCAACCTGAAACAGCCGATCTACAAAAGCTCCGTTTCGAGCAACAGGTCGAGTTAGGTGTGAAGTTAAATAAGCCGCTGATCATCCACACTCGAAATGCACGTGAAGATACTCTCGCAATTTTAAAGAATGGTCATGCCGATAAGTGTGGTGGGGTTATTCACTGCTTTACTGAAGACCTGCCTTTTGCCAAAGCGGCGATGGAGCTTGGTTTTTATATCTCGATCTCAGGCATTGTCACGTTTAGACAGGCGACAGAACTGAAAGAAGTGGTCAAAGCGCTTCCGCTTGAAAGACTGCTGATTGAAACAGACTCTCCGTACCTAGCTCCTGTTCCTCACCGAGGAAAACAGAACCAACCTGCTTATGTTGTAGAGGTAGCATCGTACATTTCTCAGCTAAAAGGATGTTCTTTGAGCGAGGTAGGTAAAACAACGACCGCAAACTTCCGTCGTTTATTTTTAGATAAAGTCTGATTTATCAAACCACTTAACAATCTAATATTTATATAGATGGCCAGAGTTCTCTGGCCATTTTTTATCTCGCCTTCTCGTTACTGTCCCATTTATCAACTAACTACCATTTAATGACTCTATTGTTATTAGCAAGGTGATCTAAGTCACGCTTATTAGTGGATATACTGACTTCATTTATAGTATGGTGTCTTGTAAATTTCTAATCATAGAGGCTTGAGGTTTGATTGGTCGATATAAAAAGTGGATGGGTTTTAGTGCTTTATTAGCTAGCCAAGCTTTTGCAAGTGAAACTGTGTGTGAAGCTCAGTGGTCAATATCGGTGGCTGCAACATCAGAGTTCTATTTCGAACAAGTAACGTACCAACATTTGACTCTGAACGGTTCACTACAAGCAAAGAAACTGCATCCAACGGAAGATAGTACAGAGGAAAGGTGGGTGTTTCATTTTATCGATGGTGAGTATTTGGCTGATGGAGAGAGCTATAGCGCCGATGAACTAGAGTACCCATTTATCGCTATCCGTGAAGAATCAGGCCTATTCACAAGCTTTGAATTTCAAGAAGGCTTAAAGCAAGAGAGCAAAGACCAATTAATTGGGATGATTGACTACTTCCAATACTCTTCGAAACTGAACGATAAAGTAGATGATTCAAATGGAAACTATTTGGCTGATTTTACTTACAGCGAAGGCGCTCATGGCAAAAACAAAACTAAATACAATAGCTTAGATCCTGAATTGACGATCACTGTGGACCAATCTAAACACAAAGCGATGGATGGTGTATGTCTACTTGAATCAGGACAGGGAAAGGAACAGCTTACATTTAAATATAACTCGGATTTTTATTTAGAGAGCTCCCAAAAATACAGTTTTGACAAGGAAGATATTACTGAAGGTCTTATTTGGGGGTTGTCATCAGATATTGATACTTGGCCACCTATAAACGTCGAAACCAAGCCATCTTTGCTAGAGATCAAACAAGATGAAAAAGAACTTTTAAGCTTATTGATGACGGGCGACCTCTCTTCAATTGACGCTTATGATCTTGCCGCTCTCCTAAATGAAAAAAAATACGCTCTCGATGGAATTAAAGAGTATTTAGCAGAGGACTCTTTTACTAATCGAGATGCAATGCGTTTCTACCATTCGTTGGGTATTGTCGACAACTCTTTTAGCCATTCGATTATAACGTACCTTTTGGGTGAAGAATCGGTATCTGACAACACGAAATTTCTCGTCACTCAGGCGTTGTTGCAAGGTGAGGGCGAGATATCGCGTAAAACTTACACAGAGTTAGAGGCGTTACTCAATGTTGGAATTAGCCTAGATAGGGACATCAATAATAGTTATCTGCTCGCTTTAGGGTCAATGGTTCAATATCGCGACGGAGAAGAGGTAAAGAAGCTTAACGATCTACTCTCGACTCGTTTAACTGAATCAGATAACCCTAACGAAAAAGCTAAATTTATTACCAGCCTGACGAACACCGCCGATGAAAAGAATATCGACCTTATATCTTCATATCATGACGATTCGTCTGTGTATGTTCAAAGGAATGTTGCCAAATCATTAGGAAAACTGACTTCAGAAAAAGCACAGGAAACCTTGGAGGATATGCTTCATTCGTCAAGTAACCCATCTGTAATTAACGAAGTTGTTCAGTCACTAGGGAGCTATGAGCTTGAGGAAGAAGTTGTAGGGACGCTTCTAGACTTAGCTGCCCGTAATGACAATGACCAATTAAGGTACTCAGCAATAGAAGCTCTAGGCCATCAAGACCAACACACCGATGTCGTTCAAGAAGAACTTCGCAAAATGTTGGCAACAGAAAGGTCGAGAAAAAATTTCCAAGCAATCGTTGATGTCATCGAAAAATAATCTAAAAGTCATAAGGATATAGTATGAAGAAAACATGGATCGCAAGCCTTGTTTCACTCGCATTATTGTCAGGGTGTGGGGAAGAAGATCAATCGGGTAACTTGAAGATTAGCTCTCTTAGAGTGGGTGACACCGACTTAAAAGCTAAAAGTACTGTGAATGTCGAATATGATGTTGAGGTAGAGGGTTACTCTGGTATTGAGACACGAATCGACTTTTATGCAGTATTAGATAGCGATGTTAATGCTCTCTCTGATTCGGACACTGAAACGGAGATTGGTGATTCGCATTTAATCATGTCAGACATTATCTCGATTGAGTCGACGGGTACGTTGAAGAAAAGTGCAGAGCTAGTGATCCCATCTGACGTTAAAATGGCTGGTGATTATATGATCATAGCTATGATCGACCCGTTGGAGGAGCTTGCCGAAACGAACGAAGAGGATAACTGGCCTACCGATGAAATGGTCGAACAGTATCAAGACGATACTTCTGAAATGTATGCATATTCAATGGTTTCAGTTGAAGCAGACCCAGACAATTCGTTAATGATTGATGAACTTGAATTCAGTGGTAACGCGGTCACTTTGGATCATAAGAACAATATGTCCGAATCAGAGATGATGAGTGACATTGTTGGTTTTATTGAGCTCCGTAGCTCTGGCTCGACAAGCTCTGAGTTATTGGTTGAAGCAACTGTGACGGTTCCTGGGACATCTATTAGTAACTCGCCGGTTACGTTTTTAGTGAATCATGATGATGGGACGAAGAGTTACGAGGAGTCTCTTTCTTGCTTCTTCGGTGAAAACACCAATGAGCACTTTATTGGTTTCGACATCCAACTCTCCGAAAGTGATAAGCAAGAGATAAGCGATAATTACGCCTCCAACATGGCTGATTATGCTAATGATCTCGAATTTAAGTTTACGGTTAAAACTCCAGAAGATGAGCTAGCAGCGGTCACGAGAGAAGTCACCATTCCATACTACGTATTTCAAGAAATGGAGGATGATGGAGGTTCAAGCGGCCTTGGTGTGAAGGCTCACAGCAGTGGATTTAGCAGCTCTAGTATTTCTCGTGAACGCTCTTTCGATAAATCTTTTGGTAACCCTAAGAAAGCGGCAATTGGCCTGAGCTTGGAAGGCGGGGCTGTTTTAGACCCGTTACGTGCTGGTGGTGCTGTCACAGCAGCTGGTGAAGCAACGGTAACGTTATTTAATGCTAGAAATACTATTTTTGGCGCAGAACTAGAAGCGGGAGCCTTTCTTCTTGATGAAACGGGGCTAGAGGCTGAATTAGTCCTTCTTAATGCGACTGTTGTTGAAATTGGTGGAGATGATGAAGGTGGTAAGTCTGACGATGATAATAACCTCCCTACTTGGTCTTACGGATTTGAAAAAGAGTGGGAGAAATCAAAGGACTTAATTACTAAAAAGATTTTTGTAGGTCCCGTTCCCATTACGTTGAGTGCTGGCGTTGTCGGTGCAATATCAGGATCGTTTGAGACAGGTTATCGTAGCCTAGGGATCTTTGCTGAAGGCGACTTGTTCTCTGCTGCGTTCGCAGTGAGAGCGAGAGGTGGATTCTCGTTGTTAGGGAATAAGATTTTTGCCGGCCTAGAAGCAAGATTGAACCTAATTGAAAACCTCTTTGCTTTAGAGTCTTCAGTTGGTCTAGACAAGATTACTATCGGTGCTGGTAATGCCGTTTCGGGCTCGGTTGGCTACAACATCTCGTTGACCGATGAATTAGATGCGATTAACGGTAAGTTTGGCTTATTTGCAGAAATTCGTAAGGTGAAGTGGTGTAAACGCCGTTGGTTCCCTTATCCATGTGGCAAAAAGTATTTAACGCATTACCTTTGGTTCTATCAAACACCAAGCTTGTTCTCTAAGGAGTGGACGCTACTCTCAAGAAGCGGGAGTATCGACTTCTAAAAGATAATTACAAAAGTAAATTAAGTTTTTACTAATTAAGGGGCTTTGGCCCCTTTTTTTTGTAACCTAAATCACGCGCAAGCGTTTAAATGGCATTGTTCACTAAAAATGTTGAACTTGAGAGTTAAAAAAGATGTCGATGTAATTTTGTTACATAAAATAACAACTGCATCTATTTTATTTACCCATCAAAATTAATCGTTTTTGAGATTATTTTTCATTTAATCAACAAGTTATGGTGTTGTAATCCATTTCAAATGCCAATTTGGATTGTGATCTATCTATTAGTTTGAAACTAAATTTCGTAACTGGCTAGAAAGTTTGACAAGCGGACAATATATTTAGAGGCAGAAAATATACTGTCATAAGTGGTTACATTTTCTTTGGGTGCTAACATTTAAGGCTACGGGGGTGTGCCGTTAGAACCCAACAATTCTAATAACTTTTCAGGAGCATAAACATGTTTAAGAACCTTTTTGCTAGCCTGCAGAAAGTTGGTAAGTCTCTGATGCTGCCAGTATCAGTGTTACCAGTTGCAGGTATCCTACTTGGTGTTGGTGCGGCCGACCTAGGTTTCATTCCAGAAATCGTTTCAAATCTAATGGAACAAGCGGGTGGCTCAGTATTCGGTCAAATGGCTCTGCTATTTGCTGTAGGTGTAGCACTTGGCTTTACTAACAACGACGGTGTTGCAGGTCTTGCTGCAATCGTTGGTTACGGCATCATGACGGCAACTTTAGCAGTTATGGCTGGCGTAATGGGTGTTGAGAAAATCGATACTGGCGTACTAGGTGGTATCCTAGTCGGTGGTGTTGCTGCTTGGGCATTCAACCGTTTCTTCAAGATTCAACTTCCAGAATACCTAGGCTTCTTCGCTGGTAAGCGTGCAGTGCCAATCATCACTGGTTTCTCAGCTATCGGTCTTGGTATCCTTCTATCTATTGTATGGCCACCAATTGGCGGCGCGATCGCATCTTTCTCTGATTGGGCTGCACACCAGAACCCACAGGTTGCGTTCGGTATTTACGGTATCGTTGAGCGTTCTCTAATTCCATTCGGTCTACACCACGTATGGAACGTACCATTCTTCTTCGAAGCAGGTACTTGTGTTAACGCTGCAGGCGAAACTCAAAACGGCGTACTAACTTGTTACCTAGTTGCTGATGAAGCATCTCGTGCTGCTGGTAATGGCTTCGGTCAGCTAGCGGGTGGTTACATGTTCAAGATGTTCGGTCTACCAGCTGCTGCTATTGCTATCGCTCACTCTGCTAAGCCAGAGAACCGTGCGAAAGTAATGGGTATCATGGCATCTGCTGCACTGACTTCATTCCTAACAGGTATCACAGAGCCAATCGAATTCTCATTCCTATTCGTTGCTCCTGTACTATACGGAATCCACGCTCTACTAGCGGGTTCTGCATACGTAGTTGCTAACACTCTAGGTTTCGTACACGGTACTTCGTTCTCACACGGTCTAATCGACTTCCTAGTACTGTCAGGCAACTCTCAGAAGATTGGCCTAATGGTTGTAACTGGTCTTGTTTACGCAGCAATCTACTACGTAGTATTCCGCGCTGTAATCAAAGCTATGGACCTTAAAACTCCAGGTCGTGAAGACGAATCTGAAGAAGCAGTGGCGACTTCTGGTTCAGACATGGCAGGTGAGCTAGTTGCAGCATTCGGCGGCAAAGCTAACATCACTGGTCTAGACGCATGTATCACTCGTCTACGTGTTGCTGTAGCTGACACAGAAGCTGTTGACCAAGACAAACTGAAACAACTAGGCGCAGCTGGCGTAGTGGTTGTAGCAGGTGGTGTTCAGGCTATCTTCGGTACTAAGTCTGACAACCTAAAAACTGAAATGGACGAGTGGATCCGTACTAACGGTTAATCACTTACCATTGTGATAAAAGGAGGCTTCGGCCTCCTTTTTTGTTTTCATGTTTAAGAGATACTGATAAAGAAATGTCACTTCCTACATTGGGCTTCTTCTCCGTTTCTTTTCACCTTTTCCTGACATCTTTTTCCTACATTTCTGAATAATTGTACGCTGTTTTATTTTGTGCATAGGAATAGCCAGATATGAAAAAGTTAGGTTTGTCGATTGTCCCTGCCTCTTTGCTTGTACTTAGTCCGAACGTATTCGCCAATGAACCTGAAGCGACCGATCTATCGATAGGTATGGTCGTAGACCAACAATTGAGCGTAGTGGTTGAGCTTGATAATAGTTACCGCTTTACACTAGGTAATGATGGAGCGGCGTTTGACTATATCTTGCAGCGCGGTGAGTTTGAGGGGAATACCCCAGTGTCATGGTACGTAGGTGTGGGTGGTTGGAGTGAATGGGAAGGTAAAGAGTTTGGAGCTCGCGTTCCACTGGGCTTAAAATGGGATATCAGCCAAGGCTGGGAGATGTATGGTCAAGTTCACCCTGAACTCAATCTCTACTCAGGCCCAGAGTTACAAATCGGTGGTGCACTAGGCATTAAATATAACTTTTAGGCCATCGTCGTTGAGCGAGAGTGCATTCGGCCTTCTCGCTTTTCACCGAATTATTATACCAACCTAAATAAATACCTGGTCATTCTTGCTTGCTAAAATCGCTAATAGCTTCGTTATAGATTTTGTAGGTAGGTCAACTAGCTAGCTGCAATCTATGCCTTGCTCTAAGCGATTCTTTCTACGCAATTATCTGATCACTTATTTATTCAGATTGGTATTAGAACGACCAAGTTAACCCTAGGTTTGCTGAAAACTGATTCATCCAATCTGTTTTAAATTTGATAACACAAGAATCATTGCCACCAGCGGGTAGGTTACAAACGCCACTGGTCTCATTATCAACCACGGTTCCTAGCCAACGCAGTTGAGTGTTTAGCGCCAAAGTATCGCTAAATGCATATTCAAATCCACCGAAAATACTGGCTGAAAAGCCCCATTCATCATCGACCCAGTCAGCATCAACATACGAGCCACCAAGGCCGATACCAAGGTAAGATGACCATTTATCCTGCACTGGGTAGTAAACGCTACTTTGAAAGTGAAGATAGTGGATAGACGAGCTGAGATTAACGTCTTCGACTTCACTGTTTTGTGTCGCATAGAACAGGCCCATACGCCCTTTATCAATATCCGCTTCTACAGAGAGAGCAAAACTTTCTGAGCCTTTTAGATCCAGTTCATTTTGGTTCTGATCTTCGACGCTTCCACCAAAGGTGTAGCCCACCCAAGGAGAGACATGGACGCTTGCTTGAGCGACCGAGCTTACCCCGATGAGAAGGAGAGAGGTACAGAGTGTTGGTATTGGTCTCATTTTTCACCTACGCGTTTATGTTCACCTTCTAAGTGTGACGCTAACGCCATAATTCCGCACGAAAAATACGTATTTATTGAAGATACCTCACAGTGATGTTATTACTTTGTTACACAATAAGGAGGTGTCTATGGAACACGATCTAAAATATGCCCTACTGATCACTGGTGCAGCATTTGCTGTGATTCTTGGCTACGGCTTAATTGCAGTCATGACTGCCTAGGCCAGCTATGAAGAATTGCGGTGTTATCACCAACGCTGCTGTACAACTTGATACTGATCGACTGAAAAAGTACACCGGCGGTAAAAACGCTCTGGTTGCCCAAGGCGGCGGCCAAAGAGGGATTTTTACTTCTGGTGTTCTTGATGCTTTTCTCCTCTCTAACTTTGACCCTTTCCATACCTTTTATGGCACCTCCGCAGGGGCAATGAATCTTTGTGCATTTTTGTGCCGTCAAAATGGTATAGGCCGCTCTTTCATCCTTGACCTAACAACCGATTCTGAGTTTTTTAACCTGTTCCACTATATTCGTCGCAAGCAGTATTTAGGCTTAGACTGGGCGCTGGATAAAATCTGTGATTACCCATATCGGTTGGATGTGGACTTGGGTCGGGAAGTCCTTGCTGATCGTCAAGCATTCGCTGCGGTAACAGACAGTCATAGCTTAACTGATCGCTATCTTCCAATGTTGCAAGGTGACTGGAGGAGAGTGTTGCTTGCAACGTGTGCGATTCCACGTTTGTATCATGAGACTGTGCGTTTTGAACATGGTGAATATGTCGATGGTGGAGTGTCGGCTTCGATACCCGTTCAAGAAGCATGGCGCAAAGAAGCTCGTTGTATTGTCGTTATTCGAACAGAAGGGGAAGACCTACAAACGGATACTGAGCAATTAACTCAAGAGTACCCGATAGAGTGGCTGAGAGACTCCTTCAACGTTGTTCAAGAACATTGGCAAGGGAAGTTGAGTCAGTGGAAACTGGACTGGTCGAGTTTTTTTAATGAACAGGTACAGAAATCTCAGTTAGAGAAAAGAGACCAAATACATTTGGAGTCATTGAACGGTGGACGTTGGCTTTTCGGTGCTGATGATATTTATCGTTTGAGCCATCTTTTAGGCGATAAATTTGATTCTGGCTTGGCGGACATGCTGATGGTGCACTATCAAACCTATTCATTGACCCAAGACTTTCTCAATTCGCCACCGGATGATTGCTTTATTTTGCAGATAAAGCCCGAGCAGCCTTTAAGGGCGAGCTCTTTAATGAGTGAACGTGAAGACCTACTTCATGATTATCAGATTGGTTTGGATGCAGGGTTTCGCTTTGTAGAAGCATTTAGCCCGTGCATAGAAAAGCCGGTCTATCTAATGAAGTAGGGAGCGTTAGCTGCTCCCATCTCCCATATAGTCCTACTAAATTGATTATGCCGCGAGAATCCGCATACAGTTGGTTGAACCGACGACATCCATCACGTCACCTTGTGTGATGATGACCAAGTCCCCTTTATCCAAAAGTCCGCACTCTCGAAGTGTTGCAACAGCCGCTTCAGCGGTTTCTAATCCCGTATCTCCCTTATCATCAAAGTAGACCGGAAACACGCCACGATAAAGAGCTGAAAGGTTTAACGTTCGCTCATTACGTGACAGTGCGAAGATAGGCAGTCCAGAGCTTAGGCGTGACATCATTAGGGCGGTTCTGCCAGATTCAGTCAGGGTTACAATTCCTTTAATTCCACGCATGTGGTTTGCGGCAAACATGGTCGACATCGCGATGGTTTCTTCTGCTGTCTCAAATACAGACTCCATACGATAGCTTGAGCGATTAACCGACGACATTTTTTCGGCGCCAACACACACTTCAGCCATTGAGCGTACCGTTTCTAATGGGTACTTACCAGCAGCTGTTTCCCCTGACAGCATGACGGCATCGGTGCCATCTAGAACCGCGTTAGCGACATCCATAACCTCTGCACGAGTCGGCATTGGGTTTTCCATCATGGATTCCATCATTTGGGTCGCCGTGATCACTGTGCGATTGAGTGCGCGAGCGCGTCGTATGAGTTGTTTCTGGACACCGATTAACTCAGGGTCACCAATTTCCACCCCTAAATCGCCACGAGCGACCATAACCGCGTCTGACGCCAGAATGATATCATCGATACTCTTTTGGCTTTCGACCGTCTCAGCTCGCTCTACCTTTGCAACTAGGCGTGTTTGTAGCCCTGCATCTGTGGCAAGTCTGCGTGCGTATTTCATGTCTTCCCCATTACGAGGGAAAGATACGGCTAAATAGTCCACTTTAATGTCGGCCGCGAGCTTAATGTCGTTCTTATCTTTCTCTGTCAGTGCTTCAGCGGATAATCCTCCGCCTTTCTTGTTTATGCCTTTGTTGTTCGACAGCGGGCCACCAATCGTCACTTCAGTCCTTACTTGGCATCCAGACACACCCACAACCTTAAGTTGAACGCGACCATCATCGAGGAGCAGAATATCGCCGGTTGAAACATCGTTTGGGAGTTCTTTGTAATCTAAGCCGACCGCATCTTGGTCGCCTTGGCCTGGTTCAATGTTGCTATCAAGCGTAAAAATGTCACCGACCTTGAGTGTGACTTTGTTCTCTTTAAACGTGGAGACACGAATCTTTGGCCCCTGTAAGTCCCCTAAAATCGCGACGTGAGTCCCCAGTTTTGCAGCAATGTTACGTACACGAGTGGCTCTTTCTCGATGGTCCTCAGCGCTACCATGCGAGAAATTCATTCTTACTACATTCACACCTGCTTCGATGATTGCTTCAAGTATGCCGGGTTTGTCGGTGGAAGGTCCAAGAGTCGAAACAATTTTTGTTCTTCTTTGGATGGTGGTCATTCGCATCTCCTTGCTTATGTGCCGCAAATTGTGAAAGGCGTGCGGCGGACGATTAGCGCTTTATCTCTCTGAATTGATAAAACTTGTTTAAGTATATACCCGCTAGAATAAGGTGCTGATTAATTCGGTGATATGAGGCGAGAAACAAGATATTTATTTGTGCAAAAAAATTGCGAAATATTTGTGATAAAAGCTTCGCTATTTGACTCGCTACACAAAGAACCATCTTTATACGTGACACTTGTCACGGCGATATATAAAACTTCTTCACAATTACTTCGCAAAGTAAAAAAATTACCAGGTTGTTGATATCTGGAGCACTCAATGTACATGGCTCAACCTGGCCATATTGATCATATCAAGCAGGTCAATGCTGGCCGTGTATATAAACTCATTGATCAAAAAGGCCCTATTTCTCGAATCGATCTCTCGAAGCAGAGTGAACTTGCGCCCGCGAGTATCACCAAAATTACCCGAGAGTTGATCGAGGCACATCTCATTCATGAAACGACCGTTCAGGAAGCGACCAGTCGTGGGCGTCCTGCTGTCGGTTTGCAAGTCAACAACGAAGGGTGGCAATTTCTCTCTATGCGTTTAGGCCGTGGTTATTTGACCATTGCACTGCACGAATTGGGCGGTGATGTCCTGATCGACACCAAAATAGATATCCACGAAGTTGACCAAGAAGACGTTCTGGCGCGTTTGCTTCATGAAATTGACGAATTCTTCCAAACCTATACTGAGCAGCTTGATCGTGTGACCAGTATCGCGATTACTCTGCCAGGCCTTGTGAACTCAGAGCAGGGTGTGGTGTTACAAATGCCACACTACAATGTTGAGAACCTGCCGCTAGGCCCTGAGATTTACAAAGCGACTGGCTTGCCTGTTTTCATTGCCAATGATACGCGAGCATGGGCACTGGCTGAAAAGCTGTTTGGTCATTCGCAAGAGAATGAAAACTCGGTACTTATCTCAATCCACCATGGTTTAGGTGCAGGCATTGTTTTAGATGGGCGTGTGTTACAAGGTCGTCATGGCAATATCGGCGAGCTAGGTCATATCCAAATAGATCCGAACGGGAAGCCTTGCCACTGTGGTAATCGAGGATGTTTAGAGACAGTCGCAAGTTCACAGGCAATTCGTAATGAAGTAAGTGAACGTCTTGCTAATGGTGAAGAATCATCGCTGTCTGATATTGAAGAGATTTCAGTCGAAGATATCTGTGAAGCAGCTGCGAATGGTGACCCATTAGCCGTAGATGTGATCGAGAAGCTTGGGCGTTATCTGGGCTCTGCAATTTCAATCGTCATTAATCTGTTTAACCCAGAGAAAGTCTTGATTGGTGGTGCGATTAACCAAGCAAAAGACATTTTGTACCCAGCGATTAGAACCTGCATTGAAGAACAAAGCTTACCTGTTTACCACCAAGATCTAGAGCTGGTGGAGTCGCGTTTCTACAAACAAGCAACCATGCCTGGTGCAGCACTGATTAAGCAAGCGCTATACGATGGTCTATTGTTAATGAAGGTGATTGAAGGGTAAAGCAATACAAATCTATTTGATTTCAGAGTAAACCCATATAGTCTTGAGAGATATATGGGTTTATTTTTATCTTAGTCTTGCTATAGACTATTTTTACAGTATCCACAGTGGACGAGAAGTAGTATGTCTGGAGTTTTAAATACCGTTGATCAGCGCACAAATCTAGTGGGTGAAAACCGCTTAGAGTTGTTGTTGTTTAGCTTAAACAGCAGACAGATCTTCGCCATTAATGTCTTTAAAGTCCGTGAAGTGATCAAAGTTCCTCCTCTGACTAAGATGCCAGGTTCACACCATCACATTGTCGGTGTAGCGTCACTACGTGGCGTTTCGGTACCAGTGATAGACTTGCGAGCGGCGATTGGCTTTCCGCCATCACGCATAGAGGACTACGAAGAGAACTTGATCATTACGGAATATAACCGTTCCGTTCAAGGGTTCTTAGTTGGTCAAGTTCGTAACATCGTTAATACCGCTTGGACTGAGATTCAGCCTCCACCGAAGACCGCAGGGCGTGCTAACTACCTGACGGCAATCACTCATGTTAAAGATGCTGACCAGCTTAATATTGTTGAAATTATTGATGTCGAGAAAGTGCTCGCACAAATTATTGACTACGATATTTCCATTTCTGAAGGTGTGCTTGATGAGGCGTTAGCGAATGAGATGGTCGGGCGCAATGTTCTGATTGTTGATGACTCATCGACTGCGCGATCTCAGGTTCGTGGCACCTTATCTCAACTTGGGTTGAATATTATTGAGTGTCGTGATGGCCTAGAAGCACTGAAACTACTTAAAGGTTGGTGTGATGAAGGTAAGAATGTAACGGAAGAATTGCTGCTAATGATCACCGATGCCGAGATGCCTGAAATGGATGGTTATAAGCTGACTTATGAAGTACGTAACGACCCGAGAATGAAAGATCTTTATGTAACGTTGAACACTTCGTTGAGTGGCAGTTTCAATGATGCAATGGTGAAAAAAGTTGGCTGCGATCGTTTTATTTCGAAGTTCCAACCAGATTTACTCGTTCAGGTAGCACAGGATCGTCTAAGACAGGTGTTGAATCGATAAAATATCCTACCATTTTATAGGTAGTGACGATAATTCATTCAGATGCTATATTATTAGTGTTATTTCTAATCGTTTGAAGTAACAGAGCTACTGAAAATTAACTTTTCGTCAGTCTTTTTAAAGGTAGATCTTATTCATGATATGGTTCACGTCTAAGGTTGTTATGACCTTGTGTATGTTGCTATATAGGGAATATAAGAAAAGAAGTATGGAAGCTGAAGGCAAGTTATAGTTTGTCATTAGTAAACACGAAGGGGAGCTACGGCTTCCCTTTTTCTTTGTCTATCGATTAGGGCGAACAGACCCTAATGAAAGTCGCGTGATTTGCTGTCCAGCCCTTGTAGTTTATCGGTCATATCAATCAGTCGCCCTGCGATGACGTGGTGTACTTGCCCCTCTTTTTCCAGAATGCCTTTGACCTGCAATATCTTCGCCGTCAGATACGCCGACTTTTGCGCTCTTGCGGTTGCTTTCCAAACCACGACATTAATATTGCCCGTATCATCTTCTAGAGTGAAGAAGGTGACGCCTGCTGCTGTTCCCGGGGATTGTTTGCCTGTCACTACGCCTGTCACCGTGACTAATGACTGGTGCTCTTTCGCTGACAGGTCGCGCATTCGGGTAAAGCGACCTAAGACTCCTGCCTCATCGAGAAGAGTGATTGGGTGTTTAGCCAGTGATAACCCGGTAGATGCGTAATCTTCCAGCAAGGTTTGGCTGTCACTCGGGTTGCCAATCATCTGCGTCTGTTGATCCTCTACATGTTCAAATAGTGGCAGATCTGACAGTGAATCCATCATTGCCCAGCGAGTTTGATAGCGGTTATTGCTGAGTTGATGCATCGCATTGGCGGAAGCAAGCAGTTCTATATCACGTCGATTCAAACCAATGTGTTTGAGTTGCTGAGTGTGTGTGAACCCATTTTTAGGACGAGCATGGAGTAGTTGTTTAACACTTTGTAAGCTAAACCCTTTTATCTGTCTTAACCCTAAACGTATGGCTAGCTTGCCTTGCACATGGATGACTTGGTGATCGTAGAGTGAGTCATTAACGCAAATAGGTAATACCGTTACTCCGTGGCGACGTGCATCTTGTACGAGTTGTGAGGCGCTGTAAAAGCCCATAGGCAAACTGTTAAGCAGTGAAGTATAGAAAGCCTCAGGGTAATAGTATTTTAGCCAAGCAGAGCAGTAGGCGAGCACTGCAAAAGAGGCGGAGTGACTTTCAGGAAACCCGTATTCACCAAAGCCCAGAATTTGCTCAAAAATACGTTCTGCAAATTCCAACTGGTAGCCACGATTTAGCATGCCTTCGACAAGCTTGGTTTTAAATTTCACCAAATCGCCATTCTTCTTCCAAGCCGCCATTGCTCGGCGCAGTTGATCGGCTTCGCCCCCAGTAAAGCCAGCAGCGACCATAGCAATTTTAATCACTTGCTCTTGGAAGATAGGCACGCCGAGAGTGCGTTCTAATACACTACGCACTTCTTCCGATGGGTAATCAACCTGTTCTTCACCATTACGGCGTTTTAGGAAAGGGTGCACCATGTCCCCTTGAATAGGGCCGGGACGAACAATCGCGATTTGAATCACCAAGTCATAGTAAGTCGCGGGTTTTAGCCGTGGCAACATGCTCATTTGAGCGCGCGATTCAATCTGAAAAACGCCAACCGTATCAGCGTGTTGGATCATCCTATAGACGTCAGGGTCATCCTGTCGTCGGGTGATTTCGGCGATGGAAAGTTTGTGGTTGTAAAGCTTCTCAACCAAATCAAAGCATTTACGGATGGCCGTTAGCATACCAAGGGCAAGCACATCGACCTTGAGCAGCTTGAGTGACTCTAAATCATCTTTGTCCCACTGAATGACAGTGCGGTCGGCCATCGAGGCATTCTCAACGGGAACGAGTTCATAGAGTGGCCCTGCAGCGATTATGAACCCGCCAACGTGTTGAGACAAATGGCGAGGAAAGCCCATAATATCGTTAACCAAAGCGATAAACTGCTCACCTTTGAGTGAATCAGGTTGTAGACCGAGCTCGACAATCTGCCCTTGCCACCCTTGAGAGCGATCGCGGCGATTAACGTTTTTGATAAAGTAATCGAGTTGGCTCTCTTCAATCCCGAGTGCTTTACCCACATCACGAATCGCACTTTTAAAGCGATAAGAGATCACCGTGGCAGCTAATGCAGCGCGTTCACGACCATATTTTTGATAGATGTATTGGATCACCTCTTCACGGCGTTCGTGTTCAAAGTCGACATCAATATCAGGCGGCTCATCTCGCTCTTTACTGATGAATCTTTCAAACAACACTGAGATTTGGCGAGGGTCAACAGAGGTGATCTCCAAGCAGTAACAAACGACCGAGTTAGCGGCAGAGCCTCGGCCTTGGTAAAGAATATGCTGACGCTTGGCAAACATGACGATGTCATGAATCGTCAAAAAATAGAACGGATAGTTGAGCTCTTCAATTAAGGTCAGCTCTTTATCGATGGTGTGCTGAATTTCGGCAGGCACCCCTTCAGGAAAACGTAAGGATTTGCCTTTCTCGACTAACTCTCTTAGATAGCTCATAGGGCTGTAACCATCAGGCACAAGTTCACTTGGGTACTCATATTGAAGATCCCCTAAGCTGAAGGTGCACCTTTCAGCAATTGCCACACTCTCTGTTAGCCACTCTGGCTTAAACAGTTTGGTGAGTTTCTCTTGGCTACGTAAGCTGCGTTCGGTGTTAGTAAGTAGTTGCTCACCTAATTCATTGACGCTGCAACCATGCTGGATAGCCGTTAAAGTGTGTTGCAAAGGCAGACGTGTCGCGGTGTGCATCAGTACACCACCACAGGCAGTGATCGGTAGCTGAATGTTGTTTGCAAGCGTTTGGCAGTGGTCAAGGTATTGTTTGTCGTCGTCTTTTAAGTGACGTTGAATGCCTACCCACAATCTGTGCTGGTGGTGTTGAGCGAGCCAGTGCCCCCATTTTGAATCACTCTCTTGGTGACATGGCAACCAAATCACCAAGCAGTGACGAATCGACATTAAATCCCATTCCGACAGTTGATATTGACCTTTCTCTGAGCGTCGTCTGGCATTGGTAATGATGCGACAAAGCTCAGCGTAGGCTTCTCGGTTGGGGCACAACAAAACAACTTGGCACTCATTATTGAGCCAAAACATACTGCCAATGATGAGTTTGACATTGAGCTGGTGGCTTTGACTGGCGCTGTAGGCTCTCACTACGCCTGCCACCGAGCACTCATCGGTGATGGCCAATGAGTGATAGCGGAGAAAGTCAGCCTGCAAGATCAGTTCTTCCGCATGGGAGGCTCCAGTGAGAAAAGAGAAGTTACTTTGGCAAAAAAGTTCAGCGTAAGCCATGGTGCCTCCAACTAACTAAACAATCCGTGGACGAACCACTGCTTATCTTGATTACGGAAAACCCATAGCCAGCGACCTTGGTTGCTTTGAGCGATAAAGTAGTCGCGAGTCATGTCGTCACCGTCCCACCAACCCGTCACAAACCGTTCGGGGCCTTGGATTAAAGAGACTTTATCGGTTAATGGTTCCGGGTAGGGCAACATAAAACTTGGCCTTAATTTATGCCCGCTGGTTGTTCTAGGAATAGGCAAGGTTGGGTCGCACAAAAACGTGGCCTTTTCGGGGCGAGGATCATGACTATGGGCGACTTTTCTTACTTGTGCTTTGCCTAATTTCGCTTGGAGCATACCGATCAATTCAAGCTCTGTTTGCTCCCCTTGCATACCGTTGAATAGGTCAGAGCTGGTTGACTCAAGTTCACCGCCGCGCACCATGCGTAGAGTGAGCCCTTGCACTGGCGCTTCTAGCTTGATGGATTCCAAAGATAACTGGCACAGAACCATCCAACGGTCGGCAAAGTAGTCACCACTGGCTGAATAAAACTGGATGGAGCTGTCCTCTTTATCTCGCTGGTGGAGAACGAGTTCTAATTCATAACCGACTTGATTTCGTAGAGTCAGAAACAGCTCCAATTTATGGAGCAACTTACTTAAAGGCTTTTCGAGCCATTGAATATTCTCAATATCAAAGAGAAGTTCTTGGTAGCTCTCAAAACATTCTGGCGGATGATAGAAGTCGATAGGGTGTTTAAATTGCCCCATCAATCGACCAATGTAGTTGACTAAGTCAATATCGAAACGTCGAGCTACCTCTTGCATTGGAATGGCTAACAAGTCTTGCAGTGTCTGAATACCCACACGCTGAAGCTGTTCGACTTTTTTGAGCTCAAGCTCCGTCGCAATTAACGGAAAGCTCTGAATGGCTTGGGTAATGTGCTCTTTTTCTAGCGAGAGCAGTTTGGCATTGGACTTCGCGAGCAACATAGCGGAATAAGGGGAAAAACCAATGGAGTAGTAGTATTGAAACCCTAGCGTATTTAAGTGATTAGATACGCGCTGCCAGTAGGCTTCTAGCCCTCCGTAGAGCGATAGCATGTCTGTCACTTTCAGTAGAATACCTTGTGGTGGAAAGAGGCAGATGTCAGAGGTTACGACATAGAGCCATTGAGCAATATTGAGCAGAGATTGTTGCTCGACACTTTCATCATAAGGGTGAACTTGGAGTTGGTGGCAAAGCGCACTTGCACTGCCAAGCCCCATACCGAGCTCAATGCCTTGCTCTTGGGCGACAAGGTTACGTTGTACGACCTTGAAACGCTTGGAATCGACGATCGCTAAAGGCAGATCCTTTTGCTCGGCAAACAAACCGTCCAATTGCAGAGTCGGGAAATGAAGATAGATCCAGCTCTGCATCGTTAACCTTGTCGGCGGATAGGGAAAGGAACCACAACGTGTGCCGCTGGTTTTAGCGTTAAGCTTGGCCAAGTCGCACTCATATCAAGAATAAAGCTTCCCTGAGGCCAGCCCCCTTTGCGTTTTGTAATGGTCACTTCGAGTCCCAAAGGGTGAGGAAGCAGCGTCATGCTTAGATTGACAGGTAAAGAGAAGACACACTTTTGCTCGGTCTTAAATAAAAAATGCAGAGCATTGCCTCGCTCACTGGCCACCTGAAGGCGTCTTGCTTGGTGGACTTCCAGTTCGGAATGCCAAAGTAGAACATTGCTACACGCACCGCTGCGTAAGCACTGCTCAGCGGCCCATAAGGCTTCTTTAGCGTTATTAGGTTGTATCAATAGAATCTTATTATTATCCAGCCCTGCATCGGTTAGGTGCTGAGCGCACAAGTAGCCTGGAGGCTGAATGAAGACAGAGAGCCGTTCCTGACTGGTGTTTTTTAGATGTGGCAGCAGTAGTCTCAATTCGCCGATGCCAGATGATCCTTGTAGCTCAACCACGCCATGTTTTGGAAAGCCACCATCAAGCTTTTGATCAAGAAGATCAAAGCCGGTGGTGAAGTGATCATGGTGTTCTTGAGTTTGTACTCCAGACCAAAGCCATTGTTTCTGTTTAAGATGTTCGATTAATTCATACATAACAAGATACCTGTATATACATACAGTATATATTGTTATTCTTGATGGGCAAGAGGGCGGAAAGCTGAATGGATAAAAAAACGCCTTGTACTCTTTGTTCAAGAGGGCAAGGCGTTGAATTTTTTAATTAAAAAGTAAGGTGTTTAGTCGTTACTTTTTTGGTTGTGCGTCAATACATTCGCCATTGACGCTTTGACCTTCTGGCGCCATTAAGTAAAGGTACAGTGGCATGATATCTTGCGGTGTTTTTAGCAGCTCTGCATCTTCTGCAGGGTAAGCTTTCGCGCGCATACCTGTACGGGTTGCACCTGGGTTAATCGCGTTGACACGAATTGTGGTGTCGCTTAGCTCATCCGCTAGGATCTGCATCATACCTTCAGTGGCAAACTTAGACATGGCGTAGGTGCCCCAAAAAGCACGGCCACTATGACCCACAGTAGAAGAAGTGAAAATGATACGAGCATCTTCAGACTTGTGTAGAAGTGGTAGGACGGCTTGTGTCATCAAGAATTGCGCTTTGACGTTAACTTGCATGATGTCATCAAAGGTGTCTTCACCGATTTGGTCAAACGGGCTGATCACGCCAAGCAAACTTGCATTGTGTAGTACACCATCAAGACGACCAAATTGACCTTGGATAGTGTCAACCATATCCAAATAGTTCTGCTTGGTTGCCCCTTTCATATCGAGCGGGATAATTGCCGGTTGCGGGTAGCCCGCTGCTTCAATTTCGTCGTAGGTTTGTTCGAGTTTTTTCACTGTACGACCAAGCAAAATCACGGTTGCACCATGCTCGGCATAAGAGAGAGCGGCTTGCTTACCAATACCAGCACCAGCGCCAGTAACCAGAATGACTTTACCTTTCAAGGCATCTGATGAAACAGCATAATCCACGATGTGTATCCTTTTTTGATGTTCTACTTTAAGTCTTCGTGACAAGACGGTTACAATACACTAATTCGCACATTAGGGGATATCACATTGGAATTTTTGTTGGACTACGGGCTGTTTTTAGCCAAGATTGTGACTGTCGTGGTCGCAGTGATTGCGATTTTAATTATTGCTAAAGCAGCGGGTGGTAAAAGCGGTGCAGCTAAAGGTGAATTGGAAATTACCAACCTTACTGAGCAACACAAGCAGACGGTTGAGCAGTTAGAGCATCATCTGCACGATGATTCATTCATTAAAGCGCGTGATAAAGCAGAAAAGAAAGAACAGAAAGAGAAAAATAAAGCTCGCGAAAAAGAGATCAAGAAAGCCTCTAAAGAAGGCGATCTTGATAGCCAACGTGAACCGCACCTATTTGTTCTAGATTTCAAAGGCAGCATTGATGCAAAAGAAGTCGCGTCACTGCGTGAAGAGGTGACGGCTATTCTTGCTGTTGCTCGTGAAGGCGATGAAGTCTTGTTACGTTTAGAGTCTGGTGGTGGCATGGTTCATGGTTACGGCCTTGCATCTTCTCAGCTTGATCGTATCAAAGCAGCGAAACTTCCACTGACCATCTCTGTCGATAAAGTGGCAGCAAGTGGTGGCTATATGATGGCATGTATTGCCGATAAAATTGTGTCTGCGCCATTTGCGATTGTTGGATCGATTGGTGTGATTGCCCAGCTACCAAACTTCAACAAAGTGCTGAAAAAGTACGATATTGAGTATGAGCAGCTGACAGCAGGTGAGTATAAACGTACCTTGACCATGTTTGGTGAAAATACAGATAAGGCGCGTGACAAGTTCAAGCAAGAGCTAGAAGAGACACACGGCCTATTCAAAGACTTCATCCGTGAGCGTCGCCCTGAGCTTGAACTTGATAAGGTTGCGACGGGTGAACACTGGTTCGGTACTCAAGCGCATGAGCTAGGCTTAGTTGATGAGATCAAAACTTCGGACGACTTAGTTGTTGAAGCGTGTAAAGAGAAAACGGTTCTAGCGATTCACTACGTTGAGAAGAAAAAGCTGACTTCAAAACTTGCAGGTATTGCAGGAGAAGCGGCAGACAGTGTTCTGATGAAGTTGATTGATCGCGGCCAACGACCGATTGTGTAACTGATCATGACTGCATGATTCAATGCCCACCACTTGGTGGGCATTTTTATAAGAACTGGAAAATAATATCGATGTGTTCAGGTATTCGTGATTTGAATTGCGTGTTCTGTGAGTAGAACAGTCGTTTATAATAGGCTTTGTTAGGTATATACTTCTGATATGTCAGATAGTACAACCTGTACCAGGTACACTGGATGTTAATTAAAAAACAAGAAGCACCACACGATATGCAAATAGGTGCTCGATTTGAAACAAAAAAACATGGCTACGTTCAAGTCATTGAATATTACAACACTCATACTGTGATTGTTGCCTTCGAAAATACCGGTAATATTCGTGCAATTACCGCAGCGAAACTTCGTAGTGGGCAAGTTCCAGATCGCTCTGTTCCTCCGCAGTCTTCTATGGTCGGAGAAAAAGTAGAATCGCTAAAACACGGGATTTTAACCATCATGCAGGTTGAGTCTGAAAATATTGTGGTATTAGAAAATGAAGCGGGTGAAGAAATTCGTATGTTACTTCCTGCTGTTCAAAAACTACGAGATAGAATTGAAGACGAAACTGAAGTTCCTAAGCCAGAAATGCCAACCTCTTTAAGTGCTCTAACAAAAAGAAATAAGAAAACTAAAGACGTTAATAGTCTTTTGAAGAAAATGCTTACCGACTACGGAAAATAATAAAAATTACTATTTGACTGAATTCATAACGTCAGATCACACTTTATCCTTCCCTGTTATACACTTATTCAAAACATACTTTTTTATCGCTACTCCTTTCGAGGTGTTAGTGATAAATTATGTGTTTTAAACTTCTATATGCGTGATCTCCGTCACGAGGTCATTTTGGTTTTGTGATGGTGATCTATTCTGTTTTGGGGTTATTTGGATATTATTCCAATCAACAAATAAACGGAAACAAACAGAGTTTCCTGATTAAAACCCTACAGAGAAATGTATTATGAAAAAGATTATGGTTGTATGTGGTAACGGTCTTGGCACATCACTAATGATGGAAATGGCAGTAAAAGAAGTTGCAAAGAAAATTGGCCTAGAAGCAGACGTTGACCACGAAGATTTATCGTCAGCAGCATCAAGCACTGCTGATATCTGGGTTGCTGCTACAGACGTTGCAAACCAACTTTCAGAAGCGGGTAAAACAAACATTGTAAGCCTTGCAAATATTTTTGATAAAGCGTCAATTGAAGAACAATTAAAAACTTTCATGTAAGGAAGTAGAATATGGCTAATTTCTTTGAGTTCATGCTTGGCTTATTAAAAGAGCCAGCAATCATGGTTGGTTTAATTGCTTTTATAGGTTTGATTGCACAAAAAGCAGATATTTCAACCATATTAAAAGGCACGATTAAAACCGTAATGGGTTTCCTAATTTTAGGTTTCGGTGCGGGTGCACTTGTTGGTGCCCTAAATCATTTTTCAACAGTATTTACAGAAGCATTTGGTGTAAGCGGTGTTATTCCAAATAACGAAGCCATCGTAGCATTAGCGCAAGAAGCATTTGGCTACGAAATGGCACTGATTATGTTCTTTGCGTTCGTAGTAAATATTCTTTTGGCTCGTTTTACTCCGTTAAAATATATTTTCTTAACGGGTCACCACACGATGTTCATGTCTATGCTAGTCGCTGTAATCCTATCTACAGCGGGTATTCAAGGCACAGTATTAGTGGCAATGGGTTCTGTTATTGTTGGTTCTCTGATGGTGATCATGCCTGCACTTGCTCAGAAATATACTGAGAAAGTAATGGGTACTGACCAGCTAGCAATGGGTCACTTCTCAACGTTCTCTTACCTAGTATCTGGTTACATCGGTAGCAAGTTTGGTGATACGTCGAAAACAACGGAAGACATCAATGTACCTAAGAGCCTAATGTTCCTACGTGACACACCCGTTGCGGTTGCGACAACCATGGCAATCTTCTTTATGTTTGCTTCTATCATCGCGGGTGGCGAGTTTGTTGAAACGGTTTCTGGAGGTCAGAACTGGGTAGTCTTTACCTTCATGCAGTCTTTGGTTTTTGCGGGTGGTGTTTACATCGTACTGCAAGGCGTGAAGATGCTAATCGCAGAAATTGTTCCAGCGTTTAAAGGTATCTCTGACAAGCTAGTACCAGGTGCAAAACCAGCACTAGACTGCCCAATGGTATTCCCAGTTGCGCCAAATGCGGTACTTATTGGCTTCCTATCATCGTTTGCTGCAGGTTTAGTAGCGATGGGTATTCAAGGCATGTTTGACTGGACGATTATTGTCGCAGGCGTTGTTCCTCACTTCTTTGTGGGCGGTGCAGCAGGTGTTTACGGTAACGCAACCGGTGGTCTACGTGGTGCGATTCTAGGTTCGTTCACACAAGGTCTGTGTATCTCGTTCCTACCAATGCTTCTTCTTCCTGTTCTTGGTGGCTTAGGTCTTGAAGCAACAACATTCGCTGACTTCGACTTTGGTGTGGTTGGCCTGATTCTAGGATGGTTAGTATCATGAGCATTATGAATCTGATTGGCGATAACATTGTTATCTCAAACGAACAAAACTTAACGGTAGACAACGCACTTGATATCACTTGCTCAAAGCTTATCGAGCAGGGCAAAGTGGAAGCGACTTACCTAAAGGCGATTAAGCAGAAACACAAAGAAATCGGTGCATATTATGTACTGGCTCCGAAAATCGCGATGCCTCATGCTCGCCCTGAAGACGGTGTAAATGAAGCATCTCTGCAAATCACAGTATTTAAACATGGTGTGGATTTGGAGTCAGAAGATAATGGCAATGTGTTTTTCTCTGTCACTTTGGCTGCGCTAGATTCAGACAGCCATATTCAAACGATTGTTGCTTTGTCTGAGCTGTTTCAAAATGATGATGACATCGACGCTATCATTAGTGCAGAGAACAAATCAGCGATTGCTGAGATTCTAAAGAAATACTAATAAAGTAGTCCTCCCCCCTTACTGAAAAGTATTGAGCCCCCGTTAGTCACGGGGGCTTCTTTTATCTAATCATCTATCTATCTAGCTTGGTGACACCTAGTTTTCATCAAGGTCGAAATGATCAACAAGATAGTCAATCAATACGCGTACTCGTTTTACTTTCTGACTGTTGCGACTGAAGTAGAGGTAAAGACCGGGGTAGGTTGGCCACTTACTTTCAAGCACGGGAAGTAGTTCTCCACTCTCCAGTTCCTTTTTCAAAGATGGCAAGACGAGGCGACCAATACCGAGCCCTTGTTTAGCGGCATCAACCATTAAATCGGTATCATTGACGACAAGGCCGTAGGGTATTTCGACACGGATTTGTTGACCGTCTTCGATCAAATTGAGTTGTGCGTATTTGTTGGAGGTAATAAAGCGGTACTGGATCAGTTTGTGCTGGCTTAGATCTTCAAGCGCGCTCGGTGTACCGTAATGCTTCAGGTATTCTGGGGATGCGAACAATGCCTCTTGCATTGGCTCGGTGAGCTTTTTGGCCACCATACCTTCCTCAAGAATACTGCCGAATCGAATCCCTAGGTCGATGCCTTCCTTCACTATGTCCAAAGAGGCATCTGAGATAGAAATCTCAAACTCAATTTGAGGGTATTGGCGACAGAAATCGGCAAAAATGCGCTTGAAGTAAGTATTGTAGACAAACTTTGGCAGAGTAATGCGCAGCTTGCCACTTGGTTCTTCTGTCAGTTCTTGAACACTTTCCAATGCATAGCTGAGGGAATCCATCGCCTTGGCAGTGCGCTCGTGCAGCAATCGACCCGCGTCGGTTAATTCAATCTTTCGGGTGGTTCTATTGAACAGAGTGAGTCCGATATTACTCTCTAACAACTTAAGTGACTGACTCACGGATGGCGCCGCCATCTCAAGTTTTCTAGCCGCAGCGCGAATACTGCCTTCTTGAACAATGGTCTGAAACACTTGCAGTTGGCTATAGGTGGTTCCTTTCATACAGCACTTATCTATTGTTAGGTTTAACCTAATTAAAAAGTAAAATTTACAGATCTACAAGTGATGAATAAACAAGACTAAAGTACTCACATCCGATACGCAGTGTCGCGTTATCCAAAGAGTATTGAGTAGGAGCTAAACATGAGCAAAGTCGTCGTTATTTCAGGTCATCCAAATCTTGAGTCTTCGTACACAAATAAAGTGATTCTTGAGACGCTAAATGAGCAGATAGAGAGTATTGATGTTCGCCGCCTTGATGAACTGTATCCTGATTATCAAATCAATGTTGAGCAAGAACAGAATGCGCTACTGGATGCGGATGTGATTGTGCTTCAGTTTCCATTCTACTGGTACTCAGTGCCAGCACTACTGAAGAAGTGGATTGATGATGTGATGGCATTTAACTTCTCTTACGGGCCAGAGGGCGACAAGCTAAAAGGGAAAGCATTTATCATCTCTACAACTATTGGTGGGCCTACTGAGTCTTATGACCCGCTGGGTTACAACCACTTTACTGTCGAGCAATTGTTATACCCAATACAGCAAACCGCTTACCTAGCTGGAATGAACTACCAAAAGCCAATCTACACCAATGGCATGGTCTATATTCCTGGAGTGTACAACACTCAAAAAGGCGTTGAAGCGAAAGCTGTAGAGCATGCAGAGCGTTTGAGTAATCAAATCAACCATTTGCTTGAGTCACCACAAGTCAAAGTTACCGCTTTAGTAAAACGCTGGTTTGAAAAAATGGACAAACTAGAAGAAGACTCAGGTCCATTCCATGCAATGTTGCGTAACGATGTAGTGATTACTGTGCCAGAAGGTGAGTTCAAAGGGATTGCAGGGTTTAATGATTGGTACGCATTCCTACGTGATGCTTTTAAGCCAAATTGTGAACATGTGTTAGAGCAGATCACGGTTCATGAGCGAGAAGGACAACAAGTCGCTGAACTTAGAGTTCGCTTGATTGCGGAAACAACGCAAGGTGAGTCTATCAATGTACTTGTCAATGAAGAGTGGGTTGTAGACATGAGTGCAAATCAGCCAAAAATTGTGACTTACAAAGTTGAGCCAGTTATCAGCGCTTAATCGACCCGTTCGTCAGTCGAGTTAGCCAAAACAGTAAAGGCTTACTAAATGAACCTAGTAAGCCTTTATTGGGTGTTGCTATTTATTGTCGACTCGCACGAATGCCGTCGTTAAAGCAAATGAAAGAATAAACACTCCGCACACACCTAACACCGCTTGAATAAAGTTTTGAGTACCACTTGCAAGATAAGCAGGCAGACTGAAAACAGAAGACAGAATGTAACTGGTTAGGTGAGTATCAATCGTGACTGAGATTGCGCCAACAATACCGGTAGCTAGGCTCGCCATAAATAGTGCTTTTGTGTACTTAGTTAGGGTACCGAAAAGTGCCGGTTCAGTAATACCAAGGATTGCCGTTACACCAGAACCTACCGTTACTGAAGATTGCTCTTTAGAGACGCTGTTACGTTGCTTGTACCAGATTGCCATTGTTGCACCGGCGATAGCGAGGTTACCCAGACACATAATAGGCATCAGGAGATCTTTTCCGTATAGGGCAAAGTTGTTCAAGCTGATAGGTGTCATGCTGTGGTGGATACCAAACACAATCGTAATTGGACGTGTTAGGCCGAAGATAAAGCCAGTCAGCGTTGGTGAAATCTCAAGTAGTGAACTCACCACCCAGCCTGCACCGTTACTCAGCCACATACCTGCTGGAGCAACCAGAGAAAGCACTACTGTTGACGTTACCGTGAACGCAAGTAGCGGAGTGAATACTGGTTTGGCAGAAGCAGGAACTAACTTATCTACCATAGGGGTGATTTTAGACAGTACCCACACCGCAAGAATCGCAGGCACGATTGCGCCGCCGTAATTTAGAAGTTCAATTGGCAACATGCCAAAGACTTGAAGTTCTGCTTTATCACCTGCTTCACTAAGTAGTGTCGCTTTTTCTAGAAGTTTTGGTGACATCATTGCTGCTGCAACCGCTAGCGCAATGTATTCATTTACCTTGAACACCTTCGCTGCTGAGAACGACACCAGCATTGGTAGGAAGAAGAACACAGCAACCGAGATTGAGCGGAAGAAGAAAACGGTATCTGAGGATTCTGAAATCACGTTGGTTGCGATAAGGCCAGATAAGAGACCCATCAACATACCCGCACCGGCAATCGCTGGTACGACAGGACCAAAGATACCCGCTACGATACGCATCGCGTTTTGGAATAGCTTGCCTTTCTCTTGTGGGATCTCTGCATCTTCTGGTGCCGCACTTGCGCCAGAAAGAGCTAAGTACCACTTTTCAACATCGACACCGATGATAACCTGAGTCTGGCCTTGAGCCAGAACCACGCCTTTAACGCCTTGGATAGCTTCGAGTTTTTCTTTGTTTGCTTTTGATTCATCCACAAGCTTAAAACGCAGTCGTGTCATACAGTGCGTGATGTTTGCGATGTTTTCTTTGCCGCCAAGTGCTGCGACTAAATCATGTAGTTTCATGCTGAAGCTGTCTGCTTTTTCTGGCGGTACGTCGCCAATAGCCATGTTCGTTTCGGTCAATTGCATCATACTTTCCCATGTGCTTGTCTGCTCATTTACTGCGCTCATCTTAGCGGTTGAGCGTTTTTATCCAATCGAGAAAACAGTGACTGAACTCACATTAAAACGGCTAGAAAATTAATTTTGGCCTATTTTTACCAATTGGTTCGTTTTTCTATCTTAAATCAAAACAGGAACGAACCAGTTAAATTTAAGCATAATTTAGCCCTTGAAATCTGCATTTTTTCGCTGTTATATAAAATAATTCCAGATAGCCAGAGATAGTTCAAAGTGAACAAAAATACGATTTCAAATATAGAGTGCATCATTACTAAACCAGATAGACATAACCTAATTACAGTTATTGTCGAGACTGATTCTGGTGTAACTGGTTTTGGTTGTGCGACCTTCCAGCAAAGACCATTAGCAGTAAAAACTATGGTTGATGAATATTTAAAACCGTTATTAATTGGTAAAGATGCAAATAATATTGAAGATCTTTGGCAAATGATGATGGTTAATTCATATTGGCGTAATGGACCAGTCATTAATAATGCTGTGTCTGGTGTCGATATGGCACTTTGGGATATAAAGTCTAAACTCGCAAATATGCCCTTACATCAATTGTTTGGTGGTAAATCGCGAAACGCAATTCAAGTTTATACCCATGCGACTAGTGACACGATGGAAGGGTTGTATGCACAAGTCGATAAATATCTGGCGCAAGGGTATAAACATATCCGTTGTCAGCTTGGTTTTTACGGTGGTGTGCCTGAAAATATCCATACAGCTGATCAGCCAACAGAGGGTTCCTACTACGACCAAGATCAGTACATGGACAATACGCTAGAGATGTTTAAGCAGCTGCGTGAAAAGTATGGCAAGTCATTCCATATTTTACATGATGTTCATGAAAGGCTATTTCCAAATCAAGCGATTCAGTTTGCTAAAGAGGTCGAGAAGTATTCACCATACTTTATCGAAGATATTCTGCCGCCAAACCAAACAGAATGGTTGGACAACATACGCAGTCAAACATCGACGTCGCTTGCATTAGGTGAATTGTTTAACAACCCTGAAGAGTGGAAATCACTGATAGCTAATCGTCGCATAGACTTTATTCGTTGCCATGTCTCTCAAATCGGCGGTATTACGCCAGCGTTGAAGCTTGGCCATCTATGCGCAAACTTTGGCGTTCGCATCGCTTGGCATTGCCCGCCTGATATGACGCCAATTGGTGCCGCAGTAAATACACACCTCAATGTGCATCTACATAATGCTGCAATTCAGGAGCACGTCGAGTATAAAGCCAATACCAAGCGTGTATTCCCTAATGCTGCAGAGCCGAAGAATGGCTATTTGTATGCTTCAGAAAAGAGTGGGATTGGCGTTGAAATGGACGTGACTGCTGCGAGAGATTTTCCAGTTGAATATCGCCCTCATGAGTGGACTCAAAGCCGCTTACCTGACGGCAGTATTCACACCCCATAATAAATAAACGGCCGCAGTTAGCGGCCGTTTTCATCTCTGTAATTAAGACTCTCGGAATTAAACTGTGTGTGGTAAGTACACTGGTAGTCGATATCAATAATATCGCTCACAACAAACACTTCACCTGACTTCAGAAACCCGCGATTGGTAATGTTCATAGCCGCATGAGAACGCTTACAGCTCAATAGATCGGAGTCTTCCTTAGACAGATTGATGGCTCTATACGTCGTGAGATAACTGTCGATTTCTAAACCTAATGAAAGTACGTATTTTTGCAAAGAGCTTTCAATGATCTTCTCATCAACTTTAGGGAATATTCGTACAGGGAGACGAGTCTCCTCTATTTGAGTGACTTTCCCGTGAATTAGTCTAAGCCGTTTTATATGCCAAAGGTATTCATCTTCTTTAATTGAAAATACTTGCATTTCATGGGGAGTCGGTAAGCGTTTATTGAGTTTTAACTTTCTATAAGCGATCTCTCCAAATTTATTCTCTGTCACTGAGTTATAAATTAAAGGCGTGCCGATAATAGAAGTGTTAACGAAATAGCCAGAACCCATTTTTGATTTAACTATTCCGATCGCTTCGAGTTTAGATAATGCTTTTCGAACAGAGAATCTTGATAATTCATATTTTTCAGCGAGCTCTCGTTCGGAAGGGAGTTTAACCGCTATTGCCCCTTGGCAAACTTTACTTACGATATCTTGGACTAACTCTTCGTACTTTTTCATAATACCTTGGGTAATATTGGAAAGGTGCAGTAAATATTTTACGCTCGAATTCCAAAACCGCTAACGATTTCTATTCAGAGTTTGATGCTGTTCAATTGATTAATTAGGCATAGCGGACGCATGAACGTTAGATAAACAAAAGCCCCACGAATGTGAGGCTTAATAGACATTATGATGCAAAGAGATTAGGCGCTTGGCTTGCGATTCGCAGGTTTACGGCGCTGCTGGCCATTACCACTGTTCCCACCGTTATTGCTCTTTGGTTTTCCGCCAACCGGTTTGCGTTTTGCCTGACCGCCGTTACCTTTGTTGTCACCGTTTGGTTTACTGTGACCAAAGTGGCGTTTGTTCTTTCCTGCAGGTTTATTGCCACGAGCATTATCGCCAGAACGCTGACCATCAGCATGATCTGTCTTTGGCTTTTTCGGCTTTTTAGGTTTCTTTGGCTTGATAGGGCGAGTATCTAGCTTAGATTCCGGCAGTTCATTGACTGGTTTGTAACCTTCAAGCTCTAAGCGAGGTAGAACTTGTTGGATTAAACGCTCAATACCAAACAGCTCACCTGCTTCATCCACTTCAACCAGTGAGATTGCATGACCCGGCTCACCAGCGCGGCCAGTACGACCAATGCGGTGAACGTAATCTTCAGACACTTTAGGTAAGTCGAAGTTAACAACTTGCGGAAGCTGAGGAATGTCGATACCACGAGCTGCGATATCGGTTGCAACGAGCACACGTACATCACCAGACTTAAAGTCCGCTAAAGCGCGAGTTCGAGCACCTTGGCTCTTGTTGCCGTGAATAGGCGCCGAGGTAATGCCTTCTTTTTCTAGGAAGAATGAGAGGCGGTTTGCGCCGTGTTTCGTCTTACAGAAAACCAGAACCTGTTTCCAATCACCGTCTTTAATCAGCTTGACCAGCATTGGCGCTTTCTTACGCTTATCAGCAGGGTAAATCACCTGCTCGATAGTCACCGCTGTCGAGTTCTCTTTACTTACGGAGACTTCAACAGGGTCGTTGACTAAACCTTTGGCAAGTTCACGAATCTCAGGTGAGAAAGTCGCTGAAAATAGCAGATTCTGACGCTGTTTTGGCAGAATGTTAAGGATCTTACGGATATCACGGATAAAGCCCATATCTAACATACGGTCAGCTTCGTCCAGTACCAGCACTTCAAGTTGATCAAACTTCACTGCGTTTTGCTGATAAAGGTCGAGTAGACGACCCGGTGTCGCCACCAAAACGTCACAACCTTTACGAAGCTTCATCATTTGTGGGTTGACTTTAACGCCGCCGAATACAACCTGCGACGTTAAGCGTTGGTGACGGCTGTACTTGAATACGTTCTCCTGAACCTGCGCAGCAAGCTCACGTGTTGGCGTTAGTACCAAAGCGCGTACATGGTTGCCTTTCACATGTTTGCCCTTATCCAGACGCTCAAGAATAGGAAGCGTAAAGCCAGCAGTTTTACCTGTACCTGTCTGCGCGGCTGCCATCACATCTCTTCCCGCTAAAACAGCAGGAATTGCTTGTTCCTGAATAGGAGATGGCGTGTCATAGCCTTGTTCTTCAATAGCTTTAAGGATTGGTGCAGAAAGGCCTAAAGAGGTAAAACCCATATATGATTCTCAGTTAAGTATGCAGAGGGTGAACCCGTAGTGGCTCTCCCAGAAAAGGGCGCCATTCTGAGCCCTTTACCGACTAACATCAACCTAATTATTTAATTCACAAGTTAGTAGGTTGGGCAATTTCGCCAACGGCTGAGGCTTAAAAAAGTAAAAGCCTTGGATGAACTGTATGCCAAGTTGGCGTGCGAGGTTGAGTTCATTTTCATTTTCTACCCCTTCAACAACCACTTGGGAGCAACTTGTTGCCGCTATCTGATAGGTTAGATCCAAAAGCTTTCTTCCACGAGTGGTCGCGGAGTTCATCACCAATGAGCGATCAATCTTGACCTTATCGAATTCAAATTTTGCGAGGTACCCGATAGATGAGTAGCCAGAGCCAAAGTCGTCCAGAGCAATTGAAATACCATACCCTTTTAATTGCGTCAGCACTTCTTGAGTCGCGGTTTCATCCTTAATTAAGAGTTCTTCGGTGATCTCCAGTTCCAGATTTTTCGCATCTAATTCGCTTGCTTCGACCATTTGAATGAGAGTGGAGGCAAAGTGAGTCACTAAGAAGGTTTCAGGTGAGATATTGATTGAGATCTTTTGCCCTTCTTGTAATGAATAGTGCTGATAGTTGTCGAGTGCCTCTTGAATCACCCACATATCAAGATTGGCGAGTAAGCCTAAGTTGGCAAAATCATCAATGAAGTGCGGAGGAGTAATGCGCCCATCATGACCTTGGTGACGCAGCAGGGCTTCAAAAGAGACGATTCGCCCCGTTTTGATGTCGACCTGTGGCTGGTAAAAGAGAACAAATTTGCCGGACTCCTGAAGTTCAGAGACAACTCGCTGAGATTGTGTCTTCATTTCCAGTTGCGGCACCACAGTACGATTGTGTTCAAATGAGTAAGCCTCAGGTGTCGCGAACATGCGTTCTGAGTTGAGCTTAGGTGTGATAACCGAATCACTGCCAAGCTTCTCCATCTTGGTGAAGAATGGCAAATAGATCATCATACCTACGGCCAGAATCACTGCCTGAAGTGCCATTCCCGCTATTGAGCCAGTCCCGACATAACCACCAACCAAAGGAGGGGTGAGCCAGCTCATTAACTCTGAAATCGGGGGAACCAAACCAATAGTAGTGGCGACGTAAGCGATGATAAGACCGACAATGGGCGTCACAATGAAGGGCAGGATCATAATAGGGTTAAACATAATCGGCAGCCCATAAATCACCGGCTCGTTAATATTGAACAAGCTAAGAACGAACACGGCGAGAGCCAATTTTCGGTACATGACGTTTTTGGCAAAGAACAGCATGCAAAGCACTAAACTAAAGGTGTTCCCCGCGCCGCCCATTCCGCTGTAGAAGTCAAAAAAGTTAGAGGTAAAAATAGGCAGTTCATGGCCGAATTGATGATACGCGGCGAGGCTTTGCTCGGTCAGTTGATAGATTTCGGTTTTGTAAGCTGAAAAAATAACGTGTCCATTGATACCCACTGACCATAATAGATTTCGCACGAGTTCATAAAGCACAGCATCAACCAGAGAGTTCGGATCAAGCTCGGGCAACAAAGAGTTAAAAGGGATATAGCGCAGCGTCAGATGGTTTAGGACTGTGCTGATAAAAACAACACAAAGGACAGTCGCGATGCATTGGACAACTAACTGCAATGACGATTCAACCACCGAGGGAAGCGACTTATCGGCTTTAACATTAAAACGACTCAGCTTTTGTTGAACGAAACTAACGGCGATAGGAATGCAGATGGCTAAAAAGGTATTTGGTGGAACAATCATGTCGCTCGAAATCAGATCCCACTGCAAGCAGACAAGGAAGTAACTGACCAAAGACGAGATGATCACACCCTCTTTGAGCTGGTGTTTAAAACTTGCGATAGTCTGTGAATAGAACGTAATCAGCAGAATAGGGAAAAGCTGAGAGACCAGAGCAGTGGCGGATTGCATTGAGCGGCTTAACTGGTCATAGCCCAGCAGATCTACGCCGTTAGAAAGCAGCAATAAAAAGGCTGAAATAATCGATATCGGGAGTAGCCGAATAAAAACATGGCAGATACCCGCGAGGTAGGGGCTTTGAGTTAATCTAGAGTAGAAGCTTTTGTTCTCTATTTGCATTTCATTGCATAAATATAAATCCTTTGTGTATAGTTAACCAAATTTTATGATATTTCGTCTAGTAAAATATCTATTAAATAGTCAATTATCGGCCGGAATGAGTGTAAGTAATACGTTGAAATACGCACTTAACGTGCAAGAAAGTGGTTACTTTTTTGTATAGTTAGAAGCAAACTTGTAAAACAAAGCCAATGCAAAACCAGACACTACGCCAAACAGGTGAGCTTCAACCGCAACTCGCGCATTAATCAAATCGCTAGTGGATTGTGAAGCGCCAACAGTCATCTCCCAAGTTACCTTAGCTATGACCCCTAAAACCAGTAGCCAACTACTTTTACGTCCGTTTAAACTCTCTTGCAGTGCAAAGTAAGCGAATAATCCGTGTAGTAGACCTGACAGCCCAACGTAACCCTTCATGTCACTCAAGAAGTTAAGCAGCCCAACAGACACCCCAATGGTAAGCAGTAAGGCAAGCAATGTTCTCTCACTCGGTTTAAAGATGTAGCTGATGACCCAAAGCCCTGCTAAGTTCATTCCAAGGTGGGCAAAGTTGGTATGGGTAAAGTTTCCTGATAGGATGCGCCACCATTGGCCGTCTAAAATTAGGTAGCGATGCCAATTAACCAGCGAAGCCATTGGCTCAAATTGCAAAGCTAAGCAAGTAACGCTGACTGCGATCAACAATAGAAATAAGCGCACACTATGTCCCGATACTGTTCTCAATGTGGAAAATCACTCAAAGCGTGTATTTGTGAGTGGATACAAAGCCTAACATCGAATGTTGAGCTGATCATCCTCCAACATCACAGCGAGACGAATCGTCCGATGGGGACAGCGCGAATTCTCAACCTATCCCTTGCTAACAGTTACTGTTTTGTTGGTGAAGACTTTACTGCCGATGACAAGCTTAACCAGCTGCTTGATGACGATTCTTACCAGCATTTCGTTCTTTACCCCGGAGAAGAAGCAATATCGCACCAGAGTGTGGCGGCACGCGTGTCTGAAGGTGAAAAAGTGCGAATCATTCTACTCGACGGAACGTGGAAAAAAGCCTACAAAATGTGGCAGCTATCGGTCAATCTGCACTCTTTGTCTTTAATTCGTTTACCTGAGAACTTACAAGGTAACTACCGCATTCGAAAAGCGCCTAGCGATAACAGCCTCTCTACGGTTGAAGCCGGGTTTCATATCTTAACGCTGTTAGAACCAAGCCGTGATTTTTCTCCACTCCTTGAGGCTTTTAATCAGATGATTGAGTTTCAAATCAAGCAGATGCCGCCCGGCGTGTTTGAAAAAAACTATCTCTCTTAGTTTCATATTGGTCTAGACTTAACCCCAAGCGCGAAGTTGCAACAGCCAATAAAGTCTGAATATAATGCGCGCAATCGTTTAGCTTTCGAGCTTTGCGATCTTCGTATAATCCCACTGATAGGGTGTGGGAGTCTCTACCTGAAACCGTTAATTTCAGATTACGAAGAGTTAAGTGCATAGCGCTTTTCTCTTTGTATGTCCGAAACTTTTCTAGAGAAAAGCGTTTGCTAGAACCAATCATTTGAATGGAGACGCAAGCGTGAATCAAACCACTTTTATCCAACAGATGCCCAAAGTTGAGCTGCATTTACATATTGAAGGGTCACTAGAGCCTGAAATGATGTTTGAACTGGCTCAGCGTAATCAAATCTCATTGCCATTTTTGACGCCTGATGAAGTGAAAGAAGCCTACCAGTTCAGTAACCTTCAGTCGTTTCTTGATATCTACTATCAAGGGGCGAACGTACTGATCCGCGAGCAAGACTTTTACGATCTAACTTGGGCTTATTTACTTCGTTGTCAGCAAGATAATGTGATTCATACTGAGATTTTCTTTGATCCTCAGACACACACCGAACGAGGCATTGCCTTCTCGACAGTGATAAACGGCATTCATCGAGCATTAGAAGATGGGCGCGATCAACTCGGGATCAGCAGCCAAATTATCATGTGCTTCTTACGCCACCTCGATGAAGAGAGTGCGTTTGATACCTTGTTCGAGGCCTTGTCTCATAAAGATAAAATCATTGGTGTTGGTCTGGACTCATCAGAAGTCGGTCATCCACCTGAAAAATTCCAGCGAGTGTTTGAAAAAGCCATTGAAGAGGGATTTTTGACTGTGGCTCATGCGGGTGAAGAAGGGCCCGCAAGTAATATTTACAAAAGCTTAGAGCTACTCAAAGTAAGCCGAGTAGATCATGGAGTGCGTTGCTCAGACGATGAAAATCTCTTGCAGCTACTGGCTGAAAGTCAAATGCCTTTGACGGTTTGCCCACTCTCAAATACCAAACTGAAAGTGTTTGAAGATATGTCTGATCACAACTTGGTTGAGCTACTTCGCCGTGGCTTATGTATTACGATTAATTCCGATGATCCGGCGTACTTTGGCGGGTATATGACCGATAACTTCGTTGCGGTTGCGCAGAGTCACCAGTTGAGTTATCAAGAGTTAGTGCAATTCACACAAAATGCCATTTCAGCGAGCTTTATTAGTGAAGACCACAAACAATCATTAAGACAGAAAGTAGCGGAGTTCTGTCAGTCTACGATGTGATAAAAAGTATTCAGCGTCAGAGGGTGGACTCTGACGCTGAACTTGATCATAGAGAAGAGAATAGCTGTTGATGAAGCCTTTGAGCATGGCCGTCAGTCATGGATGAAATGTAGTCGGCGATAACGCGATAGCCGGCGCTCTCGTCTTCTTTGCCTAGCCACTGCTGACGAGTTTGGATAGGTAGAAGCCTTTCTGGGTCAGCACTCAAGGCTTCGAAAACATCCATTATGATCTGTTGACCTTTATATTCGACCACTTGAACGTGCGGAACTTGAATCACGTACTCACTGACAAAGCGTTTTAGAATATCTAAAGCTTTGGCCATTGAAGGCTCAAGCACCGCGTTGAATGCCAGCAGGTCGCTTTTAAACGGCGCATCGACGGGCTTGACGGAAATACTGGTGAGGAGTGCGTTTACCATCCCGCCGATTGCATCTTTACGCTGATAATGAGTGCCTGCAAATAGCATCTCAGAAATAGAAGCAATGTGCTTTTCAAACCAAGGGTCGCCACACTCAGCTAATGAGCTTGCGGCACCTTCGACCCATTGATGTCGATTGACCATACCAAGCACTAAGGCATCTTCTAAATCATGCACTCCGTATGCGATGTCATCAGCAAGTTCCATAATGGAACAGTCAATGGACTTGTAGCGCGTTTTCTTGTGTTGGTGGTCATTGTAGATTTCCTCGCGCATCTGGCTAAAGAGTGCTTTGTCTGCTTCATCCAGTGGCTCTAAAACCCATTCAAATGATTTATTGTCGCAGTCATACAAACCTTTGGCTGGTGACCAATCACTTGCTTTTAGTTTTCGCTGATGCGAAGGGATAGGCGCAAGAGCAGTCGCACGTGTTTGGCTAATCAACGCCGGATACTTGAGCAGGCCAAGTAGTGTGCGGCGAGCTAAGTTCATGCCAAAGTGTTCAGTGTAAGGTTCGAGTTTGGCGACAATACGGAATGTTTGAGCATTGCCTTCGAACCCTCCATGGTCACGCATCATATAGTTAAGTGCGACTTCACCACCGTGACCATAAGGTGGGTGGCCGATATCATGGGCAAGGCAGAGAGAGTCGATCAAACTGTCACTGGGCAGTAAGTCACGAAACTCGGGTTGTTTCTTCTTAATTTGAGCGACAATACCTGTACCGAGCTGAGCGGCTTCAAGAGAGTGGGTCAGACGGGTGCGGTGGAAGTCATCAAAACTGTTACCGTGGACTTGCGTTTTCGCTTGTAAGCGGCGAAATGCAGCAGAATGTAAGATACGCGCACGATCGCGCTGAAAAGGGCTACGATGGTCATCACGACGCAGCTTATGCTCATCATCATGTCGTTCTGCCCATAACTCGCTGATTTTAAACGTCATAGGTGTACTCCCTTATCTTTTTTCTTACCGTACACTTATACAAATGCCACTGCAAGGCATTGACGGCAAAGCACGCGAATTAGCTGATTTCATCCAGAGAGAGTTCAAAGCTTGGCGCAAACACATTAAGGAAGTAATCCATCTCTGGGCTGCTGCGTTCCTTGAGAGTGACGTCTAAACGCTTTTTAGCCAGTGCATATTCATGGTTGCCCGCACTGAGTTCTTCTAAGCATTTTAAGTAAGCGCAAATCGTATCGGCTTGCTTAACAATGGATGCATCTTCTTTATGAGCCGCTGTTGATACCAGAAATGGAGCGAAGTCTTCTTGAAATTCTTCAGGCAACATCGAGAGCAACTTTTGTTCGGCAGCCGCTTCTATCTTCTTATATTCTTTGGCAATTTCAGGGTTGTAGTATTTGACTGGCGTTGGAAGGTCACCCGTCAACACTTCGCTGGTATCGTGGTACATACCCAAGATCGCGATTCTTTCTGGATTGAGATCGCCGCCAAACTTTTTGTTTTTGATGACAGCAAGGGCGTGAGCGACAAAGGCAACCTGTAGGCTGTGCTCAGAGATGTTTTCTGTTGAAACCGAGCGCATTAATGGCCAACGCTGAATGAGCTTCATACGAGCAAGGTGGGCGAAGAAGTGGCTTTCACTAGGATGTTCTTGTGACATTACTTTCCTCCAAAATTAGAAAAGGGCACTCAATGAGCACCCTTTAAGCATATGAAAGAACGGACTTAATTACTACTGGCTGTAAGTCGATAAGAAGCGTTCAAAACGACCAATCGCCAGCTCAAGGTCTTCGACGTGTGGCAACGTCACAATGCGGAAGTGGTCAGGTTTAGGCCAGTTGAAGCCAGTTCCCTGTACGAGCAGCACTTTCTCTTGAACGAGGAAGTCGAGCACCATTTTTTGGTCATCTTTGATGTTGTACATCTTGGTGTCAATTTTCGGGAATAGATACATCGCCCCTTTAGGCTTCACACAAGACACTCCAGGGATCTGGTTAATCAGCTCCCAAGCCCGGTCTCGTTGTTCAAGCAGACGACCACCTGGCAGAATCAACTCATTAATACTTTGGTAACCGCCTAATGCTGTTTGGATTGCATGCTGCATAGGAACGTTGGCACACAAACGCATGGAAGAGAGCATATCCAGACCGTTTATATAGCCTTGCGCTTGGTGTTTCGGGCCGGTTAAGAACATCCAACCGCCGCGAAAGCCACATACACGGTATGCCTTAGATAGGCCGTTAAACGTTACGACCAACACATCTTCTGTTAATGTCGCCACCGAGGTATGAGTAGCGCCGTCGTAAAGCACTTTGTCGTAGATTTCATCGGCAAAGATGATCAGTTTATGCTGACGAGCAATCTCAATCACTTCTAGCAAGTAATCTCGGCTGTAAACCGCGCCAGTAGGGTTGTTCGGGTTAATGAGAACAATACCACGAGTCTTTGGCGTGATTTTGCTTCTAATATCATCAAGGTCTGGATACCAGTCGGCTTCTTCATCACAAATGTAGTGAACCGCTTTACCGCCCGAGAGCGCAACAGAGGCTGTCCAAAGAGGATAATCAGGCGCTGGTACAAGCATTTCGTCGCCATTGTTAAGCAGTGCTTGCATCGCCATTACGATTAGCTCTGAAACGCCGTTTCCTACGTATACATCTTCAACATCTAAAGAACGAATGCCTTTGCGCTGGTAATGTTGTACTACGGCTTTACGTGCAGAGTAGATACCTTTCGAATCACAGTAACCCTGTGAAGTAGGAAGGTTTCGAATTACATCAACCAAAATTTCGTCTGGGGCGTCGAAGCCAAATGGGGCGGGGTTACCGATGTTTAACTTCAGTATTTTATGCCCCTCTTCCTCCATGCGCTTAGCATGTTTGAGTACAGGACCCCTAATGTCGTAGCAGACATTGTCGAGTTTTGACGACATCCCGATATTTTGCATTGAATAAAACCTAAAAATTATTGAATTTCTTTATTAAAGTAACTCAAAAAGAGGTTACTTAGAATAAAAATCTACTGAGATAACAACAATAAAGCCCTTGTAGCACGTTTGCTATCACAGGATTTTGCAAAACATTGATTGCAACCTTGATTTGAGTAAGGGCTATTAATAGAGTAGCAAGTTAAAATAGAATAATAACCCTTATGCATACGAGGCTGATTTGTCATACTTTCATCAAGCCGTTACTGAACTGATTGAACGCGTAAAGGATGCGGAAGATGGTGTAAACCGTCTGGTTCAAGTTCTTGAGGAAAAACCTGACTTTGCGTTTATAGACTGGCTAGAGGCGCAGCCGCTATTTCCTAAGTTTTACTGGCAATCACGTGATACGCGTGAAGAAGTCGTTGCACTAGGTCAACTGCATACTTTTGTTGACCCTGCGCCGGCTTATACCATTCTGGCTGATGACCAGCGTATCTGGGGTGGGCGATCTTTCGATGGACAAACTGGAAAGAATCGCCGCTGTATGTCTTCTTTCTTCTTTCTGCCTCAGGTCGAACTGATTCGCTTCGATGACTCTTGGTCATTGGCGGTCAACCTGACAGCAGAAAAACACCGCACCTTAGCCGCACTGCACAAATTAAAGTTTGAGGTTTCTACGCTTCTTCCTGTGTCCGCTCATATCGAACATATAGAGCACACGCCTGTTCAATCTCAATGGACTGAGTTAGTCGATAAGGTGCTGCAAGGCATCGAAAATAATCAATTCAAAAAAGTGGTGCTAGCCAGAAAGAGCGCAGTAACGCTTGATAGACCCTTATGTGCGGCGCAACTGCTTAAATCAAGCTACCTGAACAACCATCATAGCTTCCACTTCTTACTCGCTTTGGATAAAAAGCACAGCTTTATTGGGTCAACTCCTGAACGCTTATACTCTCGACAGGGGCAGGAGCTCTACACAGAAGCGCTGGCGGGTACAATCGGCCGTGGAAGCAATGCTAGCCAAGACATGGAACTGGCAAATTGGCTGGCAAGTGATACAAAGAACCTCAATGAAAACCAATATGTCGTAGATGATATTATTGATCGCTTAGTACCTTACTCTGATGATGTGCATGTTGAGCAAGATGTTCGGCTTGTTCGTCTGCGCAAAGTGCAGCATTTGAAGCGCAGTATTCATGCGCATTTGCACAAAGGTATCAATGGCGTTCAACTGCTTGGCGCGCTTCAACCTACCGCCGCAGTAGCAGGACTGCCTCGTGAAGAGTCGATGGCGTTTATTCAAGAAAATGAACCTTTCGCGCGTGGCTGGTATGCAGGTTCGATGGGGTTTATTAGCCACCAAAAGGCCGAATTTTGTGTCGCGATTCGCAGCGCCTTGGTCCTTGAAGACCAAGTTCAGCTATTTGCTGGTGCAGGCATTGTGCCAGGCTCCGTCGCTGACCACGAATGGCAAGAGCTAGATAAAAAAATGTCGACTTTGCTCTCTTTGATTTCCAATCATCCACCGTTAGGAGTCGCTTCTTAAATGAGTGACCAATCTACACCCTTACAGCAAGCCGTGATTAACCGAATCTGGAGCCAGACCTTACTTGAAGAGCTCAGTCGCTTTGGTATCCATGATGTCTGTATTGCACCGGGCTCGCGCTCTACGCCATTAACGTTAGAAGCGGACGAAAACTCAAAGCTGATTTTGCACACCCACTTCGATGAGCGCGGATTAGGTTTTTTCGCTTTAGGGTTAGCTAAGGCGAGTCAAAAGCCAGTGGCAGTGATTGTGACCTCGGGTACGGCTGTTGCAAACTTGCTGCCTGCCATTGCGGAAGCTAAGTTGACGGGGGAAAAGCTGGTGGTGCTCACTGCCGATAGACCTGTTGAATTAATAGGGTGCGGGGCAAACCAAGCGATCAATCAGTCAGGTATTTTTTCTGACCATGTGCTTGGTTCATTGGAGCTGCCTAGTCCGTCTTTGAATGTGCCTCTTAAATGGCTGTTGACCTCCATTGATCACTTGATGTTCGAACAACAGAAATCTGGTTCAGCCGTTCATATTAATTGCCCGTTCCCTGAGCCGTTGTACAGCAAAGAGCCTAAAGCGATCTATCAAAATTATATCGACCAGTTAGGTTCGTGGCACTCAACCAGTAAGCCATACACTAAGCAGTTAGTTCAGCAGGCGGTTGCGCCAATAGATGCGGGAGAGTTGTTTACACGCAAAGGGGTGATTGTTTTAGGTAGTATCAGTTTGGTCGAGGCTCATAAAGCGAAAGCGTTGGCGGAAAAGCTCGGCTGGCCTTTATTGTGTGACCCTCAATCTGGCTTGACCTCTAATTGGGCGCACTACGATATTTGGCTGCAAAACTCAGCGCTTTCTCAATGCTTAAATCAGTGTGAAACCATACTGCAGTTTGGCTCTAGAATCGTCTCTAAACGCTTCAATCATTGGTTAGAAAAACAAGTAGAGGAACGAGCTGCAACTTATCATTATGTGGATGCTAGCTCCTCAAGAAACAACCAATCCCATTTAATGCAAACTCACCATCTCGCCAGCATTGGCAATTGGATTGAGCAGGCTCAAGATACATTACCGCCGTTGTTAAACTCACAGTCTGGCTGGGGGGATGAACTCAATGGTCTAGCTGAGCAGGTATCCAGCTTGGCACAATTGCACTTGGCTGCCTCTGCACCATTAAGCGAGATAAGCTTAGCCTTGAGTATGAATGACTTACCAAACAGCTCTCAGTTGTTTTTAGGCAATAGTCTGTTTGTCCGCCTAGTGGACATGTTCTCTAGCGTTGATAATTACTCGGTTTACAGTAACCGCGGTGCTTCGGGGATTGATGGCCTTATTGCAACGGCAAGCGGCGTAGTTAGCGCCAATCAAGCCCCAACCGTGGTATTCATTGGTGATACGTCATTACTCTATGATCTCAATTCTCTGGCGCTGCTAACGAAACAAACAACGCCTGTGGTCATTGTGGTGACGAACAATGATGGTGGCGCGATTTTCGATCTCTTGCCTGTTCCTCAAGAACAAAAACAATCTCTGTATCAGATGCCACATGGCTATGACTTTGAGTTTGCGGCGAAGCAATTCAAGCTTGGCTACAGTAAACCAGAAACGCTCGATGCATATAAAGAGCGCGTTAACCATCATCTGCTAGAGGGAGAAGGGGCGTTAATTGTTGAAGTTCAAACCCCACCTGAACAAGCTTCCGCGCAGCTCAAAGAACTGATCCAACAAGTCCATGCTTTATAGTCAGATCAACAAAACATTTAACGACACTTCACGACCTTTGATTGTTTATCTTCATGGCCTGCTTGGTTCGGGCAAAGATTGGAAACAGGTAAGCGATCTGCTTGATGAATACCCCTCTATGTCGATTGATTTGGCAGGTCATGGGCAGAGCGTTGCTCAAGCATGTTCTGACTTTAAGCAGTGTTGTGATCAAATATCTGACACTCTGCTTACCCAAGTCTGTTCAGAGCGACCTATAGTATTGGTTGGCTATTCGTTGGGTGGCCGTATAGCAATGTCAGGTGTTGCGTTGGGTTACTTTGCATCCCTGAATATCCAACTGCTGATCGTCGAAGGGGGCAACTTTGGTCTGCAAAATGATCAGCAAAAACAACAGCGATGGACCAATGACCAACAATGGGCACACAGATTTCGTGTTGAACCCATTGAACAGGTGTTGAGCGATTGGTATCAGCAGAGCGTGTTTAGTTCACTAAACCATGAGCAAAGACAAAAACTGATCGCTAAACGCAGTGCTAACCTTGGTCATGCGGTCGCAGAGATGCTTGAAGCAACATCGCTATCCAAACAAGAGTATTTGCTCGATGGCTTAAAGCGGTCGGGCGTTGAAACCCATTATATATGTGGCGAAGAAGACAATAAGTTTAGTCAGTTGGCCGAACGAAGCGGTTTGTCTTTTAGCCGAGTCGCGAAAGCGGGGCACAATGTTCATGTTGAACAGCCACAGGCTTTTGCGGGCATCGTAAAAGCTCAGCTTATCAATCACTTTGATACGTTGAGCCAGTAAGTAAACAAACAGGAATCACCATGGCAAAAACAGTCGGTATCTCAGAAGAAGAACTATACGCACCAGTAAACTGGAATGACTGCACCGGTGAATATGAAGATATTCAGTACCACAAATCGGCAGATGGCATCGCGAAAATCACTATTGCGCGTCCTCAAGTACGCAATGCTTTCCGACCACAAACCGTTAAAGAGATGATTAACGCACTGGCTGACGCACGTTACGACGAAGGCGTAGGCGTGATCATTTTGACAGGCCTTGGCGAAAAGGCGTTTTGTTCAGGCGGTGACCAGAAGATCCGTGGCGACTACGGCGGCTACCAAGATGATTCAGGTACGCACCACCTAAACGTATTGGATTTCCAACGTCAAATTCGTACATGTCCAAAGCCAGTGATTGCATCTGTAGCCGGTTGGGCTGTGGGCGGCGGTCACGTACTTCATATGATGTGTGACCTGACGATTGCCGCTGAAAATGCTCAGTTTGGTCAAACAGGCCCGAAAGTGGGGTCATTTGATGGCGGTTGGGGCGCATCTTACATGGCTCGTATTGTCGGCCAGAAAAAAGCGCGTGAAATTTGGTTCTTATGCCGTTTCTATGATGCTCAAGAAGCACTGGATATGGGATTAGTGAATACCGTTGTGCCTATCGAAGAGCTAGAACGTGAAACGGTTCGCTGGTGTCGTGAAACGCTTCAACACAGTCCTATGGCGCTACGTTGTCTTAAAGCCGCGCTGAATGCCGACTGTGATGGTCAAGCGGGTCTTCAAGAGCTAGCAGGCAATGCAACGATGATGTTCTACATGACAGAAGAAGGTCAGGAAGGTCGTAATGCGTTTAACGAAAAGCGCCGTCCGGACTTCAATAAGTTTCCACGCAACCCTTAATTTGCAATAGTTTTCGTCGCCAGAATGCCGCTAGCGTTGTCGAAGGTGCTCATTTATGTTCATAAACTCCGCGCCTTCTCCTAGCTATCGACATTCTGGCTTAGAAACCTATCTACAACTTGTCCATTATTGATAAATTAAAAAGGGATAATGCTATGAGATCAGCCAAACTGTATCGCTATGAATTGCCGATGGACAGTGGCGTGATACTGCGTGAACAAAGGTTGAAACATCGTGAAGGCTTTGTTGTTGAGCTGTCAGAAAATGGCGATATTGGCCGCGGTGAGATAGCCCCGTTGCCTGGTTTCAGTATTGAAACGATGGATGACGCTTACTCACAGCTTGTCGAGCAATTAGAGCTTTGGTCTCAAGGCCACGAACTTGCGCTAGACGAGCTATACCCATCCGTGGCATTCGGTCTTTCAATGGCTCAGCTAGAGTTGACTAAACAACTGCCTGAGCAAGGAACGTATCAAGCCGCTCCTCTATGTTCAGGAGATCCTGACGAGCTGTTGCCAAAGCTCAATGCAATGACAGGTCAAAAAGTTGCCAAGATCAAAGTGGGTCTTTATGAGCCAATTCGTGATGGCATGTTGGTCAGTTTGTTCCTTGAATCGATTCCAGATTTAACACTTCGCTTGGATGCAAATCGAGCATGGACCGCTGAAAAAGCGCAGCAGTTTGCCAAGAAAATCGCTCCGTCTTTAAGAGGCCGCATCGCTTTCATCGAAGAGCCGTGTAAAGTTCCGGGAGATAGCTTCTCGTTTGCTATCGATACGGGTATCGCGATTGCTTGGGATGAGACGCTTCAACATGCGATTCGCAAAGATGACTTCAAGTTAGAAGATTTAAACGGTGCCAAGGCGATTGTGATTAAACCTACTTTGATCGGCTCTGTTGAGAAATGCATCCAATTGATCAACAAAGCCAATGCACTTGGAATCAAGGCTGTCATCAGCTCAAGTATTGAATCAAGCCTCGCGCTAACGCAACTTGCTCGCTTTGCACATTGGCAGCTTCCAGATGAAGTGCCGGGTTTAGACACCGTGGGTCTATTTGCGCAGCAACTGGAAACCGCATGGCCGGGATGTGACCTACCCGTCGCTAAACTGTCAGAACAAGCGTTATTGTGGCAATCCTAATGACAGACCGACAACCGTCACCAATACAACAGTGGGCTCAATTGAGCCCATCTTTATGCGCGTTAATCACCTCTGAAAAAACGTATAGTTGGCAGCAACTGCAAGAGCAGGTATTTGCTGTTGCCCGCGGTTTACAAGAACAAGGTATAGGGCAGGGTAGCCTTCTCACTTGTGTTGGTAAAAACAGCGTTGAACAGCTATTTATCTACTTAGCTTGTCTAGAACTCGGAGCCCTCTGCTCACTGACTATGCCTCAGTCTCCTGATGAATTAAAAGCGAAGCTGAAGACCTTATACGGAAATAAAACCGCTTATATTTGGGTTAAAGATAGCGAAGGAACTTTGGGGCAGTTCAATACTATTGAGTATAGTGAGTCAAAAGTCAGTGGGGCGAATTCGCAGTACAAACAAAACCAATTGGCTTCAATTGTCTTTACCTCGGGCTCAACAGGCAACCCTAAAGCGGTTGTTCATACCTCAAGGCAGCACCTAAACTCTGCTTCTGGGTTGTTGGAACGTTTTTCCTATAAGCAGGGAGACAGCTGGCTGCTCAGTCTACCAATGTATCACGTATCTGGGCTGGCGATTGTCTACCGCTGGCTATTTAGTGGGGCAACTCTAAAGCTCGGAACAGGTCACCTTGAACATGACATACAAGGCGTTACCCATGCTTCGCTGGTGCCGACGCAGCTAAAACGGTTGTTAGATGCGAAAACGTCACTCTCTCTAACCCATGTCTTGCTTGGGGGCAGTCATGTACCTCTAGCCTTGTCACAACAAGCATCAGAGTTGGGCATAGAGACTTGGCTTGGATATGGCATGACAGAAGCGGCTTCAACTGTCACGGCAAAACAAATTGATGAGAGATACAGTGCAGGTTTTGTGTTACCAAAAAGGGAAGTACGATTAGAAAATCAGCGAATCTTTATCTCTGGTGAAACGTTGGCATCGGGTTACTACAATCAAGGGGTGATTACGCCGCTTACTCAAGACGGGTGGTTTGATACTAAAGATCTCGGTGAATGGATTGACGGTGAACTTAACATCATTGGACGTGCCGACAATCAGTTTATCTCTGGTGGGGAAAACATTCACTGTGAAGAGGTTGAATCCGCTTTAGTGCAACTAGAGGGGATAGAACAAGCGGTGGTTGTTCCTATTGAAGATGAAGAATACGGTCATCGACCTGTGGCTGTTGTTGTTTGTTCTAAATCTCTCTCTACCGAAAATATAGAACCAAACTTGAAGAGTAAACTGACCAAATTCAAGTGGCCAATCGCTTACTATGAGATGCCTAAGGCGTTGACGGAAGGTGGAATTAAAGTCTCTCGAAAAGCGGTAAAAGAGTGGCTGGTTGAACAGCGAAACAAGCTTAGTTAATTTCGAAATTTCATAGTCCAAATGTGAATTTATCATTCTTATATCCCTATTTCATAATAGAGCCTATCGGTATAGGGATATTGGAATAAGAATGATAAAGCTGGCGTTAGTAACAGCGGTACTTTTGCAGATCGTTGTGGCGATATATAGTGAAGGTTTAGTCAGAGCACTGGCTGAACTTTCTGCTTTTTTACTGGTGATAGCGATTGGTGTTAACTACAAGCACCAGAAAAGCAGAAAGTTGCAACAAGGCTTAAAAGAGAATTAAGCGAGTGTCAGCCAAGCGAGGGATGACGTTGATATTGCAATCCACAATGACACACCAAACATTAATGGCTTAGGTCCTGCTGATTTCAGTTTCTCTACTGAAATGCCACACCCAATCAAGAACAGACACACCACTAACGCGCGTTTCGCAACGTCGAAAATGCCTTGGTAAACCAGCTCAAACTGCGGAAGAAAATCACTGAAGGCGATCGCTGCGCAATAGAAGAAGATGAAGTAAGGAATGGTGATCTTCTTCGATTCACTTCGGAATAGAACAGCACTAAAAAGAGCGATAGGAATAATCCATAATGCGCGGGCTAACTTTAGTGTAGTCGCGGTCGTGAGTGCTTCCTCACCATACGCTGATGCTGCTCCCACTACCGATGACGTGTCGTGAATGGCGATTGCAGCCCATGTTCCAAAAGTATGCTGATCAAGGTTGAGAGCATGGCCAATCACAGGAAACACAAACAGAGCCACAGAATTCAGGACAAAGACAGTAGCCAGCGACAATCCGATTTGTTCATCATTTGCGTTGATTGCAGGAGAAACCGCCGCAATGGCACTGCCACCACAAATGGCTGTCCCTGATGAGATGAGGTATCCCGTCTCTTTGTTCAGTCCAATCCCTTTTGCTACCCACCAACCAATGATCAAAGTACCAAATATAGTCGCAATAATAAGCCCAATACCATCTGAAGTTACCGATAGGGCTTGTTCAAATTGAATGCCGAAACCTAAACCAACGATAGAGTAAGCGAGTAATTTCTTAGTCAGTTTGGCCAGATTAAATTGCGTTGGTACCAGACCTAAAGAGGCGAGAAAAAAACCGATCACCAAAGCAGTCGGAGATGAGACCATAGGTGTTAAGCAGAACGCAAGCGCAAACCAGAAAGGCAATTGGTGTTTAATGTTTTTCATTATAAGTCGTGTAGCGAGGTTAAATACCTAAAATAAAGTTAGCCTGTATTTTAGCGAACTCGATTTGATAAAGAGAGTGGGTTGTATTGAACGAGCGTTCAGAAAAATTGAACGCTCATTAGCAATCTTACTTAGAGACCAAAATCAGCGCTTAACGCCAATCACCACGTAAGTTAGATACTTTTTCATGCATGCTCTTTGTCGACGCCATATCTGCAGGTACCGGCTCGCCTGCTTCAATCTCTATTTTTGACCAAAACCGCGTTGGAAGCCCTTTACACGCAGAGCCCTTATAACGACTAAAATAGCTTCCCCACATGCCTTTTAGAGCGATGGGAATCACTGGGACAGGGCTGCGTTTTAGAATTAGATCCATACCGCGCATAAACTCGTTCATTTCACCGTCTGAGGTGAGTCGACCTTCGGGAAAAATGCAGACAATATGCCCATCAGCCAGTGCTTGTTCAACCTCGCCGAATGCTCGCACAATTGAACGCCGATTCGTTGCCGAGATTGGAATGACCCCTGCGCGATTGAGAAAACGTTTAAGGGGAGGCAGGTTTGCGTAGTCTTCTTCCATTACGAAGCGAATTAGGCGTGGGCACACAGCGCTGAGCAGTAAAGCATCCATGTAACTGACATGATTGCAGACCAATAGTGCTCCTTGCTTTTCTGGCAAGTGATGGAGGTTTTTATGAGTGACGCGATACATCGTATGGGTCAGCACCCACATCACAAAACGTACGACAAAGATCGGTACTTGCAAACACAAATAGACGGCAACCAACAAGTTCATCACAGACAGTAGCAGGAAGAGTTGAGGAATGCTGAGCTCAAAGACGGTTAAACAGATAATTCCTAATACGGCGCTACCGACCATAAAGAGCGAATTATAGATATTCAATCCAGCGATGACCTGAGCACGTTCACTTGGTTTCGCCCGTTGCTGCATCATTGCGTACAAAGGAACGATGAAGATCCCCCCTGACATACCAAGTAATAATAGGTATGCGAACACAGGCCAGAGAGCTTGATGAGCAAGGAACTCGCTGAAGCTTTCAAATGTCGGTAACGACTCAGGGACAGACGTCGCCATGAGGGCACCAAAAATGGTAATACCTAAACTGCCGAGCGGCACAATCCCTACTTCGATGCGGTGGTTAGATAACTTATCACACGCAAGAGAACCAATGGCGATACCAACAGAAAACAGCGCAAGTAGAAAAGAAACCGCACTCTCACTGCCGTTAAGGTGAAGCTTAGTGAAGTTGGGAAACTGTGTCAGGTAAGCCGCTCCTAAGAACCAGAACCAGCTAATAGCCATAAGTGCCTGGAAAATAGTGCGATCAGCTTTGGCTATGGCGATGGTTTTCTTAGTTTGTTTGATTGGCTGCCAACGGAACTGAAGATCGGGCGCGCTTGCTGGGGCTTCAGGGATAGAGCGACTCGACAAGTAACCCAATAGCGCGAAGACTATGACACAAATTGCTGCGACGTATTTTGCACTTTCGGCAGACGCGATGATTCCCGCGCCTAAAGTGCCGAGAAGAATTGCGAGAAAAGTGCCCGTTTCGACCAATGCGTTTCCAGGAACCAGCTCATCAGCTTTAAGCTGCTGAGGGAGCAAGGCGTACTTCACTGGGCCAAAGAAAGCTGATTGAGTGCCCATTAAAAATAGCAAAATGAGTAAGATCACATAGCTTTCAGTAATGAAGCCAATCGCGCCAAGACACATGATGCCAATTTCAGCCAGTTTTACTTTACGGATAAACCATGACTTTTCATATTTATCTGCAAGTACACCAGCTGAAGCGGAAAAGAGAAAAAAGGGAAGAATGAAAAGGCCCGCAGCCAGATTGATAAACAAGTTGCTTGAGACAGGTAGTGCGCCAGCTCCCGCAAAGGCGACAAATAATAGAAGAACGTTTTTAAAAATATTGTCGTTAAACGCCCCAAAGAACTGGGTGATGAAGTAGGGCAAAAATCGTCTTTGCCCTAGCAGAGAACGTTGGGTGTTCGCCATGAATATCCTTAATCCCTTTGGATTTACCAGTTCGCGAGGTAGTTAGACAGCAAGTTTTCAATGAGCTCTTTGCCATCAATAGGTTCTGCGGCAAAAAACTTATCGTCCACACTAAGCAGTGTGATGCCGTGAACGCCAGACCATAAAACACGGCTTGCTTGCAGAACTTCCGCTTCACTACGATGAGGAGCGAGTGCTTGAAGCAGATGTTCCAACATCCCCGTCATAGAATCGATACGATCTGACTGCCATTCTGGTAGAGGCTCGCCGTTCATATTATGCTCAAAAATCAACTGCCAACGATGTGGGTGTCTTTGGGCAAAATCATGATAACAGTAGGCAAGCTCATACAGTGCCGTCTTTGGTGCGTCACTTTGGTTGACGACCGTACTTGCTTCTTTAGACAGCTCATCCAGCGTTTGAGCAACGGCATGTAGCAGCAGTAAATTATAATTACCGAATACATTAACCAAGGTACTTGGGACATAGCCGATCATCGTCGCAATCTTTCGCAAACTTAAATCGTGGTGCGAATTGGTTGCTAAAAACTCTTTAACGGTGCTGAGTGTAAGAGCAACAAGCTCTTCACGGGTATGATCGTTTCTACGGGCCATGGTTATTTTTCAAAAAAGAACATTGTTCAATATTCTATGAGTGCGCCCGTCTAGCGTCAACTGACATAGCTATTATTTGCAATATTCTGATACATGTATATGAAACGTTTTATTTTGAATATAGACGGGCTAGCGTTACTATGACTAGATAAGTATAAATTCATTACCTTGATAGAAACAAAAGGCACAACATGAAACGACTTTTTTCCCTTGTTGCACTGCTGATGGTCTCGGTGGCGATTACCCCAATCGCTGAGGCTAAAAAGTTTGGTGGCGGTAAATCTTTTGGCAAAAGCTTTAAGACGGCGCCTGCACCTAAACAACAGCAACAAAACACCAATACGATTGGTAAAGATCAAACAAACAAAACGCAAAGCTCAAGCAAGAAAGGCCTAATGGGCGGTCTGCTTGGTGGTCTACTTGCTGGTGGCTTGCTAGCTGCGTTCTTCGGCGGCGCATTTGAAGGTATCCAATTTATGGATATTCTGATCATGGGTCTTATTGCATTTGTAATCTTCAAGCTGATGCGTTCAATGCTTGGAGCTAAACAGGGCAGTATGAACCAGCAACGTCAGCAGCCTGCGTTTGGCGGACAATCGCCTAAATTTGAACAGCCAAATGTTCAAAACTTTGAACAGCCACAAAATGCGCCTCAAAGTGGTGGGTTCGGGTTCGGTGCACAAAGTGATGTACCACATAACTACCCACCGGGTTTCGACCAAGCGGCGTTTATCAACGGTTCACGTGAGCACTACCGTACCCTGCAAGGTGCGTGGAACCACAACCAACTAGACACCATTGAAGAGTACGTATCAGCAAGCTTGTTTGAAGACCTTAAGTCTGAGCGAGCTAAGCTAGATGGCGACCAGCACACTGAAGTTATGTACGTTGATGCGGAAATTGTTCGTGCTGATCATGACGCGACTAAAGCTCAGCTTAGCTTGCAATTCAGTGGTCGTTACCGTGATGCAGCTGAAGGTGTCGAAGAAGATATTACCGATATCTGGCATCTAGAGCGTGACCTGACTGCACCGAATGCACCATGGTTGATTGTTGGCATCCAAGGCTAATCGCTCATCTTAATTATACAAACGCCCGAGTTAACCACTTGGGCGTTTTTGTATTTGAGCCTAGCAAGGATCCCTTGTTAGGATAGAGATGGAAAACGATATAACAATAAGGTACGTAAAGTGGCTGAATTTAAATACAAAAACCTTTCACAAGAAGAACAAGACAAACTCGACGCAGCGGCATTTCGTCGTTTGCTTGCACACTTAGATGAAAATAAGGATGTGCAAAACATTGACCTGATGATCCTAGCGGGCTTTTGCCGAAACTGTTTTAGTAAGTGGTACAAGGCGGAAGCTGACAACCAAGGCCATGATTTAGATATTGATGATGCTCGTGAACGTGTTTACGGCATGACTTACGATGAGTGGAAGCAAAACCATCAGCCAAAAGCGACACCAGAGCAATTGGCTGCGTTCGAAGCGCGCCAAAAGAAATAAGCCGCTCATGAAAAGAAAACCGCGACTAGAAGTCGCGGTTTTTGTTTAAGCCAGTGCTGACGTTGTGATTATTTGATCACCTATTTATCCCGATTGGTATTATTCGTTGATTTGGCCAGTTGTCTCGAACACTTCCAGCTTGGTTAGGTATGGCTGCAAGTCACCAATATTTTCTTTGACCCATTCAGGGTTGTAGTATGTGTCTAGGTAACGTTCACCACTATCACATAGTAATGTGACAATTGAACCTTTCTCACCGCGCTGTTTCATTTCACTTGCCAACTGCAGCACACCGTAAAGGTTTGTGCCGGTTGATGCGCCGACCTTACGGCCAAGAATTTTTTCTAACCAATGCGCAGTTGCGACTGAAGCTGCATCAGGTACAGTTCGCATTTCATCAACAACACCAGGAATGAAGCTAGGTTCGACGCGTGGACGACCAATGCCTTCGATCTTACTGCCACAGTTACCTGTTAAGTTCTTATTACCTGTTTTGAAGTAGTCATGGAACACTGAGTTCTCAGGGTCTACAACACAGAGCTTGGTGTTGTGTTGTTGGTAACGAATAAAGCGGCCAATAGTCGCAGATGTACCACCTGTACCTGGGCTCATGACAATCCACGCAGGAACAGGATGGTCTTCCATCTCCATTTGGCTAAAGATAGAGTTGGCAATGTTGTTGTTACCACGCCAGTCAGTGGCACGTTCAGCGTAAGTAAACTGATCCATGTAGTGACCGTTTAGTTCTTTAGCTAGACGGTGTGACTCTGCATAGATTTGATCAGAGCGATCAACAAGGTGAGCTTGACCGCCATAAAATTCGATCTGTTCAATTTTCTTGCGAGCAGTGCATTTTGGCATAACGGCAATAAAAGGTAGACCTAGTAAGCGAGCGAAATAAGCTTCAGAAACCGCAGTACTACCCGAAGAAGACTCAATGATCGTGGTTTCAGGACCAACCCAACCGTTACAGATCGCGTATAAGAATAGCGAACGTGCTAGACGGTGCTTTAACGATCCCGTTGGGTGTGTACTTTCATCTTTTAGGTAAACATCGATACCGTCGATACTTGGTAGATCAAGCTTGATTAGGTGAGTATCCGCACTACGTTGGTAGTCGGCTTCAATCTTACGGACAGCGTTGTTAATCCAGTTATGGTCAGTACACATAGGGTTTCTCCTTAGAATCGTTATGTTATAAATCTACCTATTTAACGAGAGAAAAACTTTGCTATTTATACTGTAATTTGCTTTATTTGTAGAAATATTTTCTCCAAAGTGACTAGTATGGAAATTGAATTGGATAAGATTGATCGAAAAATACTCGACCTATTGCAAAATGATGGGACTTTGTCGCTGAATGATCTTGCTGAGGCGGTCAATCTGACGACGACCCCTTGCTGGAAACGCCTTAAAAAGTTGGAAGAAGCGGGAGTAATCCAAAAGCGCGTTGCTTTGCTCAATCCAGAAAAACTCGACTTGTCTTTTACGGCATTTGTCTTAGTGAAAACCAGTGATCACTCTCACGAATGGTATAGCCGCTTTGTGTCGACGGCGTCAGAGTTTCCTGAGGTGATGGAGTTCTACCGCATGGCAGGTGAGTATGACTACATGATGAAAGTTTTGGTGAAAGATATGCAGTGTTTTGACCACTTCTACAAAAAGCTCGTCAATTCAGTTGAAGGGATCTCGAATGTCACCTCAACGTTTGCTATGGAGCCACTCAAATACACTACAGCACTACCGATATGCGATACGTAAAATAATGTATGCCAATGTAAATTGAGGTAAAGCTATTTCCCATTCACCTCTACGATACTAATCTAATGCTTAAGTTTTATAAAAAAGGTGAATGTAATGAGCGCTCATTTTTCAGTGATGAAAACTGTTACACCAGTCATTCTAGTTTCGCTTGTCGGCTGTAACGGAGGCGACGATTCAGGTTCAGAAAGTACGGATACAACAGGGACTGATATTACCAATCAGGTGTTTACCAATCGATCTGGTGATTGTGCTCAGTATCTAGGAAGTTTCTTTTCTAATGTTAACGATCTTCAACGCACTTTAGTTTTTAACGGTCAGACGCAAATTACTGCCGCAGGCTCAAAGTGTGTCGTTCAATCAAATGCTATCCCTAATCATGACTTTAATGACGCTACTGCCTCATTCGCAACCAATGTGACTGAGCAATCGTCCTACTATGAGTTTACCGCTTCTCCTGTCATTGCTGGCTCAACGACGGATTTAAGTTTAGGCACAACCGAAGCGATATTTCTCAACGGTGTAAAAGTAGATTTGCTAGCTGCGGCTTGTTATGGAGTTGGCGATGAACGTACTGGGTGTGGCCAGAGTGAGATAAACAATCCATGGCGTTACGACCCTATGTCTTCACTCAATGGTTTCGGCACTGATCAGCACAACGCTCACGTTCAGCCCACTGGCGAGTATCATTACCACGGAAACCCTGTCGCTATGTTTGTCCAAGATTGCGCAGGGGGTGAAGCTTCACCAGTCATAGGGTTTGCTGCGGATGGGTTCCCTGTATTTGGTAGCTGCTTTGTTGATAGTGGCAGTAATCAAGTTCGAAAAGCGACATCAAGTTATCAGTTAAGAAGTGGCGCTCGTGTCGATGAAGGCGGTTACACGGCACCTGTGATTGGTGGCAATGTTGTAAGCAGTAACTATGATGGTCAGTTTCGCGGTGACTGGGAATATTCGGCTGGGTTGGGGGACTTAGACGAATGTAATGGAATGACCGTCAATGGGCAGTATGGCTACTATGTGACAGACAGTTTTCCTTGGGTTATTAACTGCTTTAAAGGCAATGTCGATACAAGTTTTAGTGGATTTAGTATTGAACGTTCACATGGGCACGAACATTAAAGCCGAGATCTATCGGCTTTAATGTTTGAGAGTGCCCTTACTCTGTAAAGCGCATGACACCTTCTTGTACCGCAGAAGCAACAAGTTCGCCGCTTCGGTTGTAGATTTCACCGCGAACGAGGCCGCGTGTATTGCTCGCGGTTGGGCTCTCAATAACGTAGAGCAGCCAGTCGTCCATCTTGAACGGTCTGTGGAACCAAATTGAATGGTCTATGGTAGCCACTTGGAATTTTGGCGTCATTAAAGAGACACCATGTGGATGAAGCGCAGTGACTAAGAATCCCCAGTCTGATGCGTAACCAAGCAAGTATTGATGAATGAGTTGGTTGTCTGGCATGTCGCCATTGGCCTTTATCCAAAGGTACTGCTTTGCTTCTTCTTTGTGAGGCTTTAATGGGTTGACCACTTTCACAGGGCGCATCTCGATGGGTTTCTCACCACAGAAAGTTTTACGCAGTTTTTCTGGCAAGTGATGAGCAATTTTTTCGGCCAGTTCTGACTCAGACGCAAAGTTCTCAGGCCCAGGGACATCAGGCATGGTATTTTGGTGCTCAAACCCTGGAGCATCACCATGGTAAGAGGCGGTGAGATAGAAGATTGGGCGACCGTTTTGAATCGCTTTCACTCGGCGAGTACTAAAGCTACGACCATCGCGCAAATTTTCTACATCATAAATGATCGGCTTTTCTGGGTCGCCAGGGTAGAGAAAGTAACTATGAAACGAGTGTACGGTGCGATCGTCAGCAACTGTGTAACGTGCAGCAGAGAGTGCCTGACCAATCACTTGGCCACCATAGACCTGAGGCAGCCCTAAGTTTTCACTTTGGCCTCTGAATAGACCTTCTTCAAGTTTTTCTAGTTGCAGTAAGTTTAATAACTCACTAAGAGGTTTGCTCATGTTGGCTACCTTATTAGATCCTTTATAGGAATGATCCACGAAGTTGTAGGAAAATTCAAACAGACGTTTAATTTTAGGTCAAGATCGCTAACTTACCGTTAGATTCGCGTAAAGATCTTGCCGTTGGCGATGACAATGATTAACCGCCTAATTATAATTTCTATAAATTTAATTGCTTATAATAGGTAGGCTTCATGAAAAAAGCATTAGCGTTCGTTTCATCAGTAGTACTGGGTATTGCTCTAGTTGGCTGTCAATCAGAGCCTGTAGAAGTGGAACAACCAAAAGTAGAGTCGGTAACAGGCACGTTAGCTTATCGTGAGCGTATTGCGCTACCTGACGACGCAGTTGTGACAATTACGCTCCAAGATGTGTCTTTGGCGGACGCACCTGCAAAAATTATCGCAAAACATCGTTTTGAAACCGCAGGAGCACAAGTGCCGTTTCAATTCGATTTAGCGTATGACCCAAAGAAAATTGAGCAGCGCCATCGTTACAGCGTGAGTGCTCGCATTGAAGTGGACGGTAAATTGCGTTTTATCACGGACACATCATACCCAGTCGTGACGGATAGTGAACAAACAAATACAGTAGACCTTCGCCTGATTGGTGTTGCTAATTAAAATCTGATTATCGATGGTAGCACTAGGGCTGCCATCGATATTTACCCAGCTTCACTTTCCCATCTGGTGTGACTTCGATTCCATCGTTAATGAGAGCTTCTCTTTGACGCACCAAATCCTCCCCTCTTAATGAAATCCTTCCCTGACTATTTATCACTCTAAACCAAGGTAGTTTGGTTTCAGATGGTAAGTTACTTAGTGCTTTGCCAACGTGGCGTGCGTACCCGGGGTAACCTGCGAGTTTTGCGATCTCTCCGTAAGTACTGACTTTTCCAAGAGGAATTTGGTGAATTACTGCAAAGATTTGCATTAAAAACTGGTCCATAATGATGTTGTCCTAGTACAGATTTCCAAGGAATGGATAAGGAGAGGGCATGCTATTTTCTACATTTCAATTCTTAATCACAACATTGTTAGCTGCCGTTTGTGCGCGAGCGATCAGTTTGAGCGAGGGAGATATTCCTGTGCTTGCCTTGATGATACCTGCTTTGTGGATCTTCCCACAAGGGGGCATAGTCGGGCTTATTTTGATGGCTGCGATGACCACCTATGGTTTAACACTGCCTTATCAACCAATCACTTTATCTGTAAGTTTATGGATTCTCTTCCCACTATTGATGGTCGCTTTCTCAAGACGAAGTAGTATGGCCGTTGTCGTGACCAGTGGATTAATTGTAACGACCTTGATGGTCGGAATTATGGTGACTCAAGCAGGAGATAAGCTAGCGGGTGAACCAATGATTACCGTAGTTCAAACTCTTGCCGTTATCGTTATCTGGTGGTCAGCTTCCCATTGGAAACCATCAAGCAAACATAGCTGGTGGGCATTGGCGCTCATTGTGCCATTGTGGGCGGCGGATCTCTCTTATGCAGTCTTAGTCGCATTGTGTATTACCGGTATTATGGCTTCTATGGAAAGTCTTTCTAAACTCAAAACGTTTCGTTGGAGCAAATTACTGTGTTGGACATTACCGACAGTGGGGTTTGCTGCGTTGGTTGTTGCGCCTAATATTGAAGTGCCCAACCCTGTCTTTGTCGTCTGGATATGCTTACTTGGCACCGCATGGATGACGGATTATATCCTTAGAAGTGTTGAAGAGGAGCATGACGCATAGATTTAAGTAACGGGATGTTGTTTTTTAATTAGCCATGTAAATGTTACTATGTGGGTAAGAAATATTATTTAAATAAAAGTGGCCTCAGAGCCGCTATAAACACTCTAAAAGGACAACAACTCAGATGGCTCATTTCCAGAGACTATTAGGCTTGGCTGTTGCTTTGCTTTTGTCGGTCTCGGTACAAGCAAACACTATCTACAAAGTAGCAATGGAAGAGGATGACATTGTTACTCGTACTCTTTTCGATGCAGTAGCAACAGAGTTTGACGTCACCATTCACTATGTTTACTACCCAAGTTTTAACGCGATTTTAAATGGTGTTAAGACTGGAGAGAGTGATTTTGCCGCGAACGTGACCTATACGGAAGAAAGGGCAGAGTACTTAGACTATTCAAGTCCAACCAATATCGAATATACCTATTTATTTAGTCAAAATGGCACCACGCTTGAAGAGGTTGAGACCGTCGGTGTTCCTAAGGGGACGATCTATGGTGAGTTAGTCAGTCGCTACTATCCTGACGTGCGCCAGCTGAATTACCGTGGTCATGCAGAAGCAAAAGAGTTGCTTCAAACAGGGCAGGTTGATGGGGTAATTGATGCAATCAATCAGTTAAAGCCAATGCTACTGGCCGGTTGGGATGCTCAAGTCCTCAATCATCAAGTGCCAATTTTACCTGTGGCGATCGTGGTACCCAAAAACAAGCACTCAGTCTTTCTAAAACAGATCGAATCTTTCGCACATACAGCAGAAGTACAAAAAGAGCTTCGCGAGAACGTAGAAGCGTATCAATTCGAGTTGCGCCAACAGGCATTAAGAAAAACAGTTTTAGAAAGTGGGATTGATTTAACACGCCCTTACAAGGTTAAGTTTGAAAATATAGGTCAGTTTGCGATTTACCATGAAAATGGAGAGGTGACTGGCATTAGTGCTGATGCGGTTATGGAAAGCTGCCAGATTTTGTTGTTGAAGTGTCAGGTTGTAAGCCAAGCGGATGAAACATGGGAAAGCATGTACCAAAGCTTAATTGACAACCAAATTGACATTCTTGCGCCCGTTGCTATTTTGGAATCGCGCAAAGCATTAGTTAACTTCAGCACGCCTTACTATTTCCCCGAAGTCATTCTGATTAAAAGGGAAGGGTACAACGATCAAGTGTATAGAAACGTGTCTGAACTTATTACTGAAGAGATAGGCGTAATAAAAGAAGACTTTTTTCAAAACTTGCTAGAGCAGATGCTTCCCAATAAGGCCATTAAGCAGTATTCGAATATGGAGTCTTTGTTGGACGCGTTACTTGATGGCGACATCGACTACACTGCGCTTAGCCGCCAAAATTATAATCAAGCAATCCGCAATGAGAGCCGCTGGGTAGCACTTGCGGAAGATAGAAGCATTGGTAGCTTTTATCAAAATCAAATTGCGATTGGCTTTGCAAAAACCTTAGAAGGAGAGAGGTTGGCTGGTTTGTTCAGTCAGGCGCTCACCATGGTTGATACAGAGCGCTTAATCGAACAGTATGACTCACGACCAAATTGGAAAGCGACCCTTCAAGCCGAGAAGTTGTACTCGCAAAACAGCCAAATACTGTTCGTACTGGCGATGACATTTTTGATTATCATCGCGATGTATTTACACAGTCAGTCAAATACCGACCCGTTAACTCGCTTGAAGAATCGCCGAGCGTTGAACCAAAACTATCGCAATGGCGTTTATTCAAATGATGTGTTGATCTATTTAGATGTCAACAAGTTCAAAATAATCAATGATACCCATGGTCACGACGTAGGAGACCAAGTGCTGATTGCAGTCGCCAAGCATATTGAAAAGCACTGGAAAAAACGTGGGTACCGAATCGGTGGGGATGAATTCGTGTTGGTCGGTCGAATTAAAGAAGGTCGATTAGCGACGTTACTGGATTCATTGTCGAGCGTTGAATTCGTTTCGCATGATAAAAAGCATCAATTTGTTGTCTCTTTGGCGATGGGGGTCTCAGAGTCTCGCAGTCGGTTAATGACACTACAAGAGGTACTGACGGATGCAGACCATGCAATGTATCGGAATAAGCAGGCGGTAAAGGCCTCGATACACGAAGGTTCAGACGATAATGTGGTTCACTACCTATAATAATGGTTACTCGATAAGCAGTTGAATCGAAAAGGTGAGTTTTATTGGTGGTTTCACTTGAAATCCCCCTAAGGATACTTGATAATCCTCATCACTTCTTAGCGACGCTAAGAAAACAGAATCTATGGAGGCCCTGGTCCTCCCGCAACAATAGCTCGTGAACTCGGTCAGGTCCGGAAGGAAGCAGCCGCAGCAAGTGACTTGTGTGCCGGGATGTGGCTGGGGCTTCCACCCATTTGAAGCCTGCAATATATGTTCGCATAAATTGCAGGCTTTCTTCATATTTGCACCATAAGTCTTCATAGTCTATTTTTTGTTGTAGGTTTACAACAAAAGTGATTTTGCTATGTTCGACCAAACCAAGAAATCATCTCACGTACACAACATCTGTAATTTGATATCTTCAGTGTATGTGAAGTGCCAGACACTGCGGTTGAGGTGAGGTTTGTTCGTAACCAAACGATCGGAAAAAACTTTCTGGGGTCCAAGAAGCGACGAATCAAACGTAGTATGGCTAGAGCCGAATTATCTGGTGCTGGTTCATCATTACCAGTCACTAATGAAGAGCGTGTTGTCGATAGCTTCCATCGAATACCAATCTCCAGCGGTTCATCAGACCAATATTATATTTTGTTTGTGCAAAAAGAGCTTGTTGGTGATTGCGTTGCAGCAAACTTTAACAGCTATGGTTTAGCAACCAATCAAGAAAGAAGAGGGACGGTACCTGAGTTACGTTTTTGACCCTTTTTCTAAAGCTCTTTTTGAGAGAAGTAAAAACAGGAACTTACAGAAGTAAGAAGAAAAAGGGTATTTTGGTGAATTGTGACTTTAAGCACGCAGAGTCAGAAGGTTAGAGGCTATATTTTACGGTGTCCTGCAGCATAGGTAGCTAAGGAAAGTGACGAATTGAGTAGCTATGCCGAGCTCTTTGTGTCCTGCCGCATAGGCAGCTAAGAGTAGGTCTGGAAGAACGCAACCTAACTGCTGAACAAGCAGATAATAATCGAAACCATTGAGCTTCGGCTTGATGGTTTTTCTTTTGTGCGTAGGTAGTAGCAAAATTCCATAGAATGTTGTAGGTCGTATTGAGTATTGCTCACCAAAGAGTGAGTTTGGATGCTCTTTGACCACAAATAAAGGTACACAAACACATGGCATTTTCTAGCTCGAAAATGCCCCATTCCGCGCTTGCAGCTATTCTCCACATCAAACTATAGCGTGCCATTTGACCTAACTTTAGTAACGACCCTATATTGGTATTACTAGAGGAAATCGAATAAGGAGTGACGAAACGGCAAGGTGTCATGACTCACATTTACCCATCCTGTAGATAACTCAATTCTGCTCTAAACTTCGCTAGCATCAGATCGAACTTGATAATAAATCGCGCGTTTTAGGTTTTTTCCTCATGTTAAAAAGTCTAACTATGTAGCCAAATGTGCTAACCCACTATAAACAATCCTTGATGGTTACGGTCTAACCATGTCTCTTAATCGCGAGGAATTGTGATTAAAAAGCGGTCAAAAGGGACGTTTTTACTGCCACCTATAAAGAATGCTTACACATATATATGGGCAAATACACAATATGAAACTACGGTTATATTGACCGAAATTTGTAGGAACTTATTTATGCGCAAATTAGTTGTGATGTATGTGTCATTGATCGTGTTAGTTGGCTGCTACCCAGAAATAGAATGGTCAGATGCAAATGTAGAAGTAGATGTTTCAGTTTTAGACAAGGAAGAAGTGGAACTAACCATTAGCAATTTGCCAAAGGTAGCTAACGTAGGTTTTAAACTTAGTGACGAGTTAAGTGAGATGGTTACTGTTTCTCCTAATGAGATTGCTGAGCCGGTTCCGAACACTGAGTACTCCATCAAGTTGGTGATATTCCCTGAATCAGATAGTCAAGTAGGTACCCAAGTAGGGGAGCTACAGTTATTGGTTCTGAAAGACGAGAATAAAACCATAGCATTAACTCCACCTTTAAAGATTGTAATTAATGTAGAAGACCCTGCATTGGTTGATTTGCCGCCAGAACCAGACCCAGATGACAACAACGCCACTCTCGAAGGAATAGATAGCGACAATGACGGGGTTCGTGACGATGTGCAGCGTTATATAGCTATAGCTCATGCAGACAATGAGGCAATCAAACTATCCGTTATGAAATATGCAGAAGTCCAGCAACGGATGCTGATTGATTCATACTCTGAGGAAAAATCGATTCAAAATTTTATAGACTTTCAAAAATCATTTATGTGTATGTTCTACGTTACAAATGATTTTGAATCCTCTTCGAAAAGAGCATCGAAAGTTAAGTCGATGATGAACAACACGCGAGAAAGGACTCAGGCATACTTTAGAGCAGAGGAACAATTGGCAGGGAAATCACTACCGAGTGTTACATCTGAGGATATGTCTACATCTTGTGCATTTGATGTCAACAATGTAGAAGGAGCCGCACTAAGGAGACGATAAGACCTGTTGGTTTGTTTGTCATATTAGCGCTATTTAGTTCAAGTGCACAAAGCCTCGAAGTTGAAACATGTAGTGTTGGGTTGTCTGTATATTATGGAAATGGGGTGCTGTCTACTGACAATGAAAAAGCATCACTGCGTTGATAGCTGCTCTTGATCCCCAAGTAGAAAGAACTATGTTAGAAGGGTATGTTGACTATAAGTTTGCTAAGAATAAAACGGATGGGTTTGGCGGAGATTTAATTGAAGCGATAGTTCAAAAATACAGCTTAAAGTTCGATACAGTTTGGGAAATGCTGAGTGGTTTACAGCCTGTCCCAGATGAGGTTCAGTCTTACGCCACAAGCGAGCTAGAGGAATACATAAAGTCCTTGTCTGTTGAACCCTCTGACTTAGCACAGCACATAATTGATTATAGCCAAGACATTTCTCAAGGACGTAAGGTATTAGTGGTTGCGCATTCTCAAGGAAATTTTTTTGCAAACCAAGCATATAACCTATTGGCAGATATTCATAAACCTAGCTGGGGGTAGTGGCAGTGGCCAGCCCCGCAGACTATGTAGCTGGCGGAGGGTCTCACACGACACTATATGGCGACTTACTGGTTTTAGTTCAACGTTTAATCGACCCCACTATATTACCTCCAAATACAAGCCTCGAAGGAGTTGGTGATGAGGATTGGACCAAACATGGCTTTGTTGATTCATACATGGCATCTGGTAGTGAATCACGCAATAAAATCACAGATGATATTCTGGAGCACTATAAGTCTTTGTACTTTGACGCCGAAGTAGTAAAAGAGTTCGGAACTGGCGGAGTAAGGTTAACTTATACTTTGAATGAAAATCCTGACAAAGATTTTCATGTCCTAGAAGCCGCCAATGAAATTGAAGATGTCACCAGAGACAAAATCATTGATTTCAACAATCCTGATGGTTTTGGTTATGTTAGTGCCAGTGGTGGGAATAGGACTGATACATATCATTTGCCTTGTCAAAATATGCAAGCAGGAGATTACAGATTCTATGTGTCTGTACAATCAGAATTTGAAACTCAAGAATCGAATCTAAACATCGCGACTCCTTTTGATGAGAGGGATGGATTCCATCGTCAATGTGGAGAATGTCTGATTGGTGATGGTTATTTTAATAAAATTCATGAACTGGCAGTTATGGGAGACGCTTTAATGGGTTACACGTATCATTTAGATGAAAACTTGTCGATATTCTGGTTTGAGTTAGGATCCATCGACGAGGACTTTAGATCTACTCGATAATTCTGTTGAGCTTCAAGCTTGCTGTAGTGCAGTCGGTAATCCTTTAAAACGAGGGGGATACGCGCGATACAGAGTTTACTCAAACCATGATTTGTTTACATAACTACTCCAATGTATTTTGTCCAGAACCTTCAAAGATGGCATTTCGTAACTCAGAAATGTCCAAAAGTTTGTTACACACATGTCGATTATATTTGTGATCACCAAGCGATTCTGTCTGCTAGAGGATTAATTGGATCGTGGTAAATTTACTACTTTGAATCTTAGTCGTTGTTCAAATTTGCAGACTTTCGATGCAATGTTATGCGAACTTATATTGCAAATAGTATTGCAAGTCTTTGATGGCTCGTTCGAGTTATGCTGACTTGTATTGCAAGCATCACCATTTAAAACGCCGCTTTTATTAGCGGCGTTTTGCTATCTGGCGTTCAGCCAATCCTTCACATTTTTCAAAGTTATTACATTCCGCCGCCTAAACAGATTACGCCTATAGTTTCCCGCTTTTTTATGCATATTGGGAGCAAGGCACAATGTGGTGTTTCAGCGAGTGATAGAGTTCACAGAACGTCAGTTTGTCGCAGATAAATGTAGGTTAATGTTAACTATATTGCATAACTTTTGTTAATTTTCCGTACAATATCTAGCATAAGATGCTACATATAAGTGTCTTATTAGATTAAATGGCACTTCAATCTGTATCGGTCTAATTTGACGATTTAATCAACTGGTATTTTTCTAAAATATAGATGTTTTTACCAATATGTTGATGGAATTAGCGAATTATACGATTTTTTGCTACATTTTTATGGCAAATTGCTTCAATGATTGATAATGTGTGCCGCAATCTTTGTAAGGTTTTAGTTTTTTGTGCTCACTTTTTAAGCTAAATAAAGCTAAATCACTACCGTTCGAGTGAACTTACAAAGAAGTCATGGATGCAAATGAAAAACTTGGAGTTTTACACATGTATAAGAACAAAATCACTCAAGCCCTTCTTCTAGGTGCTGGTCTGGCAGTGGCCGCTACTTCAACTATCGCAGCAGAGGTTCCAGCAGGAACTGAGCTAGCAGCAAAACAAGAACTTGTTCGTGGTAACGGTACTGAAGTTGCAACAATCGACCCGCACAAATCTCAAGGTGTTCCAGAATCTCACGTGATTCGCGACCTACTAGAAGGCTTGGTGAACCAAGATGCGGAAGGTAACACTATCCCAGGTGTTGCGGAATCTTGGGAAACTGCAGACAACAAAACTTTCACTTTCCACCTACGTAAAGACGCAAAATGGTCAAACGGCGATCCAGTAACTGCTGGTGATTTCGTTTACTCATTCCAGCGCGCGGTTGATCCAAACACAGCTTCTCCATACGCTTGGTACATGGAATACACCAAGATGGTTAACGCTAAAGACATCGTTGCTGGCAAAAAGGACAAGTCTGAGCTAGGTGTTAAAGCAGTTGACGACCACACGCTAGTGGTTGAGCTAGAAACTGCAGTACCTTACTTCGTAATGATGATGGGTCACACTACAGTTAAAGCTGTACACCAACCAACTGTTGAGAAGTACGGCGACCAGTGGACTAAGCCAGAAAACTTCGTTGGTAACGGCGCGTTTGTTGTAGACAAATGGGTTGTTAACGAGCGTCTAGTGCTTAAACGTAACGAACAGTACTGGGACAACGACAAGACAGTACTTGAGCAAGTTACTTTCCTACCAATTGAAAACCAAGTAGCTGAAATGAACCGCTTCCTAGCGGGTGAAATCGACTTCACTAACGAGCTACCTGTTGAGCACTTCAAGCGTCTGAAGAAAGAACACAACGAATCTGTTTCTGTAACAGGCAACCTGTGTACTTACTACTACATCTTCAACACGAAGAAAGCACCATTTGACGATGTACGTGTTCGCCAAGCGATCTCTTACGCTATCGACCGTAACATCGTGACTGACGCTATCCTAGCGCAAGGTCAGAAACCAGCTTACTTCCTAACTCCAGAGATCACAGCGGGTTTCAACCCAGAAATGCCAGCTTACGGTCAAATGAGCCAGAAAGAGCGTAACGCTAAAGCAGCTGAGCTACTAGCAGAAGCAGGTTTCGGTAAAGATAACCCACTTAAGTTTAACCTTCTTTACAACACATCTGAAAACCACAAGAAGATTGCTGTAGCACTAGGTTCTATGTGGAAGAAGACACTTGGCCTACAAGTTACGCTTGAAAACCAAGAGTGGAAAACTTACCTATCTTCAAAAGATTCAGGTGACTTCGAAGTTGCACGTGCCGGTTGGTGTGGCGACTACAACGAGGCGTCATCTTTCCTAACTCTAATGAAGAGCAACAACACAACTGGTGGTGTTCACTACGATAGCAAAGCTTACGATGACATCATGACTAAAGCGATCGGCGCTAAGTCTGATGAAGAGCGTCAAGCACTTTACCTAGAAGCTGAGAAGCTAATGGCTAAAGACATGCCTATCGCACCTATCTACCAGTACGTGAAATCACGTCTACTATCTCCTAAGGTTGGCGGCTTCCCAGGCGACAACCCAGAAGAGAAGATCTACTCTAAAGATCTTTACATCATCAAGTAATTCTTGAACTGATAGAACTATAAAAATACAGGCCTGCATGTGAGAAATCGCATGCAGTGCCTTTCTACAACTTAAATTCGAAGAAATTTAGTTGTTCCCTTTCATTTTTTAACTGTCACAGACTGAAAGAGTGAGTTTATGCTTAAATTCATCGCTAAAAGGATATTTGAGGCGATCCCAACCATGTTGGTTCTGATCACCGTATCTTTCTTTCTCATGCGTTTCGCACCGGGTAACCCATTCTCGAGCGAGCGTCCATTACCACCAGAAGTTATGGCGAACATCGAGGCAAAATACGGCCTAGATAAGCCAGTATTCGAGCAATACACAACTTACCTAACTAACGTTATCCAGGGTGATTTTGGTCCTTCATTTAAGTACCTTGATTACACAGTAAATGAGCTAATTTCGGTTGCTCTTCCTGTATCGGCGAAAGTGGGTTTTATTGCCTTTATCTTTACGTTAATCATGGGGGTCACAGTCGGTACCATTGCCGCTCTGAAGCAGAACACCTGGATTGACTATACAATCATGTCGACGGCGATGCTTGGTGTTGTAATGCCATCGTTCGTACTCGCACCAGCCCTTATCTACCTGTTCTCTCTTCACTGGAATTTATTCCCAGCAGGTGGTTGGCATGACGGTAGTTTCAAATATCTCGTGCTTCCAGTTATCGGTATGTCACTGCTTTACGTTGCAACATTCGCACGTATTACCCGTGGTTCGATGATTGAAACACTGAACAGTAACTTCATTCGTACAGCGCGTGCGAAAGGTCTAAGTTACCGTTACATCATTCTTAAACACGCACTTAAGCCTGCGCTACTTCCTGTTGTTTCATACATGGGCCCAGCGTTCGTAGGTATCATCACAGGTTCGGTTGTTATCGAAACGATCTTCGGTCTACCGGGTATCGGTAAGCTGTTCGTAAACGCAGCCTTTAACCGTGACTACTCGCTTGTAATGGGTGTAACCATTCTGATTGGTTTCCTATTTATCCTATTCAACGCGATTGTAGATATTCTACTTGCAATGATTGACCCGAAAATTCGCTACTAACAGGGACGTTTGGTTATGTTAACGAAAAAAGAAAACCTAGAAGCGATTGAGAAATTCTCTGAGAACTTAGAGATTGAAGGTCGTAGTCTATGGCAAGACGCTCGCATCCGCTTTATGCGTAACAAAGCGGCGATGGTGAGCCTATTTATCCTCTTCATAATGACAATGGCGGTTATCTTCCTACCGATGATGGCGCCTTACGCATTCGATGATACTGACTGGTATGCGATGCACGTCGGCCCTAATGCTGACCACTGGTTTGGTACCGACAGCTTAGGTCGTGACCTTTATGTACGTACACTGATTGGCGGCCGTATCTCCCTAATGGTGGGTGTAATGGGTGCCTTTGTAGCGGTATTGATTGGTACGCTTTACGGTGCGGCGTCAGGCTTCATCGGTGGTAAAGTTGACCGTATCATGATGCGTATCCTAGAGATCCTTTACGCAGTACCGTTCATGTTCCTAGTTATCGTACTAGTAACGTTCTTCGGTCGTAACATCATTCTTATCTTCGTTGCTATCGGTGCAATTGCTTGGCTAGATATGGCACGTATTGTACGTGGTCAAACACTTAGCCTACGTAGCAAAGAGTTCATCGAAGCAGCACACGTTTGTGGTGTAAGCAAGTGGAAGATCATCACTCGTCACATCGTTCCAAACGTACTGGGTATTGTTGCGGTTTACTCAACGCTTCTAATCCCAAGCATGATTCTGACTGAATCATTCCTATCATTCCTTGGTCTTGGTGTTCAGGAACCAATGACAAGTTGGGGCGCACTTCTACAAGAAGGTGCTCAGACAATGGAAGTAGCAATCTGGCAGCTAGCATTCCCTGCAGCGTTCATGGTTGTGACTCTATTCTGCTTCAACTACGTTGGTGACGGTCTGCGCGATGCGCTGGATCCAAAAGACAGATAACTAGAAAGCAAACAATTACAAAATCTAGAATAAAGATTAAGGAAGCAATGATGAGCTTATTAGATGTCAAAGATCTGCGCGTCGAATTTACCACGCAAGATGGTATTGTAACCGCAGTAAACGATTTGAACTTCTCTCTGAACCAAGGCGAAACTTTAGGTATCGTAGGTGAATCTGGTTCAGGTAAGTCACAGACAGTATTCTCTATCATGGGGCTACTGGCGAAAAACGGCATTATCTCTGGTAGTGCTAAGTTTGAAGGTAAAGAGATTCTGAACCTTCCTGAAAAAGAGCTAAACAAAGTTCGTGCAGAACAGATCGCAATGATCTTCCAAGACCCAATGACGTCACTGAACCCTTACATGAAGGTAAGTGACCAGCTGATGGAAGTGCTTATGCTTCACAAAGGCATGGGTAAAGCGGAAGCATTCGAAGAGTCTGTACGCATGCTTGAAGCGGTTAAAATCCCAGAAGCTCGTAAGCGTATTACTATGTACCCGCACGAGTTCTCAGGCGGTATGCGTCAGCGTGTAATGATCGCAATGGCGTTGCTATGTCGTCCTAAGCTTCTGATTGCCGATGAACCAACAACGGCACTCGACGTAACCGTTCAGGCTCAGATCATGGACCTTCTGAACGAACTGAAGTCTGAGTTTAATACTGCGATCATCATGATCACGCACGACCTAGGTGTTGTTGCGGGTTCATGTGACAAAGTGCTAGTGATGTACGCAGGTCGTACAATGGAATACGGCACAGTAGATGAGATTTTCTACAACCCAAGCCACCCTTACGCTGAAGGTCTTCTAAAGGCTATTCCGCGTCTGGATACAGAAGGTGAGATTCTACCAACGATTCCTGGTAACCCACCTAACTTACTACGTCTACCGCAAGGTTGCCCTTACCAAGAACGTTGTCACCGTGTAATGGACCGTTGTAAGCAAGAAGCACCAATTTTGACTCCATTCGGTGATGGTCGTCAGCGTGCATGTTTTTCTGAATGGGAGGCTTGGAAAAAATGAGTGTAGATAAAAACCTAATCTTAGATGTAAAAGATCTTAAAGTTCACTTTAGTATTGCGTCAAAGTCAGCTTGGCCATGGTCTAAGCCTGCAAACCTTAAAGCCGTAGATGGTGTTGATGTTCGTCTATATGAAGGTGAAACACTGGGCGTAGTAGGTGAGTCTGGCTGTGGTAAGTCAACATTTGCTCGTGCAATCATTGGTTTGGTTGAAGCGACAGACGGTGACGTAATGTGGTTAGGCCAAGATCTAACTAAGATGCAAGAAGTTCAGCGCCGTGAAACGCGCAAAGAAATTCAGATGATTTTCCAAGATCCGCTTGCATCACTGAACCCACGTATGACTGTGGGTGACATCATCGCTGAGCCTCTAGAAACGTTCTACCCTGAGCTTTCTAAGCAGGAAGTGAAAGATCGCGTTAAAGAGATGATGGCGAAAGTTGGTCTACTGCCAAACGTAATCAACCGCTACCCACACGAGTTCTCTGGTGGTCAGTGTCAGCGTATCGGTATTGCTCGTGCTCTTATTCTTAAGCCTAAGATGATCATCTGTGATGAGCCAGTATCAGCACTTGACGTATCGATTCAGGCTCAGGTTGTTAACCTGTTGAAAGAACTTCAGAAAGAGCTAGGTCTTTCATTGGTATTCATCGCGCACGACCTCTCTGTTGTTAAGCACATTTCTGACCGAGTGTTGGTAATGTACCTTGGTAATGCCGTAGAGCTTGGTGAGTCTGACGCGCTATTTGCTGATCCAAAGCACCCGTACACTCGTGCGTTGATGTCAGCAGTGCCAATCCCAGATCCAAAACTTGAGCGCAGCAAAAAGATTGAGATGCTAGAAGGCGATCTTCCTTCGCCAATTAGCCCTCCATCAGGTTGTGTATTCCGTACTCGTTGCCCACAAGCAACTGAGGCATGTGCTCAAACCAAACCTCGCATTGAGGGTAGTGATGTACACGCGGTCTCTTGTCTGCATGTTAGTGTTTAGTCACTAGATCATAATTCAGCCTGTGACGGGCTTAAGCGCGGCATCCTTCTGGAGTCGCGCTTTTTTTGTGCAGTAATGGAATGGCATTTCGTTATGGTGTATAGTTCGGTTGAATAAAATGCAAGAGAAACATATAACTAAACTGTAAGTTTATGTTAGGTTTCTTAATTAGATACAGGTTGCTTTCTAGTGCGTCGTTCTGGTTTTACATTGGTAGAGCTGATCATCACCATTTTGATACTTTCAGTCATTGCGGTGGTGGCTTATCCTCGCCTTCCTTCCTTTTCCGGTTATGCCCTTGATGGCTATTGTTCCGAGTTGAAATCGGGGCTACGTCGCGTTCAGACCCAAGCAATGAATGATATTGCCGCGAGTGGGGCTTATAGCGTTACGTCATCCAATATTGGTGGTGTAGTCTCCTGGTCGCAACCAGAGCTTAACTTAGATTCCAGCCCAGACTGTGTCGGCCCAAGCTGCTCTCAAATAATGAGATTCTCTGAAGAAGATACGAGACGTGGCGTTACAATAAACAGCCAGTTCATTAGCTTTGATAACTTTGGTCGCCTACTCAATAGTTCGGTTTCAAATGCGACGTTTACGATTGATGCGCCCAGTGGAGAAAGTACCAGCGTCACTATCAATCTAGAGGGCTACATTGGTGGTTGTTAACTCAAAAGTGAATGGTGGCTTCACTCTGATAGAAAATATCATTGCCATCTGCTTAATGGGCTTCTTGATGTTAGCTTTCTCCGCGTTCCTGGCTCCTCAAGCGGTGACCACGGCAGATACTCTCACTCAGCAGCGCGCTTCCCAAATCGCCAATTTGTTATTGAAAGAGATGTACGCTCGTCCATTTGATGAAGTGAATATTGAACGCTTAGGTCGCTGCGACACCGATTGCACGGCTGCTAACGCATTACAAAGTGAAGTTGGGGAAGGTAACTTACGTGACGATTTTGATGATTATGACACCCAAAACCAGTGGGTCGATATAGAGCAATACGCACTGTTTCTTGATGGGCCTTATGAGGGCTTTGCGGTCAATATTAACGTGGAGTATGTCGATCAAGATTGGAACCCAGTCAACATAGTGACGTCATCAAAACATGTAGAGATTCAAGCGCGCCGCGGTGACAACGGGCAAGTACTCGAGTTTCATGCGTATAGGAGTAACTTTTGATGCGCTTTTCGAAAGGCTTTACGTTAGTTGAAATGGTCGTCAGTCTGACTATTTTGTCTGTAATTACACTTGGGTTGATGAATTTTGGCGTTTCAAGCTCAGTTTTGTATGTCGAATCAAAGCACAGACTTGAAGCACTAGAAGAGGCGCGTTTTGTTTTGGCTCGCTTTGAACGAGAACTGGCGAATACGATGCCATTAAGTCCACGAGTGCTCAATGACGGGCGCTGTATGGAGTACATACCGCTGCTCTCTGTCACGGAGTACAACCCGGATTCGTTTGACTTGAACATCGATAATTTCTCTACGGCGGTCGAGCTAGCCTCTCCATTGCCGAACGAAGTTTTGCAGGCCTGTCAGACACAAACATGTCGCGCGAGCATTCACCCGAGTAGTACGCGTGCACTCTACCTTGATCCTGATGTCGATGAACAAACCTACGATATTGACCCAAGTTTTATTAGCGCTCAGAGTCTGGTTCTCAATGATCCCATCTTCTCTAGGCCAATCAGTGCGACGAATCGCCTTTTTATATACCTACCTAACGCGGCTCAGATGTGTGTTGAAGACACTCAAATTCGCTATTACCCCCAGTACTCTCTTGATTTTCAAGGCTTAGGGCTTTCAAACCCTGAAACGTCACATACGTTTGCCGTCGGAGTCCAAGAGCAAAACAATATCTTTGATATCGGCGTGGATGCTAACTATTCAAACATCGCGTCTATTCACTTCGAGCTAGCCATCAATAACGGTGCTGAAACCGTGGAGTTTATGCAAAATGCGCAAATCCTCAACAGTCAATAATAAGCAAAGAGGCGGAGCGATGCTGGTCATTCTTGTTATGACCGTTGTTGTGATGTTCTTTTCAGCACAATTGATGTCGATGAACGTTCAAGCAACGCAGACAAACACTTATGAAGTGCTCAGCACCCAAAGTTATTGGGCTGCTCGTTCAGCGATGGAGCGAGAAGTGTTTACTTACTTTCCTAATGATGGCACTGCAGCCGCGACATGCCCAGTGCCGACCTTGCGTGATTTAAACATTGCTCAAATCCCAGGTTGCGATGTGACTATGCAGTGCGAGCCAAATGGAGATGCGATCAGATTGAATGCCATTGCCGTTTGTTCAGAAGAGTCGTTTCGAGTAAGCCGCCGAGTAGAAGTGGAGATTAGACCGTGAAGCACGTTTTACGAATTTTATTGCTTCTAATACTGGTACCTGAATCGTATGCATATACGGTTGGTGGGTACCTCTTCGAACATTACAATTTTGGTGGAGTACAGAAAAACTTCAACCATCACTCTACCGATATGGTTGCAATGTCACGTCGTGATATTCATCTAGAGCTCGTCGGGGCAGATTCATATTTCAGTCGATATTCTTCCACTGGTCGAGATGGGTACTTCTACTTTTATAATATCCCGAATGGAACCTACATCCTGCGGTTACGCTATAGCTGGGACAACGACAGTGATGGCGAACTTTACTCAGAAAGGGGAAATTGCTATGACTGCATGCCAATTCAAACGTGGCCTTATTTAACGGAGTCTTTTCAACGTTATGTCACAGTAAATGGTAGCGATGTCTATGACGCAAATATGGGCTTTAATTACAGCTCCGTTATCAATGAGAACGATGCTGGTACGGGGTCTCTCCGTCAATTTTTAGTCAACTCTCAGTCATTGACTTCAGGTCGTGATGCTAGCGAACTCACCAAATCGAAACTTCGTCAAGAAGGGCACACCGTTGGCGTAGACAACGCGATATTTGCTAAACCAATCTCGAATATTGAGATCGATTCTCCGCTAGAGTTCATTAATTCAGAAAGGACCTATATCGATGCTCGTGTGCTCCTTGATGGACCGCGACCACTATCAATAAACAATTTTAGAGAAGAGCCTTTAAATAGTGATTACGGACTTCAAATAACCGATAGCGATGCCTTCGCTATAGCGGGTATCAATTGGAATCGTTTTGATGATGCTATTTACGTTCGAGATAGCAGTGGTGTGCAGCTCGTTGATAATAGCTTCAATGACACCCGAGACTCTGGCGTCATTATCTACGATAGCCAAGAGATAGTCGTTTCTGACAACCTATTCAACAATACGGTAAATAGAGAAGATCATAACGAGCAAGCTGCGGGGCTATACCTTTCAAACTCAGACAAGGTGACTGTGCTCAGAAACCACTTTGTGGACACCGGAGATGATCATGTCTCTGATGGAGACCACCAATGGCATGCCTCTGGTGTTCGAGTCTTGTATGGTAATGAAAACAAGATAAGCCAGAATACCTTTCAAAATACCAAAGGAATGGCGATTGACTTGCGTTATAACGACGCGATTGGTTATAGAACCCCAAATGATGATAAATATAATTGGGCTGCTGATGTCAGTAACTATGCGATTGACTATCCTGAGTTCAGTTCTGCAAACTCAAATGGAGAAGTAATCGGTCGTGTGAGGTTGGATAATATCCATTACTCTTATGCAGCGTGTGAGCAAGATTACGAAGATCTTACCGTAGAAATGTATTTGGCTTCAGGCAGCGCTACAGATTCAACAATTGAAGGAACGGATTATCTAGGGCAATGTGGCTTAGATAGCCAAGGCCTTATCGTAAATTGCTCTCTCAATACCTCCTTGTTGACCCCCGCAAGTAAAATAACTGGCATTACTATAGACAGTTGTGGCAACACTTCAGAGATGGGACAAGCAATCAACGTTGAGGCATCTAGTTACGACTACGGTGATGCTCCAAATGAAGATCTTGCGACAGGTTGGGAAGAGACTCGTTTCCCTGTTATGTCAGCCGACAATGGTGCCCGTCATGCTATCGATGAGGATGTTTGCCTTTACCCAGGTGTGGTCGCCTCATGTGCATTTAGTCTTGATGAGGAGAACGACGGTCAGCCGAGTCGTGATGCCTCTTTAGATCAGGAAGATGATGGCGTTGAGTTTAACCCTCATAATACTGAACTGCTTGGAAGCCCACTTAATGTTTTGATCACTAGCTACTTTGATGAAAATGGCGTGGAGCAACCTTATGTGAATGAGCTAGTTGTAACTGCATCTGAGAAAGGCTATGTCTCTGTCTGGGTTGATAGAAACCAAGATGGTAGCTGGGATGGGTTTGAGCGCAACAAGCAGTTCATTTCGGAAAAGGTGATTGATAGCGTTAAGGTAAAGGCGGGGCAAAATCCGTTAGATCTTGTTCTGTCGGCATTCGATGTTCATGGAGAGAGCTGGGTTCGTGTTCGTTACTCTACCGATGAAGACTCTGTAAATGATCCGACGGGAGCTGCGTTTGATGGAGAGGTCGAAGACTATCAAGTGTGGGTTGCAGCACCTTCAATGGGTACTGCAGGGTGTGAAGCGGGTCTTCAAAACGGTTCGTTCGAAATTTTCTATACCGAAGATGGGCATAATGGCTGGGATACTCCAGAAAGCTCAGTAGCGGGGTGGTCTATTTTCCAACAAGATCCTACGCTAGACCCTCACTCAGCACCTTTTCCACAGCGTAGAAACCATATTGAGTTTAATGTTTACAACGCCTACGTCTATTCCAAGTCTTCTGATGGGTCGAGTAACGTTGCCGAAATGAACGTGTACCACCCAACGGTGATGTATCAAGATGTGGTCACCGTTCCAGGCGAACGTATTCGTTGGAGCTTTGACTATTCAAATCGTACTTACCCGGATAGCTACGACAACGATCAAATCTCTCTGATGTTCGGCTCACCCGATCAAGATTTGGTCACTGAGCAGGTGATTGACGGTAAAGATTATTGGGTTCATCACTCAGGAAGTTATCAAGTACCCGCAGGTCAATACGTCACTCGTATCGCCTTTAAGGGTAATAAGCCAGTCGGCGGTTCTAGTGGTAATATTCTGGATAACGCAAAATTCGGCTGCGAAGTGGGCCTCGACTTTGGCGACCTTCCTCAACACTTTAAGCGAGTATCGAATAACAAAGCGGAACTAGTCATCAACGACAGTCGTAAGGTCGACCCTAACTTGTACATCGGCTCAGAACCTGCGGATGTGGAAAGTGAAGCAAAAACATCTGATTTTGCGAAAGGCGATGACGCCGATGGATTCAACGATGAGTTTACTTTCTCTACACCGCTCTATTTAACTCGCGGTGACAGAATTGAAATAAAGGGTCTCCCGGTAAAAAATACAACTGGTCGTGATGCAGTACTAAAAGCGTACCTTGATGTTAATGGCGACTCTAAGTTTGATAGCAGCGAAGAAACCAGTGTCACTTTGTCTTCTCAATTGGGGGCTCAATCTGTCGATGTAAGCTGGGACTTTAGTGGCGCATCGTTTACTTCGAATACTCAAACCTTCCTTAGACTTGAGCTCACAGGCACAGGAAATTTAGACCACCTTGGTGAAATTGAAGATCACTTAGTCTACCTCGTTGACGACAATATTTTCCCGCAGCCAGGTCGTTGTGATGGTTTTGTTCAGGTTAAAGAGGCGAGCAACAACGGTGTCTATCAATATGCTAAGTGGAAAGCCAAAGGTGGGGAGATTGTTATTGACGAAATCAACGGTAATCTCAACGTCTCCGAGATAAAGGCGATTGGTGTTAGCCAAGTTGACGGTTTGACTTATGGGGTGAGTTCTCAGGGTTCAGTGCCACATAAATTGTATATTGCCGGCCAAGAAGCAGGGGCAGAGTTTAGCTACTTAGCGGATTTAAAAGCGGCCTACGATGGTGTATATATTGAGTCGGAAGACGGTGATATCTTCACCTTTAACGCTGGAGACCGACTCTATTCAGATGCAAAAGTTGGCGACAGTGGCAAACTCGGTCGTGCTAATGCGGGTGATGTGTCACCAGATGGTCGTTATATGCTGATCTCTCGCTCAAGTTGGCATTCCATAGTAAGAGTTGAATTGGCGACTGGCGCGTTTGATACGATCCAACTTGGTTTAGATCAAGGCAAGAGTGCACCTTGGAGTGCGGACTTTGCGTTTGATCTGTCTGGCCAATCACCTAACGTAGTCTACGCACTGGATCAGAATCTAAAGAACCTTTATGAGATTAATATCCTCACCGGCTCTATCGATAAACATAAACTGACCCTCAAAATTCCAAGTGACCCAGATTTTGATAATCCAGAGTGGCCGCTAAAAGATTCCTCAGGTAAACGTTCTTCCGGTGGTTTTGGCATCAACAAGGGTGGCATTTTGTTTGCCATGACCAATGGTGGTCTGCACGACCTAAACCAAGATGGCGTCATTGATGACAGTGAAAAGCAACAACCGTCAACCGCGCTATATTCAGTAGATATTGCCAGTCGCACCATCCAATTTGAGATGAAAGGCGAAGAAGAGAAAACAACCAGTAATGATGCTGGTGGTTGTGCGATTCACGCTGATTTTGGTGATGTTCCCGAAGCGCTAGAAGGGAATAACCCAGCAACCCACTTAGGCACCAATGAAAGCATCAAACTTGGTAGTACCTGGAGTGCCGATTTAGGCCCTGGCTATGATGATTTCGCTGCCTCCGATTTATCTGATGATGGTGTGGTGTTTAAAGATAGCGCGGGCCGTGTTGTCGATATTGATAACAACCCATTGACCCCCGGAAAACAGTATTCACTCTATTTGAATCTAAGTGGTGGTGGCTCATTTGCGGCTTGGGTCAGCTGGGATGCACAACATTGGAATAAGCTACCAACTGGTCTTCGATTTACTGTGCCAATGGACAGTTCACGCGGTTACGTTCGTGTACGTTATTCTTCTGTAGAACCAGAATCAGCTTACGGTCAACTTAATGATGGTGAAGTTGAAGACTACAGCTTCGAAATCGGCAGTACACTCAATGGTCTTACAGTTAACGCACCAAGTTCGCCCTTGACGTGTGAAGTGGCTCAATACCAAGTGATATTGGATGTAGACGGTGGCAATCTCTCTCAAGACGTAAACGTGAATGTCGGTTTTGAAAACGCGCCAAGCCAGTGTTGGTTCGATGCGTCAGCGTTTAGCCGTGGACAAGAGCTGGGTAAAGCACTGTGCCGTACAGGGAGCAAAACCTTATTGTTCCAGCCGGGGCAGTCGTTAACACGCACTATATGGGTTGCGACGGATTCTGAGCTTGAAAACATCACGCTAGTTGCGACCGAACAAGACTTAGGAACAGCGAAAGAGAGTGCTCGCTTTACCAAAGAAGGCTTTAAGATCGTGCCACTGAATGCGCCCAATCATTACAAAGCGGGTGAAACATTTGGTTTGCGTGTCGAGAGAAAAGTCGCATTGGATGATCAGCCTCAATGTATCACTGACCCTGACTATCAAGGCGCCAAAACCTTCCGTTTTGAACATCAAACCGATACTCATAAAGGAAAGTTACGACTTGATGGAACAGAGATTGGTGATGGTACATCTGTGACCTTGAACTTCAATGCTGGTGCGAGTGAAAACATTGAGAGTGAGTACTTTGAGTCAGGCTATTTGAATGTTTTGGCGGAGTATACCCCTGAGCAAGGTAATACTCGCTATGCGTCGCTTGAATCACTGCTCCACTTCAAACCGTATGCGTTAGTTGTGAGTGATGTAAACGGTGATGATACAAATAACCCGATAGACTCACTGAGCCCATTCTTACCTGCGGAGACAGAGTTTACTGTGCAAGTGACGGCCGTTGCTAAAGGTCATACTGCAACTGACCCGTTGATTACGCAAAACTTTGATGCAGCGTTGGCAAACACTGAAGGGTTCTTGGCGAATGTTGTCGTGCCAAATTCACAAGTTGGATCCGCAAGTGACTTATCGCCAAGCGCTCCCAATACAAAAGTGTTTAGCCAAGGCCGACTTGAGAATACCTTTGAATATGGCAACGTAGGCACAATTTCAACCCAGTGGTCAGTAGACAGCTATGATGGCTATTCTGGATTAAGCGGCTTCCTCAATACGCAGCAATCAATAGAAAATGGTGGTCAGCGTTCTGAGATAGGCTACTTCTACCCAGCAAGGTTCGGTTTAACCAGCGAATTTTCAGTGCCAACAACAAGAGCAGACAATGGTGAACCTTGGACTTATTATGGTCGCCCTAATGTCACAGTTGATGTCGAAGTAGAGGCCCATGGTGCTAACGGTGGTACGCTGAGTTTTTACGATACTGATGTGTTAGAGGAGTCCGAACTTCCGAGTCTTGCAACGAACAACCTCTATTTTAATGATGACCTTCCGACGTGTTTAACCGACCAAGGTGTGTTGCTTGACAGTAGTAATAGCGCTATTGATTTTGCACAGCAATGGCAAGGAGGTCGTTGGTCTTTAGACAGTGAGAGTTATTACTTCGGGCGTGCCGAAGAGTGTTGGCAACAATTGGATGATGTGAGCTTACTCATGGACTTTACCAATCTAGATGACTCGCCGCTGGTCGATATTACCGGAGCTACCTTAGACAATGAGGCGTTGGAACTAGGGCAAAATATCGATGTTCGATTTGGGCGTCTGACCTTAGTCGATGTGGCTGGGCCAACAAACCAAAGACTGCCAATGGCGATGAACATCGAGTATTGGGACGGTGAAGCCTTTATCTTGAATGATTGGCATAATGAAGCTGCAATATCGGTATTAGGTGATTTCCCTGATATTGATGATCTAGACCCACAACCAATGGAAGTGGGTGGCTCTGCGCCTGAGATTATCGAAGGGGCGCTAGAGTTAGCTGAGCTTTCTCAAGGGCTCGCGGCAACGCTGATCGGAGGCTCAGAATCAGGCAGGGTGGAGCTACCTTGGGCATTTAGCCAAGGGGCCGAGAACTGGCTTGGTTATTGTTGGTATACCATCGAAGATGAGATGGATGTGTGTGGCGATGTTGCAAGCTATCAACAGCCGCCAATCTCAACCGCGACGTTTGGAGTCTCTCGTGCTTCAGATAATGTCATTTATATAATGGAAAGATTCGAATAACCCTATTCAAAATATTCGAACATCAAAGCCAACGTTTTCTACTTATCAAAACGTTGGCTTTTTTTATACTTAAAACATCAGAATTAATGGGTTAGGAGACAGTCATGGGTAAGTTAGTTGAAGGTGTATGGCATGATGTTTGGTACGACACAAAGTCAAGCGGCGGAAAGTTTGTTCGTGAAGATGCGGGTTTTCGTGATTGGATAGAAAACACACCAGATGCGAAGTTCCAACCTGAATCAGGCCGCTACCATTTGTATGTGTCACTGGCTTGTCCGTGGGCGCACCGCACGCTTATCTTCCGTAAACTGAAAGGGCTTGAAGAGCACATTGATGTCACGGTGGTTTGCCCAGACATGATGAGTGAAGGGTGGCAAATGGGATTGCCTGAGCCGCTGTTTGGTCATACTCGTATGCATCAAATCTACACGCAAGCGAAACCTGATTACACTGGTCGAGTGACGGTTCCCGTTCTTTGGGATAAAAAACACAATACCATTGTCAGCAATGAGTCTTCTGAAATTATCCGCATGTTTAACTCAGCGTTCAATGAGTTGACGGGAAACACCGATGATTACTACCCTGAGCACAAGCAGGAAATCATCGATGAGTGGAATGCCTTTATTTACCCACATGTGAACAATGGCGTATATCGTTGCGGCTTTGCGACAACGCAAGACGCATACGAAGAAGCGTATGATCAGTTATTTGCTTCATTAGATCGATTGGATGACCATTTAGCCAACAACCGATACATTGCGGGCGATCGTATCACCGAGGCAGATTGGAGACTGTTTACCACTTTGATTCGTTTTGATGCAGTCTATGTGGGGCACTTTAAGTGTAACAAAAAACGTATAGCGGATTACCAACACTTGAATGGCTATATGAAAGAACTTTATCAGGTTCCGGGTGTGAAAGAGACCACAGACTTTTACCACATCAAGCGCCACTACTACTTCAGCCATACTGGTATAAATCCAACCCAAGTTGTGCCACAAGGGCCAGAGTTAGATCTTGAGTCCCCTCACCAGCGAGAGAATATCGGCATAGCGTTGTAGGTACAAATATAAAAAGGCCCTGCATTACATCAAGTAGTGCAGGGCAAAGCTCTTGGCTAAGAGAGGTGATTAAAACTTGTAGTTAATTTGAATGCCAGCCATCCATGCGTCGGTTGTCACATCCGATTGAATGTTGCTCGTTTCAATTACGGTTAAAGATTCGTTGATGTGAGCCTCTTCTCCAACGAGTAATCCTAACGCACCGTCTACTGTCCATTGCTTGGAAAGTTCATGACTCACGCCGAGGGTGAACCAATGGCGGTTTGTGTCGGGTATAGAAAGCGATGTCAGTTCATCAACTGGTGAGACATCATACATGTATCCGACACGGTACTCTGTGGTCGGTGATTGATACCAAGTCGCACCTAGTGATACATGCCCGCCGTCCTTCCATTGATACTCCTTGATAGGGCTAGAAAGACCATCAGAAGTTAACGAATCAAACTCAGACCAACTCACGTATTGAACACTGTAGTGAAGCGCAAAGATTGGTTGGATCTTGTGGTAACCCGAAAACTCAACCATGTCTGGGAGAGGAATATCCAAAGAGTCTGTTTTGGAAGTCAATTGATCCACTTGCCCCTCTGCGGTTAAGTCTGGGCTGAATCGATATGAAAGTCCAAAGCGATGATCTTGATTGATTTGGTAAGTCGCACCAAGATTAAAGCCCAAAGCCACACCATCGGCTTCGATATCAAGTAGGTTTTTACGTGAAATCTCACCTTCACCATAAATGGCATCAAGCCCAGCACCGACGGACCATTGTTCATTGATTTGATAAGCGGCACTCACTCCGAAATTGACGCTGCTAAGAGATGTTTTTCCGCCAAATTCGTCTGCCGGAAAATCATCGTTAAACTCGACATGGGTACCGAAGTTGGAGTGAATGGTCGCGCCAATCGTCCAAGCGGTGCCATCTATAGGATTAACATAGTGGAAGTTAGGCACAAACGTTGTGTTGTCTAGTTGGGTGTTATCGACTTCTTGGGTTTGGCCAAAGGCTGGCGTATAGAGTGTGTCGTTAAGCTCCACTTGGCTGTCGATGACCACAAATCCTAGTGATATTTGCTCTTGTTCAATAAGACTCATGGCAGCTGCGTTTTTTGACACGACACTGGCATTGTCTGCAATGACGGCATCTCCAGCGAACGCGCGGCCTAAGCCTGTTGCAGATTGTGAGTTGAGCTGAAATCCTGCTCCCACCGCTTGAGTCGCAGTCATTGAAATCGCTAAAGCTAAGATTGTCTTTTTCATTGTCATTACTCCAAGCCTTCTACATTGCCAAGGTCTTCGTCACCAAAGGTTATCTCGTCGCCTAAGCTGCTAATCATCTGATAGACCGCTTCTTGTTGAGTGTTAAGTGAGCTATAACCTTCGCCTGAGATCTCTTGCGCCGGCAGCCCTGATTCATCCATAGGCCCTTCATAAGGGAATAAGTAAGTGCCATGCCCACCAACAGTGGCTCTAATCACCCCTCGAATAGTAGATCCAGGATTTGCCGTAACATCGCTGGTGATATCTTCAAGAGCTAATGCTTTGATCAAAGGCTCCGTTCCAGTCATCACATTGTCTGTCGCATCATTTGGCACGACAGCGTCGGGCATGTATTCACCGAGCTCGCACTCTTGCCCGCAGTTGCCTTTTGCCTCAATTAATAGGGTTGGTTGAAGTTTTTCTACTTGGCGGCTTACTTTTGTTGCCGGGTCTGAAGCATCTATCGTGGTTTGAACCCCCTGCTTTAAGACGGGAACTAAAGCTTGGAAAATATCGTCTTCTAGCATACTGACTGGATTGTTATTAGCCGTAGATTGTAAGCGGTAATGATCTAGCGCATCCATACAAGTTTGGTTTGTATCATCAGGCTGACACTGATCGGGAATAACGGTTTCAGCGATGGCACGTTGAACATCGGAAGAGGCTTTGACAGAGTCTGCCATCTCTTCTCCAAGCGTGAGCGAACTCAAAGTGAGGTTCACTAAGCCTTGTCCTGGAACGACAAAGTTCGCAGTGGTCAGCTCTAGAGGGTTGGGAATAGGTTTGTTGTCTTTAGGTTGTGTCATCTCACTGATCATGACCGAGACAATACCGCCTAGAGAATGGCCGACTAGGTGAACCTCAGGTACAGTTTTAGTGAAGTCATTTAGCGCCCAGCGCAGAGCAATGAAATCGCCGACCGCTTGTGCGAGGTTTCCTTTCAACGTCAGTGGTGAATTGATGTTGATAAAGTAAGACTTGTCGGCAGCCGCACTGACTGGATTACCGTCCATATCCTCAATGATTCGTTCACCGTGGTAAGGCATATCAATTGCGATGACAGCATACCTAGACATTAGGTCAACGTAGTCTTTCATCATTAAAGATGCCGCACTTTTATCCGCAGTTACACCATGGACAAAGATAATGGTTGGTATCTCGCCTGCCTTAAATTTGTTAAAAATCGCAGTTTGGCCCTGTTCACTGTACGGGAGATACAAATCTACAGGGATAGACTGCTCTTCGGATTTTAGAGCGATGTTATCAGCTGATACATGGCTGCCATCTTTATTGGTCATCCAACGATACATATCTGGGCAACTGCTGATTGGGTCGTACTTGTCTAGTTTGCAGGTTGCAGAGTCGGCATCACTAAACGGCAGATAGTAGTTTGACGTAAGCGTTCCTTGGTATTTTGCATACTTGACGAACAAGTCTCCAACACCAGATTTTGTATTAACCTTAATCGGCTCGTTGATAGTTACGGGACTCGGGCTAAATTGTAGTGTGGCACCTTGGTTTTCTGTGACGATAGTATCGAGCAATGCATACGTATCTTGGGTGGTAAAGGAGGCAGCGTATACGATCTCTTCTTTAGATGTGTCTGCAAAGTGCCCCACGTAAGCGTCGAGAGCAAGTTGAGTTTTGTGCTTGAGCTCTCGTGTACGTTCGCCAAGTTCCTTTTCAGGGGTGTTAAGTAAACTAGCAAAACTCGCATCTGCTTGAAGTGGTTCACCAAATTGAGTTTGAGCGTCGTCCGTCACAATCAAGTAGTAAGTTTTTGCGCTTTCTAGTGCTGACTCACATTCGATGCGTATGTTACGCCCATCATTTGATAGCTTGGTTTCTATTGGCTGCATAGTTTCGCTATCAAATAGGAATACAGCACGCTCAAGAGAGGAGGTATCAAGAGGGTAGACTAAAGAAGAATCTACACTTTGGAGCGGAATCTCGATCGGCTCTACACAAAGCCCCCATCCGTCGACGCCTGCGAAGCTTGTTTCAAAGCTTTGGTAGTAGGAGAGCGTCTCTTGTTCAGATTGAGCGTAGATGGCGCTTGTATCAGGCTCATCGGGTAGTGAAATGGTTCCGTCGCTGTCATAACCGTAGCCATCATTGGGCATAGGAGGCTGCACCGTATTAAAAGGTACTTGTACAGAGACTTGTGATGTTGAGCTGTCGTCAGTTCCACAGCCAGACAGTAATACTACACCTGTAAGGGCGGAAGACAGGTAGGTGATCATTGTTGTTCTTTTCATAATCAGACCAGTCGTCGTAGGGGAGTTAGCGGGCTATAACAGCGAAAAAGCACTACGGGGACAAATGAATGACAATGAATCGATCTAAATAGAGATAATTTTAGATGATTGAGTATTGATGAAGGGCAGTAAATAATTGTTTTAAATAAAAAAGCCCCCGCACAAGGCGAGGGCTTTGAAACGTTTAGAGAAAGATTAGTTTACGACTTTCTCTTGTGCTTGTGCTGCTTGATCCGCTTGGATAGCAGTTAGAGCTACAGTGTAAACGATGTCGTCAACTAGAGCGCCGCGAGACAGGTCGTTTACAGGCTTACGCATACCTTGAAGCATTGGACCGATAGATACTAGGTCTGCTGAACGTTGTACCGCTTTGTAAGTCGTGTTACCCGTGTTTAGATCTGGGAATACGAATACAGTCGCTTTACCTGCTACTGGAGAGTTTGGCGCTTTAGAAGCTGCAACGTTTTCCATGATAGCCGCGTCGTACTGCAGAGGACCGTCGATCACTAGATCTGGACGCTTCGCTTGAGCAAGTTTCGTTGCTTCACGTACTTTATCTACGTCTGCACCCTTACCAGATTCACCAGTAGAGTAAGAGATCATAGCAACGCGTGGGTCGATACCAAATGCCGCTGCAGAATCAGCAGACTGGATAGCGATTTCAGCAAGCTGTTCAGCTGTTGGATCTGGGTTGATCGCACAGTCACCGTAAACCAGTACTTGGTCAGGCAGTAGCATGAAGAATACAGAAGAAACGATAGACGCATCAGGTGCAGTCTTGATGATCTGGAACGGAGGAACGATAGTGTTTGCAGTCGTGTGAACTGCACCAGAAACTAGACCGTCAACTTCGTCGTTCTCAAGCATCATTGTGCCAAGGAATACTGAATCTTGTAGCTTCTCACGAGCAACAACTTCAGTCATACCTTTCGCGCCACGTAGTTCAACTAGACGAGCAACGTAGTTTTCACGAACTTCATCAGAGTTGATGATAGTTACGCCAGCACCTAACTCAACGCCTTGCTGAGCCGCAACACGTTTGATTTCTTCTGGGTTACCAAGAAGCACACATTCCGCAATACCGCGCTCAGCACAGATCGCTGCTGCTTTAACAGTACGTGGCTCATCACCTTCAGGAAGAACGATACGTTTCGCTGCTTTACGAGCAAATTCAGTTAGCTGGTAACGGAATGCTGGTGGGCTTAGACGACGAGACTTTTCAGTACCCTCAGTCATAGACTCGATCCAGTTGCCATCGATGTTGCCAGCAACGTGCTCGTTGATGAACTCGATACGCTCTTTATCGTCTGCAGGAACCTCTAGGCTGAAGCTCTGTAGGTTTAGAGACGTCTGCCAAGTGTTGCCGTTTGCCTTGAAGATTGGAAGACCAGTATCAAGCGCAGGCTTGATTAGAGTCTCAATCTCAGCAGGGATATCGTAACCACCTGTTAGAAGGATCGCACCAATCTCAACGCCGTTCATTGCTGCAAGTGCTGCTGCAACGATTACGTCTGGACGGTCTGCTGAAGTTACAAGCAGTGAACCTGGTTTGAAGTGTTCAATCATGTGCGGTAGAGAACGTGCACAGAAAGTGATGCTCTTGATACGACGAGTATTCAAGTCACCTTCGTTGATGATTTCTGCATCAAGGTGTTTAGCCATGTCTGAAGCACGAGTTGCAATCAGCTCGATGCTCCAAGGCACACAACCAAGAACACGGATAGGAGAAGTGTTGAAGATCTCCATCACTTTTAGTTCGTTCTGCTGAGCGCTGTCTGCATCGTCAAAGATTTCAGATAGGTCAGGGCGAGTACGACCTGCTTCATCGACTGGAGCGTTAAGCTTGTTGATGATAACGCCAGAGATGTTTTTGTTCTTAGTGCCACCGAAGTTAGAACATGCTACTTCGATACGCTCTTTAAGTTGCGCAGGATTATCAGTACCTGGAGTTGCAACTAGCACGATTTCAGCGCCAAGTGTTGCTGCGATTTCAGCGTTCACTTGGTTAGCAAATGGGTGCTTACGAGTTGGAACTAGACCTTCGATAAGTGTTACGTCAGCATCTTTGTTGATCTGGTTGTAACGCTCAACAACAGTTTCTAGTAGCTCGTCCATGTTGTCGTTACCGATTAGGCTTTCAGCAACTGACATAGAAAGAGGTTGGCCAATCTTAACATCGCTGTTTGTGCCAACGATTGTTGAAGTTAGATCCGGCTGATCGCCACCAGAACGTGGCTGAGAAATAGGTTTGTAGAAAGAAACCTTAACGCCTTTGCGCTCCATTGCGCGAAGAACACCCATGCTTGCGCTAGTAAGACCAACACCAGCACTTGCAGGGATAAGCATAATAGTACGAGACATTCGTAGAGTACCTATAGCTATTGGGGATAAAAGCTCAACTATTATTCCTTGCGTCGCAAAGAATAGGAGTTGAGCCCCAGAATAAGAAAACCGGCTGCTATTGAAGCAGCCGGTTAAGTCAATTAAAGACCTGCTAGACGTGCAGTGTCTTCAGCGATAACTAGCTCTTCGTTAGTAGAGATAACCATTGCTGGGATGCGGCTGTCAGCAGTTGTGATAACGCCTTCGCCACCGAAGCGAGCTTTAAGGTTAGCTTCGCCGTCAACTTCGATACCGAAGATACCTAGACGGTTAAGAACTAGTTCACGGATTGGAGCGCCGTTTTCACCGATACCACCAGTGAACACGATAGCGTCTAGACGACCGTCAAGAGATGCAGTGTAACCAGCGATGTATTTCGCTAGACGATGACACATTACGTCCATTGCGCGAGTTGCAGCTTCTTCTTTACCGTAGTTGTCTTCAACGAAACGACAGTCAGGGGAAACAGCAGTTAGACCTGCAAGACCAGACTCTTTAGTTAGCATGTCGTTGATTTCTTTAACAGAGTAACCAAGAGTGTCGTGTAGGTGGAAGATGATCGCAGGGTCGATGTCACCACAACGAGTACCCATCACTAGACCTTCAAGAGGAGTTAGACCCATAGAAGTATCTACAGATTGACCGTTCTTGATTGCACACACAGATGCACCGTTACCTAGGTGACAGTTGATGATGTTTACTTCGTCAGCTGGCTTACCTAGTTGCTCAGCAACTTCGCGAGCGATGAATAGGTGAGAAGTACCGTGCATGCCGTAACGACGGATACCGTGCTCTTCGTACAGTTTGTATGGTAGAGCGTATAGGTAAGACTCTTGAGGCATTGTCTGGTGGAATGCAGTATCAAATACAGCAGACATTGGTAGACCAGGGAATGACTTTTGAGCAGCCTTGATACCGATGATTGCAGCAGGGTTGTGAAGAGGTGCTAGAGCCGCACAGTCTTCGATACCTTTCAGTACGTCATCAGTGATAAGAGCAGACTGAGTGAACTTCTCGCCGCCGTGTACTACACGGTGACCAACAGCTGCTAGGTTTTCAGCAAGTTCTGGCTTAGAAGCAAGAATAGTTTCTACCATGAACGCTAGCGCTTCTTCGTGAGCTGCACCGTTACCTAGTTGAGCTTCGTGCTTGCCATCAAGTTTCCACTTGATACGAGCTTCAGGAAGGTGCAGACACTCTGCAAGACCTGTTAGATGCTCGTCGCCGCTCTCGGCATCAACAACAGCAAATTTAAGAGAAGAACTACCGCAGTTTAAAACTAAAACTAGCTTTGACATGTGTGACTACCTGTAATAATCAGTTAGGATAAAAATTAATCACAAGAATAGACGATGCTATAAAAGCTGCGTACTAATCTTGGTCAAAAAAACTTTGAATTCCGTATAAAGAGACATTGTGAGTTGCACAAGTCCTTTGCATCCGATGCAGAAAGGTCTCAAGAGTTGCTTAAATTGTAAATAACAGCAACAATGAGATTGTGGGTCCGCAAAGGATAACGATAATAGGCAATGATAACAAAAAAAATTTGAAAGAATATTAACTTTCATCAATTTTTTCTTCGTTTAGTTGAATCTTTCAACTAAATTTTAGCTTTTGGACCCGATGTTGAAGTGAGAGAGCCTTATGAGCAATAAAGTCGGTTTAGTTCACAGTCTACGTGACGGACAAAAATACATGGACACATGGCCAATGCGGAAAGAGCTAAACATGCTGTTTCCCGAGCAGCGTATTATCAAGGCGACGCGCTTTGGTGTTAAAGTCATGCCCGCAATCGCAGCGATCAGTGTGTTGACTCAAATGGCATTCAATAACTACCAATCGATGCCTCAAGCCGTGATCATCGCGCTGTTTGCGATCAGTATGCCAATTCAAGGTATGTGGTGGCTCGGTAATCGTTCTAATACCCAACTTCCTCCTGCGCTTGCAGGCTGGTATCGCGAGATTTACCAAAAGATTACGGAAAGTGGTTTTGCTTTGGAGCCGATGAAATCTCGCCCTCGATATAAAGAATTAGCTCAGATTTTAAACCGAGCCTTCAACCAGTTAGATAAAACCTCGCTCGAACGCTGGTTCTAACTCAAGATCCTTTCTTCTTTACTTGAAAGCACATTTACACCCGTAGATGTGCTTTTTTGATCGCCGTCACTCATCCTCTTGAATACGCCTAGAACAGTAAAGTAAAGGAGGATTTATAGATTCGTCTTATGTTTCATACTCACGTTAAACAACAGAATCAGGACGAGAACGTGAAACCACCTCTCTCTGTTTTAACGCTCTCGATCGCTAGTGTACTTCTTGCGGGCTGTAGCGTGCATTCAGACAATGAACCAACCGCGCAACATCAAAGCTATCAATGCGATACAGAGCTTACGCAGCAAACGGATGATTTACGAATCTATCAAGTGATGGTCGAAAGCTTTGTTAATGGAGATAAGAGCATTGGGCATGGCACCGGCTATGGTAAGAGCCATCATATGGGCGATATTCGAGGGATCATTAACTCCCTAGACTATATCCAGTCATTAGGTATGAACGCCATTTGGTTAACGCCGATCTTTCATTCTGTTCCCGCCCCAAACCAAGACCATTGGGCGGATAGATTAGATGCCACCGGCTATTTTGCGACTAACTACTTTGGCATCGACCCGCGTTTTGGCACCATGGAAGATGCCAAAGAATTAGTGGAGCAAGCGCATGCAAGAGGCTTATATGTCTTTTTTGATGGGGTGTTTGGCCATCATAAAGAGAGCGGGGCAATGCCTTCACCTAACGGCAACCTTCCGTCTGGCCCCCACAACCCTGTGGATTATCCTCAAAGTATCGAGTTCTACAAGGAAGTGGCCGAGTACTGGATAACAGAGCTCAAAATCGATGGTTGGCGTCTCGATCAAGCGTATCAAGTTCCACCAGAGGCGTGGGTCGAAATCCGAGAGGGCGTCGGTCGTGCATCTAAATCGGTCACTTACACCAATCAAGATGGCGATAGCGTTAATCCATTGGGCTACATGGTCGCAGAAGTTTGGGCTGGTGAGAATCGAATCATTGAAACGGCATATGGATCCAATGAGCAGCCAACATTGTGCTCAGCATTTGATTTTCCTGTTCGCTATCGCCTAGTAGAAACGCTTGCAGTCAATGAAGCGGGCGTTGGAGGTAAAAGCGGAGCATGGCTAAACGAAGGCATGTCATTGCATGAGCTCTACCCAAATCATGCCAAACCTAATTTAATGATTGGCAATCACGATCTTGTGCGATTTGGTGATCTTCTTCAGCGAGGTAACCTTGCCCAGCCAGAACAAGATGAGTATTGGCTACGTCATAAAGCGGTATTCTCTTTCCAGGCCGCTTATACAGGTCCTATTACCTTCTACTATGGTGATGAGATTGGCGACCAGCTAGACAACTATGCCGATAAGGTGGAGCAAAATTGTGCTGTTCAAGGTCTGTGTGACGACCACGTTGCTAGAACCAGTGGTAAAGTGGAAGGTCTAACGGCGGAATTAAATGATCGTCAGCGTGACCTGAAACAATATGTTACTAACTTGATGACGTTGCGAGAAAGCCATTCTGCGCTCTACGCAGGAGAAAGGATTAGCCTTGTCGCAGACGATACATTTTATGTCGACCACAAACAATCGCCTGATGAAGCGATCATTTTTGCTATGAACCTAACGGATAAAGAGCAAACGCTGCATCTCGAATCTGACAGTGCAGGGTCTCTTGGCCAGTTAACGGATCTAATGTCGAATACCCAGCATCTACTGACAAAGGGCAAGTATTCGATAAACCTTGCTCCGTTTGAAGCTCGTTTCCTATCTATCGAAAAGCCGTCAGAAACCGGCCCAATAATAGAAGATGATAAAGTGGCGCTAGCAACCGGTGTTGGATTTATGGCTCAGTGTGACAATCCAACTCTGAACGAGTCAGGACCAGTAAATGACAAGTTGTATTTGGTTGGTGATTTTTCTGACTCCGGCTGGAAACATAAAAACCATCGCGCTTTTGAATATAAAGGTGATGGGGTTTATCAGGTTGTGACGATGGAAAAGCCGGGAAGCTATAGAATGCAATATGCAGCACAATCTTGGTCGCCTCAATTTACCGCAGACGGTTTGAGCTTAAAGCTAGGTGTGGAGAACAGTTTAATACGATCTGGCTATGGAAAAGACACTGCAATAACTTTGCGCGAAGGTGGCCAGTATGTTTGGAGTCTGAAGTTTGATAACGCGGGTACCCCAGAAGCGATAATGGCGTCTAAGTGCCCGACAAAGATGCAATAAAACGATTGAAAAGAAAAAGCGCTCACATAATGTGAGCGCTTTCTTGTATCTGAGACAACTATGAATTAGTTGAACATTGCGATAGCGTCGGCTGGGTCTACGTATTCTAGATCGAAGCTTTCTGCTACTTCTTTACATGTCACTTTACCATGGATTACGTTTAGACCTTCTAGGAAGCCGTTGTCTTCTAGAAGTGCTTCACGGTAGCCTTTGTTCGCAAGTTTAACGATGTAAGGTAGTGTCGCATTGTTTAGTGCGAATGTTGATGTGCGAGCAACAGCACCTGGCATGTTAGCAACACAGTAGTGAACCACATCATCAATAATGTACGTTGGTTCTGCGTGTGTTGTTGCGTGTGACGTTTCGAAACAACCACCTTGGTCGATTGCTACGTCAACAACTGCAGCGCCTGGCTTCATCTTAGCGATGTGCTCTTTAGTAACAAGTTTAGGAGCTGCTGCGCCAGGGATTAGAACCGCACCAATGACTAGGTCAGCTTCTAGAACATGCTTCTCAATTGCGTCTTCAGTAGAATAAACCACTTTTGCACGACCTTGGAATTCTTCATCTAGACGACGAAGTGTATCAACATTGCGATCTAGGATAGTTACGTCTGCACGAAGGCCTACTGCCATGCGCGCTGCGTTTGCACCAACAACGCCGCCACCAACAACAACAACTTTTGCTGGCTCAACGCCCGGTACACCGCCTAGTAGAAGGCCACGACCACCGTGAGATTTCTCTAAAGTTTGTGCACCTGCTTGAATAGACATGCGACCTGCAACCTCAGACATTGGAGCAAGTAGTGGCAAGCGACCCATATTATCTGTTACAGTCTCGTATGCTATACAGACAGCTTTGCTCTTGATTAGCTCTTCAGTTTGTGGAAAATCTGGTGCTAGGTGCAAATAAGTAAATAATATTTGCCCCTCACGAAGCATAGCTCGCTCGACAGCTTGAGGTTCTTTAACCTTTACAATCATTTCTGCTTTCGCGAAAACGTCAGCAGCGGTAGGAAGAATGGATGCGCCTACAGCGATGTAATCATCGTCTGAAAAACCGATGCCTGAACCGGCAGTGGTTTCAACAAAAACTTGGTGACCTTGAGACACTAGCTCGCGAACGCTCGCTGGGATCATGCCAACACGGTATTCGTGGTTTTTGATTTCCTTAGGTACGCCAATGATCATCCTGACTCCTCATTTTATTTTGGTTGTATAAACTATAGTAGTTGTATTAACTGTGTGTAGGGTAATTCTGTCGAATTAATATCTAGTATAGATATGATTGAATAAAATTTGATACTGAATATTAAAAAGTTGTAGTATATTTTTTTGCAAGGAAGTAATAAGGTGGAATAAAAAATGGCAGACAACAATAAAAAGCCGTCCAAGGATCTAGACCGTATCGATCGCAACATTCTAAATGAGTTGCAAAAAGATGGTCGAATTTCGAACGTAGAGTTATCTAAACGTGTGGGTCTATCACCTACACCATGTTTGGAGCGCGTACGTCGTTTGGAGCGTCAAGGATACATCACTGGGTATACAGCACTGCTTAACCCGCAGTATTTAGACGCTTCACTACTCGTTTTCGTTGAGATTACGCTTAATCGTGGTGCACCTGACGTGTTTGAACAGTTCAACACTGCGGTACAAAAGCTAGATGACATCCAAGAGTGTCACCTAGTGTCTGGTGATTTCGATTACCTATTGAAGACGCGTGTATCTGACATGAGTGCGTATCGTAAGCTTTTGGGCGACACATTATTGCGCCTACCAGGTGTTAATGACACTCGTACATACGTTGTTATGGAAGAAGTGAAGCAAACTAACCAATTGGTCATTAAAACTCGATAAGCGATACAGCACTGCCTAAAGTCATAATTGCTTTCTATATTCTGACTTTAAGCAATTGGGTTTTTGCCGTTGATATGGTTAAATCGATAGTCCGAGTAGCATAGCTGCTCGGACTATTTTTCTTTCTACCAATCAAAATCTCTTCTATGTTGATTGGTGCTTCATATAGATAAAGTTGGTTATGTTTAAAGAAACCAAAAATAAAGTAGAAACAATCATCAAAACAGGTGAAGAAACACCGCTTTCTCGTCTGAGTGGTCCTCAGCGCCTTCAAGAGTGTAGCTTGATCGTGATTGTTCTGGCGTCAATCTTACTTTCTGTTGCCTTGTTAACGTTTAACGCTGCTGACCCTTCGTGGTCTCAAACTGCTTGGGGCGGTGAAATTAATAATGCGGGTGGTTTAGCAGGTGCTTGGCTTGCAGATACACTTTTCTTTGTTTTTGGCTCACTCGCTTATGTTCTTCCTATTGTCATTACGGGCACTGCGTGGGTAGTGCTCCGTAAAAGAGGAGAAGATGAACCCGTTGACCTCATGCTTTGGGGAACACGTCTACTCGGGTTGACCATTGTCATTCTCACCAGTTGTGGTCTTGCGGATATCAACTTTGACGATATTTGGTATTTCTCTTCTGGCGGCGTCATTGGCGATGTCCTAACCAGTCTTGCACTGCCAACGTTGAACATCTTAGGAACGACGCTAGTTTTCTTGTTTCTTTGGGGAGCAGGTTTCACATTGCTTACCGGTATTTCTTGGCTATCGATCGTCGATTGGTTAGGGGAGAGCGCAATTTCAGCGTTTACCGCTTTAGTAAATCGTATCCGTGGCCAAAGCGACGAGACACTGGAAGCTGAGCTGAATGACTACGAAAAAGAGGATCGCCTTGAACCTCAAACGAGTACGCAGAAAGAAGGCGATCTTGAGCTTTCAGATATTGAACCAATCTATGCTGACTCGAATGATGTTAACGAGCCGCAAACGGAATCAGAACCAAGACGCTTCAATATTCATATTCCTGAGTCTCAAACATCAATGACACCGCACGAACATTCAGAATATACACCTGAACCTGTTTACGCGGAAACAGCGCAGCCAGAGCCTATTTATCAACAACCTGAGCAGCCGACGGCTGAGCCAATGATGACTTCGCCAGTCGAAGCGCCTGCCGCGCCTCAAGTCGAACGCACACAACAGCTTGGTGCGACGATTGAAGAATTAGAGAAAGCGGCGCAGCAAGATGATGACTTTGTTGGTACACCAACGCTACAAGCAGCAACCGTTGCTGCAACGGCAGCAGTGACTTCACATGCAGTGCAAGGCGCGCCAGCATCGATTGAACCTTCTTTTGAAGCAGAGGAATTCGCATCAGAACCTTACGCAGCTGAGCCTGAAGTAGTTCAAGAGCCTTATCATCAAGCGATAGAACAAACGACTGCGGTCGAAGAGCACGCACCAGTGTCTGAACAAGAGCTACCTTGGCATGAAAGCGTTGAAGATGTGCAAGTCGCTAATGAAGAAGCGGAATATGAGGTACTACGCGATGATGTCACCCAACCGACCATTGGTGATCATGAGCTTGAGCAAATTTCTGCGCAAGTAGAGCCACAGCCTCATCATCAAGAGCCAACGATATCGTCGTTCGATGTGGTTGAAGAGGCAGAAATAACCCCAGTTGACACTGAAGAACCTTTTGAACCTGGAGATGCGGATGCCGCTGCGCTGCACAACCTTGTTGAAGAAGCACAAGCTAAAGTGGCCGCACAGCAAAATCCTTTCTTAGTGCAACATGAGCCGAATTTACCTAAACCGGTAGAACCAATGCCTACGTTGGAACTGCTCTACCACCCAGAACAACGCGATAATTTTATTGACCGTGATGCACTAGAAAATATCGCGCGTCTTGTTGAAGCTAAATTGGCTGACTACAAAATTAAAGCTGAGGTGGTCGATATCTTCCCTGGGCCGGTGATTACTCGATTTGAACTGGATCTTGCTCCAGGGGTTAAAGTGAGCCGAATTTCTGGTCTTTCAATGGACTTGGCACGCTCGCTTTCTGCCATGGCTGTACGTGTTGTAGAAGTGATTCCGGGTAAACCTTATGTCGGCCTTGAGTTACCTAACATGAGCCGTCAGACCGTATTCTTCTCAGATGTGGTGGGTAGCCAGCAGTTTATTGAAGCCAAATCGCCAACAACGGTTGTCTTAGGTCAAGATATTGCGGGCGAAGCCGTGATTGCTGATCTTTCTAAGATGCCACACGTTCTTGTTGCGGGTACCACAGGTTCAGGTAAGTCTGTCGGCGTTAACGTTATGATTCTGAGTATGCTCTACAAAGCGACGCCAGAAGATGTTCGTTTCATCATGATTGACCCGAAAATGCTTGAATTGTCAGTTTATGAGGGGATTCCTCATCTGCTTTCTGAAGTGGTTACTGACATGAAAGATGCGTCGAATGCTCTTCGTTGGTGTGTGGGCGAGATGGAGCGTCGCTATAAGCTGATGTCTGCATTGGGCGTACGTAACATTAAAGGCTTTAATGATAAGCTTAAGATGGCAGCAGACGCCGGGCATCCGATTCATGACCCACTGTGGCAACCGGGCGACAGTATGGACGAGCAGGCGCCGTTGCTTGAGAAGCTGCCTTACATCGTTGTCATAGTTGATGAATTTGCTGACTTGATGATGGTTGTGGGTAAGAAGGTTGAAGAGCTGATCGCTCGTCTTGCTCAAAAAGCTCGTGCAGCAGGTGTTCATTTGATTCTTGCAACTCAGCGTCCATCTGTAGACGTTATTACTGGTCTAATTAAAGCGAATATCCCAACTCGTGTTGCTTTTACTGTTTCAACGAAAACGGATTCACGTACCATTCTTGATCAGGGTGGCGCAGAATCGTTACTTGGCATGGGTGATATGCTTTACCTACCGCCGGGCTCAAGCCACACAGTGCGTGTTCACGGTGCCTTTGCTTCAGATGATGATGTTCATGCTGTAGTGAACAACTGGAAAGCACGTGGTAAGCCGAACTATATCGAAGAAATTACTAACGGTGATCAAGGCCCTGAAGCGCTGTTACCAGGCGAAAAGCCGGAAGGTGAAGAGGATATGGATCCACTGTTTGACCAAGTGGTTGAGCATGTCGTTCAATCTCGCCGTGGCTCCGTGTCAGGTGTTCAACGTCGCTTTAAGATTGGTTATAACCGCGCAGCACGAATTGTTGAGCAACTTGAAGCTCAAGGCATTGTCAGTGCTCCAGGTCATAATGGTAACCGTGAAGTATTGGCCCCAGCACCAGGGCGTGAGATGAACTAAGGTTCCAGACTAGAAAGGTTTAATCAAAGGGTTAGCGATGAGCTAGCCCTTTTTTGTTGAGCGATCGGTAACCCTCGAAAACCGAACACTGTCATCCTCGAGAGCGAGGGACGAGTGAGTTGAGGATATCCAAAAGCATGTCGAGAACTTTAACAAGACGCCTCGGCAATAAAAATGTATGGTCCGCCCCGTTATTGCAACTACAATTTAGTAATAACGGAGTTGGTTTGCGCTAATGTATTCGGAGTCCGCGTCGGGAACATTAACTTC
>NZ_VTXI01000030.1 GCF_013114545.1 Vibrio sp. RE86 | reverse complement strand
AAGGCGGGATAGAAGTTATCCACGAGCGGTAAAAAGAAGGCCCAGTCGCTACGCGACTAGGCCTTCAAAAAGGTATTAAATGCTTCTTAACTTACAAGCATTAGGCCCTTACGGGCCTTTTTCTTTATTGCTGTGCGATGAGCTTTCTCACCACTTCTAAATCTTCTGGGGTATCTACACCAGCAGCAGGGGCTTCTTTCGCTACTTCAACATGGATCTTTTCACCATACCAAAGCACACGAAGCTGCTCTAAACACTCAATCTTCTCTAAAGCCGTTGGCTCCCAGTTGATGTAAGTATTAATAAACCCTGCACGGTACGCATAAATGCCAATGTGACGCATCAGTGGGTGAGCAACAACTTTATCTTGCTTGGCAAAGTTATCGCGATCCCAAGGAATAGTTGCACGACTGAAGTACATCGCATAACCGTCTTTATCTGTCAGTACTTTAACCGCATTTGGGTTAAACACTTCAGCTTCATCGTCAATCTCAACTGCCAGCGTTGCCATAGGAGCGATGCTATTCGCGAGGTTTTCAGCGACTTGACTGATAATCGCTGGCGGGATCAATGGCTCATCGCCTTGTACATTGACGATAATGTGATCGTCAGGGATGGCCATCTTATCAACGACTTCAGCTAAACGCTCAGTGCCCGATTCGTGATCAGGTGACGTCATGCATACTTCACCGCCAAACGCTAATGCAGCTTGCTCTACACGGTTATCGTCAGTTGCGATAATAACCTTATCTGCACCTGCTTGTATCGCTTGCTCATACACCCACTGGATCATTGGTTTGCCACCGATGTCAGCAAGCGGCTTTCCTGGCAAACGCGTTGATTGATAGCGTGCAGGGATAACAACCGTAAATGACATTATTTGCCCTCATCCATGCCGATATGGCGTGCTTCTGGCTCTAGAAGTACCGGAATGCCTTCTTTGATTGGGTAAGCTAAGCGATCTAACTTACAAATTAGCTCTTGCTTGTCCTTATCAAAGGTCAGCTTACCTTTACACACTGGGCAGGCAACAATCTCAAGCAGACGGTGATCCATAACTTTCCTTAACCTCTTTAATCATATTTAAGATGCGCGTTTCATCCTCTGGAGAGAACTCTGCACTAACTGGTAAAAACCACCAGTTGTCTTTGGCATAACTCGCGCACTTTACTGCATCTTTCTCTGTCATTATTAGATTTTTGCCCTGGCTTGCAAGGGACTCTAACTCTGACGGTACAAAATCTTTGTGATCAGCAAACCCTTGCTCGACGCTTGGGGCTGCTCCTAATGTTTCTAATGTTTTAAAAAATCTTGCGGGGTGGCCAATTCCAGCCATCGCGACAAGCTCATCTTTAAGCTCGTTGACATCACGATACTCACCCGTTTTTAAGTTTACTGCATGCGTAGGCCTTAAGCTCATCGCCGCTTCTCCGGCCTTCGCTTTACCACCATTTGTGATGATCAAATCGACTTCAGAAAGTCGTTCTACAGACTCACGTAGCGGGCCTAAAGGAATAAGCGCTTCACTGCCAAATCGACGCATGCCGTCAACCACAACAATCTCGATGTCACGTGACAAAGCATAGTGCTGCAGCCCGTCGTCCGTGATAATAATATCGACGCCGGAAGGCAGTAGCGCCTTGACCGCTTCGCTTCTAACGGGTGACACAGCCACTGGTGTGTTGGTGCGTTTAAAGATGAGTTTGGGTTCATCACCACAATGTTGAGTGGGTGTTTCGCTGCCGACAATCAAAGGGTAAGACGGAGCTTTAGCACCATAGCCGCGAGACACCACTCCTGGCTTATAACCGAGTGCTTGAAGTTGCTCCACCAACCAAATAACGACCGGAGTTTTTCCATTGCCACCAGCGGTGATATTGCCAACAACAATCACAGGCACCGGAGCTTTATAACTCTGCTTCTTACCAGATTGATACTGTAAACGCCGACTCCGACTGATGAAACCGAATAGCACACTGAGTGGCCACAAAAGCGGCCACAACACATATTTAAGCGGATGGTTTTCAAACCAAATTTTTTCAACCAAGATTAAGCACCAAACTGGATTCGATGAAGCTGTGCATAAGCACCGTCACGCTCGATCAGCTCACTATGATTGCCGCGCTCGACAATTTCACCTTCATCGACAACCAAAATCTCATCTGCATTTTCAATGGTTGAGAGTCGGTGAGCAATCACTAGCACCGTCTTATCTTTCTGAAGCTCATCTAGGGCTGACTGAATTGCTTTCTCAGATTCTGTATCAAGAGCCGATGTTGCTTCATCAAGAATAAGTACAGGAGCATCACGCAATAGTGCTCTCGCTATCGCGATACGCTGACGTTGACCACCCGATAAGCTCGCGCCATTTTCACCGATAACCGTATCAAGTCCATCATCCATAGCGTCGATAAAGTCCATCGCATGCGCCAATCGCGCCGCTTTTTCTATCTCTTCTCGGCTGTATTGCTCAGTAGCCGCGTAGGCAATGTTATTTGCGATAGTGTCGTTAAACAGATGTACGTTTTGAGAAACGAGTGCAAAGTGTGTACGCAAATTAGTCAACGTATAGTCGCGTACATCATTATCATCTAAGCGGATTTCGCCTGCATCAACATCATAAAAACGGGTAAACAAGTTCGCAATAGTACTTTTACCGGACCCAGAACGACCAACCAAGGCGAGCGTTTTACCCTCAGGAATATTGAAGCTAACATTACTCAGTGCTGGTTTTTCTTTACCTTCATAACTAAAGGTTACGTCTTTAACTGAAAGCTCACCGCGCACTTTATCCGCTTCGTATTTACCGTTGTCTTGCTCTGTTTCCAAATCCATCAGCGCAAACAACGTTTGGCTCGCAGCCATACCACGTTGGAAATCAGAAGTTACGTTGGTCAAGGCTTTAAGTGGGCGCATAAGGCCAAACATAGCAGAGAAGACGACTGTGAACGTACCTGGGGTCAGTTCAGCACGGATTGAGTCAACACTTGCTAAGAAAAGAACGACAACAAGTGCAATTGACGCAATCACCTGAATAACAGGGTTAGCAATCGCTTGTGCTGCAACCAGTTTCATCGATTGTTGACGCATCTGGTTGCTGACTGTATCAAAACGTTCACGCTCGACACTTTGACCACCGTAACTGAGAACAACCTTATGTCCCTTTAGCATCTGCTCTGCTGAAGAGCTCACGTGACCCATTGCTTCTTGCATGTTCTTTGAGATTTTACGGAATCGTTTGGAAACGACACCAATTCCCCAAGCGACTAATGGTGCAACCACAAACAGAACAAGCGAAAGTTGCCAACTGTTCCAGAACATCAGTACTAGCAGACCAATGATACTTGCACCTTCACGAACAATGCTGACAAGCGCTCGGCTAGTCGCACCCGCTACTTGCTCAGAGTCATAAGTAATACGTGATAACAAACCACCAGCGGACTCTTTATCGAAATATGAGACTGGCATGTGCATAAACTGATTAAAGATGGCACGTCTCATCATCATAACGACGTTGCCTGATACCCAGCTTAGACAATAGGTAGAGACGAACCCACTAAGGCCTCGGACAACCATCATTCCGAAGATAATAAAGGGAAGAGTTCGTAAGAAATTAGACTCGGCGTTACCAAAGCCCTCATCAAGAAGTGGCTTTAGCAAAGAAACCATGTAGGTATCAGCAACTGCGTTAACAATCAGTGCAACAACGGCAACCGCTAAACCTGCTTTGTACAAACGAATGTAGGTCCAAAGTCGCTTAAACGTTTTCCAAGTTGTTTCGTCTTGATTCAGTGACATAGAAGTGCTTATTTTCTTTTACAATATTCCTTCTATTCTACTCCCTTACGCAGCATCTGCCTATACCAACTCCCCCCTTTCCCATCACGAAGAGTACGTATGTAAGTGTTTTCTGGATAAAAATCCACCACCACTTGACCTGAGGAGCCCGTATCTAGCCATTGGGCTCCTCTATCTTGATATCTATCAACTACATCTTTATTTGGTAATGACCAACGCCCACTTTTCGCGGTCGATGCAATCGCCAAGACAGGCTTCACCGCATCAATAAACAAAGGCAATGAAGAAGTTGCACTTCCGTGGTGAGGGACTAGGATTACATCCGCTTCCAACACTGGCACCTGACGAATCAGCATCCATTCCGCTATTGATTCAATGTCTCCTGTCAGTAGGACACTGCTTTTTTCTAGAACATGTGTGAGCTTAATGACACAAGAGTGCGGATTGTATGCACGAGATACTACATTGGGTGGCCACATGACTTGTATCTCTATCTGATGCCATTGCCAGAGCTGACCTTGGACACACAGCGTATTGCCAATGTTTTTTTGGCTTGTCAGAATCTTGTTTGGCGCAAACCGTTCTGCAATTTTTTGCCATCCTCCGGCATGATCGTTATCGAGATGACTAAGTACCAAGTAGTCAATATTTCTTCGCTCCTTCCAACTCATATAAGGGAATATTACCCTTTCAGCGATACTCGACTCATTCCATGCAGCGCCCGTATCGTAAAGTAGACTCTGTTCGTTTTGGTTTACTATGACAGCTAAACCATGGCCGACATCAAGGACAACCAGTTGCCATAAAGGTTGAGAGCGCCAATTGCTAAACGACAGCACAGCTATCAAGGCAAAAACCGCACGTGATTGGTTGGTCAATACTGGATATAAAACTAACCATACAATACCCACTGCCAGCCATTTTAACTGACCGCTCGAAACATCAACCCATCCCCAATGGGCGTAATTCATTGCCCAAGTCACAACTGTTAAACTCAGATCCACAGCCTGCCAAATTAAGCCAGCATTACTAAATAACAACTCATACACAAAGGCAGTAAACAGAAGAGGAACAACAATCACGGAGAACCAAGGGACGAATACTAGGTTGTATAGAACCGCACTGAGGCTGACTCCATTAAACAGATACACAACCAGTGGTGACATTGCGAGTACGATGAACAACTGCAACCGACACGCTTTTAACCACCACGCTCCTTGAGCGTTAATACGTAAAGAGAGGGAGATGAAAACTAGCCCCACCGCAAGCATCGACATCCATAAACTCGAAGAAGCGACAGAAAATGGATCAAGTGCTAGTAAACCACTCAACACCAATAGCCACTTATAGAAATAGCCTAGCTCACCTGCTCTCAACTGAATCAAACACAATAAAGCACACATTAGAAAGGCGCGTTTGGTAGGAATAGAGAATCCCGCTAACCAAGCGTAACCAAATGCGAGGCCCAGTCCGACGACCACGCAGCTTTTACTTAGTCTTGGATGAAACCTTAAAAGCACTAACCCAAACCACCAGCCCAATCCAAAAACAATCCCAATGTGCAATCCAGAGATCGATACCAGATGACTCAAACCGCTGTGTTGTAACTTCGTCCATGTTTCAGAAGTCAGTTCGCTTCGATCACCAAACAGTAATGCCTTGAAAAGCGGGGAATGAGGGAATGAATCAATCGAATTCGATATGCGCTCAACAACAAGCCCCCGAATTGACGAGCGATTAACGATAAAGTAACTTTGATTTGAAACGACTCTGGCCTCACCGACTATACCTTGTGAGAACGCATATTTCTCAGCATCAAAACCCACCTCATTCATTAGCCCTGTGATTGGGCTTAACTTAACGTGCGCTTCCAGTAAATCACCTAGTTGCAAGTGGTGTACTATTTTCAAACGAATCTTTGGCTGATACAAACTGCTCAAGTCGTATCCATTGATTGATCTAACTAAAACAATCCCATGAAAGCCGTGATTTGTTGGTTGAAAAATGCTGTCAACCTCTGCAGTTATGCTAATATTCTCTCCTGCTTGAAAGAGCGTTTCAGTTTGATATCGCAGTAAGTTGCCGTGTACAAGTATGACGACACACGCTAACGCTAACCCGACAACTAATCTTGCTTGCCTATACTTGATGGAAATCATCAAACAAACTGCGCAAACAAGAATGTAATGCCAATCAGGCATCATTGACCAAAACGGGCTAGTGATGATCAACAACGAAAAAGAAATTAGCGTCCAATAATGTAAGTAGAGAGTCATATTTCCCTATGCCAAGAAAATTTATTAAACGCTTTATGCCTGACCACGAAGTGATTAAACGTCAAAAGGCACTAAAGATTTTTGGCAATGTGCTATACAACCCGAACCTATGGTGCTTAAACCGACGTTCAGCCGCGGGAGCTTTCGCCGTTGGTTTGTTCATGGCTTTTGTTCCACTACCAAGCCAGATGATCATGTCGGCTGGTCTTGCCATTGCGTGTGGTGTTAACCTTCCGCTCTCTGTTGCCTTGGTTTGGGTCAGTAACCCTGTCACGATGCCAGTGCTGTTCTACTTTGCTTATAAAGTCGGCGCTTGGGCAATGCATGTGCCACCACAGCATTTTCATTTTGAACTCTCTTGGGAATTCATCATGCACCAAATGAGCACTATCGGTCCTCCGTTCCTGCTCGGCTGCCTTATTTGTGGTGTTGTTTCTGCGATGCTTGGTTACTTTGGGATAAAAGCACTGTGGCGTTATTCTGTTGTACGAAGTTGGCAAAAGCGCCAAATCAGAATACGAGGCTTGTTGAAGAAGTAAATTCGACATGACTGAGCTGAAATCGACATCAAGGTCGATTGAAAACCCAGTGAAAGATAAGTATTAAAAAAGGACCGTTTGGTCCTTTTTTATTGTCTTGAAACTATCAGCTCCACATTACTTTGAGCTAAGTACTGCGGCTGGGTTTAACTTGCTTGCTCTTGAGGCTGGATACCAGGTCGCGACTAAACTAAGGACAATCGCGGTAATCGAGACTAATGCGACATCGACAGGTTCTATTTGAGAGGGCAAAAAGTTCACAAAGTAGATATCTCCTGAAAGAAACTTATGATCAATCAAGTTTTCTAGCGCTGTGATCAGCCCTGTCAAATTAAACGCTACTAACACGCCAACAACACTACCCGCGATGCTACCTAGCGCACCAGAAAAGACGCCTTGCCACACAAAGATACGTTTGATTAGTCCATCCGTTGCACCCATTGTGCGTAAAATAGCAATCTCCGCGGCTCTATCTTTTACCGCCATCATCAAGGTCGAAACGATATTAAAGCTAGCTACACCAATCACTAAAACCATTACTAAGTACATGATTGTGCGAACAAGTTGAATGTCTCGATATAGGAAGCCATATTTCTGTTTCCAGCTTCTTAGATAAACCGGTGTACTGATCGTATTACCTGCCTCTCTCACAATTTGAGTCGCATCAAGCACATCGGTTACTTTCACCGACACGCCTGTAACGGCTTGATCAAGTCTTGAATAATTTTGAGCATCCGCCAGAGGAACTAAGGCAAGGTTGTGATCAATCTGGCCATTAAGAGTCAGCAAACCGGCCACTTGTACCCTAACGCGTTTTGGCGCTTGAACCTTAGTCGTCGCGCCGCCCGTTGGAATCATTAACGTCAGATAATCGCCCTGAGCAACACCGATACGATCCGCAACCCCTTTACCAAGGATGACCTGTCTTTGACCCGCTTTAAAGTTGCTCCATACCTCTGCCGAAATGAATTGATTTAGATTGGACACTTTCGGCTCTAAGGTTGGATCAATCCCCCTCACTTCAATCGCTTTTAGCTCTTTACCTTTCTCGGCAAGCGCTGTCATCTTGACGAAAGGAGCCGCAGCTTCAATTTCGGGATGTTTTTCTGCCTGAGCAACAATCCCCTGCCAGTCAGACAGTGGCGCGTGAACACCCTCAAATTCACCATGAGAAATTACCGACAAAACACGATCTTTCAGTTCGCGCTCAAAGCCGTTCATAGCTGATAGACCGATAATGATCACAGCAACACCTACCGCAATACCAATGGTCGATGACATCGAAATGAAAGAGACCATTTTATTGCGTTGTTTCGCTCGGCTAAAACGTACCGCAATCAGATGAGATAACGATGAGAACACCTAAGCCCCCTCAATGTTAAGTAAAAGGCCATCTTGCATATGGAGTTGACGATCCATTTTCCCTGCTAGTTCCCCATCATGGGTAACGACAAGAAAGGCAGTTTGCGACTCTTGATTGAGCTCTCTCATCAAATCGTAAATAGAGAGAGCCGTTTTATGGTCTAAATTACCTGTCGGTTCGTCCGCCAGTACCAAAGCAGGGTTATTCACGAGCGCACGTGCAATCGCGACACGCTGCCTTTCTCCGCCTGACATTTCTGAAGGACGATGTTCAAGACGGTGGCTCAAGCCTACTTTATCCAGCAGAGCTTGCGCAGACTGCTTGGCTTGTTTGACATTCACGCCACCGATGAGCAGTGGCATTGCCACATTTTCAACGGCACTAAAGTCAGACAGCAAATGGTGGAATTGATAAACGAATCCAAGATGCTGGTTACGAAGCTTAGCCTGTTTATTCGAACTCAGTTTCGATAAGTCTTGATCCAAAAAGGTTACATGCCCTTCGGTCGCTTCGTCTAACGCTCCTAGAATGTGCAACAATGTACTCTTTCCTGAGCCCGATGAGCCGATGATAGAGGCAAGCTCGCCTTTGTGCATATCAAAGCTCACCCCTTTAAGCACTTGAGTATCAAACGCTCCCTCATGGTACGTTTTGCATACGTTATGACACTGGAGAAGGTTACTCATATCTCAAAGCCTCGGCTGGTTTTACGGAAGATGCGCGGTATGAAGGGAATAATGTAGCAAGCAGGCTTAGCGCAATAGCCAACACCACAACAATAGTAATTTGCACGGGGTTGATCATAACCGGTAGCTCACCACCAACAGAGAACAGGGCGACTCCCATGCTTTCAAGAATGGCATTGAGATTACTCGCCAAAAGAATGCCCAAGGTGCCACCAATTAGTGCGCCTATCACACCACTACTGGCCCCTTGAACCATAAAGATGGCGAGGACTTGTCGATCGGTCATGCCCTGAGTCTTCAATATCGCAACTTCAGACTGTTTCTCCATAACAACCATGATCAATGCAGAGATGATGTTAAACGCCGCGACGCCAATGATTAGACCAAGCATGAGTCCCATCATGTTCTTTTCCATTCGGACAGCTTGGAAGAGTTCACCGCGTTGGTCTCGCCAATCTTGCCATTTCCAACCATCAGGCAACGGCTGTTCACTTAAATCTGCGACCACAAATGGGTCGTTAAAAGAGAGTCGCCATCCAGTCATGGTGTCTGCTTTTAAACGCATGAGTTTTCCGGCATCTTCAATATGGGTGAGCATCAACTGGCCGTCTACATCCGAACCTGTGTTATAGATCCCTGCAACCGTGAACAAGCGTTGGCTCGGAATACGTCCTAATGGCGTAAACTGACTGGCACTTGTCACCATCAAACGAACTTTATCTCCCATGGAGACATTTAGAGACCTTGCCAATGTATGGCCGATAAACAGTTGATATTTGCCCGCTTGCAAATTAGTGAGCCTGCCAGCAATCAAATGCGCTTCGATTGGGTCATCGTCAGTGGGCTGAATACCAATCAGCAAACCTGCACTCAACTGACTAGCACTTTGCAGTACCGCTTCACTTTGCACGATAGGTTCAGGTTGCCCTGCATCTGATAGTTGAGAAATAAATTGAGGAGCCGTATCTAAGCGTTCTGTTTTGCCATCATGTTGTGACACGATTGCTTGAGGAAGTACGCCCAAAATGCGCCCTTTTAGCTGGGCTTCAAAGCCATTCATGACAGAAAGCACTGTCACCAAAGACATCACACCAATGGTGATGCCCGCCGTAGACATATAAGAAACAAAGCGGCTAAACCTATCACCAGAGCGCCCTCTTAAATAACGCAAACCGATGAAGGTAGAGACAGGATGAAACATAGTAGTGACCAAGGTTAGAGTCGTAGGTTCTGGTTCAGGTCAGTTGACCTAGTCATACTCTACCGATTAAACGTCGCTACGTGTAGTGTTTAATTGCCAATAACAAGTTAAATTATGTAATAAACAAAGGGATACCTTGATTCCTGTTCAGGTATAACGATAATCAAGGCTAGAACGTAAAAGGAATCGAGCATGTCTGAACAAGAGTTTTTTACTGTTAACCACACTATGACCGTTAATGTTGAACCATTAGCGAGCGGTGAGGCATTACCAAGCTTTGAGAAATTTGAATCGGAAATCCCTGCTCCATTTCTTGTTGCCAGTGAATTCAGCAACTTAGACTGGCTCAATGACAGTGCTCGTAACGAATTGAAAAACAATGATTTCAAGCACGTCATCCAGCTATTGGATACTCAAAACTCTAAACTCAATTTGCTGCTCACTTTCATGCTATCTCAGCAAGATGATGCCAATTTTCGTCATCAAACCCATTCATTTGGTGCCAGTCAATTCAGTTATGCTTCAGAAGCAGCAATCGATATTGATACCAAGGTGAGAGTAAAACTGTTCTTAGACCACCCACCCGCCGCCATCTATTGCTATGGCCACATCACTAAAGTGGAACAAGACGATGACATGAACCTGGTCACTGTGAAATACGACCATCTTAGAGATCTAGACCAAGACCTTCTGATCAAAGCGGCGCTCTACCAGCAACAAAAACTGCTTCGCCAACGCTCGCTCAATCGTGATAAATAATTAATATGTCTACTACTTCATTATTCAATCTGGCCTGTGCAAATGGAGCTGGAGATAAAAAACAGATCGGTAACTTACAAGGGTCCGCTCTCGCTCTCGCCATTGCCGAGTTAGCCGAACGTCACTCAGCTCATACCTTATTGGCGGTCCCTGATCCTCAAACTGCGCTTAAATTGCAGCAGGAAATTGAGCAGTTTACACAACAAGAAGTCACGCTCTTCCCTGACTGGGAAACGCTGCCATACGACAGTTTCTCTCCTCACCAAGAGATCATTTCTGACCGTATCTCGCGCCTTTATCAGCTACCGACACAAGAAAGTGGTATTACGATAGTTCCCGTCAGTACCTTACTTCAGCGTCAGTCACCACGTGATTACTTGATGCAACACACCTTGATGGTGAAGGTTGGCGATCTATTCTCGTTAGAAAAGCTTCGCCTTCAACTTGAGAAGTCAGGCTACAGACACGTTGACCAAGTATTTGGTCCGGGGGAATACGCAAGTCGAGGCTCCATTCTTGATCTCTTCCCAATGGGGTCAAAAGACCCGTTTCGCATCGATTTCTTTGATGACGAGATCGATACCATTCGCACCTTTGATCCGGAAAACCAACGCTCAATCGAAGATACCAAAGAGATTCGTCTACTGCCTGCGCACGAGTTCCCAACATCAGAAAGCGCAATTGAAGATTTTCGTATCCGTTGGCGTCAGAAATTCGAAGCTCGTCGAGAGCCTGAATCGGTCTATATGCAAGTATCGAAAGGCACTTGGCCAGCGGGTATCGAATATTGGCAGCCGCTATTTTTTGAACACACAGAAACCCTGTTTGATTACATTCCAGACAACAGTCAGCTTTTAGCGGTTGGGGATATTGAAGCGGCCGTAGATACATTCTTAACCGATGTAGACTACCGCTATGATCAGCGAAAAGTTGATCCTTTGCGCCCGTTACTCGAACCACAAGAACTGTGGTTGAAAAAAGATGAGCTGTTTAGTCAATTTAAACAACTGCCGCAAGTTCAGCTATTCGTTGAGCCTGTCAGTGAAAAGCAAGGCCGTTGTAATCCAGATTTATCGCCACTACCCGATTTAGCGGTTCAACATCAAAACAAAGAACCTATGTCGGCGCTGCGCCAATTTAGTGAATCGTTTACCGGTAAAATCGTTTTCTCTGTTGAATCTGAGGGCCGCCGTGAAGCGCTATTAGAGCTCTTGCAACGTATTAAGCTTCGCCCAGAAGAGAAAGCCAACCTAGAAGACGCTGTCTCTTCGTCTGCCAAGTTTAGTTTGGTGTTAGGTGCTGCTGAGCATGGATTTATTTACGGCAGTGACCAAATCGCTTTCATTTGTGAAAGTGATTTACTGGGTGACCGAGTCATTCAGCGCCGCCGCAAAGATCGTAAAGCGACCAATAGCGATGCGGTTATTCGAAACCTTGCCGAGCTTCAACCTGGTCAACCTGTCGTCCACATTGACCACGGTATTGGCCGCTACATTGGTTTGCAAACGCTTGAAGCAGGCGGCATGACAACCGAATACGTTACGCTTGAGTACCAAAACGAAGCCAAGCTTTACGTCCCTGTTGCTTCACTGAACTTAATTAGCCGTTATTCAGGGGGCGCAGAAGATGGCGCGCCAATCCACAAACTGGGTGGTGAAGCTTGGGCGAAAGCTCGACGTAAAGCCGCTGAAAAAGTGCGTGACGTTGCGGCTGAACTGCTAGATGTGTATGCCAAACGTGAGCTGAAACCTGGCTACAAGTTTGCGCTAGACCGCGGTCAGTACGCAACCTTCAAAGCGGGCTTCCCATTTGAGGAAACAGACGATCAATCAATGGCGATTAACGCCGTGATGTCTGATATGTGTCAAGCTAAAGCGATGGATAGACTCGTCTGTGGTGATGTGGGCTTTGGTAAAACCGAAGTCGCGATGCGAGCCGCATTCTTAGCAACAGATAACGGCAAGCAAGTTGCGGTGCTGGTTCCTACCACTTTGCTTGCCCAGCAACACTTTGAAAACTTCCGTGATAGATTCGCGAACCTACCGATTCGGGTGGAAGTTCTATCACGTTTCAAAACCGCCAAAGAGCAAAAACTGGTTCTTCAAGATATTGAAGACGGTAAAGTTGATCTTGTCGTCGGTACGCACAAACTCCTCTCAAATGACATCAAATTTAAAGATCTCGGCCTACTGATTGTCGATGAAGAACATCGATTTGGTGTTCGCCAGAAAGAGAAAATGAAGGCAATGCGCGCCGATGTTGACATTCTGACGCTCACTGCAACGCCAATCCCTCGTACTCTGAATATGGCAATGAGTGGCATGCGCGATCTTTCGATCATCGCAACACCACCAGCGAGACGCCTTGCGATCAAGACCTTTGTCAGACAGAGCGATGATGCCGTAGTGCGAGAAGCCGTCCTACGTGAAATTATGCGTGGTGGTCAGGTTTACTTCCTTCATAACCAAGTTGAAACGATCGAGAAAGTTGCAGCAGACTTAGAAAAGCTCATTCCTGAAGCACGCGTGACGGTGGCACATGGCCAAATGCGCGAGCGTGAGCTAGAGCGCATCATGAATGACTTCTACCACCAGCGCTTTAACTTGCTCGTGTGTACGACGATTATTGAGACAGGTATTGACGTCCCAACGGCCAACACCATCATTATGGATAGAGCTGACAACCTCGGTTTGGCCCAGCTGCACCAGCTACGTGGTCGTGTAGGTCGTTCGCATCACCAAGCCTATGCTTACTTACTGACACCGCACCCAAAAGCAATGACCAAAGATGCCGTCAAGCGTCTCGATGCGATTGCATCACTTGAAGACTTAGGCGCTGGCTTTACTCTAGCAACTCACGATCTTGAGATCCGAGGCGCGGGTGAACTCTTAGGTGATGAGCAAAGTGGTCAAATTCAATCGGTTGGTTTCACTCTCTATATGGAAATGTTGGAACAAGCGGTAGAAGCGTTGAAAGAAGGTAAAGAACCATCACTCGATGAGCTACTTCGTGACCAAACCGAAGTAGAGATGCGCCTACCTGCCTTGCTGCCAGACGACTACATCCCAGATATTAACACTCGTCTATCGATGTATAAGCAGATTGCCAGTGTCAGCACTGAAGAAGAACTGGGTGAGTTAAAGATTGAGCTTATCGACCGCTTTGGTTTATTACCTGACGCTACGAAGAATCTACTGTCAGTAGCTCAACTGAAGCTGGAGGCAGCAGCATTAAAGGTTAAAAAGATCGAAGCTCACGACAAAGGCGGCTTTATCGAATTCTATCCAGATGCTGACATTAACCCTATGTTCTTGGTTAAACTATTGCAGTCTCAACCACAAAAATTCGCAATGGATGGACCAACTAAGTTCAAGTTTACGATACCATTAGTCGACAGACGTAAGCGTATTCAATTTGTTAATGACATGCTCGGCGAGTTCCAGCAAAATCTATTACCTAAAGCTTGAGTGTTCAAAGATTAAAATTAAGGCACGAAGTGCCTTTTCATGGAGTTGTAATGAAGAAACTGATCCCGCTGTTGCTGATGTTAGTCGCGATGCCATCGATGGCACAGCGACAATTCGACATTGAAGTGATCATTTTTAAACGAGCAGTCGATGCAGAGCAGACAGCCGAATCTTGGCCAATGACTCAACCTCAAATCGATTTAGAACGCGCTGGTTCATTTTCAGATACTAGCTATCGCTCTAAAAAAGGCGTCCAGATGCTACCTTATTCGGCTTATGAGCTAACCGGGGAAGCCGCTAAACTTAAAAAGCACGCTGGGTTTGAAGTGTTAATGCACAAGGCATGGCGTCAGGGTGACCAGGGCCGCTTCGGCGCTCCAACCTTCCACATTCAAGCGGGCAGTGACTTCTCAAGCAAGTTCAATGCTGATGGCTCAATGATTGGTACCGAAATACAAGACCAAGCGTTAGAAGGTATCACTGAGGAGAGTATTCCTAAGCCGCTTTATCAGTTAGACGGTAAACTTCAAATCTACGTTGAGCACTACCTCTATGCAGACGTTGAACTTGATTTGAAAGCGCCAAGTGTCCGTGAAGTGACCCTAGAAACCGCTGATCAAACGGAGCTCAACCAAGAGCTGTCAGACCAAGAGCAAGTGGTACAAGTCGGTTTAATGGAAGATGTGACACCAACTGTGCATAAACAAGAGTTCTTAAAGAGCTACCGCTTTGACCAAAAACGTCGTATGCGAAGCACAGAAACCCACTACTTGGATCACCCATTGATGGGTGTGATTGTTCAAGTACGTCGTGTTAATCAATAAACTAGTAAGCCCTCACCATTGAGGGCTTTCGTTTTTATGACACCTGATTACCAAATTATCACCAACGATCTTGTATTGCGGCTGATCGACAGCGATGAAAGCCACTTATTACAGCAATGCGTTGTTAGCTCCCCTAGTCTTCATCAGTGGATTGACTGGTGCAATGAAGAGTTCTCTCAAGACGATGCCAAGCGCTTCATCATGGCAACAAGGCTAAACTGGGTCAAGGCTGAAGCATATGGCTTTGGCGTTTTTGAGCGTCAGTCAAATCAACTACTCGGCATGGTGGCCATCAATGAGCTTTACCATACATTCAATATGGCAAGTATTGGCTACTGGATAAGTGAAGAGTCACAAGGAAAAGGCTACGGCAAAAAAGCGGTGACTGCTCTCGTCGAGTTTTGCTTTGATATGCTAAAACTGACACGAGTCGAAATAGTTTGCGACCCTGACAACCTAGCCAGCCAACGCCTAATCGAAAAATGCGGTGGGCAGTTCGAGTGTCGCGCGAACAATCGTTTTATTTTCGAAGGTAAATCCAAGACCGGATTGGTCTACTCAATCATTCCTTAGGATCAACAGCCCCAATAAAAAGAGCGCTCTAGGCGCTCTTTTTAGTAATGTTGCTGAATTAATGCAGCTTTAGATTTGGACGAAGTACTCGGTTGATTCGACCAACAAGCATCATCAAGCTTGTCTTAATAACACCGTGGAGCGCCATTTGGTGCATGCGGTACAGGGAAATGTAAACCACACGGGCAATACGACCTTCAACCATCATAGAGCCTTTAGTCAGGTTACCCATTAGGCTACCAACGGTCGAGAAGCGGCTTAATGAAACAAGTGAACCCTTGTCTTTGTATACGTAGCCTTTTAAGTCACGTCCATTAAGCTTAGCGACGATGTTCGAAAACGCACAGCTCGACATTTGGTGCGCAGCTTGTGCACGTGGTGGTACAAAAGAACCATCCGCTTGAGTGCATTGAGCAAGGTCACCGATAACGAAGATATCGTCGTCGCGAGTTGTTTGCAGCGTATCTTTTACAACCAATTGATTGATACGGTTCGTTTCAAGACCTGCGATATCTTTAATGAAGTCAGGTGCTTTGATGCCTGCAGCCCAAACCATGATTTGCGCAGGGATCTTTTCACCATCTTTTGTCGTCAGACCTTCTTCATCAGCTTGAGTCACCATGGTCGCTGTGCGTACGTTAACGCCAAGTTTGGTTAACTCTTGATGTGCAGCGCCAGAAATACGTGGTGGAAGTGCCGGAAGAATACGCTCACCTGCTTCAACAAGGTTTACGTTCAACTTGCTTGAATCTAGGTCACCAAAGCCGTATGTACGTAGCTCTTTAACTGCATTGTGCAGCTCAGCAGAAAGCTCAACGCCAGTTGCACCCGCACCAACGATTGCGATATCAACTGTACCGTTACCATTCTTCGCATGAAGCTTAAGGAACTCGTTGTTCATTTCTGTACGGAAACGGTGCGCTTGTTCTGGGCTGTCTAGGAAAATACAGTTGTCGCGCACGCCAGGAGTGTTGAAGTCGTTTGAAGTAGAACCAATTGCCATAACAAGAATGTCATATTCAAGTTCACGCGCTGGCATAAGCAGTTCGCCGCCGTCATCTTTCAGTTCACGTAGTTTGATCACTTTACGTTCACGATCGATGTCTTCTAAGCTGCCCATTTGGAAGTCAAAGTGGTGGTTTTTAGCGTGAGCTCGGTAGCTCAGTGCGTCAACACCCTCATCAAGAGATCCTGTTGCTACTTCGTGTAGAAGTGGCTTCCACAGGTGGCTAGCCTTACGGTCAACCAGTGTTACTTTTGCTCGTCCTTTGCGGCCTAGTGTACGACCTAGCTTAGTTACAAGCTCAAGACCGCCTGCACCGCCGCCTACTACGATAATACGTGTCACAGCTACATTCCTCAAAAAGTTAATAAATGTGTTTCGACTCGGCGAGTACCGCATCGATAAAATTTGTGCTTTTTGTCTCGTCAGCCTCTCAGATCGATACGAGAAACTGATGGGTAGAGGTTATGTTTGAAATACAACACGCTCATTGGATAAAAGAGTCGAATGACTCAACCTAATCTGTTACATGATTAGAGAAAAATGGGCAAGTTTTTCACTCGCTCTCAATTTTTTTTGATATTCATCAAAATTTTTATAGTGGAGTCATTATATAGGGCAAAATGCGCTTCGCAACTAAAGATTGCGCTAATCTCACCTAAAGTTGTAAGGAAATTGACTGAGTTGGGTAATAAAAAAGCGACATTAATCGTTAATGCCGCTTTGAATGAATTTACAGATACGCAAACGTTTTATTATGCGTTTTTAAATGCTTTCATTGTCTGTAGATGCTGAGAAATCTTCTTGAATTTATGAGTCTGAGTTTCATCCCAGATAATGTCGTAATACTCTTCTAGTTCAGCCGCAGATTTACTGTTGTCGTGAATCTCGTCCTCTTTAGACAGCACGACTAAACAACGACCTTTGTTCTTGGTTCTAAATTCAGACACGCATTTGGTTGCGATATCTTCGTACTCTTCAGGACGATCGATTCTGCCTTGCATCGTTCTTTCTGGGTGCAAGTTAGGATTGAACATCACTTGCTTGATCCCGCATAAAAAACCAATACGTTCGGACCAGTAACCACCCAACCCAACACCACAAATAATTGGGTCTTTGTCTTCTGACTGCTCGACCACTTTATGCACCTCTTTAAGTAGGTGCTGCATGTCATGTTTGGGGTGAAGCGTACTGTAATTTATGAACCTTACATCATCATCAATAAACTGAAGTTGAAGTACCTTTTCATGATTGCCTGGGCTATTAGAATCAAAACCATGTAAATAAATAATCATTGTATATCCCCCGATCCTTGTGGTTTTAATCTACCACGAAAACTAAGGTTTAAAAGCCAGTAGTCAGAGATAAACATTGCCGATATAGCAAACAGTGATCTTAGCTACAAAATGATTGCTGTAATTGTTCTGCTTGGGTTAAATATTGTTCATCACCCCAAAGTTGGTAGGCAAGTAAATACCACAACATCGCCATCATGGTTGCACGAGGTTTCCATGCCATTACCCCTTCCACCCAATCATCCACGCCTTCGACTTGACGAAGTTGGCAGTAACGATAAACAGCTTTCAATGGTTTTTCGTCCATTACATCTATGCTAAGTGTGAGATCTAAACGCGGATCAGCAAGTGAAGCGTACTCCCAATCAATGACTTTATTGCCCTGCTCTGTTCTCACCATGTTGTAGCCAGCAAGATCGAAATGACAAAGGGTTAATCCGACATCAGCCAAGTTCGGCGCACTACGCCAGCGTTGATAAATAGACAGGTAAGGTTCCGCTTTGTGTTTGTCATCAAGCAACATCCAATAATGGTCGACACGCGCGGTAAAGTTGAAAGGGGCAACAGGCACTCGTTGTGTGTCAATATCATGTACCTGAATCATGGTTTTTAGCAGTGAATCAAAACTAAGACAATCAGTTAATGGCTCGCCTTCAATCCAGTCAACCAGCAAACCTTGATCATTAATATGAACCGCTTTAGGAGATAAGTGACTCGCTTCAATAGCTGTGAGTATTTGAAACTCTTGGAAACGAGAAATAGAAAAGGCTTTAGTGATATGTGTTGTTGGTCGCCATACATAGGCTTTGCCGTCAGTAGTGACGACTTTCCAACAACGATTTGTTAATCCCCCAGTCAATGTTTGCGCATAGTCTGGGGGAATAGAAAAGAAGTGATCCAATGCCAGTAATGAACGATCTAGGTGACATGCTTCACTCCATGACATTCGTGCCATAGTTCACTCCTTTTCTTTTTTGCGAGCAATTATAAGCCTAAGAAGCTCTTTGATTCTTGCTTACGAATTTCCGTTTCATCTGCCCATTCAATAAGGCCAGTTTCTAGGTCCATCAAACGCATGGTCATTTTGTAGTAAACGTCTTTGTCGCTACCTGCGTTCTTTGCAATGCTCGATAGGTTACCGTAAAGCATGTACTGTGCGCCGACCATTTTACCAAACTGAATTGCTGTGCTTTGGTTTACAAGCTCATCATTGTTTTGGAAGTTAAGTTGCTCACGAACCGACTCTACACGATCCATATCGACAAAGCGGAACTTACCGGAGTTAAGCATTTTCGTGCTGATGCTGTCGGTAATGGACTCAGTATCAATATGTTCACTGGTCTTGTTCTTAATGCGTTCAACAAAAACAATCGGACGAGAGTCACGAGTAATTGCAGCAACTGATCCTGACATCATCATGCTGTCTACCATCTCGCCAGCAATTTTCTGTAGATCTGTAGAGCCAAAATCGATGGTTGTCGTTTCTACCGCTTGAGCATCACCGTAGCTAACTTGGTTCGAACAACCGCCTAGTACAACAGCTAAGCCTAGTAAGGCAATTACACTTTTTTTCATTGTTGATTCCTTAAAATTAAATTTTATCTATCAGTCAGTACGTAGATGCCTAGTCATCCGATTGGCGAATTTGTACTCGGAATTGAGTGCCATTAGGGTTAATTGAGACTTCCGAAATCGCGATTTCTTCAGTGCCGCGGATAATAGCTTGACGCCAAGGGCCGAGTTTGGTGTTGACCTCTAGGCCTTGATCGTCATACCAATAGAATCGGTACTGTACGTTTTGATCGCCACTGTATTTGCTGACCAGTTTAACGATGCCACGAGCTCGACCATCAACTTGAGTGGTTGAAATATCTTCAATTTTTAAACGACCTGCTAGTACGTTGTCGCCAAAGATCACCGTCTGCGAAGCACCATCAATTCGTAACCCTGCGGTGTTGTCTGCACAACCCAGTAAGGTTAATGCCATCACCGCCGAAATAAGCCATTTTTTCATCGTATGTTTCCTAACTGTTTATGCCAGATAGTGGCATTGTTTCCTTGGCGTGAAAGCCAAACCAATGCTGTTCGGCCGGCTTCCACTTCAAATGAGTATGGTTGACCGTTGAGGACAATACTTTGTTCACCAGGTTCAACGACCATACTTGAACTGTATATATCACTCGGCAGTGTCAACCAACTGCGTGTATCAGGTTGCTCTGTTAATGTATTCCACACATTAAATAGCAGGTTGCCGACATCATCACCTTGAGCCGCCTCTTTTCTGAGTCTATCTTTCGCCCATACCCTTAACCCTTGCCGGATAATGATCGAAGGCATACGCTCAGATAAGTTTTGCTGCGCCATAAGGTTTACGTCAGTAAGTTTGCTTTCAGTCACTCTCTTTTCGTTGACCAAAAGAGGGCTAAAATTATCGACTCGTTTATCAGGGTAGTAAGGTAAAGACACAGTGTACCAAGCGCCGTTTCCTCGGCTGTCATAAAGAGGTAAAGCTTGCTTCCATCCTTGCATTGACTCAACGACGCCGCGCTCATCAATAATGATCACTCGACTTTTATTTTGTTCGAGGTAACTTGCTTTGCCATAACGTTTTTCAAGTTTAGACAAGTCTTCCCTCATCCCCAATCGCCTGGCGACACGCTTAGCACCATCGATGACTTGCTGATTGTCAGGCATCACGGCCAACGCACGACGATAGTCAACATAAGCACTGTTCAAATCGTTGTCGGCTTCGTACAAAAGCGCAGAGATATAAAGTAAATAACCATTTTGAACAGCTTGGAGCTTCTCACCCGCATCAGGGTAATTAGAGAGAATACTGCCTAGATTAGGCGTTAGGCCTTGTTGCTCCATCTGGCTTTGAGCAGATTCAAGTTCTTTCTCGCGTGAGTTTCGAGCCTCTTCTTGAACTTGGTTTGCACGGCGCATTTCAATCAACGCACCTTCTAAATCATTCTGTTTTAGATAGTTGAGGCCTAGATAGAGATGCAGAAAACCCAGCTCATAATCAGCAGGTTGATAAGATTTGAGATTATCGTTCACCGCAAGAGCACTGATGCTCATAGCACTTTCGGAAAGAGAGATCGTCGCCTGATCTTGCTGTACGCGAACCGCTTGATCGCTCAATTCAAACGAAGCTTTGCTCTCAGAGTACTGTTGGTTGAGCAGGTGGACTCGCCCTTTTTCAAGGTTATCAAGAATATCCCCTGCAACCTGTTCTGGCAGCAATTGCTCAGCTTGTTGATAGTCGCCACTTTTAACGCTTTGGTGAAGTTGGTTGTTCTGCGCACTGTAGTGGCTAAACAAGTTGCCTGCAGAAAGGTTGGCACATGCTGCTAGAGCCAGCGAACTACTCAGTATGAATACGAGTCGAATGTGTTTATGCACTTCGTACTCCATAGCTAGTCAAGAGAGCATGTCGCTACCGCCATGCTCGTGATTCATGTTTGCTTGAGACAGACACGAACTCAATAAGTTCGTTACGGCCTTAAAGATTTTTAGCTCATCAACATTGGGCCGAGAGGACGACCGCCAACTAGATGCATGTGAATATGGTACACCTCTTGGCCGCCATGAGAATTACAGTTGACGATGAGTCGATACCCATCTTCATCAATGCCTTCTTCTTTAGCAAGTTTGCGTGCCACGGTAAACATTCGTCCCATCACAAGTTCATCTTCATCGGTGATGTCGTTAACTGTTGGGATCAACGTGTTTGGAATGATAAGAATATGGCTAGGAGCACGAGGATTAATGTCACGGAATGCAGTTACCAAGTCATCTTGATATACAACATCGGCAGGAATTTCTTTGCGAATAATTTTACTGAAAATGGTTTCTTCAGCCATGAAGCGCTCCATTAATACGTTTTATTAGAGTGAATTCATACGAGTATGCGTCAAGCTTCTCAAAATCACAATAAAAAACAGTGTTCATTTACTTTAAACGCCATACGGAAACTTAGAGTAAGCTAATTTTGTATTGTGCGTCATAAAATGTGTGTCTCGTTATCAATACAATGTCTCTCTTTTTGTTAATTTTTGACTGAATTATAAGTTAGGGAGAGATCCATGAAGGGCTCAGTGATTAAGCGTATGTACGCTGGCTTTGCATTGATCATTGTAATGTTCATTATCACAACGTGGATGATGACACGAGGGATGCAACAGATTCACCAAAATTTCGAGGAGGTATCGAACACTTCATTACCACTCGTTTCGCAATCGAACCACACTAGTGTTGCCCTGCTTTCAGCAGATAAACTGTTTAAGGACTTTTTGACGACACAAAGCTTTGAACGTATGGATCAACTGGCTACGCAGTTTGAGCAAACCAAACAAGACTACAGTGCTCAATTAGCCGCGCTAGAAACCGTCAGCCAAAACCAAAATGAACTGGCCTCTTCCATCGAGCAGCTCAAAGAGATGGAAACTAATTATTTCACCGAAGCGACTCAAGCAATGGCTAACTACCGTGCAATGTTTGAGGCTCAAGCTCAAGTTCAAAAATCGACGCGTCAATTCCAGCGTCTTCATTCTGAACTGAGTTTAGGCATGAAAGAGTATGTCGATGACCAAAGTAGTATTTCAGTGAAAGTGATGGCGAAAAGTTACTTTATTAAACTGAAAGACGCCGAAGTGATTACTTCAGATGCTCTCGCGAGCAGTGACACTGAGCTTGTATCCCAAGCGGTCGCCAAAAATAAAAAAGCCGTTACTCACCTTAACTACGCCTATCGTGGACTTACCACTCAGATGCCTGAGCTGAAGAAAGCCTTCGATGAGTCAGTACAGCAGTTCACACTCGACGTTGGTAAAAAAGGCGGCGTGTTGGACCAACACAATACTTATTTAGCCGCGAAAGATGCTCTGTATGCCAACATCGCAAACTTAACGCAGCAAGTCGACGCGACAATGATGCTTCTCACTTCTTTCAGTGAAGTTGCAGAGCAAGGCCTTAACTTGTCACTGGAAGAAGCTGGCGACGTATACCAACAAGGTGTTGTACGCTCTGTTGCTATTGGGGCCTTTGTTATCCTGATGGCATTAGCTATCGGTTACCACATTGCACATAGTGTTCGCGAACCGTTGACTCGCATCCTACGTACTCTCGAGTCACTGACCCAAGGCGATATGACCCAACGTATTGAGATTCGCTACAACAATGAGTTTAGCCGTGTCAGCAACCACATCAATGAGCTCGCAGATAACCTTCATGGCATTCTTGTTGAGCTTAATGAAGCATCTGATAACTTGACTCAAACAGCAAGTACGAACCAAACCACCTCTTCTCAGGCTCAATCGCAACTTAGCCAGCAGCGCGAGCAAACTGCCAATGTTGCCACTGCGATGACCGAAATGGCTCATTCTGTTCAAGAAGTCGCTCAAAGTGCGCAAAGCTCGCAAAGCATGGTTGAACAAGTCGAACTTGCGTCTGAGCAAGGCCGTCAAATCATGGGCACTAATATCTCCACCATTAACCAGCTTGAGACTCGACTCAATCAATCTGTTGATGCCGTGAAAGAGTTGCAAACCATGAGCAGCCAGATTGGTAGTATTTTGGATGTAATCCGCAACATTGCTGAGCAAACTAACCTACTTGCTCTCAACGCGGCTATTGAGGCAGCTCGTGCAGGTGAACAAGGCCGAGGATTTGCCGTGGTCGCAGATGAAGTTCGAGTTCTTGCCCAGCGTACGACTGAATCCACGTCTGAAATTGAAAACATGATCAGCAACCTACAAAGTAGCTCAACGTCTGCAAACAAAGTGATTCAAAGCTGTAAAGACGATATGGAGCTTTCTGTAGAGCAAGCATCCAGCGCAAATAGTGCGATGGAAGAGATCCAAGGTTTGATCATGGAGATCAGCCAAATGAGTGGACATATCTCTCAAGCGGCTGCGGAACAAAGTGAGACCACCAGTGACATTGCCCGCAACATTGAGGAAATTAACCTGATTGCGGACACCAGTTATCAAGCAATGGCACAGATTGCACAGACCAGCTCAAGCCTGTCATCACTGGCTAACCAACAAGGTGACTTAGTACATAGGTTCAAGTTGTAGTTTGTAAAGTTCACGTAATTAATTGAGTTAGGGCGACTATTTTCTATAGTCGCCCTTGTTTTTTATATCCAGTGTCATTATATGGTTTATTAGGCTTGCTCATTTTTCTCACCCTTTTTGCAAGCCAAACATGAGGATTAACTATGGCTGTTCATGTTGGCATTATAGACCAAGACCCAATACGCTTAGTCACACCGCTACTCGATAACCGCACGGTCAGTGACCATATCGTGTTTATTGGCGTGCCAGCACAAGAGGATATGTACCTCAGGCTGCATAGCGTACTGAGCAAGCGAAATATCACATCTGAATTCTTTGAGATTCCCAATGTCGCCAATACATCAAGGATTAAGCAAGCTATCAGTGTACTGGCCGAAGATCTCGTGGCGAGAGGACAAGAGGTCAAGCTCAACGCCAGCTGTGGGCTTCGTCACCGTCTGCTGTCGGTCTATGAAGTGTTTCGCACTTACCATTGGCCAATCTTCGTTGTTGAACCAAACAGTGACCGCCTTTGCTGGCTTTACCCTGATGGCAAAGAAGATGCTCAAGTCCAAGACCGAATCACGATTGATGACTATCTCACCGTGTTTGGCGCACGAGGCGAGTTCAATGAGCAAGAACTTCCACCGCAGCTTGATCAAAAGCTTTATGAACTTGGAGAGCGCTGGGCGAGTAACGCCCTCGAATTAGGCCCTGGTCTTGCGACGCTAAACTACTTAGCCACAACGTGTCGTAAAGAGCAAAAGCTCGATGTTGAGTTATCTGAGAAACAGCAAGGCTATCGCGAATTGAATATGCTGCTCAGCGACTTAGTTGAAGCGCAAATTGCAACCTATGAGAACGGCATTTTAACTTTTGCCAACGAAGATGCGCGTCGCTTTTCTAATGGCGAATGGTTGGAAACCTTAGTTCACAGTACAGTACGCCAAATCCAACAAGACATGCCAACCATTCAAGACCGTTCTTTGAACGTGCAGGTTTACCGTCAGCTTGGTGATCGAGAAGTGCGGAATGAACTCGACGTCGCTTCGGTAGTGAACAACAAGCTCCATATTATCGAGTGTAAGACCAAAGGTATGCGCGATGATGGTGATGATACGTTATACAAGCTTGAATCGCTGAGAGACCTTCTAGGTGGTCTACAGGCGCGTGCTATGCTAGTTAGCTTCCGTCCACTGCGTCATAACGACATTACACGTGCAGAAGACCTTGGATTAGCATTAATTGGCCCTGATGAATTGAAGGATCTAAAAACACATTTAGCCCATTGGTTTACCGAAGCCGGTGGCAATGATGACGAATGCGCTGATTGCTAACGTTTGAATTGAATTTAACACCAACAAAAAAACCGCCAAATTGGCGGTTTTTTATTATTCATAGATCACTAAAAATTTAGCTGTCGTCTTCAGTGAAGTTCGTTGGCAACGTTGTCTTCATCTGATTCCAGATTTGAGCACTTTGCATACCATAGTTACGAACAACAACTAAGATTCCATCACGGTTACCCGTTTCACATACTTCAAGCAAATCACGGTAGAATTGAAGTGCAAGTTCACGCGCTTCAGGATTTGAGAAATAGTAACTACCCACGCGATCGTAAAGCTTTTTCAGACCATTAAAAATCAAACCATAAATCTGGTTACCTGAATGGAAAGCTAAGCGTTGGAACAGCATGTAGTCGTAAAAATTAAACGTTTTAGCAACCAAGGCATCTTGACGTTTTAGTTCATCTTTCTCGCCATCATCTTTTACATGCTGACGGATTTTTTCAGCGTATGGAGACGACTCCATAAACACATCCCAAGATTCAGATGCAATCAGTGTTTCACACGAGTGAATAACTGTAGAGATGGTTTTCTCTGAGTTCTCTTTATTTGCTTTAAATGCATAGCGCATAAAGATAGGGCTGATATTTGTCCGTGCTGCAAGCAAATCTTCTACAATTGAAGTCGCATTACCGGCATCAAGCGTCATTAACGTGTCTAAGATGTGAAGACCTGAGGTTTCCATAAACTGGTTAACACGTGTTGGTTTGCCATGTTGAATGGTTAACCAGCCATCACGAGCTAAACGTTGTAGTACTTCGCGTAGAGTTGTACGAGTTACGCCAATTAGTTCAGAGAGCTCACGTTCTGCTGGTAAGATTGAACCAGGTGGGAATCGACCCTTCCAAATACTTTCAATTATGTATTTTTCTGCAAATCCTGCTGGGCTCTTTGCCTTAATGACCATTTATGTCTAATCCAATATATATTCTTATGGGTCTAATGAACTCATCATACCACTAGTTTTACTATATCGGAAACCGTCACTCAGTAAACGTTACGCCAACGCAGTGTTGAGTATATACTCTAATTAACTCTGGCTTTTATTCACATGAAAAACCACGCGAACTGCGTTCAATTCAATTTTTAACAAATTGTAAACATGCGACACGCCCCACCCCCTTTAGAGTTATACGCAAAAAATTAGTTTGTAAAACTGCAAAATTAACTCATCATTTTAATGCAATATAATTACATATTCTTTCTTATTCTTACGTTTCATACCAAGGCCTACATTAACCGTTGTTTTTCACAACTCTTATGCTATGTTTACGCCACTTTGATCGCGTTTTTAAACAAAAGTCTCTTAATAAAATCTTAAGATTAACTTTATCATTGACTAAATTTTGTTGAAGAGTAGAGTGGCGGCCAAAGTAAAGGAGTGCTTGTCTTTCTCAGGGAGTGACTTGGCAAGGCCACATACTCGTGAGCGAAATGTTGTTTTTCTAAGTCACTGTTGAATCGGGTTCATTACCTACTTGCTGCGTCATTTACCAGCCAAGGTGTTTTACACAAACTCCGGTTAATGAATTCAAGCACGCTCAGTGTCTATTCGTTACAACATTAAGAGTATTTAGATCATGCCGATGTCACTCGGAAAAGCCTTTATTAAGAACTTCCTTGGTAAAGCTCCAGATTGGTACAAAGTTGCCATCATTTCTTTTCTAGTTATCAACCCATTTGTTTTCTTCTTTGTTGACCCATTTTTCGCTGGTTGGCTTCTCGTTGCTGAGTTTATTTTCACGCTCGCAATGGCTCTAAAATGTTACCCACTCCAACCAGGCGGTCTTCTTGCCATAGAAGCCATCGCGATAGGCATGACAAGCGCCGACCAAGTTAAGCATGAGCTAGTCGCAAACATCGAAGTATTATTGCTACTTGTCTTTATGGTTGCTGGCATCTACTTCATGAAGCAACTTCTGCTGTTCATCTTCACAAAGATACTGCTTGGTATTAAATCGAAGAGCATGCTTTCGTTAGCATTCTGTTTTGCAGCCGCTTTCCTTTCTGCCTTCCTTGACGCGCTAACGGTTATCGCTGTGGTAATCAGCGTGGCAGTTGGCTTCTACGCGATTTACCACAAGGTCGCTTCTGGACAAGGCCCTCATTCTTCACACGATCACACACAAGACGATCACTTATCAGAACTGACTCGTGACGACTTAGAAAATTACCGTGCATTCCTGCGCTCTTTATTGATGCATGCGGGTGTGGGTACTGCTCTTGGTGGTGTTATGACTATGGTCGGTGAGCCACAAAACCTAATCATTGCAGACCAAGCAGGTTGGAATTTTGGCGAGTTTATCATTCGTATGTTACCTGTTACTGCGCCTGTTTTTGTATGCGGTCTAATTACCTGTGTTCTTGTCGAGAAGCTAAAAGTCTTCGGCTACGGTGCTCGCCTACCTGATAACGTTCGTAAGATCCTTGTCGATTTTGATAACGAAGAACGTAAAAACCGTACTAAGCAAGACATCGCAAAACTTTGGGTTCAAGGTTTCATCGCAGTCTGGCTAATCGTTGGTCTTGCCCTTCACCTAGCCGCTGTTGGCTTAATTGGCCTTTCAGTAATCATCCTAGCAACGGCTTTCACAGGAGTGATTGAAGAACACTCAATGGGTAAAGCATTTGAAGAAGCTCTGCCATTTACAGCACTACTGGCAGTCTTCTTTGCCATTGTTGCGGTAATCATCGACCAAGAGTTGTTCAAGCCAGTTATTGACGCTGTACTACACGTTGAAGATAAAGGCACTCAGTTAGCGTTGTTCTATGTAGCTAACGGTGTGCTTTCAATGGTATCGGATAACGTATTCGTGGGTACGGTTTACATTAACGAAGTGAAATCAGCATTGGTGGAAGGCGTAATTACTCGTGACCAATTTGACTTGTTAGCCGTAGCTATCAACACAGGTACTAACCTACCATCAGTTGCAACGCCAAACGGCCAAGCGGCATTCCTATTCCTGCTGACATCAGCGCTTGCACCACTGATTCGTCTATCTTACGGTCGAATGGTTATCATGGCGCTGCCTTACACCATCGTTCTAGCTACCGTTGGCCTTGCAGGTATCGTATTCTTTGTTGAGCCTGTAACAGCCTGGTTCTACGATGCAGGATGGATTTCACAGCACGTTGGTGAAGTGACGCACGCTGTATCAAGCGGTCACTAAGTAAAAATATAAAAGTTTTTGTTGATACCGAAACTTTTCCAAGATAAAAAGCTCTGATTACTCAGAGCTTTTTTATTGTAATAAAGGATATCTTTGTGAGTTTTCTATCTACCATCAAGTCTTTTTCTCAAGGGCGACTATCATGGATGCTTTTGCTACTGTTTGTCGTTTTCTTTGAAGCCTGTGCTCTCTTCTTCCAACATGTGATGATGCTTTCTCCATGTGTAATGTGTATTTACGAGCGCGTGGCGATGTTAGGTATTGGGGGCGCTGCACTGCTTGGTATGATTGCACCCAACAACCCTATCATTCGCTGGTTAGGTTTAGCCGCATGGGGAGCAAGTGCATACAAAGGCTTAGCGCTTTCAATGCAGCATGTGGATTATCAATTTAACCCATCACCTTTCGCTACCTGCGATGTGTTCGTCAAATTTCCAGAGTGGGCTCCACTCAATCAATGGGCGCCTTGGATGTTTGAAGCGTCTGGTGATTGCGGCAAGGTCGTTTGGCAGTTCCTAACGCTTTCTATGCCACAGTGGTTAGTCGTTATCTTTGCCGGTAACTTGATTGCGCTTGCTGTGATCGTGATAGCGCAGTTTGCTAAGAACAAATAAATCAGAGTAACAAGAATACAAAGGGTTGATGCGAGAGTATCAGCCTTAATTATATGGTCCGCCTCACTCTCAAGCCCTACGCTTAGAGTAGGCTCTCAAAACGAGGTGAACCATATGTCTACCATCCACATTTTAGGTATCGAT
>NZ_VTXI01000029.1 GCF_013114545.1 Vibrio sp. RE86 | reverse complement strand
ATCTTAGCCTGGGTATGAATACGCCAAATAAGGTGCATGAAAAAAGCCAGCAACTTGCGTTACTGGCTTATTAAAAATCGTCAACGTATTTTAGGACGAGACAATAGGAAGTGGTTATTTTTCAGGAATCGAGAGCAACACCAATAAAGCACCGTCACCACCAAACTCCAGAGGTGCTTGGTGGAACGCCATCACATCTGGGTGCTGAGCCAGCCAAAGTGGGGCTTTTTGTTTTAGGATGTGCTTACCAATACCGTGCTGAACACAAGCACAGGACACTTCGTTCTTAATGCAGTGAGCGATCATGGCTCCAAGCTCTCGTTTTGCCTCTTTCTGAGTCATGCCGTGCATATCTAAAAACACATCAGGGACATAAACACCGCGGCGCAGGCGCTTGACTTCATACGTCGAAACATCATCTCTAGCGTAACGTGTTGGGCCTTCTTCATTCAGCAAAGGCACAAACTCGTCAGAGAAATAGAACTCCGTATCACTGGCTTCACGGGCGGTACGGACAATTTCTTTTTGCTTACTGTTTTTTTTTGGTTGCTGGACTATGGTATCCTGTGACAACTTTTTTACGCCTTGTACTGCATCCCTAAAAAGGGCGAAGTCATCATCCATATCGGTGTCTTTTTTGCTCATGGGAATAATTTAAATATGTATAAATGCAATTAGCAGTATTGTAGCGCTTTTCGGAGGCAATTTTGGATAAGATTTTTGTAGAAGAAGCAGTATCAGAACTTCACTCGCTTCAAGATATGATTCGTTGGACTGTAAGTCGTTTCAACGCTGCGAACCTATTTTATGGTCACGGTACAGATAACGCATGGGATGAAGCAGTACAGCTGATCCTTCCAACACTATACCTACCGATCGATGTGCCTCCACATGTCTTAAACTCGCGCCTGACAACAAGCGAGCGTATGCGCATTGTTGAGCGTGTTGTTAAGCGTATTAATGAGCGCACGCCAACAGCTTACCTGACGAATAAAGCGTGGTTCTGTGGTCTTGAGTTCTTCGTTGATGAGCGTGTTCTTGTGCCACGTTCTCCGATTGGTGAGTTGATTCAAGCTGAATTCCAGCCTTGGTTAGTGGAAGAGCCTACTCGTATCATGGACTTGTGTACTGGCAGCGGCTGTATTGCGATTGCGTGTGCTCATGCTTTCCCTGAAGCAGAAGTTGATGCAATTGATATCTCAACAGATGCACTGCAAGTGGCAGAACAAAACGTGCAAGACCACGGTATGGAACAGCAAGTTTTCCCTATCCGTTCAGATCTATTCCGTGATCTTCCAAAAGAGAAATACAACATCATCGTGTCGAACCCACCATATGTGGACGAAGAAGACATGAACAGCCTACCGGATGAGTTTACTCATGAGCCAGAACTTGGCTTGGCTGCAGGCACTGATGGCCTCAAGCTTGTGCGCCGTATTTTGGCAAACGCACCAGATTACCTTACAGAAAGCGGTATTCTTATCTGTGAAGTCGGTAACTCTATGGTTCACATGATGGAGCAATACCCGGACATTCCATTCACTTGGCTTGAGTTTGAAAACGGTGGTCACGGTGTATTTATGCTGACGCGAGAGCAGATGCTAGAACATGCAGAAGAGTTTTCTATCTATAAAGATTAGCTCTTAACCCCAGATTAAAAAGTAATAAGCACCAAGTGAATAATATTGGTGCTTTTTTTTTGTTTATTTTCTTACAGTATGCAATACTATTTACAATAGTATAAACAAGAGACGAATAAAGCCCTTGTTTTGTATGTAGTAGATAAGGAAGTTGAATGAAAAAGTCTTTGCTTGCTGTAATGATAACTTTGGCTGCTAGTAGCTCGGCAATTTCGTCTGAGAACTCGTGGCGTGTATCAGGTGGATTAGGTTATGGGTTTAATACCGATGTATCTGAAACCCAAATTGAGTCAAGCTTACTAGATAGTGGGTTTGATACGGATATTGATTATCCAATGAGCAATGGTCTGGGCTATAGTGCTTGGGTTGGTTGGCAGGCGCATCAAAACATTATTCTGGAGGCAGGCTACTTAAACTTTGGTCGTCGCGACGTTACCGTAATAGGTGGGACACAAGGGTTTGATGATGCTCTTGTTGACGCTTTGCCAATTACTGGTGAAGGCTTTGCAGCTGCAATCAGGCCTACATACGAGTTTGTTAAAGACTGGTCGGTATATGGCAGAATTGGTGCTATGGCTTGGGAGTCGACGGTTGAAGTGGATAATGCTAGGGGTAACGAGTCCGGTACCGATTTACTCATTGGCGCTGGTGTTGAATATCAGCTGGCAGATAACTGGGCTGCTTCGGCTGGGTGGGATAGCGTTGATATGGATGGAACTAGAAACCATCTAGTCTCGATGAATATTTCATACTTGTTCGGTGGTGGCTCTGATAAGAGTGATGCACTCTTGGTAGCAGCATCTGCGCCTGTCGTAGCGCAAGTACAAGAACCGACAATTATTGCCGCTGAACAAAATGTGAATACTGATGAGCTTCAACAGGTAGAACCAAAACCGCAAGTTTCGATTCAGCAAGAAGTGATGGATGAAGTTGTCGAACCGCGTGTAGCTAAAGTGTATTTTGGCTTTGATAGCACTACTCCTTCAGAGGCACTGTTAACAGAGCTTGATGGTCTGATTAGCCAAATCGGAGAAGAGTCAGTTATTGAGCTGAAAGCATCGAGTGATACGACGGGTCCTGCGAAATACAATGATATGCTAGCGAAAAAACGAGCAGACTATGTTGTTAAGTACCTAGACTCTAAAGGGGTAAACAGCTCTCAGATTAATGTTCAAATCTTGGGAGAAGTAGAAGGTTACCCTCTTTCTGAACAGCGTAAGGTAGTCTTAGAAATTAAGTAAACCCTTGATTTCAACAAAGCGCCAAGTCTTGATTTAGCGATAAATCGGCTTGGCGTTTTTTATGCGGGCTAAAAAGCAAAATAGTTGGCTTTTGGGGGTTTACATCAAACCGCAATAAAGCGACTATGAATTTACTAACAATTGAAGTGTAAAACTCTGTATACAGTTGATAGTTGTACCAGAGAAAAAAGTTTGAGGAAGTAATGGCAGGAAACAGTATCGGACAACATTTCCGAGTGACCACATTCGGAGAAAGTCATGGTATCGCACTAGGATGTATTGTCGACGGGTGCCCTCCGGGTCTTGAAATCACAGAAGCGGATATTCAAATTGACCTTGATCGTCGTCGTCCAGGTACTTCTCGTTATACCACAGCACGTCGTGAACCTGATGAAGTGAAAATTCTATCTGGTGTGTTTGAAGGTCAAACGACGGGCACTTCAATCGGTCTGTTGATCGAAAACACCGATCAACGTTCAAAAGATTACTCGGAAATTAAAGACAAGTTCCGCCCAGGTCACGCTGACTACACTTACCATCAAAAATATGGCGTGCGTGATTACCGTGGTGGCGGTCGTTCATCTGCTCGTGAAACAGCCATGCGAGTTGCTGCAGGTTCGATTGCAAAGAAATACTTGAAGCAAGAGTTTGGTGTTGAGATCCGAGCTTACCTTTCACAGATGGGTGACGTAGCGATCGATAAGGTTGATTGGGCTGAGATTGAGAACAATGCGTTCTTCTGTCCTGACGCCGATAAAGTTGAAGCCTTTGACCAACTAATCCGTGACCTTAAAAAGCAAGGTGATTCAATCGGTGCAAAACTACAAGTTGTTGCAACCAATGTCCCTGTTGGTCTTGGTGAGCCTGTCTTTGATCGCCTTGATGCAGATATCGCTCATGCACTCATGAGCATCAATGCTGTTAAAGGTGTAGAGATTGGTGATGGCTTTGACGTTGTTAGCCAAAAAGGTAGTGAGCACCGTGATGAGCTAACCCCTGATGGTTTTGCGAGTAACCACGCTGGTGGCATCTTAGGTGGTATTTCGACTGGTCAAGATATCGTGGCAAATATTGCACTTAAACCAACATCAAGCATTACCGTTCCTGGTGAAACCATCACCAAGCAGGGTGAGTCAACCGAGCTAATCACGAAAGGTCGTCACGACCCATGTGTTGGTATTCGTGCGGTGCCTATTGCTGAAGCGATGCTAGCGATTGTTGTACTTGACCACTTATTGCGTCACCGCGGACAAAATCACGGCGTGACAACAGAAACTCCGCAGATTTAATGCAAGTTTGATTCAAAAACGGCTTCCAAATTGGAAGCCGTTTTTCTTTGCATCGAACCTAATAGGAGTTAGTGCAGGGAACCTTCGGTTTCTAAATGGAATGAGGGTAAACGCCATTTGAACCTTACTGCAGCCATGCGAAGAAGATAGCCCACAACAAGAGTGGTAATCGTTGCGGTGACATCGTTGATGCCAAACTCTAGCATTGCTAGGTATAGCCCTGATGACGCTAGCGCGACAGATGCGTACAATTCTTCGTGAAGCACCAGTGGCGTCTGGCGACAAATAAGATCACGAAGCAGCCCACCAAAGACGCCGGTCACCAGTGCCGCGACCATACAGATCATCGCATGATGTCCCATACCCATCGCCACTTTAGTTCCGATGATGCTAAATACGATGAGGCCAAGTGCGTCTAAACGAATAAACAGCCCTTTTAGTTTGATAACCCACTTAGCTAACCCTGTAGTGAGTACGCCTGCAACACAAGTGATGGCCAAGAACTGTGGGTTTTCTACCCAACCTAGCGGGTAGTGACCAAGAAGAATGTCACGAACGGTGCCGCCACCGATGGCTGTTGCACTTGCCACTAACATGACGCCAAACCAATCCATTTTTCGACGACCAGCACTCAGTGCACCTGTCATCGCTTCCGCTGTAATTCCAATAATGTACAAAACACTGAGCAGCATGATGAATTCTCAAAATAGGGCCGAAAAATGCGGCATAATCTTATAAATTTAAGGCGAGAGTGTAGTGGGAAATGTGATCTGTGACGAATGAGATTTTATGAAGACGAAAACGTTTTTCACATAACTTAAACTAATAGCAATGCATTTTGTGTGGATTTGCAATTTGGACGAAAAATGCGAGAATGCGGCAGCGAAGAATATCAACAATCCAATTGAGCTATGAGCCACGAATACCAAGACTTAATCAAGATCTTCAACGATACATTTTTTGACCAATTCAACACCAAGCTCGAATTGGGTGGGGATGAGCCGATTTACTTACCTTCTGACGAGTCGACTCCTCATCATCGCATTATTTTTGCTCGTGGTTTCTATGCGTCTGGAATGCACGAGATTGCTCATTGGTGTGTCGCTGGGCCTGAGCGTCGTTTGCTTGAAGACTTTGGTTATTGGTATGAGCCAGATGGACGCACAGAGCAGGTACAAGCTGAATTTGAAAAAGTGGAGATCCGCCCACAAGCGTATGAGTGGATTCTGTCAAAGAGTGCAGGGTTTCCTTTTACGGTAAGCTGCGACAATCTTAATGGTGACTTTGAGCCTGATAGGCTTATGTTTATGAATAAGGTTCATCAAGAGGTGGGAAAGATCTTCCAACAAGGTATTCCGTTGCGAGTAAAGATGCTTTCAGATTCATTGAGAGCTTTCTACAAAGTGCCAGTGCTCTCTTTTGAACAGTTTGAAGTGAAATAAAACAAGCCGCATGAAGCGGCTTGTTTACTTTTTAATTCTGCTCCTTTATTGGATCAACCAAGAAGAATCTAATTCCCCGTTGTGGTTATGAACATAGACGAGCGGGTCTGTGTTTGGCTCCATGACGGATATAACGGCAATCAGCGATTCACAGTGGTTCGGAACGCTCAATTGATAGCTACCGTATCCAGAATTCAATGCCGCCTTAACCATGCATTGGTCATAGTCGATGTTGTCATAGCCTCCACCACTGTTATCACAAATCGATACGTAGACTTGTGATGCCGAGAGGTGAGGTAAGCTCACATCGATATTCACTTCGTACACTGACGTCAAACTGTTGTCATGATCGATTTGTAGATCGGTTATGCTCACGGATTGGCTTGCTGGTGTTGTCGCGCTCTCTGTACTTGAATCCTCTCCGCTTGGTGTGGATGTGCTGCCAGATGACCCACTTGTTGAACCCTCGTCACCACCCCCTCCGCCGCCACAACCACCGAGTAGTAGGAGAGTCATTACACTTGCATACAGTTTGTTATTTGTTGTGTTCATAACGGTGTCTCCTAATCTACGTAAATGAAATTGTTGTTTGGCGACATATACCAAGTAGGTTGAGTTTGTCCGCTACTATCGAGAGAGAATTGAGCAAACTCAGAGTAGGCTTGAAGGATATTCTTTTGCTCCATCGGGTGTTTCCAATCCGTTGGAACTTCAATACCCCAAGGAAGGCCATTGGCATTGTGATAATGGGTGTTCCCGCTTGAAGCATCGACGCCATAAGATTTGTAGCGATTGTCGAATTTAGAAGTTGGTGATTGGTTTTTCAGGTGAATCTCTAATGCTCGACCCGGATACCCACCACTGACTTGATGTCCGATATCACCGTAATAGTGTCCAGGAGCTGCAAAAATAAACGGGTCGTAAGGGAAGTCGGGCATGACATCATTACCAACTGCGTTCTCAAGTGAGAATGTCAGGCTCCAAGTTGGTCTATAAGTCGTGCCACAGTTCTCTTGAGTACGGAACATGGAGCACGCTTCTGCCTCGCCCGGTTCCGTGATGTCCCATAAATCTTCATGAATGATGAAAACAGCGTCGGTAGTATCACTTTCTAATACAGTGCCACTCATCGAGACATTATTGACAATCAGTTCAACGGAATCTTCTTTAATGTCCTCTCGAGCGACATCGGGTAGACGTATGGCAAAACCTGAATGGTAATCGCCACCTAATGCAGCCACCTTGCCCTCTATCTTCATTCGAATGACTTGGTTGTTAAGTTGGTACTCTGTGTATTTGACGTTCATTAATACGTCATTCATATCGTAGTCACCCACCAAAGGGTATTGGTCTTCATAGGCAAATGTTGTGAAGCCTCCTCCAGTTGGGTAAGTTTGTGTGCTTACACCGCTTTCGGTTACATCAATCAAGTAGTCCTCAACTTCGCCAGCGGGTACACCGCCACTTGGCCCGATCCCTGAAGTATTTGAGATTCTAAAGCGCGCCCATGTCTCGCCCGCAATAGCCCATGTCGGTACAGTGAAAAACACGTCGTGAGTGCTGTCAGTCAAAGCTTGATCATCAATAATCTGCTCGTTTGATTCAAACTCGCCATCGCGGTCAAAATCTATCCATGCGTTGAGAACAGAACCCGATGATGTCCCTAAAGCCGTTGCAATAATTTTACTGGTGTTGCCAACTTGGATGGGCACTGGGAACTGGATACCGTCATCATCGTCAGAACCATCAGAAAGGTCATCACTCAGAGGGTAAGGGCTGCCATCGGTCTCACCATCAATCACAGAGCCCAATTTAAGATCGGAAAGACCATGACGGGCACCCGAGGCGGCGAATGTAGTCTTATAGCTGTCCGGCGCATCACCAAAATCGGTGTATTCGCTTGGCTCGACAGGCGCGAGGGCACAACGTGCACCATCATTCGAGTTACTTGATGGGCCATAAGCAAAGAACTCAGCTGTTGATTGAAGGTCATCAATAGTCACTTTGAATACGTAGCCGTTACTGTTGTTACTGGCGTAGAAATTCCCATCTACGTCAAAGTAGACGGCCCCAAAAGTAAATCGATAGCCGAGTTCATCGCGGTTTAGCACCTGGTTTAGGCGAGTTGATGTACCCGCGCTGACATCGATTTCCCAAAGGTAACCCGTGGCATCGATAGAGTAAGCGAGGCCATTCGATGGATGAAAGGCTAAATCGTATATAGAAGGGTTGCCAAATACGCCTGATGGTGAAGATAACTCCATTACTAATGTGTCCAAGTCGACTCGGTAAAGGCCGTAGCTTGGGCGATAGCCGTACCATGCATTCTCGTCGAGAGCGACATCCCCGACATAGATAGAGCCAGGTGTGCCTGAAGGTTTAGTGATGGTTAGAATGGTTTTGCCGAAATCAGCGTCTAATCTAGACAGCGTTTGGTTGTCGTAGTCCCAACCGTAGATGAAGTCGTCGTGTTTGCTATAACCCACCGCGTTAAGCTTACTTGTACCTAATGTAGAGTCTAGGGTGACGTAACTACCGACATCAATATTGACGCCATAGGCTACAGGAGCCCCCGAAGGATTTTGAATTAAGAATGCTTGGGTCGGGCAACTGGTAAAGGGGGTTTCCGCCGCGACAGGAATCGCAGTCAAGGCAATGGCCGAGGCCGTCGTTATTAGTATTGTTCTCTCCTGAATTTTCATCCGCTCTTCCTCGCTAATCGAAAGTGATTATTTGATAGACTGCACAGCGCGTGCCATGCTGCGAGCCCTTATATGACGGAGGGTTTGCGTTGCGATTATCAATATGAGAAGCTTGGCGCTCTTTTTGAGAATCAAACTGAATTAGGCGATAAAGCAAAATGATTATTGAATTTGAAGAGCAGCTACTAGAGCTAATTGATGCTCGTATTTCAACGGCATCAGATGATGAATTATTTGCTGGTGGTTATCTGCGTGGTCATATTTCTTTATCCGCAGCAGCGTGTGAAGAAGAAGGCATCAATGATGTTGAAGTCTTAAAGCAGCGTATTCAAGGCAGCCTTGATGAAGCGCGCTCAGAGCTAACACCTGCAGACCGCACGATTGTTCACGATTTATGGGTCGAGTTGGTCAACAACGCATAATCATCGACGTGACGTGAGTGACATATATAGGGCTTGTTCGAATATTTTGAACAAGCCCTTAAATTTTTTCAGGTTGTTGGTTTTCTGAGCAAAGGATATTCTGTTTATAAAGAGAAAGGGAAACCAAAGGAAACAGAGTATGAAAATTGTCGCGTTCGGAGCATCAAATAGCTCAACTTCAATCAATAAAACGTTAGCGTCTTATGCAGCAAATCTGCTTGAAGGAGCAGAAGTAAAAGTACTTGATCTCAATGACTACCAAGTACCAATGTTTAGCGAAGATACTGAGAAAGAGATTGGTCAAGCTGAAGGTGCGAAAGCGTTTTTGGATGATCTAGCTCAAGCGGATGCAATTATTGTCTCTTTTGCAGAGCATAACGGCTCTTACACTGCAGCTTATAAAAACCTGTTTGATTGGTCGACTCGCATAGAGCGCAATGTGTTCCAACAGAAGCCAGTGGTTTACCTAGCAACATCGCCAGGGCCGGGTGGTGCACAGACAGTGCTTGCTGCTGCGATAGGTTCTGCTCCTTACTTTGGCGCTGAAGTGAAGGCATCACTTTCTGTACCAAGCTTTTACGATAACTTCGATTTAGAGACAAATAGCTTCCGTAACCAAGAGTTGATGACACAGCTAGAACAAGTAGTCTATGTATTAAGATAAATATAATATGCCCTGTTTTACAGGGCATATTGCGCTTAATTAATTGACCACTTTTCTGTTCTTTCAGTTAAGCCGCCATCATCAATACTTACTAGCCAGCTATCAGTACGCTTATCAAGGATGTGGATAGTGTAACCATTTGGGATATATAACTCACCGGCATCGGCAAATTGTGAGCCGTTGAAAATGCCCCATGCGCTATCAGTCAAACTTGGGTCATTAGGGTTATTCACCTTCAGTGCACCACTTGCTGAGTAATATCCCTGAGCGGGGGCTGAGTCTTCGGCACCGAAAGTATATGTTACACCAGCAGGTGTCGTTGCTGTTTTACCTACAAGATCTGATGTAAGGAATACTAGCTCACCATTAATAGCATCAAGAGTGCTGCGAAGTTCATTCTCCACATCTGTTTCGTTCTTAAATGCACTATGCTCTAGAGGCTGAGCCTTACTAGTGTTTGCTGTTTCGATTTGTGTAAACAGAGCTGAGGTTAAAACTGTTGTAGCATCGGTCGATGGGGAATTAATCAGGTTTTGAAGTGTTGTTCGTACATCGACTCCATTCTCATTAAGGTATAGACCAGATAAGTCAAGTTGAGCTGCACCAGCATCGCTTGTTAAAGATTTGAGGATAGTTGCAACTGTTACGGCATCGGCACTTTCAGAGTTACTATTCACCAGCAGGTCAAAAGGTGTTGTGGTTGTTGAAGCATTTGTCACAGTGCCAATCTTGATATCGTTATCAGTCCAATTAGGTTGATTGTTTTCATCACAACGGCCTAAATAAAAATCAACACTTTCAGAGTCTTGAATGCTAAATAGGCCTGTATCATCAGTGCAGCCAGACTGTGTAGCGGATTCGTAATATAAACCTTTTACAGCTTCATCAATAAAGTTGTAACTTGATGTGGTTGGTGTAGTTGATGATGCGGTATTATCATTACTATTACAGCCCGTAAGAGCTAGTAATGTAATAGTTGTAGCCAACAGTGTTTTTTTCATAGATATAGTCCTTTTTCAATCGGACGTATTGTAAATAAACTAGAGACTGTTTGAAGTTTAATATACGTATTGCTAAATGTTGCATATCAATCTGTGCGAAACCTCTAACAATTCATAAACTCCCCCAATCTATTGCAGTTTATTAATTGCTTTGCCTTTTCTTAGCTTCCTTACCCACATGCGGCTTGGGTGGAGTTGCTCTAGAACATCCACTGGCAATGGAAGAGGATCACCACAAATTTGTGATGCCAAGACTTCAGCAAGTAGAGGGGCTGAGCTGAGTCCGCGAGAGCCTAGCCCTAACATACAAAATAGGTTCGGCTGGTTTGGTACGTTGACCGCGTTTAATGCTGGCTTTTTCTTGTGTAATTCAGCGTACACTTCTGCGGTTTCATCTAATTTACCCACGTTACCAACAAAAGGAAGATGATCTCGGCTTACGCAGCGGATCCCCTGTCGTGACTGATTCCCTGATGTGTCAACTTGCTCTACCCAATCTTGATTTGGTACGCATTTTCGTAATTTGTCGCTATTCTCTTGCTGCGCGACAGGATCGAACACATTGTCTAAATGAGAGCGATCATAGCTTGCACCAATACAATGATGGCCATTGTTAGGGTTAACTGGCGTCATATAGCCGTCGTAACAAAGTACCGTTTTGAGCTTAGTTAATTTGTCTGACGTCGGAATATGACTAACCTGACCTTTCACTTGACCAAGTGGGATCTCTGACGTCTGTTCAAGCTCAGCAAACTGGTGGCCATTTGCGACAATGACGGTGTCATGAGTAAAGTTTGATTCACCTGCGGATAGCGTCCAGCTTTGCTGCTCATTACTCCATTCTAAACGTTCAATCTTAGTATTGAAGTGAGCTGTGAACGTCTCTTTTTGCTCTAGCTGAGCAATTAACCCTTGAGTTAACTCAGCCGGACAGAGCCAGCCACCAAGTGGGTAGTGGACACTGGCCATATCAATCGGTAAACCGATCGTTTCTGCAGTTTGTTCAGCGTCTAAACGTTCAATCAATTGGTTGTCGAAATCGCCTTTGAGCATATTCTCTAGCTTTCTCGCTGCGTCGTCATTCCACATAAGTTGTGTCACACCACACCAACTATGATCAAAGCGAATCTCTTCTGCGGCTTGTTCAACAAACTGACGAGCAAATAAAAATGCCGGAGCAAATACGCGTGAAACACCTTCATGACCGCCATTTAGTAGTGGATACACGGCTCCTTGACGATTCCCTGAAGCGCCTTGGGCTGGGCGTTCATCTTGGCAGTAGAGCGTCACGTGCTTGCCGCGACGAGTGAGCGTCTTCGCTAGTGTTGCGCTCGCCACGCCACCGCCGATGATGGCGATTGAATCTGCTGCTTTAGGCTGCTCACGGTAGAACCAAGGCTTTACGTTTGAGTCCGCTTTCTTGGTGGGCAAGCTGCCCGCAATCATATCTCGCTTAGTACCAAAGCCTTTGACTTTCTTCATTTCAAAGCCAGCTTCAATAAGGCCTCGACGAACAAACCCAGCCGCAGTGAATGTCGCGCAGGTACAATCTTGCTTCGCCAGTTTAGCCATGCCATTAAACAGGTCTTGGTTCCACATCTCAGGGTTCTTACTTGGCGCAAAGCCATCTAGGAACCAAGCGTCGACGAGGCCTTCTTTTGTGACAGGCACTTTTGGCATGCAGTCTTTGATATCACCAAACCATAAGTCGAGCGTAATGGCACCATCTTCCAATACGATGCGATGACATTCAGGTACAGCAATAGGGTAGTGTTGTTGGAGTTTCTTCGCATACTCAGCGAGTTCAGGCCAGGCGCTGTGGGCTTTAACTAGGTCGGTTTGGCTAAGCGGGTATTTTTCGAAGCTAACGAAGTGCAGCTCCTTTAGTGTCGACTCAGGGTTTTGTTGTCTAAACTGATCAAACCATTGCCAAACGGCAAGGAAATTAAGCCCCGTACCAAAGCCAGTCTCAGCAATCACAAAGCGGCGTTGGTCATACGTTTGCCATCTTTGTGGGAGATGATTTTGATGTAAAAAAACGTAGCGAGTCTCTTCTAGACCGTTCACGTTAGAGAAGTAAACATCATCGAATTGATCTGAAACAGGCGTGCCAGCATCGTTCCAGTCCAGTTGTGCGTTGGTTATCGAGGTCATAATGTCGGAAATATGTGAGTAGATGCGATAATATTGGCGTAATTGTACGGTTTTAAGGGAAAGCTGACCACTTTTCCTCACTATCTTAGTTATTATCTAGCGGATTTTTGAATTATAGGAATGTCATAATGAAACGAGTCGTAATCACCGGTATGGGTATTGTTTCAAGTATCGGTAACAACGTCGAAGAAGTTTTAGCGTCTCTAAAAGCGGGCAAATCTGGTATCACTTCCTCTGAGCAATTTAAGGAACATGGCCTTCGTTCACAGGTTTGGGGTGATCTAAAGATTAATCCATCAGAGCACATCGATCGCAAAAAGATGCGCTTTATGGGTGACGCGGCTGCTTATGCATACCTATCAATGCAGCAAGCAATTGAAGATGCGAGCCTAACTGAAGAGCAAGTATCTAACGATCGCACAGGTATTGTTGCTGGTTCTGGTGGTGCTTCTGCACTAAACCAAACAGTCGCGACAGATATCATGCGTGAAAAAGGCGTTAAGCGTGTAGGTCCTTACATGGTACCACGTACAATGTCTTCTACTGTTTCTGCATGTCTTGCAACACCATTTAAAATTCGTGGCGTGAACTACTCAATGAGTTCTGCATGTGCAACATCTGCACACTGTATTGGTCACGCAATGGAACTTATCCAACTTGGCAAACAAGACATCGTTTTTGCTGGTGGTGGTGAAGAGCTAGATTGGTCTCAAACTATGATGTTTGATGCAATGGGCGCACTATCAACCAAATACAATGAAACACCAGATAAAGCGTCACGTACATACGACGCAGACCGTGACGGTTTTGTTATCTCTGGCGGCGGCGGCATGATGGTGATCGAAGAGCTAGAACACGCTCTTGCTCGTGGCGCTAAAATTTACGGTGAAATCGTAGGCTACGGTGCAACTTCAGATGGCTACGACATGGTTGCTCCATCTGGTGAAGGCGCTGTGCGTTGTATGAAGATGGCAATGCAAGATGTCGATAGCATCGATTACGTTAACACTCACGGCACTTCAACACCTGTTGGTGATGTTAAAGAGCTAGGTGCGATTCAAGAGCTATTTGGTGATAACAGCCCAGCTATCTCTGCAACTAAAGCGATGACAGGTCACGCTCTTGGTGCGGCAGGTGTACATGAAGCAATCTACTCTACACTTATGCTAGAGAACAGCTTTATTGCTCCAAGCATCAACGTAGAAAACCTAGACGAAGCAGCACAAGGTCTAGACATCGTAACTGAAGCTCGTGACGCTGAGTTAACAACAGTTATGTCGAACAGCTTTGGTTTTGGTGGCACGAACGCTACTTTAGTTATCAAGAAGTACCAAGGCTAACTGAATTTGCGGTGCTTGCTTCTCGCTCGCACGTGCAATCCAGTTTCCAGAGCTGATACACCTTGTTATCAAGGTGAATCGAACAGACGCAGACTTTAATCCATGGAGAGCGGGTTAAGATCCTTTTGTTCTGGACTATTGCCCGGCTATTATGCCGGGCATTTTTCTATCTGCAGTTTGGCATTCATTAATCCCTCGACAGTGGCTGCCCTTTTCTGCACAATCAAATCAATTGCAACTCTACTCAAGTAACTACATGAAAATCCTTATCGATGAAAATATGCCTTATGCTGAGCAACTGTTCAGCCAGCTGGGCGACGTTGTTCTAAAGTCTGGTCGAACCTTAACTGCTGACGATCTTGTCGATGTTGACGCATTGATGATCCGCTCTGTCACCAAAGTGAATGCAGAACTGATCGTTAAAGCTAACAAATTAAAGTTTGTCGGCACTGCGACAGCAGGCATGGACCACGTTGACCAGCAACTTTTAAGAGATAAAGGTATTTTCTTTACTGCGGCACCAGGCTGTAACAAAGTGGGGGTGGCTGAGTATGCATTTAGCGCTATGATGGTGTTAGCTCAGCAGCATGGCTTTTCAGTATTCGATAAAACCGTGGGTATTATCGGTGCGGGTCAAGTCGGCAGTTACTTGCAGAAATGTCTTGAAGGGATTGGGATCAAGGTACTTATTAATGACCCGATTAAACAAGACGAAGGGGATAGCCGCCATTTTACACCCGTTGAAGAGTTGCTTGAGCAAGCCGATATAATAACATTGCACACCCCGATTACTCGTGATGGCAAGTATCCAACTCATCACTTAATCAATGAACAAGTGCTGAACCAACTGCGTAGCGACCAGATTCTGATCAACGCGGCTCGCGGCCCTATCGTTGACAACACTGCTTTAAAAGCGCGTTTGCAGAAAAATGATGGCTTTATTGCAGCATTAGATGTGTTTGAATTTGAGCCAGAGGTTGATATGGAGCTTCTGCCTCTGCTAGCATTCGCAACCCCTCACGTTGCAGGTTATGGTCTGGAAGGGAAAGCTCGCGGTACGACGATGATATTCAACAGCTACTGTGAGTTCTTAAATAACGAATTACGTGCGCATGCCAGTGACTTGCTGCCGACAGCGCCAGTACCTAAATTGGTAGTGGACCGTCAATGGGACGAAGCAACGCTGCATAACATTACACAGCTAGTCTATGATGTGCGCAAAGATGACGCCTTATTCCGTCGAGAAATCAGTAAGCCAGGTGCGTTTGACCTGATGCGTAAGAATTACTGGGATCGTCGTGAGTACAGTGCTGTCACATTAGTGGGAGATGAGTCATGTGGACTGTCACCACTAGAAAAACTAGGTTTTCAGGTTGAGGTAAGTCAATGAGCCAACAATACAATGTTGCTGTACTAGGCGCGACGGGCGCGGTAGGTGAAACAATTCTTGAGGTGCTGCAAGAGCGCAAGTTTCCGGTTGGTGAGATCTTCTTGCTAGCGAGTGAGCGTAGTGCCGGTAAGACTTACCGTTTCAATGGTAAGACAGTACGAGTACAAAACGTCGAAGAGTTTGATTGGTCTCAAGCTCATATTGGTCTATTTTCTGCGGGCGGTGAATTGTCGGCGAAATGGGCTCCAATCGCTGCTGATGAAGGCGTTATCGTCATCGACAATACTTCCCAGTTCCGCTACGAGTACGATATTCCGTTAGTTGTGCCTGAAGTCAACCCAGAAGCTATTGCTGAGTTTCGTAACCGTAATATCATCGCAAACCCTAACTGCTCAACGATTCAAATGTTGGTAGCGTTAAAGCCAATCCATGACGCGGTAGGTATCGAGCGTATCAACGTATCGACTTATCAGTCAGTATCAGGTGCTGGTAAGGCAGGGGTTGACGAGTTAGCTGGTCAAACTGCTAAGTTGCTGAATGGCATGCCAGCTGAGAACGAGCAGTTCTCTCAACAGATTGCGTTTAACTGTATCCCACAAATTGATCAGTTCATGGAAAACGGCTACACCCGTGAAGAGATGAAGATGGTTTGGGAAACGCAGAAAATTTTCAATGATCCAGGTATCACGGTAAACCCAACGTGTGTTCGTGTTCCGGTATTCTACGGTCACGCAGAAGCGATCCATCTAGAAACGTGCGCACCGATTGATGCGCAAGAGGTGATCAATCTACTAGAGAACACGGAAGGGGTAGAAGTATTCCAAGGTGAAGACTTCCCGACTCAAGTTCGCGATGCTGGTGGAAAAGATCACGTAATGGTAGGACGTATTCGCAATGATATTAGCCACCATAGCGGTGTGAACTTATGGGTAGTTGCAGACAACGTCCGCAAGGGTGCCGCAACCAATGCAGTACAGATTGCTGAAGTCCTGATTCGCGATTACTACTAATCGGTTGATAACTTGATTTATAAAGCCTCGCCATTGTGTGAGGCTTTTTTAATCGATCGTGAAAAATTTGTGTGAGATTAATGCGATTATGGCGCTAGACACACATTTTTTAGCTCTACACCTATAGTTTTGGTGGGTTTATCCGATATATTTAACAGATCATTACATTAATTTTTAATTGAGCACATAGCTGAGCCTTATATGCGTCGACTTTTCCAGCGTCTACTGTTGCCTTTAGCAATGGTTGCCGTGACTCAAACTTCTATCGTAAATGCTGAGAGCATTCGCCTTAAAGGGCCAAATGGTGAGCTTCAATCGGCTCCCCAGTTTTCTGAGCCTGTTACTCGCAGCAATCGTACAACAGCAGAGCCGTCGCGCTTTTATGGACCAACGACCTCCCAAGAAACGCTTTGGGGTATCGCCAGTCAGTTACGTCCGTCCAACTCAGTTTCGGTTCAACAAACGCTTTACGCCATTTATCAGTTAAACCCTCAAGCGTTTGATAATCAAAATATCCATGAGCTGATCCCTCAAAGTACCATTCGAATTCCGTCGCTAAACCAAGTTCGCAGCGTGAGTACTGAAGAAGCTGTCAATGTAATGAACGCTCATCAGGCGAGGCTTGGCAAAGTTTCTCCTAACCCGCGTCCTACCCCTGTTGCTTCGGAAGCTCCCGTCTCTAAATCAACAGCGCCAGTTGAATCACCAGACGTTAAACCAACTACGTTGGACAATAGCGATCTAAAACAGATTGCTAAACGCGAAAATCAACAGCAGGTTAAAAGCCTTGAAAATCAACTAGAGATGTCAGAATCCGAGTTGATGGCACTGGAAGAGAAGAATCATAAACTTCGACTCATGCTGGCTGATGTTCAGTCTGAGGTGGATGTTTTAAAAGATGAACTCGGTGATGAAAACCGCATTCGTGATGAAGTTGAAAAGCTGTTGGAAGAAGAGCGCCGCCGTGTTGCTGACGAGAAACAACTTGCTCCATCACCACTAGAAGAACTTTTCTCTAATACTTGGCTAGTTGCAGCTTTAGCCATTATTCCTGGTTTGTTGATTGGCTTGCTTGTTGTCATGTTGCTAGGCCGCCGCTCTAACAAAGAGGAGCAGCCGCAACAAGAAATGACCGAGCAGTCGCCGCCGCCAGTTGTTCCGCCTGTCGCAGAAACTCTCAACGAAGATATTGATGATGACTTGCTACTTGATGACGATCTGTTTGGTGAGTCGGAAAGTGATAGTGAGCAGCTATTTGGCGATGACATTGATCTTAATGATGAAAGCAATGGTGATGCGGATGTTTTTGCTGATCTTGATGACAGTGATCTCGACTTCAACTTGGAAGGTGAGGATGACGAAGACCCATTTGCAGGCATTGGTGATGATGGCGACTTAGATGAGTCGCTTGCTGATGCAGACCTAGGCTCAAGTGGTATTAGTGTTAATGGTGAAGACAAGGCGCTGGGTCTCGAAGAGATGGAACGCGCGCTTGATGAAGTTGTCATTGATGGTACCGACGAACCAGAAACTGGCTTTGACCTTTCAGACGAAGGTGGCTTCTCGCAAGATGATTTTGACTCTCTGCTTGCAGAGGATGGAGAGGCTGAAGAGTTAGGTACTGACTCGCTGGACCAATCTCTATTAGATGACCTCTTCAATGAAACACAAGACGACGCTGATAGCAGTGATGATCTCGACTTTGACAACTTGCTGGACGAAGGCGAAGACACGTTTGATTTAAGTGATGAGTCAGGTGATAGCCTGTCTGAGCCAAGCTTAGCGTCTGATGATGAAATCGATGACATCTTTGCCCAAATGGAGCAGCAAGCTGATCTCGATGCATTAGAGGCTAACTCAATTGATGAGACGGCTTTGCTCGATGAAATGCTGGAAGAAGACAGTGTTGATATCAGTTCAGAAAGTACCGATTTGCTTGATGAGTTGTTAGACGAGCATAGCCCTGAACCTACTCAAGCAAACATTGAAAGTGATCCGTTTGATGAGTTGATCGGCGCTGAAGAAGAGTTAGATGAAGATAGCACCGACCTACTAGACGAGTTTATTACTGACTCTGAGGATGACAGTGAGTTCGATTTAGATTCGGAACTTGATGACCTTATTGGTAATACCCAAGAGGAATCTTTTGATTTAGAAGACAGCACTGACTTACTCGCTGACGTCGCTGATAGCACTGTTAGTGAGTCCAATAGTGATGATTTGGGTGATGAAAGCACCGATCTGTTCGAAGAATTGCTTGATATTGAAAAGCAAAGCGAAGATGAGCCAGAAGTAGAATTCGGTGCAACAGACTTTGATGAACTTCTTAACGAACAGCTAGAGCAGCCTAATGTCACCGAGGAGCCGTCTAATGTTGAAGAACTGGAAGTCATTGAAGAGCCGTCAGCTGAGCAAGACTTCTCTAGTGAAGACTTTATTGACGATATGCTTAGCGTCGCGCCAGAGGCCGATCCGCTGCTTGATGAGCTTGACCTTGACGCAGACCTAGAACCAACTGGTGAACAAGAGTTAGAGCTTGACACTCAAGCGCAATTAGAAACTCTTGAAGAGCCAGAGCCAGAGCCAGAGCCAGAGCCAGAGCCAGAGCCAGAGCCAGAGCCAGAGCCAGAGCCAATTGAAGATGAAGACGATTGGCTCACCGCTGCAATTGATGAAGTTGAGAACCCAGATTTTAATGTTGAATCAGATGACCTCGACTCCATTGCCGAAGCGCTAGAAACTGAAGAACCAACACCTCAAGTTGAATCAGTGGCTAACGATGAAAGCGAAGCTGTTGCCGTTGATGATGAAGACCAGAAGTTCCAGAAGTTCCAGAAGTTCCAGAAGTTCCAGAAGTTCCAGAAGTTCCAGAAGTTCCAGAAGTTCCAGAAGTTCCAGAAGTTCCAGAAGTTCCAGAGCAAGCTGAACCGGTTGTTGAGCTGGAACAAAGTGGTCTATCAACACCTGAAGCGATCCCAAATGAGTTTGGCATTCCTCAAGATGATGACTGGCTTATCGATGAACCAGCAGAAGTACAAGCTGAAGATAGCATTGCGTCTTTTGCAGAAACGGAAGCTCTCGAGCCAAATGCGCCAACAGAGGAAGAATCATCAATTGAACTTGATGATTTAGAACTTCCAGAGTACAGCGAAGAAGACGCTCTTGCTGATGCTATTGCCGACGTGGCAGCAGAGCCAGAGCTTGAGCTCCCAGACGTTGTCGAGCCACAAGCGGCAACAGCGGAAGAGCCTTCATTTGAACTGGATGATTTAGAACTTCCAGAGTACAGCGAAGAAGACGCTCTTGCTGATGCTATTGCCGACGTGGCAGCAGAGCCAGAGTTTGAGATTCCAGACGTTGCTGAGACACAAGCGCCAGCAGCGGAAGAGCCTTCGTTTGAACTTGATGATTTAGATCTTCCAGAGTTCAACGAAGAAGACGCTCTTGCTGATGCGATTGCGGATGTGACTTCTGAGCCAGAACTTGATATCCCAGACGTTGCTGAGCCACAAGCGCCAACAGCGGATGAGCCTTCGTTTGAACTTGATGATTTAGAGCTTCCTGAGTACAGCGAAGAAGACGCTATTGCAGATGTGGCAGCTGATCCAGATCTTGAGCTCCCAGACGTTACTGAACCGCAAGTGCCAACAGCGGAAGAGCCTTCATTTGAACTAGATGATTTAGATCTACCTGAGTTCAACGAAGAAGACGCTCTTGCTGATGCAATGGCTGATGTGACTTCTGAGCCAGAACTAGAGATCCCAGACGTTACTGAGCCACAAACGCCAATAGCGGAAGAGCCTTCATTTGAACCGGATGATTTAGATCTACCTGAGTTCAACGAAGAAGATGCTTTTGCTGATGCGCTTACCGATACGACAGTTGAGCCAGAGCAAGAGATTCCAGACGTTGTCGAGCCACAAACGCCAATAGCGGAAGAGCCTTCATTTGAACTGGATGATTTAGATCTACCTGAGTTCAACGAAGAAGATGCTCTTGCTGATGCCATAGCCGATGTGGCAGCTGAGCCAGAGCTAGAGATCCCAGACGTTGTCGAGCCACAAGCGCCAACAACGGAAGAGCCTTCATTTGAACTGGATGATTTAGATCTACCAGAGTTCAACGAAGAAGACGCACTTGCTGAACTAGAGCCAAGCTCGGAAGAGCTACTTGAGGGCAGTGATGATTTTGAGCTTGATTCTGTTGAGTTGCCAGATCTCAATGAGATTCCTGCAGAGAATGCGACAACCGCAAGCTCAAATGACTTAGATGTGTCTCGTGAAGAGTTTAACGAAGCTGCATTTGATGAGTTACTAGCGGAAGACGATAGTGAACCAGCGCGCTTCTCATTTGACGGCCCTGTGGACAGTGACGTTTCCGATAGTGCAGGCCTTGATATCGATGCAATGCTTGAAATTGGTGAAGACTGGAATGGCTTTAGTTTGTCACCTGAACAGCAAGCCACTATTCCTGATGAAATCCCAGAAGATGAGCAAGATATTTGGTCTCAGGATAACTTGCCAGAGCAAGCACAAGTGCTCGAAGAAAACTGGGAAGAGCAGCCTGACCTTGATAACTTCTCTCCTCAAGAAAATAAATACCGCACCATTGATGAGTTAATGGCAGAGGTTGAGTCAGAAGAGGATGGGTTCGTTGAAGAGGATCTCAAACTTGATGTTGGCTTAAATGATTTCCCTGACGTAATCGGAGATATTGGTGACTCAGCGGATGTCGATGCCAATTCAGAAGCCGCGGGTAAGTTGGATCTTGCCAAGATTTACCTTGAAATGAACGACGGCCAAGGTGCGATTAAACTTCTCGAAGAAGCTATTGTTGATGGCAGTGATGAAATCCGTCGAGAAGCCAAGAACTTGATTGATACAATCAACAAAGGTTAGGGCTAACGGCCTAGTAGGCACAGAAGCGAGTATGATCAGTGAGGGGGCAGTTTAGCCCCCTTACTTTTTGGTATATACTTCCCGCCCCATTCTTAGGTCAATCAATCCTGCGAGAATATCCAATGAGAATTGCTTTAGGCATCGAATACAATGGCACTCAATACTATGGCTGGCAACGTCAAAGAGACGTTAAGAGCGTTCAAGAGAACTTAGAACGTGCATTGAGCGTTGTTGCAAACCACCCTATCGAAGTTCAGTGTGCAGGTCGCACGGATGCTGGAGTGCACGGCACTGGGCAAGTTGTCCATTTTGATACTACTGCATCACGTAAGATGGTGGCATGGACAATGGGAGCGAATGCCAATTTACCTGATGATATTGCGGTTCGTTGGGCAAAAGAGGTACCTGAGGAGTTTCATGCCCGCTTTTCGGCCACTGCGCGTCGATACCGTTACATCATTTTCAATAGTGCGCTTCGACCAGGTATTTTGTCTTCTGGCGTGAGTCATTACCATGGCGAGCTGGATGAAAAGAAAATGCATCAAGCCGCTCAGTACCTTCTTGGTGAAAATGACTTTACGTCGTTTCGCGCTACACATTGCCAGTCTCGAAGCCCATGGCGAAATATGATGCACATTAACGTCACGCGTCATAATCAGTATGTTGTGATAGATATTAAAGCGAATGCGTTTGTTCATCATATGGTACGAAATATCACAGGTAGTTTGATTTGTGTCGGGCGTGGTGAGAAAAATCCAGAATGGATTGCAGAGCTACTTGAAGCAAAAGATCGCAAGCTTGCTGGAGCAACAGCAAAAGCAGAAGGGCTCTATTTAGTGGATGTGGATTACCCACAAGAATTTGAATTGCCAAGAGTGCCGATTGGACCACTATTTTTGCCAGACAACTTGAACTAAACCGTGTTAAATTGTCGAAACTATCAAAGTCTTAGTGCGTGAGAAATTGATTCAGGAAATAGGTACAACCAGTTTTTTGTCTACACTTGGCATTTAATATGCTTTAATCCTCACGCGTAAATTCAGAATTTGTATCCTTCGCTTTGGCGGAGGAGTAGAGAGAAAAGGTCTTCCATGAGTTGGCTTGAAAAGATTTTAGAAAAAAGCAATATCGTAAGCTCACGTAAAGCGTCTATTCCTGAAGGGGTTTGGACTAAATGTACTTCATGTGAACAGGTGCTTTACCACGCTGAACTAGAGCGTAACCTAGAAGTATGTCCGAAATGTGACCATCACATGCGAATGAAGGCTCGTCGTCGCCTAGAAACATTCCTAGATGAAAACAATCGTGTTGAACTCGCAGACGATCTTGAGCCGCAAGATAAGCTTAAGTTCAAAGATTCCAAGAAATACAAAGATCGTATTTCAGCTGCACAAAAGAGCAGCGGCGAGAAAGATGCGCTTGTTGTTATGAAAGGTGAACTGCTTGGCCAGCCAATCGTGGCATGTGCTTTCGACTTCACATTCATGGGCGGTTCAATGGGCTCTGTTGTTGGTGCTCGTTTTGTTCGCGCGGCAGAAGCTGCAATGGAAGCAAACTGTGGTCTAGTCTGTTTCTCTGCAAGTGGTGGTGCACGTATGCAAGAGGCGCTAATGTCTCTAATGCAAATGGCAAAAACCAGTGCTGCTCTTGAGCGTATGTCTGCAAAAGGTCTACCGTTCATTTCTGTAATGACAGACCCTACAATGGGTGGTGTATCTGCGAGTTTGGCGATGCTAGGCGATATCAATATCGGTGAGCCAAAAGCGCTGATTGGTTTTGCTGGTCGTCGTGTTATCGAGCAGACGGTACGTGAAGACTTACCAGAAGGTTTCCAACGCAGTGAGTTCCTATTGGATCACGGTGCCATCGATATGATCGTTGATCGCCGCGAAATGCGTCAGCGCATCGGTAGCCTAATGGCGAAGATGAACAATAAACCATCACCTTTGGTTGTTTCAGTCGACGATTCACCAAATGAAGACGCTTATTCTGTACCAGAAGCGGACGAAAAAGGGTAAAGTAACTTACTAACAGGCAACCACAATTCATTGGTTTAAGTTAGATGAGTCAAACCCAAATTCCTCAAGCCACATCTCCACTTGCGATGTGGCTTGATTATTTAACAAACATCCATACTTCAGCGATTGACCTCGGTCTTGATCGTGTCCAAGCTGTCGCTCAGTCAGCAAACCTTACTAAACCTGCACCTACCGTTATCACCGTTGCTGGGACAAATGGTAAAGGCTCTACGTGTGCTCTAATGGAAGCTATCTTGCTAGATGCTGGATACTCTGTTGGTGTTTATAGCTCCCCACATTTAATTCGATACAACGAACGAGTCCGCATCAACGGGCAAGATATGTCAGATGAAAAGCATGTTGAAGCGTTTGATTTTATCGAGAAACAGCGTGGCGAAATCAGCCTAAGCTTCTTTGAATATGGCACATTAGCCGCTCTACGTTTGTTCCAAACAGAAAAGGTAGACGTGGTGCTGTTAGAGGTTGGCCTTGGCGGGCGTCTAGATGCCACCAATGTTGTTGATCATGATGTATCGGTTATCACTAGCTTAGCTATCGATCATGTAGATTGGTTAGGTGATGACATCAATGTCATTGGCTTTGAGAAAGCGGGTATCTATCGCAGTGGTAAGCCAGCGATCTGTGGCCAGCCTAAAGCGCCGTCAACGGTGGCAGCGCATGCTGATGATATTAACGCTGAGTTGTACCAAGTTGAGATTCAATATAACTACGAGCAGACAAGTGAGAATACGTGGCGATGGGTTCATGGGTCTTATGAACTTGAAGATCTACCGGTTCCAGGGTTGCCATTACAAAATGCAGCAACCGCGCTTATGGCATTAGGAACTTCTCACTTAGATATCACCGATATCAACATTGTGAAAGGGTTAGAAAATGCGAAACTGCCAGGTCGTATGCAAATCATCAGTTCTGAACCAACCATTCTTCTTGATGTTGCCCATAACCCTCACTCAGCAGAATATTTGGTGGAGCGCGTAGCCAAGCAGTATCCAAATAAACGTATTCATACCGTTGTAGCCATGTTACATGACAAAGATATTGAATCGACGCTAGAGACGCTTGCACCTGTTGCTTCACACTGGTACCCAGCGTCACTTACTGGTCCAAGAGCTGCGCAAGCCAGTGAGCTATGCCAGCACTTACCTAACGTATCAGAAACCTTCTCTTCGCCAGCTGCTGCATTTGAAGCTGCAATGACACAAGCGAACAAAGAAGATGTCATTCTTGTCGTTGGCTCATTCCACACAGTGGGAGAGGTACTTGAGCATTGGCAAAACAAAGGAGATTAAATGGCAAGTAAATTTCAAAATCGTCTCGTTGGCACCATTATTCTGGTTGCGATTGGTGTGATTGTCTTGCCGGACGTTTTAGACGGAAAGAAAACACACTACAAAGAAGAAATAGCGAGTATTCCATTAAAGCCTGAACTGGACAGTGAATTAGAGAGTTTCGAAATCCTCGACCCTATCGATGACTCTCAAGGTCTGCCCGATACGCCGATTGAAGTGGTTGACGCTGTAGACGAGAGTGTTGATGACGCAGAGCCGCTTCCTGTTGTCGTAAAAGAGGTGCCAGAGAGAAATGAATATCAGGACTCTGCATGGCTAATTCAGTTAATGGCATTAAAGAATGCAGACAATGCTGAGAACCTCGTTAAGGATCTTCAAAAGCGTGGGTATCAGGCTCATACCAAACCAGAAAATGGTTTCACTCGAGTAATAATCGGGCCAGATGTCTCTAAGAGCAAACTGGAACGCCAAATTATCGAATTGGAAAAAATTACTGGTTCGAAAGGTCAATTGCTCAAATTTAAACCACTAAATCCATAAGAAAACGTTTGCGTCAGCGTTTTTTCTGTTAAAATGCGCGCCAACTTAAGATGTAAGTTCAAAATGAATCCATTAGATATCGTCATTTTAGGTGTGATCGGGTTATCTGCCTTGATCAGTTTAGTTCGCGGTTTCGCGAAAGAAGCATTGTCATTAGTGATCTGGTTTGGTGCGTTTTTCATCGCCAGTCAGTACTACGCAAAACTTGCTGTGTACTTCACCAACATCGAAGATGATATGTTTCGAAACGGAGCGGCGATTGCGGCCTTGTTTATTGCAACCTTAGTGGTTGGTGCGATCGTAAACTATGTGATTGCACAGCTAGTACAAAAAACAGGCTTGTCAGGAACAGATAGAGTCCTTGGAGTCGTCTTCGGCGGCTTACGTGGTGTCCTTATTGTTTCTGCTGCACTATTTTTTATGGATGCGTTCACATCGTTTCCAGACTCAGAGTGGTGGAAAGGGTCTCAGCTTGTACCGGAATTTAGCCGAGTTATAGCGCCTTTCTTTGAACACTTACAAGCAACATCTAGTTTCTTATCTGGCGCGCTATAACGCGCCAGTCATTGTCTAAAATCGAGGGTTAAGACATGTGTGGTATTGTAGGAATCGTGGGCACTACGCCTGTAAACCAGTCTATCTATGATGCGTTGACGGTATTGCAGCACCGTGGCCAAGATGCTGCCGGTATTTGTACCATAGAAAGCAATCGTTTTCGTCTGCGTAAGGCGAACGGTTTAGTTAAAGATGTGTTCGAAGCAAAACACATGCAACGCCTTCAAGGTAATGTTGGTATCGGTCACGTACGTTACCCAACAGCGGGTAGTTCAAGCGCATCTGAAGCGCAGCCTTTCTACGTAAACTCTCCATTTGGTATCACACTTGCTCACAACGGCAACCTAACCAATGCTGCTGATGTGCGTGAAAAACTGTTTGAAAAGGACCGCCGTCATGTCAATACGACGTCGGATTCAGAAGTACTGCTGAATGTACTTGCTCACGAAATTGATACCGTTAAAGGGAATGTAACCTCGGAAGATGTATTCCGCGCTGTTGCAAATGTTCACCGCACTATTCGTGGCGCTTACGCTGTGACTGCAATGATTATCGGCCACGGTATGATTGCTTTTCGTGACCCAAATGGCATTCGCCCTCTATGTCTTGGTAAACGCGAAATCGATGGTGTTACTGAGTACATGGTAGCGTCAGAGTCAGTCGCATTAGATGCGGTAGGCTTTGACTTTGTTCGTGACGTTGCACCAGGTGAAGCCGTATACGCAACATTTGATGGTCAGCTGCACACTAAGCAATGTGCTGATAACCCAACACTTAACCCATGTATTTTTGAGTTTGTTTATTTTGCTCGTCCTGATTCATTTATCGACAAGATTTCTGTTTACAGTGCACGTGTCGAAATGGGTGAGCTGCTTGGTAAGCGTATCAAAGACGAGTATGCAGATCTTGATATTGACGTTGTTATTCCAATTCCAGAGACATCGAACGATATTGCGCTTCGTATTGCTCAAGCGATTGATAAACCATATCGCCAAGGTTTTGTTAAGAACCGTTACATAGCACGTACCTTCATCATGCCAGGCCAACAGCAACGTAAAAAGTCGGTTCGTCGTAAGCTAAATGCAATCCGTTCTGAGTTTAAAGACAAAAACGTACTGCTAGTGGATGATTCGATTGTTCGAGGCACGACATCTGAGCAGATCATTGAGATGGCGCGTGATTCGGGTGCCAAGAAAGTATTTATGGTTTCTGCAGCCCCTGAAGTTCGTTTCCCGAACGTTTACGGCATTGATATGCCAAGTGCGACTGAGCTGATTGCTCATGGACGTGATAACCAAACCATTTGTGACCAAATCGGCGCTGATGCTTTGATTTTCCAAACACTTGAAGATCTTGTGACTGCGGTTGGTTCAGGTAACCAAGATATTACTCAGTTTGATACTTCGGTATTTAATGGTGAGTATGTGACTGGAGATATCGACCAAGCTTATCTCGATTTTCTGGAATCTTTGCGTAGTGATGATGCAAAAACTCAACGTGAAATTCAGCAAGATCTGGCGAATCTAGAGCTTCATAACGAAGGCGCATAAGCGACTTCAAAACGAATAAAAGCCGACGTGAAAACGTCGGCTTTTTTAGTTTGTGTATGAGTCGAAAACGACTAACTCTTAATGCGGTAAAGCTGACTTAGCATAAACATACCGGTCGCACTGATCACAACAGATGGTCCTGCTGGGGTGTCGTAATGCCATGAGAGTGACAGGCCTAGTAGGACTGCGATACCACCGATAACGGATGCCATGATAGCCATTCGCTCAGGTGATTGAGCAAAGCGACGAGCGGTCGCAGCAGGAATGATCAGTAGTGATGTCATGATCAAAGCGCCGACGAACTTCATACCGATAGCGATGACAAGACCAACCATTAACATCAGGACTAAACGCATAAGGTCGACGTTATGTCCTTCAACGGCAGCAAGATCTTCATTCACTGTGGTAGACAGCAGCGAACGCCAAAAAACAGCCAGTACGATAGCAACAACGACAACGCCAATGTAAATATAAGTAAGATCTTCAGGGGTGACGGCAAGGAGGTCGCCAAATAGATAGCTCATCAGATCAATACGAACATTGTCTAAAAAGCTTACTGCGACGAGACCAAGTGAAAGTGCACTATGAGCTAAAATACCCAAAAGTGTATCAGTGGCGACCAACTGCTGTTTTTGTAAAGTCACCAGGATGACTGCTAACGCCAAGCAGCAAAGTGTTAAAGCAAGATATAGATTGATATCGAGCAAGAAACCAAACGCTAGCCCCATCAGTGATGCGTGTGCCAGCGTATCGCCAAAATAAGCCATTCGTCGCCAGACAACAAAAGACCCAAGTGGACCAGCAATCAAAGCGATACCAAGGCCAGCAAGAATAGAAGGTAGCAAAAACTCAATCATGATTGTGGCCGTGTGAATGGTGAGAACAGTTGTGGACATCACCTTCAACCGGCTCGCCGGCTAAATCGTGGTGATGATGATTATGCTTATGGTGGTAAAACGCCAGTGGTTGTTGGTGCGTATGGCCAAATAGAGCGATGTAGCTAGGGTGCTGAGCGATATCAGCAGGTGCACCAGAGCAACACACATGGTGGTTGATGCAAAGTACATCATCGGTCTTTGCCATCACTAGGTGTAAGTCATGAGACACCATGAACACGGCGCAATTGAATCGATGGCGAATGGTATCGATTAAGTCATACAGATCGATTTGGCCTTGAACGTCGACACCTTGAGCGGGTTCGTCCAAAACAAGAAGGTCAGGGCGTTGTAGCAGGGCACGAGCGATAAGAACGCGTTGGTTCTCACCCCCAGACAAAGAGTGCATATTGCTTTTCAGTAAATGCTCCGCACCAACCAGTTTTAGCGCATCATTCAATTCTTGCTTGCTGTACTTACCAGCTAACTGGAGAAAACGGTCAACATTGAGGGGAAGAGAATCATTCAATTTTAACTTTTGAGGCACGTAGCCAATTTTGAGCCCCTTGGCTTTTTTTACTTGGCCTTTATAGCGACGTTGTAGTCCGAGTAGCACTTTCACCAAGGTAGATTTACCTGCCCCGTTTGGGCCGATTAACGTGGTGATCTCACCTCTGTTAAGTTGGAACGAGATATTATCGAGTACTTTTCGTTCGTCAAACTGAACGCAGATATTATTGAGTTCGACTAATGCCGACATGAATGGAACTCATTTGCAATTGAACAGTGTTATAAAGTAACATTTATCGACAAGTTTAACCAGTAAGTAAGCCCACTAACTATGAAACATTTCCTATCAGCTTTAACTATTTTGCTATTTAGTACGACTTATGCTCATGCAACCAATGTTTTGACCAGCATTAAGCCTATCCAATTGATTGCACTTGAGTTGACCAAAGAGGTCACCACTCCAGATGTGTTACTCGGTGCAAACACCTCTCCGCACGACTATGCGTTGAAACCATCAGACGTTAAACGCACACGTGCTGCTGATCTTGTTGTTTGGTATGGCCATGACTTAGAGCCGTACTTGGAAAAAGTGTTAGAAGGTCAAAACAACGTGCTAACGATTAACGAAATTGAAGGGCTAGAGCTTAGAGAATTCGCTGGTGGTCACCATGATCATCATGATGGCCACGATCATGGCAGTCATGATCCGCATTTTTGGTTAGGTCATAAGCCAACGCTTCAAGTTGCAGAAGCAATGGCCGCTAAGCTTATGGAAATTGATCCAGAGAACAAAACTCAATACGAGCAGAATCTCGAGGAGTTTGAATCGACTTTAACAAACCAATTTGAGTCAATCAAAGCGCAGCTTCAACCTGTGTCAGAAGCTGGATACTACGTTTTCCATGATGCGTATGGCTACTTTGAGCAAGACTTCCCTTTAAACCATTTGGGTTACTTTACAGTGAGCCCAGATCGTAAACCTGGTGCGAAAACACTGATTTCTATTCGTAAAGCTTTGGCAAAAAACGATGCGAAATGTGTCTTCTCTGAGCCTCAGTTTACACCTGCGGTAGTACAGTCTGTAACTCGTGGTAGCGACGCAAAAATGGGCGTTCTTGATCCATTGGGTACTGATATCGAGGTTGCAGCGGGCGGTTACTTCAAGTTTAAGCAGCAACTGGCAGACAGTTTTAGTGAGTGCTTAACCCAATAATGCTCAAAAGCCAAAGGTGAAATACCTTTGGCTTACTTTTTCTTGTGAAGCCATCGAAAAACTCCCTACTTATTTTCTTCTCTGACTTGTTAATTGATACAAATCCTAGATAATTATTATCACAAAATAATTAGAGTGGTTACACCGCTCACGTCATGCACTTGAAGTTGACACCTGACCTTTTGCTGCAAGGGATTGTATTCATTGATTAGAATCGTGTTGATGTTTTTTCTGAGCCTATTCTCAGCTCAGATCTTGGCATCTAGCTCATCACCTATGGTTTTTTATCCGTTGCCCACTCAGGCAGAGGGCAAGGTATTTGCTGCCAAGCAGCTTTTCCTCGCAGATGGCGGCGGTATCTGGTTACAAGATGTCCGTAATCAAATCCTGTTCTTCGATGGACAAAAAATTCTACCCGAGCAAGGCTCCGCTATTGAGTTTGAAGCAGAGCAAGTGGCTTACTTGGATAACGCCTTCTGGACCTTTTTCCAAAACGAAATCTATCGAACTGTACCTAATCAAGAGCGAGAGCTCATCTTTAGCCTAACGCCAGGCACAGAAATTAGAAAAATTGGTGTAACCCGACGATACATTTGGGTTTCCGATGAACGTAACTTTTACACCTACCATATTGATAGCGGTGACTTTCAAACCTTCTCACTGATGGAACTTTATCAATACAATCAATCTGCTCAAATTACGATTAATGATGCCAGCTTTGTATTGTCTCGCTGGGTACTTGCAACCAATGCAGGGGTGTTTCTCTCTGATGGTCATCAATTTCAACATGTCGCCAGCTCCGGGAAGAACTATGTTGAGAAGATATACTTTTCCGATAAGCGCCGAGAGCTCATTGTTGGTTCGCTTAATGGTGCACTGATCTTTGATATTGAGCGTCCTAATGAGCCGATTCAAACCATTGCAGGTAGTCATGTATTGAGCGTCACTGAAACCAATCAAGAGTATTGGATTGGTACCGAGAAAGGATTGTTCGTCTACTCTTTCTTGACGGGAGAAACTCGAAGTTTCGATAAAGGCCTATGGGCAGGTGATGCGCTTTCAGGAGAAAAGATCTACTCGCTGCTGAATGACAACAGTGGAGGTATATGGATTGCGACGGATAGAGGGGTTCGTTATTTCTCTCTGTTTTCGCATAAATTTGAGCGATACCCAGCAAGCCTATTGACGTTCAATCAACGTAATGAGCGATTATCTAAACTACTTCGAGTGACAGGGCAAGATGGATACTGGGCGCTAACGAATCAAGGCGTTTATCGTGTGGGTTTATCTAAAAACGGGGCCAGAACTCAAGTTTACAAAGGAAAAGTCCACGATATCGAAGAGTACAATGGTGTACTTTGGCTCGCGACAGACGACGGTATTATTTGTGTCGATGCAGACAGTGGCGAAGTCATCGAGGATAGCTTACCGCTATTTTTAAAACAAAATGCAGTTCGCTTCATCGAACTTGACGAAAACAACGTTGCTTGGGGAGCGAGTCGCAGTCAACTTTGGAGCTATAACCTCAATACTCGCACACTCACACAGTTTGGTTCTGAGTGGATGATTGACAAGTACCTACCTGCGCAGTTGACCCAAATGTACCTTACCAAGCAAGGGTATTTATCTTTAGGCACCGAGCATGGTATCTACCTTTTAAAAGGTGGCCAAGTGCAGTTTATTGGGGAGAGTGTTCCTTATGGTGAAGTCATCGATATTGAGCAATCTTCTGACAATGAGCTTTGGGTCGCTAGCCGTTATGGGCTTTATCAGTTAGATCTCCACCAAGAACAAGTCGAATCGGTGAGCATGGTGGATGGTCACGTGACACCGAAATGTTTGCTTAAAAATGAAGATGGTATTTGGCTGACGTCCTCTGCGGGATTATCACGATACAGTGAAAAAGGGCACTTAGTTCATCATTATGGAGAACCTTTCGGAATCATCAATAACGAATTCCTTCCTGGCCTGTGCAGCTATAGCAACGATCATCAGCGAACCATTTTACTGGGCTCGAACACTAGCTTGGTAAAAGTTAACACGCATGAGCTTGTGGTCAGTCGACTACCCGAAATTGAAGTTATCTTTAGCCAAATCAAACGAGACCAAGCACTGTATTCATTAGGAAATAGCCTCAAGGAAACGCCATTGCTTGGCTATCAAGAATCTATTCAGTTTCAGTTTGGTGTTTTTCCAAGGGCGAACAACTTAGATTTAGAATATCGAATCAATGAAGAGAATGAGTGGCAAAGGCTAGATGGCTTCACGTTGACGATAGAACACCTGATGCCAGGGCAGTACCTACTCGACGTACGTGCGCTCCGAAACGGTGTTGTCCAAGGCCAAAGTAGTCGTTATCAGTTTGCGGTGACAGAACCTTGGTTTATGAGCAACTTTGCGATTGTGTCGTACGTGCTCATTATCATCGTGGTGATTGTCACAGCCGTTTATTGGCGCTCACGACTGATGGCAATTGCTAACCGAGCGCTGAAAGCTCAAGTTGCACTTAAAACCAATCAGTTGCGACATCAAAGCCGAATCCTGCTGAGCAACAATCAACAATTACGTAAGCAACTTCAAGTAAGGCGTCTGATATACAGTCAATCGGTGAACGCGTTGAAAGAGCGCTTGAAATCGCAGCCAAAAGCCTCTGAAGAGCAACAAAAACTGGTAGAGCATTTATCCAGAGAGCTCGATCTACTGGTTAATACCCGTTCGACCAATGGCCAAGCGTTACCGATTTATAACCTTACTTTAATTGTTCAATCAGCGTTAAGTGGTTGGCAGGAAGAATTTAACAAGGCGGGTATACACGTCGATATTGAGAGTGATCAAGACTTGTATATCAGCTTAGTGAATTTCAACTTAGATGAAGTCTTTAATCTCTTGTTTGATGGGATTGTGAAACGTTGTTATCGCAACCAGACCGTAGTCCTCCAGCTTCAACAAAGAGAGGACTTGGTCACCTTTGCAATGCTGGATCAAGGTGAAACAATGGATGGGCCTGCATTGCTGACATCAGCGCTGCAAACTCTTCGATCCTTGATTGAACAAAGTGGCGGAGACTTGAATATTCATGCCTCGAATGAACGTAACCTGTTAGAGGTAACATGGCACGCGAGTGCGGCATTCGAAGAGAGTTCTATTGTGACTGGACCTCAAGAAGAGTCCCCAGTACACGAGCGAGATCCTTGGTTAGAGAAGGTGGTGTCCTTAGTCGAGGAAAACTATACCGATCCTGACTTTGGTACCTCTTCTGCGGCGAAGATGTTGTTTGTATCAGAGCGGAGCTTGCAACGACGGTTAAAATCCTCTATTGAGAAAACTTTCACTGAGTACCTGACAGAAGTTCGGTTAGACAACGCTTGTCGCAGACTTCTAGCGGGTGAGAAAGTCTCTGAAGTGGCTTTCCAGTGTGGATTTAACGACCCTTCATACTTTAGCCAGAGGTTTAAACATCGATTTGGAATGTCTCCGACTCAATTCGTTGAAGAGCAAGATAACCTCTAAATCTCATTAGTCCCTTACTTAACGATCGAGTGGCAGCCTTGGGGCTTGTCACTCTCGTTCACCTGTCCCTCGCATATCAGCAAACTATCGTCCATTCCCTAAGAGTTCTTCTCTAAAGGAGATGTGTCTGGCTAGAGTGATTCGATAAAACTGTGTCTATCTCGTTTGAGAGTCTAGGGCATTGCGTCTAGTACACGAACATAACGAAAGTCAGATTGAATCAGGTTTAAAGAAACTGTTTGAAATTTTTGAGAAAGTGTTGGGTGTGGGGGAGAGTATAAAGTGAAGAAAAAAATATCGTGGTATAGCCGGGGGACTATACCACGGGTGCCAATGACACCTTCGCTTGCTGCCGGAGTGACGCTTGATGCGCCACCTCTGGAATTCAATGTTATCGATTGGGAGGAGGCCCTCTCGATGGAATTAACTATACGCCTAGCTACTTATTTTACTTATAAAATTAACGCCAGATTAGTATGAATAAAACGACATTTATCTAAGTGACTGAAATTTAAAAGTTTAAATTTGTTTCTTTAGTTTTTAAACGAAAGCTGGGTGAATTGTGACAGTTAGATGACAGTTGTTTTGACGTTTTTAACGAAGTCAGTTTTGACGTTTTGTTTTGTGCAAACTTGGAAACATTGATTTCAGACAAGATCGAGCTGATGTATCAGGGATACTATTGCAATCGTTAATAAAAATATTTCTCATTTATATATCGAATTGGCCTGTCTATGAAACTTTCACAATTACAACAGGGGCAACAAGCTACCATTACGGGATTCACAGAGCTGTCGAACGACGTCAGAAAAAAGCTCATGGTAATGGGGATTTTGCCGAATACACCCGTTACGCTTATTCGTAAAGCGCCTATGGGCGACCCATTGCAAGTCGAAGTGCGTGGCGTATCGCTTGCTGTCCGAACTAACATTGCAGACGCAGTGACAGTGGAGACACGATAATGGAATACAAAGTACTTACTGTCGGTAATCCAAATAGCGGTAAAACGACACTGTTTAATGGTCTGACGGGCGCAAAGCAGCAAGTTGGTAACTGGGCGGGTGTAACGGTAGAGAAGAAAACTGGTAAATACACACACTCTAGCGATGAGTTTTTGCTCACTGATTTGCCAGGTATTTACGCGTTAGACAGCGGTAATGACGGCAACAGTATTGATGAGTCTATCGCTTCAAGGGCCGTGTTAACTCACCCTGCCGATCTCATCGTTAACGTAGTTGATGCAACTTGCCTAGAACGTAGCTTGTATATGACGCTTCAGTTACGCGAACTAGGCCGTCCTATGGTCGTTGTGCTCAATAAAATGGATGCGTTAAAACGTGACCGCCAAACGGTTGATGTTAAGGCACTCGAAAAAATGCTGGGTTGTCCTGTTTTTGCCATTTCGGCAAACAACAAAACTCAAGTTCATGCATTCAAAGAAAAACTCCATAAAGCGTTAGTTCAAGGGGTAGCCCTAAATGAACTTCACTTAGACTATGGCTCAGACTTTGAAGCTGCTATCCGTTCTCTCGAAAACAATTTCAATCAGCAAACTCAAGTCGCTAATCGTGCGCTCTCTATCCGAGCATTAGAGAATGACCTTTTGGTACTGAATTCGTTATCAGAACAAGAACGCGGATTGGTGCTTACTGAACAAAACAAACTGTCCGTGGATATTGATCTATTGGTTGCTGACGTTAAATACTCGTTTTTGCATGAGCAGTGTAAAAAGGTGCGTCGTGCTGAAGGCAAATTGAGTCACAGCTTCACAGAAAAAGTTGATAACGTAATCTTGAACAAGTGGATTGGTGTACCTTTCTTCTTTGTTGTCATGTACCTAATGTTTATGTTCTCTATTAATATTGGTAGCGCATTTATCGATTTCTTCGATATTGGTGTGGGGGCGCTGCTTGTAGATGGTGGCCACTATTTACTTGATGACCATTTGCCTGTTTGGTTAGTGACCCTACTAGCGGATGGTTTGGGCGGCGGTATCCAGACGGTTGCGACCTTTATCCCAGTAATTGCGTGTCTATACCTGTTCCTAGCAGTGCTGGAAAGCTCGGGCTATATGTCTCGCGCGGCATTTGTACTTGATAAAGTGATGCAAAAGATTGGTCTACCAGGTAAGGCATTTGTGCCACTCGTTCTTGGTTTTGGTTGTAATGTTCCTTCTATCATGGCCACTCGAACACTTGACCAAGAACGTGAGCGTAAGCTAGCGGCATCAATGGCTCCATTTATGTCATGTGGCGCACGTTTACCTGTTTATGCTTTGTTTGCAGCGGCGTTCTTCCCACAAAGTGGCCAGAATATTGTTTTCGCTCTTTACCTATTGGGTATTGCAGCGGCGGTGTTTACCGGCTTGATTCTTAAGAACACGCTTTACCCAGGTTCAAGTGACAGCCTTGTAATGGAAATGCCTGACTATGAACTGCCAACAGTGCGTAATGTAGTAATCAAAACGTGGCAGAAGCTAAAACGTTTCGTACTTGGCGCAGGTAAGACAATCGTTGTTGTGGTCACTATTCTTAGTTTCCTTAACTCAGTTGGTACGGATGGTTCGTTTGGGAACGAAGACAGTGAAAACTCTGTGCTATCGAAAGCCTCTCAAATTGTGACACCTATCTTTGCACCGATTGGTATTGAAGAAGATAACTGGCCAGCGACAGTTGGTATCATCACAGGTATTTTCGCTAAAGAAGCCGTCGTAGGTACATTAAATAGCTTATACGCTCCAAGTGAAGGTGAAGCGGGTGAGTTTGATTTAGCTGCAAGCTTAGAAGAGGCAGTGATGTCAATTCCAGACAACCTTGCGGGTTTGAGCTACTCTGATCCACTGGGTATTGAAGTGGGTGACTTGTCAGATAGCCAAGCGGTAGCGGAAGAGCAAGAAGTGGATGCATCCATCTTTGGTAATCTGAAAGGTTACTTCGCTTCAAGCCATGCTGCGTTTGCTTATCTCATTTTCATCTTGCTCTACACACCTTGTGTCGCGGCAATGGGTGCGTATGTACGTGAGTTTGGCCAAAAATACGCTCGCTTTATCGCGGTTTGGACGATGGGCCTTGCGTATGGCGGTGCAGCTTTGTACTACCAAGTGACTCACTTTGCTGACCACCCAGCGACGAGCTCAGCATGGATTGCAGGTATTTTGCTAGTCAGTGTTGGGGTTTACCGAGTTCTAAAATCTGTTGGTAATAAGCAAACTCCATCATTAGAGGTACAAACTGCATGATTTTAGCTGAGCTGAAGCAGTACATCGATGAGCAGGGAAGTGTATCGGGCAAAGATCTCGCAAAGAAATTCTACCTAACTGAAGATGGTGTGGACGCGATGCTAACGGTTTGGATAAAGAGAGGGATGATTTCGCGTTTGGTCGATACCAACGCAGCGAATCATGTCACGCGTATTCGATATTCGAAAGTTGAGATTGACGCATTTTCTCTTACTGTGACAATGTAGTTAAAACAGCAAAAAGCCGCTTACGATAAGCGGCTTTTTTACGTCTGTGCAAAGGTATTAGGCTCAACTCCCCCTAGCTACGCTGAAATAACTTACTCAAAGAAAGTACATTACCAATACGTGTTTGTAGAGCAGTTTGCTCTTCATCACTACGGAACTCACCTTGAGTGTTACCCCATACCGGCCCTGGCCATGCTATGTCGTTTTTAAAACGGGCGATATGGTGAATGTGTAATTGAGGGACCATGTTGCCAAGGGCGCCTAAGTTGAGCTTGTCTGGTTGAAACGTTGCTTCTAGAGCTTGGCTCACGGCTTGAGACTCATGTAAAAACTGTTGTTGTTCCTGCATCGGTAAATGGTGCAGTTCTTTTAGGTTTTCACGTTTAGGGACCAGAATCACCCAAGGTACCGCGTTGTCCTTGTGTAGTAAGGCAATAGATAAAGGAAAGTGACCAATAACCGTGGTGTCTTTCGCTAATTGAGGGTGAAGTTCAAAACTCATTATTATTGTCCGATTTGAATTGAATGAAGTCAGTATACGTCAAATAAAACAAAAGGTTGACGCTCTCACGTCAACCTTTCTTCTAAATCGTTGTTAGCAGCGAGTGCTTACATACGCTCTAGAGTTTCGATACCTAGTAGAGACAGGCCTTGCTTGATAGTCTTCGCTGTTAGGGCAGCAAGTTTCAAACGGCTCTGTTTCACTGATTCATCTTCAGTGTTCAGGATTGGGCACGCTTCGTAGAAGCTTGAGAACTGACCTGCTAGTTCGAACAGGTAGCTACACATAATATGAGGTTGACCTTCACGAGCGACAGACTGTACCGCCTCTTCAAACTGAAGAAGTTTCGCGATCAGTGCTTTTTCTTTCTCTTCAGTTACTTTGATTTCGCCAGTCAGCTCGTCCATAGAGATGCCTGCTTTTGCGAAGATCGAAGAAACACGAGTGTAAGCATATTGCATGTATGGTGCAGTGTTGCCTTCAAACGCTAACATGTTGTCCCAATCGAACACGTAGTCAGTTGTACGGTGCTTAGAAAGGTCTGCGTATTTCACGGCTGCCATTGCAACTGTATTAGCGATTTTTTGCTTCTCTTGCTCTTCTAAACCTGGGTTTTTAGATTCAATCAGCTGAGCTGCGCGAACTTCTGCTTCATCAAGAAGATCAGCAAGACGAACAGTACCTCCTGCACGAGTCTTGAAAGGCTTGCCATCTTTACCTAGCATCATGCCGAATGCGTGGTGTTCAAGAGACACTTCTTCAGGGATGTAGCCCGCTTTACGAACGATTGTCCAAGCTTGCATTAGGTGTTGATGCTGACGAGAATCGATGAAGTAAAGGACACGATCTGCGCCTAGTTCTTCATAACGGTATTTCGCACAAGCAATGTCAGTTGTTGTGTAAAGGAAACCACCGTCACGCTTCTGGATGATAACACCCATAGGGTCACCATCTTTGTTCTTGTATTCGTCTAGGAATACAACTTGTGCGCCGTCATCTTCTTTAGCAAGACCTTGCTCTTTAAGATCAGCAACGATACCTGGAAGCATATCGTTGTACATGCTTTCGCCCATTACGTCTTCACGAGTAAGAGAAACGCTTAGACGGTCATAGTTGCGTTGGTTTTGAACCATAGTAACGTCGACTAGCTTCTTCCACATTTCTGCACAGTACTCGTCGCCGCCTTGAAGCTTAACTACGTAGTTACGTGCTTTTACTGCGAACTCTTCGTCTTCGTCGTAAAGCTTTTTCGATTCGCGGTAGAACGCTTCTAGATCTGAAAGCTCCATTGAAACTTCACCAGACTCTTTTTGAACACGCTCTAGGTTTGCGATAAGCATACCGAACTGAGTACCCCAGTCACCGATATGGTTAGCACGGATCACTTTGTGACCTAGGAACTCAAGAGTACGAACTACTGCGTCACCAATGATAGTTGAACGTAAGTGACCTACGTGCATCTCTTTTGCCACGTTTGGCGCAGAGTAGTCAGCAACGATGGTTTTTTGGTCTTCAGCAGCAACGCCAAGACGTGCGTCAGCTAGTGCAGCATCAGCTTGCTTCGCTAGGAACTCTTCGCTTAGGAAGATGTTGATGAAACCAGGTCCAGCGATTTCAGTTTTGCTTGCGATACCGTCAAGGTCCAGAACATCCAATACTTTCTGTGCAAATTCGCGTGGGTTAGTACCTAATTTTTTTGCTACGCCCATTACGCCGTTCGCTTGGTAGTCACCAAACTGAGGTTTTGCAGATTGGCGAACAGCAGCAGGACTACCTGCAGGTGCGCCAGCGGCTTCAAGAGCCTGAGATACTTTGTCATTAATAAGTGCTTGGATATTCACACGCGCTTCCTTCAATTCTGGGAATTGGTTAGCTATGCATTCTAGTTATTGAGCGGCTCAAAGAGGCAAACGCTGAATAATATCCACGGGGTGGAGTGAATGCATATCTCGATCTAGTTCATAAATTTGGCGCACATAATACCAACTTTATCGCTCGGCTTATAGGGAGTGAACTGGGAAATTTTCTACTTTTCCTGACGATCTTGTTAGTATTGAAGAAAAATAAACGTTTTGGATATTTGAAAATGTCACAGCTGCTAAATAATGCTCAATTAATGCCTTCTCAGATGAAAGGGACACTGAATGAATTTATGCATAAAATCCAAGCTTTAAGCGAGCTTTTGCATATTAATCTTACGGACTTTCAAGCCGATCATATTGCACTGCGTATTAACGAGACGGAATTGGCACAATTAGCTCACCAAGAGTGGCAAAAAGAGGGCAAGGTCATTTCTAGCGCTCAAATAAATGGGCGACCAATTATCGTCATTTTGTTTGATGAAGCATTGAAGGCGCTAACGTGGGAGATTGAGTGCCTTGAACTGCCTTATCCAGCAGAGGGGAAACACTACCCAGAGCAAAGTTGGGAGCATGTAGAATTCGTTGTGCCTTCTAATGCCAACACAGCCGATGAATACTTAGTGGATCTGAAAAAGCAGTTTCCCGAGTTGGCTGATTCATGGAATAGCCTGTCAGAGTTGGGGATTAAAACCAAGCTTTCTAGCCCCAAGGGTGAGGGCGAAAGGCTTAATAACCCTACCGTGGCGTTTAAATACAAAGGGGTGTGCATTAAGCTCCACCCCCATTCATTGAAAAAGATTGTTGAATCGGAATTAGCCTAACTCAATATCTTTTGGCCTAAGCTGGAACTCCTCAATTGAGCCAATCTCTAAACCTAAATTGAGTTTCTCCGACTCATGATGTGCATTACCCTGAGTGTGCATGATGAGTCGGTTCGCGGTTCTCGGCTTCAGTTCATTGATGACAAACCGCAGCATATCAGAGCGCGTAAGCGTTTTGAGTTCTTCTAAAACCACCTCTTTCTGATTGAATTCAAGGTCTTTATTACCAATCGCAACCCACAAACGCTGAGCGCGGCCACGTAAAGTGGAGTCTGGCGTCGCAATTTGGTTCCACAGTCCCCGTTTGCTGGAATGCCACTGATATTCATTGAGTTCAAGCAACACCATATAGAAGGCATTGAGGAACTCATCGATCGAGTGGATCAACTCGACTGGTGCTGCATTTGGAGATTGGACATACAGGACAATTCCAGGGTGGCGATTGAGGGGTAAATTCCCTGTACCGACCATATAACCTAACTGTTGTTTGGTCCTAATTTCATGGAAGAAGGTCGCTGACATAAGGTGGTTGGCTAAGGAGTACAAGGCGATACTGCGAGCGCTGGTGTCTTCACATTGATAGTAAAGAACGGTCGCAGAGTCCTCTTGGTCACAGAAAACTTCTCGTTGGAATGAGCCATTTTTACCCAACATGATAAGTGGCCGAAGAGACTCTTCGTACTGTTGGTTTTGAACTCTTAACGCATCTTTAAGTGTGTTGCCGAGTGCGAGTGCATCTGATCGAGTCCAATCCCCATAGACAAACATTTCAACATGTAGCTCTGCAAGAATGCTCTCGACGAAGCTCGCTAATTCAGTTACCTCAATGGACTCCAATGCCTCGACCAGCACCGTATAGGGAGGGTTATTGGGCTGCAAAATTCCGGTTAATGCATTGAACAACTGCGATATAGGGCGGTCTTGTGCAGAGTTGCGCCAATTTCTTAGAAGCTGTTGTTTTATTGTATCAAAGCGTTGCTGGCTGAAATCACGTTTGGCGAAACGGCTTAAGATCATTTTCATTAGCTCAGGCTGCTTTTGGCTAAAGCCTGAAATAGTTAGTGTGACACCACCTTGATGGGCATACATGTTGTACCCCATGCCAGCAATCTCGGCTTGATAGGTATCCGTCGCTAGGCTGTCTAGGAACATCTCGACACAAAGACGAGTCTTCACAATGTTATGTGGATTCGCCACGGCGTGAGGACTATCGATGGCGACATACACCACACCTTTCGGTACACAAAATTCAGAATCTTGTAGATGCCAAAGCTTAAATCCAGCCAGTTCTTCAATAACTTCAGGATTTTCGCCTGGGTTTTCGAGTGGCTTTGGATCCAAGTCATAACAGATGAACGGGTTCTGCTCTGGCAGCGAGAACGTTAGTGGTGTTGGCTCTAAGAAGAGCTCCTTCTGCTCTGGTGTAAATGGTGCAACGGAGTAGGGAGTAAAATACCACTTAGCCGTTTCAGTGTATTCGTAACCGTGAGCTATCAATGTTGTACGTAGATTGTCAGGTGTCAGGTATTGGATTAGCTCGCGAAGCAAACCTTCATCATACTGATTCATCATAAAGTCGCCGTAGACAACATCATCTGCTTGGTAGTGCTGCATGTTGACCACAAGGTGACTGACCAAATCCAGCGGACGAGTTGGCTCTTGAAAGCGGAAAGCTGATTCTAGAACGGCCTGCTTTTCAAGATAGCGCCACTCATCAAATCCCTGACCTTTGATGAGTTCTAAATAGCTAAAAACGGCCTGAGTGATTTCATCAATATGATTAAGGCCATCTGGTGTTAATGCACAGCTAACTGTGAATTCTCGGTAGTTACTGCCACTGGTTCCTCCGCCTGCAGACAGGGATGTAATCCAGCCTTTGTCTTTAAGGGCGAGCATCAAGCTTCCTTCGCCTTCATAACCGAGCAAGTGAGCAAAATAGCTTAATGGCTTTGATTGGTAATACTCATCCATTCCAGGCATCGGAAAAGCGAGAATCAGTTTACGGATTTCTTTAATGGGTTCAACGTTAACCTGAATCGCGGTCGAACCTTCTGTACTATAAGGCACAGAGATCGATTTTGTATTGAGGTGATGATTGGGAATCGCGGAAAATTTCTCTTCGCACCACGATGCGAGTTCATCGAGTGACTGCGGACCTGTCACAGCCAAAGTCATCAAATCGGCAGAATATTGCTCGAAGTGGAAAGCGACAATCTCGTCACGAATTGATTGCCCATTGCGATCGCCCAGCGTTTCTAAGTTACCGACCGAAAATTTGCTAAACGGGTGGACTGGGTTAACGAGCTCTTTGTGTACTTGATACAGGCGTCTCGAATCATCGTTCAATTTGAGTTTGTATTCAGACTCTACCGCTTGACGCTCTTTGTCTAATGCCTCTTCGTTAAACAGTGGGGCGGTAAAAAACTGACTGAATCTGTCTAAGCTTGCTTCAAATGCGTTCGGGTACACATCAAAGAAAAAACACGTGTGCTCTGTACCTGTCCAAGCATTGTTGCTGCCTCCGTGTTGGCTTATATAGTTTTGAAACTCACCGACTTTGGGGTATTTCTCTGTACCAAGAAACAGCATATGTTCAAGATAGTGCGCAAGACCCTCTCGATCGTCTGGGTCGTCAAAGTGACCGACATTCACCGCTAAAGCAGCAGCAGACTTTTGGGCTGTATCGTCGTGAATCAGTAATGCCCGAACACCGTTTTCAAGAGTGATATAGCGGTATTGGTTGGTATCATTTGGGCTTATATGCACGATACTATCTCCGGTCAGTTAGGAAGTGCCTTATAGACAATAAACTAATTATGACTCGGATATAGCTGACTGCAAACTATCTGATTGAGAAATATGAGCAAAATAGCGCTAGGGTGCTCACGCATCGGTATGCGAGAGTGTTAAGAAAGTCAGAGTCTTTCTAAGCAAAGTTGATATAATTATTGGTAGCTCAACTAAAAATAATGTGTGCTGCTTTAGAAACCGTACTGATCTGAGTAGTCAAAGAAAATAACAATATTTAGCTAGTGTCATATCTAGCAGAGATAGTAGTAGGAATCGCCATGAAAATTTTTATTATGCGTCACGGAGAGGCAGAGCACTTCGCTAGCAGTGATGCGGAGCGTGAGCTAACGTCTCACGGTCGAAAAGCGTCTGTTGCAGTCGCTCAGGCTTGTGCTGAAAAAGGATTTGCTCAGTTCGATAAAGTGTTAGTGAGTCCTTACATTCGAGCTCAACAAACATGGCAAGAAATCTCAGCGCACTTTTCATCTGATCAAGTAGAAACGTGTGAAGATATCACCCCATACGGTGACTCTGAGCAGGTTGCAGATTATGTTTCTGCCTTGGTTGATATTCATAAGTATGAGAGCGTATTGTTGGTTTCTCACTTACCACTGGTTGGCTATCTGACGGCTGAGTTTGTGACGGACATGGTACCTCCAATGTTCCCAACATCCGGCTTAATTTGCATTGATTATTCACTTGAAAAGCTGACTGGCAACGTGCTTTTTAATATCCATCCGTAATACCATTCGGTTGTCGCCCTTTAGCCTAGGTGCTGGCTTGGGGGCGAACGTTCAACCTATTCAGCAAGGTGACATTTGCCATTAAATTGACATAATCGGCGGATCGAATATTGCATATGTCACCAAGTTTCTATTTTTCCTCACAATGATTGTAGCTGCTTAACTATGAAGTTTTCTTTGCCGTTTGCGGACAAACTGCCTTCGATACCTCAACGTGCGATGCCTGCCATTGGCGCACCTGTGATGGTTTTGTCAACGTTGGCAATGGTTATCTTACCTATACCGGCGTTTTTACTCGACCTTTTCTTCACATTTAACATTGCTCTTGCGATGGTCGTGCTGTTAGTCACGGTATATACGCGTAGACCGCTCGATTTCGCAGCTTTTCCTACCGTATTGCTGATTGCAACGCTGCTTCGTTTGGCTTTGAACGTCGCTTCAACTCGTGTGGTTCTACTGCATGGCCACGAAGGGGCAGGTGCAGCCGGTAACGTTATTGAAGCCTTTGGTAGTGTGGTTATCGGCGGTAACTACGCCGTCGGTCTTGTGGTGTTTATCATCTTGATGATCATTAACTTTATGGTTGTTACCAAAGGTGCAGGGCGTATCTCTGAAGTAAGTGCTCGATTCACCTTGGATGCATTGCCGGGTAAACAGATGGCGATCGACGCTGACCTTAATGCGGGGTTGATTGACCAAGACCAAGCGAGAACACGTCGTCAAGAAGTAACGAAAGAAGCGGACTTCTATGGTTCGATGGATGGTGCGTCTAAATTCGTAAAAGGGGATGCGATTGCTGGTATCTTAATCCTGTTTATCAATATCATCGGTGGTTTATCAATTGGTATGGCTCAAAACGGTTTGGGTTTTGGCGAAGCGATTGAAATCTACACACTACTTACCATTGGTGATGGCTTAGTTGCTCAAATCCCGTCGCTACTACTCTCGATTGGCGCAGCGATCATGGTAACGCGTCAAAACACAGACGAAGACATGGGCCAGCAGGTTGTCTTCCAGATGCTTGATGACCCTAAAGCATTGATGATCACAGCCGCGATTCTCGGAGTGATGGGTATCGTCCCTGGGATGCCACACTTTGCATTCCTATTGCTGGCTGCTCTAGCGGGCGGCGGTGCATACTGGATTAAGCGAAAGCAGAAAAAAGAAGCGGAGAAACCAAACCTACCTGCGACTACAGAGCCAGAAAGTACCACACCGAAAGAGCTATCATGGGATGATGTTCAACCCGTAGATATTGTTGGCCTTGAAGTAGGGTATCGCTTGATACCGCTGGTTGATCAAGGTCAAGGCGGGGAGTTACTTGAGCGAGTGAAAGGGGTGCGTAAAAAGCTGTCGCAAGACTTTGGCTTCTTGATTCCAGCCGTCCACATTCGCGACAACCTAGAGCTCACCCCAAACAGTTACCGAATTACCCTAATGGGTGTGGCTGTCGGTGAAGCTGAAATCCGCCCAGATATGGAGTTAGCGATTAACCCGGGGCAGGTTTACGGCATGATTGAAGGGGAGCCGACCATAGACCCGGCGTTTGGGTTGGAAGCGGTATGGATACGTGAAGAGCAGCGTGAACACGCTCAAGCACTGGGGTATACCGTTGTTGACTCGTCCACAGTTTTGGCGACGCACTTGAGCCAATTGCTGACCAATAATGCATCACAACTTATTGGCCATGAAGAGGTCCAGAACCTCCTTGAAATGTTGGGGCGCAGTACACCTAAATTGGTGGAAAGTTTTGTTCCCGATCAGTTACAGCTTGGTGTGGTGGTTAAAGTCCTTCAGAATCTTCTTAATGAAGCTGTTCCGATTCGGGATATTCGAACGATTGTTCAAACCTTGTCCGAATACTCGAGTAAGAGTCAAGAACCTGACATTCTCACTGCGGCTGTTCGTATATCACTTAAACGATTAATTGTTCAGGAAATCAATGGTATAGAGCCAGAATTGCCTGTAATTACCCTTATTCCTGAACTGGAACAAATATTGCATCAAACCATGCAGGCTTCTGGTGGAGAATCTGCTGGAATCGAGCCAGGACTGGCTGAACGTTTGCAATCCTCATTAACACAAGCAACGCAAGAACAAGAACTTAAAGGCGAACCTGCTGTGTTACTAACTTCTGGGGTGTTACGTTCGACCTTGGCGAAATTCGTCAAGAACACGATTCCTTCGTTGAGAGTACTCTCTTACCAAGAAATCCCTGATGAGAAACAAATTCGTATTGTTCAAGCTGTGGGTAACTAGCTGTAATACGCTGATATACGGTACTTAATTTGAAAATTAAACGATTTTTTGCCAAAGACATGCGCACTGCACTGCTCCAAGTGAAAGGAGAACTTGGGGACGATGCTGTGATCATGTCGAATAAAAAAGTCGCTGGTGGAGTAGAGATCGTCGCTGCTGTTGACGGTGATGGTGGTAGTTCAAGCCTTTCTAACAACCAATACGGCTCTAACCCAAGGCATAACCCTACGCCGCCTCGACAAGCTCCAGCAAGCTTACCGAGTGCTGCCCCAGCTCGTGCACTTGAAGAAGACAAAGTTAGTTTGCAATCGCACGCTGGCGAAGACCGATCAATGTCTAAGCGCTTCGCTAACATGTTTAAACAATACAGTGGTAATGGCTCAAGTGGTGACAGTGAAGAGTCAAGCGCAGATACGCTCTCTGCTTTGCTCAAACGCCAGTCATCCTCTAGACAAGACCCGCGTGAAAACGTGCAAGTCAGAGAAGACTCGCCTCTTGCTCGTCTGATTGCAGAAGATCGACGTATTGAGAGACCTGCCGCAAAACTTGATCCGACCCGTTTTGAACGCTCGCGCCAAAATGATGCTTCTCTGCCTAACGAAGATTTAGAAGAGATGAAAGAGGAAATGACCTCTATTCGCCGCCTTTTAGAACATCAAGTTTCTGGTCTAATGTGGCAAGAAGTCGAGCGCAGAGAACCGCTACGCGCAATGTTGATCAAACGCTTAGAGCGCATGGGAGTTTCATCGGATTTAGCGGACCAGTTGGCTTGTTACATTCCTGAAGATACTCCGCCGACCAAAGCGTGGAAAGCGCTGCTGGGACTCGTCTCAGACCAGGTGCCGGTAGCAAAACAAGACATACTAAAGCGTGGCGGTGTCGTGGCGTTATTAGGCCCAACTGGCGTAGGTAAAACAACGACCGTAGCTAAGCTTGCCGCTCGTGCTGCCATGGAGTACGGCGCAGATAACGTAGCGCTAGTTTCAACCGATACTTATCGTATTGGTGCACATGAACAATTGGCAATTTACGGACGAATTATGGGTTGTCCTGTAAAAGTCGCTAAAGATTCCAACGAGTTAGCCGATGTAATTTATCAGTTACGCAATCGTCGTTTAATTCTGGTTGATACCGCGGGTATGGGACAGCGAGATGTCAGACTGTCTGAACAACTCGACACCTTAATGCAGGAAACAGGGGAAGTGATCCACAGTTACTTAGTGCTACCCGCTACGGCTCAGCGCAAAGTGTTGCAAGAAACAATCGATCACTTTAAGCGAATACCTCTGTCAGGCTGCATTATGACTAAGCTCGATGAGTCATTAAGCTTGGGTGAGTTTGTGAGTGTGGTAGTACAAAATGCTTTACCAGTTGCTTACATCGCTAATGGACAAAGAGTGCCTGAAGATATTGTGATAGCGCAACCTAAGTATATGGTCGCTAAAGCAAACGAATTACTTGAGAAGTCGACAGATGACGAACCTCACTATTGGAATAGTGAATCAGAAAGGTTCTAGGCGGCGGACGATTATGACGAAGAATATGATACAAGACCAAGCAAGCGGATTACGCCGCTTAACACAACCTTCTCTTACTAAAGTCATTACTGTGACTGGCGGAAAAGGCGGTGTAGGTAAATCAAATGTGACGCTAGGAATGGCGATCTCGATGGCAAGACAAGGCAAAAAAGTCATGGTACTTGATGCTGACTTAGGCCTTGCCAACATAGACGTCATGTTGGGTATTCGCCCTAAACGCAACTTAGGACACGTGCTCGCGGGCGAATGTGATCTCAAGGATGCGATTGTTGAAGGTCCTTACGGCATTCAAATTATTCCTGCAACATCGGGTACTCAGTCAATGACAGAGCTATCCCATGCACAGCACATTGGTTTGATTCGTGCGTTTGGCAGTCTTGAAGATGAAATGGACGTATTGCTGATCGATACGGCGGCGGGTATATCTGACATGGTAGTGAGCTTTTCACGTGCCGCACAAGATGTCGTTGTGGTGGTTTGTGATGAACCAACCTCGATCACTGATGCATATGCGTTAATTAAACTTCTGAGCAAAGAGCATCAAGTTCAGCGATTTAAAATCGTTGCAAATATGGTCAGAAGCTACCGAGAAGGCCGAGAATTGTTTGCAAAGTTGACCTTGGTCACAGAGCGATTCTTGAATGTGAGCCTAGAGCTCGTAGCATGTATTCCTTTGGATGATAAAGTTAGACAGTCAGTTAAAAAACAAAAGATTGTAGTGGATGCGTTCCCGAGATCGCCTGCTGCATTAGCCATCGGTTCACTAGCGAGTAAAGCCCTAACTTGGCCTATTCCTAAAACTCCGAGTGGACATCTTGAGTTTTTTGTTGAACGCTTACTAAATAGACCTGAGATTCTAGAGGAACCATTTGGTGAATAAGGCTTTGACTTATGACCAGTACGCAAACCAAAACAGTCAGCGAGCATTTTTAGAAAAATACTCGGTGTTGGTGAAGCGTATTGCTCATCACTTACTCGGACGGTTACCCCCGAGTGTGCAAGTAGAAGATCTTATTCAGGCGGGTATGATTGGCCTGCTAGAAGCCCAGAAGAACTACGACGGTAGTAAAGGTGCGAGCTTCGAAACCTATGCAGGGATTCGCATTCGAGGTGCAATGCTCGATGATATTCGTCGAGGGGACTGGGTACCACGCTCAGTTCACAAACATAACCGAGAGGTTAGTCAAACTATTGCAGTACTTGAGGGTGAGTTAAATCGCGACCCGACTGATGCAGAAGTTGCACAACGGATGGGCATTAGTCTAGATCAATACCATACGATTTTGACGGATATAAACTGTTCTCGTTTGGTTGGAATTGAAGACTTAGGTGTATCGGAAGACTCGATATCACCAGAAGATAGCGAAGACGAGAACTTACCTTTTAAAGGTGTGGCAGATGAATCTTTCCGCAAAGCATTAGTGGATTCAATAAAATCTCTGCCAGAACGTGAAGCTCTAGTACTTTCGCTTTATTATGATGAAGAGTTAAACTTAAAAGAAATCGGCGAGGTAATTGGTGTTAGCGAGTCACGCGTTAGCCAAATACTGAGTCAATCAATGCAGCGTCTACGCACAAAGTTGAGTGCTTGGACAAATAATGAGTAAAAATCACTGATCTCAAATTCAGTGGAGGCAATTTTGAATAAAAACATGAAGATCCTTATTGTTGACGACTTTTCAACAATGCGCCGTATCGTTAAGAACCTACTTCGTGATTTGGGTTTCAATAATACCCAAGAAGCGGATGACGGCTTAACGGCGTTACCAATGCTCAAGAAAGGTGAATTCGACTTTGTCGTGACAGACTGGAATATGCCAGGCATGCAGGGCATTGACCTACTCAAGCATATCCGTGCTGATGCTGAGCTAAAACACCTACCAGTGTTAATGATTACAGCAGAAGCGAAACGCGAGCAGATCATTGAAGCCGCTCAAGCAGGTGTTAATGGCTATATTGTTAAGCCGTTCACAGCAGCAACATTAAAAGAAAAACTAGATAAAATTTTCGAACGTTTATAGTCAAAGCTTTGACTAAAGCGTGAGAGGCCAATATTCAGAATGATTTCATTAGAACAGGCAAAGCAACTCGTTGAGCTGTTAGAAAATGACCAGCAACAAGAAGCAAATACTCTTGTTAAAGGCATTTATGAGGGCACCTCGAATCCTATGCTGCAAGAAATTGGAGAATTGACTCGTGACTTACATGAGTCGATTAAACATTTCAGCGTGGATGAACGAATGAGTCAGATCGCCAATGACGAAATCCCTGACGCTAGGGATCGCCTCCAATACGTCATTGATAAGACTGAAGTTGCTGCGAATAAAACCATGGATGCGGTCGATCGCTGTATGCCTATTGCTGATAATCTCCATGAGGGCTTACTACAGGTACGTCCTCAATGGAATGAGCTTATGCATGGTCGTATTGAGCTTGCGGAGTTCAAAGCACTTTGTCATCGAATCGATAACCTACTAAGTGAGGTTGAAGGTGACAGCTCGGAGCTACGCGGTCAATTGACCGAGATATTGATGGCTCAAGACTTTCAAGACCTAACAGGTCAAATTATACGACGTGTTATTACTTTGGTGGACGAAGTTGAAGGGCGGTTAGTGGAAATTCTAACTGCGTTTAGTACCACCCATTTAGAAGACAGCAACAATAACAACAAGAAAGCATCTACGGACCCGGAAGGTCCAATCCTTAACGCTCAAGAAAGGGATGATGCCGTTTCATCACAAGACGAAGTTGACGATTTACTCTCAAGTCTTGGGTTTTAGAGGTTATATATGAGCTACGATTTAGACGAAGATATTCTTCAGGACTTTTTAGTCGAAGCGGGAGAAATCCTAGAGCTGTTGTCAGAGCAGCTGGTTGAGTTAGAGAACAACCCTGAAGATAAAGATCTATTAAACGCTATTTTCCGCGGCTTCCACACAGTGAAAGGTGGTGCAGGTTTCCTATCGCTTACCGAACTTGTTGATACTTGTCACGGTGCAGAGAACGTGTTCGATATCTTGCGTAATGGTCAGCGCCAAGTGAGCGCTAGCCTTATGGATACCATGCTTAAAGCGCTAGATACCGTAAATGAACAGTTCCAAGCGGTTCAAGAACGTGAAGAGTTGCCAAAAGCAGAGCAAAGCCTTTTGGATGAACTTCACCGTCTAAGCTCCCCTGAGGCGGCAGACGAAGCCGTCGTAGCTCAAGCGCCTCCAGCTGTAGAAGCGCCTGTCGTACCTGAGCCAGTGGTTGAGGCACCTGCGCCTCAAGCTGACATTTCATCGGGATCCATCGATGAAATTACTCAAGACGAGTTTGAAAAACTACTGGATGAACTTCATGGTTCAGGCAGTGCGCCTGGCCAATCAGCCGCTGCTGCCTCGACACCTCCGCCAGCCCCTGCAGCTAGCGTTGACATGAGCAGTGATATCACTGACGACGAGTTCGAAAAATTACTGGACGAGCTACACGGTGTAGGTAAAGCGCCAGGCGAAAACGAAGCGCCTGCTGCTCCGACTCCACCACCAGTGCCTCCAGCGCCAGCAGCACCATCTGCAGTTGACAGTGATTTGATGACAGACGAAGAGTTTGAAAAGCTTCTTGATGATCTGCACGGCTCAGGTAAAGGCCCAAGCATTGAAGAGCTAGATGCCGCAACGAAGCCAGCGTCAGAAAACGTTGCAGTTGCTGCTGAAAAGCCAGCACCAGCCGCGCCTGTTACTCCGGCTCCACAGCCAGTAGCGAAAGCAGAGCCAAAAGTTCCAGCGAAAAAAGAAGCCGCGACTCCTGCAACGCAAGCGAAAAAGCCTCAAGCAGAAGCGACAGTGCGTGTTGATACCTCGACCTTAGATACCATTATGAACATGGTGGGTGAATTGGTGTTAGTTCGTAACCGCTTATTAAGCTTGGGTTTAAATAGCAACGATGAAGAGATGTCGAAAGCAGTTGCCAACCTAGATGTCGTGACCGCTGATCTTCAAGGTGCGGTAATGAAAACGCGAATGCAGCCAATTAAGAAAGTATTTGGCCGCTTCCCTCGTGTTGTCCGCGACCTTGCACGAAGCCTGAACAAAGACATCACGCTAGAAATGCGTGGTGAAGACACAGACCTAGATAAGAACTTGGTTGAGGCGCTTGCGGATCCATTGATTCACTTGGTGCGTAACTCCGTTGACCATGGCATTGAAATGCCAGAAGTTCGCGTATCTAACGGTAAGTCTCGTACGGGTAAAGTCATTCTTTCTGCATCACAAGAAGGTGACCATATTGAGCTAGCAATCGTTGATGATGGCGGCGGTATGGATCCAGACAAACTCCGTGGTATCGCAGTAAAACGCGGGATTATGGATGAAGATGCAGCGTCACGTCTGACCGATAAAGAGTGTTTTAACCTCATCTTTATGCCAGGTTTCTCAAGTAAAGAGCAGATCTCTGATATCTCGGGTCGTGGTGTAGGTATGGACGTTGTTAAAACAGCGATCAATACCTTGAACGGTTCTATCGATATTGATTCTGAAATGGGCAAAGGGACAAAGATTACTATCAAGGTACCTTTGACTCTGGCGATTCTACCGACACTTATGGTTGGTGTAGCGGGTCACCCATTTGCACTGCCTTTGGCGAGCGTTAACGAAATTTTCCACTTAGATTTGAGCCGCACCAACGTTGTTGATGGACAGCTAACCATCATCGTTCGTGAAAAGTCGATTCCACTCTTCTATTTACAAAACTGGCTAGCGCCGCAAGCAGGTCAAGTTGAGCTGCGTAAAGGCCACGGACACGTTGTAATTGTTCAAATTGGCAGTCAGCGCGTCGGTTTTGTTGTTGATGCCTTGATTGGCCAAGAAGAAGTTGTGATCAAACCTCTAGATAATCTATTGCAAGGTACGCCAGGTATGGCGGGTGCGACGATCACAAGTGATGGTCATATTGCACTGATTCTAGATGTGCCAGATTTGCTAAAACAATACGCAGCTGCGTCGCGAATCTAAACTGCGGAATATAGAAGGACATATATGGCAATCAAAGTATTAGTTGTTGATGATTCAAGTTTTTTTCGTCGCCGAGTGAGTGAGATTATTAACTCAGAAGCACGACTTGAAGTTATCGATGTAGCGACAAATGGTAAAGAAGCCGTTGAAAAGGCGTTATCCATCAAGCCAGATGTGATTACCATGGATATTGAAATGCCAGTGATGGACGGAATCACTGCCGTTCGCGAAATCATGTCAAAAAGCCCTGTGCCGATTTTGATGTTCTCATCATTGACTCACGATGGCGCGAAGGCAACGTTAGATGCTTTAGAGGCAGGTGCTCTCGATTTCTTACCTAAAAAGTTTGAAGATATCGCACGTAACCGTGACGAAGCGGTTGTCTTACTGCAGCAGCGTGTTATCCAGATTGCATCAAAACGCGCGTCGATGCGTCGTATGGCTGCACCTAAAACACCAGCAGCAGCGCCGGCAGCGAAACCTACGACGACCGCCCGTACGCCGATAAGACCTGCAGCACCAGTCGCTTCAAAACCGAGTGCTGCAGCTCGCTTTAAAGCCTCTGGTAAAAAGTACCAGTTGACTGCTATTGGCACGTCAACTGGTGGGCCTGTTGCTCTACAAAAAATTCTGACCAAGCTCCCAGCGAACTATCCGCATCCTATTGTGCTTATTCAGCACATGCCAGCGACGTTTACCGCTGCATTTGCAAGCCGTCTTAATTCCCTGTGTAAGATTCAGGTGAAAGAAGCAGAAGATGGTGACGTGCTAAAGCCTGGGGTGGCGTATTTGGCTCCAGGTGGTAAACAGATGATGATTGATGGTCGCCCTGGTTCTGCGAAGCTACGCATCATTGATGGTGGTGAACGCATGAACTACAAGCCATGTGTTGATGTTACCTTTGGTAGTGCGGCAAAGATCTACTCGGATCAAGTTTTGTCGATGGTACTAACCGGGATGGGCGCTGATGGCCGTGAAGGTGCACGCATGCTCAAAGGTGTTGGTTCGACAATTTGGGCTCAGGACGAGGAGAGTTGTGTCGTTTATGGCATGCCTCAGGCTGTTGCAAAAGCAGGTATTTCCACAGAAGACTTGCCGTTAGAAAGAATTGCAGAGCGAATGTTAGTCGAAGTCGGTCTAGCATAGAGGTCAATCATGATTGTATGGAGCATAGCGAACCAAAAGGGTGGAGTGGGGAAAACAACCACAACGATCACACTGGCGGGTTTGCTAAGTAAACAAGGTAAGCGTGTACTGTTGGTTGATACTGACCCGCATGGCTCTCTGACGACTTACCTTGGATACGACTCTGATAGTGTCCCTTCAAGTCTGTTTGATCTATTCCAATTGAAAGAGTTTACAGAGCAGAGCGTGATGCCGTTGGTGATGCGTTCTGATATTGAAGGGATTGATCTCATTCCTGCGCACATGTCATTGGCTACATTGGATCGTGTCATGGGTAACCGCAGTGGTATGGGACTGATCTTAAAACGCGCACTGTTAGCAATAAAAGAGCATTACGACTACGTACTCATCGACTGCCCGCCAATTTTAGGCGTGATGATGGTTAATGCGTTAGCGGCTAGCGATCGTATTTTGATTCCTGTTCAGACTGAATTCTTGGCGATGAAAGGCTTAGAGCGAATGGTTCGAACGTTAGCGATTATGCAGAAATCTCGCAATAAATCGTTTAATGTCACCATTGTCCCAACAATGTACGATAAGCGCACTCGCGCATCGCTACAAACATTGCAGCAGCTGAAACAAGATTATCCGACGCAAGTTTGGTCTTCTGCGGTGCCTATTGATACGAAATTTAGGGATGCTAGCTTAAAGCATTTGCCAGTGTCTCACTTTGCATCAGGCAGTCGCGGGGTGTTTGCTTACAAGCAACTCTTGATTCATCTTGAGAGGTTAGCGATTAATGACTAACCAATCGTTACTCTCAAGTGAGCAAGCTCTAGATGATTATTTCTCCGCTTTACTTGAAGAATCGGAAGAAGTCATCGAACAAGAGTTTACAGATCAAGACGAGCAGTCAACAATCTTGCCAGAGCCACCGGAACTTACTTTGGAACCTATGGTTCAGTCGGTGGAAGAAATGAGTTATTACGAATTTTCGACAGAGCCTGTTGAAGCACCAAACTTGGAGGATGTCGAACGCTTACTCAAGCAGCTTGAATCCTCCAACCCGGTTGCTGAATTAGATTTAGAAGAAGTCATGGATCAAAACACGGCTTCTATCGCTCAGGCTGAAGAAGAAGTCGTTGAACTCCAGGATTGGGATATCTCTGAACCAGAAGTGTTTGAGCCAATCGCTGAAGTTCAAGAACCGATTATTGAACCAGAGATCGCACTGCCAGAAATTGAAGAAGTTATCTCGGAAGAGGTAGAGGTCGAAACTAGCCACGAGCTTGAGACACAAGTGGGCGCTGGAGGGTTAGGCGAGTGGCAATCCACTCAGCGTAATATCGACTTTCAAGTTCTCTACTTCGACGTCAATAACGTGACGTTTGCTGTCCCGCTTGATGAGCTCGGTGGAATTCACCGCATTGGCGAAATGAATCATCTCATTGGTCGCCCTGAATGGTATTTAGGGTTACAGACTAGCCGAGAAGCTCAGCTTGATGTTGTCGATACCGCGAAATGGGTAATGGCAGAAAAGCTCTCAGGTGAAGATTACAAAGACCAATATCAATACATCGTCATGCTAGGCGAGAGTATGTGGGGATTGGCATCAACCCAGTTAATGGGTACCGAATCATTGAATCCAGAGATGGTACGCTGGCGCGAAACCGCAGGTAAACGCCCTTGGCTTGCCGGAATGGTCACAGAAAAAATGTGTGCTTTGATCCATGTAGAAGCATTGATAGCTATGCTTAATGCAGGGCTTGATGTCAAAGCACTAGATAATTAGAACATTTATGCCAATTGGGGCTTAGAGAGGATAAGGTATGTCTCAAACTAATGAAGTAGAAGTAAGAAAAGAGCAGTCTAACGACGAAGTGCTTCAGTGGGTGACGTTCCAATTAGAAGAAGAAACTTACGGTATCAACGTAATGCAGGTGCGTGAAGTTCTGCGCTACACTGAAATTGCGCCAGTGCCGGGTGCGCCTGACTATGTACTAGGTATTATTAACCTTCGTGGTAACGTTGTGACTGTTATTGACACACGTTCTCGCTTCGGTCTAATGGAAGGTGAAATTACAGATAACACTCGTATTATCGTGATTGAGTCTGAGCACCAAGTGATCGGTATTCTGGTTGATAGTGTTGCTGAAGTTGTATACCTACGTTCTTCTGAAATTGATACTACGCCAAGCGTTGGTACAGATGAAAGTGCGAAGTTCATCCAAGGTGTTAGCAACCGCGATGGTAAGCTACTTATCTTGGTTGACCTCAATAAGCTTCTGACTGACGAAGAATGGGATGAGATGGCTCACCTATAATGGACAGTAGTTGGATGACCAGTGCTCCAGTGATTGCTGGAGCAACCGCGTTAGTTTTCTTATTATTAGGCTTGGTGTTACTACGCCTGAAGCAAGGACAGACGCGAACATCTGAACACCAGCGCCAACAAACCCGCCATTTAGAGAAAGAACTGCAAAAAGCGAATAAGCAGCTGTTAGAAGTTCGATCTGTTGTGGTTGGTTTGGGGCAAAAAGTGAGTGAACAGCAAGACATTATTCAACACCTCAATGAACGAATCACTGAGTTAGAGCAAGCTGATAGTGATGGACGCCTTTACTCCAGAGCTAGCAAAATGGTTCAGCTTGGTGCTGATATCAATGAGTTAATTGAAGAGTGTGAACTGCCTAAGGCGGAAGCTGAACTCATGATGTCTCTGCAGAAAAAAATTGCAGGGCAAGAAAAAGTCCCACCTCTTGAAAGTAGCCCAGAACGGCAGCGTTCTGCTGCAAGAAAGCGAGCAATGAGACGATAAGATGATTAAAAGTGCCTTACGGCACTTTTTTATTTTCAGCCCTAAACCACCTACTTCAGTAGGTGGTTATCATTCAGTTGGGCTTTGCCTGTAGTTCTACCCATGTTAAATGCTCCCTTGATTTTTAG
>NZ_VTXI01000028.1 GCF_013114545.1 Vibrio sp. RE86 | reverse complement strand
GAAATGTTCCGTAAGCTTCTAGACGAAGGTCGTGCTGGTGAGAACGTTGGTGCACTTCTACGTGGTACTAAGCGTGACGAAGTTGAGCGTGGTCAAGTACTAGCAGCTCCTAAGTCAATCAACCCACACACTAAGTTTGAGTCTGAAGTATACGTACTTTCTAAAGACGAAGGCGGCCGTCACACTCCATTCTTCAAGGGCTACCGTCCACAGTTCTACTTCCGTACTACGGACGTAACTGGTGACATCACTCTTCCAGAAGGCGTTGAAATGGTAATGCCAGGTGACAACGTTCAAATGACTGTTGAGCTAATCGCTCCAATCGCAATGGACGAAGGTCTACGTTTCGCAATCCGCGAAGGTGGCCGTACTGTTGGCGCTGGTGTTGTTGCTAAGATCTTCGACTAATTCTTACGAATTAGCTAAAGACTTCGGAAAATCTTGGAATAAGATTTGACGAACCAGTAGCAAAAAGGGCATCATTTGATGCCCTTTTTCTGCACTAAATAAAATGTCTGTTGCTTTCTTAAGCAAGGTGACATTTAGCAGGATATTTTGATTAAGGTGTTGCTCCTTGATCAATAAAAGAGTACGTCAATTCATTTAGATTGTCGTTTCATGGATTTGCCCTGCAACAGCGGGGTTGTTGTCGTCTATATTAAGACTTAGACAGGTTGGTTTTATGAAAGCAAATAATGCTGAAACTCCTGAGAGCTCAAATGGCGCAGATATCTTTAAGTGGTTTATCACTTTTGCTCTGCTAGCTGCCGCTGTTGTGGGTAATTACCTGTACGGTGAGATGTCTGTAGTGATTCGCGCTGCAGGTGTTGTTGTACTAATCGCTGCGGCACTTGGTGTTGCTGCTACAACAACTAAGGGTAAAGCTGCGATTGAGTTTGCAAAAGAATCACGTATGGAAGTACGTAAAGTTGTTTGGCCTACACGCCAAGAAACTATGCAAACAACACTGATCGTTTTGGCTGTAAGTATTGTAATGGCTCTAGTGCTTTGGGGCATCGACGGCATTATGGTTCGTCTTGTTGCTCTAGCAACTGGGGTATAGAGGGTTTTAATTCATGGGTGAAGCTCCAAAAAAACGCTGGTATGTGGTTCAAGCCTTCTCTGGATTTGAAGGCCGCGTAGCTCAATCTCTTCGCGAGCATATCAAAATGCATAGCATGGAAGAGCTGTTTGGTGAAGTACTGGTTCCTACTGAAGAAGTAGTTGAAATGCGCGCAGGACAACGTCGTAAGTCTGAGCGTAAGTTCTTCCCAGGTTACGTTCTTGTTCAGATGATCATGAACGATGAATCATGGCACCTAGTACGTAGTGTGCCGCGTGTCATGGGCTTCATTGGTGGTACCTCTGATCGTCCAGCTCCTATCACTGATAAAGAAGCTGATGCGATTCTTAACCGTCTTGAGAAAGCAAGTGAAGCTCCTCGTCCACGTACTATGTACGAAGCGGGTGAAGTGGTACGCGTGACTGATGGTCCATTTGCTGACTTCAACGGTACAGTTGAAGAAGTGGATTACGAGAAGAGCCGCCTGAAAGTGTCTGTATCGATCTTTGGTCGTGCAACACCAGTTGAGCTTGAATTTGGTCAGGTTGAAAAACTGGACTAAGACTCTGAATTAAAGAGTATAAAAAATCACCTTTTTTAGGGTTGTATAAGGCGCGAATTATGACTATAATTTCGCGCCTTATTATTTTGGCTGAAGCAAAAGTGACAGCCAAAATAAAAAGTATTTATATCAACGGGGAGCTGATCAGTCGATTAGCGATTGTACCCAAAATTAGGAATTATCATGGCTAAGAAAGTTGAAGCTTACATCAAGCTACAAGTTGCTGCTGGTATGGCAAACCCAAGTCCACCGGTTGGTCCTGCACTAGGTCAACACGGTGTTAACATCATGGAATTCTGTAAAGCGTTCAACGCAAAAACAGAATCTGTTGAGAAAGGTCTACCTACTCCAGTTGTTATTACAGTATACAACGACCGTTCTTTCACGTTCGTAACTAAGACTCCACCTGCTGCTGTTCTTCTTAAGAAAGCTGCTGGCGTTAAGTCTGGTTCTGGTCGTCCAAACACTGAAAAAGTGGGTACTGTAACTGACGCTCAAATCCAAGAAATCGCAGAAGCTAAAGCTGCTGATATGACTGGTGCTGACATCGAAGCAATGAAGCGTTCAATCGCTGGTACTGCTCGTTCAATGGGCCTAGTGGTAGAGGGTTAATAAGATGGCTAAACTAACTAAGCGCATGCGCGTAATCCGCGAAAAAGTTGACGTAACTAAAGAATACGAAATCAACGAAGCTGTTGCTCTTCTTCAAGAGCTAGCTACTGCTAAATTCGTTGAGTCTGTAGACGTTGCTGTTAACCTTGGCATCGATGCTCGTAAATCTGACCAGAACGTACGTGGTGCAACTGTACTACCTCACGGTACTGGCCGCGAAATCCGCGTTGCAGTGTTCACTCAAGGTGCAAACGCTGAAGCAGCTAAAGAAGCTGGCGCAGACATCGTAGGTATGGAAGATCTTGCTGAGCAAGTTAAGAAAGGCGAAATGAACTTTGACGTAGTTGTTGCTTCTCCAGATGCAATGCGCGTTGTAGGTCAACTAGGTACTATCCTAGGTCCTCGCGGTCTTATGCCAAACCCTAAAGTTGGTACTGTGACTCCTAACGTTGCTGAAGCAGTTAAGAACGCTAAAGCTGGTCAGGTTCGTTACCGTAACGACAAGAACGGCATCATCCACACTACAATCGGTAAAGCAAACTTCTCTGCAGAGCAGATCAAAGAGAACCTAGAAGCTCTTCTAGTTGCTCTTAAGAAAGCTAAGCCGTCTTCTGCTAAGGGTACATTCCTTCAGAAGGTTAGCATCTCTACTACAATGGGTGCTGGTGTTGCTGTTGATCAGGGTAGCCTGAACACTCTAGCAAACTAATTTATTTGCTTAGGCGCAAAATTAGTGTATAATTTTGCGCCTAATATTTGTGGTTGGGGCTGAACTTTGGTTCATTAAATTCGCAAGAATTTAGTCTGAATTATGACCCAGTCTCCGTCCAAGACCGTAGGTGTTTATTTTTTATAAACTTAATTTTCCTACGTAGATGGTGCCCGAACTGACAGAAAGCTCTATGAAAATAGTTACTTTCTTCTGGGAAGCACCTAAATAACTCTCACTGTCGTGATGATAGTGAGTGGTGTAACGACAACCAGGAGTAAATCCAAGATGGCTTTAAACCTTCAAGACAAAAAAGCAATTGTTGCTGAAGTCAACGAAGCTGCCAGTGGTGCACTTTCTGCAGTTGTAGCTGATTCTCGTGGCGTTGAAGTTGGTGCTATGACTTCACTACGTAAACAGGCTCGTGAAGCTGGTGTTTACGTACGTGTTGTTCGTAACACGCTTATGCGTCGTGCGGTAGCTGGTACAGATTACGAGTGTCTAACTGACACTTTCACTGGTCCTACGCTAATCGCATTCTCTAACGAGCACCCAGGTGCTGCAGCGCGTCTTTTCAAAGACTTCGCTAAAGAGAACAAAGACTTCGAGATCAAAGCTGCTGCATTTGAAGGCGCGCTAACTGACGCTGAAGTACTAGCGACACTACCAACTTACGACGAAGCTATCGCACGCCTAATGATGTGCATGAAAGAAGCTTCTGCAGGCAAGCTGGTACGTACTATCGCTGCACTACGCGACCAAAAAGAAGAAGCTGCTGCTTAAGCCTTGCTTTTCACTGGTTGCTATTTAAACTTATTGTTGATTTAAAAGAGAATTGTTATGTCTATCACTAACGAGCAAATCCTAGACGCAGTTGCAGAAATGTCTGTAATGCAAGTTGTTGAACTAATCGAAGCAATGGAAGAGAAATTCGGTGTTTCTGCTGCTGCTGCTGTTGTAGCTGGCGGCGCTGCTGCAGGCGAAGCTGCTGCTGAGCAAACTGAATTCGACGTAATCCTAGAATCTGCTGGCGGTAACAAAGTTGCTGTAATCAAAGCAGTACGTGGCGCAACTGGCCTAGGCCTTAAAGAAGCTAAGGGTCTAGTAGACTCAGCTCCTGCTCCACTAAAAGAAGGCATCGAGAAAGATGAAGCTGAAGCTCTTAAAGCTCAGCTAGAAGAAGCTGGTGCAAGTGTTACTGTTAAGTAATTATTGCATAGTTTCTTAGCCTAACGGCTAATGGCTGGTGGTTTTATAACCACCGGCCTTTTTGCGCTGTAGGGGTTGGGTGATTTTTCCGCTGTTTGAGCACTCACATTCCTAGCAAAAAACATTTCATTAGTTCTTAACGAAATGTCACTACAGTCAAACAGATATTCAGTCACTGTCTCATAATGATTGGAGACAGTTTGGGTCACTTATCAGCGAGCTGAGGAACCCCATGGTTTACTCTTATACCGAGAAAAAGCGCATCCGTAAGGACTTTGGTACTCGTCCACAAGTTTTGGACATTCCATACCTGCTATCGATCCAGCTCGATTCGTTCGAAAAATTCATCGAACAGGATCCTGAGGGTCAGTACGGTCTTGAAGCTGCTTTCCGTTCTGTATTTCCAATTCAGAGCTACAACGGCAACTCTGAGCTGCAATACGTTAGCTACCGTCTTGGTGAGCCAGTATTTGATGTTAAAGAATGTCAAATCCGCGGCGTAACGTACTCAAAGCCACTACGCGTAAAACTACGTCTAGTTATTTTTGATAAAGACGCGCCAGCAGGCACCGTTAAAGACATCAAAGAACAAGAAGTCTACATGGGCGAGATTCCGCTTATGACAGACAATGGTACCTTTGTAATCAATGGTACTGAGCGAGTTATCGTATCCCAGCTTCATAGAAGCCCTGGCGTATTCTTCGACAGCGATAAGGGTAAGACTCACTCTTCAGGTAAAGTTCTATACAACGCACGTGTTATTCCTTACCGTGGTTCATGGCTTGATTTCGAGTTTGATCCTAAGGACAACTTATACGTTCGTATTGACCGCCGTCGTAAGCTTCCAGCATCTATCATTCTTCGCGCACTTGGTAAGACGACAGAAGAGATCCTGGACATCTTCTTTGAGAAGGTGAACTTCGAAGTTAAAGATCAAACTCTACTTATGGAGCTTGTTCCTGATCGTCTACGTGGTGAAACTGCGTCTTTCGACATCGAAGCAAATGGCAAGACTTACGTTGAAACAGGTCGTCGTGTAACTGCACGCCACATCCGTCAACTTGAAAAAGATGGCGTTGAGCATATCGAAGTACCAGTTGAGTACATCGTGGGCAAAGTTGCGTCGAAAGACTACATCAACGAAGCGACTGGCGAGATCATTGTTGGTGCAAACCAAGAAATCAGCCTAGAAGCTCTAGCTAACCTTTCACAAGCTGGCCACAAAGCTCTACAGACGTTATTTACTAACGATCTGGATCACGGTCCATTCATGTCAGACACGCTACGCATCGACAGCACTGTTGATCGTATCTCTGCACTGGTAGAAATCTACCGAATGATGCGCCCTGGTGAGCCGCCAACGAAAGAAGCTGCTGAAGCACTATTCGAAAGCCTATTCTTCTCTGAAGAGCGTTACGACCTATCGACTGTTGGTCGTATGAAGTTCAACAGCTCTATCGAACGTGAAGATGCTCAAGAGCAAGGCACACTTGACGAAACAGATATCGTTGAAGTGATGAAGAAGCTTATCGCTATCCGTAACGGCATCGGTGAAGTGGACGATATCGACCACCTAGGTAACCGTCGTATCCGTTCTGTTGGCGAAATGGCAGAAAACCAATTCCGCGTTGGTCTAGTACGTGTTGAACGTGCTGTTAAAGAACGTCTAAGCCTTGGTGACCTTGATGCAATCATGCCTCAAGATCTAATTAACGCTAAGCCGATCTCTGCTGCGGTTAAAGAATTCTTTGGCTCTTCACAGCTTTCACAGTTCATGGACCAAAACAACCCGTTATCAGAAGTAACGCACAAGCGTCGTATTTCTGCATTGGGTCCTGGCGGTCTAACTCGTGAACGTGCTGGCTTCGAAGTTCGAGACGTACACGTAACTCACTACGGCCGTCTATGTCCTATCGAAACGCCGGAAGGTCCAAACATCGGTCTGATCAACTCTCTATCTGCGTTCGCACGTTGTAACGAGTACGGTTTCCTTGAGACTCCATACCGTCGTGTTGTAGATGGCGTAGTAACAGACGAAGTAGATTACCTATCTGCTATTCAGGAAGGTCAGTACGTTATCGCTCAGGCGAACACTGTTCTTACTGAAGAAGGTACATTCTCTGAAGAGCTAATCACTGCTCGTCAGAAAGGTGAATCTGGCCTACACCCACGCGAACATGTTGACTACATGGACGTTGCAACTAACCAGGTTGTATCTATCGCTGCATCGCTTATCCCGTTCCTAGAACACGATGATGCGAACCGTGCATTGATGGGTGCGAACATGCAACGTCAGGCAGTTCCAACACTTAAGGCTGATAAGCCTCTAGTTGGTACTGGTGTTGAGCGTAACATTGCTGTTGACTCAGGTGTTACTGCTGTAGCGAAACGTGGTGGTGTAATCCAGTCTGTAGATGCTTCTCGTATCGTTGTTAAAGTTAACGAAGACGAGCTGATCCCTGGCGAAGCAGGTATCGATATCTACAACCTAACTAAATACACTCGTTCTAACCAAAATACGTGTATCAACCAGCGTCCATGTGTGATGCCTGGTGAACCAGTATCACGTGGTGACGTTCTTGCTGATGGTCCTTCAACAGACCTAGGTGAACTAGCACTTGGTCAGAACATGCGTATCGCATTCATGCCTTGGAACGGTTACAACTTCGAAGACTCGATCTTAGTATCTGAGCGCGTAGTTCAAGAAGACCGTTTCACAACGATCCACATTCAAGAGCTATCTTGTGTGGCGCGTGATACTAAGCTTGGTGCTGAAGAAATCACAGCTGACATTCCAAACGTAGGTGAGTCTGCTCTGTCTAAACTAGACGAGTCAGGTATCGTTTACATCGGTGCGGAAGTGAAAGGCGGTGACATCCTTGTAGGTAAAGTAACGCCTAAAGGTGAAACTCAGCTAACTCCTGAAGAGAAGCTACTACGTGCTATCTTTGGTGAGAAAGCGTCAGACGTTAAAGATACGTCTCTACGCGTACCAAACTCAGTGTCAGGTACAATCATCGACGTTCAAGTATTTACTCGTGACGGTGTTGAAAAAGACAAACGTGCACTTGAAATTGAACAGATGCAGCTTAAAGAAGCGAAGAAAGACCTTACTGAAGAATTCCAGATTCTTGAGGGTGGCCTTCTAAACCGCGTTAAAGCTGTACTAATCGACGGTGGTTACACTGAAGCTAAACTAGACGCTATCGATCGTAAGAAGTGGCTAGAGCTAACGCTTGAAGATGACGCAGCACAAACACAGCTTGAGCAACTTGCTGAGCAGTGGGACGAGCTAAAAGCTGACTTCGATAAGAAGTTTGAAACTAAGCGTCGTAAGATCACACAAGGTGATGATCTAGCACCTGGCGTACTGAAGATCGTTAAGGTTTACCTAGCGGTTAAACGTCGTATCCAGCCTGGTGATAAGATGGCGGGTCGTCACGGTAACAAGGGTGTAATCTCTAAGATCAACCCTGTTGAAGACATGCCTTACGATGAGAAAGGTCAGCCGGTTGACATCGTTCTAAACCCACTGGGTGTACCATCGCGTATGAACATCGGTCAGATCCTAGAAGTACACTTAGGTCTGGCAGCGAAAGGTATCGGTGACAAGATCAACCAGATGGTTAAAGAGCAGCAAGAGCTTGCTAAGTTCCGTGACTTCCTACAGAAGGTTTACGATCTTGGTGATACTCGTCAGAAAGTAGACATCGCGTCTCTATCTGATGACGAAGTTCGCACGCTGATCAAGAACCTACGTGGTGGTCTACCGATCGCGACTCCAGTATTTGACGGTGCTCCAGAGCAATCAATCAAAGAGCTTCTAAAACTAGGTGACCTACCTGAATCTGGTCAGCTAACGCTGTTTGATGGTCGCACAGGTGATGCGTTTGAGCGTCCTGTAACTGTTGGTTACATGTACATGCTGAAACTGAACCACCTTGTTGATGACAAGATGCACGCTCGTTCTACTGGTTCTTACAGCCTAGTAACTCAGCAACCACTTGGTGGTAAAGCTCAGTTCGGTGGTCAGCGTTTCGGTGAGATGGAAGTATGGGCACTAGAAGCATACGGTGCTGCTTACACGCTTCAAGAAATGCTAACAGTTAAGTCGGATGACGTTAACGGCCGTACTAAGATGTACAAGAACATCGTAGATGGCAACCACAGCATGGAACCTGGCATGCCAGAATCGTTCAACGTACTGTTGAAAGAGATTCGCTCGCTAGGTATCAACATCGAGCTAGAAGACGAAGAGTAATCCCTTCTTTCTTTATAGAGAAAAGCGATTATTTGGTTGAAGGTGCTCACTTTTGCGGGTGAGCCCCTTTTAACTCCTTACAGGAGCTGATTGTGAAAGACTTATTAAACTTTCTAAAAGCGCAGCATAAGACCGAAGAATTTGATGCAATCAAAATCGGTCTATCTTCACCGGACATGATCCGTTCATGGTCTTTCGGTGAAGTTAAAAAACCTGAAACGATCAACTACCGTACGTTCAAACCTGAGCGTGATGGTCTGTTCTGTGCGCGTATCTTTGGTCCAGTAAAAGACTATGAATGTCTTTGTGGCAAATACAAGCGTCTGAAACACCGTGGTGTTATCTGTGAGAAGTGTGGCGTTGAAGTTACACAAACTAAAGTTCGTCGTGACCGTATGGGCCACATCGAGCTTGCTTCACCAGTTGCTCACATCTGGTTCCTAAAATCACTACCGTCTCGTATCGGTCTACTAATGGATATCCCTCTACGTGATATCGAACGTGTTCTTTACTTCGAAATGTACGTAGTAACTGAACCTGGTATGACTGACCTAGAAAAATCTCAGATGCTTACTGAAGAAGAGTATCTAGATCGTCTAGAAGAGTGGGGTGATGAATTCACGGCTAAGATGGGTGCGGAAGCGATCAAAGACCTACTTGCGTCTATGGATCTGCCTGCTGAAATCGAAGAAATGCGTGAAGAGCTTGAGTCTACTAACTCAGAGACTAAGCGTAAGAAGATCACTAAGCGTCTGAAGCTAGTTGAAGCGTTCGTTCAATCTGGTAACAACCCAGAGTGGATGATCCTAACTGTGCTTCCGGTACTTCCGCCAGATCTACGTCCTCTAGTTCCACTAGACGGCGGTCGCTTCGCGACTTCTGATCTGAACGACCTATACCGTCGCGTAATCAACCGTAACAACCGTTTGAAGCGTCTTCTAGAGCTAGCTGCTCCGGACATCATCGTACGTAACGAAAAGCGTATGCTGCAAGAGTCTGTTGATGCACTTCTAGATAACGGTCGTCGCGGTCGTGCGATCACAGGTTCGAACAAGCGTCCTCTGAAATCTCTTGCTGATATGATCAAGGGTAAGCAAGGTCGTTTCCGTCAGAACCTTCTAGGTAAGCGTGTAGACTACTCTGGCCGTTCTGTAATCACAGTAGGTCCATACCTTCGTCTGCACCAGTGTGGTCTTCCTAAGAAGATGGCACTTGAGCTATTCAAACCATTCATCTACAGCAAGCTAGAGACTCGTGGTCTTGCGACTACAATCAAAGCTGCTAAGAAGATGGTAGAGCGTGAAGAAGCGATCGTCTGGGATATCCTAGACGAAGTTATCCGCGAACACCCAGTACTACTGAACCGTGCACCTACACTTCACCGTCTAGGTATCCAGGCGTTCGAACCAGTACTAATCGAAGGTAAAGCGATTCAGCTACACCCACTAGTGTGTGCGGCATACAACGCCGACTTCGATGGTGACCAAATGGCGGTTCACGTGCCTCTAACTCTAGAAGCACAGCTTGAAGCACGTACACTGATGATGTCGACAAACAACATTCTGTCGCCAGCGTCAGGTGACCCAATCATCGTACCTTCTCAGGACGTTGTATTAGGTCTTTACTACATGACTCGTGACAAGATCAACGTGAAAGGCGAAGGTATGTACCTTTCTGGCCCAGCTGAGGCAGAGAAAGCGTACCGTACTAAAGAAGCTGAACTACACGCTCGCGTAAAAGTTCGTATCACTGAGACTGTTAAAGACGAAGATGGTAATAGCACTACAGAGACTAAGATGGTTGATACAACTATCGGTCGTGCAATGCTATGGCAAATCGTACCAGAAGGTCTACCGTACAGCATCGTTAACCAAAAGCTAGGTAAGAAGCAAATCTCTAACCTACTTAACGAAGCGTACCGTAAGCTAGGTCTTAAAGACACGGTAATCTTTGCTGACCAAATCATGTACACAGGTTTCGCTTACGCGGCACTTTCTGGTGTATCTGTTGGTATCGACGATATGGTTGTACCTGCAGCTAAGTACACTGAGATCGAAGAAGCGGAAGCAGAAGTTCGCGAAATCCAGGATCAGTACCAATCTGGTCTTGTTACTGCGGGTGAGCGCTACAACAAAGTGATCGATATTTGGGCATCGACCAACGATCGCGTAGCGAAAGCGATGATGGAAAACCTTTCATCTGAAACGGTAACAAACCGTGAAGGTGAAGAGGAACAGCAAGAGTCATTCAACAGCATCTACATGATGGCCGACTCAGGTGCACGTGGTTCTGCAGCTCAGATTCGTCAGCTAGCAGGTATGCGTGGTCTGATGGCACGTCCAGATGGCTCAATCATCGAAACGCCGATCACTGCGAACTTTAAAGAAGGTCTAAACGTACTTCAGTACTTTATCTCAACGCACGGTGCTCGTAAGGGTCTTGCGGATACAGCACTGAAAACAGCGAACTCGGGTTACCTAACTCGTCGTCTAGTAGACGTTGCTCAAGACGTTGTAGTACACGAACATGACTGTGGTACTCATGAAGGTGTCGATATGATGCCTCATATCGAAGGTGGTGACGTTAAAGTTGCACTTTCTGAGCTAGCACTAGGTCGTGTTGTTGCTGAAGACGTACTTAAGCCAGGTACTGACGAAGTTCTGATTCCACGTAACACTCTAATTGATGAGAAGTGGTGTCAAATCATGGAAGAGAACTCAGTTGACCGCATGAAAGTGCGCTCTGTAGTTACCTGTGATGCGGACTTCGGTTGTTGTGCACAGTGTTACGGTCGTGACCTAGCACGTGGTCACCTAGTGAACCAAGGTGAAGCAGTTGGTGTAATCGCTGCTCAGTCTATCGGTGAACCAGGTACACAGCTTACAATGCGTACGTTCCACATCGGTGGTGCGGCATCTACTGCAGCAGCAGAGAACAGCATCCAAGCTAAGACAACGGGTACAGTTAAGCTACACAACGCTAAGTTTGTAACGAACAAAGACGGTAAGCTTGTAATCACTTCTCGTGCATCTGAACTAACTATTATTGATGAGTTCGGTCGTACGAAAGAGAAACACAAACTTCCTTACGGTTCTCTACTAAGCAAAGGCGACAACGACGCAGTAACTGCTGGTGATACAGTAGCTAACTGGGAAGCGCACACAATGCCAATCATCACTGAAGTGGCAGGTCGCATCCAATTCGTTGACATGATCGATGGTGTAACAGTTTCTCGTCAAACAGATGATCTAACAGGTCTATCTTCAAGCGAAGTAACTGAAGCGGCAGCGCGTCCAGCAGCAGGTAAAGATATGCGTCCAGCTATCAAACTTGTTGATGCGCAAGGTAACGACGTAATGATCCCTGGTACTGAAATGCCAGCTCACTACTTCCTACCTGGTAAAGCTATCGTTAACATCGAAGACGGCGCTGAAGTAGGCGTGGGTGATACTCTATCTCGTATCCCTCAGAAGTCTGGCGGTAACAAAGATATCACCGGTGGTCTTCCACGCGTAGCAGACCTATTCGAAGCACGTAAGCCTAAAGAGCCTGCGATTCTTGCTGAGCACACAGGTACTGTGAGCTTTGGTAAAGAGACGAAAGGTAAGCGTCGTCTAGTTATCACTCGTGATGGCGGCGAGACGTACGAAGAGATGATTCCTAAGCATCGTCAGCTTAACGTATTCGAAGGCGAGAAAGTTGAACGTGGTGATGTGATCGCAGATGGTCCAGAAACTCCACATGACATTCTACGTCTACGTGGTATCCACGCTGTGACTCAATACATCGCGAACGAAGTTCAAGAAGTATACCGTCTACAGGGCGTTAAGATTAACGATAAGCACATTGAGACTATCGTTCGTCAGATGCTACGTAAGTGTACAATCACTCACGCTGGTGACTCTACTGAGTTCCTAGTGGGTGAGCAGGTTGAATACGCGAACGTTAAGATCGCTAACCGTGCACTAGAAGCTGAAGGCAAAGAGCTAGTTCGCTATGAACGTGACCTACTAGGTATCACTAAAGCGTCTCTTGCTACTGAGTCGTTCATCTCTGCAGCATCGTTCCAGGAGACAACTCGCGTACTAACAGAAGCTGCGGTTTCTGGTAAGCGTGATGAGCTACGTGGTCTGAAAGAAAACGTAATTGTTGGTCGTCTAATCCCAGCAGGTACAGGTTTCGCTTACCACCAAGATCGTCAAGCTAAACGTGCAGAAGAGCAAGAAGGTCCTTCAGCTGAACAAGCTACTGACAACCTTGCAGCACTACTAAACGCTGGTTTCTCTGCTGACGAGTAATCGCTAGCTAAGAAATGATAAAAGGCATCCTTCGGGATGCCTTTTTTGTTTCTGGCGAAAGAGAATTTGTCATTTTTACGATGGTGATTATGGGGGTTGTGGGAAAGTGTCATTCCATAGAGTGACGAAGGAGCGAGTAGGGAATCTCTGTTAGTTATCGACTCGATTTTAGAGATCCCCAACTCAGTCGTACCTCCCTCTCGGGGATGACGGTATTTAAGCAAAGGTTAGGGACCTTGATTAACCTTTGATGCAACTGAGAAACCCCGATTTATGACCGTTCTAAAAACGCAAAAGGGCTGACGCAAAACGCCAACCCTTAAAATTCAATCTGCTTCTTTTCTTACTTATGCGCCTGGCGGAATCGCTAAACTGTCGGCAATAAGTTGGATGAGGTTGTCTTCAACTTCAAAACGTACTTCGAGTAGCTCACCGACTTTCGACATATCTACTTCAAAGTTCGGCAACTCATCGTCTGCTGTTACTTTTACGTATTTGTCATTAAATTCTAGCAATGGCTCGGTTGTGAGTACGATCTTCGCGTACGTCGTATCGATCTCATCGTTGGTTTTAAAGCCAGTTGCTTGCCACTTTTCCATGACCATATCGTAGATCTTGAAATGACCTTCTGAAATATAGTCGACAACGTGATCGCAGAATGAGCTGATTTCTTTAGGAGAAGGGAGTTCGACAACGTTGGCATGACCGTTGGCCGGCTGTAAGGCACCTAGCTTACAATACTCAACGATAAGAGATTGACGAGTTTCGAGCCAGTGGTCGATTACTTCGTTCGAGCCACCCCATTGTTCTTGTGTCTGTTTGAATTTGTTTAGCATGACCATATCCTCATGATCGGGTCACTTCTTGGGTGACCATTCCGCTTTGATACCAAAGCATGTGCAGAGATACAAGCTCTTGTCCTTACTAGAATTTATAGCGTTAAAATTACCTAGCTACAAACTCTGGTATGAAATTAGATTGCCAGTAAAATAGACGAACTGCAAGTGAAGAGGGGGTGGAATGTTAAATAAAAGTGACACAAACCGTACGCAAGTTTGTTATTGGTGCGTTGTATCGGCAAGTGATGTTTGGCTAGTTGATGATTCGATCCCACTGGGGACTGCGCAGGACTTATCTCTGCCAACAAGCTCCGCGATAGAAATTGGGCGCTATGAAGGACGCTCAGTGATGTGGTTAAACGCTTCAGATATCGAACAAGATATCGAGCTAGTTTCATTGCGAGAATGTCTCGATTTTCCAACCGAACTATTTTTGCTGGTCAGCAAGGCGGCACAGTACAGTCATATGACGCAGAGCATGCGTTTCTGCCCTTTATGCGGTGGACGTAATCACCTGAATCATAATCAGCTGGCTATGCAGTGTGGTGATTGCCGTACGCTTCATTACCCGAGGATCTTCCCTTGTATTATTGTTGCGGTCAGAAAAGAGAACCAAATACTCTTAGCTCAACATCCACGTCATCGCAATGGTATGTATACGGTGATCGCGGGATTTTTGGAAGTAGGTGAAACTCTGGAGCAGTGTGTCGCGCGTGAAGTGAAAGAAGAAACAGGCGTTAATGTTAAAAATATCGAATATTTTGGCAGTCAACCTTGGGCATTTCCATCGAGCATGATGATGGGCTTCATAGCGGAATACGAATCTGGCGTATTGAAACCTGACTATAGTGAGCTTAGCGATGCTCGCTGGTTCGACTTTAATGCGCTCCCACCGATCGCTCCGAAAGGAACGATTGCTCGTGAGTTAATAGAACATACTTGCAGGCGTTAAAAATATATACCTGAAAAATAAGCAAAAAAAAACCCTCCAGAAGGAGGGGGTAAGTAAGATGTCGTTATGAGATGCCGAACACTGAGTGCTCGGTTTATAATTGTAGTTTTCGCTAGCAAACAAATTTTTAACACTGTTACTAATTGGGTGCAAATTAAGCATTGATTTAAAAGTTAATAACTTGATCTAGGTTGCAAAGCACACAGCTTTTGAGAGCCAAACAGTGTTAGAATAGCCGCAACAAAACTAAGCCTAACAATCGGAAAAACGGAATGACTGAATTAAAGAATGACCGCTATCTTCGTGCGCTACTTAAGCAGCCAGTAGATTACACTCCAGTATGGATGATGCGTCAGGCAGGTCGATACCTTCCAGAATACAAAGCGACTCGCGCAGAAGCGGGTGATTTTATGTCTTTGTGTAAGAATGCAGAACTTGCATCAGAAGTAACCCTTCAACCATTACGCCGTTTTCCTCTTGATGCTGCGATTCTATTCTCAGACATCCTGACTATCCCAGATGCGATGGGTTTAGAGTTACGTTTCGCTGCAGGTGAAGGACCTGTATTTGATAAGCCGATTACCTGTAAAGCTGACGTGGAAAAGATCGGTATTCCAGATCCAGAAGGCGAGCTTAAGTACGTAATGAACGCAGTGCGTCAGATCCGCAAAGACCTAAACGGTGATGTTCCACTGATCGGTTTCTCTGGTAGCCCATGGACATTGGCTACTTACATGGTTGAAGGTGGTAGCTCTAAGGCATTCACTAAGATCAAGAAGATGATGTATGCAGAGCCACAAACGCTGCACTTACTACTTGATAAGCTTGCGGACAGCGTCATTGACTACCTAAATGCGCAGATCAAAGCGGGTGCACAATCAGTAATGGTATTTGATACTTGGGGTGGCGTTCTTACTCCTCGTGACTACAACCTATTCTCACTGCAGTACATGCATAAGATCGTCGATGGTCTTATCCGTGAAAACGATGGCCGCCGTGTACCTGTTACTCTATTCACTAAGAATGGTGGTATGTGGCTTGAGCAGATCGCTGCAACGGGTTGTGATGCAGTCGGTCTAGACTGGACTATCAATATCCAAGACGCAGTGAAGCGTGTCGGTGATAAAGTTGCACTGCAAGGTAACATGGACCCATCAATGCTGTACGCTTCTCCTGAGCGTATCCGTGAAGAAGTATCAACGATTCTTGAAGGATTCGGCGATGCAGGTACAGGGCACGTGTTCAACCTTGGTCACGGCATTCACCTAGACGTACCGCCAGAAAATGCGGGCGTATTTGTGGAAGCGGTACACGAGCTGTCTAAGCCATACCACAAATAACAAAGAAACACATGAAAGCGTCTGGTCTAATCAGGCGCTTTTTTGTTATTGGTTAATATACTCAGTTATACTGACCATATTGATGGAATGGAGTTCGGAAAAGAATGAAGACACGCGACAAAATCGTGCTAGCGGCACTGGAGTTGTTCAATGAGCACGGTGAGCGCAACATCACGACCAATCATATTGCTGCCCATATCGATATTAGCCCTGGTAACCTTTACTACCACTTTCGAAATAAGCAAGAGATTGTCCGTGAGATCTTTGCCCTCTATTCCAATGAGTTACTTGAGCGCTTTACACCGATTCAAGGTCAAAAAGAGAGCTTAGTTTTACTCAAGCACTACCTAGATTCGATCTTTACTTTGATGTGGAAGTATCGCTTTTTCTACGCCAACCTACCTGAAATTCTCCAGCGTGATGAGCAGCTTCATGACGAATATATTCAAGTTCAAGAGAAGCTACAATCTAACCTAATCAATATCATGCGTGCGTTTGTCGGCCTTGAGCTACTCAATGTTGATGAGAGTGAGATGAAGCCGTTGGTGACAACTTTGCATTTAATTGCGTCTAGCTGGTTGGGTTATCAAGCGGCAATGTCACCAAAAACGCAGATAACCGAACAGGTCATTCACCAAGGCATGGTGCAAATGATCTCGGTAGTCAAACCTAAGGCGACCTCGCAAGGTTTGGAACAACTTCAACTATTGGAAGATGGCGTCAAAGCAATTCATGCCTAAGCGTATGGATCCTAGTTATAACTAACTGAAATTGTTAAAGCACTGAGAACCCATTAGAGTATCGAGAGATGTTTTAATGGGTTTTGTTGTTTATGCATTTTGATGTTTTCAATGGTGATGCGGATGGCATCATCGCACTCCTACAGCTTCGTCTGGCTGAACCTAAAGATGCTCAGCTTGTGACTGGGGTTAAGCGAGATATTCAGCTACTTGAGAAGCTCTCCGTCACTCAAGAGGATTCTGTGACCGCATTAGACATCTCCATGGAGAAAAACAAAGCGGGTTTAGAATCGATTCTCAGTGCAGGTGCTCAGGTGTTTTATGCCGACCACCATAAATCGGGCGATATTCCACAAAGCGCCAACCTTGAGGCTCATATCGATTTAGACGCTAATACTTGTACGGCACTGATTGTCGATGACTTACTTCAAGGCCGTTTCCATTCTTGGGCAATTACCGCAGCTTACGGTGACAACTTAATTGCCAAAGCCGATCGACTGGCGGATAAAGCTGGTTTCACCGAAGAGCAGAAAGCACTGCTGAAAGAACTAGGTACCTTGATTAATTACAATGGTTACGGTTCCAAGATCGATGACCTGCACTTTGCCCCGGCATCATTGTTTAAAGAGCTTTTGGCCTACGATGATCCATTTGCTGTTATTGCTGATCAAAGCTCCCCTTTTCATGTTTTAAGGTCTGCTTATCAGCAAGATATGGACAAAGCATTCTCGATTGCAGCCAAGTACCAAAGTGAAAAGTTGGGTGTGTTTGAATTGCCGAATGAAGCGGCGTCACGTCGAATCAGTGGAGTCTATGGCAATTTGCTCGCCAACCAGTCCCCAGAACGTGCTCATGCGGTGCTGACCGAGAATATAGATGGTACGTATACCGTCTCTTTGCGTGCTCCCTTGAACAATAAACAGGGGGCGGGAGACATTTGTGCGGAGTTTGCGACAGGGGGAGGCCGAGCCGCCGCTGCAGGTGTCAATGCTTTACCTAAAGAGCAAGTAAACGCGTTTATTGAAGTGGTTGAAAGGTATTACAGCGCATAAATATCACAATAATGCCGTTCGTCCATGAGTGGGAGGAGCGGCTTAAAGCTAAGGTTTAACGAGTGAGCCAATGTTTCGGGTTCTGAGTTTTACTGTTACGACGAATCTCGAAGTAGAGTGATGGACGCGACTGACCACCAGTATCACCAGCTAAAGCAATACTCTCTCCTGCAGCTACCTTATCGCCCTCTTTCTTGAGCAAGCTTTGGTTGAATCCGTAAAGCGTCATATCCCCTTTACCATGATCGAGTAGCACGACGAGGCCATACCCACGTAGGTAGTCGGCAAATACAACCGTACCTGAATAGACCGCTTTGATTGATTGACCATAGTTGGCGTCAATCACCATACCTTTCCAATTAATCTGTCCAGTCTGGCGAGTGCCATAGTTGTGCAGAACCTTACCTTTTAATGGCCATGGCAGTCTGCCTTTCTGGCGTGCTAAACCATCCATCGGTACTGCGTTACGCTTCGCCGCTTTGGCAATTTCGGCTTTGAGTCGAGTCTCATTGCGCTGTAGCTCTGACAAGTAGACCTTATCGTTAGAGATGCTCTTGCGAATCTTTGATACCGTTCCTTTTCGCTGTGATTGGGCTTTGGCCAGTTGATTGCGCTTTTCGGTCTGCTGGCGCAGCAGCGTGGTAATTTGCTGTTTCTCTAGTTGAAGCTGCTCTTGGCTATTGTCCAGTTCTTCGACAGTTTTCTCTAATTCGCTAATGGTGTTAGCGCGAGCTTTTGCAAGATGTTGAAAGTACTGACTAATACGATCTTCTTCAACGCCATGGTTCAAAATATTTGAAGACGTTTTGGCTCTTTGGGTGACATAATAGGTTTGGATGAGCTCTGCCAACTTGTCACTTTGGGCTTTCTTCTGGACGTATAAGCTGTCTATTTTATCATCGAGGTTGGCAATGTTGGCATTGGTTGTTGCCAGAGATGCTTTGGTTTGCTTTATCTCTTTCTCTAGTCGGGTAATGGTAGTTTCTTGGCTTTTCAGTGATTGTTGGAGTGAATCCAGTTTTTTCTGTTGGCTAGAAAGAGACTGTTTTTGACGAGAGATTTCACCGCTCACGCCCTTGAGTTCAGTGTTACTCGCAGCATAGCTTGGTGTGATTGAAGAAGCAGACAGTATCAACCCGAGCGCAAGCCAAACCTTGCGAGAAAATAAAGTCCTTACTGGGGGGATAGCCATCGTTCAAATCTGTCCTAACTATTTGAGAGATAGCCAGTATACCCAAACCTTTTGATCGGAAGAAAGCGCAATGTCAAAAGTTGTTGAGGAGTGGAGTGAAAAATAAAAGCCCGAGCAGGTATCTACTCGGGCTTTTGTAATATTCAGGGAGTCAGTGAATTACTTAACTAGAACTTCACCTGTCATCTCTGCTGGAATCTCTAGACCAACAAGAGAAAGCATTGTTGGAGCAAGGTCAGACAGTTTACCGCCTTCTTTGAACTCAACGTCTTTTTCACCAACGTAGATTAGAGGTACTGGTAGGTTAGTGTGAGCAGTGTGAGTACCACCTGTCTCTGGGTCTACCATCATCTCTGCGTTACCATGGTCAGCAGTGATCAGCATTTGGCCGCCTACTTCTTCGATAGCTGCTGTTACTTTAGCAACACATGCATCGATTGCTTCGATAGCTTGCTCTGCTGCTTCGTAAACACCAGTGTGGCCAACCATGTCTGGGTTAGGGTAGTTACAGATGATAGTGTCGTACTTACCAGATTTGATCGCTGCAACCATCTTCTCTGTTAGCTCTTCAGAACTCATCTCAGGTTGTAGGTCGTAAGTTGCTACTTTTGGAGAAGCAACAAGTTGACGCTCTTCACCTTCAAATTCGTTCTCAACACCACCGTTGAAGAAGAAAGTTACGTGTGCGTATTTCTCAGTTTCAGAGATACGTAGCTGAGTTTGACCTTGCTTAGATAGCCACTCACCGTACGTGTTCTCTAGAGACGCTGGTGGGAATGCGATTGCTAGAGGGATGTCGGCTGCGTATTGCGTTAGCATCACGAAGTTGATTGCTGGGAATACAGCGCGCTCGAAGCCGTCGAATGCAGGTACGAAAGTACGAGTGATTTGACGTGCACGGTCAGCACGGTAGTTCATGAAGATAACTGCGTCGCCATCTGCGATCACTGCGTCTTCTTGACCTTCAGCTTTGATAGCTGTTGCTTTAACGAACTCGTCGTTTTCATCACGAGCGTAAGCCGCTTCTAGACCAGCAACTGCAGTTTCTGATGTGAATTCAGCTTTCGCTTGAGTTAGAAGATCGTAAGCAACTTGAACGCGATCCCAGTTGTTATCACGGTCCATTGCGTAGTAACGACCTACTAGAGATGCTACGCGACCTTTGCCAAGCTTAGCGAATAGGTCTTGGAAACGTTGTAGAGAGTTCTCTGCGCTACGTGGTGGTGTGTCACGACCGTCTAGGAAGCAGTGTAGGTAGATCTTTTCAGCGCCACGTGCTGCAGCCATTTCAACTGCTGCGTAGATGTGATCTTCGTGAGAGTGTACGCCACCTGGAGACATAAGACCCATGATGTGTACCGCTTTCTCAGCTTTTACTGCTGTGTCGATAGCTTCGATTAGTGCTGGAGTTTCAGCGAACTCACCGTCAGCAATAGACTTAGTGATGCGAGTTAGGTCTTGGTATACCACGCGACCAGCGCCGATGTTTGTGTGACCAACTTCTGAGTTACCCATTTGACCGTCAGGTAGGCCTACATCCATGCCAGAAGCAGAGATTAGAGTGTTTGGCTTGTTAGCAAACAGGCTATCGATAAATGGAGTTTTCGCGTTCGCAATTGCGTTGCTTGCTGTGTCTTCACGGTGACCGTAACCGTCAAGAATAACTAGAGCCATAGGCTTCTTAGCAGACATAGTAATGACCTCGTCAAATTTCAAAGTAACTTTGGAAACAAAATTAGCGTAATTTTACTACACTTTTTAACCAAAACTGTAGGTTAAGATCAAATATTGTTTGTGAAATATTGTTGTTATCTTTCACCTTACAAACAGTGTGTGCAAGGCATAAAGACATTTGCATTCCGATTTATAGTGCTATTTTCTCGCGTTAGAGACAAAAAGAAAGCGGGTTGTCTCAATCGTTGTGATAGGTCTAGCTGACCAAGATTCCTGTACCTATAACAGCAACGATGGCACCAATCCAAGCGTATCGATTAGGCCTTTTTCCTGAGTAAACCCAAAGTATAGGCAACAACATAATCGGTGTGGTAGAAGAGAGTAATGCCACCATGCCCACGTTGCCTTGCTGTAAGGCATAAAGGATTAAGGTCATACCCACTGCCATGGCTAGAAAACCATTGACCGCAGTAATAGCGAATATTTTTGTGTTCATTGGTTGAGTAGCTCGGGCAAGCTTAGCCCCTGTCATAAAGAACAAACAGTGCGCGGCAAAGGCTGTCATCATTCGCATAGCTGACGCCGCAACTGGATCGATTTCGGTTTGCATCACAGGTTTTGCAATGATGCCACCTAGTGCTTGGCACAATGCTGCTAATAGGCCTAACCCAACACCAACCCAAACTTTGCCTTTAATCGACTCTAGTTGATTACTTGCTTGTCCTTTACGACCAAAAAAGATCGCGGTTAACACACCAGAAAACACCAGTAGTGAACCGAGTAGCTCAAGTGACGTCATGGTTTCGCTAAAGAGAAAATAGCCGAGAATGGCAGAAAAAACGGCGTGGCATGAAAAGAGAAGACCAGCTTGTCTTGGCCCCATGCGATTGAGGCAAGCGAAAAGAGCCGTATCGCCGATGAATATACCTATCACACCTGAGAGCATCATAGCTGAGATTGCACTGGTTTCGACGCTGCTCCATCCACCAGTGAAAAGTGCCATGCTGCCTAAGATGACTGATGTACAACCCATCCGCCAACGGCTATAAGCAAAGGTCCCCAAATGTTGGGCAGGGACCACAGAAAGTAAGCTCGCTACAGCCCAAAGAAACGCTGCGGCAAGTGCCAGCCATTCGTAACCCATCGACACGTATCCTTGTGAATGTGGAATATTCCAGGCTGACAATATGCATTAAAAGATCATGAAAACAAAGCTATACCTTGAAACGAGTGACCTCCATTTGCATCGTCTCGGCTGACTCCCTCATACGATTAGCACTGTCGCTACTTTGCTGAGCCTGATTGGCCAGTACGTCAGAAGCGTCTTTGATCCCTTGAGTGTTACGACTGATGTCTTCACTGACCGCGCGCTGCTCTTCTGCGGCGCTGGCGATTTGTAGTGCCATATCATTGATCTTGTCGATTGCGTCAGTGATGTCCGTTAGGCTGTGTGCCGCTTGCTGAGCATAGTCGACACTGGTATCGGCCAAGGAAGTACTGCTTTGCATGCTATTTACTGCCAGCTTGGTATTGTTTTGCAGCGTTTCGATCATGTTGCGAATCTCTTCGGTCGAGCCATGGGTTCGTTGACTCAATACGCGCACTTCATCGGCTACGACGGCAAAACCGCGCCCTTGCTCACCAGCTCTAGCAGCTTCAATCGCAGCATTTAAGGCGAGAAGGTTCGTTTGTTCAGCGATCTCTTGAATGGTCGACAAAATCTGATTAATGCTCTGAGTATTGTGCTCCAATTCAGAGATGACATTTGCGGCTGCTGTTACTTGCTCAGCGAGCTCAACAATAGATTCTCGGTTCTTCTGGATCACTAGCTGTCCGTCTTGGCAGGCGTTGGAAGAGGTCTGAGAGGCTGAAGCAGTCATTTCTGCATGGCTAGCAACTTCTGCCGCAGTGGCTGACATCTCATGAATCGCCGTCGCAATTTGATTGACGTCGTTTTGTTGAGCTTCAACTTGCTGCGCGGATTGCAATGATAGTGAGTTGGCCTGACTTGCCTGTTGAACGAGATGTTCACTGTGATTAATGATACCAGCGATCATTTGTTGCATTTGGCTCAAGAACTGATTGACGTGCTCAGCGACTTCACCAATTTCATCACGACGCTTAATTTCAACTCGCTGCGTTAAATCTCCTTCACCCTTAGCCAATTGAGAAAGAGACGTGGATAAGTCTTGCAGTGGTTTGAGCAATTTTGTGATGGTGTAAGTGCTAAATGCTGCAATGATTAGGTATAAGATCACGGAAGCAATCGCTGTAAATTGAATCTGCTCAGTGACAGATGCGAACGCCATTTCCTTATCAACCACAATACCGAGCGACCAATCCGTACTAGGAACACGAATGACATAAATCAGTTTGTCACCTTGTTGAGGCCAAGAAATCGTTGAGATAGAAGACTCCTCGACGAGCGCCTGGACCTTAGATTGGTTAAGTTTTGGATTGAGTTTCGTCAATGGCTGTTGGCTGAGAGACTCATCTTGGTACGCGACAATATTATTGTTGCCGTCAACAAGGAAGGTAAAGCCATCATTATCCAAAGTTGTATTTAACACTTCATCGATAATATTCGTGACAGTTAAGTCTGCGGCTAGCACCCCTTTCTTGCTGCCTGAGAATGCCTTGGCGAAACTCACAACAACGCTGCCATCAAAATCTTGGTACGGCTCAGTGATGATAAGACCATTGGTTGCCATGGCATCTTGATACCAAGGGCGGGTTCTAGGGTCATAATCGGCTGGCCAATCTTCGGTTTTATCGCCGTAGGCTATCGTACCGTTATCAAAACCAACATATACAGAGAGGAATTGACCTGCTCGCTTGGTTACAAGCATCTCTCGATCTGAATTGTCAGACTCTAAGATGGCCTTTTCATTAGCCAGCATCATATCACTGCGGATAGCGAGCCAACCACTGATGTAACGTGACGTCGCATGACTTATATTAGCCATTTCATTATTGAGTGCCGAAGTGGTTTCTTGTTCCAGTTGATTAACGGATATCCATGCTTGAACACCACTAACAACAGCAATAACGATCGCAATCGCGATCTGTATTTTTAACTTGATTGTATTTCTCATTGCCTTTCCTTATTCACAGAGACAATAGGACGAGAAGAGGGGATATGCAGTCACAAGAATCTCACGGGAATCGTGAAATGGATGTGGATAGTGAATATCAGCGAGATTTTATAGAAGAGATCAATGTTTAGAATTGATCTATATGCGTATTTGTTTGAAATTTACTCAGGGTTCAGCAAGTTTGTGACCTTTCATCAGAGAATAAAAGGCCGCAATAATGGTTCACATAATTAGATTCTCATCAGGTGAGAATAAGCGCGCCCACATAGACTAAACACAGACCGACTATGCCAAGAATAATCCCTGTTTTAGCCATGTCTCGACTCTCAATTAACCCTGTGGAGTAGGCGAGTGAGTTTGGTGGTGTCGATACAGGTAAAATCATGCCTAAAGAAGCGGAGAAAGCGACGACAACCAGTAGTCCTTGTAAACCTCCTACGCTAGCAAGGCTCTCCATTGAGGCTCCAATGGCTGCGGCGATAGGCATTAGCAAGTTAGCGGTCGCGGTGTTGGACATAAAGTTTGCCATGAGCCAACAAACGATCGACATGGTAAAGACAACCGCAATAGGGGAAAGCGACTCATAGTCGATCGCATGAGCCAACGCAGAGGCAAGTCCCGTCTTATCGAGACCAATACCAATGGCGATACCGCCAGCCACAAGCCATAGAACGTCCCAATTTATCAGTTTGAGTTCAGCTTTGCCCATAATGCCGGTCAGGGTAAACACCGCGAGTGGAATTATGGAGACCACATACGTGTTCATTCCATGCAGTTTAGTGGTCATCCAAAGCAAGATGGTTGCTGCGAAAGTGGCGTATACCACGATAGCTCGCCAGTTCTTCTGAAATTGTCCATCAAGTTTGAGTTTCATCTCGGCTTGGGAAGAAGGAAAAAGTCGTTGAAGTAAGAACCAAGCGATCGTGAGTTGAATGATGACAAAGGGTAGGCCCATCATCATCCAACTCAGAAAGTCGATGCTGTTGTCACCAGTTAAATATTGCAGAGCAATAGCATTGGGTGGAGTACCAATCGGTGTGGCAATACCGCCCGTGTTCGCAGCGATGGGAATACATAAAACTAAGGCTTTTATCCCTAGATCGCCCTTCGGTGCAGAGGCAACAATCGGGCCCAGCAAAGCCAACATCATGACCGTTGTCGCGGTGTTAGACATGAACATAGAAAACACTGCGGTGATCAACATTAAACCAAGCATGATGAACCTTGGCTGATGACCGAAAGGCTTGAGCAGCACTCGGGCGAGGTTGTTGTCCAATTCGTATTTGGAAGCGGCAATTGCGAGCGCAAAGCCCCCCATAAACAGAATGATGATCGGAGATGAAAAGGCGCTGAAGATATCGGTATAGTTCATCAACTCGCCAAGATCATGCCCTGCTGGTGGTGTGCGAAAAAGGTGTAAGCCTTTGTCTGAAATCATGATCAATTCCAGCGCTATGATCAGTATCGAGGTCGCAAAGACAGGAACCGGTTCAAGCACCCAAAGCAGAGCGGCAAGTAGAAAAATAGCCAGTAGGCGGTGTTGAATCAACGTGAGATCGTCGATCGGTATCCAATCAATCGGCATGAACAAGACACCAATGGGAAGGCCGAAGCTGATTAACAACTTAATAATGGTTCCAACATCGACTTTCAACATACCCGCGCTCACTCAATCATTTCTTGATGAGATATAGACTAATGGAGTTCGAAATTGGGGTCTTAGAGCAGGCTATTACTTTTCGTAAAGAGTTGAATTTGTTGCAAAGAGATTGTTTTGGGTCAAAAAAAGCCCCGAGAGTTCGGGGCTTAGAAAAGTGTCGCTAAGATTATTTGTCAGTAGCTTCAGTAGCTTCAGTTGCTTCAGTTGCTTCTGTTTCTTCAGCTATCGCTGTATGAGCATAAGGTGTGCCCATTACTGTCGCTTGACCATTTTGCATCGTTTCATCAAACGTCACAGCATCTTTAGCAAATAGGTTAATCACGGTAGAGCCAAGCTTAAAGCGGCCCATCTCTTCACCTTTCTTCAAGATAACCGCTTTGTCGCCCTCTGCTGGGTAATCCCATTTGTAGACAGAGTTACCGCGTGGTGGGGTTACTGTGCCTGCCCATACTTGCTCAATGCTACCAACGATGGTTGCACCAACCAGTACTTGAGCCATTGGGCCAAATTCTGTATCGAAGATACACACTACACGCTCGTTACGTGCAAATAGGTTTGGCACGTTTTCAGCGGTTAGTGGGTTTACTGAGAACAGATCGCCTGGAACGTAGATCATTTGACGAAGTGTACCGTCACATGGCATGTGAACACGGTGGTAATCACGTGGAGATAGGTATAGCGTTGCGAATTCACCATCAGCGAACTCTTCAGCTAATGCTGCATCACCGCCTAATAGCTCTTGAGCCGTAAAGTCGTGGCCTTTCGCTTGGATAAGCTTACCGTCAGTGATCGGGCCAAACTGGCTAACACATGCGTCTGCAGGGTGAGTAATGACTGATGCTTCGTCGGTGATTGGACGTGCGCCTTCTTTTAGTTCACGAACGAAAAACTCATTGAACGTTTTGAAGTGCTTAGGATCTGAGTGCAGAGCCTCATCCATATTGACGTTGTACTGTTTGATAAACCACTTGATGATTGCTGTTGTTAGACCGCCAGCTTTTGCTGAAGCTAGCTTACCCACTAAGCGCGTCAAACCGTGCTGTGGGATCCAATATTGTAGTCCAACTTTAATCTTATCCATTGCGTTCAATTCCAATGCTATTTGTACGATTGACTATATTCTGGGCGCGAGATAGTACTCAAATTGCCCGATAATGTCAGCACTTACGAGAGTTTGCTTACAAAATTGCGGTTACAAATCCGCTTTTTTGCTTCGAGAGTACTGACGGTTCGCTTTCACTTCTGCCATGCTCTCTAGAATGCGATGATAGTTTTCGAAGCGGATCTGATTGATTTCACCCTCTTCGACAGCTTGGCGAAGAACGCAACCCGGATCGTCATTGTGTTTACAGTCTCGGAACTTACACCCACCTAGGTAAGGTCTGAATTCTACGAATGCTTTCGTTACTTCTTCAGCTTCTAAGTGCCACAGGCCAAATTCACGAACCCCAGGTGAGTCAATAAGATCGCCTCCTGTTGGAATATGGTAAAGACGTGATGCAGTTGTTGTGTGCTGGCCTAAGCCAGAGTTCTCAGAAACGGCACCTTCTTCAACATTGAATTGAGGCATCAAAGCATTAACAAGGCTCGACTTACCTACACCAGATTGTCCAACGAAAATGTTGATGCGATCTTTGAGTTCAGCTTCCAAATCAGCGATGCCTTCGCCAGTTTGCTTACTGACAAATAGTACCTTGTAGCCAATCTTTTCGTACTCAGTTAGCCACTGTTTGTATTCGCTCAATTGCTCTGGCTCTAACAAGTCAATTTTGTTTAACACAAGTAGCGGAGCAATATTCAGTGTTTCAGAAGCAACAAGATAACGGTCGATAATATTGAGAGAGAGCTCTGGCAAGACCGATGAAACGATCACCATTTGATCAACATTGGCAGCAACAGGCTTCAGGCCGTCGTAATAGTCTGGGCGTGTCAGGATTGAAGTACGTGGTTCTACGGCTTCAACCACACCACTGATACCTTCCATCGCCTCATGACCCGGGCGCCAAATTACTTTGTCACCTGATACTAGCGTCTCAATACCGCGGCGTAAGTTACAACGCTGTACTTCACCTGTTTCGAGATCTTCGATATCAGCATGTTGTCCAAAGCGGGTGATAACCAGGCCAGATTTACTGCTACCAAGCATCGACTCGTCCCATTGGACAGAGTCTTCCTGCTTCAGCTTGCGTTTCTGGTTATGGCGAACACGCCTTACCTGACCTTTGGTTAGCTTTTTCTTCTTAGCCACGTTTCTCTACTTCAATTGTTTAATTTGTTTGGGTATACCAATAAGCTTCTCAGTATCTCAAGCTATCTTGGGTATCGGAATTTGGGTATAGTACCTTTTTTATTAGAAAACCAATAGGCAACGATTTATGTCCTTTAGCGATCAAAACTTAATTTGGATTGATTTGGAGATGACAGGACTCGACCCAGAAACTCACAAAGTCATCGAAATCGCCACCATTGTCACTGACAGTGAACTGAATATTTTAGCTGAAGGACCAGTACTTGCCATCCATCAACCTGAAGAAGAGTTGGAAAAAATGGATGAGTGGTGCACCACTACGCACACAGGAAGTGGTCTAGTAGAGCGAATCCGAGCTAGCCAAATTGATGAGCAAGAAGCGATTCGCCAAACCATCGAGTTCCTAGAGAAATGGGTACCAAAAGGTAAGTCTCCAATTTGTGGCAACAGTGTAGGACAGGATCGTCGCTTCTTATACAAGCACATGCCGGAACTAGAACAGTATTTCCATTACCGATACGTCGATGTGAGCACACTGAAAGAGCTAACACGTCGTTGGAAACCAGAAGTGCTTGATGGTTTTAGTAAAACGGGCAGTCACTTGGCACTAGATGACATTAGAGAGTCCATTGCTGAACTGCAGTATTACCGAAAAACGATCATCTCTATCTAATCTTGAAAACCAGCATCCAATGCTGGTTTTTTTATTGCTCGTTACGGCACGGGCAGGAAAACAAATTGTGCGACACCATGAGCGACTTTCGTTATACCGCGATTGGTCTTATCGGCCACAATCAATGCCATCATATCTTGGATCATGACCATTTTAGTGAATAGGCGATCAAAGCTGATGTCGCCGCCATATTCGGTGGTAGCGTTGGTGTAGATGAGGGGGTTACCGTTATCATCTTTACGGTGGTAGAGCCTCCAGACGAAAATCTCTATGTTTCTTGCGCTGTTATAAAGGGCTTGTTCATCCAATGAATCAATGATGAAAAACTCTTGCTGGTGGTTATATGAACGACGCAACATTTCAGATAAACCAACCACAGCTGCAAACACGCGATCACCTTCAAACTGTTCATCAAAACTGAGCAAGATAGCGTCTATTCCAGTCACTCCATTGAGTTCCTCGAAGACTAGAGGAGGTAGTGAAATACTGTCTTCTGGTCCAAAGATTTGAGCGATGCGCTCTTCGATAGTGGTTTCGGGGTTTTTGGCTAATTGGATTGGGTTACGAACATAAAGTTTACGTGTGAGCTCCACCATTTGAGCTTTTAACTGTTTAGCGTGAACATCCATAACGAAATCGACATCACTTTTACCCAAGTTACGCACGGTTTTAGGCATTGAACCACAACCAATTAACACGATCATTAGCGATAGAAGAGCAATGATTTTGACTAGCGCTGAGTGAAACGGCATGTAATTGAGCCTCTTCTACGTTAAGAAGTTGTTTAGCAACGTAAATCTATATCAGATATTTATATTAAAAATAGGAGTTATTCGCGACAAAGAGATCTAAAACCGTGGTGGGAGTTCTCATTTTGATCTTTAGGCGATATTTGGCACTGATAATTTGTATGCTTTTCAAGCTTTTTGATTGATAAATGTGTGCTTTTTATCCGATAAGAAAAAAAATGCCCTTTTTTTTCATGAAGGACTTGCATCACAAAAAAATGCTCTTATAATTCGCAGCCCTGAACGACGGAAACGTTGTTGATGCGACACTAGCTCAGTTGGTAGAGCGCAACCTTGCCAAGGTTGAGGTCACGAGTTCGAACCTCGTGTGTCGCTCCAAATTTAAAGCTGTCATCGTGCTTAACGATGAGACAATACGGACGCGGGGTGGAGCAGCTTGGTAGCTCGTCGGGCTCATAACCCGAAGGTCGTCGGTTCAAATCCGGCCCCCGCAACCAAATGCGACACTAGCTCAGTTGGTAGAGCGCAACCTTGCCAAGGTTGAGGTCACGAGTTCGAACCTCGTGTGTCGCTCCAAATTTAAAAGTCTTCATCGTACTTTAAACGGTGACACAATACGGACGCGGGGTGGAGCAGCTTGGTAGCTCGTCGGGCTCATAACCCGAAGGTCGTCGGTTCAAATCCGGCCCCCGCAACCAATTTCTCTTGTGAGAAAATGCGACACTAGCTCAGTTGGTAGAGCGCAACCTTGCCAAGGTTGAGGTCACGAGTTCGAACCTCGTGTGTCGCTCCAAATTTATAGTCCTCATCGTACTTAACGGTGACAAAATGCGACACTAGCTCAGTTGGTAGAGCGCAACCTTGCCAAGGTTGAGGTCACGAGTTCGAACCTCGTGTGTCGCTCCAGTTTATAGTCTTCATCGTACTTAACGGTGACAAAATGCGACACTAGCTCAGTTGGTAGAGCGCAACCTTGCCAAGGTTGAGGTCACGAGTTCGAACCTCGTGTGTCGCTCCAAATTTAAGAGAGCTTGGCTTACACGAGGAACCTCGTGACTGAATCCAGCCTAGACGCTCCAAATTCTTCATTCAAATGTATATCCATTTGAATCGACCTAGACGGTCACCGCTCTTTAGCTAATGCTGCGAAGCATGAACCCCAAAAAATAAAAAGCAGTCCTCCTAATCATTAGGTGGGCATTTTTATGTCTAAATTATATTTTCCAGTACGGGATGTGCTGATTAGAAGTCTATAGCAAACCTAGTGTGAGCTAGGCGTTTACACATCAGTCAACAGACTTATCCACAACGTCCAATGTGTGGATAACTTGGTGTATAAACCATTATAACGCTGATTTCCAAGTGCCTTTGAAACGATCTTTTTGTTTTTGAAAGTTACTTACGCACGCTGGGTTTTTGGTTAAGTTGTTGTTTTTAAGTGACTTTAATGGTTTTCTGGAAGGTTTATTTAGGGGCAAGTTCGATCATTAAGTCACTGTTTTTTGATCCTGGTCATTTATTGTGACTGTGATTAACTTCTACACCTGTAAGAAAATGAGTAACTATCTGTTGCTTTTTCCACATTTCTATTTTTAGAGCTAAATCAACTTATCTACAGTCTGATGCGGCAAGTATTATGCATCTCTAGGCAAACCCTTCTCGATAATACGAATAAGTCGATCTAATTTGGTTGAGCTAGTAGGAAGCTGACGAGTTTGCTCTTCTAAAGCCCAGTGAATATGTTCGTCAAGTATGTGGCTCAGGCCTAAGCGGCCGTTCAACGCATCAACAATGTTCTGTGAGTAGGGAGCATTCCCCATCGCGATGGAGAGGTTTCTCATCCATTGCAGATGACCAATTCTGCGTATTGCTGAACCCTCCATATTTTTTAAGAAGGTCGCTTCGTCCCAAAGAAACAGTTCAACGAGATTTGCGTCTTCGAAGGCCTCTCTACGATGGAAATCTGATTGCTGAGTCAGTTCAGAAAAGCGATTCCAAGGGCACACCAATTGACAGTCATCACAACCATAGATTCGATTACCCATCGGCTTACGGAACTCTTCAGGGATCACTCCATCAAACTCAATCGTTAAGTAAGAAATGCAGCGTCTTGCATCCACTACACCATCGTCGACAATCGCGGCTGTAGGGCATGAAGTGATGCAGGCTCGACATTTACCACACTCATCTTGGCTTGGTTCATCTACAGGAAGGGGAAGGTCAATTAGAAGTTCACCTAAGAAAAACCATGAACCACACTCTTTATCAAGGATGAGCGAGTGTTTGCCTGTCCAGCCTAAACCTGCCTTTTGAGCCAACGGTCGTTCAAGGATCGGTGCTGAGTCAACGAAGGGGCGATAACCAAACTGTCCAACTTCGTGCTCAATTTTTTGTCCAAGCTTTTTTAATTGATTGCGGATTAGCTTGTGATAGTCACGACCTAACGAATAGCGACTAATGTAGGCTTGAGTTGGATCGGATAGATTAGAGGCAAAACGTGCCTCTGGAGGAAGGTAATCCATACGCACACTTATGACACGAACGGTTCCAGGAAGCAGTTCATCAGGGCGAGCTCTCATCATGCCATGACGAGCCATCCAATCCATTTCACCATGGTAGCCTGCATCTAACCACTGTTGCAGCGCAGCTTCGTGCTCAGAGAGATCAATATCGCTGATACCAACTTTTTGGAAGCCGAGTTCTTGGCCCCAAATTTTGATCTTTTCGACGAGCTCTTGGTAGTTCATGCAGACGCACCTCAGGTAAAGGGGGCAGGATCTTAACGGATCTTATAGGCCTGATCTAGCCAATAAAAAAGGAAAAATGGCAAGAAATCGCTGATTTTTCGTTTTACTTACACAAGATCTCTTGTCTCCTAATTCCAACCCAGTTTACTATTCCTGTTCTTTTGATTTTTATGTGGCCTTCAGGCTAGACCCTTTAGAGATAATCCCCCATGAGCACAAAACAATTTGCCCTAAAAGATGAACAAGCAACTATTCAACTGGGGACCTCATTAGCTAAGCTTTGTTCGCAACAGACAACGATCTATCTTCATGGTGATCTTGGTGCAGGTAAAACCACCTTTAGCCGAGGCTTTGTAAGAGCATTGGGCCACCAAGGAAACGTGAAAAGTCCAACTTACACTTTGGTTGAACCGTACCAATTGGATGCGTGGCAGGTATATCACTTTGATCTTTATCGTTTAGCGGACCCAGAAGAGTTGGAATTTATGGGGATTCGTGATTATTTTACTCCTGATGCAATCTGCTTAGTTGAGTGGCCTGAGAAAGGCTATGGCATGCTACCTGAAGCCGATTTGGATATTGATATCCGTTACAACGGTGAAGCGCGTGTGGTTGAACTGACTGCAAATAATCAATATGGATGTCAATTATTAGAACAGTTGGAGTTATGTTGAACAGTCGATTATTAAGAGCTACTTTCGCTCCATTTCTCTTTGCTCTTGCCTTACTATCCAATTATGCCTTCGCGAATGCTTTAGAGGGAATTCGCGTTTGGCCTTCTCCTGACGAAACACGAGTCGTAATTGACCTATCGTCAGAGGCTGATTACAGCTATTTTACGCTTTCTAGCCCTTTTCGTTTGGTCGTAGACTTAAAACAGACCTCTTTGAGCACTAAGCTACCGATTTCGGTTTCTGATAGCCCAGTCTTGAAAAAAATTCGAAAAAGCTCGCCACCAAGTAAGGGAACTTATCGCTTGGTGTTTGAACTCAAGACAAAAGTCACGCCTCAGTTGTTCAAGCTAGCGCCAACACCGGGTGGTCAATACGGTCATCGACTCGTCATTGATATGCCTCATGGCTCTACAACTTCATCGACACCTGCCTCTCAACCGACTAGCAGTAAGACTTCTGTAAGTCGCGATGCTTCTCAGCTTTCGGGAAGTGCAGATATCGTCGTTGCGATTGATGCCGGTCATGGTGGCGAAGACCCTGGTTCAATTGGCCCGTCTAAAAAATATGAAAAGCACGCCACGCTAGCTATTTCCAAGAAAATTGCCGCGCAGATTAATGCTGTACCAGGTATGAAGGCCGTGCTGACACGAGGTGGTGATTATTTTGTCAATCTCAACAAGCGTTCTGAAATCGCCCGTAAAAACAAAGCACACTTCTTAATCTCTATTCATGCTGATGGCTTTCGTACGCCTCAGCCAAGAGGTGGTTCCGTCTTTGTCTTGAACACACGTCGTGCGAACTCAGAAATTGCTCGCTGGGTTGAGAACCACGAGCAGCAGTCACAGCTTTTAGGTGGCGCGGGTGATGTACTGGCAAAGAACTCTAATGATAGAAATGTAAGCCAGACTTTGTTGGACTTGCAATTTAGCCACTCTCAAAAAGAGGGTTACAAAGCAGCGACTAAGATTCTAAAAGAGATGACGCGAGCAGGTATTCACTTACATAAGAAAGAGCCTGTGAACGCGAGTCTAGCTGTTCTGAAGTCACCGGATATTCCTTCTGTTCTCGTTGAGACTGGATTTATCACCAACCCAACGGAAGAACGGCTGCTCTTTCAACGTAGTCACCAAGATAAATTGGCACGCTCTGTCACCAAAGCTGTTGTTCAATACTTCGAGGAAAACCCGCCTGAAGGAACCTTATTTGCTAATCGCGGCAAGAGCATAAAACACAAGGTTGCTCGTGGCGAATCGCTCTCAGTGATTGCTAAAAAGTATGGCACATCAACCAAAGCGATTATGCAGACGAACAAGCTGAAAAGCAGCAGTCTTGCTATTGGCCAAGTGTTAACTATTCCAGGCTCTAAGCAAGGGGTAACTGTTCCTAAAGTGACGAACCCTGTAGAGACTAAGACACTGACACACGTTGTTCAACGTGGAGAATACTTAGGTAAGATTGCTGCTAAATACAAAGTGTCGGTCGCAGCGGTTAAGCGAGAAAATAATCTCAAGTCTGATACGTTGAAGCTAGGGCAGAAGCTAAAAATTACTGTGAGCATGAAGGATCAGCCACTACGCAAACACACGGTGAAGCGCGGTGAGTTCCTAGGTAAGATCGCAAGTAAGTACGGCGTGAGTGTGAGTGGTATCCGCAAAGCGAACAACTTACGTTCTGATCAATTGGCAGTAGGCCAAGTATTGATCATTCCGCACAACTAATAGTGAAACGTTGATATGACGATCAAGATTCTTCCCGCTCGACTCGCAAACCAAATCGCAGCAGGTGAAGTGGTCGAAAGACCGGCTTCTGTTGTAAAAGAGCTGGTAGAAAACAGCTTAGACTCTGGTGCTACTCGAATCGATATTGATATTGAGAAGGGCGGCGCCAAACTGATCCGTGTACGAGATAACGGAAAAGGGATCGTCAAAGATGAATTGGGCTTGGCGCTGAGTCGTCATGCGACATCAAAGATTCACACTCTGGATGACCTCGAAGCGATCATTAGCTTAGGTTTCCGTGGTGAGGCGCTAGCGAGTATCAGTTCTGTTGCGCGACTCACTATGACTTCTCGTCCAGCGACTCAAGAGCAAGCTTGGTCGGCTTATAGTGAAGGGCGTGATATGCAGGTTAAACTTCAACCTGCAGCCCATCCAATTGGCACCACAGTTGAAGTATTGGATCTGTTTTTCAATACTCCTGCGCGTCGTAAATTCCTGAGAACAGAGAAGACGGAATTTACTCATATTGATGAGCTCTTAAAGCGTATTGCGCTAAGCCGATTTGATGTCACGATAAACCTTCGACACAACGGTAAGCTTGTCAAACAGTACCGCGCCGCAAAAACACCGGCGCAGGAAGAGAAGCGTATCGCTGCGGTATGTGGCAATGCGTTTGTGCGTAACATGCTCAAAATTGAGCTTGAGCACCAAGGCTTAAAGTTGCACGGTTGGATAACTATGCCCGAAGGTGCTCGCCAACAAAGCGATCTTCAATACTGTTACGTTAATGGTCGTATGATGCGTGATAAGCTGATCAATCATGCCATTCGTCAAAGCTATGAAACAAGCTTGCGCCCAGATCAATTTGCGACCTACGTTCTCTTCATCGAACTTGACCCTCACCAAGTGGATGTCAATGTGCATCCAGCTAAACATGAAGTTCGCTTTCATCAGTCTCGACTGGTCCACGATTTCATTTATCAGGCGCTGAGTGATGCCTTAGCGCAAAGCGCTCACATTGAAAAACCGGAACAGACAGCATCGGCATTTCATGTCGAATCGCCGTCATCAGAGGTTGAGCCTACGCAATCTGTTAGTGTCGCTGAGCAGCCAAAGCCAGCAACTCCATTATCTACACAAGAATTTCAAGCGATTGAGTCAGTGCCGTCTTACCCAGGAAAAGCTGACTATCAACAGAGTCGAGAGCAAATCCAAGAAGCTAAGCCTCGTCATGAGTGGAATGAATCCAAACCCGCATCTAAACCAAGGGTCACTGAACGTTATAGTGAACCAGCACCTAGCCGTCAGGAAGTTAAGGCGTACCAAGAGCTACTTAAAACGCCAGATTACCAGGTAGAGCCTCAGCCAGAGGCGGCAAAGCAAAAAACAACTGAACCTGTAGAACATCAAGTGGTCGAAAGCTTGGGTAAGGCTGTTAGTGTAACGAATGGACGCTATGTGGTGATGGGCAACAAGTCAGGTGTTTGTCTTGTGAGCTTAGCGAAAGCGGAGTGGCTGAGAGTGAATGGTCAATTAGCCACTCAACAAGGAAATCTAAAAAGTCAGCCCCTGCTGGTGCCACTGTCGCTTAAACTGGATCAAGAGTTGCTCGATATTGCAACGCAGCTTGAAGCAACATTAAAGCAATTTGGAATTGAACTAAAAACACGCGGTAGTAAAGCGTTAATGGTGATGGGGGTTCCGCAGCCTTTGAGACAACAAAACTTACAACAAGTGATTCCAGATCTGCTATCTTACGCCGCTTTGACGATGTCGACCCACCAAGCTATTGATCATACACAGATCGCGAATTGGTTGAGCGATCAGATCACGCAAGTGAAAAGCGACTACACTTTGTCGGAAGCGATTCAAATCATCGCTGATATCGAGCAGCTTTGGCAGGGTAACCTCCCATTAGGGGATTCGACATTCGTAAGACCCGTAGATTTTTCGGCAACGATTGCAGCTTTAGAATTATGAAAAACAAAGAATTACCTTTGGCTCTGTTTTTAATGGGGCCAACCGCATCAGGCAAGACAGACCTTGCGATTCGTTTACGAAAGAAATTCCCGGTTGAGATCATCTCTGTAGATTCAGCGTTGATCTACAAAGGGATGGATATCGGTACCGCGAAGCCAGATGCTGATGAGCAAGCGCAAGCACCACATCGTTTGATCGATATTTTAGATCCAACTGAAGCGTACTCGGCGGCAGATTTTCGTCGCGATGCGCTGATTGAAATGGACAAGATCGTAGAGCAAGGCAAGATCCCGTTGCTAGTGGGTGGAACCATGCTCTATTACAAGGCATTGCTGGAAGGTTTATCACCACTTCCTGCTGCAAACCCTGAAATTCGACAACAGATCGAACAAGAAGCATTGACCTTAGGTTGGGATAAGCTTCACGATGAACTGAAAAAGATCGACCCTGTTTCGGCAGAGCGAATCCACCCTAATGATCCACAAAGATTGTCTAGGGCATTGGAAGTTTATCGAATTTCGGGTAAAACTCTAACTGAGTTAACTCAAACCAAAGGTGACAGCCTGCCGTTTAGAGTTAAACAGTTTGCAATAGCTCCCAAGGAAAGGGCCGAGCTCCATCGCCGTATTGAGCTGCGCTTTGACAAGATGATAGATGCTGGCTTTGAAGAAGAGATGCGTGCTTTGTACGCTCGTGATGATCTTCATCCAGATCTTCCATCGATTCGTTGCGTAGGATATAGGCAGATGTGGGACTATTTGGATGGGAACTGCACGTTAGATGAAGCTATGTTTAAAGGCGTCTGTGCAACCCGTCAATTGGCCAAGCGACAAATTACCTGGTTACGCAGCTGGGATGATTTAACTTGGTTAGATAGTGAGAACATTGACGAAGCGTTAGAAACTGTTTCAAATGCCATAGCATCTGAAGGTTTTAGCTGTGTATAATGTGATCGCTTTTGCGTGAATGTACCCTGTAAAGGATCTGTTACTTGAAATTTCGATCCAAAGTCGTCATAACAAGTAACAACAGGGTGTTATTTTATTCGTTTAGCTCAGAGCAAAGGCCGCATTTATCTGCAGCGCACCACTAGCTAAATAACTAAAACAAAATTACAAAATAAGGAAAATAAAAATGGCTAAGGGGCAATCTCTACAAGACCCATTCTTAAATGCATTACGTCGCGAACGTATTCCAGTGTCAATCTACCTTGTAAACGGAATTAAACTGCAAGGTCAGATCGAGTCATTTGATCAATTCGTAATCTTGCTGAAAAATACTGTTAACCAAATGGTATACAAGCACGCTATTTCTACGGTAGTTCCTGCTCGTCCAGTGAGCCACCACAGCGGTGATCGTCCACAAGGTGATCGTCCAGAAAAATCAGAAGATTAATTATCTCTGAATTACCGAGACATATTTTAAGGAGTTGATTGCTTGTTTGACCGTTATGAAGCCGGTGAGCGAGCCGTACTTGTTCATATCAACTTCACGCAAGAAGGGGAGTGGGAAGATCTCAGCGAGTTTGAGATGCTGGTCTCTTCTGCTGGCGTATCTGCGTTACAAGTTGTAACCGGAAGTCGCCAGTCACCACACCCTAAATACTATGTCGGAGAGGGTAAAGCTCAGGAAATTGCGCAGGCTGTGCAATTAGCTGGAGCTGATATTGTGATCTTTAATCACGCCCTCTCTCCTGCCCAAGAACGTAACCTCGAAGCGTTGTGTAAGTGTCGTGTTTTAGATCGTACTGGTCTTATCCTTGACATCTTTGCTCAGCGTGCCCGTACCCACGAAGGTAAGCTACAAGTTGAACTTGCTCAGCTACGCCATATCTCTACTCGATTAATTCGTGGTTGGACTCACCTTGAAAGACAGAAAGGTGGTATCGGTTTACGTGGTCCAGGTGAAACTCAGTTAGAAACTGACCGACGTTTATTGCGTGTACGTATTAAGACGATATTACGTCGCTTAGAGAAAGTAGCTAAGCAACGTGAACAAGGTCGCCGTGCAAGAAGTCGAGCGGAAATCCCGACAGTTTCTCTCGTTGGTTATACTAACGCAGGGAAATCAACGCTATTTAACCGAATTACAGAAGCGGGTGTATACGCCGCAGATCAGCTGTTTGCTACATTGGACCCTACGTTACGTAAGATCGATCTAGCGGATGTTGGTCCTGCGATATTGGCCGATACGGTGGGGTTCATTCGTCACCTACCGCACGACTTGGTTGCAGCGTTTAAAGCAACACTTCAAGAGACGCAAGAAGCTGACATTTTGTTACATGTTGTTGATGCCAGTGACGAGCGTTTTCGTGAGAATATTCAAGCTGTTCATGATGTCTTAGCTGAAATCGATGCGGATGAAATACCGACATTGGTTGTCATGAATAAGATCGATAACCTCGAAGGTCAAAAACCTCGAATCGATAGAGACGACGAAGGTGTCCCTCACACGGTTTGGGTTTCAGCGATGGAAGGTAAGGGTATTGAGCTCTTATTTGATGCGCTGACGGATCGTTTGGCTAGTCAGATGGTTCAGCACCAAATGCGAATTCCGCCACAACATCAAGGCAGACTTCGTAGTACATTCTTTAAGATGAAGTGTATTCAACGAGAAGAATATGACCAAGAGGGTAACTTGTTGATTGATGTTCGGATGCAACAAGTGGATTGGTCTAGACTTGAAAAAAGAGAAGAGGCAGATTTACGTGACTTTATAGTTACTTAAATGACTGCTAGAGTATAACGTCATATCAAATGATGGAGCTTTCTAATGGCGTGGAATGAGCCTGGTAATAACAACGGCAACAATGGCCGCGATAATGACCCTTGGGGTAATAATAATCGTGGTAACAAGGGTGGCCGTGATCAAGGACCGCCAGACTTGGACGAAGTGTTTAATAAACTGAGTCAGAAACTGGGTGGAAAGTTTGGTGGCAAAGGTGGTAATGGACCGTCTATTGGCGGCGGTGGTAGCGTACTAGGTTTAGGCGTTATTGCAGCAATCGCAGTAGCAATTTGGTTCTTTGCTGGCTTTTACACTATCGGTGAAGCTGAGCGTGGTGTTGTACTACGCCTTGGTAAATACGATCGTGTGGTCGATCCTGGTCTTAACTGGCGTCCTCGTTTTATTGATGAGTATGAAGCCGTTAACGTTCAGGCGATTCGCTCACTGCGTTCATCAGGTCTAATGCTGACTAAAGATGAAAACGTTGTGACGGTTGCGATGGACGTTCAGTACCGAGTGGCTGACCCATATAAATACCTTTTCCGCGTCACAAACGCAGACGACAGCTTACGCCAAGCGACAGATTCTGCGCTACGTGCAGTGATTGGTGACTCTCTGATGGATAGCATTCTGACCACTGGTCGTCAGCAAATCCGTCAAAGCACGCAAGAGACACTAAACGAAATCGTAGATAGCTACGACATGGGTGTTGTGATTGTAGACGTGAACTTCCAGTCTGCACGTCCACCTGAGCAAGTAAAAGATGCATTCGATGATGCTATCGCAGCTCGTGAGGATGAAGAGCGTTTTGAGCGTGAAGCTGAAGCTTACCGTAACGACATTCTTCCTAAAGCGACTGGTCGTGCTGAGCGTCTGAAGAAAGAAGCATTGGGTTACTCTGAGCGCGTTGTGAACGAAGCGCTAGGTCAAGTGGCTCAGTTTGAAAAGCTTCTACCTGAGTACCAAGCTGCACCAGAAGTTACTCGTAACCGTCTGTACCTAGATACGATGGAAGAAGTTTACAGCAACACATCGAAAGTTCTGATTGATTCAGAGTCGAGCGGTAACCTTCTTTATTTACCAATCGATAAGTTAACTGGCGAAAGCCAAACTCAAACGAAACGTAGCACGAAGTCTTCTTCAGCTTACGACCAAATTGAGCTTGAAACCCAGTCAACTGACTCAACGTCAGATTCGCAATCTCGTACAACTGGTTCACGTCAAGGGAGATATTAAGAATGCGTAAGTTAATGATCCCTGTATTAGTCGTAACGATTGCTCTACTGCTTATGTCAGTCTTCGTTATTCAAGAGGGTGAACGAGGTCTAGTAATCCGATTCGGTCGTGTCCTAGATGACAACGGTGTATCTAAGATTTACGAACCTGGCCTTCACTTTAAGATGCCTCTGTTCGACCGTGTGAAAACACTCGATGCACGTATCCAAACGATGGATGGACGCTCTGACCGTTTCGTAACATCAGAGAAAAAAGACGTTCTTATCGATACATACGTTAAATGGCGTATCTCTGATTTCGGCCGCTACTACCTAACAACAGGTGGTGGTAATGCGCTAACAGCAGAAGCACTATTGGAACGTAAAGTGACCGACGTGCTACGTTCTGAAATCGGTTCTCGTGAGATCAAACAGATTGTGTCTGGTCCACGTAACCAAGATGTGCTTCCAGAAAGTGCAGACAGTGAAGAAGTAACAACGGAAGCGGCGCTAGAAGCATTAGAGATCGATGGTGAACGTGACCAAATCATGGAAAACGTTCTACTAGGCACGAGAGACAGTGCGATGAAAGATTTAGGTGTTGAGATCGTTGATTTCCGAATGAAGAAAATCAACCTGCCTGATGAAATCAGCGAGTCTATCTATCGTCGTATGAGAGCTGAGCGTGAGTCTGTTGCTCGTCGTCACCGTTCTCAAGGTCGTGAGAAAGCAGAAGTTATCCGTGCACAAGCTGACCTAGAAGTGGCAACAGTTCTAGCGGAAGCGGATAAGACTGCACGTGTGACTCGAGGTGAAGCTGACGCAAAATCTGCGAAGATTTACTCGGATGCTTACAACAAAGACCCTGAGTTCTTCGGCTTTATGCGTTCTCTGAAAGCGTACGAGAAATCGTTCAGCAACAAGAGTGATATTCTTGTATTGGATCCGAAGAGTGACTTCTTCCAGTACATGAATAATGCCTCTGGTGCAGAAACGAAATAATCGCAATTAAGATACGATAAAGGCTCCCATGTGGAGCCTTTATTTTTTGTAAGGAAAAGAGATGTCTAATTCATTGTGGCTAGCGTTTGGTTTGGTCTTAATCGTCGAAGGGCTTGGTCCTCTTATCGCTCCCAATGGCTGGCGTAATATGGTCGCGCAATTGAGCCAACAGCCTGATGAACAACTGAGAAGAATCGGAGGTTGTTTAGTGGTGGCGGGAGCCGTGATTGCTTATATGTTTGGCTAGCGTAAGGTTGCTAGCCAAATCGTCACTTAGTAGTGTGGTGGTGGTGTTTCTTGTGACTGGTCAGCAAGGTTGGATGAATCCATGTTTTTTACTTTGCCTACAACATACTTCATTTGATCTTGCATCTTAGTGATAAGTAGTTGCTGCTGACTTAACGCATCGTTTAACTCTTCAATGGTTTGCTCTTGGAAAGCTAATTGACACTCTAGGTCATTCACACGGCTTTCTAACTGTTCAATTCGCTTTTCTGTCATCGCTAACGGTTCTTTGTCAGGTTAATAGTCTACGTCCCAAGCTTGGGCTATGCCGGCTGAAGTGCCAGATATGACGCGGTTCTCGCTATCAAAGGCTGCATCATACACCACTGCACGTGGAGGGCGAGTATCTTTTAATGGCTCGGCCTCAAAACCATCCACCTTTTTCCCTGTTTGCGTATCCCAAACCATGATGCGACTTGACGGTGTGCCTGTGACTAGGTGAAGTCCATCATCGGAAAAGCGGGCACTGGAAAAAATCAACTGACGAGAGAAGCTACTGAGTTGGGAAACTTCATTTCCAGATGGAATCTCCCAAACTCTCGCTTGGTTTCCTCCATCTGAAGTGAACGCTAACTTTCCATCACGATGAAGTGCTACGCGGTTGACTCGTTGTTCGTGCTCAAAGGTTTGCAGTATTTGACCAGTCTCGGTGTTCCACAAGTAAGCTTTGTAGTCGTTTCCGCCGGAGAGGGCAAAACGACCATTCGGTGATAAAGCAACAGAATTGACTTTTTCATTGTGAGCGAGGAACTCTAAGCGGCGTCCGGTGACTAAGTTGACGTAGATGGATTTGCCATTAGAAAGGCCAAGCAATACTTGGTCACCATTACTTGCTATGTCAACGTCACGGATCAGGCCATCGGAAATAGACCAAAGCCCTTCGGCTTGCGTCCAGGCTAAATCCCAGACTGCAAAATTAATTTGTGTTGCGGTAACGGCGAAGCGGCCGTTGTCAGAAATCCGAATGCGAGAGACGGTGCTAGACTGTGGGTCTTGAGCGCCTAAAGAGGCAAGCTCTTGGCTTTCGATCAGATCCCAAAGCACAAGTTGATGCTCTTTTGAGTAGAGAAGTGCGAATCTGGCGTCTCGGCTGAGTGCAAAGCTGGTTGTACCTTGTGGTTCAATGGTCCAGCGCTGTGCGTCTTGAGTGGAGAAAAAACACCCATTTAACGCAGAGATGACAATTAGTATGAATAGTGAGTTAAAAATTATACGCATTAAGTCCAAATATCCGCTTGGTTTACGTTTAATTAAAACGCATATTGGTTATATTGGTACAACATGCTTATGTGCACCAGTGTTAATTCGAGATTTGTGCACAAAGACAAATGGTTAGCCATTAATTGGAGAATTTAATGAAATCGATTTTTAAAGTGTCACTGCTTGCTGCAACTGTTGCGCTAGCTGCTGGCTGTCAAAAAGAAGAAGAACCAAAAGCAGAGCCAGCACCAGCAGTAGAGCAGGTGCAAGCTGAAACAGGTAAAGCGGTTCACTTTAAATCAGAAGATGACAAAGCGGCATACGCTATCGGTGTTTCTTTTGCTAACTACCTAAATACGAGTCTTGATAAGCCAAACGAAATTGGTATTACTTTGAACAAAGACCTTGTACTTAAAGGTATTGAACATGTATTCGCAGGTAACCCAAAGCTAAACGAAGAAGAGACTCGTGCAGCCCTTGAGGGACTAGATAAGCGCGTTGCTGAGACAATGCAAAAGCAAGCTGCTGAAAAAGCCGCTGCAGCGAAAACAGAGGGTGATAACTTCCGTACTGAGTTCGAGAAGCAGGAAGGCGTAACTAAGACTGACACGGGTCTTCTTTTCCAAGTGATGACGCCAGCAGAAGGTGAGCAGCCAAAAGATACTGATACTGTTCAAGTACATTACAAAGGTACATTGATTGACGGTACTCAGTTCGATAGCTCATACGATCGTGGTGAGCCTGCAACGTTCCCACTAAACCGAGTGATTCCAGGTTGGACTGAAGGTGTTCAGTTAATGCCTGTGGGTTCTAAATTCAAATTTGTCATCCCGCCAGAACTTGCATACGGCGAACAAGACACACCAACAATTCCTGCAAACTCAACGCTAGTATTTGAAGTTGAGCTTCTGAAAATTGATAACGGTGAGCAAGCGGTTCAATAATTTACGCTTGAACGGATAACACAAAGGCCTGACTTAAGTCGGGCCTTTTTTGTTTTCGAGAAGTAAATATTTGTTCTAAATCACTAGATGCTCGTATAGCTAGGTGTTCTCTTCAAAATTTCTGATAAACTTACATCAATTTGTTGATTTTTCGCTCGAAGGCTTAAAAAAGTGACAACTACAGAAACAGTAAACACGGATATGCTGCTCGAAATGGAATCTGTCAATGTGATGCCATTTAGTGAGCACGATAAAATCATTCTTAGATCGTACGAAGCAGTGGTGGATGGTATTGCCAGCCTCATTGGCCCGTTCTGTGAAATCGTTCTTCACTCCTTAGAAGATCTCAATACGTCAGCGATTAAGATTGCTAACGGAGAAAATACAGGGCGTCAGGTGGGATCTCCAATTACCGATCTCGCACTAAAAATGCTGCGTGACATTGAAGGCTCAGAGCGCAACTTCTCTCGTTCTTACTTCACTCGTGCGAAAGGCGGAGTACTGATGAAGTCTATTACGGTTGCGATTCGCAACGGTGAAAACCGAGTTATCGGCCTGCTTTGTATCAACGTCAATTTAGATGCGCCATTCTCGCAAGTACTGCAATCGTTTATGCCAACTGAAGAGGCGAAACAAGCTGCATCATCTGTAAACTTTGCTAGTGATGTAGAAGAGCTGGTGGACCAAACCGTTGAACGAACGATAGAAGAAATTAATGCGGATAAGTCGGTATCAAATAACACCAAAAATCGTCAGATCGTGATGGAGCTGTATGATAAGGGTATTTTCGATATCAAAGACGCAATTAACCGCGTTGCGGACCGCTTGAATATTTCTAAGCACACGGTTTACCTTTACATTCGTCAGCGCAAGACTGAGGATGACGAGAGTTGAGCACACTAACTTACACTCTTGTCGTCAATGGTTCTGCCTACGGAAGCCAATCTGCGCGCAGTGCTTATCAGTTTGCCAAAGCATTGATTGGAAAAGGGCATACTTTAGTAAGTGTCTTTTTCTATCAAGATGGTGTGACCAATGGTAGTGCACTGACCGTTCCGGCTAATGACGAATTTGATTTAGTCAAAGCTTGGCAAGCGCTCTCAACGGAACATGATGTGCGTTTAGAAACTTGCGTCGCGGCAGCGCTGCGTCGAGGAATCATCAGTGAAGGTGAAGCTAGCCAACATGGTTTAAGTCAAAGCAATCTCGCTGAGGGCTTTGAACAAGCTGGACTGGGCAGTCTTGCAGAAGCCATGTTAGTCCAAGATAGGGTAGTACAGTTTTGAGTCAGTTAACTTATCTCTTTCGCAGTGCGCCTCATAGCTCTTCTGCTGGCCGAGAAGGGGTTGATGCGCTGTTAGCGGCGTCGGCCTATTGCGAAGATATCAGCGTGCTATTTATGGGCGATGGTGTTTATCAGTTACTGCATGGTCAGCAGACAGCAGGCATTTTGAGTAAAGATTATTCGCCAATGATGAAGTTGTTTGATTTGTACGACATTGAGCAGGTGTTTGTGTGTCAGGCTTCTTTAGAAGAGCGTGGACTGGCGCAAGCAGACTTAGTTCTTGATGCTGAGGCTCTGCCACCTACTGAACTTAAAGAAAAGCTGCACATGAGCGGCAAAATCCTCACATTTTAGGTCTTCTATGCTTCATATCGTAAAAACAGTATCAGCGCTTGAGGATGTCGTGAATGTTTTCCGTGAGGGAGACAGCTTACTTTTGATTGAACAAGCCGTGTATGCAGCTAACTCTCAGCATAAAGCCTATCGTCAGATCAAAGGGTTAGAAATCTTCGTGTTGAGCGCGGATAGCATGGCTCGAGGCATCGAAAATAGAATCACGCCAAATGCCAATTTAGTCGACTATGACGGCTTCGTTGAACTCACTATTAAGCACTCAAATTCGATCACTTGGGAGTGATTATTCCCTCTGCCAGTTTGTGTCGCTGGACGTTTACACCTTGTTCGCCTGAATTGAACAAAAAAGATCCGTATATTTCTTGACACACCTCTCACTGCTGAATAGAATTTTGCGTCCCTAACTGCCACTGGTAGGTAGGGATAGATTTTTCACAAAGCTTACTTTTAAGTAAATCAGGAGCTAGTTAATGGCAACTATTAACCAGTTGGTACGTAAGCCACGTGCAAAGCAAGTTGTTAAAAGCAACGTGCCTGCACTAGAAGCGTGCCCACAAAAACGTGGTGTATGTACTCGTGTTTACACTACTACACCTAAAAAACCTAACTCGGCACTACGTAAAGTATGTCGTGTACGTCTAACAAACGGTTTCGAAGTAACTTCGTACATCGGTGGTGAAGGTCACAACCTTCAAGAGCACTCAGTTGTTCTAATCCGTGGCGGTCGTGTTAAAGACCTTCCGGGTGTACGTTACCACACAGTACGTGGTGCACTTGACTGTGCTGGCGTAAATGACCGTAAACAAGGTCGTTCTAAGTACGGTGTGAAGCGTCCTAAGTCTTAATCGTCTTTTCTTCTGAAGAAAAGCGTTAAGTAAGGCCAAACACTAAAATTAAATTTTAATTTTTGAAGAAACTGAAAAGTTTTGGATAACCTGAAGAATAAGACAACGGAGAAATTCCATGCCACGTCGTCGCGTCATCGGTCAGCGTAAGATCCTTCCAGATCCAAAGTTCAAATCTGAACTGCTGGCAAAATTCGTTAACATCCTAATGGTTGACGGTAAAAAATCTACTGCAGAGAAAATTGTTTACACTGCACTAGATGCAATGGCTGAGAAATCTGGTAAAGATCACTTAGCTGTATTTGAAGAAGCTCTTGAAAATGTTCGCCCAGCGGTAGAGGTTAAATCTCGCCGTGTAGGTGGTTCAACTTACCAAGTACCTGTAGAAGTACGTCCGGTTCGCCGTAACGCACTTGCTATGCGTTGGTTGGTTGAAGCTGCGCGTAAGCGTGGTGAAAAATCTATGGCTCAACGCCTAGCTGCTGAAATGCTAGACGCGTCTGAGAACAAAGGTACTGCGGTTAAGAAACGTGAAGACGTTCACCGCATGGCTGACGCAAACAAAGCGTTCGCACATTACCGTTGGTAATACCTTTCAGTGCCGCGATACTCTTCGCGGCGCTACTCTAGTTCCTATGCGCAAGCCTAGGAACTATTGCTATATCTAGGGGTAAGGAAAATTGCCCAAAGCAATCCTACAATCATCTAGAAATAGCAATAGTCCCTAATTCAAGAGGATTCAATCGTGGCTCGTAAAACACCTATTGAGCGCTACCGTAATATTGGTATCGTCGCTCACGTAGACGCAGGTAAGACAACCACAAGTGAACGTATTCTGTTCTACACTGGTCTTTCTCATAAAATCGGTGAAGTTCACGATGGCGCTGCTACCATGGACTGGATGGAGCAGGAGCAAGAGCGTGGTATCACAATCACCTCTGCTGCAACTACAACTTTCTGGCGTGGTATGGAAGCACAATTCCAAGACCACCGCATCAACATCATCGATACTCCTGGACACGTAGATTTCACGATCGAAGTAGAGCGTTCATTGCGCGTACTTGATGGTGCTGTTGTTGTGTTCTGTGGTTCTTCAGGTGTTGAACCTCAATCTGAAACTGTATGGCGTCAAGCTGACAAATACCACGTTCCACGTATGGTATTTGTGAACAAGATGGACCGTGCAGGTGCTGACTTCCTACGTGTTGTTGATCAAATCAAAAACCGTCTTGGTGCGAACCCTGTTCCAATTCAACTAAACGTTGGTGCGGAAGAAGACTTTAAGGGTGTTATCGACCTGATCAAGATGAAGATGATCAACTGGAACGAAGCAGACCAAGGTACAACTTTCACTTACGAAGATATCCCAGCTGATATGCTTGAAGAAGCGGAAGAGTGGCGTGCCAACCTAGTTGAATCAGCTGCTGAAGCAACTGAAGAGCTAATGGATAAGTATCTTGAAGAGGGCGAACTGTCTGAAGCTGAGATCAAACAAGCTCTGCGTACTCGCACACTAAATAACGAAATTGTACTGGCTACTTGTGGTAGTGCATTCAAAAACAAAGGTGTTCAAGCGGTACTGGATGCAGTTGTTGAATACTTGCCTTCACCAGTAGACGTTCCTGCGATTAAAGGTGTTGATGACAATGACAACGAAGTTGAGCGTCATGCAGACGACAACGAACCGTTCTCAGCGCTAGCATTTAAGATCGCGACTGACCCATTTGTAGGTACGCTAACGTTTATGCGTGTTTACTCTGGTGTCGTGAACTCTGGTGATGCAGTCTACAACTCTGTTAAGCAGAAGAAAGAACGCTTTGGTCGTATCGTACAGATGCACTCGAACAAGCGTGATGAGATCAAAGAAGTTCGTGCTGGCGATATTGCAGCAGCAATCGGCCTTAAAGACGTCACGACAGGTGATACGCTATGTGACCAGAACCACAAAGTGATTCTAGAGCGCATGGAATTCCCTGATCCAGTAATTCAAATCGCAGTAGAGCCTCGCTCTGTTGCTGATCAAGAAAAGATGGCTATTGCACTAGGTAAACTAGCGGCAGAAGATCCATCGTTCCGCGTAGAAACGGACGACGAAACAGGTCAGACTCTGATCTCTGGTATGGGTGAACTTCACCTAGATATCATCGTTGACCGTATGAAGCGTGAATTCAGCGTTGACTGTAACGTAGGTAAACCTCAGGTTGCTTACCGTGAAACTATCCGTGGTAGCGCGGAAGTTGAAGGTAAATTTGTTCGTCAATCTGGTGGTCGTGGTCAGTACGGTCACGTATGGATCAAACTGGAGCCATCTGAACCTGGCGAAGGTTTTGTCTTTGTTGACGAAATTGTGGGTGGTGTGGTTCCTAAGGAATACATCAGCTCGGTATCAAAAGGTATCGAAGAGCAAATGAACAGTGGTGTAGTAGCGGGTTACCCAGTACTAGACATTAAAGCAACGCTGTTTGATGGTTCTTACCACGATGTTGACTCTAACGAGATGGCGTTTAAGATCGCCGGCTCAATGGCATTCAAGAAAGGCTCACTAGAAGCACAACCTGTTCTTCTTGAGCCAATGATGAATGTTGAAGTAACGACTCCTGAAGATTGGATGGGTGATGTTGTTGGTGACCTTAACCGTCGTCGCGGCATGATCGAAGGTATGGATGACGGTGTGGCTGGTATTAAGATCATCCGCGCTCAAGTACCTCTATCTGAGATGTTTGGTTACGCAACTGACCTTCGTTCTGCAACTCAAGGCCGTGCGTCTTACTCTATGGAGTTTAACGAGTACGCTGAAGTACCGAAAAACTTTGCAGATAAAATCATTGCAGCGCGTGGTTACTAATAAAACGTCTTGATCTGTAAAAAAGTCCGGCTTTTTTTAAAGATCAATGCGTCCAAATATTGCGCTGACTCACGTTGGCGCATAAAATAGCAATTTCTGGCGCGTCTCGATCAATTCGGATCGTGGCGAATCATAACTAGGAAGGAACACGATCGTGTCTAAAGAAAAATTTGAACGTACTAAACCGCACGTTAACGTTGGTACTATCGGCCACGTTGACCACGGTAAAACAACTCTAACTGCTGCAATCTGTACTACTCTTTCAAAAGTGTACGGCGGTGAAGCGAAAGACTTCGC
>NZ_VTXI01000027.1 GCF_013114545.1 Vibrio sp. RE86 | reverse complement strand
CACTTCGTTTCATTGAAACCTAATTTGAAACCGAAGTTTCTAATTGGATTATCATCAACGAGTGCCCACACAGATTGATAGGTTTATATTTTTAAAGAGCTTTTTCTAACTTTCGTTGCGCTTTGCGCTTCGTCGTTAGGGGTGCGTATCTTACGCTTCCCGATTCGAGAGTCAAGCGTTTTTTTCAAACTTTCTTTTCTCTCTTCTCAACTCGGTGTGTGATGTTTGTCTCACTCCGTGTCGGTGAGGCGGCATTATAGGGAGGTCTGAGATGAAGACAAGCGTTTTTTTGAATTTATTTTTTGTTTGCTCAAAAAGAAATCAAATCACTTAGAATAGAATAAAATTTCAACATTTGAGTCATGTCACATCAATACGTTGGAAAAACAACAACCATATACGTAAGATCCCTGTGTCTATTTTGTTAACAGTAGATCTACATTTTTCTTCAAACCTAAAAGTTGTATTCAAATATGAGTTCAAACAAATCAACCTTAATGATTGTCGCCTTAGCCGTTTTAGGTGGAATCATCTTTTCGCAGGTCAATGTCTCTCCTGCAATTAGCTTTGTGCTGGGTGTTTTGGCTTCCGCTTTTATTCTTAAACTTTCAAACACCAATATTGAGCAAGACCAACAAAACGATCCTTCAACTAAGACACTGTATGTAGGTAATCTTCCATACAAAGCGAATGAGTCACATGTAAAAGAGTTATTTGCTAAACACGGCGAGGTATTTGCTGTGCGTCTAATGAAAGATAAGCGCACAGGTAAGAGGAGAGGTTTTGGCTTTGTCGTAATGGCAGCAACTGATGCTCAAACTGCTATTGATGCTCTTAATGAGCAAGACTATATGCAGCGAACGCTAAAAGTACGTATTGCTAATGATCCTAAATCTCAAGCGGATAGTGTTGAATAACGCTAAAGCCTAATTCATATACCGCTTCATTCAACGCTCCCTCTTCCCAAGGGGGAGCTGTTGAGAAAATCTGTCGCTTTCCTCGTGTTTCTTTCCCGCCAGCTGTCTCTAGTAGATCTTCTACTCTGCGTGCGATCGCTTCTCCCGAATCAACGAGCAAGACCTTATCTGATAAAACGGCTTGAATTTCTTCTTTTATCAAAGGGAAATGTGTACACCCTAGAACGGCGACGTCTACCTTACTTTCAATCGTCGATAAGATCTGCTTTAGCTCGACCAAATCAACGCACTTACCTCTAAGCTTCTCTTCTGCCATATCTACTAGGCGAGTTGAACCGAGCAGTTCTACGGGTTTACTTTGCGAGAAGTCTCGGATTAGGTCGTGAGTATAAGGACGAGTAACGGTAGCAGGAGTGGCAATCAGCCCTACCGCTTTGTTAGCTAGATTGGAGGCTGGTTTTATAGCTGGAACAACCCCAACAACAGGAATCGCTAATCTCGCACGCAGCGTTGGCAAAACAATAGTGCTTGCTGTGTTGCAGGCAATAACAACGATATCAATATTGTGAGTATCGACGAAACCGGTTACTAAACGCTCTACTCGTTTAATGAGGGTATCATGCTCAAGCTCACCGTATGGGTATGCTTCATTGTCGAATATATAGAGGTACTCTAGATGAGGAAGTTTTCGCTCTATCTCTTTATATACAGATAGACCACCTACACCAGAGTCAAAGATTAGGATTTTTGCTTGTTGCTGGGACACTAGAGTCACTCGTCAAAATTCGAACCCAACAATGATACTCTCTGCGACTAATTTGGCAATCTTCTCGCGATGTAACGTTGATGGCAAAAGCGACTCCCTTGCTCTACCTCTTTTAACTCAAGCTCAATGCTGCCTTTGTAGCTGCGAGTTTTCGTCACAAGTGTATGAAACTCACCGTCCTCACCGCATGGATCAACGCCTGTAGGTAAGCTATCTAAAAAGGCTTGGTTGTACCATTGTCCACAATAGCTCGCAGCGAGTTGGGTACCATCCGTTGTGACCACCAGCGTTTGAATGCCTCTGTTAAGGATCTCTTGCGCTAACTTGTCGCTGTCCTCACCTAACAGTGGAAATACACACTCCCAGCCTGCTGGTTCGATATAGCTACGGCGATACTCTTCAATACCATTGCAGTACATGTCTCCAAATGCGACCGCATCTACTTCTAAGCCACTCTCTCTTAGGGCGTTAATAATCCGAGATTGATAAATGTCATTAGGTGGAAATTCTTGCGGCATTTCAATCTTGATAATGGGCAAGCCCAGCAATTCAGCTTGCAGATCAATTAAAGAAATTGGTGTCGCTTGAAACGGTACTTCATCTTTCACATAGGTGGTGTAAAGACCAACAACATTGTATTGCTCACTATCCATCAATCGTTCTAGAGTCAACGTCGAGTCTTTCCCACTCGACCAGCTAATAATGACGTTCTTTTTCATATTGGTTATCTATAGGTAAGAAAAAACCGCCCTTGGGCGGTTTAAGGTGATTAGAATTGGTAGTTTGCAGAGACAAAGAATTCTCTACCAGGGACAGCGTAGCCGGTATACATTTCATATTCTTTATCAAATGCATTGCTTAGCTTGCCTTTAACTTCAAATTTTTCCGTCACTGAATACTGAGCGGTGAAGTTCCAAAGACTATAACTTGCTAAGCGGGTTGAACCATTGAATCGTTCTCCTTGATAAAGATACTGAGAGCCTAAGACCCAATTGCCAATATCTACAAACGCATTCCATTTAGCCCCCTGCTTAGCTCGGTAGCTCAATTGCTGTTCTTGGCCATTCGACTTATCCACTGGATCTTTCCAATCTAGATAAAACTGATGGCTTACAATTGACGTATCTAAGTGCAAACCAAGTTCTAACCCCTTGATTTCGGCTTGACCAATATTTGTCATGCCCGAACCCTGCCACATTAGCATATTGTCAATTTGATTTAGGTACCCCGTTAAAGACCAATCAAATAGATCATGGTAGCCAGATAGTGTTAACTCTGTATTCTGGGAATCTTCCGCTTTCAAGTCTGGAGCTTCATAGCCAGGGTAATACAAATCAAGGAAGGTAGGCGCTCTAAAAGCAGTTCCATGACTCGCTTTTACTTCATAATTATCTAAGAATTCATAAGCCAATGCAGTTTGCCAAGTCGTTGTATTTCCATATTGGCTGTTCTCATCATTACGAACACTAGCTTCTAACGTCACTTCATCCAAGTCATACTGACCAATTAAGCTCACGCCATAATTCTCACGAGGGTTTTCATCAGGAGAGTAGAAACTAGAACCTGTATAACCTTCATCTAACTTCTCTCTGCGATAGTCGATACCACCACCAACACTCAGCTGTTCGTTTACTGTGTAGGAGTTTAGCCAGCTCAGGTTCGTTTGATTGATAAAAACGTAGCTACCACTTTTCTTATCTTCACCTAGATTGAAATCATAGTTATCTTGAGTGGCATACGTCACATCTATAGTGGATGTAAGGTTGTCCTTATCATAAGACAACTTAGTGTTAACAGAACGAAACTCTACTCGACCTACTTTCTCTTGGTGAACAGCAGGAAACGTTATGCCATTCCACGAAGATTCTTCCGAACTACCGTCGTATTCACCTTCATTGTCATAAGCAATCACGCTAACAAACGCGTTCAATGTGTCGGATAATTGGTTCTGATAGCCAATGTTCAGATTGTAGGCTTCAAAACCATGCTCATCACCATCATTCAAACCAGCAATAGGTTTAACATTGAACCCATCATTCTTTTCATACCCAACAACAGCTTTAATGTGCTGGTTATCATCAATTCGGTGAAGTGTGGATAGGGAAGTAACATAGTGATTATTAGAACCATAGCCCCCAAAAACTTTCGTTACTTCATCATTTGCGTTAGCTCTTGTAATAATATTAATTACGCCAGAAATAGCTTCTGAGCCATACACTGAAGCTCTAGCACCACGAATATACTCAATTCTTTCAATTGAATTTACAGGCAAAGAATTAAAATCAACGCCACCCATCATTGCTCTAGGCAAGCGTGTACCATCAACTAAAACTAAAACTTGAGAAGAGCTACCACCTCGTACAAAGAACGAAGCGTTCTGGCCTCGACCACCGTACTGAGCGACTTCTACACTTGGTAAAGTACGGAATACTTCAAGTAGACTATTAGCTTGAAGTTTTTCGATGTCTTCTTTCGTTACTACAACGGTCTGAGCTAGAACTGCACCATCAACTTGCTCAAATCGGTTAGCAGTCACCACCATTGTCTCATCAGCGGAGGCTTCTTGGGCGTATGAAAGAGAGGCGTGCGGAAGTAGCGATGCCACAGCTATCGCTAGAATAGATCGGTTCATTTTTATAATCCTAAATCGCGTAAGTCCTACTGAGCATGAAGCGCATTGCTTCCAGTGTTTAGCTCAGTTGCTGGCAGGTCTTCGGACTTAAGAGCTTGGGTTAACCATCTACTTACTCGACTTCCCACACAATGCTATGTGCAGTGTCATTTTGAGCGTTCGTTCTCTTTTACCGCTGCGCGTCAGTTCTGGAGTTACACCAGATTCCCTTTTCAGCCATCTATACATCTAGACAGCACCAGCTTGGCGATGATGGTATTAAGCAATGGTGAATTTGTCTAGCCTATATTGTGGATTTATATCATTTAGATGCATTTCATTGAGTCCACAATTGCTACTTTACACACTATCTTTAACACATATCCGGTCAAGACTGGACATAGCGCTGAGATTGAATAAAATCTGCGCTCTTAAATTAAATACACCTTCTACAGGTACAAGACCAAAGGTAATAATCATGGCGACTCTTGATGTAAACCCGCAACGCTACCAAGAACAATTGACCGAGAAGGTTGATCGTCTTAATGAGATGTTCGCATCTTACAATGTACCTGAGTTAGAAGTGTTCGAGTCTCCAGAGCAACACTACCGCATGCGTGCTGAGTTCCGTGTTTGGCATGAAGGCGATGACATGTATTACATCATGTTCAATCAAGAGACTCGTGAGAAATACCGCGTTGACCAGTTCCCAGCAGCGAGTCGCCTGATTAACGACTTGATGCCACTGCTTATCGACGCAATGAAAAACAACGACTCTTTACGTCGTAAACTGTTCCAAGTTGATTTTCTATCGACACTAAGTGGTGAAATTCTAGTATCTCTGCTTTATCACCGTCAGCTAGATGATGAGTGGATTGAAAATGCAAAAGCACTTAAGCAAAGCCTGAATGATGAAGGTTTTAACCTTAATATCATTGGTCGCGCACGTAAGATGAAGATTGTTCTGGATCGCGATTACGTGATTGAGAAGTTAGACGTTAACGGTAAGCCATACATCTACCAGCAAGTAGAAAACAGTTTTACGCAACCTAACGGCAAAGTGGCCACTAAGATGCTTGAGTGGGCTATTGACTGTACTCAAGAGAGCACGGGTGACTTACTTGAGCTTTACTGTGGTAACGGTAACTTCTCTCTTGCTCTGGCACAAAACTTTGACCGAGTACTAGCAACGGAGCTCGCAAAGCCATCGGTTGTGTCAGCACAATACAATATTGCGGCGAACAACATTGATAACGTTCAGATCCTACGTCTGTCTGCTGAAGAGTTTACTGAGGCCATCGAAGGTAAGCGTGAATTCCGTCGCCTGCAAGATGCTGGCGTGGATCTTAAGAGCTACAACTGCAACACGATTTTTGTTGATCCACCGCGTTCAGGAATGGATATTGACACCTGTAAGATGGTGCAAGGTTACGAGCGTATTATGTACATCTCGTGTAATCCTGAGACATTAAAAGAGAACTTAGATATCTTGTGCGAAACTCACAAAGTGACACGCTTCGCGCTGTTCGATCAATTCCCTTATACTCACCATATGGAAGCCGGTGTTTTGCTAGAGCGTAAAGCCTAATAAATCACACGCATTAAAAAACGAGCCAAGTGGCTCGTTTTTTGTATTTGGACGATGGAATCAAATTATGATTCTGCTTTCGCTTCCGTCTTTGGTGTCAGAAAGCCCAGCTTTTTCGCTACCCATAACAATAGGCCTAGCGTGATAAAGATGGCTAACATATTTGAACCCGCTTCAGGGTGTTGAGCTTTAACAAAAGCAGAGTGACCAAACGCACCTACAAAGAAGCAAGCAAGGCCAACCAATGGGATGTCCTCAGATACTGGGTTGTTTAGGTACTCTTGGTAAAGAGCTTGTACTGACAGGACAAGAGCAATCAGTGGAAAAATTGAGAAAGACACTTCACTCATAGTAAGCCATGAAAGCACAGCGTCACCACACATACCGGCAATCAAAGCAAGTACCAGTGTTTTTTTCTCAGAACCACGATTAACTTGGTTTGTTTCATTCGACATTAATCTATCCCACCTTTTAATCGGTTACGTTCACGTTCTTTGCGATACCAGAATGCCCCTTTGGCAATCATTCGCAATTGCATAATTAGACGGTCGGCGAGTTCATCTCGCTCAGGTCTTTCTAAGTCCAGTGCTTCTGCACCAGAACTAAAAACTAATGTGACTGACGCTTCGGCTTGAGTAAACGCCTCATCACGTGTCATTCCTGTACTGATCAAGTACTCGGTCATTTCCGCAACGAAATGCTGCATTTCACGGGCAACGGCAGTTCGAAACTCAAAAGAGGTTCCCGAGCGCTCACGCAATAACAGACGAAACACGTTGGGGCTGCTCTCGATAAACTCCATAAAGGTTTCCACCGAAGTACGAATAACACTGCCCTCTTTTACAATTCGTTGTCTTGCTTGGCGCATCAATTGACGTAGCAGTAAGCCGCCTTCGTCGACCATGGTCAAACCTAGCTCATCCATATCTTTGAAATGACGATAAAATGAAGTAGGAGCAATACCAGCTTCACGTGCGACCTCTCGTAAACTCAAGTTAGAGAAGCTTCGGTCGGCACTCAGTTGGCTGAACGCAGCGTCAATCAAAGAACGACGGGTTTTTTCTTTCTGCTGTGCTCGTATTCCCATGGATTTCATAGTTGTTTTTCTATTTCGTACTGCGATTGTCTTTAATATACAACGATTGACCTAAGGAGATAACCTTAAATCTCTCGCTTTGACGATCGAGTGGCAATTAAACCGAGTTAGAGTGAGATTTCAATCTTTGACCTCTCAATTAGAGACATACAACATACCATTTAACGCTTTTGCGTAATTCTACGTGATCCCACCGACTCTCTAGGGGTGGTTTGGGTGTCTGCACCCATGGAATCGGTTAAAATCTCGCTAAAGCAATGTTAATACTCTATAACAAGGAAGAAACTATGGTGGAGAGTAACCACTTTGATGTCATCGTGATTGGTAGTGGCCCTGGCGGTGAAGGGGCAGCGATGGGATTAACCAAAGCAGGGCTAAATGTCGCCATTGTGGAGAAAGAGAGTAGTGTCGGAGGAGGTTGTACGCACTGGGGAACTATCCCATCTAAAGCACTCCGCCATGCCGTCAGCCGAATCATTGAATTCAACAACAACCCACTCTTCTGCCATAACAACACTAGTCTACATTCCACCTTTTCTAATATCCTTGGCCATGCTAAGTCAGTCATTGATAAGCAAACTCGCCTGCGCCAAGGCTTTTATGATCGCAACCAGTGTTCCCTGATCTTTGGTACAGCGCGTTTTATCGATAAGTACACAATCGCTGTCATGCAAAGTGATGGTACCGAAGAAATGTACAGTGCCGACCGTTTCGTGATTGCGACAGGCTCTCGCCCATACCAACCAGAAGGTGTCGACTTCACGCACGAGCGTATCTATGACAGTGACTCTATTTTGAACCTGAAACACGACCCTCGTCATATCATCATCTATGGTGCAGGTGTGATTGGTTGTGAGTACGCTTCTATCTTCCGCGGTCTTGGAGTTAAAACCGATCTTATTAATACTCGTGATCGCTTGCTCGCTTTCCTCGATAACGAAGTTTCTGATGCTCTCTCTTACCACTTCTGGAACAGTGGTGTCGTGATTCGTAATGATGAAACGTTTGAGAAGATTGAAGGTACTGAAGATGGGGTCATTGTTCACCTAGAGTCAGGTAAGAAGATGCGCGCTGACTGTATTCTTTATGCTAATGGCCGAACTGGTAACACAGATAAATTGAATCTATCAGCGGTTGGTCTTGAAGCCGATTCTCGCGGTCAGCTAAAAGTGGATGGTAACTACCAGACGGAAGTTGAGCATGTTTACGCTGTTGGTGATGTGATTGGCTACCCTAGCCTTGCAAGTGCCGCCTATGACCAAGGCCGCTTTGTTGCTCAAGCGATTAACAAAGGTCAAGCCGAAGGCAACCTAATCGAAGACATTCCGACGGGCATCTACACCATTCCAGAAATCAGTTCTGTGGGTAAAACCGAACAAGAGCTTACGGCAGCTAAAGTCCCATATGAGGTAGGTCGCTCTTCATTTAAACATCTTGCTCGTGCACAAATTGCAGGCAAAGATATCGGCAGCTTGAAGATTCTCTTCCACCGTGAGACCAAAGAAATTCTCGGTATACACTGCTTCGGTGAACGTGCAGCGGAAATCATTCACATCGGTCAGGCGATCATGGAGCAAAAAGGTGAAGCGAATACCATCGAGTATTTCGTTAACACCACTTTCAACTACCCAACTATGGCGGAAGCTTACCGTGTGGCTGCATTAAACGGCCTAAACCGTCTGTTTTAAGCTTTCCTAGAATGAAAAAAGCCGCGCTGCTCGATAGAGGCGCGGCTTTTTATTGTTTAACGTACAGCTTTACTGATTCAAGTAAGCCGCATGAAAGTCTAAGTGATCATTGATAAAGCTTGAGATGAAGTAGTAGCTGTGGTCGTAGCCAGGTTGAATACGGATTTCAACATCTGAATCATGCTCTTTGGCAGCTGCTTGTAGCATTTCTGGTTTCAGTTGCTCGACTAAGAAGCCATCAGCATCACCTTGGTCAACCAAAATAGGCAGCTTCGCTTGTGCTTGTTTAAGCAGTTCACTCGCGTCGTACTGCTTCCACGTTTCAAAATCATTACCCAAGTAAGCGTTAAATGCTTTTTGCCCCCAAGGACATTGCATTGGGTTGCTGATCGGACTGAATGCTGAAATTGAACGGAAATGCTGAGCATTCTTAAGGCCAATCGTTAAGGCTCCATGACCGCCCATGCTATGACCAGAGATAGACTTAATGCTTGATACAGGGAAATTAGCTTCGATAAGCGCAGGCAGCTCTTCTGTCACGTAGTCATACATATGATAGTGACGTGACCAAGGTTCTTGCGTCGCATTTAGGTAAAAACCAGCACCTTGGCCAAGATCGTAACTTTCATCATCAGCGACATTTTCACCGCGTGGGCTGGTATCTGGCGCGACAATCGCAATGCCCAGTTCAGCGGCTCGGCGAAAGGCGCCCGCTTTTTGCATGAAGTTTTCATCTGTGCAGGTTAAGCCCGATAGCCAGTAGAGCACAGGCGCTGGATTAGCTTTGGAAGCATTCGGCGGCAAGAAAATAGCAAAGCGCATGTTGCAGTTAAGTGTTGAAGAGTCGTGGCTATATTGCTTATGCCAACCACCAGCAACCTTGGCTTGGCTAATATTTTCGATAGTCATGATAGTGCTCCATAAGGCTGACGGTTAAATACAAAACATTCACTTTGGTTAAAGCACGGCGAGAGCCTTACTCTAAACAAAATGAATATCACCACCTCCCGGGCGAAAGGTGGTGAACAAGATTCTGCAAAGTAGACACTAGTCTCTGGTAAAGGCTGTCCAAAGACTCAGGTGATTATCTGTCCATGTGTAGAACAGTACGGATAGATTCACCTTTGTGCATTAGGTCGAATGCATCGTTTACTTCATCAAGGCTCATTGTATGAGTGATGAACTCCTGAAGACCAAACTCACCTGCCATGTAACGGTTTACGATTTCTGGCAGTTCAGAGCGGCCTTTAACGCCACCGAAAGCGCTGCCACGCCATACACGACCTGTTACTAGTTGGAATGGACGAGTTGAGATCTCTTGACCTGCACCCGCTACACCGATGATGACTGATTCACCCCAACCTTTGTGACAACACTCAAGTGCTTGACGCATCACGTTTACGTTACCGATACATTCGAATGAGTAGTCAACACCACCGTCTGTCATCTCAACGATAACGTCTTGGATTGGCTTATCGAATTTTTGAGGATTGATAACATCAGTCGCACCAAGCTGTTTTGCTAGGTCAAATTTGCTCTCATTGATATCAACGCCGATGATGCGGCTTGCACCAGCCATACGAGCGCCGATGATTGCAGATAGACCGATCCCACCTAGGCCAAATACCGCAACAGTATCGCCTTTTTCAACTTTCGCTGTGTTAAGAACCGCGCCCATCCCCGTTGTTACACCACAACCAAGCAGACAGACTTCTTCAAGTGGCGCTTCTTTGCTTACTTTCGCTAGTGAGATTTCTGGAAGAACCGTGTACTCAGAGAAAGTCGAACAGCCCATGTAGTGATAAATTGGCTCACCGTTGATAGAGAAGCGGCTTGTGCCATCTGGCATTAGACCCTTACCCTGAGTTTCACGAACGGCCTGACAAAGGTTGGTTTTACCTGACTTACAGAACTTACATTCGCCACACTCTGCTGTGTAAAGTGGAATAACGTGGTCGCCAACTTCAACGCTTGTTACGCCTTCACCAACCATTTCAACAATGCCGCCACCTTCATGGCCTAGGATTGATGGGAAGATGCCCTCTGGATCATCACCAGATAGCGTGAACGCGTCAGTGTGACAAACACCGGTCGCAACAATACGTACTAATACTTCGCCAGCTTTTGGCAGTTCAACATCAACAGTTTCACGCTTCAGTGGTTCGCCCGCAGCCCATGCAACCATCGCTTTAGATTGAATATGTGTTTGACCTGGCTTGAGTTCAAGAGTCATGGATATTTCCTTAATTCTCAGTGTAGGGAGTGACGTCATAAGCGTAGCTGAGGATTTCTCATGCCGCTGCGTCGTTTTGTTGGTGGCTATTTTAGATATTTTCCAAATAATGATAATCCCAGTAATTTGAAAATCATTTTTACTCATTTGTAATAATCAATATCACCGACAAAAAAGCCGAATCACGATGATTCGGCTTTTACGACTGCTTCACCCTACTAAGAGAGAAACGCATCTCTTCTCCATTGGCTGAATAATATAATCGCTAGCGTCGCTCCTCGCATTCCCATAAAGCCCAACATGGCAAACCAAAGCGCATGATTGCCCCAGCTACTTGCTAGATAGAAGAAAGCAAAGAAAGCACAGGTGGATACGAACATGCTGTTTCGCATCTCCTTGCCTTTTGTCGCTCCGATAAAAATACCATCCAACAAAAAGCACCACATCGAAACCAATGGCATAGCGACCAACCACGGTAAATACTCTAAGGCGATGGAATGAACTCGCTCTATATCAGTGATCAAACTGATCAGGCTTGATCCCAACAAACTAAAAATGAAGGTCAATCCCAAGCAAATAACAAGGCTCCAAAAGAAGGTACCGATCAGAGATTGGTTAAGCTGCGCTCTATCTTTAGCGCCTATAGCTTTCCCCACCATCGCCTCCATTGCATAAGCAAAGCCGTCCATACCGTAGGAAATCATCATCAAAAAGCTCATCAACACCGCATTAGCTGCCACGATTTCATCGCCAAAACTGGCACCTTGAAACGTCATGAAAGTAAATGTCGCCTGCAAACATAAAGAGCGTAGGAAGATGTCACGATTAAGTTTGACGAATCGACTCAGTCCATTGGTGGTGTCTTTAATTAAACCGATTAACGGCGGTAGATTTTCTTGGCTCCACTTACGCCATACACACCACAGACCGAAGCTCATCCCTGTATAGTCAGCAATAACAGAAGCGAGAGCCGCACCTTCGACTTTCCAGCCAAAACCTATGACAAACAAGACATCTAAGGCGATATTGGTGACATTGGCGATGATGACCATCCACATCGGAGCCTTGGCATTTTGGGTACCAAGCAGCCAACCAAGTAAAACGAAGTTAGCAAGTGCAGCTGGTGCACTCCAAGCACGGATTGAGAAATACTGCTGCCCGTAATGTTTGACTTGTTCACTGGCGTCACTAAAACTAAATACCCAATCAGCGATAAACGAATGGAATAGCAAAAACAAGGCTGCAAAGCCAAATGCCATCGCCATACCTTGGGTAAACACTAATCCTAGTTGGTGCTTGCCTTGTGCCCCATAAGCTTGAGCCGCTAATCCTGTCGTCGACATACGTAAAAAGCCAAGCAGCCAAAATGTCACGCTGATCATCGTACTGCCAAGCGCAACACCACCCAAATACCAAGCATGATCTAAGTGACCAATAACGGCAGCATCCACCAATCCAAGCAAAGGGACAGTGATATTAGAAAGGACCATAGGGATCGCGAGCAGCAGGACTTGCTTGTGCATATCGCGATTGGAAAGAGTTTGGATTATCTGCACGTTGTCACTCAGTGAAAAGTTGAGTGACAAGTGTACAGAGATCACCAGCGAAGCTGAACTACTACTGGTGTTAAACGCTGTTTGAGGAAGTTAATTTTGGTGAGCCAACGTTGCCACATTTTCCAACGTCCACAATTTTGCTCAAGGGGATGATAAGTTTTTGCCCAGCGCGCCCAAGGTAAGTAACCAAGCATGCTATCACCCGGTGCGGCATAACCGTGGCCATACTCACCCGACCCCATTTTTTGCCCAAGTTTAGAGGCACTTAGATCCCCCGCTAGTACCACACAAGCTCTTGCACTATCAAAATGACAGCCCAAAGCTTGGATAAATTTAGCGACTTGTTGCTGGGTGCAATCTAGCAATGCGTGTTCACATACAATCATTACTGGGGCTTTTTCAGGGATAGGTAACAACTCTAACCAACTAAGATCATCGACGCTGCCACAAACATGGTGATAACGCTCACTGTTATGGAACAGTTTCTGGCGCCACAGAAGGTTTTCAGTGATATCGAGTTCTAGCCAGTGGCAACGACCATTGTCTACGCGATAGAAGCGGGTATCGAGGCCAGCACCAACATTCACTATCCAACCATCAGGGTTGCGCTTGATAAATGCAGACACTTGTTGGTCACACAGTTGAGTGAGGGTGGCATGAAGCAGTTGTTTTTGATCGATATCCCCAGAAAAACATTCTGGAGCGAGTTGACACTGTTGGCAGGCACGCGCCGCAATAGGATCATAGACAAGTCCGTCGTCTACTAGGCTTTCTCGACTACGAAGCCATAATGGTTGCAACAGATTAGTAGGGATTTGATAGCGATGTTTTGCTGATGTCTGTTTGGTGGCCATTGTCATCTTCCTTCCGTAGCCAGAAAGAAGATGATAATGAATATCACTTACAAAATCAATAAGTGAGAATAAATCTCAAGTAGAGAGATTACATCCAGTCCGTATTACGGATGATACCGACAGCAAGACCTTCAATCGATAGGTGCTGACTGGTCAAATCAACCTTAATTGGCGCAAACTCTTCGTTTTCAGCATGCAGTAACACCGTCGAGCCTTTACGCTCCAAACGCTTAACCGTCACATCTTCATCAACACGTGCCACAACGACTTGGCCGTCACGAACGTCTTGAGTTTTGTGTACCGCCAAAAGGTCGCCATCCATGATACCGATGTCTTTCATACTCTCGCCATTAACACGCAGCAAGAAGTCCGCTTGAGGCTTGAACATACCCGGGTCAACTTGGTAATGCGTCTCTACATGCTCTTGAGCCAAGATCGGTTCACCAGCAGCTACTTGACCAATCAGTGGAAGGCCTTCTTCATCATTCGCAGCATCTTCTAGCAAGATACGGATACCACGAGAGGCACCAGGAATAATCTCGATCGCTTCTTTACGAGCAAGCGCTTTTAAATGTTCTTCAGCAGCATTAGCTGAACGGAAGCCGAGTTCACGAGCAATTTCTGCACGAGTTGGCGGCATACCAGTATGATCAATTTTATTTTTGATCAGGTCGAAAACTTGTTGTTGGCGGGGCGTTAACGGCTTCATGAGTCACCTGTCTTTTTATACAGTTAACTGTGAGTATATCCAGTAATTGGTTAAATGAAAAGCCAATTGATTGTTTTTTAGCGAGTTTAAAAAATCAGGATTTCTAACCATGTATAACCCGTTAGCAGCATGGTCACCATTACCGCTGCAGAGCCAATATCTTTTGCTCTTCCTGCCAGTTCATGATGCTCTGTGCCGACTCGATCGACGACCGCTTCAATCGCACTGTTAAAGAGCTCTGCCACCAATACCAGTACCACACTGCCAATCAGCAATACGCGATTTAGTTGACCGTCAGCAAAAATGAGGGCGATTGGAATCATGATTGAAGCCAGTAGTACCTCTTCTCGAAAAGCGGGTTCGTTTTTAAACGCAGCTTTTAGCCCTTGGCATGAGTAGCGAGTCGCGTTTTTGATGCGTTTTAATCCATGAGTAGTCTTGGGTTGCAAGTTGGTTTCTCTATTCTATTTATCGTATAACTCATCTAAGAGTAAAAATTGCTGCTTTCATAAGCAATAATAAGTAAAAGGTTCGACCAGTTTCTGTTATCCTTGCCGGCTATAAAAATACCCGCCTAAGTGCACTACGGCATCTATAGTTAGACTGTCTGTCATGCGCTTATGCACAACATCTATTCGAGGCTAAGAACCTTATGTCTTCTGGACGAATGTTATCGCGTTCTCTGCTAAAACTGCCAATGTCAGTATTAGTGAAAGGGACCACTATTCCTTCAAACCCAATTGAAGATCATAGCATTGATACAAACAAGCCCATTGTCTACGCCCTACCATATCGCTCTGATGTGGATTTGCTTGCACTACAATCTCAAGTAGTCAAACTAGGACTGCCTGATCCTCTTGAACCTGTAGAGATAAACGGTAAGTCATTCAACCGTTATGTCTTTACTTCTGTGCGCGATACTGTTGTCGGTAATGATGCCGATGTACCAAGCGATTCCGTCACTCTATTCTCGGACTTGCTAGAATTGCACCAGTTTGATTCTGAACTGGATGTGCAAATTATCCCAACGACTGTACTTTGGGGTCGAAAGCCAGGTAAAGAGTCTTCACACAAGCCTTACCTTCAATCGCTCAATGGGCCGCAAAAAGCCAAAGCAATGCTGCTAGCAGGGCGTGACTGTCTGATTCGTATCAGCCCAGTGGTTTCACTTCGCTACATGGCGGATTCACACGGCACTGATCAATCTATCGCTCATAAGTTAGCGCGCGTGGCTCGTATCCACTTTTCACGTCAAAAGTTAGCGGCTTCTGGTCCTAACTTGCCAAATCGACAAGCTCTGTTTAACCGCTTAATGAAATCGAAAGCGATTGAGAAAGCAATTGAAGATGAAGCGAAAGCGAAAAACATCTCGATAGAGAAAGCGCGCAAAGAAGCGCATGCCATGATGGATGAGATTGCGGCTGACTTCTCTTACTCACTGATCAAAAACGGTGAGCGAGCGCTTGGTTGGCTATGGAATCGCATCTATCAAGGTTTGAATATCACCAACGCAGCGACCGTTCGTAAGCTCGCGCAAGATGGCCATGAGATTGTTTATGTCCCTTGTCACCGTAGCCACATGGATTACCTACTGCTGTCATATGTACTTTATCGTGAAGGTATGGTGCCACCGCACATTGCAGCGGGTATTAACCTGAACTTCTTCCCTGCTGGCCCTATTTTCCGCCGAGGTGGTGCGTTCTTTATTCGCCGTAGCTTTAAAGGCAATAAACTTTACTCAACCATCTTCCGTGAGTATCTGGCTGAACTCTTCTCTAAAGGGTATTCGGTTGAATACTTCAGTGAAGGTGGACGCTCGCGTACAGGCCGACTATTGCAAGCGAAAACGGGCATGTTGGCGATGACAATCCAAGCGATGCTCCGTGGCCTAAACCGTCCAGTGACGTTGGTGCCTGTTTATATCGGTTATGAGCACGTAATGGAAGTGGGTACTTACGCGAAAGAGCTGCGCGGTAAACGTAAAGAGAAAGAGAATGCGAGTCTCGTGTTACGTACTATCCGTAAGCTGCGCAATTTCGGCCAAGGCTATGTTAACTTTGGTGAGCCTATTCCGCTTAACCAATATCTGAATGACAAAGCTCCGGAATGGACGAAAGACATCGATCCTATGGGCTCAAGCAAACCTCAATGGTTGAACCCAGTGGTGAACGACCTTGCCACTAAGATGATGACTCACATCAATGACGCTGCCGCGACTAACGCCTTAACACTTTGTGCGACGGCGCTGCTTGCTTCTCGTCAACGCGCACTGTCTCACGATAGCTTGATTAATCAAATCGACTGCTACTTATCTATTTTGAAGAATGTACCTTACTCTTCAACTTACACAGTGCCTGAGGATGATGCTGAATCACTCGTTAAGCATGCTCAGTCTCTTGATAAGTTTATGATCGAAACCGACAGCATGGGCGATATTGTCTCTCTCGATCGCAATCAGTCGATCTTGATGACTTACTACCGCAACAACATTATTCACTTGTTGGCACTGCCATCTCTAATTGCTCAGATGCTTGTGCGCCATCAAAGTCTATCGCTAGAGCAAATTCAGAAAAACGTCGCATTGATTTATCCGTTCCTAAAGCAAGAACTGTTTTTGAGCGTCGATGAAGACAAGCTGGATGCTCTAACTAAGTCGTATGTTGATGAGCTAGTAAGCCAAGGCCTTTTAAACCTGTCTGAAGATAAGCAAGTCGCGATTAATCCAGCCAACAGCCAAGTTTTGGTACTGCTAGGCCGTACCATCACAGAAACACTTCAACGTTACTCAATTGCACTGAACCTGCTCGTGGCTAATCCTGAGTTTGGTAAAGCTGACCTTGAGCAAAAGAGCCAAGACATTGCTCAACGTTTAGGCCGCCTACACGGCATTAACGCCCCAGAGTTCTTTGATAAAGGGGTGTTCTCTGCTCTGTTTACGACGCTGAAACAGCAAGCTTACTTAGACAACGATGGAAACTGCGATAATGCGAAGAGTGAGCAGCTAGCTAGCCTTCTCTATTCGATGCTTTATCCAGAAGTTCGCTTAACCATTGAAGAGAGTATTCACCAAACGACCGAAGTGACTGAGTCATAAGGTTTTGGTAAGAATAGAAAGGGCATCCAATGGATGCCCTTTTTTATAGGAATGCGATAAACAAGCCGATGGTCACCACCATGCCGACATAGTTATTGTTTAAAAATGCTCTGAAACATAAGTCGCGATCACGGTGGCGAATCAAATGCTGCTGGAAGACAAACAAAGCACCGGCCACTAACAGACTCCAGTAATAGCTCGCCCCTAACTGATACCAAGTACCCACATACATCAGCATCGCCAGTGTGACTAACTGAAGCGCTCCAATCACCATCTTGTCAAAGCGCCCAAATAAAATCGCGGTCGACTTGATACCTATTTTTAAGTCGTCGTCTCTATCGACCATCGCGTATTGCGTGTCATAGGCAATCGTCCAAAGCGCATTAATAACAAAGATAAACCACACCATCATTGGCACTTCATTCGCTTGTGCAGCCCATGCCATTGGGATTGCCCAACTGAATGCTAAGCCAAGAAAGAGCTGAGGCAAATGGGTGTAGCGCTTCATAAATGGGTAGATAAACGCCAGTACGATACCGACGAAAGAGAGCTGAATGGTTAACGTATTCATGCTCAATACCAGCACAAATGAGCTGATCGCTAACACCAAAAAGAGCGCAATTGCCTCTTTCGATGAAACACGCCCAGATGGAAGTGGACGTTGCTTGGTGCGTTTAACATGGCCGTCCACTTTACGATCAGCGAAATCATTAATCACACATCCAGCAGCCCGCATGAAGATCACCCCTAATATAAAGACAATCAGCACTTTCAAATCAGGGATGCCTTGCGCTGAAATGATCAGAGCCCATAACGTAGGCCAAAGCAGGAGTAACGTTCCAATAGGCTTATCCATGCGCATTAATTGCCAGAAAGCCACCGCTTTATCCGACGTCATTAAACACTCTCCTTGGTATAAATAGGGGCCGTAGGCAGAAACAACTCTGCCACCAACATAGGTTTTTGATTCATCCACAAGCGTGAGCGACGAGCAAGTAACGTCGTGCCATCTAACTCAACCACACCAACTTGCAACGCATCACGCTTAACATCATTGGCGCTAAACACCGTCAAGCCTAATGGAATGTCACCCTGTTGAGTCAAGTCGTACTGTTGATTTTCCATCGATGATTGCGGGATCAGGGTACGGCCTAATACCCACTCCTGACCGTCACCTTTTAGAACAACCTTACGCAGCAAACACTCCTCGTTTGCCAACAGCGAGACTTCCTGTTCATTAAGCTTTTCAGCTTTGACGATTTTGTTATGCAGCAAGTCTACGCTCAACGATTGGCAGTAAGACTCTAATAAACGTGATAATGAGCCCTGTTCTAATAACCACTGTTTTGCACTTTGTGTTGGAAAGCTAAAATTATCAGGATGTTGCCAATTAACTTGACGTAATGCTGATAAATAAAGCGCAGTCGATTGATTCATACTAGTATTCAATAAGTAGCCATATCGTCGTACAATAAAGCTTCGATCTCTGATGTTAACCACTGCTCAGAGTGATTAACGCATTTTTATTACAAATAGATGCTCTATTGTAACAAGACTCAGGCGATTCGAGTATCGTGATTGGAAGAAAGAAAAGTTATAAATATGATTAAACGTTACCTAGCCCAAATATTTTGCGCTTTAAGTCTACTCGTTAGCTTGCCAAGTTTTGCAGAAGAGGAAGCTGCAACCAAACTGGCGTATTTCACACTTGAGCCAGATTTAACCACCAACTTCTATACCAAGGGGAACAGCCTTGGTTACATACAAGTCCGTATAGACATTATGGTTGCCAGTGAAGCAGATTTGAGTGTGATTGAATTGCACCAACCATTGATTAGAGACGCTGTGATTGAGCTATTGGGGAAACAGTCTGAAGACACCATTACCTCATTGGCAGGGCGTGAGGATTTGCGTAAGACTCTAGTCAGTCAGCTCAATGAAACCCTGCTGCCTGAAACTGGAAAAACGATTATCGCCGATCTGCTGTTCACGAAATACTTGTATCAGTAACCGAGTCTAGTTAAAACGAAAAAGCGGCGTATATCGCCGCTTTTTGTATTAATTATTTTGCATTGGCCCGACTAGCATCTAGCAAGCCAATGGCAACACCAGATAATAACCCGACCAAGTGAGCGGTATTCGCAATCGCCATAAAGGGCTGCATAAATCCAAGCACTAGCCACACAAGCATAAACCCAATGATAGGTTTCGGTATGTTCAGCCCTAGTTGCGGCGCTTTGTAGCCAATCATCCATAGGTAGCCGACTAACGCATAAACCACCCCAGATAAGCCACCAAAGTTGGCGCCCTCAACCCAGTACTGCCCTGCACCTGACAGTGCAGCCGATACAACAAACAATTGAAGAAGTTTCCCAGTACCAAGCCTCTGCTCGATATCGCCACCTAGCTGCCACCACCAGAGTAAATTAAATGCGATGTGCATGACAGAAAAGTGCAGTAGTGCATGGCTTACCCAGCGCCATAACTGCCATTCTTGTCCAGTAAAGGCGGGGAAATGAAGCATTGAAAAGACAGCGTTGCCCGCTCCAAGCTGTTGCATGATAAAAATCACCGAACAAGCCAGCATAACCAGCAAAGTTACAGGCCCAGCTTTGGCTTTAATCATCGCAAGCATGCTGGGGGAGTTATAACGAAACTGACTTTTTCGAGATTCCGCCATGTCCCACGATGCCGCTTGATATTTGCTGTTGGAAGGATCAGATAAGAAATGATTCAGTTCCGCTTCCACTTCTACCAATAACTGGCTGTCGGTCAGCCACAAAGCAAATTGCCCTTCTCCCTCAGGCATCATTTGAACATCAATATGACGTGAGGCCATGTAATCAATAAAGGCCTGAGCCATTCTTGGATTATTGAGAGAGATGAGTCTGTGCATACGCTTACCCTAAATTAGACTGTGTCGGTAGTTGAGCTCTTTGCCACGCTTCAAAGCCACCATCAACACTATACACCTGCTCAAAGCCTTGGTTAATCAAATACTGGGCAGCGCCTTGGCTGCTGATCCCGTGGTAGCACATAACCAGGACAGGTTGCTCAAACTCAACTTCATCCATAAAAGAGACGATTGAGTCATTAGTTAGGTGAAAAGCCTCTTCTGCGTGAGCAACTGCAAAGGATTGAGGATCACGGATGTCTACCATGCGCGCTTCTCCTTCTTGAAGTAGGTTGTGTGCACCTTCGACATCAATATGCTTGAACTGGTCCATTTTCTTTCTCTTCGTACCGATATTATTTGCCGCCATTGTAACCTATCCAGTGCTCAACAAGTACACGGGCTCTGTAAGGTTATCCACCAGAGATCATATTTTCATCAACTGTGGATAAAACTGTGGATTGCGTTGATAAAGTGTTTTATTAATACTGGATCCACTATATATAGTGATGATCCTTATTTGATTGTGTGTAAAGAAGAAAGTATCCCCATCAAACATGGCCGCTTGAAGCCTTTATTCACCCTGCTTTCTGACAGATAGCAAAGAAATTTACCACAGAGTTACCCACAGGCAATCGCTTGCTGTTCGATCAACGTATTAGATACAAAACACACTTTATGATCGGCAATAAAAAAGCCGAGATCATATGACCTCGGCTTTAAAGATTCTGATTAACTAAAGGGCTTAAAACTCACCGACCGCCGCTTTCAGTTTTTTCATTGCGTTCTTTTCAAGCTGACGAATACGTTCAGCCGATACGCTGTAGGTTTCTGCCAATTCTTGCAACGTTGACTTGTTGTCATCTAACCAACGAGAACGAACAATGTGTTGGCTACGCTCATCTAGGCTCTTAAGTGCTAGACCTAAACGATTGTTAGTGTGCGCTTCCCAGTTTGCTGCTTCAACGTTGTCTGCAACATCGGATGATTTATCTTCTAGATAAACCATTGGCGCTGTATATGAAGTACCAGCATCATCATCGTCAGTTGGCATCTCGAACGTTGCGTCTTGCGCTGCTAAACGAGATTCCATTTCACGAACTTCAGAAGGCTCAACACCTAGCTCTCTTGCCACTGTTTCAACTTCACCATTGTTGAACCAGCCTAAACGCTTTTTCGATTTACGTAAGTTGAAGAACAGTTTGCGTTGCGCTTTGGTGGTTGCAATCTTAACGATACGCCAGTTACGAAGCACATATTCATGGATCTCAGCTTTGATCCAGTGAACTGCGAATGACACCAAGCGAACACCCACTTCAGGGTTAAAGCGCTTAACCGCCTTCATCAGACCAATATTACCTTCTTGAACAAGGTCAGCCATTGGCAGGCCATAACCTGAATAACCGCGAGCTACGTGCACAACAAAACGCAGGTGCGAAAGGATTAACCCTTTTGCTGCCTCGATTTCACCGTCGTAATGCAGTCTCTCTGCTAAATCACGCTCCTCTTCAGGAGTTAGCATTGGGTAGCTGTTGGCTGATCGAATGTAGCTATCTAAGCTATCTTGAGTCACAGCTGCCATTGGGTATGCTTGATTTGTCATTCAGTTCCTCATCAATCTCTGATCTGGAGTTATTTTTAACCCATCAATCTTGAACCTAAAGTGAACAGGTTTCAAGCAGGGGGAAAGTTATTATGCATAAACAAACTGTCTACACAAGACAAAAGTACACGGTAGCGTGTACTTTTTTCAATATTATGACAGCAGCAAAATAAACAGGTTCAATTTAAACGGGCTCAATTTCTTTCAAATGGCGCTGCGCTGACACTCTAGCAGCAAGACAACCAAGGAAAGTGCCTAGCATGACAAGTAGTAGGGATTCATCCCAACTCAGCCCGACCAACCTAAAGCGGCTATCATACAGTAAGGCCAATTGCTCAACACTGTTATTAAGCAAAACTGTGATTACCGCAGTCAAAACCCACGCTATGATGGCGCCAAGTAAGCCAAACCACATCCCTGAATAGAGGTAAGGGCGAAGAATGTAGCTATTGGTTGCACCAATCAGCTTCATCGTTTGAATTTCTTCTTTATTGGCTAATACGTTAAAACGCAGTGTATTGCCCACAATTAGAAAGACTGAACCCAACATCAACACAGATAGCGTGACGACAATACCCGCTACTAGATTCTTGATCGCATCCAGACGAGTTAGCCAATCTTCATCCAAACGAACATCGGTAATCCCCTCTTCCGTTGCAACGCGATCAGCTAACCTCTTAATCGCTTCTTTATCGTCACTACTTGGGGTAATCACTAATACACCAGGCAGCGCGTAATCATCCAGCATAGTGATCGCACGTTCAAAGCCGGAGTATTGGCTGAGATCATCAAGACCTTGCTGCGGGGAAACATATTCCACGCTGCTAATATCAAGAGAACTTTCCAGTTGGTCTTTGAGCACCATAACGCGCGCTTCAGGGGTCTGCTCTTTTATGTAAGCACTCACTTGCGATGGGCTGGTTACATTTCTTGAGGCTTCAGAAATATTCTTACCAAGAAGATAAAGTGCCGAAGGCATAGCCAATGCCATTGAGATAACCGCCAATGTCAGCATATTGCCCAGTGGACGAAGCCAGAACTCTCGAAGTGAAGCTTTTGCTTGCTTGAAATGAACAGTAATAAAGCTATCACGCTTAACGCGATTTTTAGTGCGTGATGTATTGGTTTTCTTGTTACGAGTATTAGCGGCCATAATCTTCAACCTCACTCAAAAAACCTTGGTTTAGTTCTAGATGACGGTACTGTGGGCGAGTGTTCACTAACCCCAAGTCGTGCGTTGCTAAAAGAATCGTTACCCCCGCTCGGTTGAACTCTTCAAACAACTTTAGAACTCGGTTAGATAAATCAGGATCTAAGTTACCTGTCGGCTCATCCGCTAACAGCAAGGTCGGTCGATTCACGACTGCACGAGCAATACCCACTCGTTGCTGCTCACCGCCCGACAGTTGGCTTGGCAAACATTTGGCTTTGTCTAGCAGCTCAGTTTTGTCTAGCGCAGCCGAGACACGACGCTTAATCTCATTTTCAGAAATGGATTCAATACGCATCGGCAGTGCCACGTTATCAAACACACTGCGGTCCATCAGTAAGCGATGGTCTTGAAACACTATGCCAATGTTTCGGCGCAAGAATGGGATGTCTTTGCTGGGAATTCGTGTGATGTCGTGATCATTAAAGCTAATCTTACCGTCGGTAGGACGCTCTATGGCACAAATCAACTTGAGCAACGTACTCTTACCGGCACCAGAATGACCGCCAAGAAAAGCCATCTCACCACGACGAAGGTGAAAATCGACCTTTTGCAAAGCTTGTCGACCACCACGGTAAGCTTTACTCACTTGCTGAAATTTTATCACCCGAAATCCCTCTTACGAACGTCTTAACAGTAGTTGTCGCCAAAAAGCCGCAGAGGTTTCACAACACTGCGGCTTTTAGTCTTATGGGTATTAGTCTTCTCGGCTAAATAGAGCGTCGATAAACTCTTGTGTTTCAAATGGACGCAGGTCATCAATGCCTTCACCCACACCAATATAGCGAATTGGAATTTGGAACTGATCCGCTAGCGCGAAGATCACACCACCTTTAGCTGTACCGTCTAACTTGGTTAGTGTAATACCCGTTAACGGTGCAACATCACTAAACAGTTTAGCTTGGCTAATGGCATTTTGACCGGTACCGGCATCAAGCGTCAGCATGATTTCATGCGGCGCAGAACCATCGACTTTCTGCATCACGCGGACAATCTTGCGCAGCTCTTCCATTAGGTTCGCTTTGTTTTGTAAGCGACCCGCTGTATCAGCAATAACAACATCCACACCTTTTGCTTTCGCCGATTCAATCGCATCATAAATAACCGATGCACTGTCAGCACCAGTATGCTGAGCCACAACCGGAACATTGTTACGTTCACCCCAAACTTGCAGCTGCTCTACAGCTGCAGCGCGGAAAGTATCACCCGCAGCAAGCATCACTTTCTTACCTTCAGCTTGGAACTGTTTGGCAAGTTTACCAATCGTGGTTGTTTTACCGACACCATTTACGCCAACCATTAAGATCACGTAAGGTGTTTTTGTCGTATCCACTTCAAGCGGCTTTTCTACCGTTGATAAGATCTCGGCCATCTCTTCTTTTAGTAGACCATACAAAGCTTCACCATCTTTCAGATCTTGGCGAGACGCTTTCTCTGTCAGGTTATTAATGATTTTTAATGTGGTATCCATGCCCACATCGGCAATCAGTAACTGTTCTTCAAGCTCTTCAAACAGCTCATCATCAATTTCTTTGCCTTTGAACAAACCAAAGAAACCTGCGCCAATATTCGCTTTTGTGCGTGCCAAGCTACGCTTTAAGCGAGCGAAGAAGCTTTCGGTTGGCTTCTCTTGCTCTGCCACTCTTGGCTGCTGAGGCTCCACCACCTCTTGAGGCGTTTCTTCGATTACTTCTGCTTCTGCTTCTGCTTCTGCTTCTGCTTCTGCAGGTTGAGCTTTAACTTCTTCGACGGTCTCTTCAACAACTTCAGTGTCTTGTTGCTGTGTACCAGTCTCAATCTGTTCTTTTTCTTCTACGGATTGTTTTGCTTGTTCTTCATCGCCAAAACCAAGCCAAGAGAGTAATCCGCGCTTCTTTTTTTCCGTCATCTGGGGCTATCCTAGATCGTCTTAATTTAATCAGACTCTTTTCTGTGGGTATTATCCCGACTCAGAAAAGATAAATGACAACAAAGTGAAAAGTTTTCACTACTAGAGTGATGGTATACACTTTGGCATCAACAAATTTGGGCTGTACTCAGGGCTTAACTGCTGAGCGACTGGGTATAGTATCACTTTATTAGCGGTCAAAAAATCTATGGTAAGACGTCGCCAGCAAAACACATCACAAAAAAAGCCATCAACAGGCTTTGTTCGTATTATTAGCGGCTTATGGAGAGGAAGAAAACTGCCTGTTCATGATGCCGAAGGTCTTAGACCAACCACTGACCGTGTCAAAGAGACGCTGTTTAACTGGCTTGCGCAAGATGTGCCACGTGCAAAATGCCTAGACTTGTTTGCAGGTTCAGGTGGTTTGGGCTTTGAAGCGGCTTCTCGCCAAGCTGAAATGGTCACTTTGCTTGAGCTAAACCCACAAGCCTTCAAACAGCTGCAAACCAATATCGCCTCACTTAAAGGCGATAACTTACAAGCCATCAACACTGATGCGCTGAGTTACTTAAAGCAGCCGGGAACACCTCATCACGTTGTCTTTATCGATCCTCCTTTTCGTAAAGGTCTGCTCGATGAAGCCGTTGAGCTCTTGGAAAGCAATGGGTGGCTCGCTGATGACGCTATGATTTATATTGAAACAGAAAAAGAGTTGGCTTTAGGCTCCATTCCAGCACACTGGCACCTGCATAGAGAGAAGACCGCGGGTCAAGTCTGTTACCGACTGTTTGAGCGACAACAACATTAATAAGGAAGTCGTAATGAAAGCATTACTTTTACTGGCAAAAGCAGCGATTGGCTTCGTTTGGTTTATTTTGCTGTTTAACATCTTTATGCCGTTCCCAGGCAATGCCGCCATCGCACTTTACATCATGGCAGCTTTTCTCTTTTTCATGCATGGCTTACAGATGCTTATTTTCATCGGCGCTTTTGGTGACAAGATTGATATGAGCAAATGGGAAAAGTGGTCGATACTCATATTTGGTATCTTCGCCCTACTCGATATTCGTCGTAAGTACATGATGAAATAAACAAAAACGCCGCTCTACTGTAGAGCGGCGTTTTTTATTGATTCTACTTACATCAAATAGCTCTTAACCCCATCAAGGAACATTTGGGTCGAAATCATTATCAGCAATAAGCCCATCAATCTTTCAACCGCTTTAAGGCCGCGTTCACCCAAGATTCGGTGGAAGAAGTTATAGAACATCAAAATAAAGAATGTCGCGCCCCATGCCAGCATCACAGCACCTGAAAGCTCTAATAGATTGTCTGGGTGCTGACTCGAGAGTAGCAAAATCGCTGCAATCACAGATGGGCCTGCAATCATTGGAATTGCCATTGGTACAAAGAAAGGTTCTTCGCCTGCTGCTAGGCCAACAATGCTACCGCCACTTGGGAAAATCATCTTAATCGCGATGATAAACAGGATGATACCTCCCGAGATACTCAAGGTTTCAGGCTGAACATGAAGGAAGTTAAGAATGTTCTTACCCGCAAATAAGAACAACAGCAAAATGCCCAGAGCAAAACAGAGCTCGCGAATCAAAACGATACGTCGACGCTTTGGATCTAGGTGCTTCAAGATCGATAGGACGATAGGTAGATTGCCAAGCGGATCCATGATCAGAAAGAGCATGGTCGCGGCAGAAAGAATGTCCATGTATAAAGCCTCCAGAAACGTTATATATCGAGCGCAGAAAAAAGTCGGCGAAGTATAACAATCTCATCCTACGATTTGGAGGCGTTAAGAAAATTAATCTCTACGAGAACGCAAGTGGCATCGCTATATCAATTAATGGCTGCAAACACGCTCGGCATTAACACGCCAAATACCCTCTTCCACAATCACTTTTTCACGCTCAAGAAAAAACGCTAACAAGCTATCAAGCGTGAAACCGTCACACTTACAAGTACGAAAGCGTGCACCATCACCAAACGTATCGTTCACCGCACTGCCCAATTCTTCTTTAGACATTGGACGCTCTCTCAATAAGTTTAGAACCTTATGGGCATGAATTTCAGTCGACATAAAATATCCTCTCAAAGACCTATGAAGAGAGGATATCGAACAACAAGAAATTTTCTTTGATTTTAGATAACCAGAGAGGCCGTAATAAAACTATGCGCTAGCAGATAACTGCCAGAGATAAGGTAACGCCCTTTGCAGATCGGGTAACGGTAGTCATGAATCGCTAACAAAATAGCGGATAAGGTCAGAGTCATCGTCCCGACAAAACCCAACGCACTCGCGATGCCACCGTTAAGTAGCCAAACTTCACCAGCCGCCCAATTTAGTTGTAGCAGGACCATCCCCATCATCACGACAGGAAAGATAAGTCGATCAATTTTAGGCAGAAGCAAGAAAAAGCCAACAACGCCAATACCGAGTAACATCGCAGGTAGCCACCAGACGATATCCCCAGACAGTTCGCACCAAAAAGCGGCGCTGTAGCTCAGTTGTGCAGCAATAAAACCAGCAAAGCAAAGCTTGAGGTGTTTCTTAGCAATATAAAGCCCATCAGCGACCATAGAGATCACCAAGCCTACTGTGACCCACCATATCGCCATGTCTGCTTTTGGCGTTTGGCTCCACAGCATGACCACTAGCATGACTAGGGACATCGTTTTAAACACGACAGCTTGTTTTACATGATTACTTTCATTCGCGGAAATACTGATATACCCAGATAAGGCAACCGATAGCCAGCTCCACATTCGAACACCTCAATAAAAATTGAGCTGCTAGTGTAGGCAGCAAGTAAAAGATGTCTACTGTAAGGAGGCAAAACTTGGATCTTGATATGACTTATTAGATCTCACAATGGAAGTTGCTAACCAAAGGGACCGACAGGACGCATCAGCAATAGAATGATAAACAAGTGATTAACTAGACTTTACCCTCCGTGGTAATAACCAACAGGAAAAATCCAATAAAACAAGAATATCCCACCATCAATAATGAACAAAGTCATAATTAAAACAATAACTTACGATCAAACAAAGAATGAATAAAAATAGACCAATTTAAATTTAACCTATAAATTTCATATAACCTTAGCAAGCATCGCTCAAAAACCTCCTCTTTCATTGGCATTCGATAAAATAAGGAAAGCAAAATAAAGATCTAAAGCCACAGTGAGCCACCTAAACATCAAAAACCAAACAAATCATTATTTAACAAAATAAAAACACACACAAAATTCAAACAAAACAATGACTTGAAATGAAATCACACCAAAATAAGATTAACAAACAGTCAATCCTAATTTTATAAGAACAAGAAAAGCTGTTCATTAAAGGTCATTTTAATGTCAGAAAACCTGTACTTTTAGAGCTTAGAGAACAAATAGCTTGATCAAGTTAGTAAAATACTGCTATTCTAATACCCATAAGATAAAACATCATATTAAAGGAGCAGTGCTATGATTTCTTCTTCACAAAAACAAGGACTTGTAATGATCGCAGTAGTCGTAGGCTTAATGACACTGCCGATGATGTACTAAGTCAAAATCGAAAAACAAAAAGGGACGCAGCTGCGTCCCTTTTTGTTTTAAAGCCTACCAATTGTGATTTTTGATTTAAAAATCAACCGTATGTCTAATTATGACACAGGTATTCAAAGCGCTAGTTTTAACGCTTTGACTAAAGGTGCTTAGACAACACGTCCCAATGCGCATAATAGAACAGAAGCGCTGCAAGAGTAATCAAGGTCATTAAGGTGATGGCTGCACGCCAAATAAAGCGATTACTTCTCGGGGTTAGCTCTTTTTCACACTCATCACATGTGGTCAAAAAATCTTTTCGGCTATCTAGCTTGTAATCATCCTCATGGACAATCTTATTACGAATGGTCGCGATGTATCTCAGCTTACCGATCACATCATGAGGCAAGCGTTCCTCACAACTGGTAATCAGTTGGTGTAATCCTTTCCCATCAGCATGATACTGGGTGCGGAGAAGCTTCTCGATACGACGGGTTCGCACAACCACTTTCTCAATATCTGACATAGTTTCCCTCCATCGCTAGTTAGTTTAGCGGTATTTGGCCCTACTTCTATCTACTCTCCCACTTTTTCTCTAAGTTGCAAGTAAATTTGTGCAGAAGAATCAATAGTTAAACTCAAGCTCTCATAATTATCGAAGCGCCATTTATCGTGATATGACTCGAAGAAATATCCGTTACTGTGCGTTTTATTTTTACAGCAAGACTCATACCCAGAATCACAAATAGAATCAGGCTAAAATAAAAAGACAATTGAGAAGAGAACTTCAAGCATGCCTGTATCCCTATTTATCGCCATTGTGATTTGTTGCCTTGCCAGTGGTTGGGCTTTTGTCCATTTCTACCGAAAACACATCCAAGGAGAGAACGCACCAGAGCAAACCGCTGATGTCACCATCTTAGATAAGCAATCAATCGATGTGGAAGATGTGCAGCCAGGACAAGAGGATCAGGAGTATTGGATTTATGTGCAGAAAGGACGACTTGGCCCAAAACGCGAGTTCCAAGTCGGAATCCATTACTTTCACGCTTTAAACCCTGGAGATCAAGGTACCCTAACCTACCAAGGTGATAAGTTCTTACACTTTGCGATGAAGCGCTAAGGCAACAGCCAGCGTGTTTTGGCCGATTTGGCCAGTAAACTACTCAGCATAAGTGCCCCACCGCCGCTTAGAACAATCCACACAGGAATAACCCAAGCAGGATGCCCCTGATACCAACCAAATTCTTTCATCGGCCATAAAAAGATAGGGTGCAAGATATAGATCCCTAGACTGTGCTGGCTGATAAAACCCACTACTTTATTGGCCTGAGACGATAGCCCTTCACCGAAATAACGACACAGCATAAAGATCATACTCGCCGCAAAAATCACGTTCAGGGTTTTGTATGAGAGCCAGCGCCCTACTGTATATTGCTCGGCTGCAACGCTATTAGTGATCACCATGTACGCCGTGATAAACAGAGCCACCCCGCCAAGCAGTGCAAATAAAGACACCATGCCTTTGGTTAAAGGCACGCGCTGATACAGTAAGTAACCTAAAGGTAAGTACCCACTATAGAGCCAAAGCTCATTGCTCCATGGGCCATCTATCTTCATCAAGTACAGAAGTGAAGTGAGTAACCACACAGCCACAAACGCATAAAGTGCGCTTGGCCCTGATTGCTTGACCACAAACTGAAACAATGGAATTACAAAATAGAGTGGGATGAAGTAATAGAAGAAACCTAGGTGGTAATAGGTCGCATGACTTGGGCTTTCCGCAAGAACTTCAGAGGTGATTGAATAATCATACCCTGTCGCAGTCAGGCCGGAGAGTAGTGCATAGAAAAGAGACCAGATCAGAAAAGGGACAAGCACCTTACCTAGGCGGCGTTTGACGTAATACTTGGCATCAAACGGCCTTGTATCACTCAGCATTAGTGCGCCAGTAATCAAGATAAAGACGGGAACTGCCCAGCGTGTAACGCTATTCACCCCAACTGCTGTTGCCCATTCACCAAAAGGGATAACACCCAGTTCATGTCGATAAGGCGCCAATACATGAATCGCTATAACAGCCACTGCGGCAACACAACGAAGCAAATCGAAAAATAGAACTCTTTCTCTCATACTGACACCTTTATTCAATAACCTATTGAATATAGCAATAAAAAAGCTGACCGAGTGTTAAACTTGGTCAGCTTTTAGTCAATAATAGAAAGAGTCACTTACGCTGTGGCAGCTTGTTTCACCTTCGGCAACTTAATCGAGATCAGCGTTGTTAGAGCCAAGAAAGCAAATGATACCCACAAGCAAGCCGCCAAGCCTGCCATCTGGAACACCCATCCAGACAAAATCGTACCAATCAAGCGACCCATCGCATTGGCCATATAGTAGAAGCCGACATCCAACGACACGCCATCACCCTTGGCATAACTTACGATTAAGTAAGAGTGCAGTGATGAGTTCACGGCAAAGATAGCACCAAACAGCATTAGACCGCCGATGATGACAAGCTCTGGCTGCCAACCAATTTGGACTGCGTAAGCGATACCTGCAGTCACTAATGCTAGACCACCAGCCCACAACAACGCAGCATGACCATCAGGAACTTTACCCTGCGCCTTACCAGTGATCTTAGGTGCAATACCCTGCACAAAACCGTAAGCGATAGTCCAAGCGGCTAGGAAGCCACCCACCATTGAGTGATCCCATCCAAATACGCTTCCTAAATAGATAGGAAGAGCAATCACAAACCATACATCACGAGCACCAAACAGGAACATACGCGCTGCAGATAAGATGTTGATGGATTCAGACTTCGAGAACAGCTGACTAAATTTAGGCTTGGTTTTCGCCTTACCCATGTCCGCTTCAAGGCTCAGTAAGCTGCCGATGAAGACCAATGTTAGTACACCCGCCATCGCTAACACGGCATATTTGAAACCAATTAGAGACAGTAACAGACCACCGACGAAGAAACCTGCGCCCTTAAGTGCATTTTTAGAGCCGGTAAGAATCGCAATCCACTTATAAAGAGCGCCTTGCTGCTCGTCAGGCACCAGAGTCTTGATTGAGCTTTTCGCACTCATCTTATTCAGGTCTTTCGCAATACCCGACAAAGCCTGTGCCGCCATCACCCAAGGAATAGTCAGCATCGCACTTGGTACCGCAAGCATTGCCAATGCAACAATCTGCATCCCAAGCCCGAGGTTCATGGTTTTATTCAGGCCAAGACGCGCTCCTAGCCAGCCACCTACTAAGTTAGTCACCACACCGAAGAATTCATAGAAAAGGAACAGCGAGGCGATCTCTAGTGAACTGTAACCAAGACCATAAAAGTGCAGTACCACCAGCATACGCAACGCACCGTCAGTGATGGTGAAGTTCCAGTAGTTGAATGTCACCAACATATATTGGCGGACGCTTTTACTTAGGTTTGAGAACATATCAAATCTCTGGGTTCTATAAGGTATCGAGATGCAAACTAAAAGAGCTTTTGGCATCCCTAGCTACAAACGAGCGAGTGTCCAAAAGCTCTGATTCCTTACTTCCTCTTAACTCGTAATCGAAATAATTGGAGCTGCAGCTAGGCAACAAGCATGTTCAGCCCTATGAGCATAGATCTTCTATGTGATTAGGGCGCCCGGCGTTCCGGTGAACTTGCGCAATTAACAACGCTGCAGATTCAAGTATGAAGAGCTACGCAGAAGCAACACCGTTGATGTAATCAACCTGAACTGGCTTAGTAAAAGCACCTGGACGAAGTGCTTGAACTTCTTGGATGATCTTGTCTAAATCCCAGCCTTTCTCTAGCAGTAAATGCGCAGCGAATAGACCTGTACGACCTGACCCGCCCATGCAATGCATTGCGACGTTTGCGCCGTTATCTACAATCTTATGTAGTTCTGGGCTTGCTGCTTGCCATTTCGCTGTAAACTCCGCACCTGGAGCACGGTCGTCTTCGATTTCGATCTGGAACCACTGCATACCTAATGCACGAGTTTTTTCGCCAAGTGCCGCAACGTCTTTGCTTGCAAGCTCTGCATCATCAAGAGCAGTCACGATAGCTTCAACACCTTGCGCTTTAAGCTGCGCGAGTGATGAATCTAGATCCGCTTCTTTTGTGCCTGGGCACGGCGTTAGGATAAGTGCACCTTTCTCAAGGTCTAGTTGCCAAGTTGGATGTGTCATCGTCGTATTCCCCTTATACCAAACCTACTTTACGAACTAGCTCAGCTGTACGTGTCGCGTAACCCATTTCGTTGTCGTACCAAGCGTAGATCTTAACCATACGCTTACCCACCAGCATAGTAGACAGTGCATCAACGATTGTAGAGCGTTGGTCACCTTTGTAGTCGATAGACACAAGTGGACGCTCTTCAAAACCAAGAATGCCTTTTAGCTCGTTCTCAGATGCTTCTTTCAGTAGTGCGTTGACTTCTTCTGCTGTCGTGTCTTGTTTTACTTCGAAGATGATGTCAGTAAGAGACGCGTTTGCTAGCGGTACACGTACTGCGTGGCCGTTGATGCGGTTTTCTAGCTCAGGGAAGATCTCAACAATCGCCTTAGCAGAGCCTGTTGTTGTTGGGATTAGGCTCATACCACAAGCACGTGCACGACGTAGGTCTTTGTGCGGCGCGTCTAGGATAGTTTGCGTGTTAGTTAGGTCATGAATTGTCGTGAATGACGCGTTCTCGATACCAAGCTTCTCGTTGATCACTTTCACTACTGGAGCGATACAGTTAGTGGTACAAGATGCTGCTGTCACGATCTTGTGTACCGCAGGGTCAAAGATTTCATCGTTAACGCCCACCACGATGTTCGCTACGCCGTCTTCTTTAACAGGGGCAGAAACCACAACACGTTTCACGCCTTGCTCTAGGTATTTGTTTAGGAAAGAAGTCTTACGGTGAACGCCTGTTGCTTCAATCACAACATCACAGCCAGACCAGTCGATAGCGTCAATATCACGCTCTTGCGTTGTTTTAATACGCTGACCGTTGATGATCATCTCATCACCTTCAGCTTTTACTTCATGGTGCCAGCGACCTTGAACTGAATCGAACTCTAGAAGGTGTGCAAGTGTTGTTGTATCACCTGCAACATCGTTAATCTGTACAAACTCTAGCTCTTCCCAATCAAAAGCTGCGCGAAGTGCTAGACGGCCGATACGGCCAAAACCATTAATACCTACTTTAACTGTCATTTTCATTTCTCTCAGTTAGTGGTGAATCTAAAAATATTCGATTAAACGCAGCATTGAGGGCGCGAAGTCATCGCTTCTAGGCGCTCAATGTCTTGCTGATATTCGGTTTTCAAACAGTTCGATGCGATAAGGTCGTCAATTAACTTTAGCATCCAACCTGGTAAATCTTTGGACAAGCGGTAGAACACCCATTGCCCCTGACGTACGTCCGTTAGGATCCCGTTTGAGCGCAACTGCGCTAAGTGACGAGAGACTTTTGGCTGACTCTCTTGCAGTGCTTCAGTTAGCTCACCGACAGATAGACACTCCTGACGTACAATCAGCATTAAACAGCGTACTCGAGTTTCATCGGACAATAATTTAAAGAATTGGTGAGGAAGCATACTTACATTCTCATATATGGATATACAGATATATTAAATCAAATAACATATACGTCAATCCATATATGTGCATTGTCATAAAAGTTTAATAGAAGAGAGTTGCGATCAGATGATGGTGTTGAGCTCTTGGCTCCAGCGCTGCGCTTGAGAAATACGCGGCAAGACGTCATCCACAGATAAGTTCAAGTTCTTACATGTGCTCACCACACCTTGCCAATCTGCGTTTTCAAAGCACTCTTCAAGCTGAAGAAGCTGGCCATAAGGGCCTTCTCGCTTAAGCAGGGCGACTTTAATTGATGGGCAAAGTGGCAACTGATCCACCAGCTGCTCCAGTGATACATCAAGCAGCGCATCGAGTAATGAAAATAGACCGATTAAAAACGCCTGGTCTCGGTATTCACTAAATGGATTATCACGAGCCATCAGTAGAAAAAACTGAGCACGCTGTAAAGAGAGAGTGTAGAGCTCTTTGGGTTTGCTGGCAGACACAAACGAGGCAACGGCTAGCGAGACAAACATCTTCAATTTGTCTTGGCCCAAATAAACTAAGGCTTGGCGAAACGACGAAATCGGCACTTCTAACCTATCCGACATGGTGTTTACAAAGCGCAGCAGCTTGTAGGACAAAGCAACATCCTTTGCCACAATCACTTCTACTTTCTCAAAGTCTACCTCTGGTCGGCATACCTCTTTGAACAGCTCCATTGCGATTAACTGCTCTGGGCTCAAGTAACGCTGACGCACCACTTCAGGTTTACTGAAGAAGTAGCCCTGAAAGAAGCTAAAGCCCGCTGCACGCGTGGCCAAGTATTCGGCTTCCGTTTCAACACGTTCGGCCAAGAACTTACGCTTACTGCTTTTTGATTTAAGTGTTTTCACCATCTCGCACGCTTGCTCTACACCCACCGCCATAATGTCAATTTTGACGATATGGACAAAGGGTAAAAAGCGCTCCCACTCGGGTGAATAGATGAAGTCATCCAGTGCAATCAAATAACCACTCGCATAAAGCTGTTTGATTGCCGCCAGTAGCTCATCATTTGGGGTGCAGGTTTCTAGCACCTCGACCACAATGCGCTCTTTCGGCAATGAAAGAGGCAACATTCTGACAAGGCTTTCGTGAGGAAAATTAATGAAGCATCTCGAAGAGGCTAAGCCTGGATTGGTACCAACCGATAGGAAGTTCTCGACAATCAGACGATACGTCGCTCGGTTGGAATCAATATAGGCAGGGTAAGCGTTCTTTTCGCCGTCACGAAACAGCAACTCATAACCAAGGGTTTGTCGCTTCGCATTCAAGATAGGTTGGCGAGCAACGTAGGTCTCTTTGATTCGTTGTGGCATCGTGTTGGTCTAAATCTCTTAAGCTTTTGCAGCAGCAAGCAAAGCACCACAACCCATGAACATGGAGCCGAAGACTTTGTTTATTTTAGACATGATCTTATCTGAACGGATAAAACGCCCCATTTGTGCCGCCAAACTGGTGTAGCCCAGCATTACAATCGAATCAATCACGACTGTCGTTGCACCTAGTACCAATAACTGTGTGACTTGATCTTTAGCGGGATCGATAAACTGCGGAAATAACGCCACAAGGAATACAATAGACTTAGGGTTAGTTAAGTTAATCAATATAGCGTTACGCATGAGATTCGCACTTGATAACTGCACCTCAGTTTCAGCGGTAGCAAGACTCGAGTGATCACGCCATTTCTGAATACCCAGCCAAACAAGATAGGCAGCACCGACCCATTTAATCACACTAAACGCGAACGCAGACTGCGCGACTAAGGCACCAATACCCGCGCCCACCAGCATGATATGGATAGCCAGTCCGACTTGCAGACCAGCTATCGCGGCAAGAGAGCGTCGCGTGCCGTAACTCAAACCATTACTGATTGAATTGACGGTACCAGAGCCAGGTGCAAGGCTAAAAACTATCGCAGTTACCACATAAGCGAGCCAAACATGCATATCCATAACTATTTCCTCTCGACTAAAACTCACTAGCCACACATAATCTATTTTGTCGCACAACTGAAACGATAATCAGGCTCTACTACACCATGAATGATTCCAGCTACCACATTACTCATCCTTATACTCAAGAGTCCGATTTTGAGCAAGCGATCAATGGTAATATTGCTAACTTATGGCGTTCTCGCGAAGAGGGCTATCTAAAGTCCTTTGACAAGACAACGTTGTACTGGATGAAGCTCACCTCACCAGAGCATAACAAAGCTGTGGTTGTGGTGAATGGTAGAATAGAATGCTGCTCGAAATACCAAGAGCTGTTTTACGACCTGTTTCAACAAGGGTATGACGTTTACTCATTTGATCATCGTGGCCAAGGGCTTTCAGAACGCCTAATTGACGACACTGAAATGGGATATGTCGGCGAGTTTGAAGACTACGTAAAAGACCTAGACATAGTAGTGCGACACTTCGACCTAGGCACATACAAAAAGTGCTACCTTTTAGGCCACTCAATGGGTGGCAATATCACCACTCGCTACCTACAAACCCATGATTCCATATTTGATGCAGCCTCTCTTAGTGCACCAATGTATGGAGTGAACCTTCCTTGGCACTTAAAACCCATTGCAACTCTACTTGGTCAAGTGTTAACAGCTGTCTACCCAAAACCAACGTTTGCACCGGGGCAAGCGGCCTACACTGCTAAACCTTTTGAAGGAAATTTTCTAAGCCAAAGTGAAGTTCGTTACCGTTGGTTTCGTGATTGGTATGAAGAGCACCCGGAACTTAAAATTGGTGGTGCTAGCACGCGTTGGGTATGGCAAGGCTTGATGGCTTGTAAGCAATGCCACTTAATGACACGCCACCTCAAAACCCCATTGTTGGTCATGCAAGCTGGCGACGATCAAATTGTGTCAAATCAGGCTCAAGTCCTGTTTATGAAGAAGCTTGCGAAAACCCATAGCCAATGCGCATTTAAAATTATTCACGGCGCCAAACACGAATTGCTGTTTGAACAAGACGAGTACCGCAATCAAGCACTCGAAACCACCTTCGACTTTTTCAATCAGTACTAGGGGCTGTTGACCTAAATAAAATAGGAAATTTAAGAGGGTGATCTTTACCCTCTTTTTCCCCTTTCTGTTCCAGTAAACTACACTCTCTATCCGAATGGCTAATACCGCTGTACATACGAGGGTGATATGACCGACACACGCAAAGAGACTCCTTTTCACATTGTAGCTTCTGACCTTGATGGCACTTTACTGGCGCCAAACCACCAGCTGAGTGATTTTTCAAAACAGACATTGAAAACCCTACACGAAAAAGGCTTTACGTTTATTTTTGCAACGGGTCGTCACCATGTCGATGTGGCAGGCATACGCGAAGTGGCTGGCATTCCTGCGTATATGATCACCTCAAATGGTGCACGAGTTCATGACCAAAATGATCAACTGATGTACAGCAAGAACGTTCCTGAAGAGTTGGTTCAGCCAGTGATCGATGTGATCCGCCAAGATCCAGAGATTTTTATCCACATGTACCAGAATGACGATTGGTTACTAGATAGAGAAGATAAAACGCTAGCTGAATTTCATGAAGATTTTAGCTACAAACGTTTCAAAGCGGATGCCGCTCCTGTCGAGGGCATCGCCAAAGTGTTCTTCACTCATCCAGAGCATGATCACGAACACCTTGCTGAGTTTGAACGACAACTTAAAGAGAAGTTCGGTGACAAACTCAATGTCGCTTTCTCAACGCCTTGGTGTCTAGAAGTGATGGCCGCTGAAGTATCAAAAGGTCATGCGTTAGAAGCAGTTGCCAAATCAATGAAGCTCGGTCTTGAGAACTGTATCGCTTTTGGTGATGGTATGAATGATGCTGAAATGCTAGCAATGGCGGGTAAAGGCCTTGTTATGGGCACCTCTCACCATAAAGTAAAAGAGGCACTACCAAACAATGAGGTGATTGGCAGTAACGCAGAAGATGCCGTGGCGCACTACCTGCAAGATCACTTGCTTTAATCTCATCTCCAATAACAAAACAGGCAGCTTAATCGCTGCCTGTTTTATTTCATCGTTGGCTTGGCAACTTCTCTTTGCCTAAAATCGCCGACCACTCATCCTCACTCACTGGCATAATCGAGAGTCGATTACCTCGTTTGACTAATGGCATGTTCTCCAGTTCAGGCATGGATTTTAGCACTGACAATGGAATCAAACGCTCCGTCTTACGCACGAAATCAATGTCTACCATCATCCAACGCGGGTTGTCTGGTGTCGACTTAGGATCGTAATAGTCGCTTTGTGGATCAAAAGCAAAATGATCTGGGTATGACTCTTTAATCACCTTAGCAATACCTGCCACACCCACTTTCTTACAAGATGAATGATAGATCAGTACTAAGTCGCCCTCTTTCACCTCATCTCGCATCATGTTTCGTGCTTGGTAGTTACGAACGCCTTCCCAGCACGACGTCTTTTGTGTGCGAAGCGTGTCAATAGAGAAGGTGTCAGGTTCAGTTTTAAATAACCAATATGCCATAATAAGATCCGCCAGTTTCTGAATAGGGAAGATATAGCATGAAGGCGCTTCGAAACCCAGTCGCTCTGATAACATTACTTACATTACAAGCGTGTTCAGCATCCGCTCCAACCACAAATCAACCCGTCACTGATGCTCCGCTTGCTAGCCTTGATAAACCAAGCAGCGTGAATCCGCAAACTTTCATCCTACGTGGTGAAATTGTATTGGGTCATGAAGTGCGCTCGATTACGCCATGTGGTAGCCAACAACAATACTGGCTTGACCTACCTGATGATCGCTTCCAACAAGCGATGGCATTGGTTCGTTCTCCTTATGCGCCTCTTTATGGTGAAGTGGTTGGTCACCTAGAAACAGGGCAAGCCGATGGATTCGTTGCCGATTATGCGGCGCGCTTTGTGGTCGACTCCATCAATCTCATCACCGCAGAAAACCCGAAACGCTGCGACCAACCGAGCAAGCCTACCCGTGCATTTGGCACCGAACCATTCTGGTCAGTCAGTTTTGACAATGACCAACTTGTATTTCAAAAAATGGGCGAAGAAAAGCAAGAACTGACACTCAATAGCAGCCGTATCGAATCCGATAGGCGTCGATACCAGTTTGATGGTGGTTCACTTGAGCTTAATCAGCGCAGCTGTGTTGATGGCATGAGCGATTCTTTATACGGTTGGAGTGCAACTTTGCTGCTCAACGGACAAGACTACCAAGGGTGTGCCACACTATCGAATCAAGATGCGACCCAAGAGTGGGCAGGGTTTTATCAAGCTACATCAACGTCATCGAGTAACTTTACCGTCTCATTGCAGATGAACCCAGACCACAGTGCGACAACGACTTACCAATACGACAATGGTGATTCTGATTCTGTTGAACGTGGCTACTGGCAACAACTCAGCCCAAACCAAGTGCAAGTGGTCATGACTCACCACCAGCAACAGCCTCTACTCTCGGAGCGTCTGTTCACTCAGGATGGTTACCAACTCAATGCCACCAAAGAAAAAGTAGGCAATATCGTTTATCCCATTGCTGACGCTGGTTTAACTCTGTTTAAATCTCAATATGTCGAGCAAGCTCAAGAGCAAGCAAGAACGCTTAATCCAAATTCGATACCTTCAACAGCCGAATTCAACCCTAAAGTCGATAAGGCACTGCGTCACTACTTTAAGATCAACAAAAGCGACCCAACTGGCACTCGCTACCGCTGGTTAACCTACGACCTCAATGGTGATGGTCAAGAGGAACTGATCACTCAACTGGATTGGTGTGGCTCAGGTGGGTGTACACTACTGATTTTTGAAAATCATCAACAAGAGTGGCGCTTCAACAGCCGCATAACCTTGGTAAATACTCCGATCAATCTAGGGATCAGCGAGCAACAAGGTTGGCAAGATCTGGTGCTGTTTGTGAGCGGCGGCGGCGCGGTCCCGAATCAGCATATCTTGCGCTACGATGGCGTTAGCTACCCGTTGAACCCAAGCACTGCCCCTGTTGCCAACTACGATGAGATTAGCCAAGTTCAGCTCTTTTCTGATGGTTTAACACCACACCAAGAAGGCATTCGTCTGTGAGTGAGTCTTTACAACCTTGCCCTCGTTGTCAGCTAAAACACCAATGCCTATGTGACACCCTGCCTTTACTGGATGTCCCAACTCACATTGCGTTATTGATGCACGAAAATGAGCTATCACGGGAGACTAATACCGGTCAATGGCTGCTCAAAAGCATTCACTCAAGCAGTTCACATGTTTGGCAACGTAAAGCGCCCTGCCCAGAGCTGCTTGCACTGCTAAAAAGCGAGCTCTACCAGCCCTTTCTACTTTTTCCAAGTGAAGAGAGCCAGCCTGTTGAAACGGCTTACCAAAATGCGCAAAGCAGCGATAAAACGCCGCTGTTCATCATTTTGGATGGCACCTGGCAGGAAGCGAAAAAGATGCTGCGTAAAAGTGATTGGTTGGCAGAGATTCCTCATGCACATATTTCGCCAACTGAGGCATCACGCTATCAGCTACGACGAAATCAACAAGCAGGGCATCTATGTACTTTGGAGGTCGGTTGTGAAGTGCTCTTTGCGATTGGCGAGCAGCGAAAAGCCCAGCAATTGCTAGGCTTTTTTGAAAGGTACATGCAGGCGTTTAAAGCAGACAAAAGTGGCCACGCACTAAAAGGTTAAAATAGGCGTGTTGGCTCTGCGAGGTAAAAACCTTGTAAGTAGTCAACACCCAAGTCTTCAGCAATTCGGCACACCTCTTTATTGTGAACAAACTCGGCAATCGTCTTAGCGTTTAACACTTGGCACAACTTCACCAGCTGACCGGTGATTTGACGCTGCTTAGCATCTTGGTCAATGGTTTTTATCAGACTGCCATCAAGCTTGATGATATCAGGCTCCAGTCGAATAATTTCATCGATGTTTGAGTAGCCCGAGCCGAAATCATCCACCAGCAACCTCACACCCATTTTCTTGAAATGACCGCAAATCTCTGCCATGCGATCAAAGTCTTTGATCTGCTCAGACTCCAGTACCTCAATCCCTAAACGGTAAGGATCATTCATTTTGGAGATAGACTCTTCAAGCAAATACAGCGTCTTGTCACTGAGCATATCTTGCGGTGATAAATTGATCGAAAACGACTCTTCACGATTGGCCATATAGTTCATCGTCGAAGAGATCATGTAGCGGCTCAAGCGCGTGTATAAATGCGTTCCTTCGATAATAGGCAAGAAGCGCCCCGGTGAAATGATAGTGCCTTCATCTTCAATTCGAACTAGGCACTCTTGCGATCGTTGCTCTCGCGTATTAGCAGCGAAAATCGGCTGGCTGTAGGTGATGATTCGCTTACGCAAGATCGCTCGACTGACAACGCCCATAAGCTCAATCTTGTCTAGCTGTTGCTCTATCGTCATCGAACAGTCTCGAGCATTGAAGAAGTGCGTATTGCGCTCTTTACCTGTGCGCCTTGCGTCTATCGATTTAAGCAGCAATTCATCACCTTCAATACCAGGAAAGTCTGAAGAACTCGCAATTCCCCCCGTTATCGACACCGAGAGATAATCCACATCAGGCAGACCATAAGGCTCAAAATTAATCCGCTCCATTTGGTCGGCAAAGGCTGAAAACTCTTGTTGGATACGATGACTCGGTACTTCTGCGGAGAAGACAATCGCCCACTCTGCCGTGCCGATGTAGTAAAGGTGCTTAACAAACTCATTACCACGACGCTGAGAAAGACGCTCAACAAAATGATCACTCAAGTCACGGATCAGTTCATCGGCCACCTGATAGCCATACTTCTCGTTCACCTGATGGAAATTAGACAACTTTATGGTGATGACATGCTCACACTCTTTGAGAGTCTTTAAACGCTCTTGTAAAGCCACACGGTTTTTCAGCCCAGTGTGTTTATCAAGGCGATAACTCTCAAGTAATCTTTCGGTTTGTTTGGCAAGTTTTTTCTCCATACCTAGCCGAGAGTTATTGAGCTCATCAATCGAGTAGCGAATAAGATTAAAAAGAGGCGAGATAGGAACGCTATCATCCTCCTCAACACTAATCGGTGTCCTAAGTTCTGGTGACTCACTTAACGCCAGGTAAGTCATACTGTGGTGGAGCGTCTCTTGCTCCTGGCCACGATACAGCTCTCCCATACAGTAGCTGCCCGTTGCATTATCAAAGCAATCAAATAGCTTTATTTCACTCACCCCTTCGAGAAACTCTAGCCGAGACTCACAGTTATAAATAAACACGGATTCAGGGTTACTACGCGCCAGTTGGCTTACATCGTGACGGACTTGCTCCAAGGTTAAAGAAGGGTGGTTGTAGCAAATTCGAACTTCGTCACCTAAATGTACAGGGTTATCCAATCGGATACTGCCATCTGGGTAGATCTCTCGCAGACTGCTCACTTGCCCACTGCCATTTTTAAGCGGGAAACTGTACATCTGTTCTAACGCAATCGGCCTATCAGCCGACAATCGCTGCTGATAGATAGAATAAGTCGGTTGATAATCGAGACTTTTTAAAATGCTTCCTTGAGTTTCAGTAACCCTCAACGTGCCACCAATCGGCGTCCATTCTGAAAATGCATTGCGGTAAACCGTCAAATCTTTACCGCTTAACACAGTAAGCACCGCATGGTCTTGATAAGTTTTATCACCAAGGAGCACCCACTCCCTTCGGCCTACTACGGTTGCCGCTAATCCACCACTGATTGGGATGTCGAGCGCTTGTCCCAAGAGTTGATACAAGCCATTGGTATAAGGCGCGAAGCTAATGATAGCTTTAGCCTCAGGACCAACCTGTAGGTCCTGTTGAACGCTCTCAATATTCTGAGATGAAATACCATCAAGCAAAACCGAACAAGTTGTTATCGCGGTAGATTCAAAGCTTGAAACCGAGACTAGCGTCCCTTCATGGTGGATTTGGCCTTCAAAAATAGCATGGCGTGTACTCTGACCAAGGATATGCGCATTGGGAAGACACTCTAATAGTAGCTTCGCGTAATCTGTTACTGCCTTTTCAGGTTCGGTCGAAAGAATCTGAATAAGGTGGGATGGTGCATTTTTATCTGGAAGATCCAGTAAAAAATCGTGCAGTTGCTGAGGGTGAGTAACCAGAGCAGAGTAGGTGCGCATGTTATTAGCCTGAGACGAGGAAAATACAATCTAATAATTTCCCATACCGTAAACGATGTGCACCCATATGAAAAGAGTTGATTTAGTATGGTGTTATTTACTTCTCACTCAATACCAATAAATCATGCAAACGATTTACTTCAACATCGGGTAACAAGCGCGCCTTTTTACACTGATAGATATCCATACCCTGATCGTTAAACCAACACGCTTGCAAGCCACTAAGCTTTGCACCTTGAACATCAGAAATTAGGTGATCCCCTACATGAAGAACGTTTTCAGCGGGAATATCAAGAAATGACACCGCTTTATCAAACATCTGACCATGCGGCTTAGCAAAACCATCAGGCCCAGCTTTCAGAACCAACTGAAAGTATTGCGACAAGCCAATCTTCTCAACATCCACATTACCATTGGTAATCGCAACCAAAGGCATACGCTTAGAAAGTTCCGCCATCACTTTATGTGCTTGCTCTGGAACGGTGAAGTCACTGCGTAAACGTAAGACTTCTGCAATCGCATCCTTCGCGGCCTGTTTTGCTTCTTCAGGCTGGTAGCCTAATATCAGCAAACCTTGCTCAATCTGGGTGTAACGCCATAGCGTCACATCATTGGTCAACCAACTGTCTTCTCGCGCAAGGCGAAGTTTGAGTTCATGCCACCAGCTTAGTGGCTTAGTCGCGGAAACTGGGTGGTGCGTATGGAGCCATTTGACCATTTGCATCTCAACTTGACGGATAATCGGTCGATTATCATAAAGCGTATCGTCTAGGTCGAAGGTCATCGCTTTGATTGGTGCTAACTGACGAAAGTAGCGCATTATTCACGGCCTCGCTTTTTCGCTCTTGGGTGAGCCTGATCGTACACTTCCGCTAAGTGCTGAAAGTCTAAGTGAGTATAAATTTGAGTGGTCGAAATATTCTCGTGCCCAAGTAACTCTTGTACCGCACGCAGATTGTTGCTGGATTCAAGCATATGTGTCGCGAAAGAGTGACGAAGTTTATGCGGGCTAACATGGCTTGCCGTACCTTGCTTCTGACCCCATTCAGCCATACGCTTTTGCACATTACGGTGAGAAATTCGGCTACCTAACTTAGAAACAAACAACGCAGGTTCGCCTGCTTGTGCCAAACCACCTCGCAATTTAAGCCATTTACCAACCCACTCTGCCGCCATCCCGGCAAACGGGACTTTACGCTCTTTATCACCTTTACCGACAACTCGAATTTCACCCGATGAAAGGCTGACATCTTTGACGTTAATACTCACCAATTCAGCTAAACGCAAACCAGCACCGTACATCAATTCCATCATGGCACGATCGCGCACTGACAATGGGTCATCTTCGTTCACTTCAAGCAGTTGCCCCACCTCATCAACATCGAGGTTTTTAGGCAGTGGACGTTGTTTACGTGGAGCTGATACCCCTTTAGCAGGGTTGGCACTCAGCTCACCACGCAACATTAAAAAATCAAAGAAACTGCGCAAAGAAGAGAGCCGCGTTGCCAAACTGCTTGCTTTCATTCCCTCACGCATACCTTTACTCGCTAGCTGGCGCACCCATCCAGCATCCACTTGCTGCCACTCTTTTAGGCCGAGTTGAGCAAGGTGATGCGCCATGGTTTCCAGTTGCTGTTTGTAGTTACGCTGAGTATGTAAGCTCAGCCCCTTTTCACTTCTCAAATATTCATAGAAGCGTTCAAGAGGCTGCTGTAGTCCGCTAGGCAGTGGTGCTACTGATTCGCTCATGGTGTTCATTCTGCCAAGGAAGGGAGTCGATAAGGTGAGATAACACTAACGCCAAGTGTCGAAGGAATAAGGTATCCATGTGCGGTTGAAAATGTCCACCATCGCTGCTCGAAAAGACCAAGATACCTTGCAATGATTGCTTATGCAGAGGCAAAACAACGTATGACCCCATCTCAGGCGCTCGTGACTTATCACCAAACAACAGCTCGCGATCCACTTTACGCATGCGGCCTAGATAAGCACTCTTACCATTGAGGTGGTTGGTAGAAAAGCGCTGGTAATTCTCTTTGTTCAGTGAGTAGTAGCTCGATTCACTGTCAAGTAGACGGACGTAAGCAACCAAACCCAGCGCTTTCGCCTTCTCTTCAATCGCTTTCACCACAGACAGTAACGTGTCACAGCCTAAGATTTGCTCTTGCAGATCCATAAATTCATGGAACGTCTGGTCATTACTCTTCGCCAGTGACATTAACGTTGTGATCTCTTCTTCCAACTCTTCAATGCGTTGGCGTTGACGATTCATTTGGACATGAACCAATGAAACCGCACCTTGCTCTTGGTGAGGCAGTGCCAAACGCTCAACTAAGTCGCGACGTTCAATAAAAAAGTCAGGATTATCACGCAGGTATTCCGCTACAACTTCGGCTGTGAGCGCATCTGCTTCGATATGAGACACGTTATTTCCTTTTGTTATTCTCTACCCAAATAGTTGGGGTTTCAGCTAGGCGACAAGTCGACTCTCCCCTATCAGCATAGGTGTTCTATGTGATTAGGGTGGCCGGCCTTCTGGAGGATTGCCGCAGTCAACAACGCTGAGACTTCAAATGTGCAGGGTATATTAACAGGTTAGTTGACCATCAAATACATGAGTAGCCGGCCCTGTCATATAAAGTGGCTTGCCAGGACCTTGCCATTGAATATTCAACGATCCACCAGGCAGGTTCACTTTGACTTGCTCATCGAGTAGGCCTTGAACAATGCCCACCGCAACAGCACCACATGCACCACTACCACAAGCTTGAGTTTCACCCGCACCACGTTCATAGACGCGTAAGTTCACTTCACCACGATCAAGCACCTGCATAAAGCCTGCGTTAACTCGTTCAGGGAAACGTTCATGAGATTCTAACAATGGCCCTAATATGTCGACATCAGCCGTCGCGACATCATCGACAACGGTCACTACATGAGGGTTGCCCATGCTGACCGCACCACAGAAAAGGGTTTTATCTTCGGCGCGCAAAATATACGTTTTTTCAGGCTGCTTTGCTTTGAACGGAATCTTATTTGGTTCAAATTCAGGTACACCCATGTTCACCGTTACTTGATCATCTTCTTCGATGTTCAAGACCATTTTGCCTTTTTTCGTACTGACACCAATGCTGTATTTATTGGTTAGCCCTTTCATTCGCACAAAACGGGCAAAACAGCGCGCACCGTTGCCACACTGTTCAACTTCACTGCCATCGGCATTAAAAATACGGTAGTGGAAATCGGTTTCAGGATCGTAAGGTGCTTCAACCACCAACAACTGGTCAAAACCGATGCCAGTGTGACGATCCGCCAAACGGCGGATCAAGTCTGGGGAAAAGAATATGTTTTGAGTAATGCAGTCAACGACCATAAAGTCATTACCCAAACCGTGCATTTTAGAAAAATGGAAATGCATAGGACTTCAATTACTCCGGAAGTACGTTTTCAAGTGCCCACAAGCTAGAAAGCTCTTCTCGCTGGCGCACTAAATGGGCTTGTTCACCATCAACCATCACTTCTGCCGCACGAACACGAGTGTTGTAGTTCGAAGACATCACGAAGCCATAAGCACCTGCTGAGCGAACCGCCAGAAGATCATTCTCTTCAAGCACTAGCGCACGGTCTTTGCCAAGGAAGTCACCCGTCTCACAAATAGGGCCAACCAAGTCGTAAGTCACTGCTTCGCCTTCACGTGGTACAACAGGAACAATATCTTGCCATGCTTGGTAAAGCGCAGGACGCATCAAGTCATTCATCGCTGCATCAATAATGGCGAAGTTCTTGTGCTCAGTGTGTTTTAGGAACTCTACTTGAGTCACCAGAATACCGGCGTTTGCTGCAATCGCACGGCCAGGTTCGAAGATAAGCTCAAGATCTTTATGATTTTCTAAACGGCCAAGCAGTGCTTTCGCATAGTCAGAAGGCTGTGGAGGTAATTCATCGCGATAAACCACACCCAGACCACCACCAACATCAAGGTGCTCAATGTTCACGCCTTGTGTTTTTAGGTCATCAATCAAAGCAAGGAGACGATCTGTCGCGTCGATAAATGGTTCGATGTCCGTCAACTGAGAACCAATATGGCAGTCGATACCTTTAATATCGAGATGCTCTAGGCTTTGTGCAAATTTGTACACAGCTGGCGCTCGATCAAAGGCAATACCAAATTTGTTATCGCGCAGACCAGTAGAAATATAAGGGTGCGTGTTGGCATCAACATCAGGGTTAATTCGCAGTGAGATCGGCGCTTTGACACCAAGTTCACCGGCAACTTTGTTCAGTCGCTCTAGCTCTGGTTCAGATTCAACATTAAAGCACTTAATACCAAGCTCTAGGGCGCGCTTCATTTCAGCAGCGGTTTTACCCACACCAGAGAAAACGACTTTCGCAGCATCACCACCTGCGGCAATCACTCGTTCAAGTTCACCACCAGAAACAATATCAAAGCCTGAGCCCAAGCGAGCCAGTGCATTCAATACGCCTATATTGGAGTTCGCCTTCACGGCATAACAAACTAGATGAGGGTGTTCACCAACCGACTTATCAAACGCATTCCAATGGCGTTCTAAGGTTGCACGAGAGTATACGTAAAGCGGAGTACCAAATTGCTGAGCGAGCTGTGTTACTGCGACATCTTCAGCCCAAAGCTGGCCATCGTCCTGATAGTTGAAATAATCCAAAGTTCTTTCCCTTATATTCTGATTCTATTTTATTGCGAAGGTTGCTCGTTCTGCTGAGCATCTTCAGGCATGTAAAGAGGTCCAGTTTGACCACAGCCAGCTAAGCCAAGAAGCGAAAAGATAAATAGTGCTAAGATTGATTTTTTCATCGGTTGTATCGTGATTATTCTTTCAATGCCCCCTATAATCGCACCACACTCAAGAAAAGCAATAGGATAGATTGGATGAACGATACTGAATTTCATCAGTTAGTAGATGTTCAAATGCAAATCATCGAGGAAATGATTGATGATTCAGGAGCGGACATCGACTACGAAACCTCTGGCAACGTTATGACGTTAGAGTTTGAAGACCGTAGTCAAATCATTATCAACCGCCAAGAGCCAATGAAAGAGATCTGGCTAGCATCGAAGTCAGGCGGCTTTCACTTCTCGCTCATCAATGATCAATGGACGTGCTCTAAGACTCAAATGGAGCTAATCGCAATGGTTAAGCAAGAGTGTGAAAAGCATTGTGATGAAGAGATTGAGTGGGAATAAACACCACATAGATTGATACAAAAAAGAGCACCTATCATGGTGCTCTTTTGTATTGTTTGTTAAGCGTTGACTATCTTATTTGGCCTGGCGTAACTCGCTCCATCATTACGGTATGGAACGATATAAGGCTCATCATCTTCTGGACGAACAATTTGATAGTACTGAGGCAGGTTGAAGTTAATCAACTTCGATGACAATGGGTTTTCATCTTTCACAGAAGTATAAAAGCTGTTTACAGAAGCAATCATCTCATCTTTTTCACCTTTAAATTGGTGATAGACCTCGACGCGATTTGATTCATCAAGAACATAGATATTGAATCCTTGTTCACTGTCCTCAAAGAAGAACTGAATCAGACCTTCACTCGCAAAACCATCGACAATTTCTGGCAACTGGTAGTCCTGCTCTTTATCAAGCATCAGAAGCGGTGAGCCTTTAAGCTTATTGGTCGAGATGCTGCGATAGAAATCGACCGAGTTCTCTAGCATCTGAACCGAAACGCCACGGCGCTCGAAGAACAGACCATACGTTTGCTGTGCAATACGCAAAGCTTTAAAGCGACGACGTTTTTCTTGCTCAACCGGCTTTAAGCGCAAATCAATACACTCTGCCAGCAGCTGGTAAACCATATTACGCATCACACCGCGTAAGTTTTTGCTATAGCAGAACACATCCACTGACTCTGGCGGAATCGCATCTTGGTGCATTTTACCCAATACAGTTTTCAGCGCGTCTAACATCGCTGTCTCGCCTTTAAAGTGCAAAGTACGCACTTCGTGCCATGAGTTGCGATAAACCAAATCCACACTACCTACTAAGCACTTCTGCTCAGGACCAAAACTGAAAATATCAGTACTTTTGGGATCCAGTTTCAGCGACTTACCACTCAGCTCTGACGTTGGGTCATTTTCAAAGTTGATGAACATCGCCAGTTGGCTGATCTCACAAGGGCTCGCCAAGGCTTGCATCGAAGGACGACGCTTACGCAGTGAGAAGGTATTACGCAGATCGCTTACCATTTGGTAGAACTTATCGATATCCAAATGTGCATCACGAATTACCGAGTGAAGGCGAGTCGACTCAGTAATCAAACCGTTAAAGAAAGACCACGCGACCAACTTACTTAAATACTCATTGTGCTCTAATGGGGCTTGCCCAAGAATACGGTGTGGAGTTAGTGGCTGCTTATAGAGATACCAACCTGATTTGTTCGTACGACCCGGACGAACCTCAATAAAGGTCAAATCCGACTCATGCAAATCTGGTGAAATCTGCGGGTTCAGCAATGTCACTTTACCAGGCAGCACCTCAAACGCGGCATAAAGCTTACGCGCAAGAATGCTGATGTCTTGTGGGCTGATAGCCGACGTAATGTCATTGCGACGCGCGAATTGAATAAGATTACGGTAGCTTTGCATCAAAGCATCAAGTAATGCATGGTGCACTACTTTCACTTGCTCGACTTTCCAGTTACGACGGTCATCAAGTTCAGCCACCACTGAATCTGGCCAGCCCCACTTTTTCACCATATCGTTCATCGCTTCACGACGCCAAGCAACTGAGCCAGCACTTGGTTCACGAGAAAGCTTTTCATGAGTCTTAAGGTAGAAACAGCGACGTACTAGATCTAAACGCGTGGTATCACCAATTCGCTCTAGATAACGCGTTACCTTCTCTAACATCAGGTAATACGCATCCATCCCATACAGATCAGGCTCATGTGCAAAGAAACGGCGTTTAGTGTCTAAGCTAAGAAGTTGAGTGTTCGGGTACTCCCACGAATAGGCTTCCAATAGAATCGCTTTCAGTACCGATTTGTATGGCGAGTCGATACTCTTGTAAAGCTGCCATAAATTCGAACCAAAATACTCTTCTGCAGGAATACGATTCAACTGGCCAAAGTCGATCCACTTTGAACAGTCAATGTATCCTTTACTGCAAAGGTCGGTCACATATTCGTCGTAGCACTCTTCCATTTCTGGTGGAACGATTTGCCACAAAAGACGCTGCCCCGCCAAGCGAACAGCACTGCGATAGAACTCATCAAGGAGAAGAAGGTGTTGAGAAGAGCCACAGTTATCACCTGTCATCTCTTCTGAGTGGTTTGAGCGAAAACGCTCCTCATCCATTAAGAAGAAGTTCGCTTCCACCCCCTGAGTTTGCGCCCAGTCGGTAATCAGCAAACATTTGTTGGTGAGGCTTTCTCGCTCATTGCCACCCATTGTCGGCGACACACACACCCAAATATCGAGATCGCTTGAGGTGCTTTGGCCGATTGAGGAAGTACTCCCCATGGTATAGAGGCCTAGAATAGACGGAGTCTCTGAAGTATTTAAAGGCTGACCAATGGTTAATTGGGTATCTTCGACAAACTGCTGCTGAACATCATTCAGATCAAAATCACAAATACCAAAAGGTACCTGCGCATCATAATAGCCAGGCATAACTGGATGATTAAAGTGAAGCAGAGTTGGAATAAGATGAAATACACGCTGACTCGCCAAATCCATAAGCGCCAGCGCACGTTCAATACGTTGCTGGTTGAGGTTATCAAGTCTTTTAGTTAGCGTCTTGGTGTAAGCCTGCAAGAGAGCTTCCTTGGTTCATATCCTAGATAGCGCTTTGAATACTAATTGTTCTAAAGCACCAACAAAACGTGATCAATCTAACACTTTTATCTGATTTGGTAAAGAAATGTACGATCGATTCGACACAATTTTGCCCACCTGAAATTGTCGCTCTTAGTGTGGTACGTAACTCTTATTAATAATAATAGCCTATTTTACAAACGAGAGATCAATCACACTCTTTTAATGATTTTATGCTACTCAACATCAAAGATGAGTTCGATTGGATAACCAATAATGCTTTTTTAACCGACAGTGGTAGGATTAGCTCATTATTTAGTTTTCAGTAGAACGTTATGACTCAAACAACTCCTATTCGTATTGCAACGCGCAAAAGCCCCCTCGCTCTTTGGCAAGCTCACTTCGTCAAAGACGCACTTAAAGCCGCACACCCTGGTTTAGAAGTTGAACTGGTTACTATGGTGACAAAGGGCGATATCATCCTAGATACACCATTAGCAAAAGTCGGCGGTAAAGGCTTATTCGTTAAGGAACTTGAAGTCGCTATGCTAGAAGGTCGTGCAGACCTTGCTGTTCACTCAATGAAAGACGTACCAGTAGATTTCCCTGAAGGTCTAGGCTTGGTGACCATTTGTGAACGAGAAGACCCTCGCGATGCCTTTGTGTCTAACACCTACAACAATATTGATGAGCTGCCACACGGTGCGGTCGTCGGCACTTGTAGCCTACGTCGTCAATGTCAGTTAAAAGAGTACCGACCTGACCTAGTTATTAAGGAACTTCGTGGCAACGTCGGAACACGTCTTGGTAAGCTAGATGACGGTCAATACGATGCGATTATCCTTGCAGCTGCAGGACTTAAACGTTTAGAACTAGAGGAACGCATCAAGAGCTTTATCGAGCCGGAACAATCACTGCCAGCGGTTGGTCAAGGTGCTGTCGGCATTGAGTGCCGTCTAGATGATGAACGCTTGATAAAACTGCTTGAGCCACTAAACCACAAAGAAACCGCCGACCGTGTCCTATGTGAGCGCGCAATGAACCTGACGCTAGAGGGCGGTTGTCAGGTACCAATCGGTAGCTACTCTCTGATCGATGGTGACAACATTTGGCTACGAGCTTTAGTTGGTGAACCTGACGGTTCTAAAATTGTCCGTGGTGAAATCCGTGGTTCTCGCAGCGACGCCGAGAAACTGGGCGTTGAGTTGGCCAACCAACTGCTTGATAATGGCGCGAAAAAGATTCTAACTAAGCTCTACGCTGATCACGAGTAACTCAGCATGGCAGTACTGGTCACTAGGCCGGGAAAGCAAGGCCTTTCATTATGCCAGCAACTTTCAGAGATCGGAGTAACGAGTTACCACCATCCTCTGATTGAAATCCAATCTGGAGAGCAACTCTCTGGGTTGGAGCATGACCTCTCCTCATTCGATATTATTATTGCAGTCAGCCAACATGCTGTCAGTCAAACTCAACGTTATCTTACTCAAACGTGTCAAACTTGGCCGTCAAATCCTGTCTATCTTGCCGTCGGTCAAAAAACTGCATATGTTTTAAGCAAAGCTACTCAACAAAAAGTACACTACCCAGAGATTGGCGACAGTGAGCACCTCCTTGAACTCAAACAACTTCAAGACGTCTCTAAAAAGAGAATACTGATTTTGCGTGGTAATGGCGGTAGAGAACTTATCTTCGATACGCTATTAAATCGCAATGCGAAGGTGGAATATCGAGAAGTGTACAAACGAGAAAACCTAGCTTTCCGCTCAGATTTTCTTGTGCCTTTCTGGCAAGATAAACAAATAACCCAATTAGTCATAACCAGTTCAGGTCAGCTCAGCTATTTTATTTCGCAGTTAAGTGAAGCTCAAAAGGACTGGTTACTTACGCTCCATCTTTATGTACCTAGCGAGCGTATTGCACAAGAAGCACGAGATATCGGTTTTGAGGTTGTCACCAATACCGTCAGTGCCTCAAACCACGTTTTATTGGCTGCTCTCCAGTCAAGTTCAACAGGACAATAGTAATGACAAGTAAAAATAACAAAGACAACATTGCCCCTGACCAAGAGAAACAGAAGGCAGAAGACGTAACAACCAAAGATGAACAAACTCAGACAGTAGAGAAAGAATCAGACGGGGCGCTTAAAACAGAAGAAAAAGAGCCTGCAGTAAAGCCCAATGAAAAAGCACCAGAGTTTGAAGAGAAACAAGGTAAGCGCGGTGTCAAACTAGGCGCAGTAGCCATTATTATCTCATTCCTTGTCGGTGGCGGACTCACGCTAAAAATGGAACAACAAAGTTCTGAGTATCAAGCCCAAATTAATGCGCTTCAAGCGCAACTAAAACAGACACAAACACAAGTCAAATCTGAGCTTGAATCTACGCAACAACAAGCGATCGCCAAAGCGACTGAAGTAACTCACCGTGCTGAAACCGTCTTAGCCCAGCAGCAAAAGAGCATTGAAAGCCTGCAGGTCGCAATGGCCGATGTAAAAGGTCGTCGACCAAATGATTGGCTACTAGCGGAAGCTGACTATTTGGTGAAACTGGCAGGCCGTAAACTGTTTCTAGAACATGACGCAGCTAGCGCAACCAAACTAATGGAAAGTGCAGACCAGCGTATCGCCGCTCTCAATGACCCAAGTTTAGTACCTCTGCGTAAGTCGATGGCAAACGACATTACCAAACTAAAGAGCGTGCCGCTGATCGATCGTGAAGGCTTAGTACTACGAATCACCGCACTGCAGCAACAAGTTGATAAGCTTCCGCTTGCGAACGCGCTATTGCCAGAAGCAGAACAGGTTGAAAAGCAAGTCGTGTCTCAAGATGTGAATGACTGGCAGAATAACTTAATGACCTCTCTTAAAGATTTTTCAGAGAACTTCATCACTTTCCGAACTCGCGATGGCAATGTCATTCCGTTACTGTCGCCACAACAGCATTTCTATTTGAAAGAGAACATTAAAGCGAAACTCGAAACAGCGATCAAAGCGGTCTATGTAGAGCAGCAAGATATCTATAGCACAGCTTTAAGGACAGCTGATAAATGGGCGGTCACCTTCTTCAACCAAGATTCCAACGAAGTGAAAGAATTCCACAAAGCTCTCGATCTGCTTAGTAAGCAAAATGTACAAGTTGACTACCCAGTTAAGCTTGAGACCCAACAAGAGCTCGCTGATGTGATTCGAGATCGCCTTCGCCGTGAGGTTACAACCTTAGTAACGGAGGAGAAATAATGTTCCGACTGATTTTCCTATTCGTTGTTTTGGGACTCGGCTTATTTGCAGGAACCCAATACGCTGGCCAACAAGGTTATGTACTGATCTCAGTTGCTAACAAAACGATTGAGATGAGTGTAACGACACTAGTTATCTTTGTTATTGCTGCACTAGCGGCTTTGTTTGGCCTTGAGTACCTAATTAAAAGAGCGCTTTATGCTAGTTCGGCGACATGGAACTGGTTTAGCGTACGTAAAATGCGCCGTTCTCGTCGTTACACCAACGAAGGTATCATTAAGCTGCTTGAGGGAGACTTCAAGCTAGCAGAGAAGAAAGTAACTCGATGGGCAAACCACCACGATATGCCTTTGCTATGTTATCTCGTCGCCTCTGAAGCTGCTCAAGGACAAGGGAATGCCGAACAAAGAGATCGCTACCTAGAACTTGCTGGGCAACAAGACAACGCACAACTCGCGGTAGAATTAACTCGCGCTAAGCAACAGATCCGAGAAGCAGAATACAACTCAGCCTTTGATACTCTGTCGACTCTAAAAAGCAGTTACCCAAATAACGCTATTGTATTAAATCTCTTAAAGCAGGTTTATATCGAACTTCAGCTATGGCAACCACTTCTCGATTTGCTGCCTAAACTCACCAAACATAAAATCGTTAGCAAAGAGGAAGTTGAGCCATTAACGCAACGAGCTCAATGCGGTCTGCTACGTGGTGTTGCGGCACAAAAAGGCAGTGAAGGTCTTATCGCACATTGGAATGCTTTACCACGTAAAGAGAAAGCTAATACACATCTCATCGAATGTTTTGCAAAACAGCTGATCGCTCGCCAATCAGACAATGAAGCATTCACTTTGATAAAGGAAACCTTAAAAAAACATCCTAACTCAGAACTGTATGCGCTTTTACCAGAACTGAAGCTGGCGGATAGCCACCCTGCGGTCACCTTCTTAGAAGGCGTACTACGCAAAGATGGTAATAATGCCGATGCTCATAGCGCTTTAGCTCAGTTCTATTTACGTGAAGAAAAATGGTCGGATGCTCAAGGGCATTTTGAAAAAGCACTCTCCGTTCGTTCTAACATTTCAGACTATGGCTATCTATCTGATGCTTTAGAGAAGCAGAATTTAACCAAAGCAGCTCACGAAGTATCGAAGAAAGCACTGACATTAGTAAACGAACCAAGCGCTTAAACAAACCTTCCATTCTAAAAGCCACCTTTATTGGTGGCTTTTTTGTGTCTGAAGAAAAGTAACAATTCTGTTCATCTAGCATTAATAGCGCACGGAGTACTATTGCAGCATCAGAAATAAATAGGACTAAGCGTATGAAAGCGGCCGCTCTACTTTCTCTATCTATCGTATCTCTAAGCTTTGCAATACAGGCTAAACCGATTGATATAGATAAAGGAGAAATTAACTACAAAACACTTTGTATGTCTTGTCATGGTGAAAAAGGACATGGTGATGGAGTAGTAGGAAAGACATTGCCTGAAGCACCATCAGACATCAATGCAGGGCTCAATTCCTGGTTTGAAAGCGAAGCTGAACTGATCGATACGGTTTTAAACGGTAATGAAGGAATGCCTGCTTGGGGAGCTGTGCTCACCGAAAATGATGTGAAAGATATCTTCGCCTATATCCAAAAAGTAAACCTATGAGAAATCGAGGCGTATTAGTTGCATGTAGATGTGACTTTGTAGTAACTGATGATAATAAAGCCTGCTGCTAGAACAATGGGCTTTAAGGCTACCAGACTCCAGAAACGCAGAAAGCCTAGTCTTGCGACTAGGCTTTCTAAATAAATGGCTGACGTCTAGGGTTGCAGTCAACGGGCAAACCTTTCGTGGGACTCGTTGGTCGCAGACCAACTTAATATCGCACATACGAAAAAGCCCTAACATTTCTGTTAGGGCTTTGTCTAAAATAAGTGGCGGACGGCCGGGCTTGCGCTCAAGCGGGACTCGTTCCCTGAAAGGGAAATCACTTCGCTTTAAAACGACAAAACCCAGTCCTAAGACTGGGTTTTTAAATAAGTGGCGGAGCGGACGGGACTCGAACCCGCGACCCCCGGCGTGACAGGCCGGTATTCTA
>NZ_VTXI01000026.1 GCF_013114545.1 Vibrio sp. RE86 | reverse complement strand
ATCTTAGCCTGGGTATGAATACGCCAAATAAGGTGCATGAAAAAAGCCAGCAACTTGCGTTACTGGCTTATTAAAAATCGTCAACGTATTTTAGGACGAGACAAGGAATATTTCGCTCTGCGACCAATGAGTCCCGCTGGAATGCCAGCCTAGCCGTCAGCCATTTATTTTTACGACTCGGTTTTTGTCATTTTATAAGGCCGTTGCTGATACTACGGGCTTTTCGCTTTCAAGGGAGAAAGCTCATGTCTTGCTGGCGAAACGAGACAGATCTTAGGGCTATTGATTGTATTCCATAGAACGACGAAGGGGTGAGCAGGGAATCTCGTTGGCTTTTTCTAACAGCTATCAAACTTTTTAGTTCGCTATTGTCGATAATGACAATAATAAAAAAGGACTGGTATTAATTTCCAGCCCTCTAGGGTTTTCTATTTGACTACTTCTTATCGTTCAAATCCCAGTCGTATTCATAACTGAGCTTACCATTGAGGCTAGCTAATTCAGGTCGATATTTTGTTAAGTGTTGAACCAACTCCTGCTTGTTACCAAAGTCGTCTGAGAACCAATCATAGATAGATGAAAGTTGAGCTTTGTTGCCAACGATAAGGACGCCTTTATCACTGTTAATAAACTCTTCAGCTGCTTGCTCTAAGAGTTGTTCGGTATTATTAGCAGTAAAAGCTTGGGTTTGTAGATTTGGGCAACCTAAGCTCGCGCAATTGACCGCGTAGTGAGTACGTGGATCATTCCAGATAGGGCGAAGAATTCGATGCTCTATATCATTCAGAGAGAGTTTTTTACCTGCAACTTTCGCTACTTCATCTCCCCAAGGGCCAAAACTAAATAATCCACCTAACTTGGTTATTGATTTAACGGGGTAGTCATCAAGGATCAAATCGACGGTAATCGCATTGTATAGGTTGACCCAATACGCATATTGCTCGTTTAACGAATATTCACGAGGATCAATGTTTTCAAGAGATTCGATATACCGATTTAACTTCTGCTTATCTTGGCTTGAGACAGACCCGTATGTTACTAACGTGTAGTCTTTATCTTTAACTAAATAGTTATCAAGAAAGTTCTGCCAATCTCGATGAGAAATCGTGGCCGTGTTTTCTTCGTTGGATTGCTGCCAAAAAGGCCACAACTCAGATTTAGGTGCCGCGTGAGAAGAAAAAGCGATTGTTGCTATCAGCAAGATAAAAAGTAACTTCATGAATGCTCCATGCATTTGGGTTCTACTTTACAGACCTATAATGCAGGAATTAAATTTCACCGGCTATGAGAAAGGGTAGCAAACAAGTTTATATGTGGTCGAATTGGACTCGCAATGGATAGTAGGGCAAAAATCCCTCCGAACAGAGCTCCGGCATCATGAGCTTCGATTGCGACTCTGGCCTCGATGAGCTCTGAGGTTGATACTGCTGGCCCATATATGCCGTCCTGAAGGAGCTTACCTGTGATCGCTATAAGAATAATCCACCCAGAAACCTTACCTTGATGAATTTCCTTAATTGCACACCAAACAAAAAGTCCATGAAGGATGCCAGAAAACCCAAGGTAAGTGTCTATTGCAGTATAGAATAGCGATAGGCTGATACTAACACCGATAGCAAAAGAGAGAGCTATTAGTTTAATGCCATCTAGAATACTTTCGTAGAAATGGCAAAGCATGATAAGGACAGCAATGTTGCCGACCAAATGAGCTTGATTGGTATGCACAACCTGACCTGTGAACAGTCGCCAAATTTCTCCATGCAGTAAATTATCTCTTTGCCAGTAATACCATTCAGAAGCACCAATGACATCTATTGAGAGCATTAACAGCACCAATAGTGATATTGTTCTCCAATAGTTCATCAGCATTTCCTCCATATCTACCATCGATACAGAATGTCATGTTGTTTATTGGAGTTCAAGCATTTTATTAAGCCCAAAAAAAACCTTCTAATGATAGAAGGTTTTAGGAAACATTATTTTAAGAAGGAGGGAATACGTCCTTCATAATCTGCAATCTTATCTTCATGCTGAAGTGTTAAGCCGATGTTATCCAAGCCGTTTAGTAAGCAGTGACGGCGGAATGTATCAATCTCAAACGAGTACTCTTTACCGTTCGCACGAACTACGTTTGCTTCTAGGTCTACCTCAACTTGTGCGCCTTCGTTTGCTTCAATGAACTGGAAGATTTCATCTACTTCTTGCTCAGTTAGACGAACGGGAACCATCTGGTTGTTGATTGAGTTACCGTAGAAGATATCTGCAAAGCTTGGCGCGATCATCGCCTTGATGCCGTAATCCGCCAATGCCCATGGTGCATGTTCGCGTGAAGAACCACAGCCGAAGTTTTCACGAGCTAGCAGGATAGAAGCGCCTTGGTAGCGAGGAGCGTTCATCACAAACTCTGGGTTTGGCTGCTCGCCAGCGTCATCTAGGAAGCGCCAATCGTGGAATAGGTGCTTACCAAAACCTAGGCGGGAAACCTTTTGTAGGAACTGCTTAGGGATGATTGCATCGGTATCAACGTTCGCTGCATCCAGAGGAACAACCAAGCCTGTATGTTGTTTAAAACCTGACATGACTATTCTCCTTATAATTCACGAATATCAACAAAGTGACCAGCAATCGCCGCCGCCGCTGCCATTGCAGGACTCACTAGGTGGGTACGACCATCACGGCCTTGGCGACCTTCAAAGTTACGGTTTGAGGTAGACGCGCAACGCTCATGTGGACCTAGACGGTCATTGTTCATCGCTAGACACATAGAACAACCTGGTAGACGCCATTCAAAACCAGCTTCTTTAAAGATTACGTCTAAGCCTTCTGCTTCCGCTTGCGCTTTAACTTGCTCAGAACCAGGTACGATTAGCGCTTGCACGTTATTCGCGACCTTACGACCTTTTGCCACTTCTGCGGCTGCACGCATGTCTTCGATACGTGAGTTAGTACAAGAGCCAACGAATACTTTATCTACTTTGTAGTCAGATAGTGCTTTGCCTGCTTCTAGACCCATGTAAGCCAACGCTTTTTCAGCTGATGCTTTTTCTACAGGATCTGCAAAGCTTTCTGGAGCCGGAATAGGTTGATCAACAGCAATTACTTGACCTGGGTTAGTACCCCAAGTTACCTGTGGCTTGATGTCTTCAGCGTTAAGCGTTACAACGGCATCAAATTCTGCATCATCGTCAGTTTTTAGTGACGACCAGTATTCAATTGCGGCTTCTAAATCTTCACCAACTGGCGCGAACTTACGACCCTTGATGTATTCGAATGTGGTTTCGTCTGGAGCGATAAGACCAGCTTTCGCACCTAGCTCGATAGCCATGTTACATACCGTCATACGACCTTCCATCGTAAGATCAGTAATCGCTTCACCACAGAATTCAACTACGTAGCCAGTACCGCCTGCAGCCGTCGTTTCACCGATGATTGCTAGTACGATATCTTTTGCCGTGATGCCGGATGCTACCTTGCCTTTCACTTCGATCTTCATGGTTTTAGCGCGTGCTTGCTTTAGCGTTTGAGTTGCTAGTACGTGTTCAACTTCAGATGTACCGATACCAAATGCTAGTGAGCCAAATGCGCCGTGCGTTGCCGTGTGTGAGTCACCACAAACAATCGTCATGCCTGGTAGCGTAATACCTAGCTCTGGACCCATTACGTGCACAATACCTTGGTATTTGTGGTTGATGTCGTAAAGCGTAACGCCAAACTCTTCACAGTTCTTCGATAGAGTTTCCATCTGAATGCGCGCCATCTCACCTGATGCGTTGATGTCTTTAGTTTGCGTTGAAACGTTGTGGTCCATGGTTGCAAATGTCTTGCTTACCTGACGAACCTTACGACCTTTCTCACGCAGACCATCGAATGCCTGTGGTGAGGTTACTTCGTGAACCAAGTGACGGTCGATGTAAAGAATTGGGTTTTCACCCTCTGCGGCTACGGCAACGTGTGCGTCGTAGACCTTTTCGTATAATGTTTTGCCCATTATCACTATCCTGTGTGTAGCTCCTGACAACGGCTTATCAGGAGCGAATAATTATTATCTGTCTGCTTAAATTAAGAATTTAGGATGTACTCAGCGATCTTATCGCCCATCTCTGACGTTGATAGCGCTGGTTTGTCACCTGATAGGTCGCCGGTTAGCTCGCCTGCTGATAGTGCTTTAGAAACTGCAGCTTCAATGTCTTGTGCTGCTGTTTCTTCACCCAGGCTATAACGCAGCATTAGTGCCGCAGATAGAATTTGCGCTACTGGGTTTGCAATGTTCTTGCCTGCGATGTCTGGCGCGCTGCCACCTGCAGGTTCGTAAAGACCAAACTTGCTCTCGTTTAGTGATGCTGATGGAAGCATGCCCATTGAGCCAGTGATCATTGCACACTCATCAGAGATGATGTCGCCGAAGATGTTTGAACACAGCATCACGTCGAACTGTGAAGGATCTTTGATTAGCTGCATGGTTGCGTTGTCGATGTACATATGTGACAGCTCAACATCTGGGTAATCTTTTGCGATCTCTTCAACCACTTCGCGCCATAGGATAGAGCTTTGCAGTACGTTTGCTTTGTCGATAGAGCAGACTTTTTTGTCACGTAGACGTGCCGATTCAAAAGCAATCTTAGCAATACGCTCAATCTCGAAACGGTGGTAAACCTCAGTATCGAAAGCTTTTTCGTTTGGACCTTCGCCTTCACGACCTTTCGGTTGGCCGAAGTAGATGCCGCCAGTTAGCTCGCGTACAACCACGATATCGAAGCCGTTCCCTGAGATATCTGCACGCAGTGGTGAGAATGCTTCTAGGCCTTGATGGATCTGTGCTGGACGCAGGTTACAGAACAATTGGAAGTGTTTACGCAGAGGAAGTAGGGCGCCACGCTCTGGTTGGTCATTTGGTGGAAGGTGTTCCCATTTTGGGCCGCCTACTGAGCCGAATAGTACTGCATCTGATTCTTCACATGCTTTTACTGTGCTCTCTGGAAGTGGGCAACCGTGGTTATCAATCGCAATACCGCCGACATCATGCTCTTCACGCTCAAATGTGATGCCGTGTTTAGTCTCGATCGCATTAAGCACTTTTTCTGCTTGAGCCATTACTTCTGGGCCGATGCCGTCGCCTGGTAATACGGCGATCTTGTAAGTTTTGTCTGTCATGTTAATCCTTTAATTTTTATTTCTTGCTGGGCTAGCGCCCTAAATTCTTACTCGTCCTTGAGCTCCGACAAGCTCAAGGACATTGATTGGGCTTAAACGGTTGCGATTTTTTTCTGTTTGATTTCAGCTATCTTATCAGCGCGGTGAATGCTGTTGATTACGTGTAATAGCGCTTGACCAGAAGCTTCAACAATATCAGTTGATACACCTGTACCATGGTACTTACGACCTTTGTAATTAGCGATGATGTCGGCTTGGCCTAAACCATCTTCACCTTCGCCTTTTGCGGTCAAATCAAACTTATCTAGAACAATATCATAACCAGTCACACGATAGATACACTGATATAGTGCATCGACAGGTCCATTACCAACAGCGGCTTCGGCTTGCTCTTCGTCACCACACTGAAGCTTGATACTGGTGGTTGCCATAACACTGCCTGATTGAACGCTTAGGTAGTTCAATTTGTAGAAGTCATCTTCTTCACGCAGGTTAGAGAAATGCATTAACGCTTCTAGATCGTAATCGAATACTTGGCCTTTACGGTCAGCTAGCTTCAAGAAATCTTCGTACAAAGCGTCTAGGTTGTACTCCTCTTCCTTGTAGCCCATGGTGTCCATGTGACTCTTAACTGCAGCACGGCCTGAGCGACTGGTTAGGTTAAGCGCTTGGTTTTTAAGACCGATCGACTCTGGGGTCATGATCTCGTAGGTGTTTTTGTTTTTTAGCATCCCATCTTGGTGAATACCTGAAGAGTGACTGAAAGCATTTGAACCCACGATTGCCTTATTGTCTTGGATTGGCATGTTGCACAGTTGGCTAACTAGCTTACTGGTACGGTGGATTTCATCATGTTTTAGGCCTGTATGAACGCCTAGTAACTCTTGGCGAGTCTTGATGATCATTGCGATCTCTTCTAGCGAACAGTTACCAGCACGCTCACCGATACCATTGATCGTCCCTTCAATCTGACGCGCACCTGCTTGAACCGCAGCGATTGAGTTCGCAACTGACATGCCTAAATCATCGTGACAGTGAACAGATATGATGGCTTTGTCGATGTTTGGAACGCGGTTGAAAAGCGTTTGGATGATACCGCCAAATTCATTAGGGACGGTGTAGCCGACTGTATCTGGGATGTTGATGGTATTCGCACCAGCATCGATAGCGGCTTCGACCATGCGACATAGATTGTCGATTGGGGTGCGGCCGGCATCTTCACATGAGAACTCAACATCGTCAGTGTATTTACGAGCATGTTTTACTGCTTTCACGCCCATTTCGACAACATCATCATAGCTGCGACGTAGTTTGTCTTGGACATGAACAGTAGAAGTCGAAATGAACGTATGAATTCGGAACTGATCTGCGACCTTTAGTGCTTCAGCAGCAGCATCAATATCTTTTGCAACGGCTCGCGAAAGACCACAGATTCGGCTGTTCTTGATGTTACGTGCGATGGTTTGTACAGACTCAAAATCACCTGGTGAAGAAACAGGGAAGCCCGCTTCGATCACATCAACGCCGAGCCTTTCAAGCGCATAGGCAATTTGCAGTTTTTCTTTAACCGTCAAGCTTGCTGACAACGCTTGTTCGCCATCACGTAAAGTGGTGTCGAAGATAATGACTTGATCGTTCATGAGTGCTTCCTTAGTGATTCGATGCTTACCGCATCTGTTAATCGTTTACTTCCATTACTTAGCGATAAAGAGCTAGGTATAAAAAAACCCGCATCTGAGTGCGGGCTTCTTGAAATTCTTTGTGGTTATTTTTCTTCCACAGCCTACCCGCGCGAACTTTTCACGATAAGGAGGAGGCGCAGCAGGAAAGAAAAACGGTTCATCATTGTTAACGATTCCTTTAAGGGCGTTAAATAATCCACATATTTAAGTTAACAAATTAGTACCGCACTCAGGCGAGTACGTCAACCCTAAAGTGTTTTTTTTGTTCAAGTCAGATCAGTTAGTTCTAGAATCCTACAAAATAGCGGCATAATTGTGCTGCTTTATCAACTGAGTGAATGAGAAAAGGGGAGGGTTCTCATTAGCGGGTATGTATCTTAATTTTACTGTTCGAACGTTAAATCGACGGTGTAACCGAAACTCAGCGAAAGCGTCACGAGCTTGTCACTAAGCGAAACTAAGTTGAACGCAATACCGTGATAAAAAGGAGTCGGTGATGCGTTCAATCGAACCTATTGCCAAGTTTGATCTGGCGTTCTCTTTATTCTGCTTACAACATCGTTTTTCTCTCCCGCTATCGAAAGTGAGTCGGATGATTTCACGTACAGGAGACGGGCCACTTTATGCTGTTGTTGGCCTGTGCACCTATTTGTTTGGAGGAGAAGCGGGAACGCTTTTTCTGATGATAGGGCTAGCCGCTTTCGCGTTGGAGCTCCCTATCTATTGGTTGGTGAAAAACCTTTTCAAACGTCGCCGCCCAAATGACTGTTCCGATTTAGTGACATCATTTATTACCCCTTCAGATAGATATAGTCTTCCGTCTGGTCACACTGCTGCCGCATTTCTAATGGCTACGATCATTGGTCACTTTTATGTAGAACTGGAAGCCGTAACGTTGATATGGGCGACTATGATCGCGACTTCTCGAGTGTTATTGGGTGTGCATTTTTTAACTGATGTTTTACTTGGTGCGGCATTGGGTATTGGCTGCGCAACGTTATCACTTAACCTGTTTGGGGGCTTTGCATGAAAATTCTTTATGGCGTTCAAGGAACTGGAAACGGGCATATTGCGCGAGCGCGAGCGATGTCTCAGAGTTTATCCGAACATGGTTTTGAGGTGGATTTCTTGTTTACCGGAAGAGCCGAAGATAAGTACTTTTCTATGGATGTGTTTGGTGAGTATCAGACTCGCAAAGGGCTCTCATTTATCACGCAAGGTGGAAAGGTCGATTATTGGCAAACGGCTTTAAAGAATAATCTGTGGCGCTTTTGGCAAGATGTTCAAAGCCTCGATCTGAAGAGCTATGATCTCGTCTTAAATGATTTTGAACCAGTCTCGGCATGGGCCGCAAAGCAGCAAAATGTTCCCATTATCAGCATTAGCCATCAGAACGCTTTTCGCTATTCAGTTCCTTTGGTTGGAGCGAATTGGATCGACAAGCAAGTGATCAATCATTTTGCTCCCGCAGATCATCATATCGGCTTGCACTGGTATCACTTTGATCAACCTATCTTGCCACCGATCATTCATACCGAACGTACGAGCTACGAACCAGAGCCATTTATCTTGGTATATCTACCATTTGAAAACATCGATGACATTACCGATTTGCTCTTACGATTTACCTCTCAACAGTTTGTTTGCTTCCACCCTGAAGTGATGGAAGAGAATCGAGTAGACAACATCGATTTTTCACCATTGAGTCTCGACAAGTTTCAATCTTCCCTAGCACGTTGCAATGGTGTGATTGCTAATGGTGGTTTTGAACTGCCGTCAGAAGCATTAACTCTCGGTAAAAAGCTGCTACTCAAACCACTCAGTGGTCAATTTGAACAAGTGAGCAATGTTGCCACTCTCGAAGAGTTGGGGTTAGCGAGTAGTATGGACATTTTGGATGCAGCCGTTGTTCGTCGATGGCTGGATGAGGCTAGCGGTGAGAGTATTAACTACCCAAATGTTGCTGACGCGCTGGTGGCATGGATAAAACGAGGCGAGTGGGATGATACCTCAAAGCTGACCGAAAGTTTGTGGGATAAAGTAGATTTACCAAGTTACGCAACGCGCAGTTAATCAACAATAAAACGAACCAAACGGCATCACTTATTGATGCCGTTTTTGTTTCTGCTAATGCAAGCCCGTAAGGTCTTAACTTTAAGTTAAATCTGCAACAGTTACTTTATAGAACTGCGTACTAATAATGCTTTGACTTTTTATGGTATGACGTGTTAAAAAAGTGGAGGTTACAAATTAAACAAATGACTAATGTCGCCTTGTTTGGGAGGGGGATATGAATAGAACATTAAAATGGTATGTATTCTGTACTGCCACAGTGATCGCTTTAGCGGGACATGCTCGTCCTCCTAGCTTTGTTAATGGCGTGACATCAGTTAGTTCTGAAAAGAAAGTTGCGGACTTTATGCAAGCCTCTGGAGTCCTGGAGTATGATTTTGACGGCGATGGCTATGACGACCTTCTTGTGTGGAGTGACATCCCGACTGGAGCCACTGATTATGCGACTGATTATGCCCCAGGAGAGGACAACAATGATGGTGATGACGCCAATGGTACTGATATAACTGACACTTTTGTTCGTCATGGTCAGGTTGGTATTTATATCAATGAATTAGATGACGTTCATACACCGCGCTTTCGTTACTTAAATCTTAAGTCCGACTATGACAGTGCAACTGATACGTTTACCCATAAATTGATTCGTCGTAACTATGCGATGGCGGCCGGTGACCTTAACCTTGATGGTAACTCTGTGAATCCTGCAACAGATATCTTGTATGTGGGTAAAGACATTCGTATGGCAGCATATGATATCAACACAAATAGCATGGTGACCCCTACAGGTTTACAAAACGGGGATGAAACCCTCGATGGTAATTTGATTTCTGTTGATACTGACCATGCTCATCCCACTTTGGGAACACTCGGTCGATTTGTACGCGATGTTAAAATTGCTGATTTTAACCGTGATGGCAAAAATGACTTTGTTTATGTTGGGGGGAATGTTGACGGCGCAGCCTTTGTTTCGGTACGTGAGAATACAACCTCAATAGGGGCTAATACTTCAGATACGGAGCCTGTATTTAACCATGTACGTTTGGTAAATAATGATCACGGTTTTAACTACCCTAAGGGCGTTTTAGTTGCCGACTTTAATAATGATAATTTCTTGGATGTACTCGTAACTGACACTAACTCAGGACGATTAATGGTCTTTGAGAATACCAGTACGCACGGGGGGGCGGTATCATTTGGTGGGGCTATTGAAGTCGAGACTGGCCTAGGTCTCGTAACAGGTATGGCTTTGGCTGACTTTGATGCTAATGGTGAAAATGATATCGTTGTGACTACAATAGGTAGTACGGTATACCTATTTTCAAATCTTACAATAGATACACCTACAACAGCCTCCGCGGGTAAGATAACACGAACTGCAACTGATATGCGAGGCGCTGTTAAAGTCTATGATATTGACTATAACGGCACGCTGGATGTCGTCGGTACTGGTAATGATGGGATCTTGGTATTAGCTAACGACGGTACGACTACGAACTTTGCTACGTGGACCAAAGTGAACTTAGTCAGCGAACAGTCGCAAGGCGTTGTCCTTGGTGATTTCGACCACAATAATACCAATGAGTTTATTGCGACTCATATAAATTTAAGGCAGTTAAAGCAATACTCGCTTGCAAAATCGATTTCTCTGACAGTAGATGAGGGTCAAACAGATATTGAGCAATTAAGGTACTTTGATTTTGAGGACGAAGCGGCCTCATTTAGAATGTACAATGGTGATGACATTGCTCAGTTTGAACTGTCTGCGTCGGGATTTTTAGAGTTTAAAGAGGCAAAGAATTTCGAAGCGCCTGCGGATAGTGATGGTGATGGGGTTTATGAAGTCTTTGCATTGGTAGATGATGGCACAGGTATGCAGAGCGCAACCATATCTGTGACGGTTAATGATGTCAATGAACCTCCGGTTTTTGACTCTGTTTCTGGACTAGTGGCAACTGAAAGTAATGCGTTTAGCCAGAACATTACAATTTCTGACTCCGATAACTCGGATACATTTACCTATGATATTGAAGCCGCTCCATCTTGGTTAGAGCTTGTTGACTCAGCTCGTAGCTCAGTTAACGGTTTAACTACTGTGACGACCTCAGATCGTTTCATTGAGATACGAGGTACACCTACGAACAATGATGTAACATTAACTCCCGAAAATGTTACTTTAAGAGTTACAGATAGCTTAGGACTGACTGACCAGGTTACTTTCACTTTGTCGGTTGAAGAGGTTAACCAAGCGACACAATTCCCAGTTATATCGAATGTGAATGTACTTCAGGGGCACCCTGTCTCGTTTACTTTAAATGCGACCGACCCAGATCGTACTCAGACGATCTCCTATTTCTCCAATAATCTTCCCGATTGGTTGACGATCAGCGGAAGTACTGTCAGTGGTACACCTGGTGTTAATGATGTGACTACTGGCGCTCAGGCGGCCACAATATATGCATCTGTCGATGGAGGTATAAGTGGTGTTGCTAATACATTTACTATCATGGTTCATGATAAAAATGATGCGCCAAAAACAAGTATTCAAGGATTAGCCCCAACCCATAATCAAGCTTTCACTACGGGAATGGCTGCGGGAAGCATCGCTGCTGGTAGCGTTATTTCTCAGCCTATCATTATTGATGAACCGGATGTTGGTATAACAGCTAGAGAGCTCTCCATTGTTGGCAGAAACTTACCAGATTGGCTTGAAGTTTGCCCTCCTGCCTCATGTAGTGGTTCATGGAAGCTGCGTAATAAGGTAGACCGACCAAACAACTCAGACGTCGGTAGCTATTTTAATATTCAGCTTGAAGCCTATAACAATCACTTCATGACTCTAGATGGTAGTAATAACTTACTTGTTGACTTGAATTTACCAGCTTGGAACAACTCGAATTCATACACTATTGGTGAATATGTCAAAGTAGGGACTTCCGCTTATATTGCCAAAGCTAATATTAGTAGTGGTGGTATGTCTCCCTCGGTTACCCCAACTCAATGGGAACAAGTATCTGTGGATACGTTCTCATCGCGTTCGGAAGGGATCGACCTTAGTGTTGCAAACGTTAACGATGGTCCTGCTCTAAGTGGGTTTATCCCAACGTCAGTCAACCAAGGTGTACGTTTTGAGTCTTTGTTTACAGCAACAGATGGTGACAGTGATAGCGTATCGTTTTCTCTCGATCGAACAAACCATTCTGGTTGGTTGACAATATCGCCAGATGGCCAGCTTTCCGGAACACCTCGAAATATTGATGCAGGTTTGGTGCACTCTTTCCGGGTGAATGCTTTCGATGGGCGAACTGTATCAAGCTTGAACTTTGATATATTGGTACTGAATACATCTGATGCTCCCACTTTTTCAGCGGGAGCTCCTACGAGTAGTGTTATCCAAGACTCTACCTATCGTTTTACATTTGCATTCTCGGATCCAGATGACAGCGTGGTTTACCCTAATTGGGTTTCCGGAAGTGCATACCCTATTGGCGCTATCGTCAACGATAGTGGTTTAAATTATCGTTCTATTCGTACACAGGCTACATCTTTAATCACTCCATCAACCGATGCGACAAATTGGGAAGCTCATTCTGAGGACTATACATTCGCAGTAGTCAGTGGTCCTAGTTGGCTAAGCTTCACTGACCCGAATGTCCCTTCTCTGTCTGGAACTCCAACTAATGACGATGTAGGCACTCATACCGTTGTGGTTTCGGTATCAGATGGCACGACGACGACTTCCTCTTCTCCATTTACTATTACTGTACAAAATGTGAATGATCAGCCTGAAATATTAGATACTGATGGCACAAATGACGGTGAAATGACATTCAATATTGCGGAGGGTTCTTTCTTTACTCATCGTGTTCAATTTAATGATATTGATCCAGCGGATGTTGTTTCTATCGAAGTGGATGCAGGAGTTCTAGGGTGGTTAACACTCAACGATGGTGTATTGTCGGGCATGCCAATGAACGGGGATGTTACTTCTACACCGCAAACCATTGCTCTAAAAGCGAACGATAACACTGGGGCTATCAATGCCTTGTCTAGTAATATCACGCTTAAGTTCAATATCGCTGATATTCAGTCAGGACCGACAATCGGAGGTGTACCTTCTACGGCGGCTCTTGTCGCTAGTGAATACCGTTTTGAGCCTATTTCAACAGATGGAGGAAGTGGGCCGAATGTATTTACAATGGATGGCACTATTCCAGGTTGGTTAAGTTTTGATCCTAATACGGGTGTTTTAAGTGGGACACCGACTCCTCATGATTTAGGTAGCTATGGCCCTTTTGAGATTACTGTTACAAACGCTCTTAATTTAGATGTCCAACTGCCGGAGTTTTATATTGATGTAGTGTCGACAGCGACGTTACCTCAATTTGTCAGTCTACCGGCGCCAACTGGTGCGATCGAAGGTCAGCCATATACTTATATTGCTACTGCTGCCGATCCGCAGGGAGACCTAGTTTATTATCAGCTAGTAGATGCACCAAGCTGGCTGTCAATTGACCGTGTAACAGGGGTGTTATCCGGAACGCCAAGCAATACTGACTCGATGGTTAATTTGGGCGATACCCAGCGTCAATATGACAATATTAAAGTTTGTGCGTCTGACAATCCAAGCTTTGCCGTGCAAACGTGTATGCTACCGTTTTCGTTGATTGTTCAAAGTGTAAACCAAGCACCTACGATCTCTGGTTTACCACCTAGTGTTGGTGAGGTTGGAGTGGGTTATGAGTTCATCCCAACAATCAATGATATCGATAGTTTGAGCAGTTCCTTGACTCTGACTCTTCGCAATGCACCTGCTTGGCTTGATGTAACTCGTTATGATGCTTGGAATCCCGTTGATGCTGTTAGCTATTCCACTGGAACACGAGTAACTATGGCCCAACAGAACTATGAAGCCATTTCGGGTTATTCCCACAATCCTGCGGACGATTTTGCTGATGAAGTCAGCAATGGGCAATGGGTATTGTTAGCACCTTCTATTACTGGTACACCACTTGTAGGTGGGGAGTACCGTAATGTGCTTGCTTGTGTAGAGGATCAATATCTTGACACTGCATGTCTCAATTTATTTGACGTTTCTGTACCCGAAGCACCTATTGCTCCGGTCATTAGAACGATTCCAGCACCGCTTTCTGAGGTTGCCTCTGGAAGTAGTTATTTCTTCCAACCTTTGGTAACAGATGGGAATACTGATGAGCGTCACAACTACAGTGTTACAATTAGTAATGACGGTGATGATTGGTTGGTATTGAACTCAATTACAGGTCAACTACTTGGAACCTCAAATATTGGATATGTTGGTACCTATTCAGTGGACCTGACCGTTTCTGATGATTCAGGACTGACCGACAGCCTCAGTTTTTCAATTAGTGTTTTAACAGACACAGATGGCGATGGGCTTCCTGATGATGGTTTCAATGATATCTGTATCGGCTCAGTACCTTGTCAAGTTGATGAAGACGATGATAACGACTCAATCCCTGACGATTGGGAAATTGCTCATGGCTATGATCCTAAAGACGCATCAGATGCAAATAAAGATGATGATCGTGATGGTTTGACGAACTTTGATGAGTTCCGTTTAGGTAAAGATCCGAGTGTGGATGATTCAGCTATTGATCCAGAGATCATTCTGCCGGTGAACTCGACGCTTTCTGTGACTGCGACAGGTGCATATACTAACGTCGAGGTACCTGAAGCGGATGTTTACGGTCAATTTGGTACCTCTCCAATTCCATTGGTTCTTGAAAAGTTGAATGGGGAAGTCGTTGGTGAGCTATTGTCAAATGTCTCGTTGCCAACAGGGCGTAACACATTGTCAATTTTGGCACGGAAAGGTGGTAAAGAAGTAAGAGCAGATCTGTATGTGGATGTCTATCCGAAAGTCTTTCTTGATCGTGTGGCAGAAACTGCAGAAGGTCAGCCTGTTACGGTAAATGCGTATTTAAGTGGTCCGTTACCTTGTCCGGTTGGTTCTGTGTGTGAGTTAACCGTGCCGTTTTCTTTAATTGATGTCTCGGCGGTAGAAGATCTCGATTATTTCGCACCAGACGCTAATGAGTTTGTCTTTACTTCGGATCGTACGTCAGCTGAAGAGCTGTACGAAAGAGAGCAATCTGTCGAATTGAACACGACTAAGGTGGGTGGCGTTGAAGGGAATGAAACCTTTAATGTGACTGTTTTCGAAGATCTAATGCTGTTGAAAAAAGACGGTGTGGATAATGATGACGTTACCTTGTTGTTGGCTGTTAGTGAGAAGCTAAGATCAACGGAAGTCATTATTTCAGAGTCGAATGTTCGCCCAGTCGTTAGCGCGCAATATGGCACATACAATGGTATTGGGTTGGAGTCAGCAGTGATGGTGGTTTCACATGGCGATACGCTTGCAATTCAGGTTGATATTCAAGACCCCGATGGCGTATCAGCATCAAGTCATGATCTGACTCTAAACTGTGGTGAAGGACTCGCATGTCAAAATAAAGGGCGTAACTTATACCTGTTAGATACGTCTTTAGTTGAGATGAATGGGCTGAAAGAAAAAGCAATCGACATTACCGCTACGGTTGTAGATCTAGAGGGGAGCTTTACTACCGCGACAACGGTTCGACCTATTATTGTTTCTTCGGCTTATTACCTAACTCAATATTCAGGTAGGACAATGGAAGAGCTATCTGACAGTGACGGTGACTTAGTACCAGATTACATGGACGACTTGAACTTACCTGGCAATGTTATTGTGACAGATTCGGTTAAGTTTGAATCCGAAGAAGGAAGTAAGCTGCGTCTTGGCCTGCTAGGAGCTCAATCTGCGGATAAAAGCATTGTTGTTTCAGGTGCTGAGCTTGAAACCTTTGGGATTGTACTTCCGGAGGGATCAATCGTGGACTCCGTGTTTGATTTTGAAATGTATAACCTAGTACCAGGGCAGTCTGGTGTGTTAACAGCTCCATTTAACGGTGTTTACCGTGCTGACGGTTACTTCAAGAAGTACCGAGATGGGGAGTGGTTCGATTTCGAAACTGATCGTGACAATCATATCCTAGGGGCGAGTGCTGTTGGTGCTACGGGGCAATGTCCTACACCTGGAGATGAAGCTTACATTGAAATAGCGGCTCTAGGGCACTCACCGGATTGTCTACAGATCACGATTCAAGATGGTGGTCCAAATGATGATGATGGTGTGATTAATGGGGTTGTTGTTGATCCACTAGGGTATGCTTTTGGTGAAACAGAAATTGCACCTAAAACGATTAGAACGGGTAGTGGTGCGGCGGGTGGTAGTGCTCCTATTAAGTACTTAATCGCCTTGCTGATGTTCGCTTTCCTAGTTCGTCTGGTACAGAAACGTAGAGCAGGATCTTCATAGTTTTGTGAGCTCAAATATAGCCGGCCTTATATGGCCGGCTTTTTTGTACCTCTAATAAAGAGCAGTAGGGTTTATGCTCCATTGTTTATTTCCAATTATTTATGACTATTACATAAAATTAGTTGAAATTTAATTTCACAGTATGGTATTTTGTATAAATACGAGATGGCATATTGTTAAGTGCCGAATGCATTGATAGTTGTGAAAGGAGTTACAATGCTAAAAACAAAAATTGCGGTACTGACGTCGTTGATTTTATCTGCGAACTCAGCAGTACATGCCTCAGAGACTTTTCCCCAAGGGTTCTATATCGGTGCTGGTATTGGATACGTTCCTATTAGTGTTGAAGATTCACAAGTTAATGAGCTTTTGGCGGATACCGGCCTTACGTTTGAGTCACCGGAAAGTGATTCACGTATAGCGACGTCCCTGACATTCGGTATGGACTTCAATGAACATATTGCTATTGAGGCCGGTTATTTGAACTTGGGCTCATCTAGCTATGAAGGAACGGGTGTTTTAACGGTAGAGGCAGAAGAAGCGTTTAATGCTATCGAGAAAGAGCTGCCGATCGATGCATCCGGTTTCACCGCAGTGTTACGACCGTCATACAACATATCCAATGATGTTGAATTGTATGGTCGTTTGGGTGCGATGTTGTGGTCAGGTACCAGAGACTTTTATGGAGTGAGTAAAGATTATAGTGGAACCAGTGCCTTATTTGGTATTGGTGCTGCGCTTAATATTTCTCAGAACTGGAAGTTGCAAACGGGCTGGCAGCGAGTATCTCTAGATGATTTCCCTGTAGATATGGTTGAAGTCTCTCTTTTCTACCGTTTTGGCGCTTATGCACAGCCTGTAACACATACGAATCAGCCTACTATTAATGTCAACTTACAGGGTGATCAATATGATGACCTCCTGAAAGAAATTGACAATTATCAGTCAGAGTTAACTCAACGAATTGAAGTGGCTGAGTTAGCAGCAGCCCAGAAAGCAAAAGAAAAAGCAGCTCTTCAATCTCAATTAGAAGCAGAATCTCAAGCGCGAAAAATTGCTGAAGAAGAAGCGATTGCTAGAGCGGAAGAATCGGCACGTTTAAAAGCAGAGCAAGAAGCATTGATTGCCGCTGAAGCCGCAAGACTGCAAGCAGAGCAAGATGCCTTAGCGAAAGCTGAAGAAGCCGCGCGCGTTAAAGCAGAGCAAGATGCCTTAGCGAAAGCCCAAGCTGAAGAAGCCGCGCGCGTTAAAGCAGAGCAAGATGCCTTAGCGAAAGCCCAAGCTGAAGAAGCCGCGCGCGTTAAAGCAGAGCAAGAAGCCTTAGCGAAAGCTCAAGCTGAAGAAGCCGCGCGTGTTAAAGCAGAGCAAGAAGCCTTAGCGAAAGCTCAAGCTGAAGAAGCGGCAGCGAAGCAAACCCAAGAAATGGATTTTGTTTTCAACCGTGACAGCTACGTGCCAATGGGCATTAATATTACTGAGGTTAATAGATTCATTGCACAGTCAGAGTCATCAAAGAAAGTGACTTTAGCGGTGAGCTCTGAAGGTGTCTCTTCTAAGCTAGCTAAGAAACGTGCGAACTTCTTGAGTAAGTATTTAAGCGACCGTGGTATAGATAGCCAAAAACTAGAGGTTGTGATGGATTCTGAAATCAAAGGACACAAAGCGAAGTTACTAGCGAAGCTAAACTAGAGCACTTGAACGACCTTACCATAGAAAGCTGAGCACCCATGTGCTCAGTTTTTTTCTAGTGGCATCAATTATTGATGCCATTTTTGTTTCCAATGTTAGATGCATAGGTTTATTGCATAAGTGAAACGCTACTTTAACAATACAAATTGATATCAAGTCTTTATATAAGAAAGTAAAAATAATGGATTTATCTTTTTTTATAAATGCCATAAGTAGTTGTAAAGTTTGGTTTTTACTAATCGTTAAGTAAAAAATACTGATTAATTGTCAATCTTATTGCTAATTGCTGAATGATTCGCCGATAGTAGGAATTCGCCACGAACTATCTAACACATAAATATAACGGATAGGGCGGTTACTGGGTTTTCTATTCCTAACTCATTTTGAATTTTAAAGAACCATTTACGCTGAAGATTAAAGAGGCTTGCCCGATGATTGACAAGAAAGAGTCTATGGGAGCTATCGCTAGCTACCGTATGGAAAGTACATTACGTGGAGTAGATCTAAACCTGTTAACTGTATTTGATGCAGTGATGCAGGAGCAAAATATTACTCGAGCAGCACATAACCTAGGTATGTCACAACCAGCAGTAAGTAATGCTGTGGCACGTCTAAAAGTGATGTTCAACGATGAGCTGTTCATGCGTCAAGGTCGCGGTATCCAGCCTACTCAACGCGCTCGCCAACTGTTTGGCCCTATCCGTCAAGCTCTTCAACTTGTGCGTAATGAACTACCAAGTTCTGTATTCTCACCGGAAACATCAACTCGCCTGTTCAAACTCGCGATTTGTAGCCCGTGTGATATGCGTTTTGCTCCTAAGATCATGTCAACAATTCACGAGCTTGCACCAAATGTTCAGCTTCACCTTGATGCTGAATTTGATCGCCAACTTGCAGAGCGTATGCGCTACCAAGAGATCGATTTTGTAATCGACTACGCTCGTTTTGATGAGCAAGGTTTCTCAAGCACTGAAATCTTCCAAGATGAGCTTGTTGTGGTTTCATCAAAAGCACACCCACGAATCCAAAACGAAGTGACAGCTGATATGTTGCTACGTGAGCGCCACGCAAAATTGTCTAAAGTACACGGCCAGCGCAGCTTCTCTGAGCAAGCGTATCGTGATCTAGATGTTCAGGCGTACTACGAAGGTACAAGCCTAAGTAATGTTCTTTATGTTGTTGGTCAATCAGAGCTTGTGACGATAGCCCCACGTTGGATGGTTGAAAATGCAGCCAATAAGGATCAACTTCAGGTGATCGATTTCCCATTCGAAAATGGCAAGATCAGCGGCTTCCTAAGCTGGCACGAGTCGAGTGAAAAAGACAAAGGTCATATCTGGTTACGTGACCAGTTGATGATGATTTGTGGTGAAGTTGTCGCGTTAGATTAATTTACAAAATAGTCCCAATCACAAAGCCTTGAGGAGTGAACGCTTCTCAGGGCTTTTTTGTCACTTATATTGATAACTTTGATGCTCATCAGTTGCCTTTTCTAACCCGAAATGTACACTTGTGCGCTGATTAAAGCTTACAGGTGTAAGCTAAAGGTAGATTAAAGATGGCCAACTTAGATTTTCATATCGTAAAACGAATTCGTGACCAAATTGCTAAAAGTGGTGACCGTATTGCTCTCAAGCACAAAGTGGGCAATATATGGAATGGCATTAGCTGGAAGCAGTTTGGACAGCAAGTTGACTCCCTATCACTTGCTCTATTGGCTCAAGGAATTAGAGTTCAGGATAAGATCGGTATCTTCTCCAACAATATGCCGCAATGGACAGTGGCCGACTTTGCAGCGCTACAACTGCGCGCCGTCACCGTTCCTATCTATCCAACCAATACCGCGGCGCAATCTGCCTACATTCTGCAAGATGCCGATGTTCGAGTGTTATTTGTTGGTGAGCAACCTCAGTTTGATGCGGCCGTTTCTATTTTTAATGAATGCCAACAGCTCGAGCTTATCGTTGCGATGTCTGATGATATTGACCTTGGTGAACATCAATTTGCTATCAGCTGGCAGCAGTTCATTGCCAACGCCGGCAATGAACATCAAGTTGAGCTAGATAGTCGTCTTGAGCAAGCAAACCTTGATGATCTACTGACTCTCATTTATACCTCGGGTACGACAGGTCAACCCAAAGGGGTAATGCTTGACTACGCCAACATTGGTTCTCAGCTTGAAGGGCACGATACGCGCTTAAGTTTGTCAGAGTCGGATGTGTCTCTCTGTTTCCTTCCGCTATCTCACGTTTTTGAACGCGCATGGACTTTCTACGTTTTGTATAAAGGTGCAACTAACTGCTACCTTCAAGACACCATGCAAGTGCGTGATGCGCTGAGTGAAGTTCAACCGACAGTGATGTGTGCGGTTCCTCGTTTCTACGAAAAGATTTTCTCTGCTATCCATGAAAAAGTGGCTAAAGCGCCATTCATTCGCAAAGTCCTATTTACCTGGGCTGTGAACATGGGGGCTAAAATGGCGGTATGTCACCAAGAAGGTCGCAAGCCATCACTGATGCTGAAAAAGTCTCACGCATTGGCTGACAAATTGGTGTTGTCTAAGCTGCGTGCGTTGCTTGGCGGAAAAATCAACTTTATGCCGTGTGGCGGTGCGAAGTTAGATGAAACCATTGGGCGCTTTTTCCATGCGATGGGCATCAACGTTAAGTTAGGTTATGGCATGACTGAGACGACAGCTACCGTCTCTTGTTGGGATGACAAGTGTTTCAACCCTGACTCTATTGGTATGTCGATGCCAGGCGCGCAAGTGAAAATTGGTGAGAACAACGAAATTCTTGTTCGTGGTCCAATGGTGATGCGTGGCTACTACAAAATGCCTGAAGAGACAGCAAAGACTTTTGATGAGCATGGTTTCCTTAAAACGGGTGATGCTGGCCATATTGATGAAAACGGCAATGTCTTTATCACTGACCGTATTAAAGAATTGATGAAGACCTCGAACGGTAAGTACATCGCACCACAAATGGTTGAAGGTACTATCGGTAAAGATCACTTTATTGAGCAGATTGCGGTTATTGCCGACACGCGTAAATTCGTATCAGCATTGATCGTGCCTTGTTATGACTCACTTGAAGAATATGCCAAAGAGTTGAACATCAAGTATCACGACCGCGTGGAACTCATCAAGCACCACCAGATCGTTGAGATGCTCGAAGCGCGTGTTAACGACCTGCAGAAAGAGTTGGCAAAGTTTGAGCAAGTGAAGAAATTCAAGTTGTTACCGAAAGCTTTCTCAATGGACGATGGAGAGTTAACTCCAACTCAGAAATTGCGCCGCAAAGTGATTAACGACAAATATCAGGATGAAATCGAAGAAATGTACAGTGATAAGGCAGAGAAAAAGTAGTTTTTCGCTGAGTTAATTTTTCGATTGTTTAATAATCCCTCACTGCATAAATCATGCAGTGGGGGATTTTTTTCATGCTTACGTATGAGATGTAAAAGTTAACTTTGTTCTACCTCTCTGTTTTTTGTCTAATATTTTAAATTGTATTTAAAGTTAAAATTAGAGATTAAATCTAAATGATGTTGGGTTTGTAGCTTGAAGTTGCTATATATTTTTGATAAACGGGATATTGTTTAAAGTGGGAGAGATATCGCATTAGACCCGATGCTAATAAAACGTTACATTTGTTGCTCAGCTTGTTTGATGTTATTTACAAACAAGACATAGCCGAAAAAGTGGAAGTATTTCGAATTAGGCTACGAATAAGACCTAGACTATGTAAAACCAGCCCAAGGTGTTGACCTTACACATTGGTAAACTGGTTAAGGAGAAAAATATGGCAGCAATGTTATCCGGCGCAGAGATGGTGGTTCAATCTCTGATCGAAGAAAATGTTGAGCAGATCTTCGGGTATCCTGGTGGTTCTGTTCTCGACATCTATGATGCGCTTCACGCAAAAACAGACCAAATTAAGCACCTTCTTGTTCGTCATGAACAAGCCGCAACACACATGGCCGATGGCTATGCACGTGCTACGGGTAAGCCGGGGGTGGTTCTCGTTTGTTCCGGTCCTGGGGCAACCAATACCATTACGGGTATCGCAACCGCTTACATGGACTCTATCCCGATGATTGTTATCTCGGGTAACGTACCAAACAATATGATTGGTAATGACGCATTCCAAGAGTGTGACATTGTTGGTGTTTCTCGCCCAGTGGTGAAACACAGCTTCCTAGTTAAGAAAGCCGAAGATATCCCTGAAACGGTGAAGAAAGCTTTCTACATTGCGACTACAGGCCGCCCTGGTCCAGTTCTGATCGATCTGCCAAAAGATGTGATGAACCCACAGATCAAACTGCCTTACGAATATCCTCAATCGATTTCGATGCGCTCTTACAAGCCAACGACAACTGGCCATAGAGGTCAGATTAAAAAAGCAGTGAAAACTCTGCTTGAAGCGAAAAAGCCAGTTCTTTATGTCGGTGGTGGCGCCGTGATCTCTGAAGCCGATCAGCATTTGATAACACTGGCAGAAAAGCTAAACCTACCAGTTATCAGTACCTTGATGGGGCTTGGTGCTTTCCCTGGAACACATAAAAACTCCCTTGGTATGCTCGGCATGCATGGCCTGTATGAGGCTAACATGGCGATGCACAACGCAGATTTAATCTTTGGTGTTGGTGTTCGTTTTGATGATCGTACAACCAACAACTTAGAAAAGTATTGCCCGAATGCGAAAGTCATGCACATTGATATTGATCCGTCGTCGATCTCTAAGAATGTGAAAGCAGACGTCCCGATTGTAGGTTCGGCAGATAAAGTGCTAAAGGCAATGCTCAGCCTGATGGAAGAGCAGGGCAGTACCAATGATCAAGATGCCGTTAATCGCTGGTGGGACGAAATCGAACAGTGGCGTGGCCGTGAATGTTTATCTTATGAAACCTCTCCTGAGCGTATCAAACCACAACAGGTTATTGAAACACTGCACAAGCTAACGAACGGCGATGCTTATGTTGCATCGGATGTTGGTCAGCACCAGATGTTTGCCGCACTCTATTACCCATTTAATAAACCGCGTCGTTGGATAAATTCAGGTGGTCTTGGCACCATGGGTTTTGGTCTACCGGCAGGTATGGGCGTTAAGTTTGCAAAACCTGATGAAGAAGTTGTGGTTGTTACCGGTGATGGCAGTATTCAAATGAACATTCAGGAACTGTCGACTGCAATGCAATACGATATTCCTGTGAAGATCATTAACCTAAACAACCGTTTCTTAGGCATGGTCAAGCAGTGGCAAGACATTATTTACCAAGGTCGACACTCTAACTCGTACATGAGTTCTGTTCCTGACTTTGCTGCCATCGCAGAAGCGTATGGTCATGTTGGTATTCGCATTGAGTCACCAGATCAGCTTGAGTCTGGTCTAAAACAGGCACTGGATATGAAAGATCGTCTGGTGTTTGTTGATATCAATGTTGATGAAACTGAGCATGTATACCCGATGCAGATAAAAGGCGAGGGTATGGATAAGATGTGGCTAAGCAAAACGGAGAGAACATAATATGAGACACATTATTTCACTATTGATGGAGAACCAACCGGGTGCATTGTCTCGAGTGGTTGGTCTGTTTTCTCAGCGTGCTTACAACATTGAATCATTAACCGTTTCGCCGACAGATGATGAAACGCTCTCTCGTCTGAATATCACCACTATTTCTGATGATATGGAACTTGAGCAAATTCAAAAACAGCTTAATAAGCTAATTGATGTGCTCAAGGTTCAAGAAGTTTCAGAACTTGACCACATTGAGCGTGAATTGATGATGGTAAAAGTGAAGGCGAGCGGATTCTCACGTGCTGAGGTGAAGCGTACTGCGGATATCTTCCGTGGTCAGATCGTTGATGTGACGGCTTCTCAATACACAGTGCAAATGGCAGGCACAAGCGAAAAGCTCGACGCGTTTATCCAGGCACTTTCAGAAGTGACGGAAGTGATTGAGGTGGCACGTAGCGGTGTCGTTGGTATTGCTCGCGGTGAACGTGCATTGAAGCCTTAGATTTCTGTTGTCCATATACAAAAAACCACCGACATGTCGGTGGTTTTTTCGTTTTACAACTAAATAGGCTGAAAGCGATTAGTGAAGAATACGCGCGCGAATCGTGCCTTCGATGTTCTTCAGTTTAGCTAGAGCTTCTTCAGAACGCTCAGTCTCAACATCGATCACTACGTAACCAAAATCAGCTGCTGTCTGTAGGTACTGACCTGCAATGTTGATCCCTTCTTCAGCGAAGATGGTGTTAATTTGCGTCAAGATACCAGGGCGGTTTTGGTGAATGTGCAGTAGACGCGAACAGTCACGGTGCTCAGGCAGTGATACTTCAGGGAAGTTAACACTTGATAGGGTTGAACCATTGTCTGAGTATTTCGCTAACTTACCCGCAACCTCTACGCCGATGTTCTCTTGCGCTTCTTGCGTTGAACCACCAACGTGTGGCGTTAAGATAACATTGTCGAATTTTTGCAGTGGAGACTCAAATGGGTCTGCATTGGTTTTAGGTTCAGTTGGGAATACATCAACCGCCGCGCCAGCAAGGTGGCCTGCTTCTAGGCTATGACATAGTGCCTCAATATCTACTACCGTTCCGCGTGCAGCATTGATAAAGATTGAGCCAGGTTTCATGCGAGCAAACTCTTCTGCACCCATCATATTCTTGGTTTCTGGCGTTTCTGGTACGTGCAGAGTAATCACATCACATTTGTTCAGTAGCTCACTCATCGTATGAATTTGAGTTGCGTTACCCAGCGAGAGTTTGTTCTCAATATCATAGAAGTAAACGCGCATACCGAGGTTTTCAGCAATAATACCCAGCTGAGTACCGATATGGCCGTAACCGATAATACCAAGGCGCTTTCCACGCGCTTCGTAAGAGTTATCTGCACTCTTCTTCCAAATACCACGGTGCGCAAGCGCATTCTTTTCAGGGATGCCGCGAAGCAGAAGTAGAACTTGCCCAAGAACCAGTTCCGCCACACTACGAGTGTTAGAGAATGGTGCGTTAAACACTGGAATACCGCGCACTGCAGCGGCTTTAAGATCAACTTGGTTAGTACCAATACAGAAACAGCCTACAGCAACAAGCTTTTCAGCAGCGTTGATAACCTCTGCCGATAAGTTAGTGCGAGAGCGAATACCGATGAAATGAACATCTTTTACTGCTTCAAGCAGTTCTTCTTCAGGCAACGAGCCTTTGTGGTATTCGATGTTTGTGTAACCTGCAGCTTGAAGTACTTCTACAGAAGATGGGTGAAGTCCTTCTAGCAGGAGGATCTTGATCTTATCTTTTTCCAGTGAAACTTTGGCCATTATCTTCGTCCTTAAAATGGGGAAATTGGGGCTTAACTGGCGCACAATCGGTGTAATGTAATAAAAGCAAACGTTTTGTTACTACAAAGAGTGACGCAAACGTTTTCCTTGTGCGTCTTCTGCTCACTAAGTTAACAAAAAAAATACAGTTTGGGTAAGAAAATTACGGAATAAGGAATAATTTTTATAAGGAGAAACAACAAAAACGGCACCCTTAGGTGCCATTTGTAATGAAATAACAAGAATCGGGAGTATGGGTTACTCTTCGATTTTCGCACCTTCTGGTGTGCCAGTGATAACGACATCAGCACCACGGTGAGCAAATAGGCCGACAGTCACAACGCCTGGAAGTGCGTTGATCTTATCTTCAAGCTCTTTTGGATTGGTAATCTTAAGGCCGTAAACATCTAGGATGATATTGCCATTATCAGTCGTGCAACCTTCACGGTAAGCTGGGTCACCGCCAAGTTTTACTAGTTCGCGAGCAACGTATGAGCGTGCCATTGGGATGACTTCAACTGGCAATGGAAACTCACCAAGTACGTCAACTGCTTTGGTGTTGTCGACGATACAGATGAACTTATCAGAGATAGCTGCAACGATTTTTTCACGTGTCAGTGCTGCGCCACCACCTTTGATCATTTCACGATCGGCGTTGATTTCATCTGCGCCGTCTACATAAATGTCTAGACCTGCAACTTCGTTACAATCAAATACTTCAATCTCTAGCTCTTTCAGACGCTCAGTTGATGCAACAGAGCTAGAAACAGCACCTTTAATTTCCTCTTTCATTGTGCCTAAGGCGTCGATGAAGTGATTCACTGTTGAGCCTGTACCAACACCCACAATGCTGCCTTTTTCGACATATTTAAGTGCTGCCCAACCAGCTTCTTTCTTCATTTCATCTTGAGTCATGCTCATCTCCTAAAAGAGGTTATATTAACGTTTGCGCGGCGATTATAGCCTTATCGTTATCATACTTGAAGTGACAACTTTACCTAAGGGTTACCACTGCCAAACCTTGGTTGGAGTCACAACTTTCGGTAAGGGGACATCCCAAGATTTCGTTGGCAATGATTCTACATGCTGGCAGTCGTGAGCAAGACCAATGGGTTTAGGTCCATGACCGGTCGCAAACCAAGGCGCGAGTGTTCGATCATAATACCCTCCGCCCATTCCTAGACGATGACCCTGAGTATCGAAAGCGACTAAAGGAGTACAAATTAAATCGAGAGACTGAGCGGGTATGATTTGAGTTTGGTTGAGCTTAGGTTCCGAAATTCGGTATTGATTGAGCACCATAGGCGTTTGCTTTGTGTAGCGTAAAAACAGCAGGTGCCCTTTAGAAAACGGATGGATGACGGGCAAATAAACATGCTTGCCTTGTTGCCATAACGATTCGATGAGTGGTTGAGTTTCTACTTCGCCATCGGCTGAGAGGTAAAGAGCAATGTGTTTGGCCGAAGCCACTTCAGGCATGGAGAGAAATTGGCGACAAAGGTCTAAACCTGCTTGGCGCTGAAAAGAATCACTGAGGCGATTACGTTTTTGGCGGATGTCTTTGCGAAAGTCTGAGCGAGAGAGTGGCATGATGTTACCCATAGTTGATGGGTATCAGAGTAGGATACCCCAGAGTGCCGTTGGAAGTTTTTGACCCATGAACCAGCTGGTTCAGGGCGGGTCAGCAATGGTTACCGTAGGCTTCTCGGTTCGAGCCGAGCTTGCTCAATAGCAACCAAGTACTAACCCTTTGGCATTGCTTATCGGCTCAGGGACGTAACCCCCTAACGAACACTCCAGGGTAAATTCTTGTTTTGCTGTAAAGGTTATTGCTGTCCTGGCTTTACTTTACTTATCGCACTGTCTAGTGATGATGTGAGCAGTTCCATTCGCTCAAGCAGTGCGCTTTGTTCTTGCTTTGAATCGTCTTCACGAGTTACGAGCTCGTGGCAAAAGTTTAAGGCAACAAATGTGAGAAGTTGAACTTCATTGGTAATTTTCGTCTTAGAGGCCATATCTTTGAGGCGTTCATCTAAGCGAGCAGCGGCACTAACCAAAGACTCTTCTTGCCCTGAAGGACAGTTTACCAGAGTTACTTTGCCTAAGATTTCAACTTCTACCGCTTGATTACTCATATCGACTCTATATCTGTTGTCTAAGGTGATAAAGCAGACAATCACCGAGGTAGAAACTATAGAAAAACGGCCATTAAGATTCAAGCTTTTCCAGAACCTCAACTGAAAATCATCGCACAACAACACAGTAATTGGGCAAATTGAATAAAAGCTACTCACATTCGATAATCGTTCGTTTTCGCGTGCTTAGGTAAATGGTACGATTGAGATTATTTATCTTAATTTAGGCCATTCAAATGAGCGAAACAAAACTCCCTGATTACCTGACATTTGCAAGTGAACTTCAGTCAGCTGGTTTAGCGGTTAACCCTGCTGAGCTACACGGCTTACTGACAGGCATGTTAAGCGGTGGCTTAAATCTGAATGACAAAAGCTGGCAACCAATGGTGTTCGACTATGTGAGTGAAGGCATGGGGTGGCCTAGTAAAGCCCTTCAACTTGCACAAGCTACGTTGGATGCGACGAAAAATGAGCTAACTGGATCCGACTTAGAGCTTGATCTCCTACTACCGAATGAAGAAGCCAGCGCTTCTTTGTTTGATATCGCAGATGGTTTAGCTGAGTGGGTTAATCACTTTATTTCAGGTGTTGGTCTTGTTGGGGCTGAACTGAAAAAAGCGTCAAGTGATGTGAAAGAAGCGTTAGCCGATCTTGAAGAGATCGCAAAACTGGGCATCGACGAGGATGATGACCTGCAGGAGCAAGCACAGCTTTTAGAGCAAGTGATTGAGCATGTGAAAGCATGTGCGCTGACGGTGCATGCTGAATTTGGCCAGCGTCCAACGTCTGAAACGCAGCCTGCTCCAACAATTCATTAAGATAGAGTGACTCAGATATAGGTACGTCCATGAAGCAGTTCGATGTGGTTATTGCTGGTGGTGCAATGGCGGGAATGACTCTGGCTCTTGCACTCAACAAGCGAGCGACCAGACCTCTTTCCATTGCAGTTATCGAGCCTTTTCCGGTTGATCATCAAGCACACCCCGGTTTTGATTCTCGTTCGATTGCCCTTTCTTACGGTACCGTCAATATACTTAAACAGTTTGAGTTGTGGGATGAGATAGCACAAGTTGCGACGCCAATAGAGCATATTCATGTTTCTGATCGTTCACACGCGGGGCTTACCGACATTTCAAAGCATGAAGTGGGCGTTGATGCACTGGGGTATGTGGTTGAACTGGCGGACGTAGGGCGTATCTATCATCAACTCGCGCAGCAAGATAATCACATTGAAGTGATGCATGCGTCGGTTAAGACCGTATCTCGTCAGCAGCAAGAAGTTACCGTTGAACTCAGTGACGAGCAGACCATACAAGGCAAGCTACTTGTTGCCGCAGATGGCGCCATCTCGACGTGTTGTCAGCAAATTGGTCTAGAGCTTTCTGAGCATGATTTCGACCAGGTCGCCGTCATTGCCAATGTCACAACACAAGTTAAGCACGAAGGGCGTGCTTTTGAGCGTTTTACGCAGTCAGGCCCTGTTGCGCTGTTGCCGATGTCAGAAGGTCGTATGTCACTGGTTTGGTGTTTGCGACCAGATGTGGCTGAAAAGGTGATGAGCTATGATGAAGAAGCTTTCCTGTCAGCGCTTCAAGACAGTTTTGGTTGGCGACTTGGTCAATTAGAAAAGGTCGGAAAACGCGCTCATTACCCACTTTTACTTCGTTATCGCCAGCAAAACGTCTCGCACCGCTTTGCTATCGTTGGCAATGCTGCACAAACCTTACACCCAATAGCAGGGCAAGGTTTTAACTTAGGCATTCGAGACGTCGCTACATTGGCAGAAAGTATTGCTCAAAACAGTGAAGATCCTGGTGATTATAGTGTGCTTAGCCGTTTTAAAACGCAACGAGAGCCAGATAGGCAAGCGACGATTGCGATGACTTCCTCATTGGTGCATATCTTTTCCAATGATTACCTTACGATGCGAATAGGCCGCAATTTAGGTTTATTTGCAATGGACAACATCGCACCACTGAAAATGCCATTATTAAAAAGAACATTAGGTTTGGTGGCACGTTAAGCCACACAAGGACAGAAACAGTATGATGCAAAGTGTAGATATCGCCATTGTTGGCGGTGGAATGGTTGGGCTTGCGCTGGCTTCGGCTTTCAAAGAGACAGACCTACGAATTGCGGTTATAGAAAGTCGTGAGCCACAGGTAGAACTTGATGAGTTACCTGATGTGCGAGTTTCTGCATTAAGTCGCTCTAGTGAAACTATTTTGCGTAACTTGGGAGCATGGCAAGGGATAACCCGACGTCGCGCTGCTCCGTATCGAGCAATGGAAGTTTGGGAGCAAGACAGCTTTGCCCGTATTGAGTTCGAAGCACAACAGCTCGCTCAACCTGACCTTGGGCATATTGTGGAAAATCGAGTCATTCAACTGGCCTTACTTGAGCAAGTTAAACAGCAGAGCAATGTGACGCTCTTTATGCCTGCTAAATGTGCAAGTATGGCGATCGGAGAAAGTGAAGCTTGGCTGACGCTTGATAACGGCCAAGCACTAACCGCGAAGTTAGTCGTCGGTGCCGATGGCGCTAACTCTTGGGTGAGAAAGCAGCAAGATATTCCACTGACTCATTGGGATTATGGCCACAGTGCCGTTGTTGCTAATATTCGAACCAAGGAGTCACATGAACGCATTGCACGCCAGATTTTCACTCCACAAGGTCCGTTGGCATTCTTGCCGCTAGGAGATGACAACCTTAATTCCATTGTTTGGTCTACGGAACCGAATCGTGCAGAACGTCTTATCGAGATGTCGAAAGGTGAGTTTAATAAAGTGCTCACTGCTGAGTTCGATAACAAACTGGGTCTATGTGAAGTAGTTGGTGAGCGTTTTGCGTTCCCTTTAAAGATGCGTTACGCACGTGATTTTGTCACTGAACGAGTCGCTCTAGTTGGTGACGCGGCGCATACGATTCACCCTCTGGCTGGGCAAGGGGTTAATTTAGGCCTATTGGATGCTGCGAGCTTAGCGCAAGAAGTCATTGAACTTTGGCAGGCAGGAGAAGATATAGGCACTAAGCGAAACCTAAGAGGTTACGAGCGTTGGCGAAAGGCTGAAGCGGCGAAGATGATTGCTGCAATGCAGGGCTTTAAAGATCTCTTTGAAGGGAACAATCCAGCGAAGAAGCTGATTCGTGGTATCGGCATGAAAGTCATTGGCCAATTGCCTGGTGCTAAAGATGAAATCATGAAACGTGCGTTAGGGTTGTCTGGGCATTTACCGAGGCTTGCTCAGCGTTCTGCCATTAAATCGCAATCATAAAAATGCAAAAGGGTTGGCACTGCCAACCCTTTTTTCATCTGTTACGCATAGGCGCATCGGAGTTTCATGACCTCACGGTTAATTTCTTTAACCGCTTGGAAGTGCCTGCGTTCAGCACTCTCTGGCAAAATGAGTTTGCCGTTATCGAATTCAAATTTACCGACGCCGTAGATGTATATTCTTCCCTTGAATAGCCGACTAATGTGTTTAGCAATCATACCTGGTGTATAGCGCTTAAACAGTCTCATACATTTATCCTTATGTTTAGCAAGCACTGCAAATTATACGAATATTCCGCCTAAAAGTTTGTGATTATGGTGGGGGAATATGCAGTAAATTAGGTTTGTTTGGATATTTGTGTTGCCGTAGGCAAAAATTCGGATAAATATCCAATTTATTGTGATTATTACCTCATTTATGTTCTGGTTCTGGAACTCTCCTGAGGAGCACGGAAAGTATTAAGCCTTAACTGTGTGACAGTTACTTTAAAGAATAGTTTAACTTTTGCTTTAGATGTGAGATTTGGGTGATTTTTTGCCAAAAAAATGCCCGCTTAGTGGCGGGCGAATAGTCACAGATGCATTACACAAAAAGTGGATGTCCTGAAACAATCAGTGGATTCACTTTTCTGTTGGAGAAGGAAAACACATCACTCAGGAGTTGTATTCTAAAACTCCCGAGTTAGTGCCAGACCTGCATAGCTTGCTGTCTGAACTTTAACCAACGTGTTTAGATTACCCCAAAAAACACTTAGTGACTACTTATGCTTTAAAAATGAATAACAATTTAATGAGTCATGTTTAATGATGCGAAACTGATCAAACCTTTAATGTAATGGATTGCAATCAATAGCTAACGGATTAACTCTATGGTGGTAGATCTAAAGTTTAGTTTCGACAGATGCTTGCGATCTTTGGTTGGCAGAGCTGGATAAGATCCTGAATATTGAGTGCAACTCCAGCCATGTTTGACCCGCTACTGATCGTGACTTCAGGCTCTGATAGAAGCTGCTGATCAAAAATGATCTCCATCGGCGTTCTTAACAGTAAAGGCACGACGGTTCCAACCTGATAACCCGTCAGACTGGCGACTTCGCTCATTGAGACACAAGTCATTCGACGCCAATCTAGCAATGCTCGTACTTTTTTAGGATCAACAGATTGATCTCCTGGGGCGCAGGCAATGGCGTATCGATTGCTCATGTCACGAAGCACAATGGATTTCACCATTTGGGCTGGGCGGATACCACGCTGCTCGGCAGCATCTTCAATCGTTGTTGCAGCTCTTTGGTGTGGCAGCAGGCGAAAAGGCACCTGCTGCGCATCAAGATACTGAGTAATGTGAGTTGAAAAGTCGTTATTCATCGTCATCAAGTGAGTATGGCAGTGCTTCAAATGTCCATGAGTGTTCCGGCTGATCTTTTAGTCGCAGAGTGGTGTCTGAATCCAAGTTATTTGGTAACACAACAATGCCGATCGCAACGTTATCACTATAACGATAGCTTGCTAGCAGCTTACCCGCACTGCGCCAGTTTTCACCCACTGAGCGTTCAATGTCAGCATTAAGGTCAATCTCTGAATCAGCTTGTCCTTTCACGATGAAAAGTGCGCGCTTGTTGATACCACGATACTTAGCGCGAGCTACGGTTTCTTGGCCGGTATAGCAGCCTTTACTAAAACTAATACCATCCACTGCTTGCACGTTGAGTGCTTGAGGGATGTGCTCAATTTGCTGCTCAGCCGTCAATAGTGGAAGACCTGCTTTGATGTCATTCAGTGTCCACAGCGATTCATCGGCTTTTTCAGCATCAATAGTGGTCAGGAGTTTTTCAGCTTGATCTGCAGAAACCAAAAGAAGCCAACGTTGCTCATCAATTTTTACTGCGCTGCCACCATCAATAACACGCACATCACCTGTTTGATCTGACAGAGTATCAATGACGCTCGTTGCGTTTTCACCGATGAGCCCTAGAGCAATATCTTGGCCTTGAGTGATCTCTACTTTAGAGAAAATGGCGTATTTTTTGAGTTCAGCGAGCTCTTTTTCAATCACAGAGCTTGGTTGAAACATTGCGTAGCCACCATTGTGGTGAAATAGGCGGAATACACTCCAAACCTTACCCTTGGCATCACAATGGGCACCAAAGGTTGATGACTCAGTATCCAATGTTACGACATCACACGTTACTTGCCCTTGAAGGTAGGATTTTTTGTCATCACCTTGCATGGTGATCGTGCCCCATGATGTTAGGTGGATAATCGCTAATTCAGGTGTCGCGTCTGTTGATGCGAGGTTTAAAGGAGTAAAGTCGTTCTGCCAATCCATGATCGTTACCTAATAAAGTCTTGATGACTGTATGTTATCGCTGATGGCTATCGAGAAACAACCTTTAGAGTTGTGTGTCATTGATTCGACTCTTGAGAAGGAAATTCGAGACCTTGCTCGGGAGTGTGACTGGCGCACTAGTTGTTGGTGAATTTGCTTGTTACACTCGGCCAAAATCAACCGATAAGGTGAGGAATTAGAATGTATACCGCAGAAGAAAAAGCGCGTATCAAATGGGCATGTCGCCGAGGAATGCTAGAGCTCGATGTTGTGATCATGCCTTTTTTCGAAGAATGTTTTGAAGCCCTTAAAGAAAACGAACAACGTGACTTTGTGTCACTTCTTGAGTGTGATGATCCAGACCTTTTCACCTGGATTATGGGGCACGGCCGCAGCGAAAACCTAGGTCATGCTTCAATGGTAGATAAGATTGTCGCCCATAACCTCAGCAAAGTCCGTTAGGCTTAGCCTCTCTCACTCATACTATGCATTGCAGGCCAACATTATTCTTATGATGTTGGCCTGTTGTTTAATTGTGGCTTCTAGTTTGCCACTTACTGCCGTTTTTCCTGCTTTATTGATTGTCGCCCGGGTCACTTTGAAAGATGGGTTGTTCATTGAGCCCATGCGTGGTGATGTCACCTTTATCTCGCCTACTCACTACCAAGTCGACGGAGTGACGATTGAGATAAAGAAAGTGGTGTTTATTGCCATGTCTTTTGGTTTGATTATTTTTGGACAAGATAATCGGCGCACCATTTTATGGCGTGATAGTCTTTCTGAGAGAAGCTACCGGCATTTAGTCGTGATGTTAAAAAAGGAGCACTAGGCTCCTTCTATTTAATGACTCTTTGAAAACAGGTTATTTTTGTTTTTCAGGTACCAGAATTGTAGGGCCACTCTCTTCGGCAAGCTCAGGGTAGTCTAACGTATAGTGTAGACCGCGGCTCTCTTTGCGCTCCATCGCGCAACGCACCATAAGTTCAGCCACTTGAAGTAAGTTTCTTAGCTCAAGTAGGTTATTCGATACTCTGAAGTTACTGTAGTACTCCAGTGTTTCCTGTTGCAGGAGTTGGATACGGCGCAGCGCACGCTCTAAACGGCGGTCGGTACGTACAATCCCCATGTAGTCCCACATAAATAGACGTAATTCGTGCCAGTTATGCTGAATGACGACCTCTTCATCTGAACAGTTTACTTGGCTTTCATCCCATGCTGGAAGTTCTGGCGGCAAGCTAGCTTGATCAAGATTAGCGATGATATCGTTCGCGGCTGCCCACGCATAAACCACACATTCAAGCAAAGAGTTTGATGCCATGCGATTTGCACCGTGCAGGCCTGTATAGCTTACTTCCCCGATCGCATAGAGCTGGGACAAATCGGTTTGACCAGTCTGTTCAACCATGACACCACCACAGGTATAGTGCGCAGCAGGTACGACAGGGATAGGCTCTTTAGTCATGTCGATACCAAGATCGAGTAGGCGAGAATTTATTGTAGGGAAGTGCTTCTCAATAAAGTCAGCGGGCTTATGGCTGATATCAAGGTACATGCAATCAGCGCCCAGTCGTTTCATCTCGAAATCGATCGCTCGAGCAACGACGTCACGAGGTGCAAGTTCTTCTCGCTCATCAAAGTCCGGCATAAAGCGTGTGCCGTCTGGACGACGCAGATAAGCGCCTTCACCGCGAAGTGCTTCGGTCAGCAGGAAGTTACGTGCTTCAGGGTGATACAAACAAGTAGGGTGGAATTGATTAAACTCTAAGTTTGCTACTCGACAGCCTGCGCGCCAAGCCATTGCAATGCCGTCACCTGACGAAACGTCTGGATTTGAAGTGTACTGATAAACTTTTGAAGCGCCACCGGTTGCAAGAACCACAAATTTAGCGCGAACCGTCTCAACGTTCTCTTGATTACGGTTCCAAATGTAAGCACCGACAATCTTGTTGCTATCACCACCGACTTTATCTTCTGTGATGAGATCCAATGCATTATGACGCTCTAAAACCGTAATGTTAGGGTGATTATGAACATTGTCTTGCAATGAGGTTTGCATTGCCATACCCGTCGCGTCTGCGGCGTGAAGAATGCGGCGATGACTATGACCACCTTCGCGAGTCAGATGGTAGCGAGGGGCTTCATCAGTGTCGTTCTCTTCACGATCAAAGGGTACACCACCATCGATTAACCACTGCACACACTCTTTTGCGTTCTTGGCGATAAACTCAACGGTCTCTTGCTCACAGATGCCTGCACCAGCAACTAGGGTGTCTTGTACATGTGATTCGATGCTGTCTGATTCATCAAATACGGCGGCGATACCACCTTGTGCATAAAAGGTTGCGCCTTCACTGCGTGGCCCTTTGCTGAGTACGATAACCTTGCCGAACTCTGCGACACGTAACGCTAGTGAAAGTCCTGCTGCGCCACTACCCACCACTAACACATCACACTGATGTTCACGGTTTGCGTTCATAAAACTTTTAAATTCCCGAGTTAAATTGTACCGATATAGATGCCAAACGGCTGGCGTACATCGGTAGCCGAGCGATCCCGCTCAAAATCTGTCATTGAGTTGCCAATGCGACTTCACGAAATTTGGAAGTCAATCCACTATAATATCATTGCGAGCGTGGCTTTGCATTGAGTGCAATTCTTCGTAAATACCATTGCTTTTCTCTACACTCATCCTCACAATTCGACTAAGAGGTAGATTGGCGCTTCATTTTGTAAAAATAGTTTAAAGATTTATTGAACTTATATTTATCTGCTAGGTCACAATAGTGCTCAAGTAAGCAGTGGTGTCAATACTACATTTTGCATAATTAATGCTCATATCTAAAAAGATGGGAGCGAATAACAATAGGAGTACCCGCTCGAATGAACGAGCAGCTGACCGATCAAGTATTAATTGAGCGAGTTCAGAATGGGGATAAGCAAGCATTTAATTTGTTGGTGACTAAGTACCAAAACAAAGTGTGCAACCTTATTTCTCGCTATGTGAATAATCCTGGGGATGTTCCCGATGTAGCACAAGAAGCATTTATTAAGGCGTACCGAGCGATACCAAGCTTTCGTGGTGAAAGTGCCTTCTATACTTGGTTATATCGGATTGCTGTTAATACTGCAAAAAACCACCTTGTCGCTCAAGGCCGTAGGCCCCCTGCACAAGATGTGGATACTGAAGATGCTGAATATTACGAAACGGGTAGTGCATTAAAAGAAATATCGAACCCTGAGAACTTAACGCTGTCCAACGAATTGAAACGTGTTGTTTTCAGTGCGATAGAAGCACTACCTGATGATTTAAAAACCGCAATGACGTTGCGCGAGCTCGATGGCTTAAGCTACGAAGAAATAGCAGCGGTTATGGATTGCCCTGTGGGAACGGTACGTTCACGTATCTTCCGTGCTCGTGAAGCGGTTGAGAAAAAAATTCAACCCCTTTTACAACGCTAGACCAGTAACATTAATGGTGAAAATAATGGCTGACAAAGAGAAACTTTCAGCACTCATGGACGGAGAGTTGGTTGATAAAGCTTTAATTTCAGAATTAGAGCAAGACCAAGAAAGCCTGCAATCATGGCAAAATTACCATTTAATTGGTGATGTAATGCGTGGCGATGCGCCGGAAAAACCGGAGTGGAACATTGCTGAAAGCGTTGCATTAGCATTAGAAGATGAGCCAGCGCACTCGACAGTGACTCAGTTGAATGAGCATCGCAATGTCGAGTCTCAGCCTACGCCATCTCAAGCTCGTCGCCAGTTGCCAGCTTGGTTAAATCAATTTGGCCAAGTTGCGATGGCTGCCTGTGTGTCACTTGCCGTGATCTTAGGTGTTCAACAATATGGTGGCACTGATGCAGGAGCCCCAGAATCTGATGTCTTGCCTGTGCTTCAAACCATTCCTTTTGCTGGAAGTGTTGAACCAGTAAGTTTGACTCGTTCATCGGTGGAACAACCACAGGCAAGCGAGACCAACGTACAGGAACAGCGCCGTCGCATTAATGCAATGCTGCGCGACTACGAATTACAACTACGCTTGAATAGTGAAAACACGATCGAGCATAGCGATAATCCTGAAACGGTAGTTGAATGAAAAAAATTCTGATCAGTGCGCTGACACTGTTCAGTTTGAACACTCCACTGGCCTTTGCGGAAGAAAATGCTGCAGAGGCTTTGTTGTTTCAAATGAACGAAGCAAGTCAGCATCTAAATTATGAGCTTTCTTACATACTGATAAAGAAAAACAGTATCGAGCCTTTACTGTATCGACACGCTGTGTCGGGAGAAAAGCAGCTCGCCCACCTTGTCTATCTAAGTGGTCCCGTACGTGAAGTGATTCGCCGTGGGGATGAAGTCAGCTATATCGAGCCTGGTGTTGAGCCTTTTACCATAGAGTCTGGCAATATGGTGGCGCCAACCATCCCGCTACTCAACTCTGATGTCAATGAACTGAATGACTTCTACGATTTCGTTCAAGTAGGTCGAGCGCGCGAGGCTGGTGTGGCTTGCCAAGTATTACGCGTAGTGCCAAAAGACGGGCAACGATACTCTTATGTGTTGTGGGTTGATGAAAAAAGCAAACTGCCTTTGCGTGCCGACTTGGTTGACCGTGACGGAGAGGTGCTAGAGCAATATCGAACCATCTCTTACACAGTGAACGACCAAATTGAGACCATCTTAAGTGGCTTGAATGACGTCAAACTTCCAGAGGTCTTATCATTACCGAAAGGTCGCCTCGAAAGTGCGTATTGGACCGTTGATTGGATACCTAATGGTTTTGAGCCAAAAGAGCTCAATCGCTACCGAATGAATGACACTGAACGTATGGTTGAGAGCCAAATGTATAGTGATGGTCTATTCAGCTTCTCTGTTTATATTTCCGAGAGCGATAACCTCTCTTTGAAAGGCCAATTGGTGCGTCAGGGGCGTCGAACCTTGCACAGTTTTGTTCGCGGTGAACACGAAATCTCTGTGATAGGTGATATCCCGCCAGCGACCGCAAAGCGTATCGCTCAGTCGGTCAAGTTCACTAACAACGAGAGCAAAACCCAATGATGACGGCATTAGCGACCGTGTCTGAGGTTACGCCTCACTCTAACGGTTTTGATGTTGAACTAAGCTGCGAGCAACAAACCAGTTGCAGCAGCTGTTCGTCACAAAAAAGCTGTGGAACAGGCATCGTATCTAAAGCAGTCGGCAATAAATCACTCAACTGGCATCTGTTCACAGACAAAATGGTCAAAGAAGGTCAAGTGGTTGAAATTGGTTTACCAGAAAAGAGCTTGTTGCAATCAGCGGCTCTTGTGTATCTCGTTCCTCTCTTTGCCATGATCATTGGTGCATTTGTTGGCCAATGGTTTATTGCTCCTCAATTTGATCTTGGCGAAGGCAGTGTCATCTTGATATCAGCACTGGCTACGGCGGTTGGTATCTACCTTGCAAAGCGATTTTCCGCCAGATTAGAGCAGCAATCTTCTCAACAGGTCATATTATTAAGGATATTGGGCGAACCAATTAGCTAGTGCGAAGCGGCTAGAAATTGGGTAGAATCTGCCAACTTGATTGAAATGCCGTCGCTAGCACTGCTTAAACCCAGTATCGCAGCGGTTTTTCTTGTCCCTATTTAAAAGAGTTTAGTCACACCAAATCATGAAGCACATTCGTAACTTTTCGATTATCGCCCACATCGACCATGGTAAGTCGACCCTATCAGACCGTTTGATCCAAGTATGTGGTGGATTGAGCGACCGTGAAATGGCCGCACAGGTTCTGGACTCCATGGATCTAGAGCGTGAGCGTGGTATCACCATCAAATCACAGAGTGTGACTCTAAACTACACGGCTAAAGATGGTGAAACTTACCAGCTTAACTTCATCGACACTCCAGGGCACGTTGACTTCGCTTACGAAGTATCACGTTCTCTAGCGGCTTGTGAAGGCGCACTACTGGTTGTTGATGCGGGTCAGGGTGTAGAGGCTCAAACTCTTGCTAACTGTTACACAGCGATCGAAATGGATCTTGAGGTTGTGCCAATCCTTAACAAGATTGACCTTCCTGCAGCCGATCCTGAACGTGTATCAGAAGAAATTGAAGAAATCGTTGGTATCGACGCGATGGAAGCGACGCGCTGTAGTGCGAAGACTGGTATCGGTGTTGACGATGTTCTAGAAAACATTGTGTCTGCGATTCCAGCACCAGAGGGTGATCCAGAAGCGCCGCTACAAGCATTGATCATTGACTCATGGTTCGATAACTACCTAGGTGTAGTTTCTCTAGTTCGAATTAAGAACGGCGTTCTTAAGAAGAACGACAAGATCAAAGTAATGAGTACTGGTCAGGTTTGGGGGGTAGACCGTCTTGGTATCTTCACACCGAAGCAAGTCGATACAGATATTCTGCGTACTGGTGAAGTTGGTTGGGTTGTTTGTGGTATTAAAGACATCCTAGGCGCACCAGTAGGTGATACGCTAACACTGGCTAAAAACGGCAGTGACGTGGCGCTACCAGGCTTTAAGAAAGTAAAACCTCAGGTATACGCGGGTCTATTCCCTGTATCTTCTGATGACTACGAAAGCTTCCGTGATGCACTGGGTAAACTAAGTCTGAATGACGCATCGCTATTCTACGAGCCAGAAAACTCAGCAGCACTTGGCTTCGGTTTCCGTTGTGGCTTCCTTGGTATGCTGCACATGGAGATCATCCAAGAACGTCTAGAGCGTGAATACGACCTAGATCTGATCACCACTGCGCCAACAGTAGTGTACGAAGTTGAAGAAACGAACGGTAATACTCTATACGTTGATAGCCCAGCGAAGCTTCCTGCGGTTAATGACATCGAAGAAATTCGTGAGCCAATTGCTCGTTGTAACATCCTTGTGCCATCAGATTACTTAGGTAACGTAATCACACTATGTGTAGAGAAGCGTGGTGTTCAGGTTGATATGGTTTACCACGGTAACCAAGTTGCAGTGACTTACGATATTCCGATGGCAGAAGTGGTTCTAGACTTCTTCGACCGTCTGAAGTCTACCTCTCGTGGTTACGCATCACTGGACTACAACTTCCAACGTTTTGAAGCTTCAAACATGGTTCGTGTGGATGTACTTCTTAACGGTGATACGGTTGATGCCCTAGCGATGATCACACACAAAGATCAGTCTCAGACTCGTGGTCGTCAGCTGGTAGAGAAGATGAAAGAGTTCATCCCTCGTCAGATGTTCGACATTGCTATTCAGGCAGCGATCGGTAACCACATCATCGCACGTTCAACAGTGAAACAGCTGCGTAAGAACGTAATCGCGAAGTGTTACGGTGGTGACGTGAGTCGTAAGAAAAAGCTACTGAAGAAGCAGAAAGAAGGTAAGAAGCGTATGAAGCAGATCGGTAACGTAGAGCTGCCTCAAGAAGCGTTCTTAGCAATTCTTCACGTAGGCAAAGATTAATCCCTGTCATATTTGACGCTACAGCGTTGTTGCCAGCGCAAACTCACCCTAATCACATAGAGCCTCTATGCTCATAGGGCTGAGTTTGCTAGTCGCCTAGCTGTAACGCCAACTATTTATGGGATTATTAGAATTAAATTCAATGAGTAAGTGGAAGGGTTTCGGCTCTTTCACTTTCGTATTTTTGAGATAAGGGAAGTCAATGGCGAATACATTTTCACTCATCCTTGTAATTGTTACTTTGGTAACGGGAATTGTTTGGGTGCTAGAAAAGCTTGTTTTTGCAAAGAAGCGCCAAGCAAAAGTCGCGGAAGTTGAAGCTCAAACTAATGGCTTAGACGCTGCTGTTCTGGAAAAAGTGAAGACTCAACCGTGGTGGATTGAAAATAGTGTGTCTATTTTCCCCGTTATCGCGGCAGTACTCGTATTGCGCTCTTTTATCTATGAACCGTTTCAGATTCCATCGGGCTCAATGATGCCAACCCTATTAGTGGGTGATTTTATTCTAGTTGAGAAGTACGCGTATGGATTGAAAGATCCGGTATGGCGCACTCAACTGGTAGAAACAGGCAAGCCAGAGCGCGGTGATACTGTGGTATTCAAATACCCACCGCAGCCAAATATTGATTACATTAAACGTGTCGTTGGTCTACCAGGTGATACGGTTCGCTATAACAGTAAGAAAGAAATCTGCATTCAATCTCCTGGCGAAACAAGTTGTCAGCCAGTGAAATTGTCTAATGTGGAAGAGAGTCAGTTTATCCAAAACGGGATTCCACTGATTCAGCTTGATGAACAGTTGAGTGAGACTGGTCACCAAATCCTGGTTAATCCGCTACGTCGTGATCGTGTTGAAATGTATCAACCACGCAATGGCGTGAATGAATGGGTAGTGCCAGAAGGTCAATACTTTGTGATGGGCGATAACCGTGACAACAGTGCAGACAGCCGTTACTGGGGCTTTGTTCCAGAGGCAAACCTAGTAGGTAAAGCCGTTGCCATTTGGATCAGCTTCGAGTTTGAACGTGGCGAAGACAGTGTTTTACCTTCATGGATTCCAACTGGTGTGCGTTTTAACCGCATCGGTGGCATTCACTAATTAATAGATATCGAGAGAGCATGAATTCTCCTACACCAAAACTAGAGAAGAAGCTCGGCTATCAATTCAATGATGCTGAGCTAATCAGTTTAGCGCTGACACACCGCAGCGCTAATGGAAAACACAATGAGCGTCTTGAGTTTCTGGGCGATTCAATTTTAAGTTTTGTCATTGCTGATGATCTTTATCACCGTTTCCCTAAAGTAAACGAAGGGGATATGAGCCGCATGCGTGCAACACTGGTACGTGGAAATACGCTAGCGGAACTAGGTCGTGAATTCGAACTAGGAGATCACTTAAAATTAGGTCCAGGTGAATTAAAAAGTGGCGGTTTCCGTCGTGATTCAATTCTTGCCGACGCTGTGGAGGCGATCATTGGTGCTATCTACCTTGATAGCGACATTGAAGTCGTACGTGGCATTATTCTTAGCTGGTACAAAACGCGCCTTGATGCCATCAAGCCGGGTGTATCACAAAAAGATCCGAAGACTCGCCTTCAAGAGTTCCTTCAAGGTCGAAGAAAGCCGCTACCTGCTTACACAGTGACTAATATTAAAGGTGAAGCACACAACCAAGAATTTACGGTTTCGTGCGAAGTGGCAGGTATTGGACAACCTGTTATTGGTAAAGGCACCAGCCGCCGCAAGGCAGAACAAGCGGCTGCTGAATTAGCACTAGAGCAATTGACCAATGACTGATTCAAACGACAACAACGAATTTGATATCGATGCATTTTTCTCTTCAGGTGGCGAGCAAGCGACCTCACCAGAAAATCAGCATTGTGGCTTTGTGGCGATTGTAGGTCGCCCAAACGTAGGTAAATCGACGCTTCTTAACCGCATCTTAGGTCAGAAGATTTCGATCACATCACGTAAGCCTCAAACGACTCGTCACCGCATCATGGGTGTTGACACGGAAGGGGACTATCAAGCTATTTTCGTTGATACTCCTGGTCTTCACATTGAAGAGAAACGTGCGATCAACCGCTTGATGAATCGTGCAGCAAACTCATCTTTGAGTGATGTAAACCTTGTGTTCTTCCTTGTGGATGGTACGCATTGGACGGCTGACGATGAAATGGTTCTGACCAAGCTTCAAAAGTCGAACTTCCCAGTTGTACTTTGTGTCAACAAGGTGGATGTTGTACAAGACCGCAACGAAGTCATGATGCACATGCAAGAGATGTCGAGCAAGATGGACTTTGTTGATGTTGTGCCTATCTCGGCTAAACACGGCAAGAACATTGACGTTTTACGTAAGCACGTACGTGAGCACTTACCGAAAGCGACGCACCACTTCCCAGAAGAGTATGTGACTGACCGCTCTCAGCGTTTTATGGCTTCCGAAATCGTGCGTGAAAAGCTGATGCGCTTTACTGGTGAAGAACTACCGTATTCAGTGACAGTGGAAATCGAGCGTTTCGATTACAACCCAGACACTGACGGCTTCCACATCAATGCCCTTATTTTGGTTGAACGTCATGGCCAGAAGAAGATGGTGATTGGTAAAGGTGGTGAGAAGATTAAGACCATTGGTCGTGAAGCTCGCCTAGATATGGAAGAGTTGTTTGGCCGTAAAGTTTACCTAGAAACTTGGGTTAAGGTTAAATCGGGTTGGGCTGACGACGAACGAGCTCTACGCTCTTTAGGTTACATCGACGATTTATAAGCAGTGAGCAGCGACACGCTTCGCTCCTGATTCATTGTACAAAAGGGGCCATTGGCTCCTTTTTTAGTTTGGTAATGACATGTCCTCATCAGAAGGCTTACAGCGTTGTTTTGTTCTTCATCGTCGCCCGTATAGTGAGTCGAGCCTTATTCTTGACGTCTTTAGTGAAGAGTTTGGCCGACTGACGTTGATGTCAAAAGGGGCACGTAGCAAGCGTTCTAACTTGAAAGGGGCGTTGCAGCCTTTTACGCCGTTATTGCTTAAATGGTCGGGCAACGGCTCGATGAAAACCCTTCGCCAAGCTGAACCTATCAGTCTCGGTTTACCTCTCACAGGGATTAATCTCTACTCAGCAATGTATGTGAATGAGTTAGTGGGAAGAGTATTAATGGCGGAAGTCGCCATGCCCGCGCTATTTCATGACTATCTTCACTCACTGACAGAGCTTGCTCAGTGTGATAACCCAGAGCCTGCCCTCAGACGTTTTGAACTCGCGTTGTTATCCGCAATGGGGTACGGCGTGGACTTTCTTCATTGTGCAGGTACAGGCGAGCCCGTTGATCCCGATATGACCTATCGTTACCGCGAGCAAAAGGGTTTTATCGCATCGATAAGAAAAGACAACTTAACGTTTTATGGCAGTGAACTTATCGCTATCAGTGAGCGTAGATTTACCACAAAAGAACAACTTAAAGCGGCAAAACGCTTTACACGAATAGCCTTAAAGCCGTATCTTGGCGGCAAACCATTAAAAAGCAGGGAACTCTTTATGACCATGGTTCCCAAACGGAGTATTGGAAAATGAGCTCAATCTACCTAGGTGTAAACATCGACCATATTGCTACGCTACGTAATGCGCGTGGTACTAAGTACCCAGATCCTGTTCATGCTGCTGAAATTGCTGAACGAGCAGGTGCGGATGGTATTACGATCCACCTTCGTGAAGACCGTCGTCATATCCTAGATCGCGATGTTCGTATTCTGCGTGAAACCTTGCAAACACGTATGAACCTAGAAATGGCCGTAACGGAAGAGATGGTTGAGATCGCGCTAAAGACCAAGCCAGAGTACGTATGTCTTGTACCTGAAAAGCGTGAAGAGTTGACGACTGAAGGTGGCTTGGACGTTGTTGGCCAACTTGAGAAAGTGAAAGCGGCAACGCAAAAACTGACTGAAGCAGGGATCAAAGTTTCGCTATTTATCGATGCTGATCGTGAGCAGATTGATGCAGCAAAAGCGTGTGGTGCGCCATTTATTGAGCTTCACACAGGTCACTATGCAGACGCAGAAACAGAAGAAGATCAGCAAGATGAGCTGAAGAAGATCGCAGCAGGTGCAAGCTACGCAGACGATCTTGGTATCACTGTTAACGCTGGCCACGGTTTGACTTACCACAACGTTGCACCTATTGCGGCAATTCCAGAAATCTTCGAGCTAAACATTGGTCACTCAATTATTGGTCGCGCTGTTTTTGATGGCTTACACAAAGCTGTTGCCGATATGAAAGCTCTGATGGTTGAGGCTCGTAAGTAAGCTTTATGGCGATTGTCGGTTTAGGTACAGACATTGCTGAGATTGAGCGAGTAGAAAAAGCGCTCGCTCGATCGGGAGAGGCGTTTGCAAAGCGCATTTTGACTGAAAGTGAATTAAAGACTTTCTTTGGCTTGAAACAGCAAGGGCGTTTTCTTGCAAAACGCTTTGCTGTCAAAGAAGCGGCTTCAAAAGCACTCGGAACAGGCATCGCCTTTGGTGTGAGCTTTCAAGATTTTAACGTGAGCAATGATGAGCATGGCGCTCCTGTGCTGACGTTATCCAACAAAGCGCTCGAAATAGCAGATCAGAAAGGGGTCGCTCACGTACACCTTTCTATCTCAGATGAACGGCACTACGCAGTTGCGACCGTTATCCTAGAAAAATAGCGACATTACGTCGCTATTTTTATGTCTACTTTACAGAGAGTTATACCAATCTGGATAAATAGGTGTTCAGATAATTGTGCGGAAAAAATCGCTTAGAGCAAGGCATAGATTGCAGCTAGCTAGTGGACCTAACTACAAAATCTATAACGAAGCTATTAGCGATTTTAGCAAGCAAGAATGACCAGATATTTATTTAGGTTGGTATTATCCTTCTAGATAAGGCTTTGCACTCGCAGCCACCTTCTCCATTTCGTCTTGTAGTTCGAAAAGCTCTGGTTCTATATCTTCAATGCTTGAACCTGAACGTAGCTCTTTCTCGATTGTGGCACAGACATTTTTCAATCGTGGTACTCCACAATATGAGCTGCTGCCATGCAGCTTATGCACGTGGTGAATTAACTGCTCAATATCAAAGTGATCATCTTCCAATGCCCCATCTACAATCGCATTAACCTCTGGAATGTAATCGACCAGCATCTGCAGCATATCTTTCGCGAGATCTTCTTTATTGGCTGATTGCTTCAGTGCGGCTTGCCAATCGATGATCATGTTCTTATGCGTTTCTTGTCCAGTTGGCTCAGGCTGCTGCTCAATCGTGACCGGTGTACTAGAAATATCGAGTTTCTCAAGCTCTTGCTCGGACGTGTAAGGGTTCCAGTGCATGAGAACTTGTTGCAGAACATGTTCCTCAATAGGTTTGGTTAGGTAGTCATCCATACCCGCTTGCAGCAGACGGTCTCGCTCACCACTCATTGCATGTGCTGTGACAGCAATGACAGGCGTGTTGCCATTGATTGTTGTCTCTTTTATCTTGCCGCAGGCCGTGACACCGTCCATGTGTGGCATCTGGATATCCATTAGAATGACATCAAAGTGTTGTATCTCGGCTTGTTTCACCGCATCGACACCATTCGTACATGTCACCACTTTCTCTACACGTTCATGCAGAAGAGCGCTGATAAGCTTCAAGTTTGCAGGGTTATCATCAACCGCCATTACAGTGAGTGGCAAAGTTTCACTGCTCTCAACCGGGCTTTCTAGCAGTGGGATGCTTTCTTGGTTAGCAGCAAGTGTTTGCAGTAACTTTTTGCGTGACAATGGCTTAGTAATACAGTGAATCTGATACTTCTGAATTAAGTGATCAGACAGAGCCAATGTCGTACTCGGCGTACCAACGACAACATGAGAGGTACAGCGCATCGCTTGTTCTACCCAGCCCTCAACAGCTTCGATGTCGTTGTCTTTGTTTGGTGAAAGGTTCAGCAATACGTAATCGTAACGCTCTTCTTGATCAGGCAGCGACGAACGGTAAGTCACGATTAACCCTTCCTGCACCAGCGTTTGCTGAATCACAGACGCAGCTTGCATGTTCGGCTCCACCAATAGCAAGCTGCGCTGACGTAGCATTTGTGTTTCTAGTAGATCGCTGACTGGCATATCCGTTGAAGATAAGCGCAGAGTGAACCAGAACGTAGAACCTTGGTGAAGACGACTGGTTAGGCTGATTTCCCCGCCCATTTGGCTGACCAGTTTTTGGGTAATAACCAAACCAAGGCCTGTACCGCCATAACGACGGGAAATACTTGCATCAGCTTGACTGAATGCTTGGAATAACTGTGCTTGCTGGCGCTCAGAAATACCAATGCCGGTATCGCGAACCATAAACTGAAGTTCAATGGCGTCTTCTTTTTGTGAGCGCAGTTCGACACTGATATCGATGTTTCCACGCTCGGTAAACTTGATTGAGTTACCGACTAGGTTAGTCAGGACTTGTTGAATACGTAGCGGGTCACCGACCAAGCCTGCAGGTATCTTAGGATCGATTTTTAGTGTTAGCTCTAGGCCTTTTTCGTGTGCGCTGGTGGCTTGAAGGCTGACTACTTCCTCCAATGAAGCTTGGAAATCAAATGGAATGTTCTCTAGAGCGAGTTTGCCTGCTTCAAGTTTCGAGAAGTCTAAGATGTCATTGATGATGTTAAGCAGGTTGTTTGCTGACTTTTCAATGGTTTGCAGATAGTCAGTTTGGCTATTGGTAAGCGTGGTTTTGAGCATTTGTCGAGTAAAGCCAATCACACCATTGAGTGGTGTACGTAGCTCATGTGACATATTGGCTAAGAATTCTGATTTCACCCGAGCCGCTTCTTGAGCGCGTTTTTTGGCGATATCGAGCTCGACGTTTTGAATTTCTAACTGTTCGAGTGTTTCGCGTAAATCGGATGTAGCTTGATCGATGCTGTGTTGCATTTCAACGTGGTATTCCGACAGCGACACTGCCATGGCGTTGATACCGTTTTTCAGCGAATCCAGCTCACCATGCATTTTACCTTCGATACGAACATCCAAATGACCACGACGAATACGATCCACCATGTTTTTCATATGCGATATAGGTCGGGTGACATCATGCATTAAACGATGAGCAAATACCGCCGAAAGCCCAAGACCAATTAGAAGGACCAAAAACGCTGAGAAAATTTCTTGGTATTGCTGAAGTCGCAATGAAGATAGGTCCAGTTCGATAGCGACATAACCTAACGCAGGGTTTGTCCCTTGGCCCTTCATCGTCGCCACTAATCCAGATTCAGCAATTACTGGGGCGCGAAGAACTAACGTGTTTTCTTGCAGGTCAGAGCTTACTAAAAGAGGGATCGGTTCGGTGCGAGGAAAGGTGAGTAACTCGAAATTTGGGTGGAAGTTTGAGGTAACAAACAGTTCGTGGTTGTAATCGAACACAGCGATACTGCGCACGAACTTAGAGTTTTTCCGATGCGCATAGCTGATGATGCGACGTACGGATTCTCGACTATTATTCTTTAAACCATCCTCACTGGCGATGGCCAATGGCTCGATAATATTCAGTCCTGAGTTGACGACCTGTTTTTCAAGATCGTGATAGCGGTTGAAAGAGAAGAAAGCACTCAAGAGCAACCCAATAATTAGCGTTGGTGCTAAGGTGAGGGTAATAACGCGGGCGCGTAAGCCATATCTTGTCATTATTGTCTAAACATCGTGGTGTGGATATGGGAAAATAACTTCCATATAACAGAAGCCGTCGAATCCTTAAGCATAATCAACTCAGACGGCCCAGACAATGATTCAGGCATAAAAGCTGGAACCTGAACCGTAATTAGAGCAATTTAAATAGGCACAAAGCATGGCGCGTTTTTTCCAACCAAAGAAGAAAACTCAACTGAATACCAAACACCAGTCGTTGACGATTGAAAAACTCGATCATCATGGTGCGGGTATGGCCTATCAAAATAAGAAGCCCATTTTCATCGAAGGGGCTTTGCCTGGGGAGCAGGTATTGGCGCAGCTAACGGAAAGCAAAAGCAAATTTGCCCGAGCGAACCTCATCAAGATTCAAAAGCCTAGCCCAGAACGTATTGAACCTTTCTGTTCGCATTACAACGAATGTGGTGGCTGTAACATGCAGCACTTAGGTAGTGATGCTCAGCAAGAGTACAAACAACAAACTCTGAGCCAACTGATGAGCAAATTTGCTGGTCAAAGCATCGCATTGGATGCGCCTATTGTTGGTAAGGCTCAAGGTTATCGTCGCCGCGCTCGAGTGAGCATTAAACTGAATAAGAAAACGCGTCAGCTAGAGTTTGGCTTTCGTAAGAAACAGAGCAAAGAGATCGTCACTGTCACTCAATGCCCTGTGCTTGATAGTGATTTAGAAGCGCTAATGACTCCGCTTTATCAGCTACTGCAAAGCTTTTCGAATCAAGAGAGCTTAGGCCATATAGAGTTAGTCAAAGGCGACAACACCAATGTAATTGTTCTTCGTCATTTGAAACCATTGAAAGAGCAAGACCAGCAATCTCTGGAGTTGTTTGCTAAGCAGAACAACGCCACGCTCTACTTGATGCCTGAAACTGATCAACTAAATCGAGTTGTCGGAGAGTCAGCGCACTATCTTGAAGCGGGAGTGACGATTCCTTTTGAACCAAACAACTTTATTCAGGTCAATCAAGAGGTCAATCACTCTATGGTTGAGCAAGCGCTTGAGTGGTTAGAACTCAATGAAGATGATCGTGTTCTTGACCTGTTTTGTGGGTTGGGTAACTTCAGCCTACCGATAGCCAAACGTGTCAAAAGCGTCATTGGTGTCGAAGGGGTTGATGCCATGGTTGAAAAAGCGTCTCAAAATGCCAAGGTGAACGGCATCAGTAATGCCGCTTTTTATCAGGCGAACTTGGAACAAGATGTTTCTGGTCTGATTTGGGCGGCAGAAAAATTTGATAAAATCTTACTCGATCCAGCCCGAGCCGGCGCAAGTGGTGTGATTGACCATGTTTCTCAGCTAGGAGCAAGCAGGGCCGTGTACGTTTCTTGCAATCCTGCTACTCTAGCTAGGGACTCACAAAGCTTGCTAAATCAAGGTTTCAAGTTACAAAAATTAGGTATGCTCGATATGTTTCCGCATACCAGTCATTTAGAATCAATGGCGCTATTTGTAAAGGACTAACGACTGACTCTGGGTGCCGTGAACCTCATCAAGAATCAGTGACTATAAGAAATATAACAGGACGAAAATAATGGTTGCGGTAAGAAGCGCACATTTAAACCAAGACGAACAGTTTGAGCTAGATAAGTGGATTGCTAGCCTCAACCAAGATGCGAAAATCGCCAAGCGCTTAAAAGAAGTTTACCAACGTGCTGAAGTGATCCTTCAGGACAACGAAGAAGGCCCATTGCTGTTATGGCGTGGCCGAGAAATGATCGAAATTCTGATCACTCTATCTATGGATAAAGCAACATTAGTCGCTGCTTTGTTGTTCCCGTTAGTCAGTAACGGAGCTTATGATCGTGTACAATTCGAAGAAGACTTCGGTAAAGAGATCATAAAGTTGATTGATGGCGTGGAAGAGATGGCAGCTCTTGGCCAACTTAACATCACCATGGAAGGCAGTGCAGCGTCTGCGCAAGTCGATAACGTTCGACGCATGTTATTAGCCATGGTGGATGACTTCCGCTGCGTTATCATCAAACTGGCAGAGCGAATCGCCAATCTGGTTGAAGTTAAGCAAGCGCCAGAAGAAGTTCGCCAAGCGGCCGCAAAAGAGTGTGCCAATATCTATGCTCCACTCGCAAACCGCCTCGGTATTGGTCAGCTTAAATGGGAGATGGAAGACTACGCATTCCGTTACCAACAACCTGATACCTATAAACAAATCGCCAAGCAACTCTCTGAGAGGCGTATTGTTCGCGAGCAGTACATTACCGACTTTGTCGATGATTTAACGTCTGAAATGAAGACTTCATCGATTAATGCTGAAGTGAGTGGCCGTCCAAAACACATCTACAGTATCTGGCGCAAAATGCAGAAGAAAGGCTTAGCATTTGATGAGCTCTTTGATGTGCGTGCAGTGCGTATCATTGCTGATAAATTGCAAGACTGTTACGCCGCGCTAGGTACCGTCCATACCAAATATAAGCATCTTCCTAGCGAATTTGATGATTATGTGGCAAACCCTAAGCCAAATGGTTACCAGTCTATCCATACCGTTATTCTTGGCCCTGAAGGCAAAACCATCGAGATTCAGATTCGTACTAAAGACATGCACGAAGATTCTGAACTCGGTGTAGCTGCTCACTGGAAATACAAAGAAGGTGGCGGCGGCCGTAGTGGTTACGATGAGAAAATTACTTGGCTACGTAAGCTACTTGATTGGCAAGAAGAAATGTCTGATTCAGGTGAAATGCTTGATGAAGTTCGAAGCCAAGTGTTTGATGACCGAGTTTATGCGTTTACGCCGCGTGGTGACGTAGTCGATTTGCCTATGGGCGCGACGCCACTTGATTTCGCTTACCATATTCACTCAATGGTTGGTCACCGCTGTATCGGCGCAAAAGTGGCGGGTCGTATTGTTCCGTTCACTCATAAACTGACAATGGGTGATCAAGTTGAGATCATTACTGCTAAAGAGCCAAACCCATCACGCGACTGGTTAAACCCAACGACAGGTTTCGTCACTTCTAGCCGTGCTCGTGCCAAGATCAACGCATGGTTCCGTGCTCAAAGCCGTGAGAAGAACCTAGAAGCGGGTCGTGAAATCTTAGAGCAAGAGCTGACTAAAATTGGTGCTACGCTAAAAGATGCTGAGCACTATGGCCTCAAGCGCTTCAACATGAACACCCCAGATGAGCTTTATGTTGGGGTTGGCAGTGGTGATTTACGTATCAACCAGATCATTAACCATATTAATGCACTGGTGAATAAGCCAACCGCGGAAGAAGAAGATCAACAAGCGTTAGAAAAGCTTAAAGAGGCAGGTAACAAGACGCCTGCACAAAGCCGACCTAAGAAAGATGCAGTCGTAGTTGAAGGTGTTGATAACCTTATGACGCACCTTGCTCGTTGCTGCCAGCCTATTCCGGGGGACGACATCGCGGGCTACATTACTCAAGGTCGTGGTATCTCAGTTCACCGCGCAGATTGTGAGCAGCTAGAAGAGCTCAGACATCATGCCGCGGAACGTATTATCGATACGGTATGGGGCAGCGGTTTTGTGGGTTCCTACATCATTACAGTACGTGTAGAAGCAATGGAACGCGGTGGGCTACTTAAAGACATCACTACTCTGTATGCCAATGAGAAAATTAAGATCACCAGCATGAAGAGCCGTGTCGACTACCGCACGCAAATGTCGATCATGGACTTTGATTTAGAGGTAACAAGCGTAGACATTCTTACGCGTGTTTCTAAGCGTGTAGAGCAAATTAAGGATGTTATGAGCGTCAAGCGCCTCGGCTAGTTTTTACGTCGTATTTGGCTTTCTAGCGGCGTTAGTTGCACTTATATCGCTCCATCACATAGGCAAGCTATGCTCAGGAGTCTCATAAGTTTACTGCCTTGCTAGAAGAACCAACTACTTAGTAAAAATGAATGTGGTTATTCCTTACAGTGAGGGACGAACGTGATGGGGAGTCACTTCTAGTTTCATTCGTGAAGATGACAGATAGAAATGAAAGGTGAGTGGTTTTTACTGCTCACCTTTTTTAGTTTTAAGAAAAGATTTAGATTTAAGCAATTGAACAGAACAATAGGAAAAGAACAATGAGTCACCCAATTGAACAGTTAGAACAGATCATGGCGAAGCTGCGTGACCCAGAGGGTGGTTGTCCGTGGGATTTGAAGCAGAGTTTTGACACTATTGTTCCGCATACGATTGAAGAAACTTACGAGGTCGTTGATGCGATTCAAAACCGAGATTGGACTAATTTAAAAGAAGAGTTAGGTGACTTATTGTTCCAAGTAATCTTCTATAGTCAGTTGGCAAAAGAGCAAGACCTGTTTGATTTCTCTGAGGTGGTAGAAACTGTTAATGAGAAGCTGACTCGTCGTCACCCGCATGTTTTTTCTGATACTCAGTTTGAAAGTGATGAGCAAATCAATGCCAATTGGGAAGCGGAGAAAGCGAAAGAAAAGGCGCAAGTAGGCAAAACAGAAGAAAGTATTCTAGACTCTGTACCAGCTTCACTACCTGCTCTTTCACGTGCCACAAAAATTCAAAAAAAGTGTGCTAAATTTGGGTTTGATTGGGACTCGTTAGGGCCTGTTGTCGGCAAGGTGCAAGAAGAGATTGAAGAGGTCATGGAGGAGGCGCTGCAAGTCTCCCCAGATGAAGAAAAAGTCGAACTTGAACTTGGTGATTTACTGTTTGCTACCGTGAACTTAGCGCGCCACCTAGGAAAGGATCCAGAAGTGGCGCTCGGTAAGGCAAACATTAAATTTTCGCGTCGATTTAAAGCCGTCGAAGGATTGGTTGCTGAACAAAGAAAACAGCTGACAGATTATAATCTTGAGCAGTTGGATGCTTTTTGGGATGAAGTGAAGCGGTTAGAAGCTAATCAAACCAAGCGGGGTTAATGTGCAACTCTAATTTGATTTGAAGCAAAAAATAAAAAATTGCAGTGTGATAGATTTCACGTTGTGGCGGTTAAGGGCTTCTGGTATATTTATATCCCGTCCAGAAGAAATCCATTTTCCCTCATTCAACCAATTTCAGGTTAAACATGACGACAAATTACATTTTTGTTACTGGCGGGGTTGTATCCTCTCTAGGTAAAGGTATTGCAGCAGCATCTCTTGCGGCTATTCTAGAAGCTCGTGGTCTTAAAGTGACTATGATGAAGCTTGACCCTTACATCAACGTTGACCCAGGCACAATGAGCCCTACTCAACATGGTGAAGTGTTCGTTACGGAAGATGGCGCTGAAACTGACCTTGACCTTGGTCACTACGAGCGATTCATTCGCACCAAGATGACTAAGCGTAACAACTTCACAGCAGGTCGTGTTTACTCAGACGTTCTAGCAAAAGAGCGTCGCGGTGATTACCTTGGCGCAACAATTCAGGTTATCCCTCACATCACTAACTCAATCAAAGACCGCGTAATCGCAGGTTCTGAAGGCCACGACGTAGCGATCGTTGAAGTTGGTGGTACGGTTGGTGATATCGAATCTCTACCATTTATGGAAGCGATTCGTCAGCTAGCAGTTGAACTAGGCCGTGAGCGCGCAATGTTCATGCACCTAACTCTAGTTCCTTACCTAGCAGCAGCTGGCGAAGTGAAAACCAAACCGACTCAGCACTCTGTAAAAGAGCTATTGTCTATCGGTATCCAGCCAGATATTCTAGTTTGTCGCTCAGATCGTATGATCCCAGCGAACGAGCGTAAGAAGATTGCTCTGTTCTGTAACGTTTCAGAAAAAGCAGTAATCTCAATGAAGGACGTAGATTCAATCTACAAGATCCCTCAACTAATCAAATCTCAAGGTCTAGATGACCTAGTATGTACACGCTTTGGCATTACAGCTCCTGAAGCTGATCTGTCTGAGTGGGAACAAGTAATCTACGAAGAAGCGAACCCAACGGGTGAAGTGACTATCGGTATGGTTGGTAAGTACATTGAACTACCAGACGCATACAAGTCAGTGAACGAAGCTCTGAAGCACGCAGGTCTTAAGAACCGTCTAAGCGTGAAGATCAAATACGTAGATTCGCAAGATGTTGAGTCAAAAGGTGACGAAGCACTGGCTGACCTTGACGCAATCCTTGTTCCTGGTGGTTTTGGCGACCGTGGTGTTGAAGGTAAGATCCTTGCAGCAAAATACGCTCGTGAAAACAAAGTACCTTACCTAGGTATCTGTCTAGGCATGCAAGTAGCACTTATCGAATACGCGCGTAACGTTGCGGGTATGGAAGGTGCACACTCAACAGAATTTAACAAAGAGACGAAGTACCCAGTTGTTGGTCTAATCACTGAGTGGGTTGATGGTGAAGGTAAAGTTGAAGAACGTACTGAAACCTCTGACCTTGGTGGTACTATGCGTCTTGGTTCACAGCTATGTCACCTAGAGAAAGGGACTAAAGCTCGTGAGCTATACGGTAACGCGACAATCCATGAACGTCACCGTCACCGTTACGAAGTGAACAACGTTCTTCGTCCACAGATTGAAAAAACGGGCCTAAAAGTATCGGGTCTATCTGCAGACAAGAAACTGGTAGAAGTTATTGAGAACCCAGCTCACCCATGGTTTGTAGCGGCTCAATTCCACCCAGAGTTCACTTCAACGCCTCGCGATGGTCACCCACTATTTGCAGGTTTCGTGAAAGCGGCTGGTGAATACCAACGCGGCGAATTAGAGAAGTAAAGGATACGGGCAGTAGCGTTAGTCGTGCTGCTGCTCTTAGTTTTGACATTATATATTCAACGAGAAGGAAACATTCAATGTCTAAGATCGTTAAAGTTCTAGGTCGTGAAATCATCGATTCACGTGGTAACCCAACTGTAGAAGCTGAAGTACACCTAGAAGGCGGTTTCGTAGGTATGGCTGCTGCTCCATCTGGCGCATCAACTGGTTCACGTGAAGCTCTTGAGCTTCGTGACGGCGACAAAGCTCGTTTCCTAGGTAAAGGTGTTCTTAAAGCTGTTGAAGCTGTAAACGGCGAAATCGCTGAAGCTCTAGTTGGTAAAGACGCTAAAGACCAAGCTGCAATCGACGCAGTAATGATCGAGTTAGACGGTACTGACAACAAATCTAAGTTCGGCGCTAACGCAATCCTAGCTGTTTCTCTAGCAAACGCTAAAGCTGCTGCAGCGGCTAAAGGCATGCCTCTATACGAGCACATCGCTGAACTAAACGGTACTGCTGGTCAGTTCTCTATGCCTCTACCAATGATGAACATCATCAACGGTGGTGAGCACGCAGACAACAACGTTGACATCCAAGAGTTCATGATCCAACCAGTTGGTGCTAAGACTCTTAAAGAAGCTCTACGTGTAGGTGCTGAAGTATTCCACAACCTAGCTAAAGTTCTTAAGTCTAAAGGCTACAGCACTGCAGTTGGTGACGAAGGTGGTTTCGCTCCTAACCTTAAGTCTAACGCTGAAGCTCTAGAAGTTATCGCAGAAGCTGTTGCAGCTGCTGGTTACGAACTAGGTAAAGACGTTACTCTAGCTATGGACTGTGCTGCATCTGAGTTCTTCGACAAAGAAGCTGGCATCTACAACATGAAAGGCGAAGGTAAGACTTTCTCTTCTGAAGAGTTCAACCACTACCTAGCTGAGCTAGCAAACAACTTCCCAATCGTTTCTATCGAAGACGGTCTTGACGAGTCAGATTGGGATGGCTTCAAGCACCAAACTGAACTACTAGGTGACAAGCTTCAACTAGTAGGTGACGATCTATTCGTTACTAACACTAAGATCCTTGCTGAAGGTATCGAGAAAGGCGTAGCTAACTCTATCCTTATCAAGTTCAACCAAATCGGTTCTCTAACTGAGACTCTAGCTGCAATCAAGATGGCTAAAGATGCAGGTTACACAGCAGTAATCTCTCACCGTTCAGGCGAAACTGAAGATGCAACTATCGCAGACCTAGCGGTAGGTACAGCTGCAGGTCAAATCAAGACTGGTTCTATGAGCCGTTCTGACCGTGTTGCTAAGTACAACCAACTTATCCGTATCGAAGAAGCTCTAGGTTCTAAAGCTCCTTACAACGGTCTTAAAGAAGTTAAAGGTCAGTAATCTCTAGTAGATTATTAATCTAAGCTTTGAATGCCTCGCTTATGCGGGGCATTTTTTTGCCTAAAATTCGTCATTCCATAGAGCGACGCAGGAGAGAGTAGGGAATCTCCTCAATCACTCAGGTCGCTTCAAGAGATCCCCAATTCATTCCTCACTCTTGAGGATGATGACTGTCGTTCAAGCTCCTCGAATAGCCTCAATTCTGCGTTTTTCCATTTCAGTACGAATATCCGCACCTTTAAAACCATCTTTGATAATGTCTTGTACATTCACCGCTAAAGCTGCCTGATAAGCTTGCTCAAAAAGCGCTTTCTGCGGGTATTCAATATCTTCAAAGCCTGTTCGACCTCGGCTATCAGCCATGCAGCAGAGTAGAATATCTTCTAGACGTTCTGGTTTACGCCAAACGTCGAACTTATTGAGTACTTTGAGTTTGGTTTCAGGTCGAAGCTCAGCCGCTCTATGGATATTTGAGTGTTGCTCGCAGACCATTAGCGCCAGATCTCGGAACTCATTCGGCACACGTACACGGTCGCAAAGCTTTTTGATTAACTTAAGTCCAGTGTGGCAGTGCATCTTATGACTCGGCCATTCCGATTCAGGTGTGATGCCTTTACCCAGATCATGCACTTGAGAGGCAAAGCGCACAGGGAGAGAGTGACTGAGCTTCGCTGCTTGCTTGGCAACCATTAGCGTGTGAATGCCGGTATCGATTTCTGGGTGCCACTTTTCCGGTTGAGGAACACCGAACAAAGCATCTAGTTCAGGAAGAACAACCTTTAGTGCACCACAGTCACGCAGTACGGATAAGAATACTTGAGGGTTCTGGGTTGAAAGAGATTTGTGCCACTCTTGCCAAATACGCTCGGGAGTGAGGTGCTCTAACTCACCAGAATCGGCGATCTCACGCATTAAGTTCAACGTTTCAGGTGCAACGTTAAACCCCAAATGATCAAGCTTAGCGGCAAAGCGAGCAACACGCAGCACGCGTAGAGGATCTTCAGTAAACGCCTCAGATACGTGACGTAATACTCGATCGTTGAGATCTTGCTGTCCATTATAAGGATCGATGAGGTTGCCTTGTGGATCTTGAGCCATGGCGTTGATGGTCAGATCTCGGCGAAGTAGATCCTCTTCTAAGGTAACGTCGGCGGCAAAGTAACACTCAAACCCAGTATACCCCTGACCAACTTTACGCTCGGTTCGAGCAAGGGCATGTTCCTCTTTTGTTTTTGGGTGAAGGAATACGGGAAAGTCTTTTCCGACTGCCGTGTAACCTTGCTTGATGAGTTCTTCTGGTGTAGCACCAACAACGACCCAGTCTTTGTCATAGACATCAATATTCAATAGCTGATCGCGAACAGCGCCGCCTACAAGGTATCTTTGCACCTTTGAACCCCTTTTAGTGATATTGCCATTGGCTAATTATGTGAGTAATGGTACTTTTCTTAACAAGAAATTCCCAGAGACGAGAAGTATGTACCTGCAACATTTTGCGCTAACAGAATTGCCATTTTCGATTGTGCCTAACTCTCGTTTTCTCTATCAAAGTCGTCGTCATAAAGAAGCTATTTTTCAGCTTCAAGCCGGGCTTGGAGAAGGAGGCGGTTTTGCGATGTTAACCGGTGAAGTCGGGACCGGTAAAACGACGATCGCTAAGTCTATACTTAAAACATTGAGTGAAAATGTTCGAGCGGGACTGATTCTTAACCCTACTTTCTCCAACACTGAGTTACTAGAGGCGATATGTGATGAGTTTGACCTGACTTATGAACCTCGTTCGTCGCTAAAGCAGCTAAATCAAACCATTTATCAGTTCCTTTTAAGCAACCATGCAAATCGTATTCAAACTCTATTAGTTATTGATGAAGCACAGCACCTGTCTGCCGAAGTTCTCGAGCAATTAAGGCTGTTAACCAACCTTGAAACTGAAAGTCAAAAATTGCTGAAAGTTCTTCTGATCGGTCAGCCTGAATTGCAGCAAAAGTTGCAAATGCCTCAACTGAGGCAGCTTGCACAAAGAATGACAGGGCGTTATCACTTATTGCCTCTAAACCAAGATGAAACCCGAGACTATATTAAGTTTCGATTATCACTAGCTGGTGGATCCCCAGAGCTATTTCCATCTCAATCGATTAAGTATATAGCCCAGCAGGCGCATGGTATCCCACGTTTGATTAATTTAGTCTGTGATGCAAGTTTAAAACGTGCATACAGTCTCGGTGAAAAAGTGCTTTCGGCATCTACCGTGGAAGCTGCATGCAATGAAGTCATGAGCTTTCAAACAAGTGCCATTCTATCGAGTGCTCCTTTATCCAGTGTTTCTACTCAACCTAAAGAGAGTGCAGTTCGATTTGTTTCTAAATTTGTCTCAGTGGCGTTTGCGGCTGCTTTGTCTGTTGGTGCTTACGTCTATACCCCTCAATTTGTTAAGCCTTTCTTTGTTGGGTATCTAAAAGGGGAATACCCCAAAGTTGAGCAAGAAAACATTCAAAAGTTGGTTTTTCCAAGTGAATTGACAAAGATTCTTGAGCGAGTCGATGACCGAAAGGTGGCGATTGCTGACCTATATAAAGTCTGGGGTTATAGAGCAACGATATTAGATAAACAGTGCTTGAGTGATGTCAGCTCACTGTTCCATTGTGAGCAGTCACAAGCGACGCTAGAACAACTTATGGAGCAAGATGTACCGAGTGTATTGTTGCTGAATGTTGATGGTCAGGAACGTTATGCCGTTTTGAGCGGAGTTTCAGACTCTCGTGTTCAGTTGCTTGCTGAGAACAAGCTGATTGAGTTTGATAAGCAATGGCTGAATACGGTTTGGGAAGGTCAGTACATTAGTATATGGAAAACCTACTGGAATGATACACTGCAATCAGGCATGCAAGGTGAACCCGTACGCTTGCTAGATAAACACCTCTCTTTTGCCTTAGGTAAACCTGAATCTGATACTTCGACTTATGATGCAGCTTTGAAACACAAAGTTGAGCTGTTTCAGCGTTGGCAAGGATTAACGGCGGATGGCATTGCTGGGGAGCAAACGTTACGTCTGTTGGAGAAAATGTCTCAGATGGACAGCCCCAACTTATCTCACTTACAAGGAGAACTCTAATGTCTAAGGTCATGAGAGCATTAGAGAGCTCTGAATCACAATATAACGCATCAGCACCTTATGCCGTCAGTTACTATCCGGCTCAAGTAGAGCTTCCTAGACAGACAAAATTGGTCTCTTTAGTACTACTTGCTCTATCTGTTCCATTGGGTGTTGCTGTGGCTATGGCTGTAAAAACTTATCATGAAGAACGTAGCCTTTGGTTTGAGAAACAATCTCAACAACCAATTATCAGTCAAGTGCCATTTGAGTTTACTGTAACAGAGTGGCCTGAGCCGAAAGGGCTTGTTTCGACATACAAACCTTTCATCCCACCGGCCATGATGGTAGTAGAGCAAACAACGCAAGCGAGTCTAAGTGAAAGCGCTTCTGAGCAAGCACCTCCGCCAAAGGCAGCCAATAAAGTAAGAGAGTCTGATTTGCTTAAAGGGCTGGATCTCTCTGAGCTGTCACCAGAGTTAGCCCATCGCTTTGAAAGTGCGATAAAGACAACCTCTGATGTTGATCAGGTTCAACGCGATGATATCTCTTATTTAGAGCATCAGACTGAGCGTTGGTCAGGAGAGTTACCGGCGATGAATTTTCAGACTCATGTTTATTCTAATCGACCAGATAAGCGCTGGGTAAAAATAAACGGCATTGAATATAACGAGGGTGAGACTATGAAAAATGGCGTCGAACTCATTTCGATAGAACAACACTCTACTTTGATTCAATTCAGAGGGGAGTTGATTGAGATCCCTGCACTCTACGATTGGCAAGGTTAGTCATTTTCAGGCAATAAAAAAGGTCACCGTCGAGTGTAATGCTTGTAAGTTAAGAAGCATTTAATACCTTTTTGAAGGCCTAGTCGCGTAGCGACTGGGCCTTCTTTTTACCGCTCGTGGATAACTTCTATCCCGCCTT
>NZ_VTXI01000025.1 GCF_013114545.1 Vibrio sp. RE86 | reverse complement strand
TGTCTTAGAAACATAAAAAATCCGAGTGCATGGAATACACTCGGATTTTGACACCTTGGAAGGATCGTTCAACCGATCATTTAACCCTTAACTGATCGGCATTAAGCGTAATGCTGGCTTTTTTAGGTTTTGTATCTAACTTATTGATTTACCTATCTTAGAAAACAAAAAAGCCCCTATTTAAGGAGCTTTTATCGAAAACATTTGCTAAAAAGATTTAGAAAAATGAGGCAAATGTTCGGATTATTTAGCGCTTGCCATCTCTTTTTTAACCATTACAGCTGCAGCAACGATAAAAGTGACAATAAGACCTAGTTCCATTGTGAACCTCTGAAGTAAATTAGGAAAAACCGAATAATAACTGCGGGTATTCTAACACCTTTACAAAACAATGAAACCTCTTAACGAGATTTTTACGAATTTTATGGCCTCAGATCAAAATAGGCCCTCTCAGGCCCATTTCTTACACTTTGTGTTCTGTTTTTGAACAGCATATATGTTAATGAATTATGCTGGATTATCCTACTTCATTGTTACTTTACCGCCGATTATTTTGTATGCGGGCGTGCCACGAATTAATGTCTCTCGCGCAAATTCAACGTCGCATTGAGGGCATTTACAGGGCTCATTCGTAAAATCATCGACGATTCGCTCTTTAAAGCATTTAACTAATGAACCTTTTCCCCCTTTCCTATATTTAAACAGCTGTGTTTTACACTTCGAACAGTAGATATTAACGGTTTTAGTCGGCTGTTTCTTATTAGGTTTTGCCACTATTCACCCTCACTTGGTTTGTTCGGAGTTTCTTCTCTTGTGAGAGTTGGCTTAACCCAAACCTTACTGAAATCAAACCAGCCCAAAGCATTACATTTTGCATTCTGTAAGGAACCGCATTGATCTTTACTCACCCCTAACCAGCAGTGGAACATCGGAATCAACTGCATTTTTTCTACTAGAGATTTACCTAACTCTTTCGCAGGGAAATTAGCGTTTTCTGTTGCCAGCCACTGTGTGACCATATCCGTCCAGTAACTAAACGCTTCTTCGTTACTTAAGGCTTCAATATCACTGTAATTCATTAGCCAACCTGCTAGTGCATCGTCTCGGTTTGTCGCAATCCCCATCGGTTTAATCCAAATGTCGACTTCTGTGGTGTCTTCGACGGTTAAGTCATACTTGATTAAATTGACCGTTAACCCATCTTGCTTTAACAGTGTTTCGATGCACTTTACCAACGTCGGAAACATTGGATGCTGTCGATGGTAAGCAATAGTCACCGTTTTGTATGATGGCGGAGAGGTGTAGCCTTGCTTTGTATGGTGATACCAACCTGGTTTTAGACCATGAGCGGGTAACACCCCCAACTCAACGATCTTCTCTTGAGGTAGCTGTTGGAAGAGATTCAGCGTACTCAGTTTTTGGCTAAAATAGTTTGCCCAATCATTTGACGCAGCCAAGCCGTTCTTGCGATTTAACAACAAAAAAGTACAGCCGGGATCCAGTTCCACTTCATCACTGAATTCCGCCACACTTGGTTTTATAGGGCTTGATAGACTTGGGAACACCATTGACGAGTGCGCCTCATCGATGACCCAAACTTCCACTCGGTCAAGCAAAGGCCTGAACCCGAAATAACCATCGTATGCTTGGAGCACCAGGCGTTTATCATCATTCTGAATGACCTTATAAGGGCCTGTACCAATAGGGAAAAGATCGAAGTCCTCAGCTCTACTCTCTTTAGGTAGCATAATTTTCGCGCAAGACTCAGAAAGTAAAAGAGGCAACTTATAGTCATCATGTGTTAAGTGAAGATCGATAATTTGGCGACCTGGTGACGTTACGTTATCAATATGGGCAAATAGCTTTTTTGATTTTAATGCCAACAAGCAATCAACGACATTTTGCATTGTGAGCAAGTCACCATTATGAAAACGGACACTCGGACGAAGATAAAAGCGCCATTGCTTAGGCGTTATCATCTCCCAAGTATGTGCAAGATCGGGCTGGAGCTGTTCGTGCTCATCAATCTGCGTTAAACCACTAAAGATCTGCTGCGCGATATGCAGTTCAGATCGTCGCATTGGAGCGGTTGGGTTTAGGTTAGATAAAGGGCGATAATAAGGCAAACGAACAACTTGCTGCCCTTCTTGGTGAACAATACCTAGATAACTCTCAACCACTTGAGCAAGTTTGGCACTATCATGGTCGAGGACTTTTAACGCCTGACCGATTTTTCCTTCTTCTAAGTAACGTTTTGCTAAGTTTTCGCTGACATCAGCACGACTGCGTTTAAAGATGAGTTGGGACAACTTACCTCGACCCGGTGCTGGATGCCACTCTAGCCACCCTTCCTCTTCCATTTTATTAAGGACGATACGCGCATTTCGGCGGGTACAAAAAAGGATCTCAGTGATTTCTTCAAGCTGGACGCCTGAATCTTCACCTTTGTAGTGCTCGAAAAGCGTTTCGAATTGAACTCGGAGTCTTGGACTGCTCATAGAAAGAGGAAATCTCTAAAAATAGTGTTACTAGAGAGTTTCCTCGTTTAAAGCGAAAGGATCAAGTGGGAAAAAGGATTATTGGATTGCGATACCAATTTGTTGAGCAAGTTCGTTCAGTTGCTCTTCACTGTCTAACTTAATCGACCATTTTGTTTCGCTACCATTGGCAGTTATAACATTTGCACCTCTTCCAATAAGCGTTATCGTATCTATTTGAGCCTGCAGTGTCACCATCGCTTGGCCTTCAAGTTTAACCACGACCTCATGAGCTGTTGCGATTATCTTACCGCTAGAAAAAGAGATTATCATGGTTGGCTATTCTCCAACTTTTTACCCTTTTTTTGATTCTTTACCGCAATGGTCAATCGACTTGTGCACACCAGTCTTTCGCGCTCATCAGTAATGTTGATTTGCCACACTTGGGTCGAGACACCCAGATGAATAGGTGTCGCGGTGCCGATAACATGACCACTTCGCATTGAACGAACATGGTTAGCATTGATATCTAAGCCGACGCAGTAGCTGTCATTGTCTACACAGAAATTAGCAGCCACTGAGCCTAAGGTTTCAGCGAGTACAACAGATGCGCCACCGTGAAGCATACCTAACGGCTGATGAGTAATTGAGCTCACGGGCATCGTTGCTTGAATGTAATCATCGCCAAATTCGGTATAAATAATATTGAGATGCTCTATCAAGGTATTTTTTGACGTTTGATTCAGCACTTCTAGGTCAATTGGGCGTTTCCATATACTCATTGTTTGGGTCCAAAGCGAACTATTGTTACCAGTGATTGTAACCTAATGTTATGATTTACTATTCTATTTATTGCGTTTGAAATGGAGAATTCGATGCAAACGTGGTTAAAACTCTCAACAATTACCGCCACTCTTGCTATCGCTGCGTGTAGTGCTTCACCAACTGGTCGTAATCAGTTACTGCTTTTTTCTGACCAAGATATGAGTAATCTCGGTGCTCAGTCGTTTGAGCAAATGAAAGCAGATCAAAAAGTCACAACAAATACCAAAGCCAAAGCTTACGTCCAGTGCGTTACGGACGCCATTACCAGAAATGTACCCAAGCAACCTAGTTTTTCACAATGGGAAGTGGTCGTGTTCGACAGCAAACAAGTGAATGCGTTTGCCCTTCCGGGTGGGAAAATTGGCGTGTACACTGGTTTACTTGATGTTGCGGTTAATCAAGACCAACTCGCCACAGTCATTGGACACGAAATCGCACACGTTCTTGCTGACCACAGTAACGAGCGCCTTTCTCAATCCCAAATTGCCAATGCAGGATTACAGATCACCAACGTTGCATTAGGTGCCTCGGAATACGCGCAATATCAAGGGATGACGATGGCAGCCCTTGGTTTGGGTGTTCAATATGGTGTGCTCATGCCTTACGGACGTACGCAAGAGTCAGAAGCTGATATCGTTGGACTTGAGCTCATGGCCAAATCCGGATTCGATCCTCGTCAGAGTATCGACTTGTGGAAAAACATGGCTAAAACATCAGGTGGAAAACAACCGCCGGAGCTGCTTTCAACTCACCCTTCCCACAGTACGCGTATTCAAGACTTGCAAGCGAAGATCAACGCTATGCCAAATTACAATACACCGCGACCAAACTGTTCATAATTGGCCTATCAACATTAAAAAGGGAGCGACGTGCTCCCTTTTTATCTTTCTCGTTAGGTACCTAGAATGAGTAGTGGTAATTGCAGTAACTGATCGCCCGTTGAAGCAAAGAACCAAATAATACCGATTAAGCCAGCAACCAAACCTACATACCAAATCGCAGTAATGATTTGTCCATAACGGTCAAGAGGTAACAAATGGCTGTGATGGCGTCCTCGCCACTCAAAGACAATTTCAAGCATGCCCATAATCAACAAGAACCCAAACAGCGTTAACCCAAGCGAGTAACTCAATACTACGCCCCCTGCTGCTGCCGCGGTACAAAGCACAATCCCAGCGACACTATTCATCGAAAAACTGATGCTTTTTAAAACGTGGCCGCCATCTAAAGGCAATATTGGTAAGAGGTTGAATAGATTCAAAAATGCGTTAAATACCGCAAGACCAGCAAAGAACATTTCGCCAGTGATCAAGTAAACAACCAGTAATACTATAGAGAGAATAAGACCGAACATCGGCCCCATAATGGAGATGACAACATCCTGCCAACGCGTATTTATCTTCTCATCACTCAGCGCGAGTCCGCCTAGGAACGGTACTAGATAGATACCTTTAGTCTTCATGCCAAAGTACTTCATGGCTTTTACATGGCCGTATTCGTGGAATACCAAACAAGCGATTAACGCCAATGCAAATTGAAATGAAAACAGCCATGAATAGGCAGCTAAACTTGCTGATGCCAGTACCACTTTTATAAGCTTGGCACTTTTAAGCGCCTTCATGCCCAACGACACCAAACCAATTAAACTAAAACGTTTTTCAACAGGTGGTGGCGTGTGTGGCACTTGTTGCTCTATGTCTTTCGTATCGCGCGCGCCTTGTTGGATGGTCTCGCCATTAACGGAGGCATGGTATTCCAAAGTAAACGGCTGCCACACCAAAGAGGTTTCGAGTTTACAAGCGAGCTCTTGCTCCCCATTCATCAGTTTGAACTCATGGAAAGACTCTTTGCCTCGTTCCGCGCTAGCGTTTAGTTGCGACACTAACTGGTTATCCCAAAAGAGTTGTTGCCATCCGGCCATTGAACCTTCTAGACGAAGTGGCTTACCTAAAAATTCTATCGAGAGTAGTTCCAACTGCTGCGACCTATTAATTTGATATAAAGACTGCGTTGATTATGCCAATCAAGCCTATGAAGGTAAAGTTATCACTGTAATTGTGACATTGTCACGCAATGTAAGACACTGATGTGATTGAATTGTTGCTCAGAAAGATAACAAAAGTCAGAGCTTAGCAATTTTCTTTCAGTAAAACCTTTGCTATTCGGTATCCCCCTTTATTTTCGGTGGATAAAGTGCATAATACCCCCCGTAATTAACACCTAACAAATGTGAGTCCATTATGTCTTCTGAAGCTACTATGCTAGAACGCTGTCAATCAAAATGTGAATTGTGTGCTGCTGACGCACCTTTAACTGCATACGCTGTTCCACCACACAGCCACGTGACGGTTGATTACGGCATCATGGTTTGTGACAAGTGCCTAGGTGAGATTGAAGATCCACAAGACATTAACCACTGGCGTTGTCTAAACGACAGCATGTGGAGCCAAGTACCACCTGTTCAAGTAACAGCATGGCGTCAACTTACTCGCCTTAACTCTGAAAGCTGGGCGCAAGATGCACTAGACATGATGTACATGGAAGAAGAGCAAATGAACTGGGCAATGACTGGCATGTCTGCAGACGACAAACCATTCGATTGCAACGGCGTTGAACTTAAAAAAGGTGACGACGTAACGGTTATTAAAGACCTACCAGTTAAAGGCACTAACCAAGTAATCAAGCAAGGTACGGTTATCCGAGGCATCAGTGTTGGCGACGATCCTAAGCTAGTTTCTGGTAAAACAAACGGCGGTCAATCGATGTACGTTATCGCTGAGTTCTGCCGTAAGAAGTAATCACAAGTTACTCTCGACAGACAAAGCAAAGGCGCTCACTGGAGCGCCTTTGTTGTTTTTAACGTCTAGGAAGAGATCCTGCACTACTTAACCCTTATTTAAACAGTCCATATAGTAGTCGGGCCAGAAGTAATAAATGAGTTTTGCCTTATTAGACCAATCGACAACAAGGCCATCGACCCCTGCCCCAAATTGATAGAATTTCATTAAGTCACATGTTTCGAAAGTCGTGAAACGAGCAAACATACTCGCCCAGACGTTAGACTTAGAATTGTCGATCTCTTTGACTTGTGTTTGATAGAGGTGTTCGAACCCAGCAACCTTATACCCATCGTCCGCAAGTTGCGCTAAACCTCGTAAGTACTCATCAAAGGAGAGCTTTTCTTCAATCGGAGCATTGTATGAAATATAGAGGTAGAGGAATTTAGCATTAGGGTCACCTTTCTCTGCTGCATACCAAAGTCGATTCAGTCCACGTTTTTTGTCGCCACAAGCATAATAGTAACTGCCTAAAAAGTAGTACTTGAATGTAATCATGTCAGGGTATTGTTCGAAATTGCTGTCATCAAGCGTTTCGAGTAAGTCGTTCGACTTCTCAAAATCCAACTTAACACCAATTCCATAACGATATTTCAACGCGGCAAGGTAGTAATCAATCGGTTCAGAGAGTTGCTCAACACTGAATGACTCTAGTTCGTTCTCTACTCTTCCTTGCAAAGATTGCTTGGCCGTTTGCTGGAAAAAAGGCGCGCATTCACTCGCTAGTGAAGAGAAGGAAATGAGTAGAGTCAATGGAGCCAAGAGTCTTATGATATTCATTAGATTAACAGTTACTTTGTAAACTCAAACCATAATGAATATATGTACTGGTAATATCCATACTCATTATTCATTTACGTGCACAAGATGGCTATTTGAGTTACTCAATCTTCCCCGCTCCCGTTTGAATCGCTCAAATCTACCTGCCGATGAACCCATGCAGCAACGGTGCAGAACAAAAGTGACGACGTAACGGCTCTCAAAGACCTACCAGAGCGTCTTTGTTGTTTCTAGCTTGTCGGAAGACACTTGTCTCTCACCTTCCCTATATATGGATATAAGAAGAGAAAACGTCCGATGTAAAACAGCGTGAATGCGAGCCATAATCCGTGGTTGCCCCAAATCGGAACCATCAAAAATTGCACAGCGAGAAAGACTAGCAACGTCATGGCTGTGGAGTTTCTTACTGGGCGAGTTGTTCCTGTTCCAGTGAAAATACCGTAGAAGGTTAATCCGTACCCTGCTACTAGCGGGAAGACCAACAGCCAACGGGACATATCTTCGTAGATCGCAATCAGCTCAGGTAGTGTTGTAAACAGCATTACAATCTGAGATTTAAATATCCAAGTAAGCAGCGTCAATACGACCACAAATGCCGTTGTCCATACAGTAGTCAGCTTGAGAACTTGTTTGAGTAACGCTGGATTCTTTTGACCGACTGCTTTACCTGCAAACACGCTTGAAGCATTGGCAACGCCATCATACATATAGCTGATTATGAAAGTGACTTGCATCAAAATTGCGTTAGCCGCGAGCACATCAGCACCCAGCTGAGAACCTACACGGGCGAACATATTGAAAAATGTCAGCAGACACACTGTTCTTAGTAGTAAGTCGAGATTAGAAGAGACAATCACATTTAAATCTGCTCGACTCATTTTTGCAGTATCAAGATACTTGAGCAGAGAGAAACTGCATGTTTTGACGACAAGAAGAGCACCAATCGCAAATGTCGATACTTGCGCGATCAGCGTAGCGTATGCGACACCAGCGATTCCTAGATCCAGATAAAGCACAAAGATGATATCTAGTACGATGTTAAGCACATTGCCAAACACCTGTGTATAGAGTGTTTCTTTGGCTTTCGCCTGCCCCATTAACCAACCGATGACGGTGTAATTAAGCAGGACAAAAGGCGCGCCGAAGATCATGATATCAAAATAGACTTGAGCGCTATCGGCCACCGCTGACTCTGGGTTGATGATCAACAGTGCTCCTTGCCATATTGGTGCTTGAAGCAGAATAAATACACACCCTACTGCAAAGGCTAAAATGGCAGGCTGAAACAAACTACTAGCAATATCTCTATTCGAGTTTTTACCTAACGCAATCGCACTTTGACCTGTCGTGCTGACACGGAAGAAACCGAACAACCAATATAAGGTATTCATGATAACGGTACCGATCGCCACACCACCGAGAAGTTCAGCAACGCCCAGTCGACCGATGACTGCCGTATCCACAGCCCCGAGCAGTGGTTGTGTCATAGTCGATACGATAAAAGGTAACGCGATCTTAAAATAATCTTTATGAGATAAGGTCATGATTTAATCTTGGAAGTGTCTATAACTCGATAATGGCTCCTGAAAGAGTGCTTGGGGCCAATATCGAATCATGAAAGTTGAGACGGCATTATAGAATGATAATCGTTATCAGTCATCAAATAACAAGTTGATTGCGATGCCTAATAAGACTAACCCACCTATGGGTAACAAGACAGCTTGTGGCGCGCGTTCTATGTATGGAAGATTCTCTGCAATCAATAAGCCCCACTCTGGTGACGGTGGCTTTACCCCCAAGCCGATAAAGCTCAGTGATGTAAGGCTTAATGTAATGACTGGCAGTCGCAATAGAGCGTGCCTAAACAAAGGCGGGAGTATATAAGGCAATGTGTAGTACCTTAGAATGCGCCACTGACTTGTTCCCCAAGTTGGGGCCAAATGCGTCGAAGGATGTGCTTTTGCCTCACGGACTAAACTTGCACAATGTGCCGCCAACGGAGCCCAAGAGACGAGAACAATAGCGATCAAAGCGCTATTAGGGTTCATATTCGTCAGACCTGCCACCAGCAATCCCGCAATAATGTATGGAATACCCTTGGTGATCTCGATTAAGCCCTGTGTATATCGAGTAAAAAATCCCATGAACATACCGACTATCAACGCTAAAGCAGTAGCGATTATGCCTGCGTGAACGGTTGATAGCATCCCCATGCCTACTCGAGCTAGTAGATCGCGTCCTATCGCATCGGCCCCAAACGGCGCAGCAAAACTTGAATTTTCTAATCGCATAAATTGACTCGTAAACGGGTCACGGATTGACGCCCACAACACACAACCAATCATTAATGCAAAAATAGAGAAACTCGCCAAACGTTTCGCTTTACTCTTGGTGAAGCTAAATGTCGAATGGGTACTGATCAACTTACCACTAGACAATGCATTCCCAAGAATGGTTTTCTCAACAAATAAACTCAAACTGCTGATCAGAATCGAGAATGCAAAAAGCGCTAACAAACCACCTTGGAGTACGGGCAAATCTTGGGCTTTTACCGCTCCAAGCAACAAACGTCCTAACCCTGGGATAGAAAAGATCATTTCGACCGCAACGGCGCCGCCAGTTAAGCCAATAATGATCATCGCAACCTGTGAAACGAGATTACTCAACGCTCTCTTTACAGCAAAACGTGCAATCTGCCACGGTTTAATGTTGGCAGCTAACCAAGTGATTACCCAAGGCTCATTCAGCACTCTCTTCAAACTATCATTTAACAGGCGACTAAAGAGCCCGCTTGCAGGTAGTGCGAGCGCTAAACACGGTAACCATAGATTTTGGATACCTTGCCAGCCAAACGGCGGAAACCAACCTAACCAGATAGAGAAGAATAGAATCAAAAGAGAGGCAATCACATACTCTGGCAATGCGACCAGCACAGAACTCAAACTGTTGTGTCCTGAGTCTAATTTCCCCTTGAACCACCGCCTTATCGTGTACAGCGCACTAACCAACGACAAAACAGCAGCCATTCCTAACGTTGTCGCCATCAAAAATAGTGATGTTTTGGTTGTAGATAGGACACTTTGCGATACGGATGAGCCGTCAATCCATGAACGACCTAAATCACCTTGAATCACACCCATGAACCAATCCCAAAGCCTTTGTGTTGCACTTCGGTCTAGTTGAAGGTCTTCCCTGATTGCTTGTAGTGCTTCGGCCGTAAGCAGTTGCTGTTGCCCTGACCTCGCTCTTAATATTGACTGAGAAGGATCAATGCCCGCAATATCAGGCATCAATCCAACTAAGATCACAACCGCAATCAAAGAAAGCAGTCGTGATAGCCAAGGCAAAAGTGCGTTAAAGCCTACTCGCAGCGTAACTGCTGAGTGCATTAACTTACTGTACCTGAGTAAACTGAGTAACTAAGCGGCGTTCACGTGGGTCGCGCTCAACGTTGCTTACTGATGGTGTTTCACCTTGAATTACACGCTCATGCAGTAACGGAATCGCTGCGTAGTCTTCAAGAATCTTGCGTTCCGCTGCGATAATTGCTTTGTTACGAAGCTCACCAAGTGGTTGTAGATCAGCATTATCTAACGCTTTGTCTACTGATTCAGAACAGTATAAACCAAGGTTGAATGAACCATCACAGCTGAAGTCACTTTGCATGTACGCCACTGGGTCACCAGAATCGAGCACTGTTGCACGTGACAAGATGAAGGCATCAAACTTACCTGCCAACGCGTCATTTTCAATTTGTGCATACTCACGAATGTCTAGCTCTACAGCAAAACCAGCTGACTCTAACTGTTGCTTTAAAATCGCAGCGACTTCAGGCAGTTCTGCTCGGTCAGTAAAAGTACCGATGACAATCTTCTCGCCCTTGGCTTTTTTCTGCTCTAACGTAGGCATATCAGCACGAAGTGGCGCAGCCCAAGCAAGTGCAGGACCTAAAAGACCTTGCGCGATATCTGCATGGTTCTCATAAACGGTTTTTACGATTTGTTCACGATCAACCGCTGCTGCGGCAATCTTACGCATTTCTAGCTGGCTGAATACATCAGAGGTGTTGTTTAAGTAAAGGGTATTGGTACGCGGCATAGCAACTTCAGTGAGAAGTTCTTTGTCGATCATAGCAATTTGAGAAACAGGAACAGCTTCTACAACATCAGCCTCACCGGTACGTAGTGCCGCAGCTCGAGCAAAACCATTTGGTACGTATTCAGCGATGATAGTTTCAACGTTGGCTTTTTCACCCCAGTAACCGTCAAAACGTACGAGTTTTGCGCTCGTTGTGCCGTTAATTTCAGTCAGTACAAACGGACCAGTACCCGCTTGAATAGAATTAACACGTCCATCTTCTTGGTATGCGCTCTTTGCCATGATTGCAAGTTGTGGGCTGGATAGACGGCTTGGTAGTAGAGGATCGTTAAACGTCGTTTTGATCTCTACTACACGGTCAGAAATCGCTGTAACTTGCCACTCGATACCATCAAGAATACGCGGTTTTGGCGCGGCGTTCTGAGCCTTGTTTAATGCGTTTACAACCGTATCAGCATTCAGCTCTGAGCCATCATGGAATTTAACACCGTCGCGAATTGTAAACTCCCATGTCATAGGATCGGTTTGTTTCCACTCTGTCGCTAACATCGGTTGTGCTGAAGCTTCAGGGCTAAGGTTGACCAAGGTTTCTGCCGTACTCCAACGTGATAATTTGAATGCATCATCAGACAATGGCGACAAGCCTGTACGTGGAGGCTGCATCATCGCTAGGCGAATTTCAGATTTTACGGTCTGATCGGCCGACGCAACGTCTTCTGCTTGAGGTTTAGAGTCGAAGCAACCAGTCAATGGCAAGGCGACAGCAAGGGATAAAGCGATTTTTAGAGGGCTAAAACGCATGTTGTGGTCTCTTAATATGTTTGGTGTTTTATTTAATGTTTAAGTAAGCGTTAACGTGTGGGCATTCAGTAGTGCCCGACTTGTCGAATGTTTTGGCGAAGACATAATGTCAGCAGATGGCGCGTGTTCAGCGACTTCACCGCGATCTAACACCAATATCTCATCACAGAGGTAGTTGGCCGCGTTTAAATCGTGTGTGACCAAGATAAGTCTCATGTGATGTTTCGTCTGTAGACTGATTAGTAGATCTAGAACTTGCTGCCGACTGATTGGGTCTAAGCTACTGGTCGGCTCATCAGCAACCAGTACGCAAGGTTCAATAATAATGGCTCGCGCGATGGCCACTCTTTGAGCTTGCCCAACGGATAAACGTGTCGGCGTTACATCGAGCAGCTTTTCACTTAAACCCACTTCTTGAAGTACAGACACAACCTTCTCTTCTTGATCTTCATATAGGCCAAGGTTATTGAGCGGCTCTAATAGAATTTGCTGCACCGTGTAATACGGGTTCAACGTCGTTTGAGGTTCTTGCGGTATCAACTGTATATGCTGACACAACGTCTTTCTTTGATTTGCATTTTGCCGCGATATTGCCTGACCACAGACATAAACTTCACCAGACGTCGGTGTTCTCAAACCGAAAAGTAACTCAATCAGTGTCGACTTGCCTGCCCCTGAAGGGCCAACAATTGCGATATTCTGTGTGTCGATAGATAAACTCAGCTGCTCAATCGCTTTAAAAGGTGTACCACCAAGCCACTTAGGCTTTGAATAATGATGAACACTGACATTATCAAAGTGGACTTGAGCAGAATTTGAGTGGGCATGTGAAGTCATGGTCAGTTTACTCAGCTAAAAGTCTCGTAAGTTCAACACAGTATGTATGTTGACTGGCTTTAATCGCCGTTCTTGGTTTCCCATAAGCGACTGGAGTACCGTCTGCAATAACAAGTATCTTGTCGCATGCTAATGCAGAATTTAAATCATGAGTGATTAACACCCCGCCGATATTGCGCTCTTTAACGCTCTTCAAAAATAGGGAAAGGATTTCTTGCTCAGTGATAGGGTCAAGCGCGCTGGTCAGTTCATCTGCGAATAGAATGTTGGATTGACCCAGCAGCGCCATCGCTATACAGATACGCTGACGTTGTCCACCAGATAGCTGACTTGGATATAAGTGCAATATAGAATCAGGGTCCGAAAAGCCGAGCTTTTTCAGTAGCGTAAAGACTGCACTTTGACCTTGTCCATTTAAACGTGTCTTTCCTGACGAATAGGCCAAGCTCAGTTGATGTTCTATTGAAGCGAGCGGATTGAGTGACTTAAGCGCGTCTTGAAAGATCACCGCAGGTCGCTGCAAAGAATTTCGTTGTAGCATTGGGGTATGACTAACGTCTATACCGTCAATCTCGATACTTCCCTGAGCTTCAACATCGGTTGGCAAGAATCCAGCGATGGCCTTAGAGAGCATCGACTTACCCGTACCAGATGGCCCCATTAATGCGAGCACTTCTCCTGGAAAAAGATCAAAGGCGATATCTTCGAATAGTACGCGCTTTTGATCGCTTAATGAGAGTCCCTTTACAGACAACAAAGGAAGGGGGTTCACAGACAACAGTTCCAATCGTTATGTTATAACATCCGAATGCTATCACCGTTTTTTACTGAATAAAAGACTCATTAAGCAATCTACCTATAAATGCGTAGGTGGGTAATTAGGTGGTTGAATCACAGGTAAGACTCTTATTCAATCTTACCTGCAACTGTTTGAATTCTTGTAAACTGACCGGCTGGAGAGACCCAAGCAGCTACCGCATCTATTTGAGTTAAATCTCCGCTGTAAGAAAATCGCCACTGGCCTTTATCTGATCGTCCCTGCTCTCTTTCCATCACGATAAAATCATGGTCTAACGACTTTCCTCTATTTTCACCTGCTTTAATGATCGTTGTTTGATCATTGGACAAAAATAGAATCGTAGCGTCGAGTAACTGCTCTGAAGCAAATTTGAGTTCAAACTCATTCCCTTTCCTGATTAAGGTAATGCGCTGTGAAGGTTCAAGGTCATTAACAGGAAGGCTTCGGTTGACCCAGTTAAAGAATCCACGCCATTCTTTACCATCAACAACAAACCCCGGGGTATAGACACTTCCAACTACACCATACGCACTATAAAGTCTTTGCAGTTGAGAAAATTCCGCTTTGGCGAACTTGTCTTCCCATCCTAGGTAGTCCCAATAGTCAACATGATACACAACGGGAATGACGCTCTCCCATAGTTGCTCGTGTGTTTGCAGCTTAGAGATATAATGATCGGCTGGTGGGCAGCTAGAACACCCCTCCGAGGTAAACAGTTCGATAACTTGGGCTGGCTTACCTTCATGCGACCAAATTTGTCCTGAAGATAGTGAAGTCACGACAGAAAGTGCGATGAGAGCAGTCATAGAACGAATACCTATATTTGTGGGTTCGAACTATATGACCGCCTCTTGGCGTTTACACTTTCAATAGGCATAAAAAAACGCCAGCAATGATGCTGACGTTTTTTAGAATTCTTTACTCGTGATTAACGGTAAAGGCCGATATCTTTTTGCATGTGACCTGACAAGTCGTTAGCGTAGTATGCACGTGGCTCGCTGTTGTCAGTGAAAAGAATATCTAATAGGTGTGCAATCAATCCTTTGAAAGAAACCGCGTAGGTTTTTTTATCCATAGAGATAGGTGCTTCGATAGTACCGATTTGCATTGCTTGTGCTGCCATGATTGCCTCTCTATAAACTGTGTGATTCGTTTTGTTGAGGCAATAATAGGCAATAATTATCAGCTCAAAAAATGACTATTTTTTCAATTTCGAATTAGTTTTTCTAATAAAACAAACCATTAACAGGTCAAGATGCGCATAATTCAACCAAAATGAATAGAATTGCACTAAAGCAAATTTAGTGTGAATTAAAATTCCATTTGCATTTTAATAACCTGCCTTGCTTCACATTTATTTTACAATCAATTAATTCACAAGGCAGGATGTTCGTCGCATCTTAATTAGATTATCTATCAGAAACTACGACCTTTTTTTCAGACTCATTTCTTTGTTTTATGATCGACGCGACGACCGCAATCGTCATTGTAACCAAAAGTACAAGTAAGGAGACTGCTGTAGGGATTTCCCATTCCGAACCAACAAGCATCATCTTGATACCAATGAACACCATGATGAATGACAATGCCGGTTTGAGATAGATAAACTTATCCATCATCCCTTGCAGAACAAAGTACAGTGAACGTAATCCTAACAGTGCAAATACGTTGGCCGCTAACACCAAGAATGGCTCTCTCGTTACCGCAAAAATTGCAGGGATCGAGTCTAACGCAAACATAACGTCCATAAACGCGATGACTGCGATAACCACAAACATCGGTGTTGCGATACGCTTGCCCTGCTCTATCACTGTTAACGCATTGCCAGAGTAATTTTCTGATACAGGCACAAACTTACGAATGATGCGCTCAGGTAATGGGTTTATCTCATCTTCCCCTTTATCACGCGCCAACTGAATACCAGTCCAAATAAGGAACAACGCAAACACGTAAAGAATCCAGTGGTACTGCTCTAGAAGTTGCGCGCCTACTGCAATCATAATTGCACGAAGTACCAGCGCACCAATTACACCCCATAATAGCGCTCTAGGGCGCAAATGCTCAGGCACTGCATATTGGTGGAAGATGATTGCGAACACGAACAAGTTGTCGACACTCAGTGACTTCTCTAGTAGGTATCCAGTAATGAATGATACCGTCGCTTTTTGAGCACTGTAGTCACTGTTCGGCGCGTACACATCCCAGAAAAGATAAATCGTAGCCGCGAATAGAAACGCTAATGCGAACCAGAAAACGCTCCAAATTGCCGCTTTTTTGATTGTGATTTTGCCGCCGCGAGTCTGCCAAATATCAAGCACAACAAGAGCAAGTGTCAGTACACCGAAAGAGATGTAAGTAATTGGGGTCATGTTTCCTCCAAAGGCGGAGGGATCGAAGATAGATTGAATTGTGACGATCCCTACCGCAAACAAACAACTTACCTAGCGTAAAACCACTAGATAAAATTTGATTACGTTGGTCTCGTCGAAACAGCTTGTGAACCATTGAGTTCAAGCAAGATGCTTATACTTACCGGATAGAACGACGTCTAACGAGATGACGATAAGTAAACCAGAGGCGACTACTCCCCAAACAGGGCGGATTCTATTCCTGAAATTTGAATTCGTCTATATATAAAATCAAAAAGGAGCAAATTTTTGCTCCTTTTTTACAGAATCCAATCCAGAACGCGATACTACACGCCCCCGATAGGAACAAAGTAGACAAGTGCAGACCAAACGCCAATCCAACTTACGACGACGGCCACATCAATCCAATCTCTACTCCACATAATGCCCCCTGAGTATTCTCAATACAATGCATGAGCTCAGGGATTATTTAGCAACCTTTGTGCCATCCTGTGTTAAGCCGTTGTTTGGATTGTCGGTTGAGCACATCAGGGCAGTCAGTAAGCAATTGAGTAAAACAATCGGCCATTGAGGCGGTGGTCGTTATCCCTTCGCCTTCCATGTTCAAAATAGCCTCATAACCTTCTTTACCTTTCATCGTATAAGCCGATGAAGTTCCGCTATATATACGGTCAGGCTCAATTGGATTCAAATGACCATCTGCTTCAATCAAGCTCAAGCTCTTAACGCGTTCACCTTTTTTAGCATTTGGGTCATATTCATAAGACAAGTTGTAAACGTATGGGTAAGAACCGTCACCAGTTCCTTCTACACCATTATTCAGCGCATTGTTGATTGCACCTTCAAGAATAAGCGGCAAGAATTGCCCCTTTATCTGGTAAACACCAATTGGTACGGCAAAAGGAAGCAGTTTTCCGGCAACATCAGCGACAGAGACAGGCCCCGCATTTAGTGAGTTTCTTACCCCTCCAGCATTATGAATGACGAACTCGACTTTGTGGCCAAGTTTAGTCATCACATGCGCGAAAGATTCAGCGACCAAAGGGGCAAGTTCGCTCGGGCCTTGTTGATCAGGCACACGGATATGACGTAATTTAGAGTCTGCGTTAGCAATGACTGCTTTTTGCAGTTCGCGCACTTTCGAAATGTACTTTTCTTGAAGAATCGACTGGAGCTCAATGTCTTTCTTACATACGATCACATTGGCGTGATTATCAACAAATCGACGTGCCGTGGTGTAAGGTGTTTCATCGTAAGTTTCGCTCATGCTGGCGTCGATGAACAAACGTCTACCAAGGAGCAATTCATTCTTGCCGTTAAACGAAACGATTTCACCATCTTGGGCGAATTCAATATCACAATGACCAAGGCTCAATGAGTGATAGCCGGCCTGAACTACAAAGGTCTTGTTAACTTTTACACCGTAGTCGTCATCTTTGATTAACCCCAAGGCACTAAAGTCACCCTGTAACCTGTGGCTGTGACCACCAACAATAACGCTAATACCATCTACATGATTGGCCAAATCCAAATCGGCATCATAGCCCATGTGACTGAGCAGAATAATTTTGTTGATTCCTGCCGAGTGGATTTTTTCTACTGTTCGCTTTGCCGTCTCGATGGCATTAACAAAAGGCGTATCGAAATCAGGGTTGGAGATATCCGCCATCTTATCTAGAGCGAGTGAGAATATGGCGACATGTTCACCATCGACCTTTTTAGTGATCCAGTCAGCGGTTTTATCGTGCGCGTCAAAGCTATGCACCATCGAGTTGTTCGACAGTCTTATCGCCTTGTTTGGCAGTTCATTCGAAAGATCCCAGTTGCCCGCCAGTAAAGGAAAGTCAATCCGCTTGGCGAAGTCTGCAACAGGTTCATTCCCCATGTCCAATTCATGGTTACCAAGCGCCATGGCATCAATTTTTAGTGCATTGAGCATGGTCGCGTTGGCTTCACCTTTAAACAATGAGAAGTAAAGCGTGCCTTGAAAACAGTCCCCTGCATGCAGGAATAGAAACTCAGAACCTTGCTTGGCTGACTCTTCACGGAGTTGTTTTACACGTGTTGCGATTCGCGCAAACCCGCCAGCGCTAACAAATGGCTGAAGAGTTTGACCTGTAACATTGATGGTAAGTTGGAGTGACGTTGGTTCAAAGTATGAGTGCGTATCATTAATGTGCGCAATTCTAATATTTGTCGTTTTATTGTTTTTATCTGTCATATTTTCTCTCTCTTTTCACCGCCATCCTACCGCAAGCAATATGACAGATTCATTATATTTCACACTTATATTGAACATATCGTTTTATATACATGATTTTATATGATGTTTATCCAGATAAGATCACCCAGCTAAAGCTTATACATCACATCAACTTTGTGAGCTAAATGTCTGCTACTACTCAATTTTTCTATTATGCTAAAGAGAGACTGTCAGCTGGAGGGACTCAATGAAGCTTGAACGTATCGAGATTTCTGGTTTTCGTGGTATTAAGAGACTTTCTATTGCCTTTGATGAGCTCACCACACTGATTGGTGAAAATACTTGGGGTAAGTCCTCTCTACTTGATGCCTTATCTGTTGCTTTGCCCCCAGAGGGAGAACCCTATCAATTCGAGATGGCGGATTTTCATGTCGACTATTCCGTATCACACCCACAAACCCAACACCTTCAGATTGTTCTGAGCCTCGTCTCAACAGAGAAAAACGAGATTCATTCTGGCCGCTATCGAAAAGTTAAACCTATTTGGGTTCAAGATACTCAGGGGGTTAATCGCATTATTTACCGTTTGAGTGCGTCGAGAGACGGATACGATATCGTCACACGTTATTCATTCTTAGATTTAGACGGCAATCCACTTCGCCTTCACCATTCCGAAAAGCTCGCGCAAGAACTAATGACGCTTCACCCTGCCATTCGATTAAAAGATTCAAGGCGCTTCGAGCGCCCTATCATCAACACCAATGACGTTAACGCTCGTATTGAGAAACGTATCGACAATACCTGCCGCCGTTTAATGGCAATCCCTGGTCATGTAAACAAAGGCGAGATGAAGAGCAGTTTGAATTCGATGAGTGCGCTTGTTGACCATTACTTTTCATTCAAACCCAATGCACGCAAGAATCTACGAAAACAGCGAGATGGCATCTTTTTTACTGCGCCACCAGCGAAAAAAAGTATTACTGAAGTTGTCGAACAGACAAAGGATAGACAGACACGGTTGCTTTTTATGGGTCTATTAAATGCCTACCTGCAAGCAAAAGGCCCTACCACTCTAAGGCGATGTGCCCGTCCACTATTGATCATTGAAGATCCTGAAGGACGTTTGCACCCAACCCACCTCGCTCGTGCGTGGGGTTTATTGCAACTCTTGCCGATGCAGAAGATTCTCACAACCAACAGTGGCGATCTTTTGGGGCAAGTACCATTGTCGAGTATTCGTCGTCTCGTCCGTCAGTCAGACCGAACCATCACTACCTATTTGTCTGATCAAGGGCTAGGAAAAGATGAATTAAGACGTATTGGTTTCCATATCCGTTTCCACCGCTCGGGCGCTTTGTTTGCAAGATGCTGGCTGCTTGTCGAAGGGGAAACAGAAGTTTGGTTGTTCAATGAGCTGGCCAACCAGTGTGGCTACAATCTCGCCGCTGAAGGTGTTCAGATCATCGAGTTTGCTCAATCAGGTCTTAAGTCATTAATCAAAGTGGCCAAAGCCTTTGGTATAGATTGGCATGTCGTCACCGATGGGGATGCGGCAGGTAAAAAATACGCAACTGCCGTGAAAGCGTTACTCGAAAATGACCAGCAGCGACATCGTCTGACGGAGTTACCTGACCGTGATATTGAACATTACCTGTACAACAACGGCTTTGAATCATTTTTCAAAGAAATGGTTCGTATACCACTTGAACATCCGATTCCAGCGAAAAAGGTCGTTACCAAGGTCTTGAAGAAGTTCGCTAAACCCGACCTGGCTCTCGCGATCGTATCTCACTGTGAGCAAAAAGGCGTAGACGGGATCCCGATTTTATTACGCTGGACGCTGAAGCGAGTTGTCACCATGGCTAACGGCAACACATAAAAAAGCGGCACCTAACTAGGTGCCGCGTATCAAAATCGGGTGATACAAATCAATCGGGGGTAATCCTATTTCTCGGTAAAAATAGGAATATCTAAGGCTTCTAGCGCGTCTGTAAACGAGTATCAGCCTCAGCATGTTTGGACTTTTGATGTAACCATAAACCACTTGTTTTCATTAGGTAACCAAAGATGCCGCCTAAGATCAGAGATGGAATCACCAGCTTCCAATTACCGTCTGCCGCAAACGTTGCGCACGAACCGATAAAAGTTCCTGGGATGTAACCGAGCCAAGACTGCTTTGCTTGAATACACATAAAAAACGCAACGATGGCGGTAATCACATACCCCAGTATTTCTAGAGAAGCAAACTGCGAACCGTGAATGATCACCATTGCCCAGAAAACACCGCTCATATTCGTTATCAAACTTTCTGATAGCCCTTTTAAGCCATCGTTTGGTGACGCAAAGTAACTGGTACAACCCAAAAACCCCGCCCATGAAAGTAGCCCTAGCGAGATGGCAATCCATCCCCATAGACCTGACAAGATACCTGTTGTTAATGATATTGCGACCAAAGTGCTCATAACGCCTCGTTGTGTGGTTTCACACATCAAAAGTACAAGTCCGCATGATAGGTAAAACCCAGCACATTAAGTAACGAATAGATCACACTATTTAAGTAACAGACATAAGAACAATCATAGTTATTGTGATGCAATCGATATTTCAACAGAATTGGTAAATATGACTCAGCAGTTAAAAGACCGAAGGTTTTCCTTTCATCATTCTCGCCCCTTCACGTTTGATACATTCAACAAGCGGATTTTCGACCATATCTGCTCGCCATACAAACGACAGCGTTCTTTCAAGTTTCAGTTCAGGCACGTTCAGAGCCACTAACTGACCGCTCTCTATAAAGCGTTCCACATCAAGATAAGGTAGGCAGGTAATGTATTGACCGTGCTCAACCATACTACGCAGTACAGGAACGTGTTCGTACTCGCGCCAAACATCCAAATCTTCAATTAAATGTTGAATAGAGCTATCAAAAATCATGCGAGTACCACTGCCGTGCTCTCGAAGTACCCATTTTGCTTGTTCTAGCTGAGCAAGACTTACGGTTTCATGGCGTGCAAAAGGATGGTGAGCAGCGGCAACAACGGTCAAATGGTCGCGGCACCACTCTTCTTGTTGCAGTCGGTTATCATCACAGCGCCCTTCAATGATGCCAACATCGTATTTGTAGTCGAGAACACCTTGAATGACACTGTCGGTACTTTTGACCTTGAGTGAAATACGCATTTCCGGGAAAGAATTATCAATAATACTGATAAGGTCTGGTACTAGGTGCTCCGCCGGAGTCTGACTAGCGCCAAGTTTGACATGACCACTAAGTAAATGTTGTTCGTAGAACCCCATTTCGATTTGCTGAGCATCTTGCAACAGTCGCTTCGCTTTCGGTCGTAACCACATTCCCCAATGGGTAAGCGCCATCTGTTTACCTTGACGTTCAAACAAAGGTCTACCGAGCATTTTTTCTAACTGAGCAAGCGACATACTGGTTGCGGATTGGGTCAATGCGAGTTGCTCTGCGGCCTGACTAACACTTCCAGTATCGGCGACAGCATCAAAAACCGTTAGCTGCTTTAGTGAATAACGCATGGCGCTCCTTTTCTACTATTCCTCGTGAGCTTTACACCTTAAAAAGCTCTGATTACTTGCTGACTTTTCGTCAAATATACGCAAGCCGTTTCATTTTACTCTCTCTTTTCCCTATATCAATATTTTTGATAAGGATTCTAAAAATTATCAATTTTACCTGTAGGTTCGAGGTGATTAATCTGATTTGGCAGTCAACGAACAAGGGCTGCCTAATCAAGGAGATTAACTATGACATTCAACGTTGGGAGTGCTTATGTCTACAACCCAAACGAATAATCAATACTTTTCGCCGATGGAAATGATGGCTGAAGCTGAAAAGTTCGCACTCAGTAAAGCTAAGAAAAGCAGTGGTATGACACTTAGCTTAGCGGTCATGGCTGGCGCGTTCATCGGACTTGCGTTTCTTTTCTATATCACGGTGACAACGGGTACCGCTGATACAGGTTGGGGCCTAAGTCGGTTAGCAGGCGGTCTAGCTTTTAGTATGGGACTGATTTTGATCGTGATCTGTGGTGGTGAACTGTTTACAAGTTCCGTCCTTTCGAGCATTTCGTGGGCAAACAAACAAATCAGTTTTACAAAGATGCTCGCTGTTTGGGGAAAGGTATATGCAGGCAATTTTGTCGGCGCCATGTTTCTACTGGTTTTGGTTTCAGCTGCCGGTTTGTACCAAATGGACCATGGTCAATGGGGATTAAACGCTCTCAATATCGCGCAGCACAAACTGCACCATACACCCGTTCAGGCATTTGCATTAGGCGTGCTATGTAACCTTTTGGTTTGTTTAGCGATTTGGCTGACCTTTAGTAGTGCAAATGCATTAACCAAAGCAGCGATGACCATCATGCCAGTAGCGATGTTCGTCTCAAGTGGCTTTGAACACTGCGTCGCAAACATGTTTATGGTTCCGCTAGGTATCGTTATCCAGAACTTTGCTCCTGATAGCTTTTGGACACAAGTCGGAGTCTCCGCGAGCCAATACGCAGACCTCAACATTAAGCAGTTTCTGGTCGCGAATTTAATACCAGTGACACTCGGCAACATTGTTGGGGGCTCAGTTTTGGTCGGCCTTGCTAATTGGAGCATTTATCGCAGACCGCAACTTAAAGCAGCAAACATTCATTCAATTACAAAAACAACGCAAATTAATACGGCTAAGGAAAACACTATGAACAACAACATCACCGCAAAAGACGTAATGAACACCCACTCAGTCGTACTTCGTGCAGAAATGCCAACGGCAGTAGCGATCGACACCCTACTCGATAACCAACAAGTTAGTGCGCCTGTCTGTGACGTTGAAGGTCGATTGGTTGGCTTCTTCTCAGCGCATGACGTTATGGTTGATTTGTGGTGCCAAGATTACCTACCAGCAAAGGATCAAAAGGTGGTCGACATTATGGCAAGAGACGTCGTTGCTATCGATGCGAACGACAAATTGGTTGATGTCGCTGAGTTCCTTTGTATCGATAAAGAGCAACTTTACCCAACAACAAGCATGGGTATCGCAACGCAACTCACATCACTGTCTCTAGAAGAACGTGCAAAAGCAATGCGAGTACATAAGCCACATGTACTGCCTGTTTTAGAGAACGGTCAATTTGTTGGTGTAGTAACTCGTACTGATGTACTAGCAGCGATGCGCCCAATCTACGGTGAACGCGTTTCGATTGTTAAGCAAGAGCGTGAACTTGAAACTGCATAATACGTTGAAGTCAAAATAACTAAAACTCACTAACGACGTTACCGCTAGAAATTGGTCAGGAAATAAGTCGCTTGATCAAAAAAGCCCCCAAACATTTGCTTGGGGGCTTTCTTCGTAGAAAATCAACGCTTACTTTTTGATGCCTTCTACGTGTAGTTCCATATCAACATAGCTAGATGCACCCATCACTTTAATGTTGAAATCAGCCAATTCTAGGCGTGTTGTGCCGTAGAAGCCCGCACGTTCACCACCCCATGGGTCTTGACCTGCACCGATGAACGCAGCATCAATTGTGATTGGCTTAGTTACGCCGTGTAGGTTTAGATCACCATTCACTTCTAGCTTGCCATCACCCTTATCAACAACGCTTGTGCTCTTAAATGTTGCTGTAGAGTATTTTGATGCGTCAATGAAATCAGAGCTACGAATGTGCTTATCACGCTCAGCATGGTTTGAATCAAGGCTTGTTGTATCAACGTTTACGCTAACTACTGATGCCGTTACATTTGCAGGGTCGTAAGAGAACTCACCGTCAAACTTATTAAAGCGACCTTGAATAAAGCTGTAGCCTAGGTGGCTTACTTTAAAGTTCACAGAAGCGTGAGCTCCTTTTGTGTCGATCATGTAATCCGCTGCGCTTGCACCAAATGGTAATGCCATTACCATAGCCAGTCCTGTAGCAAATAACGTTTTTTTCATTTTGAAGCTCCTATCATCTTGCGTAGCGTGTTGTCTTTGTTAATAAAGTGGTGTTTTAGTGCAGCAATAGCGTGGACACCTGCAATCAGGATTAATGCCCAAGCTGCGTAAAAGTGAATTTCCCCTGAGAGATCGGCTTGCCCTTCAAACAAAGCTCCTAGACCAGGTACAGTGAATAAGTTGAATACATCAATACCGCGTCCATCTTCAGTCGAAATAAGATATCCAGAAATAAACAGTACAAATAAGATGGCGTACATGCCCAAGTGAGCCAGTTTAGCGCCAATCACTTCGTAAGCTGCGCCTTCCACCTTCGGTGACGGCGTAACAAGTTTCCAAACCAATCGGAATAACGTTAATCCCGCTAGTAGCAGTCCGATTGATTTATGCCAGTGCGGCGCGGTTCGATACCACTCACTATAGTAAGAGAGATCAACCATCCATAATCCAACACCAAACATTCCGAAGACAACTAAGGCTGAAAGCCAATGTATAACTCGTGCGATTGGGTTGTAGTTTTTAACACTTGGTTCCATCGGTTTACCCTGTCAGGTTAAATGCCTCTTGTTAAAATTTAGAGTACATTTCTCATCTTTGTTGCAACACATTATTTACTAATCTTTACACAGACTTAATCATTGTCAGTTGATTAAGTCGTTCGAAATATTTGAAGGAACTATTTTAGTCTTCTAAAACTCGCTAACTTGTTCAATTTCATAGATTTCATCAGCAATATCTATGATTTTGCGCTCCATTATTGATTGTGCATCTGCTAGGCCTTTGTTGTAGAACGCAGCGCCAAATTTATTGATGATAAAATCAAATAAAAAGTCCGCATCAAATTGCCCTATCTCTACATCTAACTCATCTTCTAAGTAGCGTTGAAGTTCGCTCGACATGGCTTCTTTTTGTTGTGACGTAAATTCAATCTTAGACATAAACCTCTAAAGCTCCGTACTATTTTGTCGACTAAGTGTAACGAAAGTTATCTGACGCATGTTAGTCTATATGCGGCTTACTGCTCATTATGGAGAGATGGATCTTGTTATTGGATGTACTCGTTCAGAGTGTTAATGAATTTCAAGCAGATTGTATGGCATTGTGCGAGAAGCACTACCCGACTATTCACAACAAAGGAATGAGTGAACATCACCTAGGCTTAGCTTTCGCACGTCGATTATCACGTACTTTGAACGAGTTTGGTCATGCCTATGACTACAAATCGATTGATGTTCCACACGCATCAGAGCTCCCACACCACTATCGCGTCAGCTCTGACATTGGAACAGTGTGGATTTTGACTTCCCATCTTGTCAGTGCCGGGCCTACCTGTCGTAAAAAGTTGTTCAAGACAATCGCACAATGGCAAGAGGAGTATGGTTTTGCCGTCCAACCCAATGACCTTTTACTGTTACTGACTGACCATTGGATTACGCGAAGCAAGCAAAGTCGTGAGTTGCTTCACTGGTGGACTGGTGAACTGCCTATCGAGATCGACGAATACCGTGTTCAGGGTATCTCACTGTATGAAAGTGAATCACAACTTGCTTACTCGCTCGACGAGCATTTTGGTTTGAGCCCTTACTTTGTTAAGTTTACCCACCCATTGAAGCGAGCAACCGATCAGCAATTAGTCCGTAAATACATTCAGCTTTATTCGGTCGTCCAACTGAGTTAACGCACTCTTTACCGTCATCACTCATTCATCTAGTTCGTCCATACTGTGTATAACGAGACGGATTAAGGTTGATTGTGAAGACACTTAAGCGTTATCAATATGAAAGGTATGCGGTGTTGTGTGACTTGTCCTACAAACCGCAGTTTGACCATACTCTTTATGGTTTTTCTAAAGACGGTCAGAGCGTCATTGAAAACCGCTTTGGTCAATCAATGATTCGAGTATTATCCAGCGCATCAAAGAGTGAAGCAATTGTCGTCATCAAAGGATCTCATAACGTCTATGACTGGTTGCTCAACATCGCGATTTGGCGAACGAACTGCAAAGATCTCAATCTCCCCTATTCAATCCATACTGGCTATCACTATCTACTTCGTCAGCAAAGCAAACCTAAACATCGGAACTGCACGACGAAAGATTCTGAAGTGATAGAACGATTATTCGAGGTATTGGGCCAATTAATCAAACAAGGAAAGCGCATCACATTTACTGGTCATTCGTCTGGTGGAGCCATTGGTTGTGTTTTGGCTGATAAGCTTGAACGAATGTATCCCAAGAGCGTGAAACGAGTAGTGACTTTTGGCCAACCTGCAATTGGAGGCTATCAGTTTAAGCGTCACTATCTGCTATCACACAAAACGTACCGGATTTGTTGTGATCTGGATATTGTTACCTTCCTGCCGCCATTTCCATTGCTTTACCTGCACGTAGGACGCATGCTCTGGCTTTACAACGGGAAGATTCATGAAAACACACCAACTGCTCGCAGGTTGTCTTTATCTTTTATCTCTTGGATAGCGAGACCATTTTCCTATCACTTGATGTCAAAATATATACGTAACAAAGACTTTTTCGATGAGCGGTGATGAGAGCTTACTCCCGAATTATAAAGGCTGGCAGAAGTTTACCTTTCAATCTAGATGAAACAAATTACACTGAGTTATGACATGATTTATTGATAATGCTATAACTTACACATTATGGCGATTAATAATTCATTAACTTACATGTATTCATAAATAGACACATTTATATGGCATGAAAGATTGACAGCTTTACGTCATTGTCAATAAAATGCCAACTGTTTGCACTACTCCATTCGGAATAACGCGGTACTGATGAGGTCGGTAGTAGATATGATTCTCTCCACAAAGAAAGAGTTTGTTCGTTGTCTTTCGATCGATGAAAGCGGTCAATACTGTGGTAATTACAAACAGTTGAGCTTGAAGAGTGTGTTCCAACCTATATTTAATGCACTTAATCAAGTAGTGGGTGTAGAAGCCTTGGTAAGAATTCAACATGAAGAGCGAGGCACAATTCGGCCCGATCTCTTCTTTCATTCTGACCACACTGACTTTTCCGACAAAATTAATGTGGAACGTTTAAGCCGAGTGATACACATCCGGAATTTTGCTCGTTCGAAATACCGCCACTTAAATCTTTTCCTCAATGTTCTACCTTCTGCTGGTGAATATCTCGCACTTGAAAATATCGACTCAAGCCTGCTTGCACAAAGATTGAGAGCCCTTCAGTTAGATAACTCTCAGATTGTTATGGAAGTGGTCGAGCTCAATGCCGAGAACGAAACAAACCTTACTGAAGCAATGCGCAAGCTCAATGACAACAATTTTAATATTGCGGTTGATGATTTTGGTGTAAACGCGTCTAACCGAGAACGTGCAGAAAAGCTTCACCCGCATATTATCAAGATGGATCGCTCTCTCCTTCTTTCTTATATGGATGGTGATAAATTCCCATTAATGTCGGGGATAAAAATTGCTAAAAAGCTCGGTTCCAAAGTCGTAGTCGAAGGCATTGAAACCAAAGAGCAGCTTGACGCCATGCGTGCAATTAATATCGATATGTATCAAGGTTACTTCTTGGCTATGCCTGAAGCTCTTGAGGCTGTCTATCTCGATGAAAGCTCAGACTTCAGTAAAATTGGCGATCCAAGCGCTGTCTATCGTAACCCTTAGTTTCCCCCCTTTTTTGTCGAAACCAAAACTTGATCAAGCTTGAGTTTCTGTTGTAGCACCCTCCATTATATTTAACATCTGTAGAACCTAATAAATACATGATGTTTCACCAATTTTAATACTTAAATCGATTTTTTGTTCTAGATCATCAGATGATTAACTTGCACTCGAACCACCGCATAGAATTCAGTACATTCTTTGTCACAGACTGAAACAAATTTTTATAACTTCGAGAATCGAGGAGATCTCTATGCTAGAACTCTTAATCGGCTTAGTCGTCACTATTGCGGTGGGTTACTTCATCGTTAAAGGCTACAAGGCCGCAGGCGTCCTACTAACAGCAGGTGTATTGCTACTTATTCTAACCGGTATTATCGGTCACACAGTTTTGCCTGCTAAAGTTGCCTCTACAGGTAATATGTTTACGGACGCCCTAGAGTATGTGAAATACATGCTTCAGTACCGTGGTGGCGGCCTTGGTATGCAGATCATGCTTTTATGTGGTTTTGCATCGTACATGACCCACATTGGCGCAAACAATGTTGTGGTTAAACAGTTCTCTAAACCACTGTCTGTGATTAAGTCTCCTTATGTCCTACTTGTTGCGGCTTACATCGTTGCATGTTTGATGTCTTTGGCGGTCAGTTCTGCGACGGGTCTTGGCGTGTTATTAATGGCAACCCTGTTCCCAATGATGACAGCCATGGGTATTTCTCGCCCGGCAGCGGTTGCGGTATGTGCATCACCTGCGGCAATTATTCTCTCTCCTACTTCTGGTGACGTTGTTATCGCAGCAGAGAAATCTGGCCTAGCACTTGACGTGTTTGCCGTTCAAACGGTTCTCCCTGTTTCTATTAGCGCAATCATTGTGATGGCAGCGGCAGCTTTCTTCTGGAACAAATACCTAGATAAGCGTGATAACTCTCCTATGGAACGCGTCGACGTATCAGAAATTGAAGTCAATGCCCCAGCTTTCTACGCCGTGCTGCCATTCCTACCAATCATTGGCGTATTCCTATTTAATGGACGCACTATTCCAGGTCTACAACTCGACATTTACACAATCGTTGTGCTCTCGATCTTTATTGGTGCAGTTGTCGACTACATCGTGAAAAAGTTTGATGGTGAAAAGACGCTTTCAGATCTAGAGTCTTGTTATCAAGGAATGGCTGACGCATTTAAAGGTGTTGTTATGCTTTTGGTTGCGGCTGGTGTGTTTGCCCAAGGTCTAATGTCTATTGGTGCTATTGATAACCTACTACACCTTGCAGAGTCTGCTGGCGCAGGCGGTATCGCGTTAATGCTGATTCTAACTGGCTTAACCGTCGCTGCGGCGATCGCGACAGGTTCAGGTAATGCACCTTTCTACGCGTTCGTTGAATTAGCACCATCATTGGCGGCGAAAATGGGCTTAAACCCAGCATTCCTAATCATTCCAATGCTTCAAGCGTCTAACCTTGGTCGTACAATCTCGCCGGTTTCGGGGGTAGTTGTTGCTACGTCAGGGATGGGTAAAATTAGCCCGTTTGAAGTGGTAAAACGTACTTCAGTGCCAGTTATCTGCGGCCTGATTACTGTGATTGTTGGTACGCTAGTACTGGTTCCAATGTCTGCGTAACTCTTCTGAACGCGAAAAACTGAACGTAAAAAGGGAGCTCAATTGAGCTCCCTTTTTTAATTGTACTTGGCGTTGGGTTATTTCATTTCACCATAACGCTCAAGATATAGGACAGTCGCCGCAGTACGAGAAGGTACTTTTAACTTCTTCAGCAGGCTTTTCATATGCACTTTAACCGTAGATTCAGAGATAAACAGCGTGTCAGCAATCTGTTTGTTACGTAGACCTTTCGCAACTTGTTGAAGAATCTGCATTTCACGTTCTGTTAGCTCATCAAATACCGTGCTCGTATTTTCACGATCAACGAGGTATTGGGCTACTTCTTTACTGTATGCTTTGTTACCACGTAACGACACTTTTAGTAAATCAATCAGCTCATCAGGCTCAGTATCTTTAAGTAAGTAACCATCTGCGCCCGCTTTAACGATCGCTTCTATATCTGCTGGGCTATCCGAAACAGTTAAAATTACAATCGTTGCGTCACACTCGTCAGCACGAAGCGCATTTAGTGTATCTAACCCAGACATGCCTTTCATATTGAGATCCAAAAGGATCAGGTCAGGTTGGTGTTCATGATTCTGTGCGACAGCATCAGTTCCATTGCTCGCTTCTGCAACAACTTCGAATTCATCTTCAAAGCTCAATAGCTGGTTAATGCCTCGGCGCATCAATGGATGGTCATCGACCAATAACACTTTATACTCTGTCAATGTTGGAATCCTTAAATTTTGGGTATTTCAAATAGACGACACAGCCTGTATTTTTATCTGCTGTGATAGTTAGCTCACCGTTAAGCCTTGAGGCACGCTCTTGCATGATACTGAGTCCATAATGGTTGGCCTTCTCTTTAGTTGCATCAAAGCCAATCCCATTATCTTTCACATAGACCTCTACGTGTGTATCAGTTTCGTCGCACTCTATTGTTATCTCTTTCGCCTGCGCATGTTTAATCGCATTGGTCGTTGCTTCACGAATCAATTGCAGTAAATGCACCTGCTGATTTGTTTCCAATTCGATAGATGACAGTTGATTTTTAAGCACGATTTCAGAATCTGTCTGATCTGATAGTTGCTCTGTCATGCTATATAGAGCCGATCCAAAACTCCCCTCTTTAATGGTGAGTCTAAAGGTCGTTAATAGCTCTCGTAACTGAGTATATGCCGCAGATAGCCCAGTATCCAATTCAGCGAGCACTGGCGATGTTTTTTGCAGTGCTGGAGAATCCGGGAGCTTACTCATTCCGCGCTTCAGCAATGAGACTTGTATCTTCAAATACGATAAAGCTTGAGCTAAAGAATCATGTAACTCACGAGCAATCGTCGCGCGTTCTTCCATAACCAGTAGCTGTTCAGCCTGTCTTTGTGCTTGATTGTAATATACCGCACGAGAGAGGATTTGTACAAAGTTGTCAATCAGTGCTTGATCTGGGCAAGGTAATGAAACCTTCCAATATAAGGTCCCAAGTTCAATCCCATCAAGAGTTAACTCTCGGCTTTGGCAGGTGTCTTGACACTCTAAGCACCCTTCACCTTCAGTCAAGGAGATAGACTTTTCGCCAAGCTCATTGATCTCTAATCTTGCTGCAGTGATGCCCTCTAAGCTCACGATGTTTTTCAATATCGCTGAGAAGTTCTCTTGTGTAATACGTGAAGCGGTTAGCTCTTGTGAGGACTGATAAAGCACTCGAAGTGAATCATTAGCATTTTGGAGCTTATGGGTTTTTTCGTTTACTGCAGACTCTAGACCTCGGTATAAATTGCCCAGATCTTTTGCCATGTTATTGAAAGTGTTCGCTAATATGCCCATTTCGTTATCACTGGCAACATTGAGCTGTACATCAAACGAACGTGACTGAATTTGTTCACTCGCTAACACTAATGCGTTTAACGGCGTCACGACTTGCTTTCTCGTGTAGTGAACGACAAAAACACTGATAAGTAGAACACCACCTAGCCCAAGTCCGCCAACCCAAGCCAATGAGATAAGCTTGGTTTCTGAGTAATCTTGAAGTTTAAATACAAAACCATCAATTTGGTTAACAAAACCTGCAACGAGCACGAGGTAACGTTCTCGATCTTGGCTTTGTAATACGTACTTTAGCTCATGCCAACGAGTGATGAGACTGTAATAGTCTTGGGTAATATCCTCTGGGACAGACCATCCCTGAAGCGCTTTCATTGAAGGCGAGTAGATTGAACGTTCGAACATCTCTATATGATCAGAGTAATCGCTCGATTCGGCATGGATATCGTAGGCTAAACGATAACTTTGCATACGCATTGAGCCAGAAACATTCACTGCTTCAGCATCATTCAAGCTCGAAGCTAGAGTAAATATGGCAAAACCCGTTGTTGCTACCGAAAGCAACAAAATGCATATCATTGCCTTGGCAATTGTCGTTGTTACGGAGCGCTTCACATTCTTAAACATGTGATTTTTTAACACCTTTATAGAATTTCATTGGTTAGATACTAAGCTTAAAAGGTAGTTCGGCGTCAATATGTGATCACTTCACCCTAAGTTTATTGATCTAAAACATATTTAAGCATTAATTACCCCCAAGGGGGTATTTATACAAATGTATCAAAAACTACAATTTATGTATGGATAAATGACAAAATATGAACAACACTTTGTCATACATTTCAATATTTAACGAGTATGGGTGCGTTAGTGGTAGACCTATCAAAGCGACGTTTTTTTAATCGACGTACAGTTGACGATAACACAGTTCGTTTACCTTGGCTTAAACCAAATACTCAATTTACTGATCAGTGTACTCGCTGTGGTAAATGCAGTGAACATTGTGAAACCAACATCATCGTGACTGGTGATGGTGGTTTTCCTCGTGTTGATTTCTCACTAGGGGAATGTACGTTTTGTTATCAGTGCGCAGAGGTTTGTCCTGAGCCACTTTTTGAAGAGCAGCAAAACACACCTTGGAATGCGAAGGCGGTCATCGAAGAACCTTGCCTCGCTAAGCAAAATGTCGAATGCCGAAGCTGTGGTGATATGTGCGAGACCATGGCTATCCAATTTAAGTTAGAAATTGGCAAAGTCGCACAACCGAAATTAGAACTTGATGATTGTACAGGTTGCGGTGCTTGTGTCGCTGTCTGCCCTACTTCAGCCATCAATGTGAGCAATGCAGTTTAATACGGAAGTACTTTATGTCACTGAACGAAGTGCACATCTCTAGCTTAGTTGTCCATTGTGCTCCAGAGCACTTAGAGACAATTAAAGTGCAGATTAATCAAGTTGAGAATGCTGAAATTTATGGCGACAGTCCTGAAGGCAAGATTGTCGTGGTGATGGAGACCGAAAACCAAGGTTTTATCACCGATAACATCGAAGCAATCAACAACCTACCTAATGTACTTAGCACGGTTTTGGTCTACCACCAGATAGAAACCGAGCTAGAAGACGAATCAAATAATAAAGACACTGGAACTCAATATTCCCAAATCGAGGGTGAAGTATGAAGATGACAAGACGTGCGTTTGTGAAAGCAAACGCGGCAGCATCAGCAGCAGCTGTAGCAGGTATTACCCTACCCGCTCACGCTACTAACCTGATTGCTAGCTCAGACCAAACAAAAATCACATGGGACAAAGCGCCTTGTCGTTTCTGTGGTACAGGTTGTTCTGTTCTTGTGGGTACACAAAACGGCAAAGTTGTTGCGACACAAGGTGACCCTGAAGCACCTGTGAACAAAGGCTTAAACTGTATTAAAGGCTACTTCCTTTCTAAGATCATGTACGGTCAAGACCGTCTGACTCAGCCACTTCTTCGTATGAAAGACGGCGAGTACGATAAAGAAGGTGACTTTACCCCTGTATCTTGGGACGTTGCGTTCGATACTATGGCTGACAAATGGAAAGCGGCTCTGAAAAAGAACGGTCCAACTGGCGTTGGTATGTTCGGTTCAGGTCAGTGGACTGTAATGGAAGGCTACGCTGCAGCTAAGATGATGAAAGCGGGCTTCCGTTCAAACAACATCGACCCTAATGCACGTCACTGTATGGCGTCTGCTGTAGTTGGCTTCATGCGTACATTCGGTATCGATGAACCTATGGGTTGTTATGATGACTTCGAAGCAGCGGATTCTTTCGTTCTTTGGGGTTCGAACATGGCAGAAATGCACCCTGTTCTTTGGACTCGTATCACTGACCGTCGTCTAAGCCACCCACATGTTAAAGTAAACGTACTGTCTACTTACTACCACCGTTCATTTGAGCTTGCAGACCAAGGTTATATCTTTGAACCACAAACTGACCTTGCGATTGCTAACTTCATCGCTAACTACATCATCGAGAACGATGCAGTAAACTGGGATTTCGTTAACAAGCATACAAACTTCAAGCAAGCAGCTACAGACATCGGTTACGGTCTACGTGATGAAGATCCTCTGCAAAAAGAGGCGGCTAATCCAAACTCTGGTGCAATGACTTCAATCTCTTTTGAAGAGTACAAAAAATCTGTTGCGCCATACACTGTAGAAAAAGCATCTGAAATGTCAGGTGTTGCTCCTGAGAAACTGATCGAGCTTGCTAAGCAATACGCTGATCCAAACACTAAAGTGATGTCACTTTGGACTATGGGTATGAACCAACATACTCGTGGTGTATGGATGAACAGCCTTGTTTACAACATCCACCTACTAACAGGTAAGATTGCAACCCCGGGTAATAGCCCATTCTCTCTAACAGGCCAGCCATCAGCGTGTGGTACTGCTCGTGAAGTAGGTACATTCGCTCACCGTCTACCTGCAGATATGGTTGTTGCAAACCCTAAACACCGTAAAATTGCTGAAGGCATTTGGAAGATTCCAGATGGCGTAATTCCACCGAAACCAGGTAAGCACGCTGTTGCTCAAGACCGTGCACTTAAAGACGGCACGATCAACGCTTACTGGGTAATGTGTAACAACAACATGCAAGCAGGTCCAAACATCAACGGTGAACGTCTACCAGGTTACCGTAACCCAGACAACTTCATCGTATGTTCAGACCCATACCCTACTGCGACAGCTCAAGCAGCTGACCTTGTTCTTCCTACAGCGATGTGGATTGAAAAAGAAGGCGCTTACGGTAACGCAGAGCGTCGTACTCAAGCTTGGTACCAACAAGTTGAGACTGTTGGCGAAGCGAAATCTGACTTATGGCAGATCATGGAGTTCTCTAAACGCTTCACGATGGAAGAGGTTTGGGGTGAAGAGCTTCTTGCAAAAGCGCCTGAGTACCGTGGCAAAACTATGTACGACATGCTGTTCAAAAACGGCCAAGTTGATAAGTTCCCTATCGAAGAAGCTCGTGAGCTTAACGATGATGCACACGATCAAGGCTTCTACGTTCAAAAAGGTCTATTCGAAGAGTATGCAGCGTTTGGTCGCGACCACGGTCACGATTTAGCACCATACGATGTTTACCACACTGTACGTGGTCTGCGTTGGCCAGTTGTTGATGGTAAAGAGACCCTTTGGCGTTACAAAGAAGGTTCAGATCCATACGCTAAACCAGGCAGTGGCTGGGACTTCTACGGTAAACCGGATGGTAAAGCTTTAATCATCTCTGCACCATACGAAGCACCACCTGAGTCGCCAGATGAAGAGTTCGACATGTGGCTATGTACTGGTCGTGTTCTTGAGCACTGGCACACAGGTACTATGACACGTCGTGTTCCGGAACTTTACAAAGCCGTTCCTGATGCAGTGTGTTACATGCACCCTGCTGATGCAAAAGCTCGCGGCGTACGTCGTGGTGAAGAGGTTCTGATCGCGAACAAGCGTGGTGAAGTGCGTGTTCGTGTTGAGACTCGTGGCCGTAACCGCCCACCTCAAGGCTTGGTATTCGTACCGTTCTTTGACGCACGCATTCTTATTAACAAGCTGATCCTTGATGCGACTGACCCACTGTCTAAACAGACAGACTTTAAGAAGTGTCCAGTTAAGATCACTAAGATCGCTTAACTATGAATGCACTGGCTGCTGTTTTAGCAGCAGCCAGACTAAAGAATTTGGCCATTAGGCGGAGAATTAATAATGAAAAAATTTCTAATTGCACTGTTGTCTGTAAGTGCTCTTATCAGTGGCGCAGCCGTTGCTGAACTTGAAAACCCGGGTGGTATTGGTGGTCTTGAGTCACTTCGTGGCGCGAGCGAGCTTGAAGCGACCCGCGCAGCTGATGACTTTAAAAAGTTCCCTCGTGAACAGATCTTAGATAGCAGCTATGTTTATCAGCCACCACTGATTCCTCACAATATTCGTAGCTACGAAGTCTCTCTTAACGCGAACAAATGTCTAGCTTGTCATAGCTGGAAAAACGCGAAAGAGATGGGCGCAACGAAAATCAGTGTGACTCACTACGTAAACCGCGAAGACGCTGTATTGGCAGATATGTCTCCTCGTCGTTACTTCTGTCTTCAGTGTCACGTTCCTCAAGCTAATGCTAATCCATTGGTAGAGAACGAGTTTAAGAGTGTTGATTCACTTAAATAAGTAGACACGTGAGTTTATAAGAGGCTACCTATGAAATTATTGAAAGCGTTTTGGAAGAGACTAGCAAGTCCGAGTAAAGCTGCCGTTGGCGTAGTTTTATTCATGGGCTTTGCCGGTGGTCTTCTGTTCTGGGGCGCATTTAACACGGGTATGGAAGCAACCAACACAGAAGAGTTCTGTTCTGGCTGTCACGCACCTATTGTTGAAGAGATCCAAGAGACGGTCCACTACTCTAACCGTTCTGGTGTTCGTGCTATCTGTTCTGATTGTCACGTACCGCACGAATGGACGGATAAGATCGTTCGTAAAGTTCAGGCATCTAAAGAGCTGTATGCTCACTTCATCGCGAAAACGATTGATACTCCTGAAAAGTTCAAAGAGCGTCGTGCTCATCTGGCTGAACGTGAGTGGGCTCGTTTGAAGAAAAATGACTCTTTAGAGTGTCGTAACTGTCACCAGTTTGAGTACATGGACTTCTCTGAGCAAGGTACACGTAGTGCTAAGCAACACTCAACTGCCCTAGCATCAGGTGAAAAGACTTGTGTAGACTGCCACAAAGGTATCGCACACAAACTGCCTGACATGCACGGTGTCGAAGGCTGGCAATAAGGAGCCCTGAATAATGAGTACTTTAGAATCCGTTATTTGGCATGTCTTAGGCTACGGAGCAATGCCATTCATCATCCTATCTGGTTTCGCAGCAGTCGCAGCAGTGTCTGTTTGGATATTGTCACTAGGTAAAGATAAAGAGATTGATTAGTCTCGATTGACGAGTTAACTCAAACACGCTGAAACAATTTTGCCTATTTTGTATCACGCGTAAAAAAGCCACCGCATTTGCGGTGGCTTTTTTTATTGATGGATTTTCAAGCCGATAACATTTAATTATTTGAAACAATGAACAGCACTTCAACTCGGCGGTTACATGCTTTTCCTGCCGTTGTATTGTTGGAACAAGCAGGAACGTATTCTCCGTAACCTCGCGTAAAGATGGAATTCATCGCAACGTTGTTACGCACTAATTGTTGTTTAACAGCTGAAGCGCGTTGCATTGAAAGACCATCATTAAAGGTTGGCGCGCCTGTGCTGTCTGCGTGTCCATCAATCACAACGTCGATGCTTGGTTGAGTCGATAGATACTCGCCCATCATATCCAACCAGTATTTTGAATCAGGTGAAACGTTTGAAGAGCCAGTGCTGAATTTAATCGTATCTTTAAGTTTCACCATCACGTGGTTGCCCGGCAAAAGCTCATAATCAACGCCATTACTTACGAGAAAGCTTTGTAAATCTTGGTAGCTTTCGGTGCGCTGCTGCCCCAGAGGCCCTTTAACTCCAGAAGGACTGATGTTGGTTGGGCTTCCCCACTCAGGATAACGGACATCAAAATCTGACCTCGGTGCCGTATCAAGCATATCGCTGCCAAGCATTGCCATTTCACTAGGCATGGTGCCACAACCAGAGAGTAGTAAGATAAGAGGTAATGCTAAGCGCTTCATTCGTTCACCGTTAAATCCGTTCCGATACATTAGTTATATCGGCCAACTTAGCCAGACTTTAGCCTTTTCATCCAAATTTATTGTCTAGAATTAAACGTTATGAATAAACTTCACTCTTCTTTCATCTCTCGAAATACTTTAATTCAATAATCTGCTATCCAGTTGTTTCTCTTCCAATTAGGAAACAGTAAAATCGGAACACCATTAACTCACGATTGAGCAGATGCCCTGCCTCGTGATGATTCGAGAATCTAGAATGAAAAAAATTGCCGCTCTATTTATCGTCGCGTTCTCCACGCTACTGGTTGGCTGTTCAGAAAGTACAAGCCCAGTAGAAGGAACTCACTACGAACAACTGCCTGCTAACCTGTCTACCTTCCGTCTACCTGTCGTAACAGAAGTATTTTCTCTTAACTGTGGTCACTGCCGTACGATGGAAAACGAGATTCCAAAAATCGAGAAACTGACTGGCGAGAGTATCGGTAAAGTCCACGTTACGTTTAACGAGAGCGCACAAATTGGCGCGATGATCTATTACGCAGCAGAAATGCAACTTGGCCAAAAGCCTGATCATCAAATGATGCTTGACCTATTTGCTGCGACTCAAATGGGTGACGGCGCTTCATTGAACGATAAAAAAGACGCCATCGACAAAGCATTCCAAAGTCGTTCATTGGTCAGCCCTTATAACTTCAATGAAGAACAGCAGAAACAGTTATTTGCCGCAATGCAATTGGCAGACGACATCACAACAAAAGGTGAAGTGAACTCAGTACCAACGTTTATCGTTAAAGGTAAATATCAAGTACTGACAACCGGGCACCAAGATGTTGAAGGCATTGCGAACACCATTAAATATTTAATCACTCAACCTTAATTCAACGGAAAGGATTTATGTCTAAGATTATTATTCCTATTGTTATCGTTATTCTTGCTGGCTTTTTTATCTATCGTTCTTGGACGACGAGCAAAGCAGGTGAAGAGAACTTCGCATTAGGGCAAGCATTCCTACTAGAAAACGCTCAAAAAGAAGGGGTTGTGTCTACTGAAAGCGGCCTTCAATATGAAGTTCTACACAAAGGTGAAGGTACTGAGCACCCAACGAAAGCGAGCAAGGTGAAAGTACACTATCATGGTACTTTGATAGATGGCACTGTGTTCGATAGCTCTGTCGAACGTGGCGAGCCAATCAGCTTTAAACTTGGCCAAGTGATTAAAGGTTGGCAAGAAGGCCTCACTTACATGAACGTTGGCGATAAGTTCCGTCTGTATATTCCTAGCCCTCTAGCTTATGGAAAAAGTGGAACTGGCCCTATTCCACCAGCATCAACGCTTATCTTTGATGTAGAGCTTTTAGAAATTCAATAGGATTTCACTCTGTAAAACTTAAAAGCCAATCATATTGCATGATTGGCTTTTTTGTTTCGTCGAGTTTTCGCAGCGAAGCGCTACTCACATTCTACTAAGTGCTTTTTAATAAAATCAGCATCGGCGGCATTAACCTTTTGCGCCAATATCTCTTTCGGCGCTAGCCACTGAAATGATGAACGACTTGTTTCTTTCTGTTCTACCGTCTTTGTCTTAAAGATAGAGTAGTAAGTTCTGCCACCAAGGTCATTTCGCCCACTGAATGTTGCAGTGTGCTCAATATCGTTAATAAATGTCTCGTTAATCAAGCCTCTAGCGGCTTCTGTCGCTGACTCATTATCGTGAACCTGACCACCAGGAAAGAGGTGCGAGTTACTCTGCTGTTCTTGAGAACGCTCCTGAACAAGCACTTTGCCATCTTTGATCACCACAGCCATTGATAAATGTTTCATGTCCCTACTCCTTATAGTTCTTTTTCTAGATGAACAACCTTATTTTTAGATATGGGGGAATGGGTTGTTCTATCCACGTTACCGACTTGTAGAGTAAATATTACCTTATGAAACCTGATGAAAAAGATATCGGTCGCAAAAATATGATCTCGCAACAAAAAAAGCCAGCACGATAATGTGCTGGCTTTTGAGCAATTTGATAGATGATTACTTGTGCTTGTCTTGCACGTACTTACGGCTTACATCGACAATCGCCACATCTCTGAAGAAACTGCGGCCAAGCAAAAGAGGGAAAGATAAATGCGTACGATCCACTAATGTAAAGTCGGTTTTTTCTTTCAGGTCACCGAGCTGTACCCAAGCTTCAATAACAGCGCGTTGCTTAACGTCATCGGAATTCGACTGCCTAATCTTAACCCAACGTTTTACTGGTAATGCTATCTCTTTGCTTTTGACTTCTTCATGCTGGATTTTGAACTTAACCCAAACTTTACCGTCTCGCTCAAAATAGACAATATCGACCGCACTAATCGAAGAAGTCGTCGCACCAGTATCAACTCGTGCTTTAAAGTTTTGCTCTAACCCAGGAATGTAAACCCATTCCTCACCGCCAAGTACCAATTTCCCATCATCGGTTTTCTTTGGTAACACGACGACTTTAGGCTTAGTCGGCTCAGGCTTAACCTCAGGCTCCTTCGGTTTCTCTACCTCTTCTTTAGGCGTTTCTACTTCTGGAGTTTCTACGGCTGGCTCTTCAATAACAGGTTTTTCTTCTGGTTCAACTGGCGCAGGCCCCGTCGTAGAACAGGCCATCAGACCGCCACTCAACATAATTGGAATCAGTGCTTTCCACGTTTTATTCATTCGACCACCTAATCTCAACAAAACAGTGAAAGGGACGCCGAGCGCCCCAATTCAATTAAGATACGTTTACAATCGCTTCAGCTACGTAAGGAATATCCTTTTCGGTTAAGCCCGCGATATTAATACGACCATCACCTACTCCATAAATACCATATTGTTCACGGAGTTGCGTCATCTGGTCTTGGCTAAAGCCTAGCACAGTAAACATACCTTTGTGGCTTTCAATAAAGTCGAACTGTGACGTATTGTGAGTATTTCGAAGCTCATTGCATAGCGTTTGACGTAAGTTTACCAAGCGCTGTTGCATCTCACTCAACTCTTGCTTCCATACTGAAGTCAGATCAGAACTTTGCAGGATCGTCTTCACCAACGCTGCACCGTGATCAGGTGGCATAGTGTAGGTAGAGCGTGCCAGAGTCAGCAATTTACCTTTTGCATTACCGACATCTTGCTGAGATTTACCAATTACAATTGCGGCACCTGTGCGTTCACGGTACAGACCAAAGTTCTTTGAACATGACGTGGTGATTAACATCTCTTCGACGTTATCAGCCATAAAGCGAAGACCTTTTGCGTCTTCCTCTAAACCATCACCAAAGCCTTGGTAAGCAATATCAACAAATGGCGTAAAACCGTTTTTCTGAGAAAGCTCAGTAATCGCTTGCCAAGCAGAAAAGTCGATGTCTGCCCCAGTAGGGTTATGACAACAGCCGTGAAGCAACACGACATCAGATGGACCAGCCTTTGAAAGGTCCTCTAACATACGCGCTGTATCAACTTGCTTGGTCTCAGGTGAGAAGTAGTGGTAGAACTTAACCTTAAGTCCCGCCGCTTCCATTACTGGCTTATGGTTAACGTAGCTCGGATTCGAGATCCAAACCGTCGTATCTGGTTGAGCCACTTTCATCAAATCACCCAGCATGCGCAGTGCACCACTCGCACCTGGTGTTTGAATCGCCGCCACACGGTCCATGGCAGAAGTGCCAGAAAGAAGCAGATCAACCATACTCTGGTTAAACTCTTCACAGCCCGCAAGGCCAACGTAAGATTTGGTCTTTTGATTTTCGATAACAACGTCTTGAGCTAGTTTAATAGCTTTCATTACTGGCGTTTCGCCATCGCTGTTTTTGTACACGCCAATGCCAAGGTCAACCTTGTTTAAGCGCTCATCGCTGCGGTATGCAACGGATAAAGATAAAATAGGATCTAATACTGGAGTTGGTAGATTAGAAAACATGAAAGTCATAACCCTTTGAAATTCAAGCATCGAACTTCACGTTAACACTTTCGCAAAAAAACGCGAAATGATTTTTTATGTTTTTCGTCAATTAGAGAAGATTATTCTGCCAAGCACGTTTAATTGCACTTTAACTGTTCATAATTAGAACAATTCACGCACCTAAGGTTTCGTCAGACCGCCCTTTATTCCTAAACTGCCTTGGCGTCATCTCTGCCCACGCCTTAAAACGCGTACTGAAGTTCGCACTATTCGGATAACCGACTATTTCACCAATATGTTGTATTGGCCATTCAGTCGAGCGCAACAGTCTCGCGGCATATTCCATACGCATACGCGTCAAATGAGAGATTGGGCTCCTACCATAGAATTGTTGTACAACGCGATGAAAGTGCGGCTCAGAGCATGGATAGAGGTCAGCAAGTTGCTCTACCGTCCACTCTTTATGTAGCTGACGTTGGGCAAGGTCGAACACTCGCTGCAGTCTTAACTGGTTTTTACATACACCTTCAGAATGTGGCACGCGCAGCATTAACTCGAGTTGGGCAACGCAATGACCGCCAATCGCCCCGCCAAAGTTAATCGGTAGGTTTATGCTACGCAATAGCGTTTGAATGCACGAATACATAACCTCAGCGACAGGCGTATATTGATAACAGATCTCTGTGCTCATCATTTCCCAATGCATGTCGGTAGATAGAAAGACCCAAGCTATCTGCCAAGTCTCATCTTCCATTCCAAATGCATTCTCAATTCCAGCAGGAACTGAAATGAGTGAACCGGGTTCGAGTTGATATCGACATGCGCCACTTTCTAGCCAACCCTGACCACGTACTGTGTAAAGCAACATGTGTTTCTTTTGGTTCTTTCTATAAACAGAGAAAAAGTCACGACATGTCGCGATACCACACTGAACTATACCCCGCTCATCCAGCGCAAGTACTCGGCCATGGTCAATAAACTCTTGATGGGTGTTCTCTGAGATGGAATAACGCTCTAACTTATCGTCCATCGTTTCCCTTGTTGGTCGTCGACTTATTACTTTGATAGTTTCGCAAAACTTTTGGATGCTCCTAGAAAATACAATGCCGGTGCTTATGGATACACTACTTGCATCTAATACAACGGAGAAATGCGATGCTCTTAACACGTCAGTACATCGACAAAACATTTTGGAAGAAGATGATCCAAATCGGGGCACCGGTCTCTCTGCAGTCGATGCTATTTTGTCTCCTCGGTTTGATTGATGTTTTTATGGTTGGAAAGCTGGGTGAATCAGCTACCGCAGCCGTTGGAATCGGCAATCGCATATTTTTCTTCAACCTTGCCGTTGTTTTTGGCCTATGCGGCGCTGTCAGCATACTCGCTTCGCAATATTTTGGGTCAGGTAACATCGCAGGAATAAGACGCACACTCGCTCAATCTTGGGTCATATCGTTACTGTTTACCGTTCCGTTCATTGTGCTTTATCTCATGTATTCCGAAGAGATTGTTTCGTTCGTTGCCCAAGAACAAACGTATGTCTCTTACGCGAGTGAATACCTTGCCGTAACAGGTCTTAGCTTGGTCGCAACAGTGATAGTTGTACCTATCGAATCGGTATTACGCTCAGTCGGCGAAGCAAAAATGCCAACTAAAGTGAGTATCGCTGCGATTTTGGTGAATGTAATACTCAATGCGGTTCTGATTTTCGGTCTGCTGGGCTTTCCTCAACTAGGTGTACTTGGCGCAGCGTTAGGAACCTTGATCTCCCGATTTTTTCAAACCTTCATCTTGGTCTATTTCTTTTGCAAGCACTACAAACACCTAATACCAACGAGAAATGATTGGACACAAGGAACCATCAAACAACATAGGAATAAGTATTTTAAGGTTTCACTACCTATGCTCATCCATGATGCGCTCTGGACTGGTGGACTTATCGTTTATAGCGTTCTTTATGGGCAATTAGGCGTGACCGAGCTCGCCGTTATCTCGTTCTTATCACCCATTGAAGGGGTACTAATTTCAACATTTATGGGCTTTGCTGTCGCCGCTTCAGTGCTTCTTGGTAATGATATTGGCGCAAAACACTATGACCGAGTAGAAAAAACCGCTTGGTGGTATGTCGTCACCAGCTCTGCCCTTGCTGTCTTGCTATTTTTGCTTGTTTGGGGATGTTCGCCTTTAATACTCGATGCGCTTGAGTTTACGCCTTTGAGTGATAAGCAGATGGCACTTAACGTCTGTTTAGTGCTCGCATTTGGAATGATCTTTCGCGTCTTTAATATGGTTGGCATTGGCGGCGTACTGAAAAGTGGTGCAGACATCCGCTACAGCATATTCATAGACACATTTGGCCAATGGGCGATTGGAATTCCCCTGACCTACTACACGGGTATGGTGTTAGGGCTGCCTCTACACTATGTATTGTTATCTTTGATTGTGGAGGAATTGGTCAAAGGCGCATTAACGATTCATCGTATTCAATCAAAACGCTGGATCAACAATATGGTTGATGACGATACAGCGCTCGCGGCTTAACACACCTGACATTTAAACGAACTCACACCAAAAGGGCACAATCTCTTGCAAAGATGTGCCCTTTTTTTCATGTATTCATATCAGTTGAATTAGAGTTCAGTGAAGTGGTGAATAATCTGATTCGAGCTTCCACGCCATTTAAGATTGAGGTCTTTTTTGTCCTGCTCGAACTTACCATCGATTAAGGTATCAATGTATTGTGTGACTTCTCTTTGCTCACTACTGAGCTCTTCAAGCGTATACCCTGTCCACACCCAAATATCTTTACCCGGACATTCTTCTCTTACACGTTTAACAAGTCTTAAGATCGTGCTTACATTGGCCGGGTGAAGTGGATCACCGCCGGATAAAGAAAGCCCTCTTCGCTTGATACGCTCATCGTTCAGATCAGCAATGATTCTGTCCTCTGCCTCTTGAGTAAACAGCTCACCAGAATCCAGTCGTTGGGTCGATTGGTTATAACAACCACGGCATTGGTGCACACATCCAGCAACAAACAGCGTGCAGCGTGTACCTGGACCGTTAACAACATCAACTGGATAGTATTGGTGAAAGTTCATTTTGTTTACCGTTCCTGGAAGTGAAAAACAAAGAGATTAGAGAGCAAATAACCTGGCCAGTTAAGCCAGGTTATTGAAGTAGTGATGAATCAGCGCGTTAGGTTAAAGGTGTTTTACACGACGTTTAACTTCTTCTTGTTTACCAAAGTTAAATGGTCGAGCATCAGGACTACCAAGGTAACCACACACTCGACGTGTTACCGATACTTTCGTCGAGTCATGATTACCACAACTTGGGCAGGTAAAGCCTTTACTTGTACAGTCAAACTCACCCATGTAACCACACTCATAGCACTCATCAATTGGCGTGTTTGTTCCGTAGTAAGGAACACGGCTGTAGCTGTAATCCCACACATTCTCGAGTGCTTCGATGTTGCGTTGCATGTTCGGGAACTCGCCATAACAGATAAAGCCACCACTTGAGATCTCTGGGTACGGCATTTCAAAGTCAATCTTGTCGTATGGGTTGACCTTCTTCTCTACGTCTAGGTGAAAACTGTTCGTGTAATACCCTTTGTCAGTAACACCTTTAATCACACCGAACTCTTTGTTATCGATGCGACAGAAGCGACTACATAGGTTTTCACTCGGTGTGCCGTAAAGACTGAAGCCGTAGCCTGTTTCATCTGTCCATGTATTTACTGCTTCTTTCATGTACGCAATGATGCCAAGTGCTTTTTGACGCAGTATTTCATCATCGTAGACATGCGCTTCAGTACCAAACAGTGCGTTTGCAGTCTCGTGAATGCCAATGTAACCCAGAGAAATAGAAGCGCGGCCATTCTTAAAGATATCTGCAATAGAATCGTCTGCTTTTAAGCGAACACCACACGCCCCTTCCATATATAGGATTGGCGCTACACGTGCTTTTACGTTTTCTAGGCGCGTGATACGTGTTTCTAGTGCTCGACGTGCAAGCTTAAGTTTCTCATCAAGTAATTCGTAGAACTTAGATTCGCTACCATTTGCTTTAATTGCGATACGAGGTAGGTTTAAGCTCACCACTCCGAGGTTGTTACGTCCTTCGTGTACAAGCTCGCCATTTTCTTCGTAAGTGCCTAAGAATGAACGACAACCCATTGGCGTTTTGAATGAGCCTGTGATTTCCACCAGCTTGTCGTAGTTCAAAATGTCTGGGTACATACGCTTAGACGCACACTCAAGCGCTAACTTTTTAATATCGTAGTTTGGATCTTCCGCTTTGTGGTTTAGGCCATCTTTGATGCCAAACACCAGTTTAGGAAATACTGCAGTTTTACGGTTCTTACCAAGACCTGCGATACGGTTTTTCAAAATGGATTGCTGAATAAGGCGTGAAGCCCAGCTTGTACCTAGACCGAAGCCAAAAGTAACAAAAGGAGTTTGACCGTTCGCTGTGTGCAGTGTGTTTACTTCGTATTCAAGAGATTGGAATGCGTCATAACACTCTTTTTCAGTGCGTGCTGTCGCGAACGCTTCAGGGTTTGGAATCTCCCACTCTTTCGCGATCTCTAAGTGCTTCTCGTAACTGGTTATTACGTAAGGCTCAAGTACTTCATCAATACGGTTAATCGTCGTACCGCCATAAATGTGGCTTGCCACTTGCGCGATGATTTGTGCCGTTACCGCTGTTGCTGTTGAAATGGACTTTGGCGTATCAATCTCCGCGTTACCCATTTTAAAGCCGCTGGTCAGCATGCCTTGAAGGTCGATGAGCATACAGTTAAACATCGGGAAGAACGGTGCGTAATCTAGATCATGGTAATGGATATCACCCTGCTCATGAGCTTGAACAATGTCACGCGGTAAGATATGCGTTTTAGCGTAATGTTTAGCGACAATGCCAGCGAGAAGATCGCGTTGAGTCGGAATAACTTTACCGTCTTTGTTGGCATTCTCATTGATTAGATCAAGGTTGCTCTCTTCGATCAATCCTTCGATCTCTTGCGTTAATGCACTCTGCTTTTCACGCGCTGTGTCGCGGTCATGACGGTATTCAATGTACGAACGAGCCAAGCCTTTGTACGGGCCTTGCATGAGTTCATCTTCAACCAAACTTTGAACTTCAGTGATTTCAACTTCATCGCGATCTTGTAACTTCAACTCAACGGCCAATGCGACATTTAACGCATAGATTGCTAACTCTTGGCTGTTGTGATCGGCTGCGGCTTCCACTGCTGCTTGGATGCGGTCTCGACTAAATGGTGCTCTCGACCCATCACGCTTGATTACGATTGGTTTCACTGATTCTCCTTACCCTTAGTATACTCACAGAGTTATCCACAAATACACTATATAGGCGATTTATTATTGAGCTAACACAATATGTTGTGGCCGTATTTAACGAGATGGAGGGTTAAAAAGTATTGATTTTGATCAATAAAAAGAGACCCTAGGTTAAGAACAGTTCAATCTTCTGGGCATCGATCTCAGATGCAAAGAAATGTATGTAATTAAGAAATTTCCGATGATTTTAGCTTGATTTTTTACGATGGCTTATCGGATAAAGGCTGTAGAAAAATCGTTAGGGCTTAAGCTATGGATACGTTGAAAAAACGCTCACTAATTTCACTTTTATCACTTACATTTTCTTGTACTGCATTTTCGCAAACCAGTTTTACCACTTGGAATTTAGAATGGCTAAGCAGCACACCCGATCCAAAGTTCTCAGCCTCAATGCGAGACGGTTCGGATTACCAAGCCTTACAGAACTACAGCGATAAAATGAACAGTGACATCATCGCTTTCCAAGAAGTAAATGACGAAAAAGCATTGCGACGAATCATTGGTGACGGATACCAAGTCATCTTTTCAGATAGAAACACTAAAGCGTATCAAGCACAGCAATTCAGTGACATTAACCAGTTTACTGGGTTTGCAGTAAGAAAAGGGATTGAAGTGAATAATCAGCCAGATATTCAACTCGACACCAACCCTAGAAGCAAACTCAGATTTGCCAGCTACGTTGTTATTCACCCTGACAGCAATACGCCAATCCATGTATTATCTGTTCACTTGAAAGCGCGCTGTTCAGGTGCATATAACAACAGCGACGCGTGTAAAACATTAAAGTCTCAAGGCGCAGCGTTAAACACTTGGATTCGAGAACGCGAGCGCAACAATCAATCGTACGTCGTATTAGGAGACTTCAACCACAACATGAGTTATCGGGGGGATTGGCTATGGGAGCGTATCTCGAAAAATAGTAACGCCCTACTCGCGAGCCAAAAGAGTAAGGCGCTATGTAAAGTCAGATCAAACAAGAACCCGAAGAGAACACATCAATTTCGCTCTCTGATTGACCATATTGTCGTAAGTGACGATCTCGCGTTTACCATTCCAAAGCAGGTCACTTATTCGACCGACGACGTGCTTAAGTATCAAATGAGTGACCACTGCCCAGTAACGTCATTGATTACGACTCGCTAATGATACTTTCGGTTCACTACTTGCAAGATTCATTGCCAGTAGTGAACCTATTATCATTGAGCTTAGAAAAATAATAACTGGGAGCCCGCCGATCATTAAGCTCGAAATCGCTGGGCCTGGACAAATCCCTACAAGCCCCCACCCGATACCGAAGAGAGCTGAGCCAGTCAGCAGCCTTGAATCTATCTTTTGGTTGGTCACGGCAGGAATAGAATCACCACTTAACGTTTGCATTTTGGGCTCAATGAACAAGAAATAACTCGGCATAAACACCAACAGTGCCCCACCCATGACAAACGCTAGGCTTGGATCCCAGTTACCAGTGACATTTAGGAATCCAATGACTTTCTCTGGGTCGATCATTCCAGATAGAGCCATACCAACTCCAAACAAAATACCGCTAATGAGAGGCATTAAACGAATAATCACAGTTTTCATGGCGATAGCCCCTTCTAATTTAAGCTGATATAAACAGTCACGGCGGCGGTCAACATGAACACGCATGTCGCGACAATTGAGCGCTTGGATAAGCGTCCCATCCCACATATACCATGGCCGCTGGTACATCCATTGGCTAGTCGAGTTCCAAACCCCACAAGCAGTCCACCAATGACAAGCGTAGATGAAGAAAGCTGTGCAAAGTTTGGGGTATCAATGTTCAAAGCAACGACCGCAGATACGCCCCCTAACACCATGCCAATGAGAAACAGCACTCGCCAAGAGGTGTTGTTCTTTTTAGGTGTTAAGACGCCATTTAATATCCCGCTAATACCCGCTGTACGTCCATTCACCACCATAAGCAGTGTCGCTGAGACTCCTAACAACATACCGCCAAACAAAGATGACCAAGGAATAAGTTCAAACATTTAAGCCTCCACAGATTCACAAAATAGATGATGAAGCGTCCCAATAAGCGTTTCTATTCGTGGGTCTAAAAGAGAATAGAAGACTTGCTGAGAGGATTTGCGAACGCCGACCAAGTTGTGTTTTCTCAATACTGTTAAGTGCTGGGACAGCGCTGACTGGCTTAAACTAGAGTGACGTTGTAACTCACCTACCCCCACCTCGCCCTGTGTGAGTTGGCACAGCACCATTAACCTTTCAGGGTGGGACATGACTCTGAGCAATTCTGATGCTTCTAGAACGTTTTGCTTCATATTGTCTAACTGTTTAACTTCCACACCGGCCATTCCAATCTTTTCGACATTAATTTAGAGTTTACTAATTAATGTAATTTAGTCAATGCTAATTTAGGCATTTTAAATTTAGCCCTGCAAATATTAGGCTTTGCTAATTTAAATTTCTATATTGGGGCGCATCTCTCGTAAAGACTCAATTTATGGAGCAAAGTATGACTAAGATTTTGATTTTAGGTGGTGTTGACGGACTGTTTAGTCAGTACAAAAGACGTGAATTGCTTGAGCGTATTCGTTCATTAGCAGCTAAACGACGCCAGATCACTTTGCGCTATTACTGATGAGAAGCAGTTGCTCGATTCCCTTTTTCGTTCCAATAAAAAGTTATCAGTTACTACCTTAGTATAGTGGTCGACATTCGTTGATCTAGATCAATTAACCACATTCAAAACAAGGTTATGTTGTTATTGTGTTAACGGTAATTTAACAAGGAGTAACCGCATGGAAATGGAACTTAAAAAGGATCCTCGCTGCTACACAGATGTTTGTGTAAACGGAAAATGGTTTCACCATGATCACTGTACGAGCAGTGCGTACATGCTAAAAGGTGGGGCTTCGTGCGAGGTCGAGTTGAAAAAGACCCCTGAAACGGAATCTGAATTGATCAAGCTGATAACGGACCAATTTTAACTTTCTTTTTTTAGTTTTCAGTCATTGATATGTATTTGGGCGACTGTATGTCGCCCAAACTCACTTAAGCGTTATTGAACCGCTTTCGCTACTGCCATTTCAGCATGTATCTCTACGGTATCAAACAACTTCACGTCGGTTTCGTCTTGAGATACGAGCAAACCTATTTCGGTACAGCCAAGAATAATCCCTTGTGCCCCATTTTCAGCTAAGTCTGCAATAATGGTGTGGTAATCATCTTTCGAACGGCGTGAAATCTTACCCAAGCAAAGCTCATTGTAAATTACATCATGAACCAGCTTACGCTGAACCCCATTTGGAACGACGACTTCAATGCCGAACTTCTCGGTCAGTCTATCCTTATAGAACGCTTGTTCCATAGTAAACGCCGTACCGAGTAATCCAACTTTAGTGATCCCTTGCTCTACAAGTTTATGTCCTGTTGCATCAGCAATATGGAGTAAAGGTATAGAAACTGACTCTTCGACTTGTTCAGCGACTTTGTGCATCGTATTAGTCGCAATCAATACAAAGTCAGCTCCTGCTTTTTCGAGAGATTGGGCGGCTTTACACAGTATGTCTGCGTTTTTATCCCACTCACCACTGCGCTGAAGTGCCTCTATCTCTGCGAAATCAACACTGTTCAGAATAATCTTGGCTGAATGTAAGCCACCAAGCGCTTGCTTAACCCCTTCATTGAGCATTTTGTAGTACGTAGCGGTTGATTCCCAGCTCATACCACCAATCACTCCAATTGTTTTCATGCCTATTCCCTCAAGTACGATTGATATAATTAATTAAACAGATCGAGCCCAGTAATACAAACAAAAAAGCGGAGCCATTTGGCTCCGCGAAACGAGGAAGTTCCTCAAGACAGATTAGAACTCGTAGAACAAACGAACACGTGCACCAAAGTCATCATCTTCAGAAAACGCAGTCGCATTATCGGTATCGTTTTTCACTGTTGTGTAGTAAGTCCCTAGCAGTACCGAGAAATCTTGGACTTCTAGTACATTCTCAAATTCGTATGAAGCATAAGCTGTGTTTACGTTCACATCGCCTTTCGCCCAGCTTGAATCGTATTCGTTCGCGCCATAGACATAACCAATACCAAAGTTGCTGTATAGTGCGTTGACCCCTGCGGTCATATTCGTTTCATCAACAGCATCTAGGTAGGCAAAGTTAGCGTTCAGGTTTAGTGCACCGTTATTCCAATTACCTGTTAAGCCGTAACCAGTACGATCTGAAATGTCCTTACCTTGCACATCAACAATAGCGTCACTGATTAAATTCGTTTCCATCGAGGCTGCGACCGTAAAATCACCCATAGCGTAAGATACAACTGGGCGAACTAAGAAAGAGTCTTTCGAACTGTCGTGATCAACCGCAACACCGTGGTAAGTATCAGCGAAAAGATTCGAACGATCGCCAATCATAGTGCCGACTTCAACATAAAGGTTACCGAAGCTCTGACTGTACATCAGCTGACCGTCAGAACCGCGTCCACGAGCTTCTTTCATTTGATAAACGTATGCGCTGTCACCTGTATAAAGCTCATTTGAAGTATCACCCGAATACTCTAGGAAAACATCTAGACCAACAGGGAACATATCGTAGGCTTCAAAACGACCCGCTTTGATTGCCCAGCTATCTTTCTTACCAAACTCAAAATACGCATCATCGAGTGCAACGTTACCTGTACTTTCAAATAACGGCTGCGCCTTCACGCCAACATAGTGACCATTGCTCGTGTATTTTTCACCTGCAAACTCAATAAGAACACGTCCGTCTTGGTTGAACTCGGCATCGTTGTTCTCGTTAGACTCACGATCTTGATAGTTGAAGTTTAACTCAACATTACCACCTACTGAAAAGTTGGCTTCTTCTGTATCAACAATACTGATGCCGGCATTTGCAGCCATTGCAGACGAAACAAGTACGGCAGCTAAAGAGAGTTTAAAAGTGTTTTTCATGTTAACCCCAAAATGTAATTTTATTGTTATTGGCTGGTTTCAGCCTTTAAATGAACGAGCATTCCGCTATTGGACAGTAGTAATGGACAGTGGACCACTCGATTTCTGGGGATAATATTTACGAATTTTATTCTGGCTAACAATTGTGCTAAACCGATTTTGCAGACCTAAATCACCGTTTTATAATTTCGGACTTTTCTCCTTATTTACAGATACTTAAACATAAAAATTAGAACGCATGATATCAATTGATATTTTTATACATAAAAATTCGAATTCTAAACTTTATTTACTCAGCGAATGTGATCGCCATCTACATACGCAATGAGAATATAAGTTCATAGTAAGCCCAACCGAACGATATCCATTTCAATAAAAACTTCGTAGAAACAAAAAAAAACCTCTCGCTTTCGCCAGAGGTTTTTTGCTTTTTATCCTTCAAATATCATTACTCGTTGACATCAATCGGTAACACTTGCTTTACATAGTTACCCGGAGCACTACCTAAAACAGGGAACTGTTCACTGCCGATTCTGAATGGCTCAACCTTTTCATCATTCTCAAAGCCAAGTAGCCACTGGTGCCAGTGTTCCCACCATGAACCTTCTGTATGTGATGCATTGGTTAGCCATTCATCTGCACTTTCATCGAGGGAATCATTGGTCCAAAAACCATATTTACCTTTAGCTGGATGATTCACTATGCCAGCAATATGACCAGATTCACCAAGCACGAATGTCTTGTTACCACCCACGTTCAACGCGCCACGGTAAGTGCCTTGCCAAAGTGCAATATGATCCTCTTTAGTTGACACAAAATAACTTGGAACTTTTATCTTATTTAAGTCAATCCAAACACCACCAACCTTAACGCCTTTCTCTTCAACAAGCTTGTTGTTTAGATAAAGCTCTCGCAGCATGAAGTTATGTGTTTTTGCCGCCACATTGGTGCTATCACTGTTCCAATATAGAAGGTCGAAGTCGACTGGACTTTTGCCCTTCAAGTAGTTATCAACGTAATAGTTCCAGTACAGACTGTTTTCACGTAATAGGCTGAAAGTAACACTCAGTGAGCGCCCATCCATATAGCCTTTGGCATTATTCTGAAGCTCGATGGCATTGATGATGGTGTCATTGATATACGCCCCTACTTCTCCTGGTTGTGAGAAGTCGAGAAGTGTTGTGAAGAATGATGCGCTTTTAATGCGTTTCTTCATTCGTTTCGCCGCGTAATAAGCAATGGTTGAAGCTAAAACCGTACCTCCAATGCAATAGCCAGCCGCATTGATTTGCTCTTTGCCAGTGATCTCTTCAATTGCCGTTACGGCCTTCGCGACGCCTTCAGTTACGTAGTCACCAAATTCCACATCTTTCTGTTCGGCTCCAGGGTTACGCCAGGACATCATAAATACTGAGTGTCCTTGTTCTAGAAGCCAGCGAACCATCGAGTTTTTCTCTCGCAGATCCAATATGTAGTATTTATTGATAAATGGAGGAACAATCAGCAAAGGCGTTGCATGAACTTGCTCTGTAAGCGGCTTATATTGGATCAACTCAAACAGTTCATTCTTAAAGACGATATCCCCTTGGGTATTCGCAATGTCCTCTCCGACGCGAAACGCGTTGTTGTTGGTCATACGAATCTTGAGGATATCTGCGCTCGATTCTGCATCTTCCTTAAGCTGCTCTAAACCAGTAAGGAGGTTTTCACCATTCTGCTCTAGAGTGAGTTTTAGTAACTCTGGATTGGTTGCGATATAGTTGCTTGGCGAAAGTGCATTGATAGCCTGGCGAGAAAAGAAACTGATTCTCTCTTTACTCTTTTCATCCAAACCTTCAATACTGTCGATGGTATTGAGATAGGTTTTGCTGAACAAAAGATAAGACTGCTTGATAAAACTGAAGTAGAGGTCGTTTTGCCACTCTTCATGACTGAATCGTTTATCGCCTTTATCAGCAGAGACGACCTCTTTGTCGCTCGCCTGAAGTGCGACGTTTTGCCATATTTCAAGCTGCTGTTGCCACCAGTCTGATTGGATTTTTAGCAATGCTGCAGGTTGATTCACCGCACTCTCGAACAACTTCGTTGTGTCCTCAAGATTGATTTCTTGCATTGCTTTATTAAGGGGAGTGTTTGCGGCTGCCCTGCTCAGTTCTAGATCTTCCCACCATTTTAGATTGGTTTCTTGGAGCTTAACAAGGTAGTCCGAAAAGAAGTTATGTAACATGGTGCGACTCCTGAGTTCGGAAAAAAAGCCGCCTTTCGGCGGCATAAAATAGGCAGTGTTATGCGGGAGTCACTGTCTTAAGGTTTTCCGTAGTCATCTGTTCAACATCATCTTTGAACTCTTTCGCCACAGCTTGCAGCTTGTTGCTGTCTTCCATCATTTGCTGTGACAACTTAGTCAACGCACCCAGTTGTTGGCTGTTAAACGCTGTCAGTGAAGTCACATCTTTGATCTCACTTGCCGCTTTCATTTGCGCTAGACCTAAATCGCTGTATGTGCGCATTGCGTTGAGTTGCAGCTCAGTAAGAACCTCCACGTTCTTTGTCACAAGTTTGTTGAACTTTAGGTATGGTTCTAAGCTTTTTTCAGTTTGGTCAGTAAATGTTTTAAAAAAATCTGTGTACATTGGAGAATCTCCTAAGTTAATTCCATTTAATAAGTTAGCTAATCGATTTGATAATAACTGCGGTACCCATGCCCCCGCCCACACACAAAGAAGCAACGCCGTACTGGCTGTCGCCGCGGTTTAGCTCATGAATGAGGGAGACGAGAATTCTGTTACCCGACGCGCCAAGTGGGTGGCCCAATGCGATAGCACCGCCATTAACATTGGCTTTATCTAGAATGGTGTTCACTGCCACTTTATGTTTATCAGCCAGTTCGTGAATGACACCAAGTGCCTGAGCCGCAAACGCTTCGTTGAGTTCGAACAGATCGATCTGTTCAATCGTAAGATCGGCGTTCACTAGCGCTTTGCTAACGGCTTCCACTGGCCCAAGTCCCATAATTTCTGGGTCAAGCCCTGATTGCGCATAACTAACAACCTCCGCCATTGGTGTTAAGCCAAGCTCTTTCACTGCGGTTTCATTTGCAACTACAACAGCACTCGCACCATCGTTGATACCTGAAGCATTGCCCGCAGTCACCGTTCCTGCTCTATCAAATGCAGGGCGAAGCTTTTCAAGCCCACTCATTGTGGCGTCTGCCTTTGGGTATTCATCCGTATCGAATACGATCGTTTCACGGCGTTTTTTGACATCAACAGAGACAATCTCTTGTTCAAATTTTCCGGCTTCAATCGCCGAGACCGCTTTAAGTTGACTCGCTAATGCGTATTCATCTTGCTGTTCTCTTGTCAGATCGAGCTTTTTCGCGATGTTTTCCGCCGTCACACCCATATGGTATTGGTTATACACATCAGTCAGGCCGTCATTGATGAGCAAATCAGTAAGATTCATGTTGCCCATCTTGTGCCCATCACGAATACTCGACGGCGCCGTAAAAGGAATCTGAGACATGACTTCTACGCCAGCCGCGACGACAACTTTCGCATCACCTGCTCTGATATGACTTGCAGCATCCATGACAGCTTTCATGCCGCTACCACAGACCATATTCAAAGAGTAAGCTGGCACCTCATTTGGAATGCCCGCATAAATAGCGGCTTGGCGTCCAACGCCCATACCTTGACCTGCGCTGACTACATTCCCTACGATGACTTCGTCAATCTCATTGACGCTCACACCGCTTTGCGAAACCGCACCAGAAATCGCGATCGATGCTAGGTTACCTGCCGAGATATCTTTCAATGTTCCACCAAATGCGCCAATTGGAGTTCGTTTCGCGCCGACGATAAAGATACGTTCCATGTGTATTCTCCTTAATGCATGTATAAGCCGCCATTAACAGAGAGTGTTTCCCCTGTAATGTACGCGCCTGCATCACTGACTAAAAATGAAACGGACTTAGCAATCTCTTCGGGGCTCGCTAAGCGTCGCATTGGGATTTGAGCCTTAATTGACTCAAGCACTTCAGGCTTCATCGCTTCAACCATTGGTGTACCGGTGTAACCCGGTGCGACTACGTTTACCGTTACACCGTTGCGTGCACCTTCTGCGGCCAGCGCTTTTGAAAACCCAATCATGCCAGCCTTAGCCGCAGAATAATTGGTTTGACCGAATTGCCCTTTCAAGCCATTAACTGAGGAGATGTTTACGACTCGCCCGTTACCTTTTTCACACATCGCCGAAAACAGTGGTTGTGTCACATTGAATACACTATTTAAATTAGTTTCGATAACGTCTTTCCACGCCGATGCGGCCATCTTTTTGAACGTGCCATCTCGAGTAATACCTGCATTGTTGATCACAACATCTACGGTGCCTTCCTCTTGAAGGAGATGCGCTAATCGCTCTGCACACTGCTCAGTATTGGTTACATCCAACTCGAAAAGGCGAACCTGCTCTTCCGAAAATTGTTTTTCATTGAACCACTCAAGTGCGCACTCGTAATTACCCGTGAAGTATGTGGCAATAACACGATATCCATCGTTTACGAGTTGTTCAGAAATAGCCGAACCGATACCACCTTTCGACCCTGTAATCAAAGCGATCTTCTTCATTAAATGACTCCATTCATAACAGCAATAATAACAAAACAATCATTAGCCAACGGTGTTTTATATTTAAAAATGTACTTATCAATATAAAATCCGCTGTTCTTTAATTATTAAAGTTAATATCCAAATGTGACACTTCAAATATTTTATCAACGATATTTCGATAAAGTTGAGCAAGGTCTCATATGGAATGAAATGTTATAATGATGTTAACCAATCCTTAAGGCGCTGATTTTAAAGAGGTTAAATCTATAAACAAAATACATAACAAAAGATAAACCTTTGATTTTATTACTTAATGATTCATATGCATATTTTCATGATCTTAATACACATTCATTTCGCTCTTGAGTTTTGTGTTATTTATTTCATCCTAAGTGATACATTCTTACGGTTTATTTATTTTCACCTTGGTCTATATTCAAAATTATTATTTAAACTAGTTTTCGACATCGGCTATGTAAGTAAATGATGTCTATCTATTTACTCCAGAACCCTTTATTACACCAAAGTCTAATTTTTATTATCTTTTGATGAATAACGCAAAGTCGTATTAAGCGACCCAATCTATTTTATTCAGACGTAAAAAAGCCCGGAGTTATTCCGGGCTGGCTTTAAACGAATCGGTGTCAATCCTTTAACTTATCCGGCAGTGGATGGTTTGATTCGATAAAAAATAGCGAATAATACCGGTACCACGATTAACGTAAGTACCGTGGCAAAGCCTAGGCCTGCCATGATTGTGATCGCCATAGAGCCAAAAAATGCATCAAATACGAGTGGAATCATACCCAAAATGGTCGTCAGTGCAGCCATACTCACGGGTCTAACACGAGAGATCGCGCTATCAAACACCGCTTGATATGGGTCCTTACCTGAATCCAGCTCACTATTAATCTGATCTAATAGTACGATGCCGTTCTTCAAGATCATTCCACTTAGACTCAGCAAACCTAAGAACGCTGTGAAGCTAAACGGCATATCTGTTGCGAGTAAGCCAATCGACACACCAATAATAGACAGTGGCACCGTAAACCAAATAACAAGTGGCTTTCTGAATGAGTTAAACAACAACATAGTGATGATAAACATCAGTAGATAACCCATTGGTAGTGAACCAAATAGCGCTTCCTGTGCATCCTTAGATGACTCGTACTCACCACCCCAAGTGATAACATAACCTTCAGGCAGCGGAATAGCCTCAACTTGTGGTTGAATTCGGCTAAACAGACTCGCCGGCGTTTCGTGACCTAATACATCGTGGTCTGCTAGTACTGTTAAAGTACGTTTTCGATCGCGACGCTGTATTAACGGTTCTTGCCAATCGAGTGATACGCCATCAATAACTTGTTCAACTGGAATATAGCTTTGAAGCGTCGGGCTCCAAATCTTCACATTGCCTAACGATTCAAAATCAATACGTTCCTCTTCTGGCAGTCTAGCGATGATCGGCAGCATGTGTGTGCCATCTCTAAGCAGACCAATTGGTGTACCACCAAACGCCATTTGTAACGTATTGGATAAGTCTTCTTTCGAGATACCTAAACGTCGAGCTTTCGATTCGTTGAATTGAGGAACAAGCTCTTTCGTGCGCTCACGCCAGTCATGACGAACATTTCGTGAGCCAGGATCTTGCAGCAGCACATCTTCGACTTGAACTGCGATATCGCGTAGTACTTGTGGGTCAGGGCCTGTGATACGCGCTTCAATTTTTGAGGCTGGTGAAGGGCCAAACTCCATCAGCTTAAACTGGAACGTCGGTTTATTGAATGTGACTGGAAGATTGTTATCAAGCTTCTCTAGTAGTTCAAACATGGTCTCACGATCTGTCGTTCGAACTTGTAGCTGCGTATAAGCTTCGTAACTCTTCTCTGGTTGGTAAGTTAGCGCAAATCGCTGTAAACCTTGGCCTGATGTCGTCGAAACAAATTCAACATCATCTTGCTGGCGAATGTACTGCTCAACCTTGTTAGTCTCTTTAATTGTTTCACGTATATCCGTGCCTTCTGGCATCCACATATCAACATAAAACATTGGTGTGTTTGATGGTGGGAAGAACTGTTGTTTCACCATACCAAAGCCAGCTACAGCCACGACAAGTAGACCGACCATACTTACAACGGTTAACCAACGGAAGCGAAGAGCAAATTTCAGACTTGCACCAAACACGGTAAACAGCACACCTTTATATGGGTCTACATCTTCAGAAGCGTCTGATTTTTCTTCTTTTAACAGCAATTCGGCTAAGAACGGCGTCAACGTTAGCGCAGTGATCCAGCTTAAGAACAGCGAGTAACATAGAACCCAGAATAGAGAGCCCATAAATTCGCCGGTTGCATCTTCTGAGAGGCCGATAGGCGCAAATGCAGTAATCGCAATAACGGTTGCACCAAGCAGTGGCCATTGAGTTTGTTTGACGATATCAATAGCGGCTTGCGTCTTAGTTTTGCCTCGTTTCAGTCCAACAAGGATACCTTCGACAACAACAATGGCATTGTCCACCAGCATACCCAACGCGATGATAAGTGCGCCTAGAGAGATTCGGTGCAGCTCTACATCGTTTTGCTTCATTAGAATGAACGTACCCATTACTGTCAGCAGCAATACTGCACCAATAATCAATCCGCTACGAAGACCCATAGCAAACAGAAGTACGATAATGACGATAGCAACGGCTTGGCCTAAGCTGACAATAAAGTCATCAACCGATTTCTCAACTTCAGCTGATTGGTTGTAAAAGTAGTTGATGTCCACACCAGCCGGACGAATACTTTCAAGGGCTTCGAGTTCCGCTTCTAGTGCTTTACCTACTTCAACAACGTTTACACCTGCGCCAAAAGAGATAGCAAGGTTAATCGCAGGTTCGCCGTTGAACGTCACAACATTGGATGGCTTCTCTTGTATGCCACGACTGATCGTCGCAACATCTTTCAGTCGAATTAGGTTTCCGGTATCGCGACCATGAATGATCAGCTCTTGAAGCTCTTGCTCCGAACTCATGGTGCCATTAGGACGAATCGTCAACGTTTGACCGTTCACCATCACTTCGCCTGCAGACTGAACACTGTTTTGTTGACTAAGTAAACCCACAACCGTATTCATATCTAAATTCAAAGCAGCAAGACGCTCTAATGAAACCTCAACAAACAACTGCTCTTGTTGATCGCCTGCAATCGCCACTTTACCCACACCATCGACCAATTCAAGTTCACGGCTTAGGTAGTCTGCATAGCGTTTAAGCTCAATGTAGTCATAACCACTGCCCGTTAGCATCAGCATAACGCCGTATACATCACCGAAGTCGTCAATGATTTGAACTGAGCTAACACCGCTAGGTAATGTAGGCTGTAGGTCATTGATTTTACGACGCATCTCATCCCAGATCTGTGGTAGTTCATCTGGGCCATATTCCATTTCCATGCTCACCATAATTTGAGACATGCCATTGGACGATGTTGATGTAATCTTATCGATATAAGGGAGCTTGCGGATCTCTTTTTCCAATGGATACGTTAGTTCTTCTTCCACCTCTTGCGATGTTGCACCTGGATAAGTCGAGATTATCATGGCGTCTTTGATCGTAAAGGCAGGGTCTTCTAAGCGACCCAAGTCCATAAATGAGGTGTAACCCCCAATCGCTAAAATAACGAGAAATAGCCAACTAATGACTTTGTTTTTTATTGAGTACTCAGCAATGCTCACAGCTCAGCTCCCTTAATTTCCATACCTTCACGCAGTTTGCGTAGATTTGAGTTGATCAGTTCATCGCCTTTCTGGATACCACTTCCGACTAACGCACCATTACCTGTTATTTGATCTACTGTTACGGGGTAACGATGTGCAGTACCTTGCTCAAGCTTCCACACATAGAAATCTTGGCTAGAGCGTCCAGCATCAATGGCTGTCATCGGTAACTGGTATGCTTGATAGGTGTTGAGTCCAGCTTTAACGAGATCGACCGATACGCGAGCACTCGTGCCCGGTAAAATTTCATGTTCAAGTTGGTTCATCTTTAACCACAGCTCGTAAGTTTGGCTCTGTGGATGAAGTTCACTTGTATGCTCTAAGTAGCTCACGGAGTAGTTGCCTTCATGGCCTGCAAACGTCGCTGTCGGTTGGTAATCCTGAGAGCTCGCTTCAGGATTAAGCATGGCTAGTACTGAATCTGACACTTCGATCTTTACGTAGACCTGCTCATCTTGATAGATAGAGACGACTTGCTCGCCAGGTGTCACGTTCTCGAATTTTTTCTTATCGACAGATGAGATAACGCCACTGAACGGAGCGCTTAGTCTCATGTAGCTCATCGTCGCTTTGGCAGCACCTAGGTTGGCTTTTGCTAATTGGAAGTTAGCGGTCAGCTCATCAAGTTCTGCTCGAGAGATCATCTTATTCGCTCGAAGCTCTTCGCCTCGCTTAACCTGTTTAAGTGCGAGTTCAAACTTGGCTTGGGCATCGTTTAGCTGCTGTTTGGCTTTAGAGTCATCAAGAATAGCGACGGTTTGACCTTTTGAGACTCGATCACCCTCTTTAACCAAAATCGATGAGAGTTCACCATCACGACGAAATGCTAAAGGGGTAAGTTCAGCGGGCATAACTTGACCGTTGAACGTTCTAAACTGGGTTTCTGATGCTTGTGATACGGTAAATGTTTCTACCATCATTGAGTGATTTGGTCGATGCTCAGTGTCTGGCGTACAAGCCACCAAAGTTGCGAGTGACAGTGCCGTCAATGTGAGTTTTGCACGTTGCATTTTAGATACCGCCCTCTTTCGTCCATGCTTTTACTTGTTGGCCAGGTAATAGGTTTTCTACACCCGCTTCTACAATCAGGTCACCTTGGTTTAACCCTGCAATGACATTGCCTTTTTCATCGAGTTCGACTTGAATCTTATTGATCATTTTCGTCTCTTGATCGAATCGGTATAGCTCACCTTTCTTGTCCATTTTGCTCACCCAAGCGGTATCAGCAAGCGTGATCGTTTGACTATTGGCGTGCTTTAATAAATGGACTTGAGCAGTCATGCCCGGTAGCAAATTAATCTTCTTAGGTCGTTCAAACGTCAGACTTGCGCTGTAACTATTGGTATCCGTGTCCGGTTGTGTCGAAATTTCTTTGAAGACAGCAGGGATCACCACATCACGATGGCTATCCATAACGACGTCAAAAGAAGAATTAGCAATATGGTTTAACCCGTACTGCTCTGCATAACTAACAGGGATGGTCAAAACGACATCCATCACACTGTTGTCTATGATGTTTAGTATCGGTTGGCTCGCGGCAACCACTTGGTTTTGCTTACTCAGCGTTAGCGAAATAACACCGTCAAATGGCGCAATAATTTGCGTGTAATCGAGGTCTGTTTTCGATTGCTCTAATGCTGCCTCTGCCGCTTTGTATGTGGTATAGCTTTGATCAAAGGTATCGACACTGATGAGCTTTTTATTGTGCAGTTGTTCTGCACGCTGATAAGCCGTTTTTGCAAGATCGAACTCAGCTAGACGCGCTTCATAAGCAAATTGGTAGTCAGTCGGATCCAATGAAGCAAGTACCTCACCCTTTTTCACCGCCGTTCCCATTTTTACCGCTATTGATTGTATCTCTCCAGAAACTTGGAACGAGAGAGACGCTCTTTCAGTCGCATCAATGTTCGCGATAAATGAATCGTATTGTTCAGCACTGGCGTTTGGAACTTCAATCAGTTTTACAGGCTTTATCACAGGATCTGAAATTTCCGAATTAGCCTTATTACACCCTGCTACCGAGACAAGGATCAGCCCCATCACTCCAAGCTGTGCTAAATGCTTTATTCCTTTTATTGATGTGATCATTGTTTGTCATCTTGATTTATTACACAGGCGTGCAGTATATGCGGATTATGCGTGAGATCAATATTTATTTTCCACCCGTGCAATATAACTCCAATGTAGGCTATACTGTTTATGCGGTTGAGTGATGAAATGACACGGCTTTTCTGGTAGAAAGAGTGTGTTAAAGGAAACTGATTGAGATTATGACTGAAAGAAAGCAAGGCAGAAGAAGCGCGCAAGACGCAGAAAAGACCAAATGTGAGATCATGCGAGTCGCCACGAACCTATTTTGTGAACTAGGTTATGAGCGAGTCTCTCTTCGAAATATCAGTGAGAAAGCGGGTGTATCACACAGCCTTATTCGTCATCACTTTGGCAGTAAAGAGCAAATTTGGTATGCCATTAGCGATGGTTTGCATTTGTATATGGAAAAGTACATGCGAACAATCATTGCTCATATGCCTGAAGACGCGGATTCTAACGTCAAGCTTTATACTTTCTCGGTTCGTCTTCTTGCTCACATGCTTGCATTTAAACAACCTATTCAGCTTATCGCTGATGCTGTACGACAAGAAGACGCCTTGTTTGACTACTTTATTGATAATAGCGGTGAAATCGAAGCGCTTGTTCACGGTTTAGCGGATAACTACAACACTCATCACCCTGACACACCTGTTAAGATTTGGGAAATCAAGTGGCAGATGATGATGTACGCTCATGGCGCGGCTAGCTTAACGCCGTTTATGAAAGAGACTTGGGCTGATGAAACGGATGACGAACAAGTGTGTCTGTTCAATCACTGGAACATGTACAACCAGATGATGGCGTGTCGATTCCAAATACCTAATGAAAATATTCTTCGTCCAAGTACAGTATCCGATCTTGTTTACGATGTGGAGTGTGAGAATGCCGTATAGCGTGACCTTTAAGTAGAGTCTTTACGCCTTAATATCCCATCCTCGATTGAATACCCTTCAATAGTTCAATGACTCAAAAAATGACAGTGCTAAACAATAAGTGTTGTCTAGCACTGCCCATTTTCGTCTAGGTTGCTTATTGCCAGGTGAAAGATATTGATAGTTTTCTTCCACTCAAGTCAATTGGAGCACCTGAAGCATCTGAACAAAGAATATGGTACTTGTCAGTAGACAAGTTTTCCGCCCACACGGCACATCTGGCCGCAGGTTCACTGACAGAGTTTCTCATTAAGAAAACGTGATGATATGGCCCTAAGTTGTTGATACCAAGGGTCATTTCTAATGATTTGCTTGTTGTATTATAAGTGACGGTCGATGGCGCTGATATTAAGCCACCACGATCATACCATGTAACATTGCCACCTGAACTAATAACCGTGGTGCCTAAGATTTTAAAACCCGCTCCTCTAGGCCCTGTAGGCCCGGTTGGCCCTGTGTCTCCTTTACCCCCTGAACTACCCGCCGGGCCTATATCACCCGTTGGACCTGTGTCACCCGTTGGACCTGTGTCACCCGTTGAACCTGTGTCACCCGTTGGGCCTGTGTCACCCGTTGGGCCTGTATCACCCGTTGGGCCGGTATCACCCGTCGCACCCGTGTCACCCGTTGGGCCTGTGTCACCCATTGCGCCCGTATCACCCGTTGGCCCGGTATCACCCGTTGGACCTGTGTCACCCGTCGCACCGGTATCACCCGTCGCACCTGTGTCACCCGTTGGACCTGTGTCACCCGTTGGACCTGTGTCACCCGTCGCAC
>NZ_VTXI01000024.1 GCF_013114545.1 Vibrio sp. RE86 | reverse complement strand
GCGAAGTCTTTCGCTTCACCGCCGTACACTTTTGAAAGAGTAGTACAGATTGCAGCAGTTAGAGTTGTTTTACCGTGGTCAACGTGGCCGATAGTACCAACGTTTACGTGCGGTTTCGTACGTTCAAATTTTTCTTTAGACATGAGTTGTCCCTCTAGGTACGGATTTAGGTGGCTTTGATGACCACGCAACCAAAAAGTATTGGTGATTAAATTACCTTCAATCACTAAACGTAGTTTAGTCGAGAGAAAGTATCAAAAGGAAAAGTGTGCTTGAGAGCTGGTGCTGATACCCAGAGTCGAACTGGGGACCTCATCCTTACCAAGGATGCGCTCTACCGCCTGAGCTATATCAGCATCACTATTGAGTGGAGCGGGCAGCGGGAATCGAACCCGCATCATCAGCTTGGAAGGCTGAGGTAATAGCCATTATACGATGCCCGCAACACGTAACTCTGTGAGCTATTTCCTTAAGAATATGGTGGAGGGGGACGGATTCGAACCATCGAAGGCAGTGCCAGCAGATTTACAGTCTGATCCCTTTGGCCACTCGGGAACCCCTCCAAATTACTTCCATTTTCGTCATCATTGCCCTAGGCAAAGTGAAAATGGTGCCGACTACCGGAATCGAACTGGTGACCTACTGATTACAAGTCAGTTGCTCTACCTACTGAGCTAAGTCGGCATAAGTGGTGCGCATTCTATTGAATGATTTTCTACCTTGCAATAGCAAATTTAAAAAAAACTCAGTTTTTACTAACTTTCTTCTTGTTTGCTGAAAATTCACGCAATTCCTTTTATAAAAGCTGCTTATGTCGTGTCTGTCATTTGCAATATTTAGCGGTTGTTGTATTTTCGCTGCTCTATCATAAAAACCAAGTTAGGAAGACTATGACCCCGTATCTCTCTTTTAACCGTCAGCAATGGGCAGAGTTACGTAACTCAGTACCAATGATGTTATCCGAGACCGATCTGGTCGAGCTGCAAGGCGTTAATGAAAGCCTGACCATGGATGAAGTAGAAGAAATTTATCTTCCGCTTGCTCGTCTTCTTAACTTATATATTGCAGCAAGACAGAATCGTAATTCTGTTCTAAACAACTTTTTAGGCAATCAAGAAACCGCTCCCCCATTTATTATTGGGATAGCTGGCAGTGTTGCTGTGGGTAAGAGCACGACAGCGCGATTACTCAAGGCGCTACTTTCACGTTGGGATAATCACTCTAAAGTCGAGTTAGTCACCACCGACGGTTTTCTCTACCCGAAAAAGGTGCTCGATGAGCGCGGCATCATGCATAAGAAGGGCTTTCCCGAGTCTTACGACATCAAACGCCTTGTGCAGTTTGTATCGGATGTGAAGGCAGCAAAGCCGAACTTAGAAGTACCTGTTTATTCACATATCACTTACGACATTACGGAAGAAGTCAAAGTCGTCGACAGACCCGATGTATTGATCATTGAAGGGTTAAACGTTTTACAAAGCGGCATGGACTACCCTCACGACCCTCATCGCGTGTTCGTTTCTGACTTCCTCGATTTTTCACTTTATGTTGATGCTGAAAGTGATGTTATTGAGCAATGGTATGTCGAGCGTTTCCTTAAATTCCGACAAGGGGCATTTACTAAGCCTGGTTCGTACTTTAGTCACTACACTCAACTTAATGAACCGCAAGCGATCGACAAAGCCCATAGCATTTGGCAATCGATCAATGGTGTGAACCTAGACGTGAATATACTGCCAACAAAAGGCCGAGCTCATTTGATACTTAAAAAAGGGGCGAGCCATAAAGTCGAAGAAGTGTTTGTTCGTAAATAGCGAGCAGCCGGAAAATTAAAAGGGTTGGCACTGATGCCAACCCTTTCTTTTTTATTAACGGTCATCCCCGAGAAGGAGGGACGAGCAAGTTATTTTGGCTCAGGCCCATATTGGTTTTCGCCATCTGTTCCTTTCAAGAAACCACACTCAATTAGAATCCAAGCACCACAAAGCAGCGCTGCGAATGAGCTTACCGCTTGAAGCATCGTTGTTTCCGTCGCCATACTCGGATCGCCTACTGGTACCGTCATACGGCCAATTACGAGAGGAATATTAAGGAGTAGCCACCAGCTCGACTTTCCACGGTCATGCCATCTTTTTGCTGTAATCGCTAAGTCCGGAACCAAAACCACAATCAGAAACACGGGTAAAATCAGATGGGCCATTGATGGGAATATCACGTTCATTCCCATTGCAAAACCGACAATCAGCAAGTAGTAAACTGCATTCCAGATCCAATAGACTTTTCGTCCAATTCGGCCTTGGAAAGAAAATAGAAGCTCTTTAATCGACATCCTTAATTACCTAAAAATTATTGCTCAAAAATTAAAATCAGGCCGCCTACCGTTTAGTTAACAACCTTTTGAAAACACTCAGTATCCATATCACGCATATCAACCGTTAAGCTACGTACATGGCCTGCTTGTTCCTGCAAGACTTCCATCAATTGACGAGACAAATCTCGCTTTTGCTCATCTGTCCGCCCTTTCAATAAGTCGAACTTGATATGGATAAAATCGACGCTATCACCCTCATCACCGATCAACCAGTTGTGGAAACGCAGTGATCGTGACTTAACCGAATTAACGTCAAACAAACCGCATTGCAGCGCTACTTGGTGTAAGTCTTCCAATAGACCCTGAACATTGACACGCTCATCGACAGAATTGGAGTATTCCATGACTAGGTTTGGCATAGCTGTCCCTAAATGTAAGTGAGTTTCAAAATAAAGAATAGTTGAACACCACTATTAACAACTTCTATGCTGAATTCCGAGCAGGTTAATACCAATCTGCTCCGTGGATCACTGATAATGCTAAGAATAAAAGCATATCTGTGCGAAATGACTGCTCCAACCAATCAAGCATAACCCGTTAAGACATGACGGTAATCATGATCTGGTCAATTTTATCTGTTATATTCTTACGAAGATTTTTTACATTAACTGATTAAATACGGAGATATTCCTATGCGTCGTCCTGTAGTGATGGGTAACTGGAAACTTAACGGCAGCAAAGCAATGGTTAAAGAGCTGCTTACTGGTATTAACGCTGAGCTTGAAGGCGTTGAAGGTGTTGACGTAGCTGTAGCTCCACCAGCACTTTACATCAACCTAGCTGAGCAAGTTATTGCTGAAGGCGGTAACAAAGTTATCCTAGGTGCACAAAACACTGACCTAAACAACAGCGGTGCATTCACTGGCGACATGTCTCCAGAGATGCTAAAAGATTTCGGTGCTACTCACATCATCATCGGTCACTCAGAGCGTCGTGAATACCACGCCGAATCTGACGAGTTCATCGCTAAGAAATTCAACTTCCTAAAAGAGAACGGCCTGAAGCCTGTTTTCTGTATCGGTGAATCTGAAGCTCAAAACGAAGCGGGCGAAACTGAAGCAGTATGTGCACGTCAAATCAACGCAGTAATCGACGCTTACGGTGTTGAAGCTCTAAACGACGCAATCATCGCTTACGAACCAATCTGGGCTATCGGTACTGGTAAAGCAGCAACAGCTGAAGACGCACAGCGTATCCACGCTTCTATCCGTGCTCTAATCGCAGAGAAAAGCGCAGCAGTTGCTGAGCAAGTAATCATCCAGTACGGTGGTTCTGTTAAACCAGAAAACGCTGAAGCTTACTTCTCACAACCAGACATCGACGGTGCTCTAGTTGGTGGTGCATCTCTAGATGCTAAGAGCTTCGTAGCAATTGCTAAGGCAGCGGCTGCAGCTAAAGCATAATTTTTCTACTTATTTGATGCCGTAGCGTTGTTGACGACTCTCGCTCACCCAATCACATAGGGAACCTATGCTCAAGGGCTTCGCTCGATTGTCGCCTAGCTACAACATCAACTAATTGAAAAAACAATAGACTAAGGTCAGCTTTTGCTGGCCTTTTTTGTGTCTCACACATCAATCAAGTATCCTACGCACTCCCTCATTTACTCAGTTGTTGCCAATGCAGGATAAACACGGGCTATTAACCGCGCCCATTCCCCTAGTTCTTCGTCAAATGACAGTGCCCATGACCTTTGGCATGGTCGCTATTTTGATGTTTAACCTCGTGGATACCTTCTTTATATCCTTACTTGGTACCGATGCCCTCGCAGCGGTGAGTTTTACTTTTCCTGTTACATTCGCGGTAAATTGCATCACGATGGGGATTGGCATGGGACTATCCGCCAATATTGGACGCTTGCTTGGGCAAGGGCAGTCTCAAGGTGCTGCTCGATTCTCTACTCACGGTTTAGTGCTTGCGGTCGCGCTTGTTGTGCTTGCATCCTCACTCGGCTTAACCACCATCGAGCCACTGTTCCGTCTGCTTGGCGCCGATGAATCTTTATTGCCCTTGATCCATCAGTACATGGATATCTGGTACCTGTCGATACCATTGTTGGTTATTCCAATGGCGGGCAATGCTGCGATTCGCGCAACAGGCGATACGAAAACGCCAGCCAAAATCATGATGCTAGCAGGGTTAATCAATGGTGTACTCGACCCATTGCTTATCTTTGGTTATGGTCCGTTCCCAGAATTAGGCATTCAAGGTGCTGCCATTGCGAGTGCATTCAGTTGGTTTGGAGCGCTCGTTGGCTCATTGTATGTTTTGGCGAAACGAGAAAAGCTTCTTGCCCTACCCTGCACCAAAACAATTGTTGGTGACTGGCAACAAATATTAAAGATTGGCACACCTGCCGCTCTATCCAATGCACTTACACCGCTATCAGGTGCATTGTTAATGATGCTATTGTCAAGCCATGGCACTGCAGCCGTCGCCGCTTACGGTGCCGCGCAACGAGTCGAATCCATTCTCATATTGGTGTTGATGTCGCTTACCTCGACTTTAACCCCATTTATCGCGCAAAACATGGGCGCAAATAACCCAGCACGCAGTTTTGCTGGGATGTTCCTAAGTATGCGTTTTTCCATGGTGTTTCAATTAGGTATCTTCATTTTGATGGTGCCACTGAGCATTCCACTAGCGGCACTTTTCTCTCAAGAACAAGCGGTAAAAGATCTGCTTTGGCACTATTTACTTGTTGTGCCGTTCAGTTACGGATTTCAAGGCGTGATGATGATGCTGATATCAGGGTTGAACGCACTACACCAACCGATGAAAGCGTTCCTATGGAGCTTTATGCGCCTGTTTGCTTTTACACTGCCATGCGCATGGCTCGGCAGTCAGCTGTATGACATTGAAGGGTTGTTCGTTGGTATTGCCATTGGCAACATCATCGGTGGGACATTAGGCTATCTTTACGCCGTTAAACTGAGAGCAGAGCATTTAAACTCAGCCTAATATAAAACGCAAAACACCGACTCTGAGTCGGTGTTTTTGATTAATAGTGCTTAATCCGTCACGACGATTTCATCATCATCGACTTCAAGGTCAACATCGAGAGGCTCTTGAGAAAGGATGACCCCAGTGTTGTCCGCGTAGAGGTAATCCTCTGGTAGGAAAGTCACGCCGCCAAAGTTAACGGGCACATCGACTTCACCCACACCTTGATTGGTTGCCCCAACAGGAATGGATGCAAGCGCTTGAATGCCAATGCTCATATCTTCAAGTTCATCGACTTCACGAACACAGCCGTAGGCGACAATGCCTTCCCATTCGTTCTCTTCAGCAAGGGAAGCCAATTCAGCATCAATGAGTGCACGTCTCAGTGAGCCACCACCATCAATAAGCAATACTCGACCCAAACCATCCTGTTCTAAGATTTCGCGAATCAAGCCATTATCTTCAAAACACTTTACGGTCGTGATTTGGCCTGCAAACGAAGCGCTGCCACCAAAATTGCTGAACATAGGTTCGACAACATCCACCTGTTCTAAGTAGATATCACACAAGGCAGAAGTATTGTATTCCATAGTTTCCCTTCCCATACCGTTGGTTTCTCATTCGAGTATAAAGTGTCATTAAGTCAATGCAATGACATGCATCATTTAACTGACCAGAGTTTGAGCTATAACCACTCCAGCAAACAGCAGGTTAGTCACCATAGAGCATTTCACTATGACTGGCATCATCGGCGCAATCTGTGCAGGCTCTTGTGCTTGCCACACAGCTTTACCATGTTTGAATGTCACCAAGAGGCTCAGTAAGAATGGCAAGCAGATCCAGATAGGCGCAGGTTGGTGAATAAGATAAGCCGCAAATGCGAGCACTGCACCCGCTAACAAAACGAAGTGATAGTGTTTCGCTCGTCGTTGCCCCAAGCGCACCGCAACGGTTTTCTTACCGCACTCTTCATCGTTTTCAATATCACGCATATTATTGATATTCAGTACCGCCACCGCCAGCAAGCCACAGCCAACAGCGGGTAGGATCAACAACGGCGCGACAATCCCAGTGTGGAGAAAGTACGTCCCCGCGACACCCAATAAACCAAAGAAGATAAACACCGAAATATCGCCAAGGCCTACATAGCCATAGGGTTTATTGCCAACCGTATAAGCAATCGCCGCGACAATCGCCAAAACGCCTAAACCGATAAATGCCAGAATACTCTGTAAGCTTTCTAGCGCATACATGACCAAAACCAGACCTGAAATCATGGTCAACACGACGTTGATGATCATCGCAAGCTTCATATCTTTTTGCGTCACAGCACCTGACTGAATGGCGCGCATAGGACCAAGACGTTTGTCATTGTCTGTTCCTTTCACTGCATCGCCATAATCATTGGCTAAGTTAGATAAGATCTGCAGCAGCGTCGCGGTTAAAAAAGCTAATACAGCGACAACAATAGAGAACTGATGAGTAGAGTACGCCAACACACTACCGGTTAAGATAGAAACTAATGCCAAAGGCAAAGTTTTGGGGCGAGCGGCATCAAGCCAAATTCTAAGGGACTGTTTCATGGATAGTAGTGTAGTTACCTAAGGCCAAAGTAAAATTGTGGCACATCAATACATGCGGTGAAAAACAAAAAAAGGCCACCGAAGTGACCTTTTTCTAAAACTTGACTCAAGTCGAGCTTATTTTACGCGACCTACGTATTCACCTGTACGAGTGTCAACTTTGATCACTTCGCCAATTGAGATGAATAGTGGAACACGAACAACTGCGCCAGTTGAAAGTGTTGCTGGTTTACCACCTGTACCCTGAGTATCACCTTTTAGGCCAGGATCAGTATCTGTTACTTCTAGCTCAACGAAGTTTGGTGGCGTAACGGCAATTGGATTATCGTTCCAAAGTGTCAGCATACACGTGTTGTTTTCTACCAACCATTTTGCATTGTCACCGACCGCTTTAGCATCTGCAGCAATCTGTTCAAATGTTTCATTGTTCATAAAGTGGTAGAATTCGCCGTCGTTATATAGATAATCTAGGTCGGTATCCATTACGTCTGCAACTTCAAAAGATTCACCAGACTTAAAGGTTTTCTCTAGCACTTTACCAGAAAGAAGTTTACGAATTTTTACGCGGTTGAATGCTTGGCCTTTACCTGGTTTAACGTATTCGTTTTCCAAGATAACGCAAGGCTCGCTATCAAGCATTAGTTTTAGACCGCCTTTAAATTCATTGGTGCTAACAGTAGCCATTTTTTCCTCTTACATTCTTAGAGCTAAATTCAATGCCGCACATCATAACCCGAAAAGTTGTTTCTGTTGAGCAAAACTGGCTCAAACAGCTAGCGAATGGGATCTCGGATCCTGCAAAACTGCTGGAACAACTTGAAATTGATCCTTCACCTTGGCAAAACGGATTTGAAGCTCGCAAACTTTTTGCACAGCGTGTTCCGCAAAGTTTTGTCGATCGAATGGAAAAAGGCAATCCTTACGATCCTCTTTTACGACAGGTTTTGCCGCTAAGTGAAGAGTTCGAGGTACACTCAGGCTACAGTAACGATCCACTGGAAGAGCAAAACAATGCCATTCCAGGTTTGCTCCACAAGTATCACAATCGCGCTTTGATGATTGTAAAAGGCGGCTGTGCGATCAACTGTCGCTATTGTTTCCGTCGCCACTTTCCATACGATGAAAACAAAGGCTCCAAGTCTACTTGGCGTCAAAGCCTAGATTACGTTGCAGAGCACCCAGAGATCGATGAGATCATTTTGTCTGGCGGCGATCCTTTAATGGCCAAAGATGACGAACTTCGCTGGTTAGTTGATCACATTGCCGATATTCCTCATGTAAAGCGCCTACGCATTCATTCTAGATTGCCCGTCGTTATTCCTGCGCGCATTACTGACGAGCTGGTTGAACTGCTTCAAACAACACGTCTTCAAGCCATTTTGGTCACGCATATCAATCACGCTCAAGAGATCAATCAAGAATTGCGAGATAGTTTGGCGAAGCTAAGAAGTATTGGTGTTACTCTTCTAAATCAGGGAGTTATGCTAAAAGATGTCAACGACAGCGTCGAGGCTCAGATAGCACTAAGCCAAGCCCTGTTTGATGCTGGCGTCCTACCCTATTACTTACACGTACTCGATAAAGTACAAGGCGCCACTCACTTCTACATTTCTGACCAGCAAGCAAAACAGATCATGGCCGGAGTGATGGCAAAGGTATCTGGCTACTTAGTGCCTAAGCTGACTCGTGAAATTGGTGGCAGAACCAGCAAGACCCCATTGGATTTACACTTAGAATAATTATGAAAACTAAAGGCTTTACCCTCATTGAACTGGTCATCGTCATCGTCATTCTTGGCATTCTTGCTGTCACGGCACTACCAAGATTCATTGATCTACAAACCGATGCCCGCATCTCCGCCCTTCAAGGTTTCCTCGGGGCAATGCAAGGAGCGAATGACCAGTTGATCGGTGTTAGCTCTGTTCAAGGGTTAGATACCGTTGCAAGTTCTTCTGTCATCGTTGAAGGTGAGACCGTCGCCATCGCATTTGGTTATGCGCGCGCAGACAATGCTAACGCCTGGTCACGCATTCTCGAAGCCAACATTGAAGACAGTACTTGGGGCAATGATAACGCTGACTGGTACTTCAACAATGACGATGCAGGAGACAGTATCATCAACTTTATGCCAAGAAGCCGCCGCACTTTACGTGAGCGTTGTTTCCTAACCTATAATGAAGCAACATCAACTGCTCCCCCTAGCTATATTCTCACTACTGACGGCTGTTAATTTATCCTCAAGACAAAAATCTTTTGTTCGATAGCACGGTCTATTATCTGCATACTCCGACGTTTTGGAGGTCACGATGCAACCAAATACGCAACTTACTATCGAACAACTTCTCGATCTTGGCCCTTTCAGTTGGGCTGCCCTACTTTGCTGCGCCATTAATGGCATTTTAGTTGGTGTCGAACGTCAGACACGGGGTAAACCTGTTGGGATTCGCACCTCTATACTGGTCATTTCTGGTACATACTTCTTTATGTCGATGGCAGTATCACTATCACCTAACACACTTGACCAAGCCCGTGTTCTTGGCCAGATCATCACTGGCGTGGGCTTTTTAGGTGCCGGTGTGATGATGACGCTTGATGGCAAAATTCATGGGGTGACGTCAGCGGCAGTCATTTGGGTGCTTGCAGCGTTAGGTATGATGATTGGCTTAGGCTACCTGCAACAATCGGTCGTGATTACTGTGTTGACCTTAACGGTATTGCTGGGCGTCGACAAAGCAGAGAATCGCATTAAATCACTGCGCCGTGGCGTGCATCAAAAGTTTCAAAGCCGAAAAATATCTCGTACAAAACCATGATCCATTCGGCGAATTTGAAACACCGATAAGAGATACAAACCCGCTTCTTGATGCGGAGCAAAGAAGCGGTCGATAGGCTACGAGATTAACAAGATACCATTGAGCTATCACGTTTAAAATCGACCACTTTGGTTAACATAATCAGCATCTTAACTACCTTGTGGGGTTTGATTATGTTCTACGTACATATGCTCCTACTGCTGACGGTGATCTTTATTGGTATTCGTCACGGAGGCATTGCTTTTGGTTTACTCGGTGGTCTAGGCGTATCGGTTCTAGCGTTTGTCTTTGGTATCGCGCCAGGATCGCCGCCTATCAGCGTCATGCTGATCATTCTTGCGGTTGTCGCGGCCTCTGCAACACTCGAAGCAACCGGAGGCCTCAAGCTACTGGTTAAGTTTGCGGAGCGTCTTTTACGTAAACACCCAAGCCAAATCGTCTTCCTTGGTCCATTGTGTACCTACTCTTTAACAGTACTTGTTGGTACAGGCCATTCCGTTTACCCTCTATTGCCTGTGATTTACGATGTCGCTTACAAGAAAGGCATTCGTCCAGAGCGTCCTATGGCTATGGCAACAGTGGCATCACAAATGGGTATCACCGCCAGCCCTATCGCAGCTGCAGCGGCAGTCGTGATGGCAACAGCGGCTGACAACAGCCTAGACATTGGCTTGGTCAACGTCTTGCTAGTGACCATTCCTGCAACGCTTATTGGTGTACTCGTTGGCTGTCTTTGGAGCCTAAAACGCGGTAAAGAGCTGGATCAAGACCAAGCCTTTATTGAACGTTGCCAAGATCCTGAGTTCAAGGCACAGCTTATTGATGCAACCAGCGATGACGAAGAAGATCAGGCGCACGAAGGCATCGCTAAGAAAGGGTTAACTATCTTCCTTGCTGGTATCGCAACAGTTATCTTTGTCGCGATGTTTGGTAAAGATTTAGGCCTACTGCCGGAAGGCGTGAAGATGTCGGTAGCCATTCAGTTCTTGATGCTCTCGGTGGGTGCGTTGATTTTGTTGACGACCAAGGTTGAACCGAAAAAGATTGTTCATAGTAATGTCTTTATTGCGGGCATGACAGCGGTCATCATCATTTTTGGTATCGCTTGGATGAGTGACACCATCATTGGCTTCCATAAGCCTTACTTGATCAGTCTTGTCAGTGATTTAGTTGCCGCGCACCCATGGACGTTCGCCATTGCCATGTTTGTTGTGTCGGTATTCTTAAAAAGCCAAGCAGCAGTGCTTACCATCATGCTACCGCTAGGGTTTGCGATGGGAATTCCTGCTCCTGTGCTTATTGGTGTATTACCGGCGTGTTATGCGTACTTCTTCTTCCCATTCTACCCAAGTGATCTCGCGGCCATTACTTTCGACCGCTCTGGGACCACTCAAATCGGTAAGTACGTACTAAACCATAGTTTCTTGCTACCTGGTTTTATTGGTGTGATTACCGCTACAACTGTTGGTTATGTTCTCTCAACCATGATGGTCAATTAACACTAAGCACATAACACCAACCAAAACGAAAAAAGCCAGTTGGGTGACCAACTGGCTTTTTAATGTCTAATCTAGATGAGTGCTTAGAACAACTCTTCTGCAACCTTGAATAGATCATCACGAGAAGGGTTTTGCATCTCGTTAATACATTCGATGATATCGTGGTGAACCAGCTGTTCTTTCTGGATACCAACACAACGACCACCTTGACCTTCTAGAAGTAGGTGAACAGCGTAGTTACCCATGCGAGATGCTAGGACACGGTCAAAGGCTGTTGGACGACCACCACGTTGGATGTGACCAAGAACCGTTGCACGAGTTTCACGACCTGTTGCAGTTTCAATCTCTTTCGCGAGTTCGTTCGCGTCCATCATAAGTTCAGTCAGAGCGATGATCGCGTGCTTTTTACCTTTAGCGATGCCATCTTGGATATTGCCAATCAGCTTCTCTTTGTCTAGACCCGTTTCTGGAGTAATGATGTACTCACAACCACCAGCGATTGCTGACATAAGAGTTAGATCACCACAGTGACGGCCCATGATCTCAACGATAGAGATACGCTGGTGAGAAGAAGACGTGTCACGCAGACGGTCGATGTTATCGATAACTGTGTTCAGTGCAGTTAGATAACCGATAGTGTAGTCAGTACCTGCGATATCGTTATCGATAGTGCCCGGTAGACCGATACATGGGTAGCCCATTTCAGTCAGTTTAAGTGCGCCCATGTAAGAACCGTCACCACCAACAACCACTAGCGCTTCGATGCCGTGCTTCTTCAGGTTTTCGATCGCTTTCTGGCGAACTTCAACTTCTTTGAACTCTGGGAAACGTGCCGAGCCAAGGAAAGTACCGCCTCGGTTGATCACGTCAGATACGCTTGAACGATCAAGTTTCTTGATGCGATCTTCGTAAAGACCTAAGTAACCGTCAAATACACCGTACACTTCTAGACCTTTAGAAAGTGCTGTACGAACAACACCACGCACTGCTGCGTTCATACCTGGTGCATCACCACCACTTGTCAAAACACCGATCTTTTTAATCATGCTCACCCTCGATTTTTGGGAATCTTATTTCAATTTTTACGTCAGCAAGTTTCAAAGAAACTCACCCACTTAATTCCTATAACTGCGCAATATGTTACCTTTCCTAACAAGGAATACTACTTTTATTTGCACGAAATTATGTAACTTTTCTACTTATGTAAGAGTATTACAGCTTTGCGAATTCACTTAATTGATACACGTCAGGATCACAGTTAAAAGTCACAACGTTGAAAAGATAGTCAATAAGTTGCGATTTGTCGTAGCTTTCCCTTACCAATCTTGAGACTTCTGTACTTTCTCAGCGCCTAAGACGACCGAATAAGGATCTTGATGGATCAGTACATCGGAATCCGGGAACAACTCAAGTAGATTGTCTTCCACTTCATCAGAGATTCGATGCGCCTCAATTAAACGCATATTATCTTCCAATTCTAGATGCAGTTGAATAAAACGTGTTGGCCCAGACATTCGCGTACGAAGCTGGTGCACACCTAACACCCCTTCGACTTTTAAGCACGTCTCTCGAATCACTTTCAACTCACTGTCTGGAAGTTTTCTATCAAGTAGAGTTTGTGTCGCTTCTTGCACCATTTTAAACGCGCTATACAAAATATAGACACCAATGCCAACGGCAAACACCGCGTCTGCTTGGGTAATACCAAACCAGCTCAGACCAAGGGCTAACATAATCGCCGCATTCATGTAGAGGTCAGATTGATAGTGCAAAGAGTCTGCAGCAATAGCTTGGCTGCCCGTTTTCTTGACGACGTGCTTTTGAAATCGAACGAGTGCGTAGGTAACCGCGATAGCAAACAAACTCACGTAAACACCGTATTCTGGTGACTGCAGATCGTGAGGTCTAAAGTAACGCTCAACACCATTTAGAATCAGGAAGACCGCAGAACCTGAGATAAACATTGCCTGCGCTAAGGCCGCTAAAGATTCTGCTTTCCCGTGCCCAAAGGTGTGCTCTCTATCGGCAGGTTGCAGTGAATAGCGAACCACAACAAGATTGACCAAGGACGCAGCAATATCGAGCATGGAATCAATCAAAGAAGCCAGCAAGCTGACCGAGCCAGTGACCCACCAAGCTCCCACCTTCACAACCAGTAGAAGAGTCGCCACTAATGTCGCGGTCCATGCCGCCATCGTTACCAGACGTGCGTATTCCTGTTTCATTGATATCGCTTTATTTTTCAAACACGCTTTTAGTATAACGCCTCTGAGATTGAATAAAAATGACACAAAAAAGGCGACCATTTGGCCGCCTTACTAGAGATTGATTTTTTACTTGTCAGCTAAACGCTTTTGCATCTTTTCTGCACACTTGTCAGCACGCTCTTGAGAAAGCTCTACAAATTTCTCTTTTTGCTCAGGAGTCAAAATACTTAGCATTTGGTGCTGCTTCTCTAGCATCTTCACTTTACGCTCAGTTTGTTTTTCTACCATCGCTTTTGCCAGCTCGTTTGCGGCTGCTTGGTCAAAGTTATCCGCTAGCACTAGCTCTTGCACTTTCGCTTTTTGCGCTTGCATTTCAGCATGGCGAGCTTCGAAGTTCTCTTTAAAGTTTGCCTTCATTTCTGCCTTGCCCGCTTCACGCATCTCTTTAAGCTGATCTTTTTGTGCATCCGTTAGGTCAAGCTTGCGCAGAACTTTATGGTTGAAACCACCGCCACACTCGCCGTGACCGCCTTTCTTACCGTCTTTCCCACCGAATGCAAAAGCACTTGCTGTACCAAGAGTTAGAGGAACTACCACAGCCGCCAATACTAATTTCTTTGCTAATTTCATAATCATACCTTTCACTTAATCTATTGGATTGTGCTGCGGTTCTCTGCAGCGCTTGAGTATAGAATACGACCTGCTATGTAAAGTGACGTCTAGAGAGCGTAAAGAATCGTAAAGAGCAACATTGACGCTAAATCTCTGGTTCAATTAGCAGTAATATAACGGTAACCAAATTGCGTAGAGACTTTTGTTATGCCACATATTCTATTGATTGATGATGACACCGAGTTGACGAGCCTTCTAAAGGAAGTGCTGTCGTTTGAGGGGTTTGATGTTTCAGAGGCAAACAATGGTGAAGAGGGACTTGAACTATTAACTGACGACATTGACCTGATTCTGCTCGATGTGATGATGCCAAAACTCAACGGCATGGAGACACTAAAACGCCTGAGAGAATCATGGGAAACACCTGTATTGATGTTAACCGCCAAAGGTGAAGAGATTGATCGAGTGATCGGGCTAGAACTCGGTGCTGACGACTACTTACCTAAACCTTTTAGCGATCGTGAGTTACTGGCACGCATCCGCGCTATTCTGCGTCGCACAGCAAGCAACAACACTAAACCCGCGAAACACTCAGACTGTATTGAATACCAAGACATTCAGGTGTACCCAGGTAAGCAAGAAGCCTATTGCCAAGGCGAACTAATGGATCTCACCTCAACTGAATTTGCATTGCTGAGCCACTTTATCCAAAACCCAGGCGAGACGATAACCAAAGAAGCACTAAGCCTTGATGTCCTTGGTAAACGTCTAGCGGCATTTGACCGTGCGATTGATATGCATGTCTCGAATCTGCGCAAAAAAATTCCAGAACGTGATGATGGCAAATCGCGTATTAAGACCATTCGTGGTCGTGGTTACCTTCTCGTCGAGGAGGATTAATGCGCTTACCGAAAATCACTAGCTTGTATGGCCGCATTTTTGCCATCTTTTGGTTTACGATGTTTTTGGTGCTGGTTGCCGTATTATCTTTGCCACATCTTGATCCAAGAAAAGCACGCGACATTCCCGCTGATCACTATGATCGCTTGCAGGAATTAAAGTCCAACATCGAACGCAAGTATCAAAATGAAGATAACCTTGCCAAAGTGCTTTATCGATTAGAAGGCCCAAAGCGCTCTCCAAAAGATCCTCGCCCTCGCTTTTTCGTCACCGACTTGGATGGCAATATCCTCACCACTCAAGACCGAAAAAACTACAAGTATCGAGCACTGCAAAACTTCATCACCAGTGTTGAGGTGCCCGGCCAACCGCAACAAAAACTTTACGGACACTATATGGTGGCAGGCCCGATTCCGGTCACACTCGCCAAAGAAGATTTGCTGCTTTATGTCGGCGTGAAGTGGAACCAACCACCGCCGTTTTTACTGCGCATGTTTGATCGACCATTCCAACTCTTGTTTGCAGTCATGTTTGTCAGCACACCGCTACTCTTGTGGTTAGCTTGGGCACTCAGCCAACCTGCACGTAAACTAGAACGTGCGGCGAAGCGTGTTGCCAAGGGAGAGTTTGTCGTCGACCCTGAGTTAGAGAAAGGTACCAGTGAGTTCCGTCAAGCAGGGGCAAGCTTTAACCAAATGGTCGAAGCGGTGAATCAGATGATTTCAGGGCAGCAACGGCTACTGTCGGACATCTCTCACGAATTACGCTCTCCCTTAACTCGTTTACGCATGGCAAATGCTCTAGCCACTCGTAAGCAAGGTGAAAGTCCAGAGCTGACTCGAATTGATACCGAAGCCCAACGTTTAGAGCAGATGATTGGTGAGCTGTTGGAGCTCTCTCGTATGCAGGTCGATAGCCACCTAACGCGAGAAGAACAACCTATGGCAAGCCTATGGGAAGCGATTCTTTCTGATGCGCAATTTGAAGCCGAGCAGATGGCAAAAAACCTCACCTTCAATTCGATTCCTGAAGGGGTGATTTCTGGCAATCCAAAGCTACTGATGAGTGCCGTGGATAACATTGTTCGCAACGCCATTTACTACGGTAAAGATCAAATCGAAGTTACTTTCACTGAGTCACACCAGCAAGTAATGATCGCGGTCGATGATAATGGTGAAGGCGTCCCTGATCATGAGTTAGAGGCTATCTTCCGCCCGTTCTATCGCGTTTCAACCGCCCGAGACAGACACAGTGGTGGGACAGGGCTAGGTCTAACAATTACCGACAGTGCTATTCGTCAACATAGCGGTAGTATCACAGCCAAACGTAGCAAGCTTGGTGGATTAAGAGTCGAAATCACGTTACCACTGAGCAATGATAAATAACCATACAAAATAGACAGTTGATAATGGATCTCATTATCATTTAAAGTAAATCCTTCAATTACGGAGGATTTACTATGTCTCATACGTTTCCAGAACTTCCTTACGCTTACGATGCTCTTGAGCCGTACATCGATGCAAAAACCATGGAAGTCCACTACAGCAAACACCATCGCACTTACTTCGATAAGTTTGTAAACGCAGTTAAAGGCAGTGACTTGGAGTCTGCCTCGTTAGAGGAGATCTTCGCGAATATCTCTCAGCACTCTCCTGCTGTGCGCAATAATGGTGGTGGTTACTATAACCATGTTCTTTACTGGAATTGCATGACCCCGAACGGTGGCGGAGCACCAGATGGTGACTTAGGACAAGCTATTGTTGACACATTTGGCAGCTTTAAGCAGTTTCAAGAGCTCTTTACTGAAGCGGCAATCAATACCTTTGGTTCAGGCTTCGCTTGGCTTGTCGTTAAAGACGGTGCATTGCACATTGCTTCGACCAGCAATCAAGATAACCCCCTAATGGATGTTTCAACAGTACAAGGGGAGCCGATCTTAGCTCTCGATGTTTGGGAACACGCCTACTACATCAGCTATCAAAACCGCCGACCAGATTATATTGACGCTTGGTGGAATGTGGTTAACTGGGATGCTGTCAGCGAGAATTACGCCGTCGCACTAGCCCAAGGGAAATAAAATTCAACACAAAAACTCACAACGTCAGGCTTGGCGGTTTTCAGAAGCCGCCTTATACTTTCCCGCTCTATTCATTCTAAGATAAGAAAGCTGAATCATGTTTGATATCGCCCTTTACGAGCCCGAGATTGCCCCTAACACAGGAAATATTATTCGCCTTTGTGCTAACTGTGGTGCGAACTTACATTTGATTGAGCCACTAGGGTTTGATTTAGAAGAGAAAAAAGTACGTCGAGCAGGCCTCGACTACCATGATCTTGCCCGCGTTACGCGCCATAAAAATTACCAAGCTTTTGTTGAGTACCTAGAAAAAGAGCGTGGGGATTACCGCATTTTCGCCTGCACAACTAAGACGACAGGCCATCACGTTGATGCAAACTTCAAGAAAGGTGATGTCCTGCTATTTGGCCCAGAAACTCGCGGCTTACCTGCAGAGCTAATTGATAGCATGCCAATGGAGCAACGTATCCGTATTCCAATGATGCCAGATGCTCGCAGCTTAAACCTTTCCAATGCGGTCGCAATCATAGCTTTCGAGGCATGGCGTCAAATGGGCTTTGAAGGCGCGCAGTAACAAGTATCTAAATATAAAAAAACGGACTCAAGCGAGTCCGTTTTTTATATTTTCTTAAAGCGCTAAATCTATGGGCGAGCAACAAAGCCAACTGCTTCGTATGCTTTCTTTAGCGTCTCTGCTGCGCGAGCTGATGCCTTCTCCGCACCCTGCTTCATCACTTGATCCATGTAAGCACGGTCAGCTCGGATACGGTGGTATTCCGATTGGATAGGCTCTAGCATCTCAACGATCGCTTGACCAACATCTTTCTTAAATGGACCGTACATTTCAACGCCTTGGTACTTCGCTTCGATCTCTTCAAAGCTCATGCCCGTTGCTGCTGAATACAGACCCATTAGGTTAGAAATACCCGCTTTGTTATCCCAATCATGTGCGATACGTGGTGGTGTCTCAGCATCTGTCTGAGCTTTGTTAATCTTTTTGATGATTGACTTAGGCTCTTCAAGCAGAGTGATAACGTTCTTACGGTTATCGTCTGACTTAGACATCTTCTTCGTTGCATCTTGCAGGCTCATAACACGCGCATTCACAGTAGGAATGTACGGCTCTGGTACTTGGAAGATTGGTTGCTCTGGCGAGTAGATGTTGTTGAAACGGTTTGCGATATCACGCGCTAACTCTAGGTGCTGTTTCTGATCGCTACCCACTGGCACTTGGTGCGCGCCGTAAAGAAGAATGTCAGCGGCCATCAGTACTGGGTAATCAAACAGACCCACGTTTACATCACCAAATTGGCTAGATGAATCTTTTGAGTAACGCGCAGATTTGTCTTTAAACTGAGTCATACGGCCCAGTTCACCCATCTGGGTGTAACAGTTAAGAAGCCAACCAAGTTGAGCATGCTCTGGTACATGTGACTGAACAAATAGCGTGCTCTTTTGCGGATCAACACCAACAGCGAGACAAATTGCGAGTGCATCTAGAGTCGCTTCATGCAGTGCTTTCGGGTCTTGGCGAACCGTAATCGCATGAAGGTCTACTACACAGTATTGGCAATCGTAGTCGTCTTGCATCTGCTGCCATTGACGTAGAGCACCCAAGTAGTTACCGATACTTAGTTCACCTGATGGTTGAACACCACTCAATACAATGGGTTTGCTCATGGGAATAATTCCTTTGACTTCTTATTACGAATAAATGAAAAAAACCGTGTGAACACAGGTAGTCATTACCTCATCACACGGTTTACTCAGTGTACTCATTAACGAGTATTTTGAAAGATCTTTTGTTGCGATTACGCTGAAACAGCGACAGCTTCGACTAAATCTGCGATGGTATCTGCGACATAATCAGGGTTGGACGCAGAAATAGGCTCACCATGGTTGTAGCCGTATGTCAGGCCAAACGAATGACAACCTGCGTTTTTCGCCGCTTTGATGTCATTGCTTGAGTCACCCACCATCATCATTTCATCAGCTTGGCAGTGATGTTTTTCTAGCAACCAGTTGAGTGCCATCGGGTTCGGTTTCTTCTCAGGGAAGGTGTCACCACCAATCACATCGACAAAATACTTATCGATACCGTGCTTAGCCAAAACTTCAGGCACAAACTTCGATGGCTTGTTGGTCACAAGCGCCATGGTAAAACCCGCTTTGTGTAGCTCTGCTAAAGTCTCTTTCACCGCAGGGTATAGGTGGCTAAGTTTGTGGCCACTTTTTTCGTAGTAGTCATCAAACAGCACTCGTGCTTTTGCGTGCAACTCTGGGTCGAGGTTTGGAGAGAGTGTCAAACTGCGGCTAAGCGCTCGACCAATAAGAATATCAGCCCCATTGCCTACATAGTCACGAACTTGTTCTTCAGTGACGGCTGGGTAACCTAATGCCTGCACAGCTTGGTCAGCCGCAACGGCTAAGTCTGGCACGCTGTCGAGTAGCGTACCGTCTAAATCAAAAGCGATTAATTTAATGTTGCTCATCGACTTACTTCACCTTTGCCAATTCTGCGCGCATTTGGTCGATCACTTCTTTGTAATCTGGCTGGTTGAAGATAGCAGAGCCTGCAACAAACATATCCGCACCCGCTTCTGCGATCTCTTTGATATTGTCCACTTTCACACCGCCGTCGATTTCTAGGCGAATATCGCGGCCTGATTCGTCGATCAACTTACGTACAGCACGCAGCTTATCAAGCGTCTTAGGGATGAACGACTGACCACCAAATCCAGGGTTTACCGACATCAGAAGGATCATGTCAACTTTATCGATGATGTACTCAAGGTGAGCAAGTGGTGTCGCTGGGTTTAGTACTACACCTGCTTTACAGCCGTGCTCTTTGATCAGTTGTAGAGTACGATCAACGTGCTCTGATGCTTCAATGTGGAACGTGATCATAGATGCACCCGCTTTAGCAAAATCAGGGATGATGCGGTCAACAGGCTTTACCATTAGGTGAACATCGATAGGTGCTGTGATGCCGTAATCACGTAGTGCCTGACAAATTGGCGCACCGAAAGTTAGGTTAGGTACGTAGTGGTTGTCCATTACGTCAAAGTGAACCACATCGGCACCTGCTGCGAGTACTTTTTCTACGTCTTCGCCAAGACGAGCCATATCTGCAGACAAAATCGATGGAGCGATAAGGAAATCTTTCATACCTGACCTCTAGTATTAGTTGGCATCATTGCACACTGAAGAATCTTTGCGCGCAATTCTACCTAAGCTAAAGGTCAGAAGATAGGGAGAGGGGATGAAATGTCGCTATTTGTCGTCGGTAGGTTTGAATAGTGCTAGAAGTTCATCAACCTTGTTGCGCCCTGCTCCATTTCGGCTAATGGTTCTCTTCACCTTGACCACATTTAGCTCTGCGCCATGATACAAACGGCGAGTCAGAGTCGTATCGTGATTTGAAATAAGCACTGGGATACCACGCTCTAGCGCAGCACGCTCTGCGACATCAGCCAGTGCAGCTTGGTCATCAAGAGAGAAGCCGTTACCCGCATAAGAGGTAAAGTTTGCAGTTGTTGAAAGCGGTGCATAAGGCGGATCGCAATAGACCACACTGCCTTTGCGTGCGCGCTTAAAAGTATCGGTATACCCTTCACACACGAACGTCGCTTTTTTCGCTTTCTCGGCAAAGAACTCTAACTCGGCTTCTGGGAAGTACGGCTTTTTGTAAGAACCAAATGGGACATTAAAGCCGCCCTTTTTGTTGTAACGGCACAAGCCATTAAAGCCAAAGCGGTTCATATAAAGAAAAGCCAGCGAGCGGTACATCACATCATCAGTTGCATTGAACTGAGTGCGAACATCGAGATACGCTTCTTTGCGGTTATTCTCAGGGCAGAACCAACGTTTTGCTTCCGAGATATAGGCTTGAGGGTCCTCTTTGAGCAGGTTATAGAGATTAATCAAATCTGGGTTGATATCAGCCAGCAGATACTGCTCATAGTCAGTATTCAGAAATACAGAACCAGCACCAACGAACGGCTCCACCAGCTTACGAGCTTCTGGCAAGTGACGCTGGATATCTTCGACAAGTCCGTATTTTCCACCTGCCCATTTCAGGAAGGCACGCTGCTTCTTCATCTACTGCTCTATCTATCAACCATAAATTAAGGCTGCGGAATGTAACATATTTTGTAATTAATCTCAGACTATTTTCTGGCGGCTAAGAGAAATCTAGTTGTCTTGGCTTCCACGTTCAATTTCACGTTGAACTTGATTGAGAGATTTAGCCCATGGCTCTAGATTTTGTAGCGTATCAGGCAGTGCTTGAACCGCGTCTCGAGCCACTTGAATGGTTGGGTAGTTTTGGTAGGTCACAATATACCAATCAACGTCATTGCGAACCGTTGGGTAGATGAATACGTCATTTGCAAGATCGTACTGTTCAATAAACAGCTGAACTTCTTCAAGTGAGTTAACCGCCGCTAGCTGCAACGTGTAACTCCGAGGTGAGAAGCTTTTTAACTCATCTTTAGTAAACGAGAAGGTAATCACGGTAGGTTGATTCTCTTGAGGAGCCTCTTGTACCTCCGCTTCAACCTGATCAGGACTAGTGTTGCTATCCGTTTCGCTCACTGGCTGAGCCGACTGATCGATAACCTGCTCAATGTTGCTAGTATCAACACTTTCCGCTTTGCCATCCATCAGTGCATCAACCACATCGGAAGTAATGACGACTCGCTGAGTATCAATTTTCGAATTGCCGACACTGGATACATTTTCTGTCACATCAGGTGGCAGAGCTTGTGAGTCGTCTTCAGCGTTTTCTAAAGTCGGGTCGACCACCACTTCTGGGTTGATGATCACGACGTTCTCACCATTTGAAACGGTCTCGTCAGGCAGAGTAGGAATCACGGTTTGTTCAATAGATTCTGTTATCTGTTGCGCTTTATCATCTGGAGATGGTTGCATCATCATCCAGTAATAGCCCCCACCGATGAGTACCAGTAAGGTAATCACCAATAGAGCAATATTGATCGGAGAACCCACAATTGAGCGGATAATGATCCTTTTTTCCACTTTATAATCCCCTAAAGCCATGATCTCACCTGGTCGGCGAGCGACAGTACGATATGCATTACGCACTCGTTTTTCCATATCATCTTCGACAAATCGAATCACCAATTGTTCAAAAAATCGATCGGCCTCAGCTTGGCTAAGTGTTTCAATTTCAAGATCAATCGGCTTATGTTCCTGCCCGTAACTGAGGCGAGTCAGCAGAGCATCTAAACTGCTTGGTTGAGCGAAAAGCAAGACATTGACTGTCCAGCCTGGATTAACCTGAGCTTCCAGCACCAGCATCCAAAGCTCAGAGATAAACGACTCAGTCAAACGGTGAGCATCATCAATGGCGATGACCACATCGCACACCTCTCCATCCATCAAGCGAGTGAAAGATTCCACAAGAGAGTCTGCAGGGTTAAATAATGGCTCTGAGATTAACTGAGTGAGGATGGTTGAACGTCGTTGTTCATCCCCTTGATTGGGGTAACACATCAGTAAGGATTGGTTTTTGTCCTGAGCCCAAGACTCCAAATAGTGCTGCGCCAGCCACGTTTTACCCGCCCCTTGCGCTCCGGCAATGGTAACTAGGTTAGAACCGAAGTTGGTAAGTAACTGTAAACGCTCTAATAGCTCTATCTGAGAATCTAGCTCCAACATACGAGGAGCATGCGTCAAGCTCATTTCCGAAATCCTAATAAAAATGCGTACAGCACCAATTTACCTAAGCTCAATGAACACTCGATAGCAAGGTAAATTGGTACTACAAACCCAATGATTTAAACAGTGCGGGCGAAGTCGATGGCTTGTTCGATAATCGACTCAGGCACACCTTTTACCACTTCAGCCGTACCAATACTGGTTGGTAGAACCAAGCGAAGCTCACCCGAAAGCACCTTCTTGTCACGCATCATGTGCTTCATGAAGTCTGCGAATGACATCTGCTCTGGAGTGTGAACGGGTAGATTTGCTCTCTTCAGTATAGAGAGAATTCGCTCAACTTGCTCTTCAGTGATAAGTCCTTGAAGCTGCGCTGTTTTCGCTGCCATGATCGTACCCGAAGAAACCGCTTCGCCGTGTAACCAATTACCATAACCTAGCTCAGCTTCAATCGCATGACCAAATGTATGACCTAGGTTCAGCAATGCGCGAATTCCTGACTCTTTTTCGTCTTGAGCGACCACTTCAGCCTTAATTTCACAACAGCGGGCAATCGCATACGTCAGAGCTTGCTCATCAAGTTGGTACAGTTTATCGAGGTTTTCTTCTAACCAAACAAAGAACGCTTGATCGTAGATGATGCCATACTTGATCACTTCTGCGATGCCTGCCGCGAACTCACGCTCAGGTAGCGTCTTCAAACAATCGGTATCGATGATCACCGCTTTAGGTTGGTAGAAGGCACCAATCATGTTCTTGCCTAGCGGGTGGTTAACCGCGGTTTTACCACCAACAGACGAGTCCACCTGAGAAAGCAACGTCGTTGGGATCTGAATAAAATCGACACCACGCTGATAACACGCGGCCGAAAAACCAACCAAATCACCAATCACACCACCGCCAAGCGCAATCACAACGACATCACGCGCAAAGTTACCTTCAAGTAGGTAGCTCATTACCGTGTTAAACGTTTCTAGTGATTTGTACTGCTCGCCATCAGGCAGTTCAAGCAGAGAAGCTTCGCAACCTAACTGGTCAAGAAGGGAGAGGATTTTATCAGCATAAATCGGAGCAACCGTGACATTAGAAATCACAACCACTTTTTGTTTTGCTGACAAGAAAGAAAGGTGGGCCGGATCAGTAAATAATCCGGCGCCAATTGAGATTGGATAGCTACGTTCGCCTAGGCTGACCGTAATCCGTTCCATGGGTATTCTCCAATTGCTAAAAGTCTTAACGTTCTTCTAGCATTTTTACGATCTGGTTGGCTACCACTTTTGCACTTTGATCGTCTGTACGTACTGTGTAATCCGCAATTTCTTCGTAAAGTGGGTTACGTTCTCCAGCTAGAGACTCTAACACTTCACGTGGATCATCAGTTTGTAGTAATGGGCGCTTCTTGTCGCGGTTTGTACGAGCAAGTTGCTTTTCAATTGTTGTTTCTAGGTAAACAACAATGCCACGCGCAGAAAGACGGTTGCGGTTTTCTTTGCTCTTAATTGAACCACCACCTGTAGCAAGTACGATACCTTGCTCTTCAGTTAGGTCATTAATCACAGATTCTTCGCGCTTGCGGAAACCATCTTCGCCTTCAACATCAAATACCCAAGCGATATCTGCGCCAGTGCGTTCTTCAATAACGGTATCAGAATCAACAAACTCCATGTGAAGTTGTTGAGCTAGGTGTCTACCGATTGTGCTCTTGCCGGCACCCATAGGGCCAACAAGGAAAATATTGCGTTTCTCAGCCATGTTTAGCAGTAATTTACAACGTTAATTCAATGACATCGCCACAAGAAAAGCCGATTAGGAATCAGCAATGGAGATGCTTGTGGCACCGTTTCCTCACAGATAGATCGTGATAAGACCCGAAATTATCTAGATAAGGTGCCATTAATGCAAATTTATTTTTTCACCAAATGGAATTATTACTGAATTACCACTTTTGGTGTAACAAAAATCAGCAGCTCACTCTTACCCATTTGTTGATAAGTTCGTTTAAAAAGTGCCCCTAAAACAGGCAGATCGCCAAGCAGTGGCACCTTATCGACCGCATCAGTCACACTGTGTTGGAAAATTCCCCCAAGAACTACCGTTTCGCCATTATTGACCAGTACTTGTGTCCCGATGCGCTGTGTATTAATCGCTACCGCTTCACCAGTGCCTGTCTTAACGATATCTCCTGGTCTATCTTGGGTAACACTCAGATCCAACACTAAACGATTGTCAGGGGTGATTTGTGGGGTCACTTTGAGACTGAGTACTGCTTTTTTAAATGCAACACTTGTTGCCCCACTAGAAGACGATTCAAGATATGGAATTTCGGTACCCTGCTCAATATAAGCGGGCTTTTTATTGGTGGTAATCAATCGTGGGCTAGAAATGACTTCAGCCTTTGATTCTCGCTGTAATGCCGAAAGCTCGAGGTCCAATAGCATATCGGATCCCAATTTAGCGACTTGAAAGGCGATGGTTGATGCGTTGGCTGACGTGGCCGCCAGATTCACATTGAGCATATCGTCAATCGGCACAAACCCATACACATTGTCTTCGATACTACCGCCAATTGAAGTACTGCCGTTGGTATTACTGTAACCCCAACGAACCCCTAACTCATCCAAGTTACCTTCGTTGACCGTCACAATACGTGCTTCAATCTGTACCTGCTTCACGGGCACATCTAGTGAATCTACGATTTCTCGAATGACATCAATGTTCTCTTGCAGATCACGAATCAGAAGTGCATTGGTTCGTTCATCAACACTCAGCGAACCTCGCTCAGACAGCATACTTAATGCTCCATCACCTCCAATCATATCGGCGATTTCAGACGCTTTAGCAAATTTCACTTTGACGATCTGCGAGCTGAGGTCACCAAGCTCTTCTTCCAAACGCGCTTTCTCTAAGATCTGCTGCTCTTGCGCATCTAACTCAGCTTTAGGCGCAACAAGTACGACATTGCCATCGACTCGTTTATCAAGACCTTTCACTTGCAGGATAATGTCCAATACTTGCTGCCAAGGCACGCCATCGAGGCGCAGGGTTAAGTTACCTGACACCGAATCTGAAACCACCAAGTTAAAATCGTTATAGTCAGCAATCAGCTGTAGTACGTTTCGTACTGGGATATCTTGGAAGTTGATGGAGATCTTCTTACCTTCTTTTTCTAAGATGCTTTTTTGCTTGGGTGCTTGTTGTTCTTTTACGGGCTTCACGACCACTTCTAGATAGGTGCCATTCAAGCTGTAGTCAAAGCTGTACTCCCCTTTTACCGCCGCAATGAGCAGTGCGCTGGGCTGCTTACGAAACACTTCGATCGATTCAACATTGGTCGCAAAGTCCTTCACATCGATAAGATATAGCTTGTCTTCAGGTACCTGAGTATTGAGAAGCTCAATACTTAACCCCTCTTGAGCTCTTTGTAGGTCAACTGCCACTCTGGGGTTTTCCAGTTGAACAATAATTTTTGCGTTTTGGTCTTTGTCTACCCGAAAGTCGATACTCTTTAGTAAGTTGGGGGCATTCTCCTCGGCTACAGCTAACACGGACACGCAAGCACAACATAGAACAAGTACCCCTTGCCTCAACCCGTTTATTAATCCATTAATCATTGTTCCATCTCAACCTTTAACATCTTACTTTAGAGCCAACTTAACGTTGCGCTTATTCCAACACCCCAATCCATCTGGCAGGGTTTCATTAATCTTTAAATACTTATCGGTGACTCGGGTAATCTTGCCGTTGTTCACCCCAATGTATTGGCCCGCATTGACCTTCACCACGGTGCCCGAGGGTGTTTGAACCAAAGCTGACACTTTTCCATTGCTGCTCATGACGCCTTTGAGTCTTAATTTACTTAGCGGATAACGTTCGAGTTTGCCGCTTTTGCGACGGTTAGTAGGCTGCCAACAATCCTTCTTCACTTTAGGCTGATTGACCACCAGAGCCGCTTGAGGCAAGACAAAAGGTTCACGTTGCTCGTGAGCAAGATATTGAGATGTCTGAAAATCAATCACTGGTGCTAGATCAATCACATCTTTACGAGCTCGCTTCTCTACATCGGCCACATAGCTATCCAATGACTCTTCATTCGCTTTACAACCAAAAAATACAGGCAGGAAAAAAAGGAGGTACGGCCATTTATTGCTCATCTTGCACCTCTGGCTTGAATTGGTAGGTGTAAGCACGCACCCTAAAATGCAAGGTGCTACTTTCTAAGCTCACTCGTTGCCAATAGACATCGTCGAAATTGATGATCCTAGGTAGCTCGGCAATCGCTTGAGTAAAACTGCCAATGTTGTGGTAGTCCCCCGTCAATTCGATATTCAAAGGGAGGCGGTAAAGGAACTCTTGATTCTGCTTTTTCCCCCAATCTATGCGGGTAAAGGTCAGCGAGTTTTTGAGCCCCACTTCATTCACAGAGGCCAACATGCTCGCAAGCTCTTTCGCCACGGGTAATTGGCGAGAAAGGTAATCGTAGCGCTCGGATAGCTCATCAAGCTGAGCTTGCAGTTTCGGCAGTGTCGCGACCTTATTGGCCTTAATCGCCAAGGTCGCCTTTAAGTTTCGTTCTTCCTGCTTGAGCACATCGATAGTCTCTATCTGGGGTTTTAGGTAGAACCAATACCCCGCCCCTTGAAGCAGAGCCACTAATAAAAAAATCACCAGCAATTGAGGAATCAAAGGCCATTCAGGGATCTCTTCAATGTCCAAATCTGTGTAACTAGCCATTCTGCTCTCCTTTTTTTACTGTCGAAGAGGCGAACACAAACGAAACATTAAACACCTGAAACTTTTTGCCGAAGCGTATTTTTCCATGCACGATGGAGTGCATTTCGACGTTTTTAAGTTGAGCAGATTTCTCTAAGTTATCGAGCATGGTTGCAAGCCGAGAGGTGGTATCGCTGATACCTGCGATCTCGATTCGTTGGCCATTCATCTTTATCTTGTCGACATAAACACCGTCAGGGATGAGTAGAGGAACTGCATTCATAAAATCGGTAGTTTTATTGCGGTTGACCTGCAGTTGCTCCACCACGGAGAGCCTCGTCAGTAAGGCCTTATGTTCCTGTTCGACCTTTTTAAGGGCGTGAATCTGTTTATCGAGCTGCCCGATATAGGATTTAAGGTAGCTGATACGAGAGTATTGCTGTTGGGACTGCTGCTCAAGATAGTTGCCCGCTATCCACTGCAAGCCAAACGCTAACAAGGCACCCAATAGCACCAATTGAAGGAAGCGCTTCTTATGGCGCGCTCTCAGCTCATCTCGCCACGGAAGAAGGTTAACGTTATGCAGCATGTTTATGCTCCAACCAATTTAACCCTCTCAATGCTAGCCCAACGGCGGTGCTGTAAGCATAATGATGACGGCCATCGCTATTAGATTTGACTCTTTTTTGCTCTAGGAGGCTTAACGGATCAAACAACTCACAAGGAAGGTTTAGTCTGCGGCTTATCTCTTCCGCCAACATAGGTGTCATCGCTCCGCCGCCGCATAACCAAATCCCCTCGATAGCGGAGCCATGTAAGGAAGCGAAAAGCTGCAATTGACGTTGAAGCTTTTCAATCAAGGCTCGAATAAATTGTTCGGTTGAATCGTGTATCAACGCACTGTCATATTTAAGCTGTTCAATTGTTTGAGTACCAAGAGGAATGTCTTTGCAAAAGGGGGCTTTATCATAGAAATCGATACACAAGCACGACTGGCTTAGCCCTACTTCAAGCATTACCCAGTTCTGTTTCTGATACTTCTGAGCGGCTAACTGCCATACCTGAGTTAATCCATGGGCTTGTACGTCCATCAAAACCGTTTGATACCCGGCCTTCTCAACCGCTTGTACACGACTCTCGATCAAATCTTTCTTAGTAGCGTAAACCTGATAGCTAGTCATACTTTGGCTAGCCGTTGAATCATCCAACGCCACAAAATCTAAAGTAAGTTCTTCAATAGGAAACGGAGATTGATGAGAGAAAGCTTGGAAGATCGCAAACTCTTTTTCTTGTCCTTCTAAATCCCTATCTATCTGTAATACTTTACTTATTACAGCGTTATCTGGGACAGCCAAAGAAACTTTGCGGCTAAATCTAGGTAGACCCTTTCTTAGTTCTTTGAGTTTCTTTACAATTTTCTGATAATTTAACATGTGGTTATCAGAGAAAATGTCCGATTCAATAGGCAACTCTTGATAACCTACAAGCGCATATGTGCCTTTGTATGGCTTGAGTACCACCGCTTTAATGCTGTGGTGCCCGATATCAATGCCTGTAACTAGTGATTTACCCATTTAGCTTGGCTCCGTACTTTTTGCTTTGCTCATAGGTTTAAATTGATGGTTAAATAAACGCATAAAAGTTGAGCTAGATTTTTTAGCTTAAAGTACAAGGGTTTGCATAAAGTGAACCCATTCAATCAGGGAATCTACGGTGAAGTTCATAAAGCGACTGTTTATATTCACATTGATTTGCATAATTCTTGGAGTCGGTACAATTTTCGGCTTCTATCTTTATGTGAAGCCCGAGCTACCAGATGTAGCCACACTCAGAGACGTTGAACTGCAAACTCCGATGCAGGTCTTTAGCCAAGACGGCAAGCTTATTTCTCAATTTGGTGAAAAGCGCCGTATCCCAGTTGCTTATGATGAGATTCCACGCCACTTGGTCGAAGCTCTAATTGCTACAGAAGATAGCCGTTTCTATGACCACCCAGGTATTGACCCAATCGGTATTACCCGTGCTGCCGTCGTTGTCGCGATGTCAGGATCTGCGAAGCAGGGCGCAAGTACCATTACTCAGCAGCTAGCGCGTAACTTCTTCCTCTCAAATGAGAAGAAGATCATGCGTAAAATCAAAGAGATCTTCATTGCTATCCATATTGAGCAACTGCTCTCAAAGCAAGAGATCATGGAACTGTATGTAAATAAGATCTTCTTAGGCTACCGTTCATACGGCTTTGGCGCGGCCGCTCAGACCTACTTTGGTAAAGAGCTAAAAGATCTCTCACTGAGCCAGGTGGCAACACTTGCTGGTATGCCTAAAGCGCCATCGACGATGAACCCAATCTACTCGATCGAGCGTGCAACGAACCGCCGTAATGTCGTTCTGCTACGTATGTTGGACGAGAAATACATCACTCAACAAGAGTACGATGAAGCACGCGCTGAAGAGATTATTTCCCGTTATCACGGCGCGGAAATCGAGCTTAGAGCACCCTATGTTGCAGAGCTCGCTCGTGCTTGGATGGTGTCACGCTACGGTGAAGATGCTTACACTTCTGGTATGAATATCTACACTACTGTCGATTCTAAACTGCAAAATGCAGCGAATGAGTCTGCAGTAAACAACCTGCTTTCTTACGATGAGCGTCATGGTTACCGCGGTGCTGAAAAGGTACTTTGGAAATCGGGTCAAGCTGTCTTCGATGAACAGAAGATCGAGAAAACGCTGAATAAAGTGCCAACTTACGGCAAACTCAAGCCCGCTGTTGTGACTAAAGTTGATAACAAACAAGCGACCGTTTGGGTGAAAGGTGAAGGTGTTCAAACTATCGATTGGGACGGCATTAAATGGGCCAGAAAATTCCTAACCGATGACCGCCAAGGCCCTGCTCCAAAACATGCCAAAGATGTATTGGCAGAGGGCGAGCAAATTTGGGTACGCCAAGTTGAGACAGCTGTCGAAGGCGAAGAGAATCAATTTGCATGGCACTTGAGCCAAGTTCCTAACGCAAACACCGCTTTCGTTGCGATGAACCCAGAAAATGGTGCAGTACTGTCGTTAGTTGGCGGCTTTAACTTTATCCATAATAAGTTCAACCGTGCGACACAATCTGTTCGTCAGGTTGGTTCGAGTATCAAGCCATTCATCTATTCTGCAGCAATTGATCAAGGCTTAACCCTAGCAACATTAATTAATGATGCACCGATCAACCAGTGGGATAAGAGCCAAGGTACGGCATGGCGACCAAAAAACTCGCCACCGACGTATACAGGTCCAACACGCCTTCGCATTGGTCTTGCTCAATCTAAAAACGTAATGGCTGTGCGTGTGTTACGTGACGTTGGCCTAGATGAGAGCCGTCAGTACCTTACTCGCTTTGGCTTCGACATCAACCAAGTTCCACGTTCAGAGACCATTGCCTTAGGTGCAGGTAGCTTGACGCCAATGAAAATGGCACAGGGTTACTCAGTATTCGCTAACGGTGGTTACTATGTTGAGCCTTTCTATATCAGTCGCGTAGAAGGCCCATACGGTGACCTAGAGTTTGAAGCAAAGCCTAAGAGTATCTGTCATCAGGATTGTCAGCAGCCAAGCACCATCAGCAACGAGTTTGCAGAGCAAGACATCGTTGACGAGTCAGAGCAGCCGCACTACGCGCCACAAGTGATTTCGGAGCAGACTGCGTTCCTAATGCGTGAAATGATGTACAGCAACGTGTGGGGTGGGGGTAATTGGCGTGAAGGCACTGGCTGGAACGGTACTGGCTGGCGAGCTCAAAAGCTTAAGCGTCGTGACATTGGTGGTAAAACCGGTACAACTAACGACTCGAAAGATGCTTGGTACAACGGTTATGGCCCAGGTATGGTCGCGGTTGCTTGGGTAGGTTTTGATGACCATAACCGTAAGTTAGGTCGCACTAAACCAAACAGTAACCTAGATAAGAATCAAATCTCTGGTGCAGAAGCTGGCGCTAAAACAGCTCAACCAGCATGGGTAGATTTCATGCATACGGCATTGGAAGGTGTCCCACAGCAAGAGAAACACATTCCTGAAAATATTGTTCGTGTTCGTATCGATCGAGATTCAGGCTTGCTGACCAATAAGTTTGATTCAAGCTCAATGTTCGAATACTTCCTAGATGGCACTCAGCCTACTGAGTATGTCTCTAGTGAAATTACAGACAGCATTTACACCTCAGAAGATGGGGATGAAGAGCTGTTCTAACTCGAACAAAAAGTAGCAAAAAGGCTGATGTTTCCCCATCAGCCTTTTTTATTTTTCAGTGCAGTAAGCTTAATAAATCTGTAGCTCATCTTGAATCGCTTGAGCAAGCTGCTCAAATCGACTGCGCAAAGGAGAACCTGGTCGGTAGGCTAAAACGATACTACGTGATGGCACTGGGTTCGTCGCTTTGACATAACAGACGCCATCTTTCTTCTTTTCTTTCGGCAAAGAGAGCTTTGGCAACAACGTAATACCAGCACCTGCGGCAACCATGTTACGCAGCGTCTCAAGACTCGTTGCTTTAAAGCGTTCATCATCTTTCGCGCCAGCAGCAAAACAGAAACCTAAAGCCTGATCACGTAAGCAGTGACCATCACCAAGGGCCAGTACCGTCTTGCCGTTGAGATCAAGCATGTCGACTTCTTCTAGCCCTGCCCACTCATGATCGCAAGGAACCGCGACACTTAATGGCTCGTTGTACACTTCTATCTCTTTAAACGCTGCCGTTTCAGCAACCGCTGCCAATACCAAACAGTCCAACTTGCCATCTTCAAGCTGACGAACTAACTGATGAGTTTGCGCTTCATGCAGATACAGCTCTAAATCAGGAAAGGACTCTTTCAACATCGGTACGATCTTCGGTAGCAAGTAAGGTCCCACCGTTGGGATAAAGCCGATGTGCATAGGGCCAACCATTTCACCGGCTTGCCCGCTAGCCATATCTTTAAATGTTTTGACCTCGGTGAGAATTCGCTTCGCTTGGTCCACCAGCTGCAAACCAGCATCGGTGAACAATACCCTACGGCTACTGCGCTCAAGCAAGGCGGTACCAATTTCATCCTCGAGCTTACGGATTTGACCACTCAACGTCGGTTGGCTAACAAAGCAAGCTTCCGCCGCTTTACGAAAGTGTTTGTGTTCAGCCAACGCGACTAAGTATTCAAAATCTCTGATATTCATTTTAGGCTCTCTTATCTCAGATAGAAAACATCTATCAAAACCATAGCATTAAACGATTAGAGCTATCAAAGGATTTCTTTAATAATAACTTCATCGAAACAGAGCACAGTCACTACACTGATAAGACTCAAAAACAAATTCAAAAAATAAAAAAGGAAATCACTATGTTTGCATCTAAAGAAGGTCAACACGTACCTCAAGTTACTTTCCCAACTCGCCAAGGTGACGCTTGGGTGAATGTAACAACAGACGAGCTATTCAAAGACAAGACCGTCATCGTATTTAGCTTGCCGGGTGCGTTCACACCTACCTGTTCATCAAGCCATCTACCTCGCTACAACGAGCTATTCTCAGTCTTTAAAGAGCACGGTGTGGATGAGATTCTATGTCTATCGGTAAACGATACGTTCGTAATGAATGCGTGGAAAGAGAACCAAGAAGCCGAGAACATTACCTTCATTCCTGACGGTAACGGCGAGTTCACTGATGGCATGGGTATGCTTGTTGACAAAGACGACCTAGGGTTTGGTAAACGTTCATGGCGCTACAGCATGCTGGTGAAAAACGGTGTGGTAGAGAAAATGTTCATCGAACCAAACGAGCCAGGCGACCCGTTCAAAGTTTCTGACGCTGACACTATGCTTAAGCACATTGCACCAGCATACAAAACACAAGAATCGATCACTGTATTCTCTAAACCAGGTTGTCCATTCTGTGTGAAAGCAAAACAAAACCTAATCGATCACGGCCTTCAGTATGAAGAGATTGTGTTAGGCAAAGATGCAACAACAGTGAGCCTACGTGCAATCACTGGCCGAGCGACTGTTCCTCAAGTCTTCATCGGTGGTAAGCACATCGGTGGTAGCGAAGAGCTAGAAACTTACTTAGGCTAATTGCGCGAGCAAAATCAGCCCAAACAAAAAAGGAAAGCGCGGTGCTTTCCTTTTTACTTTTCAATCAGAATATTAGCAACAACTGCTATTCTTCTCTGCTGCGATCACTGAGATCTCAACCAATAGAGCTTCACGCGCCATATCCGCTGTCACACAAGCACGAGCTGGAGCGTGGCCTTCAGGAACCCAAGCATCCCAAACCGCATTCATCTCTTGAAAGTCTTTCATATCTTTCAAGTAGATCGTCGCTGACAACATATGTTCTTTATCACTGCCAGCTTCAATAAGAAGCTCTTCCACTTTATCTAGCATGGTTTGAGTCTGCTCAGTGATGTCTTTTGTTGCATCAGCACACACTTGGCCACAAAGATAGATGGTACCATTGTGCTTAACAATGCGGCTCATGCGCTGCTTGGTCTGTTGACGTTCGATCATTTTTCTCACTTTTAAATTCGATTACGATACTCTATAGCAAGTAATGTTACCTAATTCGTATCACCATGACATGCCCTCACTGTAAAAATAACGGCTGGTTTTGGAAAAAAATCGGTCGCTGCCAACGCTGTATGAATCAACTCACTGTACTGTCAGTACTTTGTTGGGTGATATGGTGGTTTGTATTTAGAGATAGCCCGACGAGCATTGAGTCGATCGCGCTGGTAATGGCAGGTTTTGCCTTCAATGGCCTGCTATTTCTTCACTTATGGATGAGGTTTGTGATCTTGCCTTGGCGAAAACGCCACAGCCGAAAAGAATAAAAATCTTTGCTCAAAATAGTGGGGGCAAAGCGAGGCGGGAAAAAGAAAAAAGCCCCGTAACCAAATCTGGTCCGGGGCCTTCTTAGATTCTTCTAAGAAAAAGCAGTGGTACTTTAATAGACCCTGCCTTCCCTTATTAGTTCCCAAAAAACTTCGATCTTTTTTGATCTTTTTCTGAGTTCTTTTTATTCAACCAGTTACGCAACATTCACACGAGCGATCGACTGCTCGACTAAGTTCACTTCCAGCGCCACTTCATCACAAGCATGTTGACGTGGGCATTGGTCGCAATCTTTCAGCACTTTCTCAGGTAGAAGCGACTTCGATGTTGGCAAGAATGACTGCTTCATAAAGAACTCTGGAGTACGTGTCAATACAAAGACTTTCTTAATCGCCATTTCACGTGCTTTATCAACCAAGTATTGCACAATCGCACTGCCTTGCCCCTGACCTTGCCAGCCTGCTTCTATGCCCAGTGAGCGAATTTCTGCTAGCCCTGAGTCATAGACGTAGAGCGATGCACATCCAGTAACCTCACCATGGTGCTCTGCAACCGCAAAGGAGCCAATATCACGTACCAATTCACTGCGAGAGCGCGGTAAGTTTTCACCCATGTTGGCCCAGTAAGTCACCATACCTTCAAGCGATTCAATGTCAGTCAAACGTGCCGGACGGACATTCACAGCAGATGTATCACGCTTAGTCAAACGACCTTCCGCTTGTTCAACTGCATGTGCTACCTGCTTAGGTGAAACGCCACCCAATGCACTACGTTTTTCAAGACACGATTCAATCGTCAAAATGTCATACACATCTTCTTCAATCACCGGAGAAAACTCTTGCAACTCAGCAATAGAGAGCTCTTCAAGCGCGCAGCCTTTAGCAATAGCAGCAACTACGGTAACACCTACGATATGATGCGCTTCACGGAAAGGAATCCCTTTCGCGACTAAGTAGTCTGCGAGTTCAGTTGAGTTCGCGTAACCTTGCTTAGCCGCTTCTAGAGTACGTTCACCGTTTACTTTGATGCCATCAAAGCACAGTGCCGCCATCTCCATACAATCATTCCAAGTGTCCAGAGCATCAAACAGACCTTCTTTGTCCTCTTGCATGTCTTTGTTGTACGCAAGTGGCAGTGCTTTCACCGTCATCATCATACCCGCTAGCGAGCCATAAACACGGCCAGTCTTACCACGGATAAGCTCTAGTGCATCTGGGTTTTTCTTTTGCGGCATCAGTGATGAGCCTGACGTCACTGTGTCCGCTAACTCGATGAAGTTTGACTCACCAGAGTTATAGAAAATCATATCTTCCGCAAGACGAGATAGATGTAGCATTGAGATAGAAGCGATCGACATTAGCTCCATAACATGGTCACGATCGGATACAGAGTCTAGCGAGTTACGTGTTGCACGGCGGAAACCAAGATTGTGTGCCAGTTGCTCACGATCCATCGGGTAAGCGGTACCGGCAAGTGCACCCGAGCCCAGTGGGCAAGTATCAAGACGATAGATAGCATCACTTAGACGAGAATAGTCACGTTCGAACATTTCAACGTAAGCCAAACACCAGTGTGCAAAAGTGACTGGCTGGGCACGCTGTAAGTGCGTATAACCCGGAAGAACCGTACCTTGGTGCTCTTTCGCCACAGACACCATTTGTGCTTGCAGACGGTCAAGTGCCATAAGCAATTGTTGACCTTGCTGACGACACCACAGTTTTAGGTCAGTTGCCACCTGATCGTTACGTGAACGGCCAGTGTGCAGTTTTTTACCCAAATCGCCCACTTTGCCAATCAGCTGCTGTTCAACCCAAGAGTGAATATCTTCAGCGTCTGAACGTAGGATCTGATGCGGATCTTCCATCACTTCAAGCTTTAACTCGTTCAGTGCAAGCTCAAGTTTTTGCTGTTCTTCTTCGGTCAACACGTCTACAGACTGTAATGCCTTTGACCAAGCGATAGAACCTACGATATCTTGTTCAGCTAGTCGGTAATCGAAACGCAATGAGTCGTTAAAATCTTTGAATCTCGTATCTGCTGCTTGGGTAAATCTTCCACCCCATAATGCCATTGCGTATCTCCTGATTACCTATACTCACTATCGATAGTGAATTGCTGTTATTGCTTAGATTGACTCTGAATTGTATTCAGTATTTTATGATGGTTCAAAGTTACGGCAAATTAAATTAAAAATAAAGTATTAATTCACTTTTTTAACATATTTATTCATGAAAAGCGTTTAATCCCATTTGGAGAGACAAACAAAAAGCCCGCTTGCATACACAAGCGGGCTTTCTTATCTAAAATCTAGGTCAGATTATTTTTTCTGACTGTTTAGCGCACGGATGCGGCTAGATAGAGAGTAAAGGCGAATGAAGCCTTCAGCATGACTTTGGTCGTACACTTCGTCTTCACCAAAGGTTGCAAACTCTTCACAGTATAAGCTGTTATCTGAACGTTTCTGAGTCACAATTGCATGGCCTTTGTACAGTTTCACGACTACTTCACCATTCACATCTTGTGCTAGCTCTTCTGAAGCAGCAAGGATTGACTTACATAGTGGCGTGAACCAACGACCATCATAAACTAGGTGAGACGCTTTTACGCCGAGCTCTTCACGGAACTCAAACGCTGTTTTATCCAGAACAAGCTGCTCTACAGCACGTAGCGCTTCCATCATGATGGTGCCCCCTGGAGTTTCGTAACAACCACGAGACTTCATGCCTACCAGACGGTTCTCAACGATATCGATACGACCAACACCGTGCTTCACACCTTTCTCGTTTAAGTAAACCAGTGCGTTGTATGGCGTCATAGCTTCACCATCAACGGCAACAACGGCACCTTTCTCAACTTTCAGCGTAACGTATTCCGCTTCATTTGGAGCTTGCTCTGGATCGACTGTCCAAGCCCAGCAATCATCGTTTGGTGCATTCCATGTATCTTCTAGAACGCCACCCTCGGTCGAGATGTGCCATGCGTTAGCATCACGAGAGTAGATCTTAGTTAAAGATGCAGTACACGGAATGTTACGCTCAGCAAGGTAGTCTAGACACTCTTCACGGCTCACAAGATCCCATTCACGCCACGGTGCAATTACGTGTAGGTCTGGTGCTAGTGCTGCGAATGCGCCTTCAAAACGAACTTGGTCATTACCTTTACCAGTACAGCCGTGACATAGAGCGTCAGCACCTACTTTACGTGCTACTTCTACTTGAGCTTTAGCAATGATTGGACGCGCCATTGATGTACCCAGTAGGTATTTACCTTCGTAGTAAGCACCGGTTTTAAGCGTTGGGTAGATGTAATCTGCCACCATCTCTTCTTTAAGATCGGCGATGTAACACTCAGACGCCCCTGACGCTTTCGCTTTCTCTTCGATACCCGCTAGCTCTTCTTCACCCTGACCAACATCAGCAACGAAAGCCACTACTTCACAGTCATAGTTCTCTTTTAGCCATGGAATGATCACTGATGTATCTAGACCGCCAGAGTATGCGACAACTACTTTATTTACTTGAACTTTGCTCATTTTCTTTTCTCCAAAATCCCGGCGCTGCGCTTGGCGGTCAGTGCTACGGGTTACTTCCTATTAAATTCTATTTTGTTGGCTCTATGCGCTCCGCACTGAGCCGAAATACTTTGAGTTACAGTGGTAAAAACTGAGTACCGATACTCTCGCCCGCAAACAACTGAGTCAGTTTGTCTGGGTAACGCCACGTTGCTACTTCAATTGGTCGGCCTAAATCTTGTGCCGCTTCTAAAGCCGCATTTACTTTCACAATCATGCCGTCCGTAATGACCTGACCTGTGATCAAGTTTTGCGCTTCTTTTTCATCCAGTGATTTAATCAAGTGCCCTTTGCCATCCAGTACACCGCTCACATCAGATAAAAGAACCAACTCTGCGTCTAATGCGCCTGCAACTGCCACAGCCGCTTGGTCTGCATTCACATTCATCAGTTGACCTTGCGCTGTAAGGCCGATCGAGCTAATGATTGGCAAAGCACCCGTTTCTAAAACGGCCTGCAATACACTTGAATCACCTGGCGCCGCTTTTCCAACGGCACCCAGTTCAGGGTTTAGCTCTTCCACCTGACAAAGCCCACCATCGGCCAGGCTCAGACCAACAGCATTCAAACCATCTTTGATCGCTTGGCCTTGTAGTAGTTTGTTGGCCGTACCTGCTAATGCACCTGCAATAACAGGGATTTGGTCATAAGGAGTCACTCGCAAGCCATCTTTCTTTACTGTTTCCAGTTGTAGCTTCGCCATGAGATCGTCCACCAGATAACCACCTCCATGGACGATCACGATTCGTCGCTGAGCTTGTGCTTGATAGTTAGCAATTGCACCAAATACTTGGCTTAACGTCTCAGTACACGACAGTGCAGCACCGCCTAACTTAATCACTAATGGAGTTTGTTTGTTATCTGTCATCACTTATTCCTTCCCTGCTCAATTACACAAGAGCAGTTAGCTCTGGAAACCCGTAGTGGATGTTTACACATTGCATCGCTTGACTCGATGCACCTTTTAGTAAGTTATCAATCGCTGAAACAACGATGATGTGCTCACCTTGAACCTTCCAGCCAATATCGCAGAAAGGGGTATTTTCAACATTTTGTAGTGTCGGTAACTTTGAAGCCATTAAACGCACTGCACGCTTGCCTTGATAAGCCGCTTCAAACGCCGCTGAAATTTGTTCTTCCGTCACACCTGAGGCAAGCTTCATCGTAATCGTGGCCAGAATGCCACGCTTAAAGTTGCCGAGATGAGGTGTGAAGATCACGTCCGTACCCAGGTGAGATGCGATTTCTGGCTGATGACGGTGATTAAATACGCCGTAAGCTTGTAAGCTCACTTCGCAGAAGCTGTTGGTCATTGAAGCTTTTCTTCCTGCCCCTGACACACCACTGGTCGCATTGATCACTGGCCACTGATTAGAGTTAATCAGCCCTTGTTCAAGTAACGGTTTGATCGCTAACTGAGATGCCGTTGGGTAGCAACCAGGTACCGCAATTAATTGGCTTTGCTTGATACCTTCACTATTCCACTCTGCTAAACCGTAAGTGGCGTTATCTAGCCATGCCTCATGTTGATGCTCAAAACCGTAAAATTCGTTGTAGAAGCCTTCTTGCTTCACACGGAATGCACCGGACAAATCAAATACCTGACAGCCTTGTGCTAGAAAAATTGGTGCAAGATCATGGCTGACCTCATGCGCAGTAGCTAAGAAGATGACATCGCTTTGCTGAGCGACTGCCTGTGGATCTTTGAGAGGCTCAACCGGTTGTTCAACCACACCCGCCAGTTTTCCATGCAGTTCTGAGATGCACTTTCCAGCATCTAGACTATTGGCGGAAACATACAAACCTGATAGCGTAAGCTCAGGGTGTTTATGGACCATTAGGGCCAACTCCGCTCCGGTATAACCGCTTGCACCTATGATTGTGGTTTTAAGCATCTCTGACATCCATCTCTTACTCAAAATTGCCACTGCAGATAGTGACTATAAATTTAATTTATTTTGCTTTTATTGGTTTTTTATTCAATAAAAGTGATTTAATATGTGTTTTACCTTCTTAGCCGAATTCTGTCAACAGGGAATGTAAACTAATTATGCAATTACCAAGTTTTCTTGAGGTCTACCAAGGCCTAATTTCCACCTCTTCTATTAGTTCTACAGACCCAAGTTGGGATGAAGGGAACGCCAAAGTCATTGAAAAACTAGCGACTTGGTTAAAAGACATCGGCTTTGAAGTGGAAGTCGAGCAGGTTGAGGAGGGTAAGCACAACCTCATCGCCAAAAAAGGCACCGGGGAAGGCGGACTGCTTTTAGCTGGCCACAGCGATACCGTTCCATTTGATGAAGGTCGTTGGAACTATAACCCTCATGCACTGACTGAAGATAACAATCGCTTCTATGGATTAGGTACTGCCGACATGAAAGGCTTCTTCGCTTTCATTATTGAAGCAGTAAAGAAGGTAGACTGGAGTAAACAAACCAAGCCGCTCTATGTGCTCGCAACCTGTGACGAAGAAACTACCATGCTGGGTGCTCGCCACTTTACCGAAAATGCACCGTTCAAACCGGATTACTGCATTATTGGTGAGCCCACTAGCTTAGTCCCTATTCGTGGCCATAAAGGTCATGTCGCGAACGCTGTGCGTGTAACCGGTAAATCAGGCCACTCTTCCGATCCTGCCTTAGGTGTGAACGCTATTGAGATCATGCATGAAGTCTTGTTTGCCTTAATGCAGCTGCGTGACAAGTTAGTCAAAGAGTACCATCACCCGGGTTTTGCTATCCCGAGTCCAACTTTAAACCTTGGTCATATCCATGGTGGTGACAGCGCAAACCGTATCTGTGGCTGTTGTGAGCTTCACTATGACGTGCGTCCTCTTCCCGGCATTAGTTTAGATGGGTTAGACAACATGCTACGCGGCGCATTAAAAGAGGTCGAAGCAAAATGGCCGGGCAGAATCGCGATTACGCCGCTGCATGAACCGATCCCAGGCTATGAGTGTCAACACGACCATCCGTTCATTGCAGGTGTAGAAGAGATATGCGGCATTGACTCAGAGACAGTGAACTATTGTACCGAGGCACCTTTCCTCCAGCAGCTTTGTCCAACATTGGTTCTTGGCCCAGGCTCTATCGACCAAGCCCACCAGCCAGATGAGTTCTTAGCTTTCGAGTTTATTGACCCAACCATCGACGTTTTGTCAAAAGCGATGAATAAGTACTGTTTTTAGGGGCTGCTAACCTTAGGAATAGATCCAGTGAGAAGGTGAGCCAATCGCAAACCTTCTCTACTATACCTATCTACACTCGATTCAATACTGCCCTCAATTTAAGAGGTTTCACTGGCTTGGGAATGAAGCTAAAGCCATTCGATTTTATTCCATCAAGCATGTCATCCGTTCGGTCTGCACTGATGATCACGCCAATAAAGCTATCGCCCAAACGCAAGCGACATTGTTGAAGCACTTCCAATCCAGTTCGACCGTTATCCAAGCGATAGTCAGAGAGGATCACATCGGGCACCCAAGTATCTTCAATGGCTTGCAACGAATTAACGAGATCAACTGCTGTACGTACATCACAGCCCCAACGCCCAAGCAAGTTCTCCATTCCGACTAAGATATCGTTTTCATTGTCCACGCACAGCACTTTAAGGTGGCTAAGATCGGACACAGCTGCAACGGGAACCGTTTTAACTGGAGCAATCGCTTGTTCACTGCGAGCAAGAGTAATGGAAAATACGCTGCCTTTGCTCGGCCAAGACCGCATCGTGATCTGGTGCCCTAACACATGAGCAATCCCCTTAGAAATGGCAAGCCCTAAACCTAAGCCTTGATCAGATCGCACTTGAGAGCCACGATTAAACTCTTCAAATATCTCTTGTTGTTTATCCTCATCAATGCCCATGCCGTTATCCCACACATCAATGCGAGCTTGGCCTGCAACACGTCTAACGCCAAGAACCACTTTACCTTTCGGACTATAGCGGAATGCGTTGGTTAAGAAGTTCTGTACCACTCGACGCAATAACTTAGGGTCAGATTGCACTAGTAGCTGACTTGGAATCATAGTGAACTCAATCCCCTGCTGTTTCGCCAGCGCACTGAATTCAGCATTGAGGTTTGCCAGTACATCGTTGATCGCAAACCCGTGCACATTGACATCAAGCTTGCCTGACTCCAAACGCGAGATATCAAGCAGATCGCCAATCAAGTCTTCCGCAGCTCCTAAGGCACTTTCAATATGATGGGATAAACGCTGGGTTTCACTGTCTTTTGCCACTTCTGACAGTGAAGACGCAAACAGGCGTGCCGCATTCAGCGGTTGCATCAAGTCGTGACTTACTGCGGCAAGGAATCGTGATTTAGATTGCGATTCATGTTCGGAGCGCTGGGTCGCATTGACCAACTTTTTATTGAGTTGTTCGAGCTCTTGCGTCCGTTCTTTTACACGCTCTTCTAGGGATTCATTGGCGTCTTTTAACGCTTGCTCAGCATCTCGGAACACCGTAATGTCAGTAAAGCTCATTACGAAACCGCCCCCTGGCATTGGGTTACCTTGCACTTCAATCACTCGGCCGTCAGGGCGAACGCGGGAAGAGGTATGGCGAGTGCCTTGCTCTAAGTGGAATACTCGGCGACGCACATGCTCTTCAGGGTCACCTGGGCCACATAAACCTTGCTCAGCGTTGTGTCTGATGACATCAGCAATCGGCCTGCCCACCTGAATCAACCCAGTAGGAAAGGTAAACAGCTCTAGATAACGTTGGTTCCAAGCCACCAGTCTCAACTGCTTATCAACCACCGCGATCCCTTGACCAATATGCTCAATTGCCCCTTGAAGAAGGCCACGGCTGAAATCGTACAGCTCAGAGGCCTCATCAACGATGGTCGCCACCTCTTCCAGTTGCATGTTTCTGCCTTGCAACGCAGAAGTAAGGACTAACTTCGCCGACGAAGCGCCAAACACACCAGCAAGCACACGCTCAGTATGACGAATCAAGGTTGAAGGGGCTTGCTGATTGGGCAGTAACGTCTCCCTTTGCTGCTCCCAATACTGCCTAAACGCACTGCGCACTCTCTGTCGCCCAACAAAGCGAGAGGCAAGCATCTCTAGCTCACCCACGGTCACTCTGCTTTGATAAAGACTGATGTTTTCACTCTCAGGCAGCGGCGTACCCACAAACGACGCCGACTGTAAGCGTTCACTTAGGCTTGCCCGAGTAAATAGAGAGACCACGACATAACAGAGCGTATTGAGCGTAACACTGAGCACGATACCCCAATCAGAGTTCTTTACTTCCCAACTCTGCAATAGCTCTGGCGGTGTAATTAGCCACAGCAGCAAGTTACTTTCCGCGCTGCCAGCCAACATATCCGTTTGGCTCATTAAGGTGATGAGCCACAAAGTGAATCCGACTGCAAGGCCAACATAGACCCCTTTACGATTCCCTTGTCGCCAGTACATTCCGCCAATTAATGCAGGCGCAAATTGAGTGATTGCCGCAAACGAGAGAAAACCAATGGCAGAGAGTGAGTGAATACTTCCAAACGCCTGATAGAAGCCCCATGCCCCAAGCAGGAGTAACAGAATCAAACCACGACGAATAACGAGCAACAATCCGGAGAAATGACGATGATTACGCTGCGATAAACGCATTCTTCGAAGAAGCAATGGCATGACGAGATCGTTGGAAACCATGATGGCCAATGCTATCGTCGAAACAATCACCATCCCACTCGCCGCCGAGGTGCCGCCTAGAAACGCTAACAAAGCAATATCTTGTGCCCCGACTGCCATTGGTAGACTGATCACATAAGTGTCAGGACTGGCCTCAGTCAACAACCCTTGTCCAACCCATGCGATCGGCAGAACGAATACACCCATCAGTATGAGATAGAGAGGGAACAACCAACGCGCAGTATGTAAGTCTTGTGCACGCTCGTTTTCCACCACCATGGTATGGAACTGACGAGGTAAGCAGACTATCGCTAACATGGTCAGAACCGTATGGATTAATAAGGTAGGTAAGTTGGGGGATTGATAGGTTTGACTTGCGATCTCAGACAATTCTACGTCACTGCGATTGATCGCTAAAAAGAGGATAAAGAAACCTACAGCGAGAAACGCCACCAGCTTAACAATCGACTCAAAAGCAATCGCCATCATCATGCCACGATGGTGCTCTGTGTTATCGATATGACGCGTACCAAATAACATGGTAAAGATTGCCAAGGCCCCAACCACAAACCATGACACATCAAACATTGAGCCTTCAAACTGGGTCGGAAGCTCTGGGGAAATAATCTCCAACCCCATCGTAATGCCACGCAGTTGCAAAGCGATATAAGGCAAGATCCCAGCAACGGCAATCAAGGTCACCACCACCGCAAGACCTTGAGATTTACCATAACGCGCAGCAATAAAGTCAGCGATTGAAGTGATATGTTCCCGCTTCGCTGTGATGATCAGCCGAGCCAGTACACGCCAACCCAAAGTAAAAACAAGGATAGGTGCAATATAGATAGGCAGGAATGCCCAAGGGTTATTGCTGGCCTGACCTACGGTGCCATAGAAAGTCCAAGAGGTGCAGTACACAGCAATCGACAAGCTGTAAATCCAAGGTCGCCATTTAGCCAACCAAGACTGACGTTTATCACCATACCATGCGATCAAAAACAACAACCCGAGGTACATCAGTGAAACGGTGATCACTAACCAGCTCTGCATCCGATATCCTTATCTTGAGCGAAAACAAAAAAGCCTCTCCGATTGGAGAGGCTTCATTTAACTAACTCAAGGTAAGGAACTCAATCAGATAGGGTTAATTCTGTGCTTTAGGCTCCGCTTTGACACTTTCAGTTACAGCCGATGATTGAGGGTCTACTTTTATGAATAGCGCCATCACACCCATAGCAGCCATCGCCCAGAATACATTCGCTCCATAGTTTTCATAGCCCCAACCACTCAATGTGGTCATTAGCGCGATGAAAGCACCAAGTGGAATGGCGTTGTAGAGGGCTTGTAGTGCCACCATTTTGCGTTGTTCTGAGTGCTGAATATATTGAATCGCTGCGATATGAGCCATCGCAAAAGTCACACCGTGAAGCAGTTGAATCATCACGAGTGCAAACAGAGCCGTTGTTGATGCAGTCAGCCCCCAACGAGCAGCAACGCCCAACGCAGCAACGACAAACATCGCGCGCAGTGTCCATCCCGAGAATAGGCGTTTACTCAACGCAAACACAGCGACTTCCGCAACCACACCTAAGCTCCATAGGTATCCGATGATATCTTCTGAATACCCTGCTTCTTTCCAGTAAATCGAACTAAAACTGTAGTAAGCGGCGTGACTGCCTTGAATTAAAGCCACGAGCGCTAGGAACTTAACCACTGGAGCTTCACGCAATAACTCTGACAGCTTAGGACGCTCAGTATCTTCCTCTTGCATGGTCACAGGCATCGGGTTGGTATTACGCATGCCCAGAATTAAAGAGACCAGTACCCCAGCAAGTGCCGTGTACAGAATCATATCACTGCCATAGTTCGCCACTAAAAAGCCAACCACAGTTGAACCTGCGATGAAAGCAATCGAACCCCAAAGTCGTGTGCGACCATAGTCGAGCATTTTCAAGCGCGCGTAGTAGTTCGCCATCGCATCTGATAGCGGAACAATAGGCCCACAACAAAGATTGAATAGCACGGTTGCGAGTGCCATCAGCCAGAAGCTGCCGCCAGTAAAAAAGTGGAAACCGACAAACAACAGCGAGGCAAAACTTAACCATCGCAACGCTGGCATCAAATGTTCGACTTTATGCAAGCGCGGCGTCAGCACCATGTTCGCCACGCAACGCGTCGCGAAACCAATCCCCACAAGCACGCCAATGTCGGTTGCAGATACACCCTGCTCTTCAAACCACAAAGCCCAGAAAGGTAGGTAAACACCGTAAGCAAAAAAGAAACCGACAAAGTACTGAGATATCCAGCTATAAGGAGAAGGGGTGAGCATCATGACCTCTGAATGCAATAACGTAAGCGGCGATATTATCGTTTGCTTGACGCAGAATAAAAAGGGAAGAATCTCCGCTTTAACTTTCCGCATTGCAATTTCGCTACACCAGTTCAGCCACCTTCGACCAAAGTCGTCTGGAAGAAAAATCAAAATAACGCACACTGAATGGATAAACGTTGTCTAGGTAGGCCGCTATGCCAGATAAATTCAACATGCATTCCCCCCCTTTTGATCGCTTAGATGCTCAGCAGCAAAACCGACTGCGTAGCTCACTCGATGTGGCTTACTTTCGTGCCAAAGAGACCTTACTCACCCCAGGAGCGGCGAGTCAGCATCTGCATATTTTGATAAAAGGCGCGGTAGAAGAGCGCTCAGACAACGATGGCGAAATCTTTGCTCACTACGCTAACGATGACCTGTTTGATGTGCGAGCTCTATTTGAAGAGACGATCAAACATCGTTACGTCGCACTTGAAGACACCTTGAGCTATTTGCTGCCGAAGTCTGTTTTCCTTGAGTTATACAACGAGAATGGCCAGTTTGCCGCTTACTTTGATAACAACTTAGCGCGGCGCCAAGAACTCATAGAAGCGGCGCAGCAGCAACAAAACCTAGCCGAATTCATTCTGACCAAAGTCGACAAGCAGATTTATCATCCACCTATGGTGCTCTCACCTGATCAGCCTTTAAATGAGGTCACACAGACACTTAAACAGAAAGGAATCGACTCTGCACTGGTGCGATTAAACGACAATGACATTCGGTTAATTGACGATTTACACTCACTGCCCTACGGCATCATCACACGAACCAATATGCTCCATGCGGTCATGCTCGACGGTCACCCCCTAGACACCCCTGTCGGCAAGATCGCGACGTTTCCTGTGGTCCACGTCGAGGATGGTGAGTTCCTTTTCAATGCCATGATCAAAATGACCCGTCACCGGGTTAAACGAGTCATGGTTGCTGATGGTAAAGAAGCTGTTGGCATGCTCGACATGACACAAATCCTCAGTGCTTTCTCAACGCATTCACATGTTTTGACCCTGAGTATTGCGCGCTCTTCCAGTGTCGAAGAGTTGGCGCTGGCTTCCAACCGTCAGCGTCAATTGGTCGAGAGCTTGCTCAACAATGGCATTCGTACTCGCTTTATCATGGAATTGATTTCCGCGGTAAATGAACAAATCATTGAGAAAGCCTTTGAACTGATTGTTCCTCCCGCCCTTCACGACCACTGCTGTCTGGTCGTTTTAGGCTCAGAAGGGCGTGGAGAACAGATCTTAAAAACCGATCAAGACAACGCGCTTATCATCAAAGATGGACTACATTGGCATCAGTGTGAATCTGTCATGGAGCAACTGACCCATACGCTGCAACAGTTAGGCTATCCACTTTGTCCTGGCAATGTGATGGTGAATAACCCCAAATGGGTCAAGACACAGAGTGAGTGGAAGAGCACGATTAGCCAATGGTCTAAACCAAACTCCGCCGAACAAGTGATGGATCTCGCCATCTTTACTGATGCACACGCAGTCGCTGGAAATACCGCATTACTTGAGCCAATCCGTGCTCACCTCAAGCAAACTATGCTCAATAATATGCTCGCACTGCAAGATTTCTCGCGCCCCGCTTTGCAATTTTCCTTGCCACTGACTTTGTTCGGCAACGTGAAAAAAGACAAGGAAGGCGTTGATGTTAAAAGCGGTGGGATCTTCCCTATTGTGCATGGCATTCGCACGTTGGCGTTGGAATACGGTCTTGACGAGAAGAACACCTTCGAGCGAATTGAAGCATTGAGACAGAAGAAGATACTCGAACCGGAAACAGCCGATAACCTCAGTGAGGCTTTAAAGCTCTTGTTTAAACTGCGACTCAATCAACAGCTCTCGAATCAGCACAGTCACAATCGCATCGACTTAAAGCAAATCGAACGCACTGAACGAGACTTGCTCCGACATAGCCTACATGTGGTGAAAAAGTTTAAGCAGTTCTTGGGCTATCATTATCAGATAAGAGACTAAGGCTGCGGTATGAACTGGATACAACGCCGCTATTGGCATTACAAACTCAAAGGATCGCCCTATCAGGCACTGTTTGCGACGGTGACAAAAGGTGAATATGTTTCGCTAGACTGCGAAACCACCAGTTTAGACCCTAACCGAGCGGAGCTTGTGACTATTGCTGCAACCAAAATTATCGACAATCGCATTATCACCAGTAAGCCTTTTGAAGTAAGACTAAGAGCCCCGCAATCACTGGATTCTGGATCAGTCAAAATCCATCATATTCGTCATCAAGACTTAGTGGATGGCATAGATGAAAAGCAAGCGCTCATCCAGTTGTTAGACTTTATCGGCAATCGCCCTTTAGTCGGCTATCACATCCGCTATGACAAAAAAATCCTCGACCTTGCCTGCCGCAAACAGCTCGGCTTTCCGTTACCGAACCCCTTAATCGAGGTCAGCCAAATCTATCATGACAAGTTGGAAAGGCACCTGCCGAATGCGTATTTCGACCTAAGTTTAGATGCGATTTGTAAGCACCTTGACCTGCCAATGCAGAACAAGCACGATGCACTCCAAGACGCCATTTCAGCCGCACTGGTCTTTGTTCGACTGACAAAAGGTGATCTTCCTAGTCTAAATCTGCCCTACAACCGTTAGACCAAGCTTAGATCTAACTCTCAATTTCAAACATATCGCCCTAATATTTAAGCAGATTCCCCTCTCTCATCCTAAAGTCTAATTGTCGAATCAACGCCCGTGATTGAAAGTTACAGGTACAGGGATTTTGTACAACGTTAGTTGTTTTAAACGGACACTTGCTCAATTCATGTCGGATGGAGCACAAGGAGATAAGCAATGAGTGAAGCCCATATTTATCCGGTAAAAGAGAACATCAAAAAGAACACACACGCGGATAACGATACTTACCAAGCCATGTACCAGCAGTCTGTGACTGATCCTATCGGCTTTTGGAGTGAACACGGCAAGATTGTCGACTGGATGAAACCTTTCACTCAAGTTAAGAACACCTCTTTCGATACTGGTCACGTTGATATCCGTTGGTTTGAAGACGGTACGCTCAACGTGTCAGCAAACTGTATTGACCGCCACCTTGCCGAACGTGGTGACGAAGTTGCGATTATTTGGGAAGGTGACGATCCCAATGACGACGCAACACTGACATTTAAAGAACTGCACAAAGAAGTGTGTGAGTTTTCGAATGCTCTAAAAGAACAAGGCGTTCGCAAAGGCGATGTGGTTTGCCTTTATATGCCTATGGTCACCGAAGCCGCTGTAGCTATGCTGGCTTGTACCCGCATTGGTGCGGTACATACTGTTGTATTCGGTGGCTTCTCACCGGAAGCACTTTCAGGCCGAATCATCGATTCAGACGCTAAAGTCGTGATTACTGCTGACGAAGGTGTACGTGGTGGCCGTGCAGTTCCGCTGAAGAAAAACGTTGATGAAGCATTGACTAACCCTGAAGTGAAGACCATCGAAAAAGTCATCGTCATGAAACGTACTGGCGGTGATATTGATTGGCATGAGCATCGTGATGTGTGGTGGCATGAAGCAACTGCTAACGTTTCTTCAGACTGCCCACCAGAAGAGATGAACGCTGAAGATCCACTCTTCATCCTTTACACTTCTGGCTCTACTGGTAAGCCAAAAGGCGTACTACACACCACAGGTGGTTACTTAGTCTACGCTGCTATGACGTTCAAATACGTATTCGATTACCAACCTGGTGAAACCTTCTGGTGTACCGCCGATGTGGGCTGGATTACTGGCCACACTTACCTAATCTATGGCCCTCTTGCTAATGGTGCGAAGACGATTCTATTTGAAGGTGTACCTAACTACCCAAGCACCAACCGCATGAGCCAAGTAGTGGATAAGCACCAAGTCAATATCCTCTACACTGCTCCAACGGCTATTCGTGCATTAATGGCAAAAGGTAATGAAGCTGTAGAAAATACCTCTCGTAGCAGCCTACGCATCATGGGCTCGGTAGGTGAACCAATTAACCCAGAAGCTTGGGAGTGGTACTACAAAACCATCGGTAATGAGAACTCACCAATTGTTGATACATGGTGGCAAACGGAAACTGGCGGTATCTTGATTGCTCCACTTCCAGGCGCAACAGATCTTAAACCAGGCTCAGCGACCCGCCCATTCTTCGGTGTTCAGCCAGCCCTAGTTGATAACATGGGTAATATCATTGAAGGCGCGACTGACGGTAACCTTGTTATCCTAGACTCTTGGCCAGGTCAAATGCGTACTGTTTATGGTGACCATGAGCGCTTTGAGCAGACTTATTTCTCGACGTTTAAAGGTATGTACTTCACTAGTGATGGTGCTCGTCGTGATGAAGATGGTTACTACTGGATCACCGGCCGTGTTGATGACGTACTAAACGTATCTGGCCACCGTATGGGTACTGCTGAAATTGAATCGGCACTGGTTGCACACGATAAGATTGCCGAAGCGGCGATTGTTGGCATCCCTCATGATATCAAAGGCCAAGCGATTTACGCGTACATTACGCTGAATGATGGCGAATTCCCAAGCGCTGAACTTCATGCTGAAGTGAAGAACTGGGTACGAAAAGAGATTGGCCCAATCGCAACACCAGATGTTCTGCACTGGACGGACTCTCTACCAAAAACTCGTTCAGGTAAGATCATGCGCCGTATCCTGCGTAAGATCGCAACGGGCGATACCAGCAACTTAGGTGATACTTCAACACTGGCTGATCCAAGCGTCGTTGATAAGCTGATTGCTGAAAAAGCAGAGTTAGCTTAATCAATCATTACACCCCGTTTTAAACGCTGTAAAGCCGTCACAATGTGGCGGCTTTTTCTATTTACCGTCCAAAGTACCTACCTTTAGCTACTCTCAATTGGTCAAAAAATGTTAGCTGTGTAACAAATTTTCCGTTTCAAACTGGGAGATTAGACCAGTAAATTGCTGCGATTTGCGCTGAATTAGCTATAATCTGGAGCAATCTTAAAGATTCAGCCTGTTTTTTGTAAAACATTCGCTCTGAATCAAGAATATTATGGGATAATTCCAGTTCATATCATGAAGTAGGAAGATGGCAGCATAATGACAGCAAAATCACGCATTCTTGTTCTAAATGGTCCAAATCTAAACCTGTTAGGTCTTCGCGAACCCGCGCATTACGGTTCGTCCACCTTACCGCAGATTGTCGAGACATTGACCCAACAAGCAAACGAAGCGGGAATTGAGCTACAACACCTGCAATCCAATCGTGAATATGAATTGATTGAAGCGATCCATGCTGCGTTCGGCAATGTCGATTTCATTATCATCAACCCGGCAGCATTTACGCATACTAGTGTGGCACTAAGAGATGCCCTACTTGGCGTTGCAATCCCATTTATCGAAGTACATTTGTCCAATGTGCACGCTCGTGAACCCTTCCGTCACCACTCTTATCTTTCGGATAAGGCTGAGGGCGTCATTTGTGGTTTAGGTGCACAAGGCTACGAATTCGCTCTGTCTGCAGCGATCAAAAAACTGCAGGCAAAGTAGTCAAACACTCTGCAGCTCATTAGGAGCTGTCTTATTCACAAGATAAAAGAGAAAGAAAAGATGGATATCCGTAAAATCAAGAAGCTTATCGAGTTAGTAGAAGAGTCTGGCATTGCTGAGCTAGAAATCTCTGAAGGTGAAGAGTCGGTACGCATCAGCCGTAACGGTACTGCGGCTCCTGTAGCACCAGTTCAATACGCAGCAGCACCTGCTCCTGTAGCGGCACCTGCAGCAGCGGCGGCACCTGCTCCTGCAGCAGCTGAAGCGGCGGCACCAGCAGCACCTGCGGGTCACCAAGTTCTTTCTCCAATGGTAGGTACTTTCTACCGTTCTCCAAGCCCAGACGCGAAATCATTCGTAGAGGTTGGTCAAAGCGTTAACGCTGGCGACACTCTATGTATCGTTGAAGCAATGAAGATGATGAACCAAATCGAAGCTGACAAGTCTGGTGTTGTAACAGCTATCCTAGTTGAAGACGGCCAACCAGTTGAATTCGACCAGCCACTTGTTGTTATCGAATAATAGAGGCTCTCTCTTATGCTAGATAAATTAGTCATCGCGAACCGAGGTGAAATCGCACTTCGTATCCTTCGCGCATGTAAAGAATTGGGCATCAAAACAGTTGCTGTTCACTCAACAGCTGACCGTGACCTAAAACACGTACTGCTTGCAGACGAAGCTATCTGTATCGGTCCTGCTCGTGGTATCGACAGCTACCTAAACATCCCTCGCATTATTTCAGCGGCGGAAGTAACAGGTGCAGTGGCTATCCACCCAGGCTACGGCTTCCTATCTGAAAATGCAGATTTTGCTGAGCAAGTTGAGCGCAGCGGTTTCATCTTTGTTGGCCCTAAAGCAGACACTATCCGCATGATGGGTGACAAAGTTTCTGCGATCACGGCGATGAAGAAAGCAGGCGTACCATGTGTACCTGGTTCTGACGGTCCTCTTGACGATGACGCTCAAGCAAACAAAGCACACGCTAAGCGCATTGGCTACCCTGTAATCATCAAAGCATCTGGTGGTGGCGGCGGTCGTGGTATGCGTGTTGTACGTAGCGAAGGTGAGCTCGTTGAAGCTATCGCTATGACACGTGCAGAAGCGAAAGCAGCATTCAACAACGACATGGTTTACATGGAAAAATTCCTTGAAAACCCTCGTCACGTTGAAGTTCAAGTTATTGCTGACGGCCAAGGCGGCGCTATTCACTTAGGTGAGCGTGACTGTTCAATGCAGCGTCGTCACCAAAAAGTTGTAGAAGAAGCTCCAGCACCAGGTATCACTGAAGAGATGCGTAAGTACATCGGTGAACGTTGTACACGTGCATGTCTAGAGATCGGTTACCGCGGCGCAGGTACGTTTGAGTTCCTATACGAAAACGGCGAATTCTACTTCATCGAAATGAATACGCGTATTCAGGTAGAACACCCAGTAACAGAGATGGTAACTGGCGTTGACCTAATCAAAGAGCAGCTTCGTGTTGCAGCAGGTCAGCCACTGTCGTTCACGCAAGATGACATCAAGATCCGCGGCCATGCGATTGAGTGTCGTATCAACGCGGAAGATCCTGAGCGCTTCCTACCTTCACCAGGTAAGATCGAACGTTTCCACGCACCAGGCGGCATGGGCGTACGTTGGGAATCTCACATCTACACGGGCTACACAGTACCACCTCACTACGATTCAATGATCGGTAAGCTGATCACATTCGGTGAGAACCGTGACGTAGCGATTGCTCGTATGAAGAATGCTCTAGGTGAAATGATTGTTGAAGGCATCAAAGTGAACGTATCTCTTCAAGAGTCGATTATGAACGATGAAAACTTCCAGCACGGTGGAGCAAATATCCACTACCTAGAGAAGAAACTGGGTCTGCAATAATTTTACGATTGCACTCAAATTGATTCAAAATGCTCACTTCGGTGGGCATTTTTTATTATCACTTCTATCAAATTAAACTTTTGTTTTAGTTAATTTAAATCGATGATTTTAGATTTAACGGCCAAACATCCCCTTTTTTATATCTGATCCATCTTACAAAGCAGGCGTACCTGAGAGTGAAATTACTCGACAAGGAATCTCGTCATGCACCTCATCCACAAAACCATTGCAGCAACACTTATTGGAGGCACACTTGTTGCCTGTAACTCCGACTCTTTGACCTATTCACAGCTCCGCGTTTATCATGCCGCGCCTGATGCGCCAAAGGTCAACGTGTTGGTTGATGGCAAGACTGTACTCAGCGGCGTTGATTATCAACAAAGTTCCGGTGCTCTGCGCGTTAAAGCAGGGACACGCTCGATTCAAGTCGACGCGATTCTCGCCGACGGTTCAACGTCAACCGTAATTGGTCCTGCCGATTTCAACTTTGCCAACACCGACGAATACAACCTCGTTGCGACAGGTAAAGTGAGCTCTGACGGTTCTGATGGTAAGGGGTTTGGTCCGCAACTTAGTTCTCGCGAAGATGTATCTCCGAGCCAAGCTCGAGTCCAAGTCATGCACTCCGCACCAGATGCGCCGACCGTCGATGTGTTTATCACCGCTCCGGGAGCCGAGCTCTCTCTGGCTTCACCCTTCGCTGACGACGTTTCCTATTTAGGTGTTACCTCCGCCGTTGATGTCGCGGACGGCGACTATCAAGTCAGAATCACCGATCCAAATGATTCAACTACTGTGTTCTTTGACTCAGGTACGGTAAGCGTCCCTGCCGGTGCGGATTGGTTCGTCGCAGCAACCGATAATACTTCAGCGGGCGCTTCTCCTGTAACCCTATTGATCGACACTGGTGATTCTTCCCTTGTCGTTCAGGACGTTAACAGCGGCGCTGACATTCGCGTTGTGCATGGTATCTCTGATGCACCAGGAGTAGATGTTTACGTCGATGGCGTTGCCCCCGCAGCTTCAAGTCCACTTGAAAACCTCACGTTTAAAGCTCAAACCGATTACCTAGCATTAGACGCTGGCTCTACGGCGTTTACAGTGGCACAAACAGGGACCTCTACTTTTGTTGCCGACCTTGCTCTTACCACTGACTTAGCGGCGAACACCACATATACCGCGATCGCGATAGGTGATTTGGGCGATGGACTCAGCAATGACAAACTCTATGTTGTGGAAGACGATGTACGCAGAGTCACCACAGAAGCAAAATTGAGAGCAATTCATGCCTCTACCCTTGCTGGCACTGTCGATATTTATGTTAGTGCCGATGCAACTCCAAGTAACGATGATGTGATTCTAGAAGATATTGTCTATGAGGCTGACACTGGGCTACTACCTATCAGCCCAAGCGATGTTTATGTCATGATTACGCCAGCCAACAACAGCAGTGTCATTGCAGTCGGTCCTGTACTACTCAACCTCACTGGTGGCTCAATCACGACACTTGTCGCGGTTGATGACCCTAGTACAGGGTCAGGCGTAGGAGCACTTAGCCTCGATGATTAACTCTTCATACTATCGTTGAGCAAGCCCACCGACTCTATTCGGCGGGCTTTTGGGATCCTAATGTGAATGATGTAATTGGTGGGTAAATAACCTTAAAACCTGCTAAACTCTGCGCCAAATCACATCAATCAATGTAAAGAGCTCATACTCATGCCTTGGATTCAAATCAAACTCAACGCGACCAATGATAACGCTGAACAGATCGGCGATATGTTAATGGAAGAAACTGGCGCACTGTCTGTCACCTTTTTAGATGCGCACGATACCCCTGTATTTGAGCCGTTACCTGGTGAAACGCGCTTGTGGGGTGATACTGATATCCTCGCGCTTTATGACGCAGAAGCAGACACCAACTTTATTATCGAGCAGACCAAACTAAGTAATCTGCTTCCTGAAGGTTTCGCTTACAAAGTTGAACAGCTTGAAGACAAAGATTGGGAACGTGAATGGATGGATAACTTCCACCCAATGAAGTTCGGTGAACGTCTTTGGATTTGCCCAAGCTGGCGTGAAATCCCTGAACCAGACGCGGTCAACGTAATGCTGGATCCTGGCCTCGCTTTCGGTACAGGTACTCACCCAACAACAGCACTGTGTTTAGAATGGCTTGAAGGCCTAGACCTGTCAGGAAAAACCGTTATCGACTTTGGTTGTGGCTCTGGCATCCTTGCGATCGCTGCGATCAAACTAGGCGCAGAAAAAGTCATCGGGATCGACATTGATCCTCAAGCACTGATTGCCTCAAAAGATAACGCTGAACGCAATGGCGTCGCTGAACAGTTAGAAGTATTCCTACCTCAAAAGCAACCTGAAGGCCTAATCGCTGATGTCGTTGTTGCGAATATTTTGGCAGGCCCTTTACGCGAGCTCTCTTCAATTATTAAATCACTGGTTAAGCCAAATGGCGCTTTAGCTATGTCTGGTGTTTTAGATACTCAAGCAGAAGATGTTGCCAACTATTACCGTGATGAGCTTCACATTGATCCTATCAAAGAGCAAAGTGAATGGTGTCGCATCTCTGGTCGCAAGCAAGGCTAGACAAGACTTTGCGAGATAATTGACTGATTTTTGGGCATTTTGCGAAAACAATTTGTAAATGCTCAAATATTAGTCTTTTCACAGCGCTAAAAAATGCGTAAAATGCGCGCCCTTGCTCGGTTAGAACTGTGAAGACGTTTTGAAAATCGGAAACCACCAACTTAAGAATAATCTCATCGTTGCCCCTATGGCAGGTGTGACTGATAGACCGTTCCGTGAGTTGTGTCTCCGCTATGGTGCTGGTATGGCCGTCAGTGAAATGATGTCGTCAAATCCAAAACTATGGAAAACGTCAAAGTCGAAGCAACGCATGGTACATGAAGGCGAATCGGGCATTCGTTCTGTACAAATTGCGGGAGCCGACCCACAGCTTATGGCCGACGCTGCTCAGTTTAGTGTTGAAAACGGTGCGCAAATCATCGACATCAACATGGGTTGTCCAGCAAAGAAAGTGAATAAGAAGCTAGCGGGCTCTGCACTACTTCAGTACCCAAATATCATTGAAGATATTCTAAAGGCTGTTGTGAATGCAGTGGATGTCCCTGTGACACTAAAGACTCGTACTGGCTGGGATACAGATAATAAAAACTGTGTCCAAATCGCTAAGTTAGCCGAAGACTGCGGCATACAAGCTTTAGCCTTACACGGGCGAACCAAAGCCTGTATGTACAAAGGTGAGGCCGAATACGACAGCATTAAAGCGGTCAAGGAAGCGATCTCTATTCCGGTTATTGCTAACGGTGATATCGATAGCCCAGAGAAAGCAAAATTTGTCCTAGAGTACACTGGGGCAGACGCTTTAATGATTGGACGCCCTGCCCAAGGTCGTCCGTGGATTTTTCAGGAAATCCAACACTTTTTGGAAAACGGCACCACGATGCCTGATCTTCCGTACTCGGAAGTGAAAGACATCCTGCTTGGTCATGTGAATGCTCTGCATGATTTTTATGGAGAGTATCTAGGTCCGCGAATCGCGCGTAAGCACGTAGGCTGGTACTTAAAAGAACATGAACAAGCGAGTGAGTTTCGCCGTACCTTCAACGCAATCGACGCAGCTGAGCTGCAACTTGAGGCGTTAGAAGGTTATTTTGATAACGTTGCATCATAATTAAGAGAAGAGCTAGACCGAATATGTTCGAACAAAATCTGACTTCAGAAGCATTAACAGTAACTACAGTAACGTCGCAAGACCAGATTACACAAAAGCCTTTGCGTGACTCTGTTAAAGCATCTCTTAAAAACTACTTGGCACAACTTAACGGTCAAGAAGTAACAGAACTATACGAATTAGTTCTAGCTGAAGTTGAACAGCCACTACTAGATACTATCATGCAGTACACTCGCGGTAACCAAACTCGCGCAGCAACTATGATGGGTATCAACCGCGGTACTCTTCGCAAGAAACTTAAGAAATACGGCATGAACTAATCGTTCATTCGAATATCTTATTTTCAAAAGCCGGGCTCACAATTGTGGGCCCGGCTTTTTATTTACTGCTTATATTGTTACCAGCAATGTCAGGTGAACAAATATTCACCATTGTGTGATCTATTGCGATTGCGCAAATTTATAAGAAATCGATATAATGCTCAATTACGTTAACGTCTAGGCGCCTTTACATGGTTAATATGCAAAGAGAAGAATGGCTTAGCCTCTTATTACAAGAGCAGCCAGATCGCTTGATGGTCCTAAATCCTGAGGGACAAATCATTGAGTGCTTTGCAGATAAAAACCAAACTGCCTGTTGTTCATACAAACCACAATATCAACACCTTGCAGATCTTAAGCCCACGTCTCTTGCTCAGCTGCTTCTAAAGCATTTTCACAATGCCTTACAAAGTGGCAAGCCTAGCCGATTCCGTTATTCTCTTACTCCCACTCAACTACTTGATGCTTCCATCGATCAATTGCAAGCATGGGGTGATCACGAGCAACGCTGGTTTGAAGCAACCTTTAAAGCACTCACGCTTTCTAACGGGACACGCTACGTGTTGTGGCAAGAACGCGAGATCACTCAAGCTTACCTTCATGAAGCAGAACTCAAGAAACAAGCTGAGACTGATGAGCTAACGGGTGTGTTGAATCGCCGCGCCTTTTTACAAGGACTCGAGCGAGAGTTTGATAAACCTAAGCAACCTTTGTTAGCCTGTTTGATGGTGGATATCGACCACTTTAAAGAGATAAACGACCAAGTCGGTCATTTATCAGGGGATGAAGTCATCACTCAAGTTGCTCACATTTGCCAAGGCTCTGTAAGGTCTTGTGATTATATTGGACGACTGGGTGGAGAAGAATTTGGCGTGGTTCTAACCCACACTACCGCGATTCAAGCTTACGATATCGCTGAGCGAATTCGCCAGTCGATAGAATCAACACCATGCAGAGTCGATAACCACATCATTTACCCAACGGTAAGTATCGGTATTGCAGAGTTAACTAACCTGACAAGCTCAGTAAGAGAATTGTTGGTTCAAGCTGACAAAGCGATGTACTACTCGAAGCAAACGGGGCGAAATCAAGTCACCTTGTATTACCCTACCCTGCCTGAAATCAAAAGCAGCGAAAACCTCAAGGCCAACATACGTAAAGCCTCTTAGGTTCTGTTGACCCTAGTTACAACAAGAATCCTGATGCTCTTCGTCGCTGGCTAAAGCGCCTAAAATCGAACAGTGGCTCGCATCATCGTCAATATCACCACAACATGCATCATTAATCTTCTTCAGTGCGGTTCGAATTCGCGTTAGCTCATTAATCTTGTCATCGATAACATTTAACTTAGCCGTAGTGATCGCTTTCACCTCTGCACAGCTATGCTCTGTCGCTTCCAGTTTTATCTCCAGCAGCTCTCGGATCTCATCCAAACTCAGCCCAAGATCTTTAGCTTTAAGAATGAAACTCACCTGATTCTGATTTTCTTCATTATAAAGACGATAACCAGATTCACTGCGCCCCGCGGGGTTGATGAGTTGGTTTTTCTCGTAGAATCGTAGTGTATCTGCCGTCACTTTACAGCGTTTAGCCAGTTCGCCTATCTGAAACATAACTTTTCCTATTAACTGTTTCGTTACTTTTATCGAGTAAAGCTGAGTTTTTTGCAATTATTTTGCGATGCCAAACGATTGCGCGAGCTTTTTTGTAATAAATTAGTTAGAATGTGCGCCATCAAACTCAGAGACTGTTTTTACACCAGTGTTTACTGGAAAGGTCTTTACCAAAACTGGCCAATATCTTACTCCTAGACTGAGATTTAAGAGTAAGAACAAGTTCACTTTTGGCAAATATCTTTATCTTTCATATTAACTCTGTGACTTTGAGGAATTGAAGCATGACTAACGCTCGTCCTATTCGCCGCGCTCTAATCAGCGTATCAGACAAAACTGGTATCGTTGAGTTTGCACAAGCTCTAGCTAACCGTGGCGTTGATATTCTATCAACTGGTGGTACGGCTCGCCTACTGGCAGAAAAAGGCATCTCTGTAACTGAGGTATCAGATTACACTGGTTTCCCAGAAATGATGGACGGTCGTGTTAAGACTCTTCACCCGAAAGTACACGGTGGTGTCCTAGGTCGTCGTGGCCAAGATGATGACGTGATGGAAACTCACGGTATCAACCCTATCGATATGGTTGTGGTTAACCTATACCCATTCGCAGAAACCGTTGCTAAAGAAGGCTGTACGCTTGCTGACGCTGTTGAGAACATCGACATCGGTGGCCCAACAATGGTTCGCTCAGCGGCGAAAAACCACAAAGACGTAACTATCGTTGTTAACGCTGGCGACTACGACCGCGTTATCGCAGAAATGGACGAAAACGAGAAATCTCTTACTCTAGAGACTCGCTTCGACCTAGCTATCGCAGCATTCGAGCACACTGCCTCTTACGACGGCATGATCGCAAACTACTTCGGCACTATGGTTCCTAGCTACGGCGAGAACAAAGAAGGTGACGAAGAGTCTAAATTCCCTCGCACGTTCAACCAACAGTTCAAGAAGAAGCAAGATATGCGCTACGGTGAAAACAGCCACCAAGCAGCAGCATTCTACGTTGAAGCAAACCCTGAAGAAGCATCAGTATCTACTGCTCGCCAAATCCAAGGTAAAGCACTTTCTTACAACAACATCGCTGACACAGACGCTGCACTTGAGTGTGTGAAAGAGTTTGACGAGCCAGCATGTGTCATCGTTAAGCACGCCAACCCATGTGGTGTAGCACTAGGTGAAGACATCCTAGAAGCTTACGACCGTGCGTTCAAAACAGACCCAACGTCAGCATTTGGCGGCATCATCGCATTCAACCGCGAACTAGACGCAGCAACAGCAACGGCTATCACTGAGCGTCAATTCGTTGAAGTCATCATCGCGCCATCAGTTTCTGCTGAAGCGGTAGAAATCGTAGCAGCTAAGAAAAACCTTCGCCTACTTGAGTGTGGTGAGTGGACAACTAAAACGACTGGCTTTGACGTAAAACGCGTTAACGGTGGCCTACTGGTTCAGGATCGTGACCAAGGCATGGTAACTCTCGATGACCTTAAAGTGGTTTCTAAGCGTCAACCAACAGCAGAAGAGCTAAAAGACGCATTGTTCTGCTGGAAAGTAGCGAAGTACGTAAAATCTAACGCGATCGTTTACTCGAAAGGTGACATGACTATCGGTGTGGGCGCAGGCCAAATGAGCCGCGTTTACTCTGCCAAGATCGCAGGTATCAAAGCTGCAGACGAAGGTCTACAGGTTGAAGGTTGTGTGATGGCATCAGATGCATTCTTCCCATTCCGTGACGGTATCGACGCGGCGGCTGAAGCTGGAATCAAGTGTGTTATCCAACCAGGTGGCTCTATGCGTGATGACGAAGTGATCGCTGCAGCAGATGAGCATGGCATGGCGATGATCTTTACGGGTATGCGTCACTTTAATCATTAATAATCACTTGGTTTCTAAACCCTAGAAACAATTCAAAGCCTCGAGTTGCTCTCGAGGCTTAAGCAATTTAAGTTAAGGATTTTACAATGCGAGTTCTTATTATTGGTGCCGGCGGTCGTGAGCACGCACTAGGCTGGAAAGCAGCACAAAACCCAAATGTTGAAACAGTATTCGTTGCTCCAGGTAATGCAGGTACTGCTCTTGAGCCTAAGCTAGAGAACGTAGCAATCGGCGTTGAAGATATTGAAGCGCTTGTAGCGTTTGCAAAAGAAAAAGCGATTGAACTGACTATCGTCGGCCCTGAAGCGCCACTCGTTATCGGTGTGGTTGATGCTTTCCGTGAAGCTGGTCTGCCAATCTTTGGCCCAACAGAAGCAGCAGCACAGCTAGAAGGCTCAAAGGCGTTCACTAAAGATTTCCTAGCTCGTCACGACATCCCAACAGGTGCTTACGCGAACTTCACTGAGATTGAGCCAGCTATCGCTTACGTTCGTGAGCAAGGGGCTCCTATCGTAGTTAAAGCTGACGGTCTTGCTGCGGGTAAAGGCGTTATCGTTGCGATGACCCTAGAAGAAGCAGAAGACGCAATCAAAGACATGCTAGCAGGCAACGCATTTGGCGAAGCTGGTAGCCGCGTAGTTATCGAAGAGTTCCTAGAAGGCGAAGAAGCAAGCTTCATCGTGATGGTTGACGGCTCTAGCGTACTGCCTATGGCCACCAGCCAAGACCACAAACGTGTCGGCGACAAAGATACTGGCCCTAACACTGGCGGTATGGGGGCTTACTCTCCAGCACCAGTGGTTACTCCTGAAATCCACAATCGTATTCTTGAAGAAGTTGTCTATCCAACGGTACGTGGTATGGACGCAGAAGGCGCACCATACACTGGTTTCCTTTACGCTGGCCTTATGATTGCAGCAGACGGTACTCCTAAAGTTATCGAATACAACTGTCGATTTGGCGACCCAGAAACGCAACCTATCATGATGCGTATGGAGTCAGACCTTGTCGAGCTATGCCTAATGGCAATCGATGAGAAGCTGGACGAAGCAGAATCAAAATGGGATCCACGCGCTTCTATCGGTGTTGTCCTAGCAGCAGGTGGCTACCCAGCAGATTACGCAAAAGGTGATGTTATCTCCCTACCGACAGACGAAGTTGAAGGTCAAAAGATCTTCCATGCAGGTACAGCAAATAACGAAGCGGGTGAAGTTGTGACTAACGGCGGTCGCGTTCTTTGTGCCACTGCGCTCGGTAACAGCGTATCTGAAGCGCAAGAGCAAGCATACGCACTAGCGAAGCAGGTTAGCTGGAATGGCATGTTCCACCGCAACGACATCGGCTACCGTGCAATTGCTCGTGAGCAAGAAAAGTAAATAACAATATCAGTTGGCTAAAATGCAAAAGGCTTGGTGTAAAAACCAAGCCTTTTCTTTTGAATGTTGTTAATCGCTCTTTAAGCCCAATCTTGACGTTTATTCTTCAATTAAGCTAGGGCGCTCAATACAATCGTAACTGTCGTCTGAGAGCATTAGAAGCTCTTCTACCACCACTTTATTACTACGTGTCGAACCAATAAATGCGGCATAACTATCTACTGCTGCAAGACGGTTAACCACAAAGCTTGGCAGTGTCGCGTTAAACTCAACTTGCTCATAGTTTTTACCTGAGCAAGTATCAAAGCTAGAACCATCCCAATATCCTTGAATCAGTCGGGTCCCATCACTACTCTGCTGCTTGGTCTTTTCGACGATATGCAGTGCTTCTTGTTTTAACCACGCAATCTTATCGGCTTTGAGTGGCAATACCTTCCCATCTAATCGATATTGCTGATAAACCGCGTCTTCGTTCTTGTTAAAGCGAACATGGATGCGATACGGCACTAACTCAGCACTTTTTAGTTGCTCCCCTTCACGAATCAACTCTCGTAGCTCTCCTTCACCCCAGCGATAGTCGGTCTTGTACCAACCATAATCTCCTGCTGTAACATGATCAGCAGCGGTATAAGGGAAAGTCAGGCGCTCTGTATACCAATAGAGGCTAATCGCATCACCCATCGTTTGACCGCCAGTGTAATTTGAGAACTGGTCAAGGTTGGGCGTAGACACGCTTGATGAGCAGCCAATCAGTAGAGAGGCGATTAGTGAAGGTAAGAATATTCTTTTCATAGTCATAAAATAAATATACGCCAAGATAGAGCTCTACCTTGGCGTATTATATCAATCTAGAGCTTAAAACTCTGAAAGCAGTACGAAATTATTTTACTGCGTCTTTCAGTGCTTTGCCTGATACGAATGCAGGAACGTTAGCTGCAGCGATTTGGATTTCGTCACCAGTTTTTGGGTTACGACCAGTACGTGCTGCACGGTGGTTAACTTTGAACGTACCAAAACCAATTAGTTGAACTTGGTCACCCTCTTTAAGTGCATCAGTCACACCTTCAAGAGTTGCTTCAAGAGCAGCTTTAGCTTGTGCTTTAGATAGATCTGCTTTCTCTGCGATAAAGTCGATTAATTGGGTCTTGTTCATTAGGTTTCCCTTCTCATATGTTATCGAATTCAACTCACTCTAAATCATAAATGCCCCATCTGGCAAAGGTTTGTAAGCGATCTTTCGCTTTCATGACGTACTTTTAACCATAATCTGAGCATTAACTCACAATTTGTTACTCTGTCAGTAATAGTTAATACTTGTTTTTAACCCCAATTGGCCTTATTTATAAACAAGCGAAAGCCCGTAAAGCCTGATACTGCGGGGCTTATAGCGAATATAAAATGCTCATTTCAATCATGCTCAGGTATGGAAAGTAGGCCTTTTCATGCAAAGTGAGAAGTGGGCATAAACCGATATAGGACACTTATGTTGTTGCTAACTATATACGTCACCGTAGCGATTGGCGTATCGTTTATTTGCTCCGTTTTAGAAGCGGTTCTTCTGAGTATCTCACCCAGTTACATTGCCCAGTTGCGCCAGCAAGGTCACCCTGCAGCAGAGCCACTAGCAAAGCTTAAAGCGGATATCGACCGCCCACTGGCTTCAATTTTGACCTTAAACACCATTGCTCACACGATTGGTGCTGCAAGTGCCGGTGCACAAGCTGCTGTCGTATTCGGTAGCGAGTGGTTAGGTGTATTCTCTGGTGTCCTCACTCTAGGCATTCTGGTGCTGTCTGAAATTGTTCCTAAAACGATAGGGGCAACGTACTGGCGTCAACTAGCGCCAAGCTCGGCACTTGTTCTACGTTGGATGGTCTGGGCTCTAACACCGTTTGTGTGGTTCTCAGAGCAAATCACAAAGCGTCTGGCTCGTGGTCACGAAGCGCCAAAAATGCGTGATGAGCTATCAGCAATGGCAATCCTAGCGAAAGAGAGTGGTGAGTTTGCAGAAGGAGAATCGAAGATTCTTAACAACCTGCTAGGCATTCAAGATGTGCCAGTAACTCAAGTGATGACGCCTCGCCCAGTCGTTTTCCGAGTGGATGCGGAAATGACAATCAATGAGTTTTTAAATGAGCACAAAGAGACTCCGTTCTCACGTCCACTGGTTTATAGCCAGTCGAAAGATAACATCATTGGTTTTGTTCACCGTCTAGAGCTGTTCAAACTTCAACAAGCTGGCAGCGGTGAGAAGCAACTTGGTGCCGTTATGCGCCCTGTACATGTACTGTTTAATACGATTGCCCTACCAAAAGCGTTTGAGCAGATGATGGCAAACCGTTTACAACTGGCGATGGTGGTCGATGAATACGGTACGATTCAAGGCATTTTGACCTTAGAAGACGTATTCGAACACCTAGTTGGTGAAGAGATTGTCGATGAAGCCGACCGAACCACAGACATGCAAGAGCTTGCGTTCGACCGCTGGGAAAAGTGGAAAGAGAAACATGGCGTTATCGAAAATCGCGATGACGACGATGAAGAGCTAGAAAAACCTTCAAGTACGGATGACTCGAAAGAGAACAAGTCATAACAACAATAAAGGGAGCCAAGGCTCTAATGCCGATCAGTTAAGGGTTAAATGATCGGTTGAACGATCCTTCCAAGGTGTCAAAATCCGAGTGTATTCCATGCACTCGGATTTTTTATGTTTCTAAGA
>NZ_VTXI01000023.1 GCF_013114545.1 Vibrio sp. RE86 | reverse complement strand
TTCGTGCATAGTTTATAAATTACGTAACCAATTGAAAGTAACACAAGTATACAAAATAAAACTTGTAAAAATGGTTCCATTAATGACTCCGAAAACCTAACGCCGCATTAAGGTGTGAGCGACGCTTGGCTAGACTTGAGCGAAGCGAAAACGCCAAGCGTTGCGAATCACTCTTAAATGCTTTGTTATGTGTTTGAACTTAGAGGCTTCTCCATTTCAACCAACCCTTTGACTTCAGATGTTCTAACGAAGCCCTTGGACTCATACAGGCTGATTGCTGGATTTTCACTAAACACACGCAAAACTAGCTTAGTGGATTGTCTTTTAAGCGCATGTCTAACAACTAGTTCGAGACACTTTGCCCCAATTCCTCTGCCCTGAAACTCCGGCAAAATTTGAAAGTCTCTCAAGAGGGTAGTATCGCCACTATAGCTAAAACGGAGAACACCAACACGAGCTCGGTCTAGATGGACTTCGTAATTATCAAATTACTTAACTAAAACATTGTGCCATAAAACACTAAACTTAACCTAGAATGCAGATCGACAAGCGTTGTGAATCTGCTTAAATTGTTTGTTATGTTTTACCACAAGTTACTGACTTGCTTGAGAAAGAACTGATATTTGGGACTGCTTTTCTGAACCAACCCACACGGCAAGGACTGACTTGACCACCAAAAGCGACCAACCTACAACAATTATGAACACTTCCCTTCCCAATGAGGCAACACTACAAACATTCAACAAGTGCCCTAGTCTCTTCTCACAACAGCGCAGACAATGGTAAATTGCCGAGACAACTGCCAAGGTAGGATGCTGCTTGGGAAAGAACCTCATAGCGACTTTAAGCCAAAGAAATTGAAACCTAGCCTGCTCGACCTGACAATGAAGCAACCCACGAATATTGGCATGTTTCACGGCCTAAGAAATCCAAGAACTTAGACCGACAATGCGGATTTGCTGAGTCTACTCGGAACAAATTGCCAGAGGGACAAAGAACTTGAGCCTTAGACTTTTAAGTCATTGAAATACAAGTAAACATAACGCCGCATTAAGGTGTGAGCGGCGCTTGGCTATACTTGAGCGAAGCGAAACTGCCAAGCGTTGCGAATCACTCTTAAATGCTTTGTTAGCTGAATTTTTCAAACTGTTTTAAAAGATTATTTCGTTTATCCAGTACTTTACTACGTTCGTCTTCTGACACGTAATCTAAGAGGATGGATAGTTCTATGAAGTCTGTATGGGCTTCCTTAAATATCTCAGAGTCATAGCAACTTTTTATCCAGTACAACTCCTCACCTGTGATGCTATGAAATACTTCTAGAGGCATGTAGTCACAATGTTCAGGATTAGCAAAGTTAGACGTATGTTCTAAATCAAATGGGCCTATATTATTTCCGTAAAGCCAAGGCAAAAGATAAACATTTGACAACATTGTAGCCGCTAGTTCATAGGTAGCTCTGCCGTGATTACCTAAGCGGTAAGATAGAATCGAACGGCACAACATTTGGATTGGTTCACCAATGTCATCTGGAAATTGGGTCTCATACCATTCCATGTACTCTTCCGCTTTCTTCAGATCATTTAGCACGAGTAGCAAAGGAAATATCAAGTATCTTTTCCCATACCCATCATTAATAAACCCGTACTCTCTCAACTCACGATTAAGCCCTGATTTGTAGCTTGAAATCTTAGCTCGAATTTTCTTATCTGTATCTGGAACTGTAAACATATGCAAATCTCGCTTTATTCAGCTAACGCCAATTAACCCACAAAATGTATTATTAATCCCCGAGTGATGTCATTTTCATCTCATCCACGGCACTACCCACACATCGAGAAAAGCTCTAACAAACCGTAGGTTACAGTTACCAATATATCATACGCTTCGGTGTTAGGTTGCAAAGTGTTACTTAGTTTTTTAAATCCTGGCTTTCGCATTATCTCTGTTACTCTTTTGCCACATAGAAGCAGTCCTATTCCTCCTTTCAAACACCACTTTAAAAGTTATTTGTCGTCTGGATAACGAGTGTAAGTTGATGGATTTGGGTTGGCTACCTAACATGCGCAACCATCGAATAAGTGATGAATGACAAACGAAAAATTCTGATAGATCGACTTTTTGAATCTAGATTCAACGACACCGTTTGAGCAGTTTGGCTCAGTTTACATCTACCAGAATCTCTATTGGAGTAATTTTCGTGAACAAGTTAATGGCTATTTGTCCTGAAAAAATCAGCAAGGAACACAAGTCGCGTGAATACGATTTGCGTGTCCTAAACCGTGTCAGCGAAGGCGAGTACGAATCACGAATGGCAGTATGGCGAGGCTTGCCGTCTTTAGGTAACTCAAGCACTGAAATTGATAGCTATGTTGAAAGCGTTTTCAACAAAATGCAGCAAGAGCTTGTTGATGCAAAACGTGAACTTGAAATTAACTACAACGATTTCTACTCAATGGCAAAAGAAGAGATCAACTACATCAAAATCCACACAGACAACAAACACATGCAGTTGTTTTGGTATACCGCCATTGCGGTGACCATCGCGGGTACATTAGCGCTTTACATTTAACGGATACGCCGGCCATGGATGGTCTCCTTATTACCTTTTCTAATCAATCATTCAGCTCTATGTGTTCTATCTTAGGTCAATGTCTTCCGCCTGAGCTACGATCGTCACACCTAGATTTTTCAGTTCTTCGACTACCGCGTTAGCATTGTCCGGAAATACCGCTCTGGTCGACGCAAGGTTCAGAACCACATTAAAACCCGCATCCACCAGCTGCTCTACCGATTTCTTAACGCAGAAATCCAATGCTAAGCCGCCAACAACTACATGTTTGATGCCTTTAGATAGAAGAAATTCTATACCACCCGTAGATAAGGTGTCCGCTTGGTCGTGATAGAAAGCGCCATATGGGTGGGCATCAGGATCGATACCTTTATTAATTTGGAAATCATAGTCACGCACATTCGGCAGCCCTGGGAGTAATTCCACGCCTTCAGTACCCACCACACAATGCGGGTTCCATTTAATATCGACTTCTGGCAATCCTACAGGCTCTAACATCTGAGCAGGAGTTTCAGCTTCCCAAGCCGCACCTGGAGGATGCATATCTCGTGACACTAAGCGAATTACTGCCTTCTCGTGGTTTAAGCGTAACTGTTCAACAATTTCTAAAGCGCCTTGTACCGGGAGCTCGTTTGGGCACAGTTCACTAAAGCCTTTTTGAGGGTCAACATCAACTGACGCAGTTTCCAATTTTCTTAACTGTATGGTTTGTAAAGACATGTTGTGTTCCTTTGTCGGGCTAGTTCATCACCCGTTTACCCAAAATCGTTCAATATCGTCAATGATACGTCATGCACTTAGCAAAGTACTTAATTTTCCTCTCATAAAGCGCCTCCCTTAGGAATTTGACAATTCGTCACCGCTTATCTAGAGTGCGTCTCTCCTGCAAGCTCGTAATACAAAGGTATGGCCTCAATGTCCGCCTCTCTTTTTAACAACCAAATCATCCAAAGTGCGCTCGATCTTGATGTCTATAAGATCAACATGATGTATGCCGCGTACACGCACTACCCTAATACAAAAGTTCGTTATGAGCTTATCGTGCGTTCGGATGAAAGTTTGGCAGACTTGAAAGAAGAGGTTAAAGCCGAAATCAACAACCTCGCCCAGCTTCAATTTACCCATCAGGAGCTTGAGTACTTAGCTGACAAAGCGCCTTACCTCGGCAACGAGTTTATCGGCTACCTTGATGAGTTTCGCTTTAAGCCTCAAGAGCAAGTGACAGTCTCTCACTCAGACAATCAGCTCAATGTGTCTATCTCTGGAATATGGCACGAGACCATTTTGTATGAAACCTTGGTGATGAGCATTATTTCTGAAGTTCGTAATCGTCGCCGTTGGAACAAGATCCCTTACGCTCAATTCGAAAAAGTACTTGCCGATAAGGTTGCCAATCTAAAGTCTGAACTAAAAAGACGAGATATTACCAACTTCCAATTTGCTGAGATGGGGAGCCGACGCAGATTTAGCGCGCAAGTACAGCATGATATGGTGAAATACTTCAACCAACATGCTATCGAACTGATGAGTGGTACCAGTAACTACCATTTAGCGAAACAATTCGACCTAACTCCGATAGGCACCGTGGCGCACGAGTGGTTTATGGCTCACCAAGCCCTCACAACGGTTGAACGCTCTCAACAAATAGCACTCGATCTCTGGCAATCTACCTTTGATGGCAAACTCGGTATTGCGCTAACCGATACCATTGGCATTGACGCTTTCCTCAAAGACTTCTCGTTTGAACGTGCTAACGCTTATGCAGGGGTAAGACACGATTCAGGAAGTCCGTTTGATTGGGGAGATAAGATGATCGCTCATTATACTTCTCTGGGGATCGACCCAATGAGTAAAGTACTGATTTTCACTGATGGGCTTAACTTCGATCGCGCGCTAGAGATCTGTGAATACTTTAAAGGTCGTGCCAACATCAGTTTTGGCATTGGTACTTTTTTAGCGAATGATATGGGTGACTGGAGTGAAGATAACAAGCAATATCAACCACTGTCGATGGTAGTCAAAATCGCCGAGTGCAATGGTCTACCAGTGGCTAAGATTAGCGATGAGCCTGAAAAAGCGATGTGTGAAGACGCTGACTTTCTAAAAACGCTAAAACAGAGCTTCAACCTCAGCCACTAATTTCGAATAAGCGCTCGCACTAAAACGAGACTTTTTCACGACTCCAGCCAAATTTTACGCACAGTTGCTGCAACTGTGCGACATCTTGCTGAGTTTGTGCCACCAGCCAATCTAAGATTTCATTCGCTATCGGGGTATGGTTTTTCTGATAGCAGTAATATTGCCAATCACTGTGTTGCAAGGCGATCACTTGTGGGCATTTTAAGAACTGCCTTTCTAGTTCAGGTAGGACAAGCAATAGATCCGTTACCGTGACTCCTTGACCAGCCAGGCACGCACTCAAGGCCAAATCCAAACTGTAGAAAACGGTGTCACGGCCAAGCTTATTACCTTTTAGGTTTGCATTCTTTAGCCACAGTTTCCAATCTTGATGATCAAGTGTCGCGTGAAGATGAGGCAGCTTAAGCAGATCTTCAATTTGAACCTGCTTATCCGAAAGAAGCTCCGTATACACTGGGGCCATATACTCCTCTCGTAAAAGGGTAATCCCGGGCTTTCCTGTGTAGAGCTCTCGATGCTTAGAGTTGATAACCAGCAAATCACAATCTTCAGTCAAGAGGTCTGGGTCTTCCTCGATAGCTGGGATGATCACAATTTCGTGCTCGGGGTAACGCTCATTTAGCATAGCAACATTAGGCATTAAGACGCGGGTCGCGAAGCTGAGTGCACTCTTGATGACAATGCGCTTTTTAGCGGGTGCTTTCCACTGAGCGATTAATGAGTCTAAGTTATGGTAATTCTGTCTTAATACCTCATAAAGATCTTTCCCTTTTGAAGTCAGTTCAATTGCGCGATGCTTGCGAACAACCAATGTCGAATTGAGCTCATCCTCCAGCTGCTTAATCTGACGACTTACAGCACTTTGCGTCACATTTAGCTCATCCGCCGCATTGGTAAAACTCATCAGTCGAGCAACCGCTTCGAATACTTTTAAAGCATTGTGAGAATAAGGAAGATTTGAGTAAGGGCTCATAACGCTCTCGCATGATCTGAAGTCATGTAAGAGTGGCATAAATGTCATTTGAACGCCAAGTGGATAATCCGTACCTTTATGTGATAACGATCACGAGGCACACAATGAAAAAGATTCTTTCACTCGCTATTCCACTTATTATCTCGCAGATGATCTCTATGGCATTGGTATTGACCGATGTCTGGATGATGTCGCGATTAAGTGTCTCTGCCATTGCCGCAGGTGGTTTGGGTGCCTCTATCTATTCATTTGTGTTCATCGTTGCGGGTAGCACCGTTGGCTGTGTGGCCAATCTAATTGCGATTGCCTATGGCCAGCGTATTGCTCGCCCTGAGTTCGGTAATCAGCAGATCCGTTTTGCGGTCAAAGGTGCAGTTCTGCTGTCATTCCTTTTGACCGTCGTGCTTACCATCAGCTTTATGTTCGTCCCTCAGCTGCTTGCACTCGCCAATCAACCGACAGATCTCGTTGGCCCAGCAATGGAGTATGTCGATACACTTAAGTGGGCTATGTTACCGTCTTTGTTATTGCTTGTGTTACGTGGCTTAACCAGCGCATTTGGCAATGTACGCTCTATTATGGTGATGTCGTTAATGACAGTTAGCTTGAACGTACCAATTAGCTACGTACTTGCGTTCTCACTCGACTTTGGCTTGGCAGGGTTAGGTGCTGGTACTGCGCTTGCGGCAACCATCGTTATGCTTGGCTACGCTGTATGGGTGTTCAAGCGCCCTGAATATATGGCCTTTGCTCCGTGGCTAAACCGTGAAGAATATTCTCTATCGTTACTTACCCCCCTGTTGGCAATGGGTCTACCTATCGCACTGGCTGCCCTACTTGAACACGGTTTAATTTATGGTGGTACGCTCATGGCTGGCACCATCAGTATCGCGGCGTTAGCCCTGCACCAAATCCTGCTGCAATGTTTGAGCTTCACTTGGAACGTAAACTTTGGCTTCTCTCAAGCCGCTGCGATTCTAGTTGGGCAAGACTTTGGCGCTGAAAACTACGATGGCATTAAGCGCACCGCACTAAGAAGCTTCGGCATTACTACCGTCATTAGCGTCATCTTAGCCGGAGGATTCATGTTGTGGCCTGAATTTATCGCAGGACTGTTCAACCTTGATGCAGAGCTGACTCACTTGCTAACCATGGTGCTTTGGGTTGTCGCACTATCGTTTATTGTGGATGCATGGCAGCTGTTAGCAATTAACTTGCTGCGTGGAATGAAGATAGTCATGGGCCCAACCATCATGACGGCAATTGGTTACTGGGCATTTGGTCTACCAGCGGCTTGGTATCTAATGCCAAAATTCGAGTTGGCCGGCATTTGGGGCGGGATCGGGATCGGCCTAGGGGTCACTGGTGTACTGTTACTTGCTCAACTCTTGGTTGCGATTAACAAGAAGCGCTATTCAGATCCGCTTGCGATGGCCGCGAGCTAAGCGTTAGACTCTCATTCCTTATTCGAGAGGCCGACCATGAACGATCTGGATTTAGAACTGGAACACATCTTTTTAGAAGTAAGAGCGGAACGCTGGCATCAAATAGAGCGTTTCCTTTTTAGCTACTACTGCTATCGATGTGGTTACGTGACTAAACAAGATAAGCCCGATTGGGAAAGTGCGCGCAAGCATGCCCCTCGTTCAAAAGGTTTTGAATCAATAGCGAGTTCAGCGCTTGAGCCTATCGTTCCTTTAGCGGTTGTGATTGGTGAACTCAAACGCTATTGGCGAGATGGTGACTTAACTCTACAGCGCGCCCGACGTCTACTCGACTCGCTTTTAGACTATGTAGTGATTTCGAAATCGGAACTTCAAGTGCTTAAAAAAGCTGGCTTGCAAAACGCAATGCCAGCTTCTTGGTATCAAAGTACAGAACGTGAGCCGTTAGCTCGGTTCAATGCCGCTGGTATTCTGATTAAGGAATAGCCGGTGGATCAATCGTAGTCCAGTTTCCATCAATCAATGTTGAGTGGTTATCAATGCCAAAGTACTCATTGAACGTGCCACCAATTTGACCATGGCAGCTTTGGTGCAGATTAAGGGAAATATAGTTATCCCAATCAAAGGTACCTGTTAGATCCACATCCCCTTCAATATCAAACGTTGAGCCAAACTGACACTCGAGTGTACTTGCAGTTAAACCACCTCCATCAGAAACACTGAATGAACTGTTTTTCGATACCAACACTTCACCGGTAACTGACGCATCGCCCCAAACCGCCAAGCGAGAGTTTCCATAAGCTTCGATATTGCCTGAGACTGTCATCGCATCCGCTTCCACAACAGAACCTCCTTCAGATACGACTTTCGATGCGTTAATCGCATTTGCGAAGATGAATGAGCTGCCAATCGCTTCTACGATACCCAGGTTCACTGTGTCATTATCAATCACAACAGACGAATTCACATCAGACATCACTTGGTCTGCACTACCTGTCACGCTATCTTTAACATCTACTGTCGAGTTTCTACTTGCGCGTAGAGCTAGGTTATTGATCGACCCGCCATTGATACGCAGGTAAGAAGTTCGAATATCAACGTTAATCACATACTCATCACCGTCCGGTACCCCTGTCGGCAACACCACATTTTCGAAACGAACATTGGAATTATTGCGGGCTATTACCGTGCCCTCTAACGTTAGATTCTGCAGGCGAACATTTGATTGACCGTCAATAAATACTGATTCTCCATCCCAATCAGGGTCGTCGAACGCAGCAATTGACGCTGTACCTCCACCGTCAATTCGTACATCGTTGCGAGTGATTTCAACTGCATCACACGTACCTGTAATGTTATAGGTGGTACGAGTAGAGGTATTACGTGAATCCTCAAGTGCCGTCGCTAGTGCCGTCGAATCATCATCACAGTCGACGCCAACCGTCGTGTATGCATCGGTTGCCGAGTTTTCTAAATCAGACACACGCGTATCCAAATCTGAAAAGTTCTCATTGACCTCACTTGCCAGTGCAGGTGTTCCTGAGCTGAATGTATTCGGTACTGCAGCCGACGCCGAAGAGGCTAAAATCAAACTGATGCTAGTAGCCAACCAAGTTGTGTTTATGTATTTCATGTTAATTATCCTTTCAATTCCGTTTAACCGAGTCGGCTACTGCCAAGTCGCATCATCCCAATTGGTGTTGTCCCACGTTAACGCAGCATTAGAGTCACAAGCATCGCCAAGCCCATCACCGTCTCCATCGGCTTGATCTGCGTTTGGTGTCGTTAAGCAGTTATCGCTGTCATCGGCAATACCATCGTTATCCGCATCGCCTGGGAATTGATCATCTTCGTTGTCCCCTAAGCCATCGTTATCCGCGTCAACCCATTCAGTAGGGTCGTTAGGAAATTCATCAACATCGTTGGTATAACCATCATTATCAGAGTCATTCGGATATTGATCGTCTTCGTTATCACCTAAACCGTCATCGTCAGCGTCAGCCCACTCTGTTGAGTCCGTCGGAAACTCGTCGACATCGTTACTGTAACCATCATTGTCGGTATCATTTAGGTACTGGTCGTCTTCGTTATCACCTAAACCATCATTATCACCATCCGCCCACTCGGTCGGATCGTCATCAAAGAGATCTTGGTTGTCACCATAACCGTCATTATCGGCATCTGCCCATTCTGTTGGGTCGTCATCGAACGGGTCTTGATTGTCTCCATATCCATCGCTATCGGCATCTGCCCATTCTGATGGGTCTTCGTCAAATGCATCAATGTTATCCCCATAACCGTCGCTGTCGTTGTCGTTCCATTCAGTCCCATCTTTCGGGAATGCGTCGTCAATACTGTCAACACCGTCTGAATCATGGTCACCTGCTCGCGAGCTATCGGTTGGAAAAGCATCTATCTCGTCGGGGTAAATATCATCTTGACCATTCACCGTATCATCATTGAGATCAGCGTTGTTACCAGTACCATCACCATCAGAGTCAAGGCTTTCAGTCGGATCATTAGGGAAATCATCGAGGTCGTTCGGCACACCGTCATTATCAGTATCGCTTGAAAAATCGACACCATCGGTAGCGCCACCTACATTGTCGAATGTCTTGCTGTTGTCTCCAGCCACCTCTTCAATCTTTTTCTTAATCTCATTATTCACTGACGCGGTGACAGAGAAAAACTTGGTCCCTTCAGACTCATTTTCGGCAACTTGTTCCAGTTCAGCCGGTGTCGAAGGAAGCACGTTAGAATCCACTAAATTCTCAGCAGCATAAGCAGCAGCTTGTACGCCTGACTCAACAAAATCACCTAAGATCTGGTTCTCATCCAACCCAAGCTGGTCGGCAACCTGTTGTATCGCCGCTTGTTTCGCAGCCTCAATGGCAGCAGCATCGTCAGAGTCCGTGGTATTTTGCTCAACAAGAACATGCACTAAAGTCGAAAGCGGTGTGACGTCTGTTTCGCCTGGTGGCGCGGACATCATGTAGTCATCCGAAACGGTAATATTGGGTTCATCTTCGTCAACGGTTTGTCCAGCGATCGCTTGAACAACAACCGGGTATTGTTCTGGGTTGTCGATCCCTGTTACGTCAAGGTCTGCGACACCACCGTTGCCTGAAATCGCATTAGGTTCACCGTCATCGAGAAGGTAGTTACCGTTCAGATCAAGCCACACCCGAGCATTACGCAGATATCCATCGATGGCAGTCACACTGTAACTTGTGGTATTTGAAGGGGTACTGGGAGTTGCAGGATCGCTAGGGCTTCCTGACACAGTGGTGCTATCATCGTGGCATCCTGACAGCACGATTGCACCAGCTAGCCAAAGAGCCAGCGAGATAGAGTTGAGTCTCATTTGAATATCCATATTGTTGCACTAACCAACGTCGCTTAAAAAGCTAATATCCGTTGCTTATATTTTCAAGATTGAGACCTTGTGCCGAATTTTACCTATTGACAACGTTGTTATTTATGTAATTCATCGACTTGTGGATGTTTGGATATTTAACGATAAAATCATTATTTTTAAATATATTATAAATTAGTGATTTACTGCTCACGAAAATAATCATTGAAAGCGTAAATTAATCATACAAAGCAGATATTGATCACATTATCAATAACCGATCAAGCAAAGCTTTTGGATCTCTTGCCCTTTGTTCTTCTCCTAAGAGCACAAAATATAACAACCTATATTCAACGTGTATTAGATTGATACAAGTTAAATACAAGCTGGTTATCAGAGGGAAGACGGTGCCCTGCAGGGTAAGCACCAGACTCAATCGGGTGCATGAGGTCTTGTGCAACTTGCAGATACAAAGGTAATGATTGGTGTTTATGTAACTCTTTCATGGTTTAACGTCGGCTGTGGATTTTTGCAGGAAAGACCAAGCATTCCGCTTTACGGTTTGGTTCATTAAGCAGAGATTTCCCTGCCTCAAACAGAGCATTGGCGATCAGCTCGCAATCTTGCTCGACCGAATCTATTTTAACCGGTAAGCAGTCTAGAATGTCATAGTTATCAAACGTTGCTAGCCTGACGGACGTATCCAGTAAGTCGTGCTCCGTGAGGTAACGCAGTACCCCTTCCAACAACGAATAAGACGCGGTGAAAATCGCTTCAGGCCTACGCCCTAACTTCTCCATCACCTGCTCCATCATCTCATAGCCCGAAGATGGTTGGTAATCTTTGTTGAAAACATTGTTCGGGTTATAAGGCACCCCACTTTGCTCTAATCCAGCGAGGTAGCCTGCAAAACGATCACGGCTTGGGGAAAGGTCCAGCTGACCACCAATGTAGACACATTCACTTACCCCATCGACTAACTTGGCCACGACTTGTTGCGTGGCACTCGATGCATCGGTCTTTATGTTGATAAACGCACTATCATCAATCACTCGGTCAAACAGAATCAAGGGCGTCGTCTGTTTAACTTGATGAAAGAATCGCTCTTCAGTCATGGAGGTTGCGATCAGCAACACGTCAACTTGCCGATCCACTAAGCTTTGAATCGCTTGTTGTTCTAGCTCTGGGTTATCTTCAGACGACGCAATCAATAGTTGGTAGCCACTGCGGCGACACAGCAGTTCGAGACTTTTCGCAATACGCGCAAAACCCATGTTCGCCAGATCAGGAATGACCAAACCTGCCGTATAGGTTTGTTTCGATTTGAGTGCACGGGCATAGATACTTGGCGAATAGTTGTGAGCAAAAGCGATCGCTTCAACCTTTTTCACTGTCTCTTCATTGATTCGATGTTTCTTTGCGTGACCATTGAGCACGAAACTCACCGTCGACTTAGAAACCCCGGCAAGCTCTGCGATGTCAGCCAATTTAAACTTTTTGTTTGTCATTCTTTCCCTATTTCGACTTCAAATTTTGAAGTCAGTGCGTTGTATCGTCGCGACTATTACTCACTATGATACGACGAAGCCCATCAATAGAAAGTTGATCCTCAAGGGAGACTAAAAAGATCGTTGTCGATCACACTTTCCTGCGATTTACGCCATTATAACGCTAAACAGATAGAAAGCTAAATCGTTTTAGCTATATAATCCAACCAAGTTCAAAATCAATTGAGGTAAGTAAGATGAACAGAGTTTGGGTAACAGGTGATGCCGTCGTTGACCTAATTCCAGATACAGAGTCAACGTATCTAAAATGCCCAGGTGGTGCCCCCGCTAACGTCGCGGTTGCGATTGCTCGTTTAGGTGGCGATACCGCATTTTTTGGCCGCGTTGGACAAGATCCTCTGGGTCGTTTTATGAAACAAACATTGAGCAGCGAAAACGTCGATACCAAGCACATGCTGCTTGATGATGCGCAACGTACTTCAACTGTGATTGTTGACCTTGATGATTCAGGAGAGCGCAGCTTTACCTTTATGGTCAAACCGAGTGCTGATCAATTCCTACGAACAGAAGACATTCCTCAATTCAACGCTGGTGAGTGGCTGCATGTGTGTTCGATTGCTTTGGCCAACGAACCAAGCCGCAGCTCGACACTAACAGCAATGAAACAGATCAAAGAAGCTGGCGGCTTTGTTAGCTTTGACCCTAACCTTCGCGAGGAAGTATGGGCAAATCCTGAAGAGCTAAAGCCTGTGGTTAACGAAGCTATCGCGCTTGCTGATGTGGTGAAGTTTTCTGACGATGAACTGATGTTCTTAACCGATTGTGATTCATTAGAAGCCGGTCTTGCCGCTATAGAGAACTACAACAATACGCTGGTTCTGATTACTCAAGGTGCTAAGGGCGCACTCGTCGTCTTTAATAAAGAGCAACGCCTTATCTCAGGACAAGCGGTTAAGCCTGTCGATACAACAGGCGCGGGCGATGCGTTCGTTGGTGGTTTACTAGCGAAGCTCTCTCAAGATAATGAGTGGGCAAGCACGCAGGGCATTGAAACCGCCGTCAATTGGGCAAATGGCTGTGGCGCATTGGCGACGACACAAAAAGGGGCAATGACTGCACTGCCGACTCAAGCCGCGCTGATAGAATACATCTAACGATTCACATCAAGTTAGTTCGAAGCCCTGAGATGAAGATCTTGGGGCTTTTTGCTATGAGCGCTGCTGACCAATGTAAATGTTTGCGACTTACACGCTAAGTCTTTGTATAGACTACTTGATCCGAGACAAAGGTGCATATTACGGTAAGGGATAAACCACCCTTCATCCGGAGTACATATGGATTTTGTAGACGGCGTGTTGCGTATTGAGTCTTTTCTCGCAGTCACTCTTGGCATCATTGTTTTATTCTTGGGTCGTAGATTGACTCAAATGAGCTCATTTTTAAAAGAGTTTAGCATTCCAGAGCCAGTCTCTGGCGGCATACTCGTTTCTGTTATCTTTACCATCATCTACTACGCCGCAGGGGTCAACGTCGAGTTCGACCTTGCTACTCGCGACCTATTACTGGTTTACTTCTTCACCACCATTGGTATTAACGCCAGCCTCAAAGATCTGCTTAAAGGTGGAAAACCCCTCATCGTGCTGCTTGTCATTACTATCGGCTATATGTTGATTCAAAACCTAACAGGCATCGGTGTTGCAACCTTACTCGATCAGCCACCCGTTGTCGGCATGTTGAGTGGCAGTGTCTCGCTTATCGGTGGTCATGGTACTGCGATTGCGTGGTCGCCTAAAATTGCCGATATGTTTGGCCTTCAAACCGCGATGGAAATTGGTATCGCGAGCGCCACATTTGGTTTAATTCTCGCTAGTTTGATGGGCGGGCCTATCGCTAAGTACCTCATCAATAAACACAACTTAACACCAAGCAAAGTTGAGAAAATGGACGTTGGCACATCACCTGATAAACCCGATCCAAAAATCACTTCTTACGACTTTTTAGATGCGATGCTGGCTATTCATATCTGTATCATCATCGGTGGTATTCTCAATGAAGTCGTCAGTCAGCTTGGCCTTGATCTGCCATTGTTTGTAACCTGTCTTTTCGCGGGTATTTTGATCTCTAACCTTATCCCCGACAACTACCCAAGGCTGACCGGAACGCGCTGGCCATCGAGGAAACCTGCCGTAGCATTGATTGCAGATATGGCGCTGGGCGCTTTCTTAGCGATGTCATTAATGAGTATGCAGTTATGGGCTTTAGTCGACCTTGCAGGCCCAATCTTCATGATTCTAGGCGCGCAGTTTATTGTTGCCATACTAGTGGCCATCTTCGTCGTGTTCCCATTGATGGGCAAAACTTACGATGCAGCGGTGGTTTGTTCAGGTTTTGGTGGAATCTCATTAGGTTCAACGCCAACAGCGATGGCTAACATGTCAGCGGTCACTCAAAAGTACGGTAACTCTCACCAAGCCTTTATCATTGTGCCATTGGTCTGTGCGTTCTTTATTGATTTAGCCAACGCATTGATCATCCCTTACTTCTTGAAAGTTCTTGGCTAACTGATTACAGGAACTACTTGTTGGGTAGCCCTTTGAATAAAAATAAAAACGGCACTTCAGTGAGTGCCGTTTTTGTAGAATGCTATTTGTTAGCGACCATGAAAGGCGGGCAACTTGAGTTAAGCCTTTTAACACACACTTCAACTTGTCCTTCTTCAACTGAAATGCCCGTTGCATCTAGTGCCGTAAACACGCGTGATGTCATCACCGCTTCGCCGCCATTGATAAAGACTTCGATGGATGAAGTATCAGCGAGAATGCGAAGCTTAACGGTGTCACTCGACAGTGGAATTTCGCGCACAGTATCTTGCGCTCGGTTAAGGCTTTGAGAGCGATCCATGTATAAGCGTTTGTTTTCAGCATCTGCCGTCAGCACGAGTTTATGCTCACTCCCTTCGAATAGATTCAGTGTAGTGCCCCACTCTAACTCAACCGACAAATCAAACGCTTTGGTCTCTAAGTCATAACGAGTTTGAGATAGCGTTAGGTGTTGTTCACCTTGCGCCAAAGAATCTATTTCAGCGATTGGCCATTGGTTTAGGCGTCCCTCTTTGACCGTCAGTTCGCGCAGTGCGGTCAGCTGATGTACCCAACCACTGTCGGTAGAAGGTTGATCGATTTCATCTGGTAACCCCATCCAACCTGACATCACACGTCGACCATCTTCGGTCAACATAGTTTGCGGTGCATAGAAATCGAAACCGTAATCGAGATGTTCGAAATCACTCAATTCTAACCCTGATAGCTCATTCCATGCCGCCTTAGCAATACCGTTATGGTGAGGAATGGAATTGTGCTTAGAGAATGACTCAATCCCCTGTGGCCCAATAACAGCAAAAGTCTGCTCTGCGATGGTAAACATGTCGGGACACTCCCACATGTAACCGAAGTCGCCAAACTCATCACCATATAGGCGATCAAACTGCCACGTTTTTAGATCGGCTGAGCGGTAAACCGCAAGTCGACCTCTTAACTCTGTTGTTTGAGCACCAAGTAGCATTAACCATTGGTCACCGTGACGGATAATTTTAGGATCGCGAATGTGCTCAGTAACGCCCGGAGGTAACTCACCCACGACAGGACCATGCTTAACAAAGTGAATGCCATCGGTCGAGGTCGCTAAACACTGGGTTGTGTGTCTATCACGTTGCTCACCAATACGAGTGTTCCCTGTGTAAAACAGCATTAACTCACCGTTGTGGCTTAACGCATGACCCGAAAATACGCCATGAGCATCAAACCAGTCTGAAGGAGTTAGCGCTAACGGCTGCCATGACCAATTGATTAAGTCTCGACTGGTTAAGTGCGCCCAATACTTATCTTTGTGCACACAAGCGTATGGATACCACTGATAGAACAGGTGATATTCGCCATTGTGGTAGATAAAACCGTTGGGATCGTTCAGTAAACCTTGAGGAGGTGACACGTGCCAGCTTGGGCGGTGTGGGCACTCCACTGGCATCGAGACAGCGTCTGCTTGCTGCTTTTGTGCTGATGCGATCATCGCTCCGATTTTAAGCAGAGTATCGTCATTGATAGATTCAGGTCGGTTGAACACGACTTGAGGCTCACCCAGGACGTGATTGATTACCACGATGTCATTACTCGCTTCAACCAACGACACCTCTTTGACTGCAAAGATCAAAGCAGATTCGGGCGTCAGCACCCGAGTGATATTGTTTTCTCCACCACAGAGGATGATAAAGTGATCAACAGACATTTGTACTTACCTAAAACTGGGAACGTTTGCAAAACTACAATAATCACTCAGAGATCACAAGATGAAGTTCGCTATCAGTATTAGTAATGCGTGATCATACGCACAAAAAAAGCCTGACGAATCAGGCTTTCTATTCAAGGAGACAAGTTAAGATTAGCAGGTTTCGCGGTCTATATTTTGGAACGTCAGTACCACCTTGCTCATGACTTGAGGTGTTCCTTCAATCAGATCCAACAACACTTTAGCGCCACTTTCCCCTGCTTTATCAAAAGCATAGTTGAACGTTGATAGACTTGGAGAGTTGATGTAACCAATCTCATCATTACCCACGCCAAGCAGTTTTACCTCTTTTCCTACCTCAATGTCGGCCTCTTTCAATGCTTTGATCGCACCAACCGCAATTCGGTCTGTCGCACAAAAAACACCATCAAGGCTCGGGTAATCGTTAATCAGCCTTTTCATATTCGCATAACCCGACTCAATGCTGAACTCACCGTGACAGTGGAACAGCAGTTCATGCTCACCGTGCATAGCCAACGCTTGCTTTAGCCCGTCGGAACGCAGTTTATCAACCGCAACATCGGTATCCGGCACACCGATAAACCCTATGTGCTTACACCCTGCCGCTAACAAGCGATTGCCGGCTTCAAAGCCTACTCTTAAATCATCATGAACAATGCTTGGGATGTTGAACAGTGAGCCGTCTTGGCCCACCAGCACAACAGGCGCTTTAGATTGGTTAATGGCTTTGACCAACTCAGTATCAATGTGAGTCGCGTAAAGGATGATCCCCTCGACACGTTTTTGGTTAAACAATTGAATATATTCAATTTCTTTCGATTCAGTTAACTGCGTACTGGCTAAGAGTACCTGTTTACCTGCTTGCTCGAAGATGTGGCTGAGCCCGTCAACACCTTGTGCAGTTGCGTTCGAAGATACGCGAGGCACAATTACGCCAACCAAATTTGTCTTTTGTGATTTTAGGTCTTTTGCTACTTGATTGACGACATAGCCAACCTCCTGCACCGCTTTCATCACCTTCTGCTTAGTAGCCTCTTTCACGCCATACTCGTTGTTAACCACCCGAGATACGGTTGATTTAGACACTCCAGCCAATTTCGCCACATCGTGCAAGCTAGCCATAAGCTCAGCCCTTTATAAGTTATTGGGATTGTTTGCAAAAACTAACAGATCTAGGCATAAAATCCACTGTGCCTAAACGGTTTAGCAAAAAAGTTTAGCAGATCAAACTCACATAAACATTGAATATATTTTGACTACGACTGATAAATCACCAAAAATCCACATTGCAAACGTTCCCAAAAGGTATTCAACACCTTTTTGAACTATTAACTTATAAGCAAAAGATAACAACCGGGGTTTGGAATGAACTATCCAATAATTGCAAAAGAGCTGCTGGAGCTACTTGGAGGTAGAGACAACCTTCAAGCGCTTGCCCACTGTGCAACACGCCTACGCTTGGCACTAAAAGATGAATCAATCGTCAATGAAGAAGCCATTAGTAACCTAGATGGCGTAAAGGGTCAGTTTAAGGTTGCAGGCCAATACCAGATCATTTTTGGTTCTGGCATTGTTAACCAAGTGCATGCGGAAATGGCAAAACTAACGGGTATGACAGAGATGTCGACCAGTGAAGTCGCTAGCGCAGGTGCTCAAAAACAAAACATCGTTCAGCGCGCAGTAAAAGGCCTGTCTGATATCTTTGTGCCAATCATTCCAGCGATTGTGGCTGGTGGTCTGTTGATGGGTATCTTCAACCTACTGACAGCCAAAGGTCTATTTATCGACGGTCAATCGCTGATCGACGCAAACCCTGGGCTTGCTGATCTGGCGAGCATGATCAACACCTTCGCTAACGCACCTTTTGTCTATCTTCCTGTTTTATTAGCGTTTTCAGCCAGTAAGAAGTTTGGCGGCAACCCATTCTTGGGCGCGGCATTGGGTATGCTGATGGTTCACCCAGATCTTCTGAACGGCTGGGGATTCGGTGGCGCAAGTGTTGCGGGAACTATCCCGACTTGGAACATCTTTGGATTTGAAATTCAAAAAGTCGGTTACCAAGGTTCTGTTCTGCCAGTACTTGTTTCAGCCTTCATTCTAGCTAAGGTCGAAAGCGGTCTACGTAAAATTATCCCTTCTGTACTGGATAACCTACTGACCCCAATGCTGGCGATCTTTATCACTGGTTTCCTTACCTTTACTCTAGTCGGCCCAATCACTCGTGATATCGGCTTCTTACTGGGTGATGGTCTGAACTGGTTATATGACTCAGCGGGCTTCATTGGTGGCGCTCTGTTTGGTTTCATCTACGCACCATTCGTAATCACAGGTATGCACCACAGCTTTATTGCGATTGAAACTCAGCTTCTTGCCGATATTGCGATTACTGGTGGTACGTTTATTTTCCCTATCGCGGCTATGTCTAACATCGCTCAAGGTGGTGCGGCGCTGGCGGTCGGCTTTACAACCAAAGACACCAAACTAAAAGGTATTGCGATGCCTTCTGGCTTTACGGCGCTATTGGGTATTACTGAACCTGCAATGTTCGGTGTTAACTTGAAGCTACGTTACCCGTTTATCGCAGCGATCATCGGTGCTGCTTCGGCAAGTGCATTCATCACACTGTTTAACGTGAAAGCGCAAGCTCTAGGTGCTGCTGGACTGCCTGGTGTTATCTCTATTGTTCCTGACAAGCTTGGTTACTATGTAGCGGGTATGGCAATTTCATTCGCTGTCGCCTTTGCCCTAACCCTTGTTCTTGGCGCTCGTGAGCGAGTCAAAGCGGGTAAAGCGGCAACTGCCTAATTAAGTTTAGTATCGGACTAGAACAGTCCCCGTAGTCAAAATCTGTTTTGGCTCCTGCCCCACTTTCGAGTGGGGCTTTTTATATTATAATGGCAAAAACAACACTAATTAGACAGACACGTGTTGCACTGGCAGCCATTTGTCCGATTTTAAACTAAAAGATTTACTATGAATTTTGATATTAATGCACTGAAACACCACCAATTAGTCGAAGATGGCGAACTAGAGGGGTGTTACCTACATCAACCTGTACAAGGCAGCCAACAAGATGACAAAGAGGTTCTAGCAGAGCGCCAAGCACTTGAAAGTCTTGGCTATAAAGTGGTTCAGGTGAAAGCAAAAGGTGGAACAACAACGTTCGCCGAGGCGATGCAACAACTTGCTAAGAAAACGGGACACCAGACAAAGTAATAGTGAATGGATTACAAGAGGCAAGCTAGCACTGCCTCTTGATTTATAAAAGACAACGAAATATCTAAAGAAAAGCATCGAGAAACGATACAATGCCCAAGTTGCACGCTCGCAGCATTGAACACTCATTCAAAGACAACCTTAAAGTAGCTACACATGTCTAAAGATCCCGGTTTCACCACAGAATACACACTCGACAAAGTCTTCTTTGCTGAATGTTATGACCAAACGAGCGTCCCTGCTCAATTTCCCAAATCCTATCTAAAAGGGTTTCTATTTCTCATTTTCGGTGTGGTCTTACTCGAGTTTGAACTGTTACCCAACGGTTATGTTGGTTGGTTCTTCATTGTTTTGAGCGTCATTGAAGCATTCAGCGTCTACTGCAAAAGAACGTGGTGGTTGTGGCGACAACGAATCAGCTCTGGGGCTGGTAGCAAGGTGTTTTTTAAAGGTGACTTAAACGGCGTGAGTTACAAAAACTATAAAACCACCAACACCATCGCGTGGAATCAGATCGACGAGCTGGAGCAGACTGACCTAGGCCTTATCATCCATATTGGTAAACAGCGTCAATACGTCAGTAAGTCTTGCCTAAGCGATGAAGCGATTGCATTCATGGTAGAACAGCACGCCGCTGCACAAGAAAGCTAACAGTTAGAAGCTACTATAAGAATGGGGAAGGCATTTCTCTTCATCCCAGCCTGACAACTCAATATTGATCAATGACTTGCGCTTCTCGTTACACAGAGAAGCGATATTAATGAGAGGTAGCTGACTACGAAACTGCGCCGTTAATATCACCTTTTTACTTTCGCTAAGGCTTCTTCGACATTGCGCCAAAATCGCTTGCGTATCTAGCTGGTGTGCATTCTCTATAATCTGCACATCAGCGTTCTGTTGATAGCACTCTATCAACCAAGATACAGCAGCCAATTCTGAACTGGTGAGTACGATGACATCTTTTGTTGCCATAAGCTCGTGGGGTTCGCACTCTTTAAGTTCAAGTGTTTTGAGTTCAGCTTGCATAAATACTCTCTTCGTAACGGTCGCGACCCACTAATTAAAGTCGATTGCCCAGTTTAGCCTTTGCCAAATGATAGCCTCTGTCTATCATCTCTTGTGAGCGATCAAACTCTAAGGTACCACAGGCATTACGTGGAATCTCAAGTGTAATATCGGCGGGGTATGCGGCCAATTTCTGGCGAGCAATTGTCGACTGCATGGCATCAAACGCTTGGTTAGCAATGTCGTAGGCTGCAAAATTGAAGCTCATTTTGCTTTTTACACTGCTACCTAGGTTATCGATAAAGTGAACGACCTTCTCGTGCAGCTTGCTCTCTTTTGTTGGTAAGGAAAGAGGTGTCACTTCCTGTTTAACCATTTCAGGTTTACCACCTAAGTTCACAGCCAACGTAACGTCTGTATTATCTCCAAAGGTAGGCGCAATTGGTACGGGATTGAGTACACCGCCATCAATGAGCTCTTCGCCATTAATGACATGAGGAGTGAAGAACAATGGCAAAGAGATAGAGGCGCGAATAGCATCAAACAGAGAGCCGGATTGCAGCCAAACCTCTTTTTCATCGGCGACGTTAGCGGCAACTGCGGTATAAGGGATAGCCAAATCTTCAATTGCAATCTCACCGATCAGTTCACGTAGTGTGTCGATGATCTTATCCCCTTTGAAGATCCCACTTGATTGCCACGAAAAGTCCAACATCATAGCCATGTCCGATTGGTCGATACTGGTGACCCACTCTTCGAATTCATCCAATTTTCCGGCCGCATAAACACCACCGATAAGTGCTCCAATTGAACAGCCAGAGATGGATTTTATCTGGTAATCATGTTCAATCAACCAGCGGATGATTCCAACATGAACCAAGCCTCTTGCACCACCACTACCAAGTACCAATGAAACCGTTTTTGCCATCGTACTAATCCTTTAATTTTTGATTCTAGAGCGCCTAATTCGCAGATTGACCAATTTTCCAATAATTCTGATACGTAGATTCTATCACTTCCAAGGCTGAACGTCGTAGAAATTGAGACCGACTATCTATGGCACCTAACACAGTAGACAAACTCTACGACTAATGTCTAACCGCCTGAGACTATTTGTTTTTTTCAGTTTGGTTTAAGGTACTAACAACTTAAATGATTACGTTTATTTGAGTGCCGTGAGTTAACAACGTTTGTTGCAACAACACACCACAGAGTGTGAATGAAAGGAATCACAATGAGCAGCACCTTAGAGTCCGTACACCTACGAGCAGATAAGCCTCAAACCAACGAGGATGAACTCACTTATGAACAACAACACAAACCAAGATCGGAATTTGATTCCCGAGAGCAGTATCTAGAACACGAACTACAAATCATGTCGCCAAAGCGCTGGCGCCCGAACTTGCCGTCTAAAGATTATCGATTCGAGGTAGAAGATACCATTCCAGCAATGGCAGCAACCATTGGGAAAGTGGTGATGGTGGGTGCCATTGCAACAACCTTTGCTAGCGCATTCGGGCTGAATGAGGGTTTTATTCTAGAAAACGTTCGTTATGAATTACTCATTGCCTCCGTTTTCATTATTCTTTTCTCTGGTTTTTTACTGCCTACCGCGAACCTTGCGGGTACACATGGTCCACTCATACCTTTAATTCCGATTGTCGTTGCGGCAGGCGGACACCCGATGGCCTTTGGCTTACTCATTGGCGCTTTTGGCTTACTGCTCGCTATCAGTAAAGGTGGCAGCATGTTGGCCAACCTCACCAGTAAAGGCGTATGTGGCGGCTTATTGCTCTACTTAGGTTTTGTTGGAACGGTTTCTCAAGTCAAAAAGCTGTTCGCTTGGGCTGAGGGAATAGACATGAGCCATATCGCTTTTGTCGTCATCTTTTGCACCATCATTTTATACGCGTTATTAGAGCATTTTCGTAAACGTTGGCTAGCAGTTCCGCTTAGTTGCTTGCTCGGTGGCAGTATTGCTTTTGCCATGGGCGCGCCGTTTTCTTTTCAAACCGAGCCTGGTTTACCTAACATGAACCCTATGTATTGGTGGGGTGAGAATACGGGGTGGATGCTAGGCCTACCGACCATTGAACACTTCATGGTGGTATTGCCCTTTGCGATATTAGCCGTGGCTATGTGGTCACCAGATTTCCTAGGCCACCAAGTGTTTCAAAAGATCAGCTATCCAGAACGTACCGAAAAAGTACATATGAACATTGACGATACCATGACTACAGCGTCAATTCGTCAAACCTTCGGTTCTTTGCTCGGTGGTACTAACTTTACCTCTTCATGGGGGACGTACATTGTACCTGCAGCGATCGCTAAACGCCCTATTCCCGCTGGCGCTTTGCTAACAGCTCTATTCTGTATCATCGCTGCTGTTTGGGGTTACCCAATGGATTTGGCTATCTGGCAACCTGTGCTTTGTGTTGCGCTGATTGTTGGGGTATTTGTGCCACTGCTAGAAGCAGGCATGGAGATGACGCGTGAAGGCAAGACCACTCAATCAGCAGCCATTGTTGTGTTCTCTTCAGCACTGGTTAACCCTGCATTTGGTTGGTCTCTAACCATGCTGTTAGATAACTTAGGCTTAGTCGGTTGTAAAGAACGCAGTGGTGAGCTGAGTAAAATGAGCCGTTGGGTGCTACCTGGCATCATGTTTATTGTGCTCACAAGTGTGATGGCGTTGGTTGGCCTACTACCCGGTATACCTGCGATTATCCCAACCTTTCGATAATCGCTAGATACGAGAAAACGCTTTTGGGTATTTTACCCCTCGGCTATAGCTTTAAAAAAATAAGGCCTCGCAATTGCGGGGCCTTTGGTTTTCTAAGGTAGTGACCAGCCAACACATTACTGTCCCATTATTGGTTGAGCCAAAAAGCTTACGCTCTCGATTCGGTGAGTTTTAACCAAACACAACTAACCTAAAATACAAGACTCACAAAGCGCGAAAAATGGTTTCATTTTGCTGCTCTTGGCTCAAATGCAAGATTAAGGTTATCGGCACCTTCATTGAAAGAGAGTATTTTTATTGATCAACTGACTGGAATCACGCCCCATTTAACGGCTTTCAAAAACAACCTGATTGAAGTCGATCCAACCATTAGTAAGAAGATCCATCGCATTCACTTTATGAGAGATTCTCATATCTTGCGCGCATTGAAACAGAGGCATATAAATCGCTTTTCGAATCAACTCGCGCTCAATTCGCTGATAACCTTGAACACGCATCTCCTCTTCCGTTTGAGACAAATTATCAAACACTTGCTGTTCGAACCAAGATTTTGATTTCTGATTCAAGCTCGCCGTCACGGTGTTAGTACACAACAACCATCCAAGCCAAGAACTCTCCTTATGTTCACCAAACACTTCACCAGAAACGATAATATCGGCTTTCGATTGCCGGTCTATTTGATCAAATTCAGGATATGGCAGTACAGTAAGATTTGACTTCAAACCATGCTGACAAAGCAGTGCCGTGATATTTTCAGCCGCTTCAATATGTCCTGGCAGCTGATAAGTTAAGACCTCAAGGGGCACCTGATTCGCGGAAGACAAGTCCACCGCCTTGCCTAGCTTTAAGGGTTCAAGGCTTGTCATTCCTGAGGCTCGTCGATAAACCATAGTGTCTCTCACACCGTTCATCGGCAAGGATTGCAATAACTGTTGGATGTATCGACGATGTTTTGCCAACTTCATCCACGCGTTGTTTGCACTGTTTAAACAAGCGTAGATACAGCCCTCTTCCCACTGTTGTACCTGTTTGAATTCATCAGCAATATCCGGGGCAGAGCTGCCGTGCACAATATCGCAATGCATTTGAAAGTCATTTGCAGATAAGCCCATGTTCCAGATTTCTACGCCATCTAGCCAAGGTCGATAGCCGTGATAATGAGGAGATGCAGTAAGTAGCGTTCGGTAATCGGTTTGCTCTGCCAATCGAAACGCTCCACTTCCGACTATCGTACCGTCGCTATTTAATTTGGAAACTGACAGCGCACCATGTGCCATCAGCCTTGGCAGATAGTGAGACAAACGTTTGGAGCGAATTCGTAAGGTGTACTCGTCGACCACAGAAAACTCATCAATGAGTAAGAACAGACCTCGACTCACCGAGTTTGACGAGATGATCGACTCATAGGCTGCCTTCACATCAAATGCAGTCAGTGCTGAGCCATCCCAGAACTTAAGTGACTTACGCAGTCGAACCTCTAGCATATCGCCTGTATGCACCCAAGTTTGCGCTAAATCGCCTTCCAACTGGCCTGTATCTCTGTTGAAACGTAACAGGTTCGCATAGAGGTAATCAGCGATGTGCTGTTCAGTACGCCTAGATATTTCATAGGGGATCAAGCTGTGTGTCGCTCGATAAAATGGGATTTGGAGGATGTCTTGATCGTTATCTTGCTGTTGATATTGACTAACAAACTCGGCAATGAACTGATCACGATCTTTGCTTCTGATAAGGTTCAACGCTTGATCGGCTTTTCCCTCATTCATCCAAAACTTAGCTTGTTCGATTAATGTGGTGTGTACCGATTCTTTAAGGAGAAGCTGAGGTAAATTCCCTCTGCCAACACCCGACTTCCAATCTATGATCGACTCTTCCACCAGCCTTTTGATGACTAATTGCGCGTTACGACGCGTGCAGTTCAACGCTTTCGTTATGTCATCTAATGAAATCGGTGTCCATCGGCCTATCTCAAATCCAAAGTCTCGCAAAAATACCAAAGCTAACCAATAACGCATAAAGGTGAAATCCTAAAATTATATTTCTATTTTTCTTCATCTTTTATTTTCAAATAATAGCCGTGTTACCAAAAATAAAAAGGATATTTAGATGAATACGTTAGCTGAGTCTCATGGCTCCATATGGAAGAATAGACCCTTCGTTACGTTGTTTAGCAGTGCTCTGTTTGTTAGCTTCGCGAGCCAAATCTACACACTTGCACTACCTTTGTTGGTGTATGAACTGACCCAATCTTCCGAATGGATGGGTTGGATGAGAGCCGTTGAGTTTATGCCCAATCTATTACTGGCGCTGTTTATTGGCGTGTGGGTCGATCGCAGCGATAAAAAGCAGTGGTCGCTGACCATGTTGCTTGGTCAGGCTATAACGGTGTTTATCTCGTTCCTCGCGGTTGAGTTCCTTGCAGAGCCATTGTGGGTTCTGTTCCCATGTGCGTTCTTAATGATGGCGTTTAACTACGGCTACCACAATGCGCGTATGTCGATTCAGAAAAGCGCGCTTTCCCATGAAACTCAGAATGTGGCGACAGCTCGAATGAGCTCCTTGGGCAGTTTTATGGAAACCGTTGGGCCTGTGCTCTCAGGGGCCATCATGTTGCTGGCCACCATTCATAACGTCTTCATCGGTGTAGCACTTTTGATGCTACTGGCTTTTTGGCAGCTCAAAAGGCTCGACGTAAAAACACCTATCAACACAGACAAACAAAGTACTTTCAGCGCGATAAAAGAGGGATGGCAAGCACTACGTAATGAGCAGAACATGTGGTTGATTACTCTTGCTGTCATGGTCATCAACACAACAGGTGCCGTATTCTGGATTCAGGCTATCTATTATGCCAAAGCAGATTTAGGATTGAATGCGGTGGGCGTCAGTTATCTGATCGTCGCTTCTGGTATTGGTGGTCTTATCGGTGCATTCAGCGCTGACAAGTTACGCAAGAGATGGGGGCTGGGATGGCTTCTCATTGTCTCAATCGCACTCGAATCCATCGGGTTTGTGATTCCACTGGCCATGGGGAATCAAACAGCGCTAATTGCTGGGTTCTTTTGGGTATCCGCTGTGGGTCTATATAGCAGCATCTGTATCTGGAGTTACCGCCAAGAAGCCTTTGATGTCAGCGTTCTAGGTCGGGTAAACGGGATAACAGGCTCGCTATTCAAACTCCTGATGCCATTTGGTCTTGCAGGTTCAGGTTATCTCACATCATTGATTGGTATTAAGTGGCTGTTCGTTGGGTGTTTTGCTACACAGTTACTAATAGCACTTTGGTTAATGACAACCAGCGTCCGTTCTATTCGTTAATAGCAAAATAGCTGATTAAAAAAACAATACATTTATTCGATGACAATGCAGAGAGTCATCGTTGGTAGCAATAGACGTGCCCCCTTTTAACAAAACGGGGGCATTAAACTTAGCTACTTCCCATACTTTTAGTTATCTATGAATTTCTAATTTAGGGGACACTGTAGCTCATTTATGTCTAGAACCTTTACAGTTGGCACTTCGTAACTCAGAAATGCCCCAAAACTTGTTAGATCAAATGCTCTACATATTTTATGTGCGTGCGTTTTCCCTACAAAACCTAATATTAAGCTTGAATGTCGTTCGAGTTGTCGAAAGACAATATAGTTTATTCGATTCCAATAAAGTCTGATCATTTCAATAAAAGTTGTCACTTTTTCTCTGCTATTTTATTCCGAATGAGGTTATGTGAACCGACGATAGCAAACATGCTTTACCCACTATGAGTTTTACTTGATTACGTTCTCAATGTGAGAACAAACTATTTCGTGTGCTTTTGCTAGTATTTATTTAGCCGATCAGTTCATAATTCATTCACTTACAATGAATTACCTATTAAATCTGACTTGCTTTTCACATATTCAAGATCATGAGCACTGCCAAAAATGGGTAACCCGTTAGCACGTTTTTATGAGTAGTCGGTGACTAGGAATTGGTCATCGACTACTTAAGAGCATTAATTATATGAGTCATGCTTGTAAGTAAGAGTCATATACTTTTCTTCGTATGAAAGGTTAACGGAGATGTCAGTTTGTTGAGATCTGAAATCAACACTCCTTGCTCGGTATTTGTTATAGGGAATGTTTGTTCCGGTTTCTTTGTAGTTTTTTCTTTCAACAAAATTCCGAACATCTTGGAAGACGGACTCACTTTGGGTTTTAAACGAGGTCTCGATTAAAACCAATCTATCTTCACACTTGCCTTCCCCATATTCTAGGAAAGCAAACCTAACTTTATCTATTTTTGGAAGAGAGAGGTTATTACCCTTTATGTACCTCTGCTCTTTGATAAAAATCGTTTTTTTGCCATTGTTATTAAAGCTGTAAAAAGGAGAACTATAAGATAAGTGATCTCTAGAGTTAGTTAGCTCACAGCTACTGCTTATTCCCATCTTTAGTCCGTAAAGCTCAATTGTTTTTTTGTTGGTGCACAGTTTTAAATCATCAGGGTTATCTGAGCAAAAGACAAGACGGTCAGACTTAAGTGCGTCAATGAAATCGGCTTTAGCATCACTCTTTATACTTTCAGAAAGGTCCGATACTTGAGTGCTCAGATTGTCATTTGCATTAAATGAGATGAATGGATAGTTATTCATGCTTGAGTTTAAGCTAGAGAAATCAACCTCCGATTCTAGTTCTACGTCAGGGTTGGCATCGCTCACCAGGTGATAAATTTGTCTGTATTCTGTTGCGAGTTGATGTAGTTCTTGCATTTCAGGCGTGTATATTTCTAACGCCTTTTTGTATTCAAATTGCAGTTGCCTTGGTAAGTTACCAAGATCTACAACTTCATCCTCATCACTGAAGTTATATTGAAACGCATAAATTCCGTCAGTAACGTCTTCGAGGACTTTTAACTTAATTTTCCAGCCATCTTCACTGTAAAGATCATAGGAATAATGTTGAGCAGTATTGATGCTTGGGTATTGTTGAGCAACATTATAGGCAGCAAGGGAAAGAGCGCTATTCACAAGGTAATAGTCGTAATTATCTCCAATTACAGGCTTGAAGCTGCGGTCGATCACTACAGGTTCAGATGGAACGGTTGAGCTAGAAGATGTGACGGATGACGAGCATCCTGATAACGCCAATAGCAACGTAATTGCTGTTTGTTTTTTTATGATGGAGAGTGACATGATGATCTTTCCGATTCAATTAATTACCCAGAACTTGCGCTACGGTCTTTCCAACCGTTGCGAAATGAATACCCACTTAACATATAGTGTGAGAGCGCAAGTATTGGTTGATCTATTTAGAAATTTAATTGAGATTATTATGTAATCTGGTTCTTATATCTACAGAATTAGTCACAATTCGATAATAAACAAAATCCATTAAGTCATTAATTTATAAGTGGTTATAAGTCTGTTAGCAGTTAACAGCGAGAATTGGATGCCAAGGCACTGTGCACTCTTTACTTTGGAAGGAGCATTTATGTGAAGGGAGCCACTTCTAACGGTAGGTTGTATGAGCGGCACTACCGATAGCGGATATAAAGTTAACGATTTGCCGTCCTTTAATTTATCTATCAATTAATAATTTAGGAAGCTCGCTGGCAAATTTTTGTCCAATAACGAGTTAACACCCTACTCCTTATTCGCCTAAACAAAAAGGCCTCGCAATGCGAGGCCTTTGGTTTTCTATCAATCAGAAGTGATTAGTCGCGAAGTGCTGCGCCGAATTTCTCTGAGATTGAAGCTACGATAGCATCTACTGAGCCAGCGATGTCTGCATCTTCAAGAGTACGCTCTACAGACTGTAGAGTCAGTGCAATAGCTAGGCTCTTCTTGCCTTCTTCTACGCCCTTACCTACGTATACGTCGAATAGTTTCGCGTCTGTTAGGAACTCACCACCAGCTGCGATACACGCTTCAACGATTTCGCCAGAAGCGACTGACTCGTCTACTACTACTGCGATATCACGACGGTTTGCAGGGAACTTAGAAAGCTGTACTGCTTCTGGAATCACTTTAGTGTTGATTGCAGACCACTCAACTTCGAATACGATAGTGCGACCGTTAAGACCGAACTTACGCTCTAGTTCTGGGTGAACAGTACCAATGACACCCACTTCTTTGCCGTCTACGATGATAGCCGCAGATTGACCTGGGTGAAGTGCTGGGTGCTTCGCTGCTGCGAACGAGTATGCTTTTTCGTTTGCAGTTAGCTCAAGGATAGCTTCTAGATCGCCTTTAAGATCGAAGAAATCAACCGTATTTGTCTCAATGTCCCAGTGCTCTTCGCTGCGAGTACCAGCGATAACACCTGCAAGCATTGCTTCTTGACGCATACCGTTTTCAGCAGACTCACATGGGATGAAACGTAGGCCGTATTCGAATAGACGAACGCGTGGCTGTTGACGCTTCTGGTTGTGAACAACCGTGTTTAGTAGACCTTGAATCAGACCTAGACGCATCGCTGACATATCTGCAGAGATTGGGTGCGGTAGGATTAGTGGCTCAACATCTGGCACAACAAGCTTTTGCTGCTCTGGCTCTACGAAGCTGTAAGTAATCGCTTCGTGGTAACCACGGTCAACCAGTAGGTCACGTGCACGTTTTAGCGGAAGGTTCGCTTCTACGTGGTTGTGCATCTTCAGCGTTGCTGCTGGGTGCTGGTTAGGGATGTTATCGTAACCGTAGATACGACCTACTTCTTCAATTAGGTCTTGCTCGATTGCGATATCAAAACGCCAAGTTGGTGCTGTTGCAGTCCAACCTTCAGCCGTTGTTTCAACGGTTAGGCCCAGACGTTCTAGGATCTCAGCAACATCGCTGTCTGCAATGTGGTGACCTAGTAGGTTGTCTAGTTTAGTGCGACGTAGTGCTACTGTGTTTGCTTTTGGTAGGTCAGCTTCTGACTCAACGCCAACAACTGGTGCTACTTCACCGCCACAGATTTCAACAAGAAGTTGAGTTGCACGCTCCATTGCGTCAGCTTGTAGTGCGAAATCCACACCACGCTCAAAACGCATTGAAGAATCAGTATGCAGACCGTAGCTACGAGCACGACCGCGGATATGGTCAGGTGCGAAGAACGCACACTCAAGTAGAACGTCTTTAGTCTCAGTCGTGACACCAGACTCTTCACCACCAAAGATACCTGCGATTGCTAGGGCTTTGTTGTGGTCTGCTACAACTAGAGTATCTGAGTTTAGTTCAGCTTCGCTGCCATCTAGAAGAGTAAGCTTCTCACCCTGCTCTGCTAGGCGAACCACGATGCCACCTTCGATCTTAGCTAGATCAAATGCGTGCATTGGTTGACCTTGCTCTAGAAGAACGTAGTTAGTGATGTCTACTACTGGGTCGATAGAGCGAATACCACAACGGCGCAGTTTTTCTTGCATCCAAAGTGGAGTTTCAGCTTGAACGTTTACGTTTTTAATTACACGACCAAGGTAACGAGGACATGCAGCTGGTGCTTTCACTTCGATAGATACTGCGTCTTCGATAGTGTTTGCAACCGCTTCAACTGATGGCTCAGTTACGTCAGCACGGTTTAGTACGCCAACTTCACGAGCTAGACCACGGATGCTGAAACAGTCAGCGCGGTTAGCAGTAAGGTCTACGTCTACAGTCACGTCGTCAAGACCTAGGAATTCACGGAAATCGGTACCGATTACTGCGTCTTCTGCTAGTTCTAGAATGCCGTCTGATTCTACGTCGATACCTAGCTCAGAGAATGAACAAAGCATACCGTGTGATGGTTGACCACGTAGTTTCGCTTTCTTGATTTTGAAGTCGCCTGGAAGTACAGCGCCAACCGTTGCAACTGCAACCTTGATGCCTAGACGACAGTTAGATGCGCCACATACGATGTCTAGTAGCTCTTCGCCACCAACGTCCACTTTAGTTACGCGTAGTTTGTCTGCGTCTGGGTGTTGACCACACTCAACCACTTTACCTACTTTAACGCCAGTGAATGAGCCAGCCACAGGAAGAACGTCGTCTACCTCTAGGCCAGCCATAGTGATTTGGTGCGTAAGCTCGTCAGTCGATACCGCAGGGTTTACCCACTCACGAAGCCATGATTCGCTGAATTTCATTGTGATGAACCCTCTGGATTACTTGAACTGTTTTAGGAAACGCAGGTCGTTCTCGAAGAACGCACGTAGATCGTTTACGCCGTAACGAAGCATCGCTAGACGCTCGATACCGATACCGAATGCAAAGCCAGAGTATTTCTCAGGATCGATGCCTACGCTACGTAGTACGTTCGGGTGAACCATGCCACAGCCAAGGATTTCTAACCACTTGCCATCTTTACGCTTAACATCCACTTCCATTGAAGGCTCAGTGAACGGGAAGTATGAAGGACGGTAGCGAACTTCTAGATCTTCTTCGAAGAAGTTCGTTAGGAAGTCGTGCAGGATGCCTTTCAGTTGAGCGAAGTTTACGTTTTCGTCTACTAGCATGCCTTCCACTTGGTGGAACATTGGCGTGTGCGTTTGGTCGTAGTCGTTACGGTAAACACGGCCCGGTGCGATGAAGCGGAATGGTGGTTTGCCATTTTCCATCGTACGGATCTGAACGCCTGACGTGTGAGTACGTAGCATTAGATCAGGGTTGAAGAAGAACGTGTCGTGGTCAGTACGCGCTGGGTGATCTTCTGCAATGTTTAGTGCATCAAAGTTGTGGAATGCATCTTCAATTTCAGGACCAGACTCAGTGCTAAAGCCTAGCTCACCAAAGAACTGTTCAATACGCTCAACAGTACGAGTAACTGGGTGTAGACCACCGTTCTCGATACGACGACCTGGTAGAGTTACGTCGATAGTTTCCGCTGCTAGCTTCGCTTCAAGTTCTGCACGTTGAAGTGCATCTTTGCGCGCTGCGATAGCTTGTTGAACAACGCCTTTCGCTTTGTTGATCTCTTGACCAGCACTGCGACGCTCTTCTGGTGGTAGTTTACCTAGGCTTTGAAGCTGAGCCGTTAGCTCGCCCTTCTTACCTAGATACTGAACACGCACTTCATCAAGTGCGACTAGCGACTCTGCAGCTTCAATAGCTGTGTTCGCATTAGCAATGATCTCTTCTAGATGTTGCATCGTTTCCTCATCTACCTACACCTACATGCAATAGGCATAAGTGGTAGTGTCCATTAGGGGGTTCGTACAATTGCACGTTTACCCGACAGGGATCTTGGGTCTTTAAATAGCTGTACATAGTAACGAATGACAAGGTCAAATCCAAACTGAAATCGCCTTATTTACCGCCTTTGGGCAAATTTTCGGCTGAGCGCTTGATAAAAGTGTTTTTAATACCAACTTATTTACCATAGGAAGCATCATAAGGAATGAAGATGACAGTTTCGATTCAACCAATTACCGAGAAACAGAACGACGATATTAGTGCCATCATCAAGGCCGTTGGCGCCGAATTTGGTGCAGTTGGAGAAGGGTTTGGGCCATCTGACCCTGAAGTGCTCGCGATGAGCTATTACTACACTTTAGATAAGAAAAGCTTGTACCTTGTTGCAACGCTTAACGGCAAAATTGTAGGTGGTTGTGGTCTCGCGCCGTTTAATGATTCAGCACAGGTTTGTGAATTAAAAAAGCTATTCTTGTTGCCTGAAAGCCGAGGGTTAGGTTTAGGAAAACAACTGAGTAAACAATGTTTGGAATTTGCCAAAGAGCAAGGCTTCGAACAGTGTTACCTCGACACGCTCAAATCGATGGAGTCTGCGATTAAGCTATACGAAAAGCTCGGTTTTACTCACTTAGAGAACCCACTCGACGGAACAGAGCATAGTGGCTGTGATGTCTGGATGCTCAAGACTCTCTAATCTAAGCAAAAAGGGAGCTAAGTAAGCTCCCTCTAGTTAGATTTCAGAGTAACAATAGCCAAGTACTAGAAATAGTACTCCAGCGACAGTTCGATAAAATCATCTTTACGCCCAAAATAGAGAAGATCTTCGGGTGTTTCATTCTCAAACCACCAGCCATCTATCGTCCAACTCAAGTTATTGGTCAAGCGGCTTGAAGCCTCAAGTTTAGCGCTGTACACATCACTGTTATCAAGGTCTTGTGTTATCCCAAAGAGAACCTCGGTGCTATCTTCGTCGTTAAGCGTGACACGCATGCCGGCGAAGAGATCATTTTGGCCTATACTCTGAGCATTGTTTCCTCGGCTGTCATACAAATACTCAGCAATCAAACCTAAATCCCATACCGTTTCAAAAGCACCCACAATCGTGTACTCAAACCCAGAAACTAGGCCAACATGATGGTCAGCACTGTCGCGGTAGATGCTCTCGAGTTTCCACAGCCAATCTTCCACAATACCTTGCACATCGAGCCCAACTTGTTTGGCTTGTGCGTAGTATGGCTTTAGCTCGCTACCATGGAGTTGATAGTAAGGATCACGGTTTGTGCCTTGAAAGTAACTTAGACCAATATCCCAATCTCCTAGCATTTGAGAGTAACGCAGCGCGAAATCGATATGTTGCTCCTCACGAGACGATTCATAAATGGCATCATCAGAGACCGGAATCGTCGGTCTTAAGCGCCCGTCAATACCAGAGAATGTTCGTTCTCTAAAGTACGGGAGGAGCATCGCATCCACACTGCCCCACTCTTTTATCGAGGTAAAATGAACCATAGGTTGGCCCAGTTTATCTTCCCCATCGACAGACTCAATGGCGTCGGTCTGGTTGACTACATCCACCAAATGAGCTGACTCAGTCACGCCCCAAAAGACTTTACCAATACCTGCTCGAAGCTCGTAATCATCCCAGTAGGTTAGATAAAGCGCTTCTCGAATATCTCCATGGCTTCGCTCATCATCTAAGCTGTCCAATCGGTAAAACGGTGTGAACGTAAAATCGGAACTATCACCGAGTTGCCAGTAGAGCTCTGGTTGAATGACCAAAGAAGTTTGGCCTTTGTCTTGGCCTTGTAACCCTGACGAGAAAAATTGACGATGTTCAACATTTACTTGTCCTGCCAACTCAAATGAGTGACAGTGTAACGAAAATAAAGTCAAGGATATGCTGGCCGCTAACCGACCAGCTAGGTTTATTATCTTTTTCATAGTGCGCTACTTCACTCGCTTGAGCACATTTTTCTCAAAATCTTTCTCTCTCAAACCGGTTTGAAAGTCGAGGTTACTGGTCGTAAGGGTAGTGCTTTTTCCTGTTTGGTGGTTCACCATCGCCATAGTATGAGCGCGCCAGTACTTATTGAGGTACTGCTTGTAGTCTTCAAACTGCAGTGTTTTCAACAGCGACCCTTTTCGATCGTAAAATTCCACCTGCAATGGTCGGTAGTGGTCTTTATCTAACCAGACAACCTGCTTGGTGTAGCCAGAGTTTTTGTCGGTAGGAATTTGTTCTATACGATAGGTGTCGACGCCCTTGAATGTCTCGTTTCCAAGGTGATTAAACGTGTATTTCTCGAGTTCAAAGGAGCTTAAGTCCTCATAGGCGAATTCGCTGCCCATAAACGGACCTGATTTATTACGCGAAGAAATACGTTTCACTCGTTTTAGCGCTGGCAAATACAACCATTGATCATCCGCTTCAATGATGTGCGAATGATTGAGGAAAGCTGTTCCTTTCACATCACGGGGCTGATCAAAAATCGTCAACCCTTTGTCGCCTTCATCAGCCATTTCAAACGACTTTAAACGCATCTCGCGAGTGCTGCTTTCACCTTGAGCATTGCGTAAAATCATCTGCATCGTCGCCACGGAGTCGCCCCACCCTTCATCACGGACTTTGCGCTCTTTAGCAATTTCGAACCCTTTTTCAGGCGAAGCAGACACCTGACCTGAAAGTGCCAACAAAGCAGAGAGTGCGACGGCTTTGATCATTGATTGAGTCTTAGTTTTCATCATGTACATCCTTTTAGCTTTGAGTCGTTGGGTTGGGTGTCAGGGCGTCTGACGTTTGTTTGCTTTCTTCTACATAGTTTGCGGTATCAAACTTCATTAACAGTGCTGGTAAGAAGATAAAATCCACTACAAGTGCGATAAAGATGACGATAGCGCTGAGCTGCCCCATATCGGCATTCAGCCTAAAGCTAGACATCGCTAGAACAGAGAATCCCGCTACCAACACGACGGTTGTAATCCACAGTGCTCGCCCGACCGTGTGAAACGCATATCGAACCGCTTCTTCAGCGTCTTTACCCTGCTTTCTTGCTCTCTGGTATTTAGATAAGAAGTGAACGGAGTCATCCACCACAATACCTAGGGTCAATGTCACAACGACTGACAGACCAAGGTTGATCTCTCCCGATAGCACAGCCCACAATCCAAAACCGATAATTGCAGGTGCCATGTTCGGTACCACGCTGATCAAACCTAAACGTAACGATCTCAACGAGAAGATCATCAACACTGAAATTAGAATTAACGTGATAGGTAAAGTCGATAACATGCTGGCCATGTTGGTTTCACCGATGTGAGCAAACATCAATGAAGGACTTGAGGCGACAACCTGATATTGAGGCGCATTTTGAGCAAACCAGTGGTAGATGCGATTCTCTAGATCAACTAACTCCACACTACCAAGGTTGTCGATGGTCACCACCATTTTGATCGATGACTTATCGACGTTAATTTGGTTGTTCAGATCTAAGCCATAAGGAAGCGACATTTCGTAAAGCAGCAGATATTGAGCCGCCAGTTCTCTATCAAGTGGTAACTGATAAAAGCTTTCGTCGTCACTGTGCATGTTTTTGTTCAAACGCTTGTACACGTCCGAAAGTGTAGCGACATGGTCCGTTTCAGGCTGGGCACGAAGCCACTCCGTAAACTTACCTATGGTCTTTAGATAAGCGGGATCTGAAATGCCTTGAGATTCATTGCTTTTAATCGCAATGCTGATGTTGGTCATGCCACTAATACGCTCTTCCATAAAGTCTGCGGCACGGCGAAACTCACTACGAGAATCAAAGTATTTGACTGACTCATCGTTGATTTTATTGAGAGGAAGAAGGCTTGCAGATACAGCAATAACCAACGCAGAAACAGGCAGCAAAGCTTTGCGATTACGCACGACCCAATCACCCAGTTTGTCCATCAGATCTAATGGTTGTTTACCATCTTCATCGGTCACTTTTACTCTAATCGGCAGTACTTTGAGTAGAGCCGGTAACAGTGAAAGTGATAGGAAACAAGCAATCATCACCCCGAGCGCCGCTAAGTTACCAAAATCACGTAACACCGGAGAATCCGACATATTCATCATCAGGAAACCAATCGCGGTGGTAATTGAAGTGATGACAATCGGCATTAGGTTAACCATGACGCTTTGATCAATCGCGTAGCGTTTACTGTGGCCACGTTTCATGTTTTGGCGCATAGTAGCAATCACGTGTACGCAATCTGCAACCGCTAGAGTCATGACCAGTGTGGGTATATTGACCGTTGCTGTGCTCAAGAACATACCCGCCCAGCCCGACAGCCCCATTGTCGCCGCCACCGAACCGATGATGACAGCCAATGTTGCAAGAACACTCAAAAACGATCGCAGCATCACAGTAAGAAACAGGAGAATGACCAGTAGCATGGTAGGAACAAGCGTGAAGCTGTCATCTTGCGCGGCGACCATAAAGGCGTAGTTCATGGCGATGATGCCCGCTTTGTGAAACTCCATATCAGGATAAAGCGCTTGGTACTTTTCAATCATTTGATCGACATAGGTCACCACTTCTATCGCTTCCGCTGTCTCGTCGATTTCAGGCATTTGCACGGTAATATTGACGACTGTGACATCTCCGGTTTCTGAGATAAGAGCATGTTTCAAAGCAGGTTCTGACAGAGCGACCCGCTTAACCTTAGCGATACGCTCCTCCGTCAGCACATATTCGTCGAGCAGTAAATCTTCGACAATCAGATCATCGTCATACGCTTCGGTATGTTGGTAGTTGGCAAGGGAATCCACTCGACTCGAGTATGGGACTTGCCATGCTTCCTGTGTGAGCTGTTGGATTAAGGTTAGGGTTGTGGGTTCAAAGACATTACCGCTTTTGGGCGCAATCACAATTGAGAGGTTATCTGATTTGGAAAAGGTGGTTTGAATTTCATCGAACGCTCTAAGCTGAGCATTTTGTCCATCGAAGAAGATGTTGTAGTCACCTCTAAAATAGAGGTTTTTTCCACCGACGGTCGCGGCGACCACCATGGCGATAGTAAAGAGCAGAACCCACCAACTATACTGCGTCGGTAAGGTTAGCCAGGGCGAAGGCGGGGTTGAGTTAGTACGTTGTTCGTTCATCACACTCTCCGTTTGTGACGTTTCGTCAAAAGTTATCACTTAAAAACCAGCTTTTGCTGGTCACTAAGTTATTTCGTGAAGTTCCAAACACTAGAACTTACGCATTAGTCTTTTTGTGACGATTCGTCATAAACGGTGATTTAAAAAGCCCAATCGAGGGCTTTCATTCACAGTGTGGTATTTATCTTCCCACAGACTCGAGATACTCAAGTTCTTGAGAAAACAGCGACAGTTCTACTTGTCGCCAAGTCTTTCGGTAATCCCAATGCGTTGATAGCGGTTTCCAACCTAGACCATCAAGCAACATATTCGCATTATTTAGTACAGTAAATGGGTCTTCTAAACGTTTGATACAGTGGCTATTAGAAGCATTCTGAGTGAGCGCGTTCGATCCAAAAGCAATTGACCAGTTAGCAAAGACTATCGCATCAGACCCAATGCCTGGCGAAAACTGCAAGTCACCGCTCTCGACAGCCACATGAACTAACTTGTCCGCATGATCAATAACGAGCTCTTCAAGTGCATTCAGCTCTTTGACTCGCTCTGGGGAAGCTTTCTCTAGTACCCATGGGCTTTTCGCCATAATGGCACACGTAGACAAAACCGGCTCCATACGAGCATATATACGATACCCAACATGCAGTGCAATGACTTTCTCTCGGCTATTGCCTTGATATTCACCCGCACGTGCGAACAGTATCGCCTCACTTTTTAATGAATGAATACATAAAGCCAGAATCACATCTTCTTTGCTGCAAAAGTGATTGTAAATCGTTCCTTTCGAGTATGAGCTTGCCGCCGTCAACTTATCCATTGTTAAGTTACTCCAGCCCTGCTCTTGCACCAAAGCCTTAGCTAATAGAGTCAGTTCTACTTCCCTATCTGCTATAGCCTGCTGTTTCTTGGTTAAGCCCGATGAACAGCGTGTGCCCTCTTTTTTATCACTTTTATTACAGCTAAAGCCAAACATGATTACTAATCCATATCCGTGGTTTACTCCCTAACCTTACTATTGTAACACGATTACCAACAGCGTGATAAACACCATTTGTGACGCTTCGTCATTTCTGACACATCGTCATAATAGTATATTTATCGATCAGATCAAGGGAATTTATAAATAATATTCATGCCGATTATATTTTCTCAATTCAAAGACACTTAGGCTTGAGTCCGTTTCAAAACTTGAGAAAATTGGTCACCTAACCTGTCTGCCTCAATGCTACTATTGGGATAATGAAGTGACAAAATGGATGTTTATATGAGACGGTTCAGCTATTTAGTAGCACTAAACCTAATGGTTCCCATGGCTACCTACGCAAACAACTGGTCTGCGGAAGTGGTTACTCAAGGGCTCAATATTCCTTGGGGTATGACCTACATGGGTAAAAATCAGGTCATGGTTAGTGAAAAGAGTGGCAAGATCGGCGTGCTGGATCTTTCGACCAACGAATACAAGTATATCGGAGAGCAGAAGAGTACCAACGTTTATGGTCAAGGTGGTCTCCTTGATGTTGCAAAATCACCCTTTGAGCCCGACCGCTATTACTTCACCTATTCAAAACAATCGGGCTCTCATATTGAGACAACGCTCGCTTCAGTGACCTATGAAAGCGGTTCACTTGGTCACTGGCAAGAGCTCTTGGTAACCCAGTCTGGCTCAGATGGCGGGCGTCACTTTGGTAGTCGAATTACGTTTGACGATCAGTACCTTTACTTCAGTGTTGGTGATAGAGGTGAGCGCAGCAATGGCCAGAACCTCAACACTCACTCAGGTTCCATTCTGAGGGTAATGCCAGATGGCTCACCTGCCCCAACTAATCCATTTATTAACCAAGCTGATGCTCAGCCAGAAATTTGGAGTTTCGGCCACCGTAACCCTCAAGGGCTCCACTACGATGCAGCCAGTCAAAAGCTTTGGTCAATCGAGCATGGTCCAAGGGGCGGAGATGAAATCAATCTCATCAAAAAAGGGAACAATTATGGCTGGCCAATTACCTCACATGGAAAAGAGTATTGGGGACCAATCTCCGTTGGCGAAGGGCAAGAGAAAGAAGGTATAACCTCACCAAGCAAGGTCTACATTCCCTCCATTGCGCCAGGGTCCTTAGTGCTTTATAGAGGCGAAAAACATCCTGAACTCAAAGGGAAGTTGCTTGCTGGAGCACTGAAGCTCGCTCATATCAACGTACTCACTATTGAAGGAAATAGTATTGTTGCTGAGGAAAGAATTTTAGAAGACCTTGGTGAAAGAATTCGCGATATAGAACCATTACCAAATGGCGATATTTTGTTTAGCACTGACAGTGGCAAGATATTTCGATTGATGAACCACAAGTAGTAGCCTCTCTATTTTTGATAGTCCCAATAGTGCGCATAAGAAAGTCTTCTGCGCACTATGCCATTTCAACAAGCTCTTTATTGCTCGCCCAAGTCACTTGGTTGCGCCCATTTTGCTTGCACATGTATAACGCTTTATCCGCGACGTTAAACATAGACTCATGCAGTTGTGGATGGGTATTGAATACATTATCGAGATCATCTTGGGTTGCTATTGCACCACCCACTGACACCGTAAGATGACCATGAGGTTGATTACCTTCATGTTTAATCTCAAGTGCCGCTATTTTACTTCGTAGGAGCTCAGTGTGTTGGATCAGTTGGTTCATCTCTTTTCGCGCACAAAGAATCACAAACTCTTCCCCCCCATAGCGAAACGCAAGGTCGCTATCATGTGCGATGTCGTTGATGGCAGCTCCAACTGAAGAAAGTGCATTGTCTCCTTGAGTATGCCCATACAGATCATTGAATGCTTTAAAGTTATCAACGTCACATATCACAAGCCCTACATAATGTCCTTTCGCGATGTGGCGTTTTAAAAAGGGAATTCCTGTTCGAGAGTATTTATAACGGGAACCAAGACCAGTCAGGGGATCCGTGTCGGTACGAGTTCTGAGAATAGTCAGCTGATTATCGAGTTTGATTAGCAAACCTTGATACGCTCTTGCCAGTTGGCCTATTTCGTCCCCTCGGTTGAGCTCTTTCAAACTCACAATATTCGTTTGGGAGTGCTCGGTACGCATGTGGTCGGCTAAGGATTTAAGAGGCGAAACAATCCAGTGTGTCACCCAGCCTATCAGAACCAGTGATAACGCTAAGGCAACGACCGCTTCGGCAACAATCTCTTCGATCAAGGAGTGCTGTAATTCAGTTAGCGCACTGGCATCAAACACAGCCCAAACCTCGCCACCATTTTTGTTCCTCAGCGGAAGGATGACATTGAGTGTGCAGAGTTCCTCGTCTAAGTAATAGGGAGCTTGATTCAGCTGAGGTTTTTTCCAAGGAACATAAGTGTTATTTGACACAAAAAGACTTTCAGCAAGAGAGTCGTATTCTCGACTAACACGATTGTGGATGAACTTCAGCTTCTTATGGCGAATGGTGTTACTTTGCTCTGTCGCCGCTATTTGAGCGTTCAAGGCCGATAACTTTGCTTCTAATTCATCAAGTTCATCCTCTTTAACATCGGCACGCCACAGGTATTCTAAACGCTTAAAGTAACGAACATGGACACTCTGGCCTGAATAATCAGATTTGCCAACGATATCGAGAAACTCTAAGCCATCAACCGAAGAAAGGATCTCTTGTGTTGAAGGCATGGTCAAGTTGGCGTAGTTCACGCCAGCGACTGAACTTGATAAAAACGAAATGTGTGGCGCTAAAGTCAGCTTTGCTATGGTGGCTGAAGATTCTACATGACGATGCCATTCACTTTGGTAGCGTGTATAACTAAAGCCAGAAATTAGAATCACAACTAGAAACAGGTGTGAGACCAACAGCATTTGATTGATCGATAACTTTGCCACAAGGCGGGATGGGAGTGAACGTATGTTTGTTCTCATCTACTGATCGCTGAACACATCTAAAACGGGCTCTGCACAGGTCCCATTGACACAGATGTCTTTATAGGTACTGTGGCAGCTTTGGCAAAATGCTGGTTGCAGAGATGGGTGAGTATGGCTGATGTCTTCCCCTTGACGGTTGTAACTGCCATACACCGCTTCGCCACCGATATGTTCTGTGACCCACACAATCCCTTCGACTTCCGAAACCGCCACAGCAGTCAAACCGTCACTGTATGGACCATGTGTCTTGTATTGTTCGAGTTTATCTGGGTTAACACGAATGGTAAGGGGGGAGCCCTGACCATTATTGATCCAACTATAGGCTCTTACAGATTCTTGAATGAAAAGGGATGTATCAGGAGGAAGCACAGTATCAGCTGGCAAGTTGACCGACTCTTTAACTATCGGCCACTTTAAAAAATCTTCAGGAAACGAGGCAATCGATTCTGCTTTCACTGCAAATGTCATCAATAGGCTTACAACCAAGGGAAAACTAAGAAACTTCTTTAAACTATCCATGTACTGCCTATCTGATTACGAAGAACGATACTGTTTATAAATCGAGAGCATTTTATTAGATCTGTAAATAAAATCACAACTCTCAGTTAGTGAAAGTTTGTACTCAAGCTGTAAAAATAGTGAAGTGAATGGAGTTCTAAAAAGGAACGTAGAATGAACTGCTTGCTTTAAATGCAAAAAAGCCTCGATATTTCTATCGAGGCTTTTTTAACTGGAGCGACACACGAGGTTCGAACTCGTGACCTCAACCTTGGCAAGGTTGCGCTCTACCAACTGAGCTAGTGTCGCATAAAGTTTGAGTTAGATGGTGCCCCGGGCCGGACTTGAACCGGCACAGCGCGAACGCCGAGGGATTTTAAATCCCTTGTGTCTACCAATTCCACCACCAGGGCACACAAATCTAAATTTGCGATGCCTTTTACTGAAGTAAGTAAAACACCATCTTGATATCGATTATGCCTAATCGCTATCTTAAAATTTGGAGCGACACACGAGGTTCGAACTCGTGACCTCAACCTTGGCAAGGTTGCGCTCTACCAACTGAGCTAGTGTCGCGAATGGAGGCGCCTCCCGGAGTCGAACCGAGGTCCACGGATTTGCAATCCGCTGCATGGCCACTCTGCCAAGGCGCCTTCGCTGTCCTAAGTGGTTAAGCTTTCGCTTAGTTCCTCTTGGGTACGGAATGCATTCTACGGATTCGGCCTACTGAGTCAACACTATTTTTGATTTTTTAAATCGTTTGTCTATTTAACACTCAAAACTGGCTATATTGCTCAGTTTTTTAGCAAATAAATCAGAGAAATCGTTGAGATAACTGTATTTATTACAAAGTTTGGCGAAGCGGTCTTTAAATAACAGACACAAAAAAGCGGACCAAAATGTCCGCTTCATAATCAGTGATGTTCTTCTGCCAACAAGTCGTCTTTTGCTGCCATTAAGTATTGAGCCATCGACCAGTACGTCAAGAATGTTGCAATGTACAGTGCACCAAATCCAAGCCATACCATCCAATCGTCATAGCGCCAGATAAGTACCCATAATGCGAACATTTGGCTAACTGTCTTCACTTTACCGACCCATGAAACCGCGACACTTGCACGTTTACCAATTTCAGCCATCCATTCACGCAGAGCAGAGATAATGATCTCTCGTGCAATCATGGTTACTGCGGGGATAGTGACCCAAATGCTATGGAAGTGTTCGGTGATAAGAATAAGCGCTGTCGCAACAAGAACCTTGTCGGCAACAGGGTCAATAAAGGCACCAAATCGAGAGGTTTGACCCAGCTTACGAGCCAGCATGCCATCAAGCCAGTCGGTAAAACCCGCAACCCAGAACACCATTGCTGCAGCAAAAGGAGACCAGCTATAAGGAAGGTAAAAAATAACGACAAATACTGGAATTAAGAAAAGTCGCAACAAAGACAAGATGTTTGGAATATTTAAACGCATATTTTTAAAAGGCTCTTTTTGTTTGCGTATTGCTCTATTTGGTGCTTCAAACAGGGCTCTTATGGTGCGGGATTTTTCTTATTGTTTCAATGCTTGATGAATGTTTTCTGCCAAAGAAAAGCTGATACCCGGCACTTTGGCGATTTCTTCTACACTTGCTCTCTTGAGTTCTTGCAGACCGCCCATGTATTTCAGCAATGCCTGACGACGTTTCGGCCCTACCCCTTCAATACCTTCTAAAGCACTGGTTCTACGGGTTTTACCACGTTTCGCTCTATGTCCAGCAATTGCATGATTGTGGCTCTCATCTCGAATATGTTGCATTAGGTGAAGAGCAGGCGCATCACTTGGCAAGTTAAACTCATCACCACTTACGGTAATCAAAGTTTCCAAACCTGGTTTGCGAGTGACCCCTTTTGCAATACCTATCAATTGCGGGCGCTTAGGCCAATCTCCCCAGTAGTGAGAGATGATCTCGTGCGCGCGGTTTAATTGACCTTTACCACCATCGATAAAGACAATATCTGGGATTTTCTCGACATCTAACTGTTTCGAGTAACGGCGCTCTAACGCTTGTCCCATCGCAGCGTAATCATCACCCCCTGTGATTCCTGTGATGTTGTAGCGGCGGTACTCTTGCTTCACTGGGCCTTCTTGGTTAAAGACCACGCATGAGGCGATGGTGCTCTCGCCCATTGTGTGAGAGATATCGAAACATTCCATACGAGTAATCGTTTCAATATCAAGCAGCTCGCCTAGCTCTTTAAAACGCTGCGAGATTGTCATCTTATGGTTGATCTTGGTCGTAATCGCCGTGAGTGCGTTAGTGTTTGATAGTTTCAGGTAACGCCCACGTGTTCCTGTCGGGTTGATGTGAAACTGTACTTTGCGCCCTGCGATACCCGTTAACGCTTCCTCTAGGGGTTGTGTCTCTTCGGTAAGACCTTCATTGAGGATAATGCGAGTCGGCACAGTACGCGCCTCATTGTGATTCAAATAGTACTGGCTCAAGAAGCTATAGAAGACCTCTTGCTGCGTTGTATTATTCGGAATTTTAGGAAAGTGGCTACGACTGCCGAGTACTTTACCTTGGCGAATCATCAAGATGTGAATACAAGCGATACCATTCTCTTGGGCAAAACCGAGAACGTCCATATCATCCATTGAGTCTTCAGAAACAAACTGTTGCTCTTGAACACGCCTGATCGCTTGAATCTGATCGCGAAACTTAGCGGCATCCTCAAACTTTAACGCTTGACTCGCCTGCTCCATTTTTTCAACCAGTGATGTTAGAACCTGCTGATCCTTGCCTTGTAAGAACAGTCGAACCAGATCCACCAGCTCGGTATACTCTTGGTCTGAAATAACACTGCTCACACATGGTGCGGCGCAACGCCCAATCTGATACATCAAACATGGTCGAGTACGATTGGCATAAACGGTGTCTTCACATTGTCTTACGGGAAAGATCTTTTGCAGCAAGTGCAAGGTTTCACGAACAGCGCCGGAATCAGGATAAGGGCCAAAGTACTCCCCTTTGCGCTTTTTCGCGCCACGATGCATCGAAAGTCTTGGGTGCTTATGACCGCTCACGAATATATATGGATAAGACTTATCATCACGCAGCAACACGTTGTATTTCGGTAGATACTGCTTGATGTAGTTATGTTCTAGAATTAACGCTTCTGTTTCAGTGTGCGTCACAGTCACATCAATTTTGGCAATATTACTTACCAATGCGCGTGTTTTTTCACTATCGACTTTGCTACGAAAATAGCTAGAGAGGCGTTTTTTGAGGTCTTTGGCTTTACCGACGTAAATGACAACAGCCTCGGTGTTATACATTCGATAAACACCGGGCTGATTAGTCACTGTCTTTAGAAAAGAAGCCGAATCGAATTGGGTCATACCAATACCATTATTTGGCTTTGTAGAACTGTGATATTAAAGATGCCTTACAAAGTTTCCGTATCAATCATACCGTGTCGAATCGCTAAGTGAGTCAATTCAACATCGCCACTGATGTCTAGTTTATTGAACAGACGGTAACGGTAACTGTTTACTGTTTTAGGGCTTAGGTTTAACTGCTCAGAAATATCAGTCACCTTTTGTCCTTTAGTAATCATCATCATTATTTGCAGTTCACGCTCTGACAGATCGGCAAATGGGTTTTCCGATGCCGGAGAAAATTGACTTAGTGCCATCTGTTGAGCGATCTCTGGTGAAATGTAGCGTTGACCACTATTCACCATACGAATTGCGTTGACCATCTCATCTGGGCCAGCGCCTTTAGTCAGATACCCTGCGGCACCTGCTTGCATCACTTTAGTTGGAAACGGATTTTCCGTATGAACAGTTAAAACGATGATTTTAACATCAGGACTAAAACGCAGGATCTTCTTGGTCGCTTCAAGACCGCCAATACCCGGCATATTCATATCCATTAAAATGACGTCAGCATGGTTGCTACGACACCACTTTACTGCTTCTTCACCGCTTTCAGCTTCCCCTGCTACGTTCATTCCACGGACGTCTTCAATAATACGTCGTATCCCTGTGCGAACCAGCTCGTGATCATCTACAAGGAAAACATTTATCAAACTTGTATCTCCACACTATTACTTTGGCTCTGCACCCCACTATTGTGGTTTACAGCATCGCTGCCTAGTTTAACTTAATTCACAAAAATTTGCTTACACTGAATATGTGCTGAAACGCGAAGATTAGCAAGTACTTATTTTCAGATATGCCACTTAAATTGCAAATAAGATTTTAATCAATAAGTTATGACTCATTTCATGCCAATTCAACATGTTTAAGACTGTTCAAAAGAGGTAGAGATATCCGCTTCTATTTATGTTTATTCGTCTATGTTAATCTAGGGGCTGTAGATATTTCTGCACCATTTCATTTATCTAGTTCATCATGGTTATTCAAAACGGTTTCTTACTCACTCGACAAGCTCGCGATGTTAAAGGTAGTACTCAAATTGATCTTTGGCTCTCTACGGAACAAGGGCCTACTCAGCTGCTGATTAGCGGTGAAAAGCCGGTCTTTTTCATCCATCAAACAACGCTTGAACAAGCCAAACTGCTCGCGAGCAGCAATGGTCTCGCCGTGGAGTGGAAGCCTCTCGCTTTGACTAGCTTTGATCTAGAACCACTTGCTGCCTGTTACACCACAACAACCAAGCAATCTCAGACCTTGAGCAACTTGCTCAAGCAACATGACATCACTGTGCTTGAAGATGACATTCGACTCGCCGACCGCTTTCTAATGGAGCGTTTTGTTCAAGGCAGTATCGAGTTTACCGGTGATGCAACATCAATGGGCACCTACCAACGATACAACGACGCAAAATGTCGTCAGGGCGGTTACACGCCTAAGCTCAACGTGGTTTCCTTAGACATCGAGTGTTCAGAGAAAGGCGTTTTATATTCCATTGGCTTAGATAGCCCGATGGACAGTCGTGTGATCATGATAGGTGAACCGGAGCCTGCAGAGACCCCTATTGAGTGGGTAAAGAATGAGAAAGAGCTGCTTCAAGCGATGGTGAGATGGTTTAACCAGTTTGATCCTGATGTCATTGTCGGCTGGAATGTTATCGACTTCGATTTTCGCTTGTTACATAAACGTGCCGAGTGGAACCAGATAAAGTTGATGATCGGCCGAGGAAACCAAGCCAGCTTCTTCCGCACCTCCAATACCACGCAGCAAGGATTTATCTCAATTCCTGGCCGAGTCGTGATGGATGGTATTGATACGCTAAAAACCGCAACCTACCATTTTCGTAGCTGGTCATTGGAGTCCGTTTCGCAAGAACTGCTGGGTGAAGGCAAACAGATTCACAACGTTCACGACCGGATGGCAGAAATCAATCAGATGTTCCGCTCTGATAAACCCTCACTCGCTAAGTACAACTTGCAAGATTGTGTGCTGGTTAACAAGATATTCGCTCACACTCACCTACTAGAGTTTGCGATTGAACGTTCAAAACTCACAGGGGTTGAGCTTGATCGTGTTGGCGGATCAGTTGCTGCTTTTACCAATCTATACCTACCTCAAATACATCGCGCAGGGTATGTAGCACCTAACCTTCACCCTGAAAATTGGTTAGCAAGCCCCGGTGGCTATGTGATGGACTCGATCCCTGATCTGTATGATTCGGTCTTGGTGCTCGATTTTAAGAGTCTATACCCTTCTATTATTCGGAGCTTTCTGATCGATCCAATGGGATTGATTGAGGGCTTACAACAAGATATTGGCTGTGGCGATGATGAAGCCGTACCTGGATTCCGAGGTGGTCAATTCCACCGTTCTCGTCACTTCCTACCCCAGATGATCGAACATTTATGGGCCGCGCGTGACGTTGCAAAAAAGAACAATGAGAAAGCGTTCTCCCAAGCCATCAAGATCATCATGAACTCGTTCTATGGAGTACTCGGCTCGTCTGGCTGTCGATTCTTCGATACCCGTCTTGCATCCAGTATTACGATGCGCGGACATGAGATCATGAAGCAAACCAAAAAGCTGATTGAGGCCAAAGGTTATCAGGTAATTTATGGCGACACAGACTCTACCTTTGTCTCTTTAAATGGTGAATTTAACCAAACTCAAGCAGACGAAATCGGCCTAGAGCTTGTGGCGTATATCAATGAGTGGTGGGCGAATCACCTTCGTCAAGAGTACAACCTAAACTCCATTTTGGAACTTGAGTATGAGACCCACTATCGTAAGTTTTTGATGCCGACCATTCGTGGTCAAGAGACAGGTTCGAAGAAACGCTACGCTGGCCTTATCGGCGAAGGTAAACAAGAGCGTATCGTGTTTAAAGGACTTGAAAGTGCCAGAACTGACTGGACACCACTTGCACAAGAGTTTCAGCAACAACTTTATTCAATGGTATTCCACGATGAAAATCCAAGTGACTATGTCCGTCAGTTTGTAGAACGCACCAAAACGGGTGACTTTGATGATAAATTGGTTTATCAAAAACGCCTTCGTCGCAAACTGCACGAGTACCAAAAGAACATTCCGCCACAAGTTCGAGCCGCTCGTATGGCTGATGAGATCAATGAAAAGCTTGGTCGCCCGCTTCAATACCAAAATAAAGGTAGGATCGAGTACGTGATCACCATTTCTGGTCCTGAGCCAAAGGAATATCAAAAGAACGCCATTGATTATCAGCACTACATTGATAAGCAGTTAAAGCCTGTCGCAGAAGCGATACTCCCATTTATTGGTATCGACTTTGCGACGTTAAGCGAACCTCAGCTCGGCTTGTTCTAAAACTAGGCGTTCACAAACTCAACAAGATCATCAAGCGGCATCGATTTGGCGTAGTACCAACCTTGTATTGCTACAGGAAAGTCACTTGGAATGTGGTCAAGTTGATCTTGGGTTTCAACCCCTTCGACAATCACACTCAGGTTTAGCTGTTCAGCGAATGAAAATAGACTGCGAAACACTTTCTGCCCTTTGTCGCTGTCGAGTGCAAGCACGAAAGAACGGTCGATCTTGATGCAATCGATATCAAATTGATTAAGGTAACTCAATGAAGAGTAACCTGTACCAAAATCATCAATATGAAGCTTCACCCCAAGTTGATGTAGGCGGTTAAACGCTTTCACTAACACTACAGGGTCCGCCAGTAAGGTCTCTTCCGTGATCTCAAGATGAATGTATCGAGCGAAGGGCTCTATCATCTGTTCAACCTGATAAAGGTACTCCTCGTCCACTAAGGTTTCAGGTGTCACATTGATGCTAACTTTGGTCAGCACGCCCTGTGTTTGCATGTAGGCCATATCTTTAATGACGTGTTTGACCACCCATAAATCGACCTCTTTCATCAAACCGGCTTTCTCAAGCCAAGGTAAAAACTTGTAGGGCGCTTGAACCTGCCCTTTTTCGTTAACTGAACGAATCAGCGCTTCACACCCAACCACCTTACCTGTTATAGGGTCTACCTGAGGTTGATACTCCAAACAAAAATCCTGACTACTGAGTAGCTTTATCTCCTGCGTGAGTAATTGACTCTCTCTTTCACGGTTAATTAATTCGGCGATAGGATCATCAGTCAGTGTTTGTGCCTCTTCTTGTAGGCGTGAGAAATCCGTATCCAAGGCGCTAATATGAATGGACTGCTTTTTGCGTTCATTGTCGATGAACCTCACCGCAGGCAGATAAATCATCACACCAATGACGATGTTGAACAATTGCAAAGCAACCGCCGCCAAATCACCATCGGTCGCCATAAACGCATTGATCAAAATCGGGCTATTAAACGGCACCGAAACGTTAGGGGAACTCACTAGACCCAAAGAGACCGCTCCCATGCTTATCATCACATTGACCATCGGGGTCAGAAGAAATGGGATGAATAGGCGCGGATTAAAGATGATAGGTAGCCCAAACAACAATATTTCGTTGATATTGAGTAAACCAATGGGAATGCTTGCCAACGCGATAAGTTTAAAGCTTCTCTGTTTTGAAAAGAGCAGCAACGCGATCACCAGTGAAAGCGTTGCCCCACTGCCGCCAATAAAGACAAACGCCCCCATAAACGAGAGGTTCATATGATATTGACTGATGCCACCAGCCAGTACCGTTGAGTAGTTTAAGTTGCTCGCTTCTTGTAATAACTCCACCAACGGCAGTAAAGCGTAGTAGCCGTGAATACCAATAAACCAGAGCAGTGAATTTAACGCAGAAAAGGTCACACCAAACAGGGTCGGGTCATTGGCGTAATCAACAGAGATCAAAGACAAGAAGGAAATATTCGCGATGCCCGCAAACAACACTAAATCAACAAGGATAACTGCGAAGGAAGTAATAATCGCCGGAAAAACGAGATTGAGAGACTCTTTAACCACCTGCCCTGCCGAATCAATATTGGTCAAATGTAAGAAGCGAAATCGAGACAAGTAAGCCAACAGAGGAATCGCATAAAGCGGGGTGACAATCGCCATAATGATATGGAACGTCAGAATCGTCTGTTGCTCGGGTATAAGCTGTTCAATAAGAATTAAGAATAGAATGGATAGCAGCGCAACAGGAGGACGCGGCAAACGCCAGCGCATCGCCAAAACATACGAAATGGTCGCAGTCATTAAGTAAGGAAAAAAATTCGCGATACCATCATGAAGCGAATAGAAGGTATTAACCCATGGCGCTCGATGCCCTAGGATAAATTCCCCCATACAAGCAACCAGTAGACAAAACGAAGAGATCATCAAACAAGGTATAAGCCACACCATACCTTCTCGGATCGCTTGAAACGATGGGACAAGGTATTTACTCGCCCACACTGAAATAGAAAGGGGAACCAAGCTAACGCTTCTTGATTCTGACTGCATGCTAACTCCTTTTAGCGTTTCCTAATTAAAGCTAGCACATTCGTTTAGGTTGATTTGTGACGAGATAGCTTTTCTCACTAATACTCGTCCTCTCCGCTTTAGGTTCAACCGATGCGAAATTCGGTTTTCTTATATTGCTTAGCCAACCATTCACCAAATCCATCCAATATCCCAACAACTGAACGTTTGGGAATCAATCGCCCAGAGAGCAGAATCCCCAATCGCTCTATCTCTTGCTGTTTTTCTGGATAATATTTTAAGAAACCTTGCCCACACTCAACTGGATCATCAAACCAGCGTTTGTCTTTGTACATCACTAACGAATAGCTCGCACGAAGCAGTTTTTTGGCAATAATTTTTTGAGCGCGAATCTGATCTTCATCTTTGTCAGCACGGGCGATTCGGTTTCTATAAACCGCTACCCAGTCTTCGACATCCATATTCCAATGTTTGGCAATTTCCCAACTCGGCTCATAGTCACCAAAACACTCGGAAAGATCTTCACCGAAAACACAGACTGAGCAATGACGTAACTGGAATCCCCAAGAAAGGATCCCCTCTAAACTCGCCACATCTTCTACTAAAGCCGTTTTGAACGTCACTTCGGTAATAAAAGGATAAGCTTTCTGAAAACGCCATTTAATCGAGTTAAACAGCGTCGTTCTTAAATCAGAGAAGTTTTGATGGGTCACGACGATGACATCGATATTCGATAGTCCGGGTTTGGCCGCCTTTCTTGCGACACTACCAAATAGGTAAACACTGTGCAGATTGTCGCCAAGTCCATTCTTTAAATAGCTGACTAAGTCAGTGATTGCTGGCTGATAGTGTGTTTGAAATGGTTGATTCGGGTCGATAGTCGAAAGATGCATCTGATTAGTAACAATTTTATTGGAACAAACTGCTCTAATGTTCGCTCACACAGTTAGATCAATCAAGATATTCCTTCCTTAAAAAGCTCGGTATATAATGCTGGCAGTCCCTAACATACGAAGGAAATTGTTCATGCCAAAGGCAAGTGAGCTTAAAAAAGGTTTTGCTATCGAATCTAATGGTAAAACACTACTGATCAAAGACATCGAAGTAACCACTCCTGGCGGCCGTGGCGGCGCAAAGATCTACAAACTGCGTTGTACTGACCTAAACACAGGTGCTCGCGTTGATGAACGCTACAAATCAGATGATGTGCTTGAAACGGTTGATATGTTCAAGCGTGCTTCTTCTTTCTCTTATGTTGATGGCGATGAGTACATCTTCATGGACAACGAAGACTACACTCAGTACACATTCAAACAAGACGAAATTGAAGACGAACTTCAATTTATTACAGAAGAGATCAAAGGTCTTCACGTAATCCTAGTTAACGGCAGCGCAGTAGGCCTAGAGCTACCTGCAGCAGTTGAATTGGTGATCGAAGAAACAGACCCGTCAATCAAAGGCGCTTCTGCATCAGCTCGTACTAAGCCAGCACGTTTCTCGACAGGTCTAACAGTGCAAGTACCGGAGTACATTGCAACTGGCGATCGCATCATCATTAATACGACTGAACGTAAATACATGAGCCGCGCATAATGACAGAGCTAATGTCATACGATGATGCAATCGATACTGCATACGACATTTTTCTAGAGATGGCGCCTGACAACCTAGAACCGGCTGACGTGATTCTATTCACCGCTCAATTTGATGAGCGTGGCGCAGCTGAGCTAGTTGAAACTGGCGACGATTGGGCTGGTCACGTTGGGTTTGAGGTAGACAAAGAAGTTTACGCTGAAGTTCGCGTTGGTCTAGTCAATGAAGAAGATGACGTGTTAGACGATGTGTTTGCTCGCCTACTGATCAGTCGTGACCCAGAACACAAGTTCTGCCACGCCCTATGGAAGCGCGACTAAACCACGTTACCTAAATACTGGCTTTCTAAAGACTGGTTTTCTAAAGTCTATAAACAAAAACACCCTAGCACGAGCTGGGGTGTTTTTTAAGAGAAGTCAGTGTCAAAGCAGATAGAACTTACCATACAACTTCTCGTTGTAAGTGCTACTGTTGCGTTGAGACTTAGCTATCGACCTTAATGTTTTCGACACGGGCTTTCAATTTCTGCCCTGGACGGAAGGTCACTACGCGACGAGCACTGATTGGAATGTCTTCACCTGTCTTCGGATTACGACCTGGTCGTTCATTCTTGTCTCGCAGATCAAAATTACCGAATCCAGACAGTTTTACCTGTTCGCCACTTTCAAGTGCCTTACGAATTTCTTCGAAAAACGCCTCAACCGTATCCTTGGCATCCCGTTTACTGTATCCGAGCTTTTCAAACAGGTTCTCAGCCAAATCGGCCTTTGTGAGCGCCATAAAACTTTCCTCAAAGCTGTGTTAAACATTGCCACCACAAGGACAGCACCTAAACATTTCGCTAAGCCAATCAACAACCTATCGGCTTTACTTTGGAAAGTGTATGCCAAGCTTATGATTTTCGCCAACTTTTTTATTGAACGGACACTATTTCATCACAAAAACAAAGGGATAGCCGTCTTTCTGAGCAGAATATCCACTATATTTTCGATTATTGAGCTTCAGCATTTAGAATATTAGCTTACCAGTACCTTGTTTACTGGAATTAAACACCAAATGATAATTATCACAGTAGTAAGGTATTGAACTGCATACAAAAAGCACTCGAGTAATCATTATTGATAGTAAATAATTTACTCAATAGCCATTACGATACCAAGTAATCTGCATAGGCATATGGTAACCTAATTGTCTAGATTCATATTAATGATATATAGCTAGTAAAGACCTTACTGGCGACCTAAATATAAGAACGATTTTGGCTAACATTGATGAGATTACTCAATACCCTAACGGCTTGTTTATTTGAAGATGAGTTGCGAACTTCGACTCGAAAAGCACTCTTACAAACGTTAATGGACTATCAAAGCAATGGTGACTTCCGCAGCCTATTTAGTTCACTGATCAACCTTCGCCGAGAAGAAGTGCTCAAGTTAGTACCTGACTCGTCATACTCAAGCCTCTGCTGCCTTTACCAAAGTGAGCAATACCTTAAGCTCGTTGAGATTGGGGGAATACCTACGCTTTATGCTGATAAAGCGACGAATGAACAATTAGAACGTGTCGCGATAAAACATTTCGGATCTTTGTCTGAGATGTGGGCTCATACAGAGCTTGCGTGTATTAAAGAGCACCAACTCGAATCTTTTGAAGAATTGCCTGACATGCCCTTCTTAGATGACGAATATGAAGGCCTACTTGTTAACAACATCAAGTCGTGTAGCCTTGTCGTATCTTCACCACACAAAGCAGGGACGTTTTCGTTAAGTAATGCCATCTACCTAGCAAATATTGAACTATTTGTACTAGAACAACGTTGGTTTGAAATGCTACCTCTGTTAAAGCAAGCGTCTGAAAACTGTCACTTTATACTGATTCATAAATCTGCCCAATCTGAAATCCCATGCTTGGCCGCTAGCGCCATGATCACAGATTGGACGCGTCACGATAAATGGTTAAGCTTTACCCCATTCTTTCAGCACTCTCATTGGGTATGCGAACTATCCGCTCACTCAATTAACCTCATCAATCAAACTGGCGCTTTTAAATCGCTATCGCAGCATGTGCTGAGTGTAGAAATGTTCGACGGTGATTGCGTTAACAAGGTTAGCTCTCCCTCTTCCGTTTGCGAGATATTACGATTAACGACGTCTGGAAAGAAGATGCAACGTCTTTATCTTCTCTATTTGGCGCAAAAAAAGATGGCAGAGTGTTTAAGCAACAGTGGCTATCAATGTGCTTACACCATTATAGATAACCCTTGGCTCTTGAACTTTTATGCCCAATTGGGCTCAAACACCTACATCGACACTGGCAGTTACACCATAGATAATCAGTCTCGTCCTACATTTCGTGGAATGTGGCTTGTAGAACAGTTCCACTTAAAATATTCTTCCATCGATTTTAGGCAGTATAAACAAATGGCGAAAAACAGCGAGCGTAACCAAGAGGTATCTAATGCTTGATTCTATGGACGGTCTTCAGCTACACCCTGTATTTCTGATGCTCACTTTCGTTTCATTTATCGTCCTGCAATGGAGTGTTTATTTCTATAAATCCACTAAGCAGATCACTAGCACACGCCTCCAGAACATAAAAATCCCCTACTTGTGCTACTCCCTATCAATCATGGGGTGGATTCTAAGCAATGCCTACTTTTATTCACCTTTACTGGTCTATCTCGGTGAAGACGCTGGTATTGCTGCTGCACTAGCTGCCAACCTTTTGTCATACTCGGCTTTTGCTTGTGCTTATTTGGTGTGTCTATATTTAGCTAGACCTAACACCATCAAAATTGAGATAACTATGCTGGCAATCGCCTCTCTATTGGTTGTCACTGCAAATCTATTCAATTACGACATAATCAAGAGTATCTCGATTGATGAAGCGGGCCAATTCGCCCTGCATTTTGGCGAGTCTACGTCCTACTTTTTCTTAATTGTACTGGGTATTATCTGCCTGTCTTTTCGTTGTGTCATTCTCTACGCTCGCAACGCCAAACCGCTCCAGCAGATCAAGTCTATCTATATGCTGCTTGGTATCAGCGTTTTTATGACGTCAACTCTGTTGGTCCATGTCGTTGTTCCGATTTTTTACAATGACTTTAGTTTGGCGTGGCTCCCTCCCGCCCTCTCTATTTCTGAAATGTTCCTGATGGGATACGCGCTCGTTACTTCACGTTTCTATAGTAGTCGTCATATCCTTTATCGAATCATTTCACTCTCTATCTCTATGATTGTGGTCAGTTTGCCTGTTCTATTTTTTATTGAGGCGACCAACACAAAAAGTACGCTTAGCATCATTCTATTGACCGCAGCATTTACGGGCATTTGCTGGAAGTGGTTGAATGAGATGAGTAAACAACTAGCGAGTGAGGTTGTGTTTAATCACTCTTTTTCGCCTCAGCGTAGAATCTATAACCTTGCTGATAGCTTTCAAACGTCCATTGATAAACCTCTGGGACAAATAGCGTCTATTCTTGGTGTCAGCTGCGACTCTATTCAGCTTGTATCAAATATTCAGGATGAGCCGATCTATACGAGGTATTTGAAAAGTCCAACGAATGTTCTGGTACTCGAAGAGATCGAAGACACAATCCCATACACTCAAAACCCTAAAGAGGTACTCTCTTTACGCAAGCTTTATCAGAAAATGGACACCAACAACATCGCAATGGTGCTGCCAATTTTTGATCAAACGAACAATGTGGCTCATTTACTGATCGCTCGTAAAAAACACAATGGCAGACTCTTTTTTGGTGAAGAGATTCAAGCACTCCAATCTGTGCTGAAAAAGGCACAAGGCTACATCAATGCCGACCTGAAAATTAAACAATCTCAAGCACTCGCGAACTCAATTGCCCATGAGATGCGAAACCCTCTTGCTCAAGCACAATTGGAGTTTGAAAATATTTACCAATTGATCAGCTCAACCACGTCTAGCGATACCCTTCGGGAACATGCTCTCAAAGGCAAGCGTGCGATTGATAGAGGCAAACAATTAATTGATATCATCCTAAGAGAGGTCAATCACTCTTCTCTCGCACTTGAGCCGACTGAGCCTACCGATATTTCTTCTTCCATTCGCTCTACGATTGAGCTCTACGGATTCGAACACAACGCAGATAGAGCCCGAATCTCACTCGATCTCGAGCAAAACTTTATTGCAAAGATCAACGACACACTATTTAACTTCGTGATGTTTAATCTTCTCCGTAACGCTACCTACTATTTTGATTCTTACCCAAACAGCAGAATAGAGATAAGGACCGAACAAGGTAAGTTTGAAAACTACGTACTATTTAGAGACACGGGGCCTGGCATCCCAGAAAGTTTGCAATCTCGTATATTTGACGATTTCTTCAGCCATAAAAAGAGTGGTGGCAGTGGTCTTGGGTTAGGATACTGCCAACGTGTTATGACCTCTTTCGGCGGTTCAATCAGTTGTACCTCAGTCCTAGGTCAATTCACAGAATTTAAGCTGTCGTTTCCTGCAACCAACCTTGTCGTCAACTCTGGCGTCTCGCCTGAGGAAGGAAAAGGTACACAGCAACCCCCGACTGATAGCCAAGAACCACTCTTAGCCAAACCACTGTCATTTGATTTCTCGGCGTCTAAGATGATCCTTGTCGTCGACGATAAAGAAGTGCAAAGAACCTTGGTGAAACTCTACCTTGAACAACTTGGCTATGGTGTAGTGCTCGCTAACAACGGCAAAGTCGCTATCGAAATAATTCAGAGCAATCCAATTGATTTAGTATTTATGGATATACAGATGCCTGTTATGGACGGCTTTGAAGCAGCAAGCATTATTCGACAATCCTACCCCGCGATTCCTATTATTGCGCTCTCTGGGGAGTCAGGCGAAAAAGAAATAGAAAGAATGAGTGAGCTTATGAATGGGCGCTTGTCGAAGCCAACCACAAAAGAAGCACTCAGCAAAATCCTCAACTCCGCACTGAAAGAACCTTCTCTTCATTAATGCGTTCAGATTGCCAGTCAAAGGATTGGCAATCTTTTTCCAATTTCGATTCTCAAAATGACCAAACGTCTCTGCGCAGATATTACGCGTTTCTTTTATCAAAATGACTTTTCTTATGCTTTTTAGGCACATGCTGTCCAATATTGGATTTCGATATGCGTCAATTTACCCCATGGCATCGATTATGCTTTTAATCATTCAAAGCAACTTGAACGGCAATCTGCAAAAGTAACCATCAGATAGCCTCTTGTAAGGAGCACGTTATGGAAGTTCAGCGTCATACTTATTATCGATTGATTCACCATGGCATCAAAAGTTTACTCGTTGACCGTATTGGTCACTTTACTGAATTGGAGTACCACGAATACCTCAATGGTATGACTGGCAAGTCGAGCTGTTTTGCAATGAGCGACGACGAGTTGAGATTTGCCGTTGATAATTTACGAAGCGAGGGCTATCTGGAAGACTGGAAGAAGCTCATTCAGTAAATATTGCCCAAACCACAGCACAAGCAGACACACAAAACTTCCAAGCCTAGCGAATGGAGGCTCAGTTTTGTTACAATGTATTTTTTCAGCGACCATCTTGGTCGCTGTTTTGTTTGTGTCAGATGTCAATAATGAGCCAAGAAATGAATACACCTAAAGGACAACTCCTTCTCAGAACCCTAGCAATGCCAGCAGATACTAACGCCAACGGAGATATCTTCGGTGGATGGATCATGTCACAGCTTGACTTGGCCGGCGGTATTCTCGCCAAAGAGATATCTTCAGGGCGCATCGTGACCGTATCTGTCTCAAGCATAACGTTTAAAAAACCGGTTCGCGTTGGTGACGTCGTCTGCTGCTACGGTGAATGTACCAAGATTGGACGTACATCAATGAGCATTGACCTAGAAGTTTGGGTTAAGCCGGTCAAAGAACATGGATTGGAAGATCGCTTCATGGTGTGTGATGCCACTTTCAATTACGTAGCGATTGATTCAGAAGGTAAACCTCGACCAGTGCAATAACTCAATGATGAAGTTCGAATTCTGACTCTATTTTGGCTTTTCAATTAGCGATATTAAGGTAGAGTAGCCAAACATCTATCGATTCTAAATAAGGATATCTGAACATGTGGTATGTCATTTTCTCACAAGACGTCGAAAACTCACTTGAAAAACGCCTAAGTGTACGCCCTGCTCACTTAGCACGCCTGCAGCAACTTCAAGATGAAGGTCGCCTCTTAACAGCTGGCCCAATGCCTGCCATTGATTCTGATAACCCAGGTGAAGCTGGATTTACTGGTTCAACGGTGATTGCTGAGTTTGATTCTTTAGAGCAAGCACAATCTTGGGCAGACGCCGATCCTTATATCGAAGCGGGTGTTTACGCGAACGTTATCGTAAAACCGTTTAAGAAAGTGTTCTAATGAATAAATGCAAGCTAAAAGCCCTTGGCTTGGTCGCACTCACTGCCGTTATCGTCGGCTGTTCTTCAGCAACGGCTGAAAAAGAGCGTCAGTTGGAATTGGTAGCGAGCAACCGTGCTGGTCTGTTGTCGGCTGAACTTCCGCTTGAGGCTGGACCACTTTCCATCATGAGAGCCAATTCAAAAGGCTCTACCATTGAAATTATGATGGTCTATAACGACGACGCTAGAGGCGCTAAACCAACAGCGGTAATGCTCAGACAAAGCATCAATACTTACTGCACGACCCCTGACACAAAAAACAACCTTGAAATGGGTCTTAGTTATCGGATTAAGATACGTAATAGCCGAGGACAGTTAATGGCAGACGAATACATAACGCACGATCGATGTGTTAACACTAGCCAATAAACTCGCCCCCATTGAGAAAGCTCGCACTATGCGAGCTTTTTTTATTAATTGCGACCCATATTCTATTGCTTGCTCAATCTTACAAGTCAGCATATAGTAACTGAATCACCATCATTCACATCTAAGATACTGACTATACTAATAAAGTATCCTTTGGGTTTGATTTTGATTCTCAAACGGGTAAATGGAATAATCCTTGGAGCTATTATCATGAAAAAAATTCTTACCGCAGTGGCTATTACAACCGCATTCGCATCTTCTGTCGCGGTTGCCTCAACACCAGTAATGTTTTCTTCTATCAACAACTTCAACGCACCTGATGATGCAAACGTAGGCGGTGTTCGCCTTGCAGCTCTTCACGGTAAAGTTGACACGCTTAAAGGTGTGGATTTCGCTATTGTTGGTATGTCAGAGTCTGACGTAACGACGGGTGTTAACTTTGGTCTTTTCTTCGGCGCTTCGAAGATCAACCAAGAGATGACGGGCGCATCACTCGGTCTGTTCAACTGGAATGAAGGTAAAACAACGGGTGTGAACCTTGGTGCAGTGAACGTTACCAATGACGTAAACGGCGCGAACGTGAGCTTTGTGAACTATTCGGAAGGCGACACTATGGTCGATGTTGGCGCTGTGAACCTATCCAGCGAGTCAACGGTTCAAGTTGGTATCTTTAATAAGACGGCTAAGATTGAAGGTGTTCAAGTTGGTCTTATCAACTGTGCAGACAACGGCTTCCTACCTTGTTTCCCTATTGTGAACTTTGCTAAGTAATTAGCTGGTTTCTGATATAAAAAGACCTCGCACATTAGCGAGGTCTTTTTGTTTGTGAAGCTTGATAATGACTACTTGATAATGTCGTTGTTTACAACGTTGTAAGCATCTTCACCAGCAACAAACTTCGCCGCTTGGTCAGCCACTAGTGCAGCAGCTTTACCAACTAACGCAGAATCTGCGTTGCCTTCAGCTGCGGTTGTCTCAGTCATAGTCCCGACACCAATGTTGTGTGTACCAACAGAAAGACGAGAGTAAACCAAAGGAGCATTACCATTGCCTTTTACGTTTTCCATGCCGATCAGAGTCTCTAGTGGGTAAGCACCTGCTAACGGGAACTCTGTTAAGTTCAACTCGTAATAAGCTTGATCTGTTGTACCTAAAGCACAACGCGCTTGAGCACCAAACTCTTCTGTATCTAAACCATTACAACGTTCAAACATGGTGTGTGTATCAAGTTCAATCTTAACTGGAACCGTCTGATCACCCGTCGTCACCACTTCGTTATTTTCAGATGGTTTAATGCCGTCTTCAATCGTGCCGTCTACTGTGATCGATAAAACATTAGATTGCTTTAACACATCAACGTAGTTCAATGGATCAACGGTATCAACAACCGACTGGATCAAGTATTGGAACTCAGACATAAACGCAGGCTCGATTTCAGCCACTATTGAATCATATGTTGCTTTGTTCGCTTGTGCCCAAGCCAGTAGATCACGAGGTGATTCGCCCGTGCGCTCTTCGACTTTCTCTTTTACTCGATCTTGGAAATCATCCGTTAGTTTAATTGAAGGCGGAACTTCGTCTTTACCAAGCCATGTAGAGTTAAACACTAAACCTGCAATACCAGCGCCTGGGTTCGCTAGAACAGTGCGAGATATATCATTCGTTGATTCTGAATCACTGTTTAGGATCCCCGTAGCCGTTGCTGCGATGATGGCGCCCATTGAATGGCCGACAAGTTTTACATTGTCAGTATCAATCTTCACTTCACTCAACGTTGCACTAGATAAACCAGTACGTAGATTGATCACATCCGCCACAGCTTGTCTGAAGTTATCTCGTGACGTAAGTAGAGCGTCTGCTTTTAAGAAGTTCTTAACATCTGCATTATCGTTTCCTGGGTACAGACCACGAACTGATGCACTTGCATTCACTTCAGCGATTCCATCTCCATTGAAGTCATATGCGCGACTGCCATGCATATGATGGTCCATTGCAATCACAAGGTGTCCTTGTAACCCGGTATCAGCAATGTATTCTTGAAGGAAGTTATCCAAGATCAACATACCGCCATTACCAAGCTCTTTTACCGCTGTAATACCATGAATAAAGATCACTACAGGTAATTCAGTCACACCATCATAATCATGAGGGAACACCACATTGATGTCTGAAGTAATCACTTCAGAAGTATTTCCATCCCAACTAGAGAAGAGATTGTCACAATTGTCTTTTGTATAAAGATAAGACTCGTAATGTGAGTTAGCACCATTTAACTCAAACCACTCTTGCGCTTGGGTAAAGTTTGCTACATCCGCACTACAGTTACTTCCATCAACAGTTGATAGCTCAAAGTAGTAAGGTAAATCTACTTCGATCTTTTTGCGGAGAGTACTTGAAGCCTTGTTCACACAATCTACCTGTCCAGCTGAATCACCACAATTTGTTGGATCAACGACGAGGCCAGGGTTAGTAATATCACCAAGTTTAAAGCTGCGCGTGTTGCTAGAATCTACTGTTAGTGTCACTTTTGTACCAGTAGAATCAATATCTAGTCCCACACTCTGCGTCGTAAAGCTCGCCGCATAAAGCACACCGTCGAGATTTAGCGCTGTTTCGACATTGGCTGTATGGTCCGCAAATGCTTTGTCGTATATGTATGCTTCTGAGTTTTCTACAGCCGTCGGGGCAGATTTAAGGTCGGCGTAACCACCATTGGTTAAAATAGTCTCACCGTCCGTTGTTTTCAGATCTGACGTAATTGCGACGACATACGTTGTTTCAGGATCAAGCGGACTCAATGGAAGCACCTGGATAGCTCCGAAGCTTGTAACGCGAACTGTGTACGCTTGCTCGCCTACTACGACATCTTCAAACGTTTCGCGGTAAGTGACTTCTTCGAGTGCTCCAATCGCTGCCTTATCACCATCTTGGTTTGATTCTTTGAATAGTTTCACGCCCTCAACCAATGTTGCTAGATCAATACTAGTTACGTCACCTGAAACTGGGATTGTAAACGGTGCCGTTGTTGACCAACCATCGATTTCAGTTAATGAACACTTAGTGTCATTGGTGTCTGCAGTACAGTTTTGGAAGTGGTGAGTGTCTGCGTAAGTTTCTAATTCCCAAAATTCTGGGTCAATTTTTTGGCTCGTATCTTTTGCTTCGTAGATGTACAAGTCATTCGGAATAGGAATATTCTTGGTATCAGCAATTGTCGAACCATTATAGGTACCAATCTCTAGAGTCGCAGGTCCTAGGTTATGGGTATTACCTTCATCTGAGTCATCTGAACCACACGCAGCAAGCATGAGTGCTGATATCGCCATCAGCACTGATTTAGAAAGAGTATTTAGTTTCATTATTTTGTCTCTAATAGCCCCGCATTGACAGAGCCATGCAGTTATTAGAAATTGTAAGAGTATTGTGCCGAGTAAATCATCGCAGTTGATTTTTCTACGCTGAAGTACATGCCATCTTCTTGATGGATTTCACCGTCTTCACCTTTGATGTACGCGATACCAAAATCAAACGTATGAGCATCCATCTGGTAAGTGGTACCTGCGGTCATCCAAGTACGTTCTGAGTCAGGGATTGAGGCTGTAACATGTTGATCTGTCGGTGTTTGATCTAAGGCCCAACCTAAACGAACAGTCCAATCTTCGTTCACTTTACCCGTAGCACCGACAGAGAAACGATTAGAGTCTTTCCATCCTTCTTCTTTACGCAGACACTCGCGATCGCCATCTGTACCATTGCTACACTCTTGGCCTACTGATTGTGCAAAGATCTCTTGGAATGAGCTCCAACCGATCATCACCCAGCTGTAATGCACTGCGAATTTTTCGTTGAGTTGGTGATAGCCTGACAACTCAAGAATCGAAGGTAGGTTGAGTGTTAATTCACCATCAATATCGGTAAAGTAGTGGAATGTGCCATCGCCTTCCGGAGAGTTAAGCTGAAGACCAGAGAACTTACCTTCCATATCAATGTCGCTTGCACCCGTGTAAGCAATGCCGAAGCGATGGTTTTCATTTAACTCATAGAGCGCACCGACTTTGTAACCAAAGCCAATACCATCGCCCTTCATAGATGAAACAAGGTTTCCATCATAATTAGGTGCCACTGAAGCGAGGTTCGAATAGCGATTTAATTCAGCATGAGCAAGTAAGATGCTCGCAGAAACGCCTAGAGTTAATGAATCATTTACTTCGTACGCAAGAGAGTTGTTAAGGTTAATTACTGAGACAGCTGTATCACCAGCAATTTCTCCAAACTCTTCATTAACCGTGTCACTGTAATCTGACGCCAAACCAAAGTCTGCGTAAGCCCCCATACCCCAAGTCCACTTGTCGTTGATTGGACGGCTGTAAAAGGCGTTTGGCACTAATGCGGTTGGTGCAGCTTCATCTTCATAGGCTGAGTTTTGTAATCCACCGTTACCTGCTATTTCGAGAAACTGAACCTGCACATCTGGATCGATGAATGAAATGCCAGAAGTAAAGTTAGCGCTTTCTAACATGCTTAGGGAAGCTGGATTGCGCGCGAGTGTCGAAGCGTTATCGGCAATCGCCGCCTCACCTGCAAATGCACGGCCAAGGCCTGAAGCAGAGTGTTCGACAATTTGGAAACCAGCAGACTTGGCTTGAGTAGAGAGAAGAGCAGCGCCAACTAAAAGAGCTGACTGAGCGAAGGTAAAGTTCTTGTACATGGAATAACCCGTAACTGTATGTTTTACCTTTCCATGGTGACTATTGCCTATTCCATACGGCGTATTGCGCGCATTGTACAGAAGTTCCAATAAGAGTAAATGGTGTACCATAAAATAATTAACAAACGACCAAAATAGAGCAATTACTCTATACAATTCATCAACATACAGAGGGGTGTCACCTCAAGAAAATTGTCTCGAAGAGAAGATGGTAATATGCGGTTGACCATCAAAGATGAAGATTGTGATCGTATGAATTTTTTATTTCACTCTTATTGGCGTTGCTCTAGTCGATAGCTGTTTTGAATCAGTCAATTAGAAACAGTTGGAATATAAATAAGAGTCGCAAGGAATAGCTCAGCACTATTTTTTGAGTAAATTTTCACCAATCTATATTGACGGTTACCTTATCCACTTCTAACTTTTCATATTAGTGTCATAACCATAAGGATCTCCCAATGAAACGCGCCAGCAATTCATATCGCCTACAAGTAATTAAAGAAGTCGCCACACGCCAAGAGCGGCTGAAGAGTGGGGATCCTATGGCTAGCTACATTCAACATCTAATCGATGACAAGTCACACGATGATAGAGGTAATGAACTCAATCAACGCTTTTCAGGTAGTCATTTTGACGAATCCGCTGGCGGCTGGGTAAGCGATCATTGGGGATCGAAGTAATCACCTAGGATCTGATATTACAGAGAGCGGTTTAACATCAGCCTTTGATAGAATCTCTCTCTGCTCAACTTCGCTTAGTTGATACCATTGGTAACGTTCTGTTCTCGTTCTACCGCAACCTAAACATTGACCGTTTTCACTCGCCTGGCACACGCCAATACAAGGATTGGTGGATGTTCGCATATCCATATTACACCTCAATATACAGTACGCAATATTAGAGGTATAGAACAAGGCTCATAAGATGTAAAGAAGTCGTGATCAAAAAAGATCCTGTTGAGGATCATTAGGTTGTAAGACATCGGCCTGTTGGTTTCGGTTGGATCTCATCTTGCGAAGATATCTCTGACGACAAAGCTTGATCACGTGAAGCTGCTCCGTAGGTGTCATATTCAGCCAGTTAAACCGTTCTTCTCGCTTGCGCATGCACCCCTTGCAGTAGCCTTTATCATCTACTGTGCATACGCCTACACAAGGGCTTTGTACGGTGAAAAATTCAAGCTGCTCCAAGTCATCTCTCACTTAAAAGGCTGTCTTTAAACCACTGTAAGTTATCTATAACTGGATGTTTATCAATAGCTTTCAAACTGTGATTCATACCAAACTATGACTTACCGCTGACAAAAATAGTGGTTGCTTTACTATACTGCATCCATCAAAGTCATCACGATGACTTATCTATTACTTACCGGAGTTGATTTACTATGAAGCTTAGTCCAAAAATGTTACTTGCAGCAATTACTCTCCCTCTTGTGGTAACAGCATGCGCAAGCAATGGTGACGATGTGAAACAAATTACAGCTCAAGACCTACAACACCATAATTGGGAACTTGTAAGTATTGATGGTAAAGACCTTGTATTAGAAGGTCGCCAATCTGCACCACGACTAGAAGTTGGCGAAAAAATGACAGCAAACGGTAACGCTGGCTGTAACAACTTTTTTGGCCAAGCAGAACTAAAAGATAACCAGTTCCGCATTGAAAAAATGGGCATGACAATGAAGATGTGTGTTGGTGACCTTATGGACGTAGAACAGGCATTCTCACAGACCCTATCAGATTGGAGCGATATGACATTGACGAAAGATTCAATGGAACTAAAAAATGACGTTCATACGCTGACATTCAAGCTGAATGACTGGAAAAACTAATCTAACTTAGTTAACCCTTTATCAATAAGCAGCCTATTAGGCTAATGCTTGTAAGTTAAGAAGCATTTAATACCTTTTTGAAGGCCTAGTCGCGTAGCGACTGGGCCTTCTTTTTACCGCTCGTGGATAACTTCTATCCCGCCT
>NZ_VTXI01000022.1 GCF_013114545.1 Vibrio sp. RE86 | reverse complement strand
GGCGAGTAAAGGATTAAGCTGAAGGAAGTCAGCGTACTATCACGGATTAGATGCATGGAGCACTTTTAGTAGCTGGATTGCTGCGAGTAAGACTATAACCCCGACGGGCTCACGCCCTCGGGGTTTTTCTTTTTCTAAGCCTAAAAAATATGACAGACAAAAACTTCTTTACAATTGGTTCACATAACTCTAATTTAAACAAAACAACATACCGTTAATTTAAAAAGGAAGTTTTATGCCTCAAGTTGCTTTTCAAGGAAACCCTGTTTTCATCTCAGGTACGTTCCCACAAGCGGGCACGCAAGCCCCAGAGTTTGCTCTAACGGCTGGTGATCTATCTGAACTCAAACTGTCTGCTCTTACTGGCAAAAAAGTGGTGCTGAATATTTTCCCAAGTATCGATACGCCGGTATGCGCGCAAAGTGTTCGTGCGTTCAACCAAAAAGCGGCAGATAAGTCAGGAGTCGAAGTTGTATGTATTTCAGCTGACCTGCCTTTTGCTGTTGGCCGCTTCTGTGAAATCGAAGGAATTGAACACGTTCAGCACGCATCAACGTTCCGCTCACCTGGCTTTGCAGAGGCTTATGGCGTAAAAATTCCTGAAGGCGCACTCGCAGGGCTTACAACGCGAGCTGTTATTTGCGTGAATGAAGAGGGCCTTGTGACTCACTCTGAACTTGTTGCTGAGATTACTGACGAACCAAACTACGAAGCGGCTCTCGCAGCGCTTTAATGACTCTTCTTGCTCCACAAAAAACGGCGCTAATTGATAAGCGCCGTTTTATTACTCAAAAAGATCACTCACTACAGTTTTTCCAACTTCGCGTAAGCCGTCACTAACCATTTGATCCCTTCCCCATTGAAAGCAACTTGGACACGACTTTGAGGACCACTGCCTTCAAAGTTAATGATGGTACCTTCCCCAAACTTAGGGTGCATCACGCGAGAGCCAAGGGTAAAACCTGTTTCGTTGAAGCTTTCTTTGACAACAGTTTGGCTAAAGCGACCTGAACTTGTTGGGCGACTAACTTGCGCTTTCATTCGTACTTCATCAAGGCAGGTTTCTGGAAGTTCACGAATGAAACGAGATGGTTTATGGTACTTATCTTGCCCATATAAACGGCGCATCTCGGCATAAGTGATGTAGAGTTTTTCCATTGCTCGAGTCATACCGACGTAACACAGGCGACGCTCTTCCTCTAAGCGGCCAGCTTCTTCAGCTGACATTTGGCTTGGGAACATGCCCTCTTCCACACCGACCATAAACACCAATGGGAACTCTAGACCTTTCGCACTGTGAAGTGTCATTAGCTGAACCGCATCTTCAAACTCGTCTGCCTGACCTTCGCCTGCTTCCAGTGCCGCATGGGTTAAAAATGCGGTCAGTAGCGTCATCTCTTCCGCTTCTTCAGGCTTTTCAAACTGGCGAGTTGCCGTTACCAATTCTTCCAAGTTCTCAATACGCGCTTTCGACTTCTCGCCTTTCTCTTGCTCATACATAGCAAAAAGACCCGAGTACTTAATCACATGGTCTGTTTGCTCATGCAGTGATGATTCGTGAGTGTCGTCTTCAAGTGCATTAACCAATTCAACAAAACGGCTCAGAGCTCCTGCTGCGCGGCCTGCAAGCACTTGGTTTTCAAGCAAATACAGGCTCGCTTGCCACATGGTGCTGCCTTGGTCGCGCGCCGCAAGACGAATCGTTTCCAGTGTTTTATCACCCAGACCACGAGTCGGCGTGTTCACCACACGTTCAAACGCGGCATCGTCATTGCGATTTGCCATAAGACGAAGGTAACTCAAAGCATCTTTGATTTCTTGGCGTTCGAAGAAGCGCATGCCACCATAAATACGATAAGGCAGTCCTGCTTGAATTAACGCTTCTTCCAATACACGCGACTGAGCGTTATTACGGTATAACATTGCAGAGTCATTGAGTGACCCGCCCTTTTCTTGCCACTCTTTAATTTTGTTTACGGCAAAACGAGCTTCATCCAGTTCGTTGTAAGCCGAGTAGACAGAGATAGGCTCGCCTTCAGCACCATCCGTCCAAAGCTCTTTACCCATTCGCTCTGTATTGTTGGCAATAAGAGCGTTTGACGCTTCAAGAATGGTTTTGGTGGAGCGGTAGTTTTGCTCTAGGCGGATGGTATTAACGCTTGGGAACTCTTGAGTAAATTTCTCAATGTTCTCGATTTTTGCGCCGCGCCAACCATAAATAGACTGATCGTCATCACCGACGATCATCACATGCGAATCAGGGCCAGCCATCATACGCAGCCAAGCATATTGAATGTTGTTAGTATCTTGGAATTCGTCGACAAGAATATGCTTAAAGCGCGCTTGGTAGTGCTCGCGAATATGCTTTTTATCTCGTAGCAGTTCATGAGCACGTAACAAGATTTCCGCAAAGTCCACCAAGCCTGCGCGATCACACGCTTCTTGATAAGCCGTATAAAGCTGCAGATACGTTTTGGTCACAGGATCGTGGTAAGCATCAATGTGATTCGGACGTAAACCTTCATCTTTTTTGCCGTTGATCCACCATGCGACTTGTTTTGCTGGCCACTGCTTTTCATCTAGGTTTTGAGCTTTAATCAAGCGGCGTAATAGACGCACCTGATCATCAGTATCAATGATTTGGAAATCTTCAGGTAGGACTGCATCAAGGTAGTGAGCGCGTAGGATTCGGTGGCAAATGCCATGGAAAGTGCCGTTCCACATTCCTGACGCACTGCCCATCATGATCTCTTCAATACGACCACGCATTTCTGCGGCCGCTTTGTTGGTAAAGGTCACAGACATAATTGAGAATGGTGAGGCTTGCTCAACCGACATCAACCACGCAATACGGTGCACTAATACTCGTGTTTTACCACTGCCTGCACCGGCCAATACCAGTGAGTTTTCTAGTGGAGCAGCGACGGCTTCACGCTGCTTATCATTTAGACCATCGAGGAGTAATGAAGGATCCATTCGGGGGCTCAGCTACTGTTTATCTATACATGATCTGCATTATACCCGAGTGACTTCAAGATGCTAGGTGAGAAACTGCCCACCCCACGACTTCACTTACTCATAAGAACAAGAAGTCATAAAAAATCTCGAAAAAATTCAACTTTCATTTTCATTTTAAAACAACAACTTAAAATCACTGAGAATTATAAATCACCACCATTCTATAAATTTTTTGAAAGTTTTTCTTAAGCCCCCCTATCCTTTTAACTAAGCAAGTTGATGAATTACTTCATGATTCACTTGCCCACAAAAGTAAAGGAATTAAGTCTGAGGATATTATTATGAAAAAGTCGAATCTTGCTATTACTGCTGCTGTTACTGGATTAATCGCTCTTGGTGGTACTGCTCTTACTGCAGCTCCTGCTGTCGCTGCTGAGAAAGAGAAATGCTACGGCGTTTCAAAAGCAGGTAAAAATGACTGTGCAACCAAAACAAGTTCATGTGCAGGTACTGCAAAAGAAGACAATCAGAGCGATGCATTCGTAGTCGTGCCTAAAGGGCTTTGTGGCAAGCTTACTGGCGGTAGCACTCAATCTTCATAACTCTTATTTGCTACCCATTCGATGCAGCGACCTAAGCTCAACGGGTCGCTCATCCTTCGCTCTAGAAAGGACTCGCCTGTGAACGATACTAACTACCATAAACATGTGGGGGTTGGGTTACGAACGCCTCATTTGGATTTTTTTTCTCACCAAAAGCCTTCGCTACCTTGGTTAGAAGTTCATAGCGAAAACTATTTCCAACCTTACAGTGCTGCACGAAAAAAACTGTTATCACTCACCGACGATTATCAAATCAGCTGTCATGGTATTGGCCTTTCATTAGGCAGTGTTGAACGAGTCAGCCAAGCTCACCTGAAACAGTTAAAAGCACTCGTTAATGATGTAAAGCCGTTTTTAATCTCTGATCATCTTAGCTGGAGTCAGACAGGTGGACACTACTTCAATGACCTACTGCCCCTCCCTTATACCGAAGAAGCCCTTGAAGTGTTCTGCCGCAATGTCGATGAGGTGCAAGAACATCTTCAACGCCCAATTCTGATAGAAAACCCATCCAGCTATGTGAAGTTCCAACACTCAACCATCAGCGAATGGGAGTTTTTGACTGAAGTTCAGAAGCGCACCGATTGCCGTCTTCTTCTCGATCTCAACAACGTTCACGTGTCGGCTTTTAATCATGGTTTCGATACTCAAACCTATCTAAGTGCCATTCCAGCTGACTGTGTTGATGAGATTCATTTGGCAGGCTTTACCGTCAAACAGTTAGAGAAGGGTGAGATTTGGATTGATACTCATAGTCAGCCCGTCAGTGATGAAGTGTGGCTGTTGTATGAACAATGGCTGGCGAAGCACGGCTCTCGTCATACATTAATAGAGTGGGATCTGGATATTCCGCAGCCGGAAGTCCTACTTGGCGAAGCCGATAAAGCTAACCAACGTCTGTTGCACTACACCTCTCAAATAGATGAGAGGATCGCCTCATGACACCATCACTTGCCGAGTTACAACAGCAGTTTGCTCAAGCTCTACACTATCAACGCAGCGGTGAGGAGTGTCATATCATTAGTGACACCTTCAGTGCCGATGAGAGAGTGCAGATCTATCGCAACAACTTTGTCATCAGTTTAAGTGAAGTCTTAGCAGCGACCTATCCAATGGTGAATGCCCTGTTAGGCGAAGAGTGTTTAGCTCAACTTGCTCGACAGCATGTGCTTCATTACCCATTGGTTTTGGGAGACGTTACGTTTTATGGCGAGCATTTCAACGAAACAATCGAAGCCTTTCCGAGTGTTGTTGAAGCTGCGCCTTACTCACCTGAAGTCGCGCGCTTCGAGTGGCAGATTGACTTAGCTCAGCAGCAACAAGGGAATATCGCGCCAACAGACTCATTGCTTCCATTGAGTAAGCTGTCAGACATAACGCCGGAAGAGCAGAGCATCATTCACCTGCACCTTTCAACAGGAGTAGTGCCGTTTCACTCATCGTACGCGCTGTTTAGTTTGAAAGCCGCCATTGAGAACGGGCACCTAGAAGGGTTCGATATTCACCAAGCGGAGCAAGGCGTCATCTGTTGCACTCATCAAGGGTCTATCTGGACTCAAGCCATGAACCAAGAAGCCTATGAATTGCTGCAGTACTTACATTCTGGGTGCACCTTGGGAGAGATTCCTCCTGAGCACCTAACACATCTCAATTTTCTTGTTGAAAGCAATCTTATTGCTGGATTTTCGCTTGCGCATTAAGGGGAAGGATTATGTCGGAATCAATAAAAAGCTTACTCAAAACCTACGATTCTCTGATCAATAAATCACAGCATCTCTTTGTTCCTGTTTTGCTGCTTGTTTGTCGCCTGTGGGTCGCGTGGGTATTCTTTAACTCAGGATTAACCAAAATTTCAACTTGGGATAGCACGCTCTTCCTATTTGAATACGAATATCAGGTGCCGATTCTTCCTTGGGAAATGGCAGCTTATATGGGGACGGCGGCGGAACTCATTCTGCCCGTATTTATTGCGCTAGGCTTATTGAGCAGACCAATGGCAGCAATTCTATTTGTGTTCAATATTATCGCGGTTGTCTCATACCCAGTACTCTGGGACAAAGGTTTCTATGACCACCAGCTGTGGGGGTTAATGATTCTTATCGTCATGGTCTGGGGACCTGGGCCAGTTTCTGCTGACAAGGTGATTCGAGGCAAGCTGGAGAGTTAAATATAAAAAGGGTTGGCACTGTGCCAACCCTTTATGATTTCTAACCTTAACTAGAGAATTACGCGCTAATCCCCGAATGACGCAGCAAGGCATCAATCTGTGGCTCTCGACCTCTAAAGCGTTTGAACAGCTCCATTGGCTCTTCGCTGCCGCCCATCTCTAGGATGTTGTTAAGGAAGCTTTTCCCGGTTTCAGTATTGAAGATACCTTCTTCTTCGAAACGAGAAAATGCATCGGATGACAAGACTTCAGCCCATAGGTAACTGTAGTAACCTGCGCTGTAGCCACCAGCAAAGATATGGCTAAAGCTGTGCGAGAAGCGGTTCCATTCAAGGCTTGGTAATACCGCAACCTTTGACTTCACTTCCGCAAGTGTCTCTAACACGCGAGGGCCCACTTCTGAATCAAACTCTGTGTGTAGTGTGAAATCAAACAAACCAAACTCTAGTTGGCGCAGAATAAACATCGCTGATTGGAAGTTCTTCGCCGCTAACATCTTCTCAAGCATCTCTTTTGGCAGGGCTTCACCTGTCTCAAAATGGCCAGAAATAAACGCTAGAGCCTCTTCTTCCCAACACCAGTTCTCTAAGAATTGACTTGGCAGTTCGACGGCATCCCAAGGCACACCATTGATGCCAGATACTGCTCCCGTATCAACCTGAGTCAGCATGTGGTGAATACCGTGGCCAAACTCATGGAACAACGTCACCACTTCATCATGAGTAAATAGCGCAGGCTTATCACCGACTGGACGGTTAAAGTTACAGGTTAAGTACGCGACTGGGGTTTGCAGTTCACCAGATTCGTTAATACGGCGCACTCGACACTCATCCATCCATGCTCCGCCACGTTTATGTTCACGAGCATAGAGATCAAGGTAGAAACTGCCACGCAAGTTATTGTCAGCATCAAAGATATCAAAGAAGCGCACTGACTCATGCCAAGTATCCACGCCCTCACGCTCTTTCACGCTCATACCAAACACGCGGTTTAACACTTCAAATAGACCACTGACTGCTTTCGCTTCAGGGAAGTAAGGACGCAACTCTTCATCTGAAATTTGGAAGAGGTGCTGCTTTTGCTTTTCACTATAGTAAGCAATGTCCCAGAGGTTTAGTGCTTCAACGCCAAACTCTGCTTTGGCAAATTGGCGCAACTCTTCTACTTCACGTTCACCTTGAGGTTTAGCTTTGCTTGCTAAATCGTTCAAGAAACCAAGCACTTGAGATGGATTTTCAGCCATCTTAGTCGCAAGTGACTTCTCACTGTAAGTATTAAAGCCAAGCATACGCGAGATTTCATAACGCAGTTTTAGCTGCTCATTGATGATTTCTGTGTTGTCCCATTCACCCGCTTTCGGGCCGCGATCGGATGCACGAGTCACGTACGCTTCGTACAGTTCTTTACGTAGCTCTTGATTGTCACAGTAAGTCATTACTGGCAAGTAAGATGGAATATCAAGCGTCAGCAGGTAACCTTCAAGCTCTTTAGCTTCTGCCGCTGCTTTTGCTGCAGCTAAAGCGGACTCAGGCATACCCGCCAAATCCGCTTCAGCAGTTACATGCTTGCTCCAGCCCATGGTGGCATCAAGCACGTTGTTTGAGAACTTTGAGCCTAGCTCAGACATGCGTTTGCTGATCTCGCCATAACGATGTTGTTCATCAGCAGGAAGGCCAATACCTGACAGTTCAAAATCACGTAACGAGTCTGTGATGGTTTTCTTCTGCGCTTGAGCTAAACCGTCAAAAGCCTCGCTGGCTTTGATCGCTTTGTACGCTTCAAACAAGCCTTTGTGTTGACCGACCCAGGTTCCGTATTCTGAAAGCAGCGGTAAGCAGCTCTCGTAAGCGTCACGCAGTTCATCACTGTTAACCACTGAATTCATATGGCTCACCGGTGACCAAATGCGACTTAGGCGGTCATCAATTTGTTCGATAGGAGCAACAACGTTTTCCCACGTTGGCTCAGTGTTACCTTCAAGAACCTGATCAATTTTAGCGCGACACTCTGCAATCACCTGCTCGACTGCAGGCTTTACGTGTTCTGGCTTAATCTCTGAAAACGGGGGTAAATCGGTAAAACTAAGCAGTGGATTCGACATAAATCATTCCTTTTGTTGGCAAAAGCGAACTGAGGTTCGTCTATTGAGTATATTCAACGTCTTAAAGATTAAATATAGGTGCGATAGGCATTTTTCAATAGAGGTCGCTATCTAAGTTGTTGCTAAATACGAGCATCGCGAAGCCGGTGCGTATATAATCAGCGGATTATTCGTATTAACGTCAATATGGTTGCAAGGCCATTTCGAGAGAGTCATTTTGTTAAGTTATCGTCACAGCTTTCACGCTGGTAACCACGCCGATGTGGTAAAGCATATCGTTCAAAGCCTTATTCTGGACGCACTCAAGCAAAAAGATAAGCCATTTGTCTATCACGACACGCACTCAGGCGTTGGCCGCTACGACTTAACTCACGAGTGGTCGGAGAAAACTGGAGAGTACAAGCAAGGTATTGAACGAGTTTGGCAGCAAAATGATATTCCCCAAGAGATTCAAAGCTACCTAGATTCAATCAAAACATTGAACAACGGCGACGCTCTGCGTTACTACCCTGGTTCACCTCGTGTTGCTCGTGCTCAATTGCGCCAGCAAGACCGCATGGTTTTGACTGAGCTGCACCCAGCCGATCACCCACTGCTAGAGCAAGAGTTTCATCGCGATCGCCAAGTCAGCATCTACAAAGAAGATGGTTTTAAGCGTTTAAAAGCCAGCTTGCCGCCAAAAGAGCGTCGTGGCCTAGTGCTTATTGACCCGCCTTACGAGCTGGCAAAAGAGTATCGTGATGTGGTGAATGCGATTTTCCAGAGCTACAAGCGCTGGGCAACGGGCATCTACGCGATTTGGTACCCAGTGGTTAATCGCTGCGACATCGAAGATATGATTGAAGGCCTACAAGGCTTAGGTATTCGCAAGATTCTGCAAATTGAACTTGGCGTATCGCCAGACACCAATGAGCGTGGCATGACCGCTTCAGGCATGATTGTCATCAATCCACCTTGGAAGCTTGAAAGTCAAATGAATGAAATTCTTCCATTCCTCAAGGAAGCAATTGCACCGGTAACCGGTCACTTTAAAGTGGAATGGATCGTTCCAGAATAACAACTCGATAACCAAGCCAATAAAGCTGCGACGAGCCAACTTCGGCGCAGCTTTATCAATGGCGACTATTATCGCTATTTGTCATAACCTCACTCACTTTTTCCCATTGGGAAAACAGATAGAGTCGCTTTATGATAGATATCAAGGACAGCTCTGGGTAACGGATTGAGTTTGTGTAAATTCATCCCTATATACTTAAGAAGCAATCAATAAATTAATAAGCTTGGAGAAAGTAATGGCGACTCATTTTGACTACATCTGTATCGGCGGCGGCTCAGGCGGCATCGCTTCAGCAAACCGCGCAGCAATGTACGGCGCTAAAGTAGCTCTAATCGAAGCACAAGATCTAGGCGGTACTTGTGTAAACGTAGGTTGTGTTCCTAAGAAAGTGATGTGGCACGGTGCTCAAGTCGCTGATGCAATGAACCTTTACGCAGAAGATTACGGCTTTGACGTAGATGTAAAAGGTTTTGATTGGAGCAAGCTGGTTGAGAGCCGCCAAGCGTATATTGGTCGTATCCACCAATCTTACGACCGCGTTCTAGGCAACAACAAAGTGAACGTCATTAAAGGCTTTGCAAAGTTTGTTGATGAGAAGACGGTTGAAGTTAACGGTGAACACTACACAGCGGATCACATCCTAATCGCTGTAGGTGGTCGCCCTACTATCCCTAACATTCCAGGCGCAGAGCACGGCATCGACTCTAATGGTTTCTTTGAGCTAAACGAGCAACCAAAACGCGTTGCGGTTATCGGTGCAGGTTACATCGCGGTAGAAATCGCAGGCGTACTGAATGCACTTGGTACAGAAACACATTTGTTTGTACGTAAAGAGTCTCCTCTACGTAGCTTTGATCCAATGATCATTGAAACACTAGTAGAAGTAATGGAAGCAGAAGGCCCGCAACTTCACACGCACTCTATTCCAAAAGAGATCGTGAAAGAGGCCGATGGCAGCCTAACGCTTCACCTAGAAAACGGTAACACGCAAAACGTTGACCAACTGATCTGGGCGATTGGCCGTCATCCTGCAACTGATGCGATTAACCTTGCGTCAACAGGCGTTGAAACCAATGACCGTGGCTACATCAAAGTAGACGAGTACCAAGAAACGAACGTGAAAGGCATCTACTGTGTAGGTGACATCATGGAAGGCGGTATCGAACTTACTCCTGTAGCCGTTAAAGCAGGTCGTCAGCTTTCTGAGCGTCTGTTCAACGGTAAGACGAACGCAAAGATGGACTACAACCTTGTTCCTACTGTTGTATTTAGTCACCCACCAATCGGTACTATCGGCCTAACGACTCAAGAAGCGGAAGAGAAGTACGGCAAAGACAACGTTAAGGTTTACACATCTGGCTTTACGGCCATGTACACCGCTGTTACGAAGCACCGTCAGCCATGTAAGATGAAGCTAGTGTGTGCCGGTGAAGAAGAGACTGTAGTCGGCCTACATGGCATCGGTTTCACTGTTGACGAAATGATTCAAGGCTTCGGCGTTGCAATGAAGATGGGCGCAACTAAAGCGGACTTCGATTCAGTTGTGGCTATCCACCCAACAGGCTCAGAAGAGTTTGTGACAATGCGTTAATTGCTTCTATTAGCAAACAAAAATATAAAAAGGTCGACGTAAGTCGGCCTTTTGTATATCTACTCTAAATTTTGATTACTAATTAATCCATCAGCTCAATACCCTCTTATCTTGGGCACAAGATCACACTACAATCGCGCGCTATAAAACCTATCTCATAAATAAGAAAAACAACTCAACATACGAAGGACGTACGAGTTATGAAAAAAATGAGTCTGCTAGCAGCGGCAATTACAGTGGCTTTAACCGGTTGTGGTAGTGATGATTCAGGCGCAGTGACTGCACCTACAACAACCACAAATAAGTTCATCGATGCAGCGGTTGAGGGTATGTACTACTCAACCAGCTCTGGTCTTAATGGCACAACAGACAGCGAAGGTCAGTTCACTTCAGGTGTGAGCGATACGGTGACTTTCTACATCGGTGGCGAAAATGGCTTAAAGGTGGGCGCGGCATCTAACCGTGATGTACTGACACCATTTGAGGCAGCAGGTAAATACGCGCGTGCACTTAACCTAGCGATTTTACTTCAGTCTTTGGACAACCAGTTCGGTAGCATGTCAGACGAAGTCCTGACGATTCCAGATGTACTACGTGCACCAGATGCAGCAACACTTGCGAAGATGAAAGACCTGAGTCTTGATGATCGCACTAGCGTGGAAAACTTCCTGACTGATATGGGTGTAACCAACATCACTAGTGAAGATGACGCTCTAGCACATATGAACGCGGCGTTTGGCTCGATGGAACGTGGTGATAACTCAGCAAACCCATTTGCAGACAAAAATGGTAAGTTTGTTCGCTACATTGATGTAACCCAAGAACGTTTAGATGGCGGCTTCACCTTCGTTCATGCTGACAAAACCCTACCAAGTGATTTGTTTGAAGCAACACGCGGCATGGTTCAAATGGACTACCAGGTAAACAGTGCGAGTTTAACTTCTCTAATAGGATCTAATGACTCGCAACTGTCGGAAGACAATGCCGAGGATTACCTGAACTGCTTAGCTGGCGACCCAGGTAATACGTTCACAGCACCAAGCACATGTATCGGAACCCCAGCAACTCATTACACTTTGGGTGGCAACTTTAAATACTTGCTTGTTAATCCCGATGGCGCGACAACGGCTGATGAATCTATGGATTGGGCTAATGTTGCTAACTTCCTTCCATTTTCAGCAACTACTGTTAACGAGCTTAACCATTTTACTGTGGGTGAAAAGTTCAACGATAACGATGATGGCGGCGACTCTTGGGTTAATCAAAATATTTCAGGCTCTTACGACCCTATCACCAAGATTTACACTGAAATAACAGAGAAAGAAGAACTACAAGATAACACCGACTGTGGTTCTAACAACTGTTCAGTAGACAGAGAAACGAAACGTGTTGCTTTCTACTATGAACTTAATGCAAAAGATACGGATCGTTATGTCGATTTCACTGGCACTTGGAAAACAACTGAATACTGTGACAATGGTGAAATTGCCGTAAGCACAATGGAGTTTGGCGCAGATAAAGTGATCACTTCGGGTTCAGAGTGTGGTGGCAATCCTACTTCACCTGAAGATATGGGTACTACTGAAAGTACGTATGCTGATCTAGGTGCAATGGACTTCTGGTGGTTTGGTCAAATCAATCGTGAATCTAAAGCAACACTGACAGAACTAAACACAGTGGTACGTTTCTGCGACCAAAATAACTATGTGGCAGGTAATGCTTGTAACGCTAATGATGAATTCTTCGTTAAGTGGGAATACCAACCTGCAGGCACAAACTGGGATGAAGGATTATTGATTCGTCGTAAAATGGACAACAGAGGCAGTACAGACGGCCGTGTAAGCATCATGCAAAAAGTTAATTAAGCTCGAAAACAGAAAAGCAGGTCACTCGACCTGCTTTTTTATTCTTTACTTCACACACATAACATTCAGTAGTGAGGAACCTTTAAGCTGATTAACCTTACCACTAGTAAAGAGACCAGCTTTCTCTGCACCCCAATAAGGCAAATGCATTGGCCATTGGTTAGCGGTCATCTCGCCTGAGTCGAGTAACGCTTTCCACTGTGTTGGCGTTGCCAGCTTCATCCCTAAACGATAGCAGGTCTTATAAGCAGTCTCATAGCTCATGCGATTCCATGGCCGTGAATGCTCCATATAAAACTGGTCATCACTGAACATCACATACGGCACCTTGTAGTCCACACCATTAATGGTTGCGGACAGTCGAATGGTAATCTCGTTTTGCGCTTGTTTCGGTTGCGCTTCGATTTTAGGTTTCGCAGCAGGCGCAGCTTTCACTGGGGCAGGAATCACCATCGTCGACTGGCTGTTTTCCTTTGCAACACTCTTTGTCGCTGGCTTTTTGACTTCACGCTTTATTGGTGCGCCTTTAACTACTTCACGTATGAACGCTTCTTTATAGCCCGGCTCCGTTTTAACTTTAGCTAACTCTTGCTTAGCTTGAGAAAAATCGGTGTATGGGCCAATTAAGCATCGGCTGGCTTTTGCTTCAGGCTTTGCCCACACATCGGTGCTGATGTGCAAGTAGAGCTTTTTCGCCTTGGCAATCGTCAACGGTTTACTAAATACACCACATTGAATCCAAAACGTCGATTCACTGCCACGAGGGCTGGTTCCCCATAGTCCTTTACCTACCGGACAGGCTTTATCTAATTGCGGCAACTCATCGGTCGAGGCTTGTGTCGCATCACAAAGGAAATCCTCAGCCATCGTTGGCGCTGACCAAACTGGCAGCGCAAATAACGCGAGCATACCCAATTTGGTTAAAGAAGATTGCTTTGGCTTAAAGGCCATATCGATACCCATTCCTTAAACTTCATTCTTTTATCTGCCTAAAATACCAATCATGATAAATATTTGATCGCCTATCTATTCCGACTGATATAAACAAATATAGTGACATTATTACTGGTTCACTGTTGAGAAAAAGTGAATGCAAAAAAGAGCCGTAACAAGGTACGGCTCTTAGTGTAGTGATAATTTGCTAATCAAATCTTAGGCTTGGATCACCCTTTGTAGATTTTCGGGTTAAATACATCACGTAACCAGTCACCGAGTAAGTTGATAACTAAGACTAATGTGATAAGGACAACACCCGGGAAGGCGGTAATCCACCAAGCGCCAGAGAAGATGTAGTTAAAGCCAATACTGATCAATGCACCTAGCGATGGTTGGTCTACAGGAAGACCCAAACCAAGGAAAGAAAGTGCCGCTTCAGACATGATTGCGTTTGCCACCTGAACCGTTGAGATTACCAAGATTGGTGATAAACAGTTTGGCAGAATGTGACGGAACATGATGCGAGGAGCCTTAAAGCCCATCACACGCGCCGCCTCAACGTACTCTTTCTTCTTCTCAGCCAATACCGATGCACGAATAGTACGTGCATACTGCGGCCATTCCGCAATACCGATGATCACGACCAGCATCACGACGGCATATTGGCTATAGAAATCACTACCAAAACTTGCCTTGAAGATAGCCGAAACGATGATTGCCACCATCATAGTAGAGAACGAAAGCTGAACATCGGCAAAACGCATCAAGAAGCTATCAATACGACCACCGAAGTAACCTGCTGACAAGCCGATAATGATACCTAGCGTAAGTTGAAGGCCAACCGCCAAGAAACCGATAGTCAGTGACAAACGAGAGCCATATAGAATGGTCGAAAGAATGTCACGGCCTTGCTCGTCGGTACCCAATAGAAAACGAGTGTCGCCATCTTCCATCCAGGATGGCGGAAGCTCTGAGTCCATAATATCAATCGAAGAGAGATCGTATGGGTCAGTAGGTGATAACACAGGCGCTGCCAGTGCCATCACAAGGAAAATCATAAACACGGTAAAGCTAGCCATTGCCACTTTATCGCGTTTGAAGTAGTACAGAAAATCAGACTGTTTAAAACGCTCCCAGCGTGAAGGAGCTGCTGCTGTTTGACTCATGATTAAGCTCCTTTACCTGTTAGATTTACGGTCGGGTTGATGATGCCGTATAGCAAGTCAACGATAGTGTTAGTTACAACGAAAATCAGACCAACGAAGATAACGTAGGCAGTGATCAGCGGTGTATCTACACGGTTGATTGCTTCAAGGAAAAGGAAACCTGTACCAGGCCATTGGAAAACCGTTTCAGTCAGAATCGTATAAGCGACCATGGTACCAATTTGAACACCACCTACCGTCAGTACTGGCAGCATGGTATTTTTCAGTGCGTGCTGGTAGTAGATCTTGTTCAGCGCTAGGCCTTTCGCTTTACCGAACTTAATGTATTCCGAGCTAAGCACTTCAAGCATTTCTGAACGAACGAGACGAATAAATAACGGCAGCATGATAGATGCCAGAGCGATACATGGCAGAACCAAGTGTGCCAAACCATCCAGAGTAAAGAATCCAGACTCCCAGCCTAAGACATTGGCAGTTTCACCACGACCATAAGACGGAAGCCAACCCAACTCTATTGAGAAGACATACATCAGCATAATGGCGGTTAAGAAAACTGGAATCGAGATACCAATACTACTGCCTGCCATAACCAACTTGGTGAAGAAGCTCTTTGGATGGATAGCAGAGTAAACGCCGAGTGGAATCGAGCAGAAAACAATGATCAGTGTGGCACCAAATACGAGTTCCAGTGTCGCCACTAATTTGTCGAGAATCACTTCAACCGCAGGGCGCTTGAAGAAGTAAGATGTACCTAAATCACCTTGTAGCGCATTGCCTACAAAGCGAGTGTATTTTGTAATGAAGGGATCATTCAGACCTAGATCATCACGTAGCGCTTGACGCTCGGCTTCTGAAACCGACTGACCAACCAACTCACGTAACGGGTCGCCTAGGTTATCCTGAATGGCAAACGCCACTAGACTGATCACAAACATCACTATCAGTGCCTGAAACAGGCGCTTGACCAGAAACGAAAACATTCCTTGCCCCTTAAACTTTCCATGGATTTCAGTCTGAAAAATGGTACTTAACCCGACTGAAACAAAGTTAAGCACCAAAAATCGACCAAGTACTCACCCTGTGAGCACTTGGTCTGGTTCACTCGTGATTATTTAACCACTAGGTCACCGAAGTATGGGAAGTTCATACCGTTGATGATTGGACCAATCTCAACGTTACCTTTCGCTGCCCATGATGGATCTTGCCAGTGTAGAGGAACGAATGCCGCTTCGTTGTATAGAATCTCTTCTACTTTCTTCAGCGATGCACTACGTTTCTTCAGATCCGTCATTGTGTTCGTCTCTTCAATCAGCTTATCAACTTCAGCGTTTGAGTAGTGACCACAGTTGTACTGACCTTTACCTGTTTCCGCATTACGCGTCATTGCTAGGAACTCAGTAAAGTTACCTGAATCTTCTGTATCTGGGTGCCAGCCGATCATTAGCATATCTGCTGCACACTTATCGAATTCAGGCCAGTATTGAGCTTTAGGCATTGTCTTCAGGTCAACCTTGATACCAATCTTAGACAGCATTGCAGCAGATGCTTGAGCAATCTTGTCGTCGTTCACGTAACGGTTGTTTGGTGCCATCATAGTTAGAGCAAAGCCGTTCTCGTAGCCCGCTTCTTTCATTAGCTGTTTCGCTTTTTTCAGATCGTAACGAGGCTCAAGATCAGCGTTGTGACCAACGAAACCTACAGGGCTCTGTTGACCAGCGGCTGTCGCTGCACCCTTCATTACTTTCTTAGTAATACCTTCATTGTTGATTGCGTAAGTGATCGCCTGACGAACACGTACATCTTTCAATGCAGGGTTGCTGTTTTGGTTCATTTGGAACGTGATTACACGTGTACCAGGCATAGTGTATAGGTCAACACTGTCTGCTTTCTTGATACGTTTGTAGTCGTTAGGTGCAACAGGAGCAATCATATCTACGTCGCCAGAAAGAAGGGCTGCAACACGAGTCGCGTCTTCTTTGATTGGCACTAACGTTAGCTTGTCTACGTTACCGTCAGAGTCGTTATCCCAGTAATCAGCGAAACGCTCAAACGTTACTTTTACGCCTTGCTCACGTTGAGTGATAACGAAAGGACCTGTACCAGAAACGTTCGTTGATGCGTAAGAGTTACCGTGCTTAACTAGCTCAGCTTTGTCTTTGCCATCTTCTGTTTTACCTGAGTAGAACTTGCTGTCCATTGGGAACAGGTAAGTCATTACGTTTTCTACTAGTGGGTAAACACCATCTGTTTTCACTTCAACTGTGTAATCGCCAGTTTTGGTAATAGATACGATTGGGCCAAAGATACCTTTAAAGTCTGGAGAGCTCTTCAGGCGGTCAAACGTCCAAACAACATCGTCTGCTGTTAGTGCATTGCCTGAGTGGAACTTAACGCCCTGGCGGATATTAAACTGCATCGTTTCGCCATCAAGACGTTCCCAAGATTCAGCCAATCGTGGTTCAAATTCCATCTTCTGGTTAAAACGGATTAGCGGATCAAATACCATGTGAGACATTTGCAGTGTGCCGCCAGACAGTTGCTCATGCGGGTCAAGTGACACTGGGTCAGCATCATAAGCGACAGTAATGTCTGCAGCTGCTGCGCCAAAGCTAAGGCCAGCTGCCATTAAAGCTACTGCTAGTTTGCTTTTCATGGTTTTCATTGCATAACTCCTTATGCGGGATTTCTATCCCTAGTTGTTGTATTTGCGTCTGTTATATACCTAGCGCTGCTAGTGCCAGGAAAGGTCTACGGCTTACGCCGTTTTTATTTCTTCTCTTAAACCCGTAAATTCAGGCATTAGGGAAATAAGTTGCTTACTGTATTCATGCTGTGGTGACGTGAATAGCTGCTCTGTTGGCGCTACTTCTAGAAGTGTCCCCATCTGCATCACACCTACACGGTCACACATCTGACGAATAACCGGTAAGTCGTGACTGATAAACAGCATGGTTAAATTCAGTTCGTCTTGCAGATCTTTCAGTAGGTTCAGAATCTGAGCCTGTACCGATACATCCAGTGCAGAAGTCGGTTCATCACAAATTAATAGACGTGGGCGTGTCGCCAATGCACGAGCAATCGAGATACGCTGACGCTGACCACCAGAGAACTCGTGTGGATATTTCACACCCGCCATTTTGCCAAGGCCAACGTGATCAAGAAGATCGTTCACGATCTGTCTTGTTTCTGCTTCGCTGTTGGTCAATTTGTGGAAACGAATTGGTTCCGCGATGATGTCAAAAATCTTCATACGCGGGTTCATTGAAGTGTATGGGTTTTGGAAAACCATCTGCATTTGACGACGCAGAGGACGACGCTCTTTCTCTGATTTTAGAGCAGTCAGGTCGATGCCTTCAAAGGTTACCTTGCCAGAGTTTGGCGCGTATAGACCAGCGATGACTCGCGCGATAGTCGACTTACCAGAACCTGATTCACCCACTAGACCGAAGGTTTCACCTTCAAACACTTCAAAGCTGACGTTATTCGATGCTTGCACGTATTCACGGCGACTTTCAAACAGCGAGTCTTTGGTTACAAAACGTAGGTTTACATTTTCAACGTTAAGCAGAGAACCGGTGTAGTCTCGGTGATCTTGGCTTTGACCTAACCAGTGGTTCTTAACATCGAGAGGTTCCATCTCGTGCGCTTCTTCGATATAGCTAACCAATGGGAAGCGGTCAAGCTTCATATCTGAACGAGGCACGGCTGAAATTAGGCTGCGAGTGTATGAGTGGTCAGGATCGCCTAACACTTTTGCGGTTGGGCCAAACTCAACCAAATCGCCACGATACATAACCGCAACACGATCCGTTACGTTAGATACTACGCCCATATCGTGCGTAACCAGCATACAACCGACGTTGTTCTTGATACACAATTCGCGAATCAAGCTAAGGATTTGGTCTTGGATAGAAACATCAAGCGCGGTCGTTGGCTCGTCGGCAATGATGAGATCCGGTTCACCCGCAAGGGCAATGGCAATCACCACACGTTGACGCATACCACCAGAAAATTGGTGAGGATACTGTTTTAAGCGGTTCTCTGGTTGAGGAATCCCTACCTGCTCCATTAACGAAAGCGCGCGTTTATACGCTTCGTCGTCAGACACTTTCATATTGGCATGAATGGTCTCTTTGAGCTGCTGTTCTACGGTGAACAAAGGGTTTAGGGAAGTCATTGGGTCTTGGAAGATAAACCCAATTTTTGAACCACGAACTGAGCGCATCTGCTCTGGGTTTAACCCTGAGATTTGCTCGCCATCAAGATAAACATCACCGCTCGCGATTCGACCAGGAGGGCTAAGTAGGTCGATAACCGCGTTACCAACCGTTGATTTACCTGCACCTGATTCGCCAACTACGCCGACGATTTCGCCTCGCTCAATATTGAAAGAAAGCGATTTAACTGCGGCATGCACACCATGACGCGACGGGTACTCAATTCGAAGATTTTTAACTTCTAAAAGTGACATTACCAGACCTCTACTGCTTTGGCAGCTTTCTGCCCTGTCTGAAAAGTGAATCCATTCTTACCAGAATATCGTTCTGGCAATTTATAAGGTCATCAATTTGGCAAAAAATTCACAGAAAAGCAACAAATATAGAATAAAAAGTTGAGTTAGAACAAAAACCAAGCAGCTTATCAAAATAAATATGCAATAGAGTTAGATCATTGATTGGTACAACCTGTTGGATAACTTAATAAAACCCTAGCAATTACGTAACTTCTAGCTATTCGATAGACCTTTTGGCAACAAGGCGGAATGAATATAAATTCACAGACAAACTTAAAATAACAATTAACAAATATAAAACAAAAAACTTATTAGTGATTTATTTTTGGTTTATATGATTAGTTATAGGCCAATTACCAGAATTTATACAAATAAATAGTTACCAATAACAAACTCATGCACTAGCTTAAAATGCGTAACAGCGATATAAAGGAATGCTGATTCATGCTTAAGTATGAGGGTATGCAGTACGACAAGTCTGAAGGTTTAGCGTGACAAGAAAAGATGCAGAATCCGCAAGAGAGCGAACAAATTAGAGGCTCCAAGATAGAAAAAGAAGAGATTCCCTACTCCCTCATTCTTCGGTCTATGGAATGACGTTGAAAACACTAGAAAGTAAAAAGCCTCGTCATTTCTGAAGCGGACGGCCAGTCTAGGGCTTCAATAGTAATCCGGTGAAGAGCCATTTTTGAATATCAGGCGAACCCTACCTTGGATTCGAAAGCATTTGTGAATAGCTAGAAAGCAAAAAGCCTCGTCATTTCTGACGAGGCTTTTCAATAGTGGTCGGTGAAGAGGGATTCGAACCCCCGACCCTCTGGTCCCAAACCAGATGCGCTACCAAGCTGCGCTATTCACCGACTTATGTTTTGTTCCGAATCAAATCAGAACAGGAAACCGAAGTTACCTTAATCAATGGGGTGGCTAACGGGACTTGAACCCGCGACAACTGGAATCACAATCCAGGGCTCTACCAACTGAGCTATAGCCACCGCTATCTTTTTGTATAACCACTAAAGCGATTATTGAAATAGTGGTCGGTGAAGAGGGATTCGAACCCCCGACCCTCTGGTCCCAAACCAGATGCGCTACCAAGCTGCGCTATTCACCGACTTATGTTTTGTCCCGAATCGAATCAGAACAGGAAACCGAAGTTACCTAAATTAATGGGGTGGCTAACGGGACTTGAACCCGCGACAACTGGAATCACAATCCAGGGCTCTACCAACTGAGCTATAGCCACCACTGATTTTTTACCGATGTATTAACCTTCCGGAATATGGCACGCCCGAAAGGATTCGAACCTTCGACCTTTGGCTCCGGAGGCCAACGCTCTATCCAACTGAGCTACGGGCGCATGCCCCATCGGCGGAGTGGAATAATACGTATATCACACTATGCCGTCTAGTACTTTTTCAACTTTTTTTATCGTTTGGTTCCTTTTTCGACAATTAAAGTGTGATAAACCCCTATTTCCGATTAGATAACTGATATGAAGGGGGTAACTTGCTGTTTATTGCAACAAGTTAACAGGATATAATCACCCATTATTTACATTGATTTAACAGCAACTCGCGTATTTCACGTTGGTTGAGGTTGTTTATCAAGTCACACTCTAATAATGGGTAAGCACGAACTTACCTTCAGGAATGTAAAGTGAGTTTAATGGATATGTCTCGAAAAATGTTAACCGCTTTGGTCGCTGCGATCACTTTTTCTAGCGCCTCTTTTGCAGCAAGCGTAAGCCAAGAAGAATATGATTCAATTGCAGAACGTATTAAACCTGTTGGTGATGTTTACCTAGCAGGTGCAGAGCCAGTAAAAGCGGAGCCAACTGGCCCACGTGATGGCGCGTCTGTTTACGGTACTTTCTGTATTGCATGTCACGCATCTGGTGTAAGCGGTGCACCTAAGACAGGTGACGCAGGCGATTGGGCACCACGTATCGCTCAAGGTAAAGACGTTCTAGCGGATCACGCAATCAACGGCTTCAACGCGATGCCAGCGAAAGGTTCTTGTATGGACTGTTCAGATGACGAAATCATTGCTGCGATCGAGCACATGATTGAAGGTCTGTAATCCCTCTTTATATGGAAGAAGGGCTTGGTCAGTGACCAAGCCCTTCTTTTTTACACTTTATTCAATCCAACCAAACATTACTTCTTGTTAAACATCGCACGAATGTTGGCAATATGAGCCTGCCCTTTGGCCATGCGCTCTTCTTGCGTAACGGGCTTTTTCACCTGTTCCCACTCGACATCATCAAATGGCAATTCATCTAAGAAACGGCTTTGAGTCGGCTTAATTAACTCACCAAACTGACGACGTTCTTTACACATAGTAAAGGTCAATTCACGTTGAGCTCGAGTAATACCCACATACATGAGACGACGCTCTTCTTCGACGTTGTCTTCATCAATACTGGTTTGGTGCGGCAATATACCCTCTTCACTGCCAATCAAATACACGTAAGGAAACTCTAGGCCTTTCGAAGCGTGAAGCGTCATCAACTGCACCGCATCACTGTCATCGTCCTCTTCACCACGCTCCATCATGTCACGTAGCGTCAAACGTTGGACGACTTCTTTAATGCTCTTCTCTTCTTGGTCGTAGTTATCCCCTTCAAGGTCAGCCACGATCCAAGAGTAAAGGTCTGAGACATTCTTCATTCTCATTTCAGCCGCTTTCGGGCTGGCAGAAGTCTCGTATAGCCAGTCTTCGTAGTTGATATCACGGACCAAGGAGCGAACCGCTTCAACCGTATCCCCTCGTTCTGCTTGATCGGCAATTTTCACAAGCCAAGTGGTAAAGCGGCGTAAGTTTTCCAGACCTCGGCCTGAAAGCGATTGCTCTAAGCCCATTTCAAAACTGGCTTCGAATAAGCTTTTGCCACGCATGTTGGCGTAGCTGCCGAGCTTTTCTAACGTTACTGGACCAATTTCACGACGAGGCGTATTCACAATACGTAAAAAGGCATTGTCATCATCGGGGTTAACTAACACTCGCAAGTACGCCATGATGTCTTTAATTTCTGCACGAGCAAAGAAAGAGGTACCACCAGAAAGCTTGTATGGCACACGGTTCTGCATCAGGGATTTTTCAATCAAGCGAGATTGATGGTTTCCTCGGTAAAGCACGGCATAATCTTTGTACTCAGTACGATTAAGGAACTTGTGAGCAATCAACTCACCCGTAACGCGCTCCGCTTCATGTTCTTCATTTTTCGCCAACAACACTTTCAGCTTCTCACCGTCAGGGATTTCTGAGAATAGTGACTTCTCATAGACGTGTGGGTTGTTAGCAATCAAAATATTGGCCGCACGGAGGATTCGACTGGTTGAACGATAGTTCTGCTCTAGCTTGATTAGACGAAGGCTTGGGTAATCCTCACCTAGCAAGATAAGGTTTTGCGGCTTTGCACCACGCCAAGAGTAGATCGACTGATCATCATCACCAACGACAGTAAGACGGCCGCGCTCTCCGACGATTAACTTAACCAAATCGTACTGACTGGTGTTGGTATCTTGATACTCATCGACCAGCAAATAACGAATACGATTTTGCCAACGCTGACGCACTTCTTGGTTTGTTTTAAGCAGAAGTACCGGCAGAGAGATAAGGTCATCAAAGTCGAGTGCGTTATAGGCTTTCATCTGCTTTTGGTACATTTCAAAACAGAATGCGAATAACTGCTGCTGCTCACCTTTGGCCTGAGCTTTGGCTTGCTCAGGAGTCAGCATGTCATTTTTCCAGTTTGAAATGGTACTCAGAAGCTGACGCAGCAAATCTTTGTCACCATCAAGCTGCTTTTCAGTCAGCTCCTTCAAAAGTGCCATCTGGTCTTGATCGTCAAACAAAGAGAAGCCAGCTTTCAAACCGAGCGCTTTGTACTCACGCTTAATAATATTGAGACCCAAGGTGTGAAAGGTCGAGACCATCAAGCCCTTAGATTCATTTTTACCTAACGTTTGGCCGACACGCTCTTTCATTTCACGCGCGGCTTTATTAGTAAAGGTCACCGCTGCGATATTGCGAGCTTTGTAACCACACTGCTGAACCAGATAAGCAATCTTATTGGTAATCACACGAGTTTTACCTGAGCCCGCACCAGCAAGCACCAAACATGGGCCCGATACGTATTTCACAGCTTCATCTTGATTGGGGTTCAGCTTCATAGCTATCTCTGAGTACAAAAAGTTGGCGCATATAATAATAGTGCAATACGCAGATTGCTATGTTTAGTCTAAAAGCTAAACGCATATCAACCGATATGATTGACAATTTTTTTGCCTGAATCATGCATAGTTTGTTGCATAAGTGGTGACTCTTTAGGCTATAATGAATGAACGTTCATTCATTAACCTACTATATGTTAACTGTCTGGTTCTGATTTATGATAGATAAAAGACAAAAAATCATAGATGCCGCTGAAACTCTGATTGCAGAATCAGGCTTTCAAGGGCTCTCGATGCATAAGTTGGCCAAAGAAGCTGGGGTCGCAGCAGGAACGATTTATCGCTACTTCTCTGATAAAGAAGATCTCTTGCAACAAGTTCGTTTAGCCGTCGCAGAGCGCAACGCTGAAGCTATTCAGCGTGGTGTTGATAACGCGATGCCACTAAAAGAACGTTTTCGCAAAATGTGGTTAAACATTTTCGATCTCTCGGTGTCGAACATCGACAATTTAAAGAACCGTGCTCAGTACGACTCTTTACCTTGTGTTCGTAGCCATAAAACCAAAGAGATTGAACGCGAGATGTTTAGCAAAGTGGATCAACTGTTCACTGAAGGGCGAGAGACGGGGGTATTCAAACCTCTAAACAACCCAGTGTTGGCTGCGCTTAGTTTAGAAGTCAGTGTCACTCTGGCTCGTAAACAATCACTTGGATATTACCAACTGGACCAAGACGCCATTGAAGCGGCAATTGAAGCCAGTTGGGATGCAATCATTACACATTAACTTGGAGTTCTAACCAGAATGAAAAAGTGGACTTTTTTCATGTTACTTATCGCAATACTGCTGTTTGGCAGTGTGATAGGTTTCAATCTATTTAAACAGCAGAAGATCGCTGAATACATGGCAAATCGCCCTGAACCTGAGTTTCCGGTAACGGTAACTGAAGTTCAGCCGGTCGATTGGGTGCCAGTTATTGAAGCGATCGGTTTCATTGAACCAAACCAAGGTGTAACGGTTGCTAACGAAACAAGCGGCGTGATCGATAAGATTGCGTTTGAATCAGGTACGCAAGTAGAAGAAGGCCAGCCTTTAGTACTGCTTGATTCTGACGTTGAGAAAGCAAACCTAAAAAGTGCTCAAGCGAAGCTGCCTGCAGCTCAAGCGAAGTACAAGCGCTACCAAGGCCTGTACAAAAAAGGTTCTATCTCTAAAGAAGCGTATGATGAAGCTGAAGCAAACTACTTCTCACTACAAGCAGACATTGAGAGCCTAAAAGCATCGATTGACCGCCGTGAGATCAAAGCACCGTTCGCTGGCGTTGTCGGTATTCGTAATGTTTACCTAGGCCAATACCTTCAAGCAGGTACTGACATCGTTCGTCTAGAAGATACAAGTGTGATGCGCCTACGCTTCACTGTGCCACAGACAGACATCTCTCGTATCACGATTGATCAAGAAGTGGATATCTTTGTTGACGCTTACCCAGAGAAGCCATTTAAAGGTTCTATCTCTGCTATCGAGCCAGCAGTTAACATCCAAAGTGGTCTAATTCAGGTTCAAGCTGACATCCCGAACAGTGATGGCACGCTTCGTAGCGGTATGTTTGCACGTGCGAACATCATCCTACCTAAACTTGAAAACCAAGTGACTCTGCCACAAACGGCTATCACCTTCACTCTATACGGCGACAATGTTTACATTATCTCTGAAGAGAACGGTGAAAAACGCGTTAAGCAGCATGTAGTGAAAGTTGGCGAACGTACTCAAGATATCGCACACATCCTAGAAGGCGTAAAAGCTGGTGATGTTGTGGTGACTTCAGGTCAGGTTCGTCTAAGTAACGACGCGAAAGTTCGTGTAGTAGAAAGCGATGCGACTACTCCACCAGCTGAAACACCAATGCTGTAATTGGAGGCCTCATGCGCTTTACTGATGTTTTTATTAAACGTCCAGTTTTAGCGGTATCAATCAGTTTCTTGATCGCCTTGCTTGGCTTACAAGCGGTGTTCAAGATGCAGGTTCGAGAATACCCTGAAATGACAAACACGGTAGTAACGGTAACCACCAGTTACTACGGTGCAAGTGCGGACCTTATCCAAGGCTTTATTACTCAGCCCTTGGAACAAGCGGTCGCACAGGCGGACAATATCGATTACATGACGTCATCGTCTGTACTTGGTAGTTCGACGATTACCGTCAACATGAAGTTGAACACTGACCCGAATGCCGCCCTATCGGACATTTTGGCTAAGACAAACTCGGTTCGTTCTCAGCTTCCAAAAGAAGCGGAAGATCCAACCGTAACCATGTCGACAGGTTCCACGACCGCGGTACTCTACATTGGTTTCACCAGTGACGAGTTGTCTTCAAGCCAAATCACTGACTACCTTGAGCGTGTAATCAACCCGCAGCTATTCACCGTTAACGGTGTCTCTAAAGTTGACCTCTACGGTGGTATGAAATACGCACTGCGTATCTGGCTTGATCCAGCGAAGATGGCGGCACTGAACCTAACCGCAACCGACGTAATGAACGTACTGAACGCCAACAACTATCAGTCAGCGACTGGTCAGGCTGTGGGTGAGTTTGTTCTATACAACGGTAGTGCGGATACTCAGGTATCGAACGTTGAAGAGCTATCAAACCTCGTTGTTGCAACAGACGAAGGTGATGTGACTCGCTTGAGCGATATTGCCAAGGTAACGCTAGAGAAGAGCCACGATGTTTACCGTGCAAGTGCGAATGGTCAAGAAGCCGTTGTTGCAGCGATCAACGCAGCACCGAGTGCAAACCCGATCAACATCGCAGCGGATGTGCTAGACCTGCTACCTCAACTAGAGCGTAACTTGCCAAGCAACATCAAGATGAACGTGATGTACGACTCAACGATTGCGATTAACGAGTCGATCAACGAAGTTGTTAAAACGATTCTTGAAGCGGCACTGATCGTATTAGTGGTTATCACGCTATTCCTAGGCTCGTTCCGTGCGGTAATCATCCCTATCGTGACTATTCCACTCTCTTTGATTGGTGTAGCAATGGTAATGCAGGCGATGGGTTTCTCTTGGAACCTGATGACCCTGCTTGCGATGGTACTGGCTATCGGTCTGGTAGTAGATGATGCGATCGTTGTTCTTGAGAACGTCGACCGTCACGTTAAGCTGGGTGAATCACCATTCCGCGCGGCTATCATTGGTACTCGTGAGATCGCGGTACCGGTTATTGCCATGACATTAACGCTGGGTGCGGTATATGCGCCAATCGCGCTAATGGGTGGTATTACCGGCTCGCTGTTTAAAGAGTTCGCACTGACACTGGCAGGTGCGGTATTTGTGTCCGGTATCGTGGCACTGACGCTCTCGCCAATGATGTGTTCGAAGATGCTAAAAGCGAACGAAGAGCCAAGTAAGTTTGAACAAAAAGTTCACCACTTCCTTGACGGCATGACCAACCGCTACGCAAAAATGCTAGCCGCGGTTATGCAGCATCGTCCGGTAGTGATTGCGTTCGCACTGATCGTGTTCGGTAGCTTGCCAATGCTGTTTAAGTTCATCCCAAGTGAGCTTGCACCTTCTGAAGATAAAGGTGTAATCATGCTTATGGGTACGGCGCCGTCGAACTCGAACTTAGACTTCATGCAAAACACCATGAACGATGTAAACGCGATTCTGTCTGATCAGCCAGAAGTTGCTTTTGCTCAGGTGTTTACTGGTGTGCCTAACTCAAACCAAGCATTTGGTATTGCGTCTATGGTGCCTTGGAGTGAACGTGAAGCTAGCCAATCTGATGTGGCAAACCGCGTAGGTGGCTTAGTCGGTAATGTTCCTGGCATGGCAGTAACGGCGTTCCAGATGCCTGAACTACCAGGTGCAGGTTCAGGTCTACCGATTCAGTTCGTTATTACGACACCAAACGCATTTGAAAGCCTATTCACTATCGCGACTGATATTCTGACCGAAGTGAAATCGAACCCGCAGTTCGTCTACTCAGACCTTGATCTGAACTACGACTCGGCAACGATGAAAATCAACATCGACAAGGATAAAGCGGGTGCCTACGGCGTGACCATGCAAGACATTGGTATCACCCTAAGTACCATGATGGCTGATGGCTACGTTAACCGAATCGACCTTAATGGCCGTTCATACGAAGTTATCCCTCAGGTTGAGCGTAAATGGCGTCTAAACCCAGAGTCGATGAACAACTACTATGTTCGTAGCGCAGATGGTAAAGCGGTTCCGTTAGGCAGCTTGATCACGATTGATGTTGTCGCTGAGCCTCGCTCACTGCCTCACTTCAACCAGCTAAACTCAGCAACAATTGGTGCAGTACCTGCGCCAGGCGCAGCAATGGGTGATGCAATTAACTGGTTCGAAGGTATTGCAGCAGAGAAGCTTCCTGCAGGTTATAACCATGACTATATGGGTGAAGCACGTCAGTACGTGACAGAAGGTAGCGCACTGTACGCAACCTTCGGTCTTGCACTGGCGATCATCTTCTTGGTACTGGCGATTCAGTTTGAATCGGTTAAAGACCCACTGGTGATCATGGTGTCAGTACCATTGGCGATCTGTGGTGCTCTGATTGCCCTTGCTTGGGGCGCAGCTTCAATGAACATCTACTCTCAGGTAGGTCTGATTACTCTGGTTGGTCTTATCACCAAGCACGGTATCTTGATCTGTGAAGTAGCAAAAGAAGAGCAGCTGCACAACAAACTGAGCAAGACAGAAGCGGTAATGGAAGCGGCGAAAGTTCGTCTACGCCCTATCCTAATGACGACAGCAGCGATGATTGCTGGTCTTATCCCGCTTATGTACGCAACAGGTGCAGGTGCAGCGCAGCGCTTTAGTATTGGTATCGTAATCGTTGCAGGTCTTGCAATTGGTACTATCTTCACACTGTTCGTACTGCCTGTTATCTACAGCTACCTTGCTGAGAAACACAAGCCTCTACCAGTGTTTGTTGAAGACAAAGACTTAGAGAAGCTAGCGCGTGTTGATGAAGCAAAAGCCGCTCACCGCGAGCTTGCAGACAACAAATAATCACTGCGATTAGTCAAAGGCCACTTCGGTGGCCTTTTTTATTGTCCTTCATTGTCGATATAAGCTTCGAATTTTTACTCTCGAGGTAGCGACTTTCCCGTATCAATTACATAGAATGAGGACAAATCGAAAGGAGTTTTAGTCACATGTTTGACCCAAAGAAACTAGAGCAAATTGCTAAACAAATTCATGATTCAATGCCTGCGCCAGTAAAAGAGCTAGGTTCAGATGTTGATCAAAAGGTACGTCAAGTTATCCAAGGTCAGCTAAACAAGCTGGATGTGGTTAGCCGTGAAGAGTTCGACGTACAAACTCAAGTACTGCTTCGTACTCGTCAAAAACTGACAGAGATGGAAAAGAAGCTGGCGGATCTAGAAGAGAAGCTGGCAGATAAATAAGCTGGTCATTCACCACTTGTATTGAGGGTTGATGTTGACGCATCAACCCTTTTTATTATCAATAGAATACAGAAAGTCATTCCTCCTCTGCCTCCATTATCAAGTATCAAATAACTGCTAATCTATACTCAAGTTGCTAAAGCACAACTAGCGGCAAATTGAGTTCAACTGACTTTTATTGATTGATACCGGAGCATCCTATGACAACTTACTACTCAGTACTTGAAGTGACCCCTAACACTGACGCTTGGGTGGCAGATTATGTGCCTGTTTCCAATAAGCTGGTAACTAAGTATGGTGGTCAATACATTGCCCGCACTTCTGTCCACCAGCGTGTAGAAGGCGACCGTGAAGACCCAGCATTACGTATCATCATTTCATGGCCTTCAAAACAAGCTGCATTAGACTTTATGGCTGATCCTGAATACGCACCACACCTTGAAGCTCGTACGCAAGGCTCTGTAAGTCACCACGCCCTAATTGAAGGCATTGACCAACTGGCTTAACTCATCCAAGCAGAGACAAAAGAAAAGCCCTGAACACATTAGCATTCAGGGCTTTTTAATTAATGTTGTGTTTGTTTTTTGTATTTATTACCCCAGTCTGCCTGGAGTTTTTTGCAACCTAGAGTCTAGGTTACGAAGAAAATTACGCAGAGCTTAGTGTTCAAAGCTAAGAACTTAAGTTCGCGGAGGTAACATGGAGTTTGCGCTAGCAAATGAGTATTACCGACAAAGAAATTAAGCTCCTTAGCGAAGAAGATTAGCCGCCTACTGCGATGTTCTTCATATCAGTCATGTAACCACGTAGCTCTTCACCGATGTACTCAACTGGGTGGTTACGGATAGCTTCGTTTACAGCGATTAGCGTTGCGTTATCTACTTGGTTAGATGTTTCACCTAGACCTTTACCGATTACGTCAGTGTTTACTGAAGGCATGAACTTCTCACGTAGTAGCGGCGTTGCTACGTTAGCGAATAGGTAGTTACCGTATTCTGCTGTATCTGAGATTACTACGTTCATTTCGTATAGACGCTTACGTGCTACTGTGTTTGCGATTAGCGGCAGCTCGTGTAGAGATTCGTAGTACGCTGACTCATCGATGATACCTGATGCTGTCATTGCTTCGAATGCTAGCTCAACGCCGGCACGAACCATTGCAACCATTAGGATACCGTTGTCGAAGTACTCTTGCTCAGAGATTTCCACGTCGCTTGCTGGGTAGTTTTCAAATGCAGTTTCACCTGTCTCTGCACGCCAGCCTAGTAGGTTCACGTCGTCGTTCGCCCAGTCAGCCATCATAGTGCTTGAGAATTCACCCGTGATGATGTCATCCATGTGCTTGTTGTAAAGCGGACGCATTAGCTCTTTTAGCTCTTCAGAAAGCTCAAATGCTTTGATTTTAGCTGGGTTTGATAGACGGTCCATCATGTGAGTGATGCCACCGAATTTCAGTGCCTCTGTGATTGTTTCCCAACCGTATTGTAGAAGCTTACCTGCGTAGCTTGGGTCGATGCCATCAGCAATCATCTTCTCGTAAGATACGATAGAACCAGCTTGCAGCATGCCACATAGAATTGTTTGCTCGCCCATTAGGTCAGATTTTACTTCTGCCACGAATGAAGACTCTAGACAGCCCGCGCGGTGACCACCTGTACCTGCAGCCCATGCTTTCGCGATATCCCAGCCTTCACCTTTAGGGTCATTTTCTGGGTGAACAGCGATCAGTGTTGGAACACCGAAACCACGCTTGTACTCTTCGCGTACTTCAGAACCAGGACACTTAGGAGCAACCATTACAACAGTCAGGTCAGAACGTAGCTGCATACCTTCTTCAACAACGTTAAAGCCGTGAGAGTAACCCAGTGCTGCACCTTCTTTCATTAGAGGCATTACTGTTTCAACAACGTTAGTGTGTTGCTTGTCTGGAGTCAGGTTGATAACTAGGTCAGCTTGTGGGATTAGCGTTTCGTAGCTGCCTACAACAAAGCCATTCTCATCCGCGTTTTTGAAAGATTGACGTTTCTCATCAATCGCTGCTTGGCGTAGAGCGTAAGATACGTCTAGGCCAGAATCACGCATGTTTAGACCTTGGTTAAGACCTTGAGCACCACAGCCGACGATAACGATCTTCTTACCTTTTAGGTAGTCCGCTTCTGTCGCGAACTCTTCACGATCCATAAAGCGGCAGCGACCTAGTTGGTCTAGTTGTTCACGTAGGTTTAAAGTATTGAAATAGTTAGCCATGGTCGGGCTCTCCTTAAAAATTTTCCATTTGGTCGATATTTCACTATCGAATGACCTGATACTAATGCAGACTTTTCGTTGCTTAAAGTGATATATTCACAACTAGTAATTGCGTTTTTTGCAACAACCTATAAGTCAGTTAATTCTGTTATACCTCAAAGGGTATGGCATTCATATAGTAATCAAGCAAAAAGTCAGTTTTATTCTCTTTTCAAGATCGAAATATGAACATAAAAAGTCTGCAACTATTTATTCACTTGTGTGAGAGCCAAAATTTCTCAAAAACGGCAGCGGCGATGCACATCAGCCCATCGGCATTAAGTCGGCAGATTCAAAAGCTCGAAGATGAAATAGATCAAACCCTCTTCTTACGAGACAACCGCAGTGTGGAGCTGACGCCCGCGGCTAAAAAATTACTGCCGGTTGCGCTTAAAATCATCAGTGAATGGCAAAGTTATAACGCCCAAGTTCAAGGACATGAGGAAGAGCTACAAGGTGAGATTCGCCTGTTCTGTTCTGTGACGGCCAGCTATAGTCATTTGCCCGAGCTATTATCAGACTTTCGTATTCAGCACCCGCTGATTGAATTTAAACTGTCCACAGGCGACCCAGCTCAAGCAATCGAGAAGGTTCTGGCGGATGAGGTGGATATTGCGATCTCAGCCATGCCCGATCAGTTACCCGCCAGAATCGAGTTTGAAACCATCAGTGAAATCCCATTGTCGGTAATTGCCCCGTCTGGCGTGAGTAACTTTGCTGAGGAGCTACAAAAAGATCAGCCCGATTGGTCTAACATCCCTTTCATCGTGTCGGAATCTGGTACTGCACGGGAACGTGCCAATGCGTGGTTCAAAGCGATGAAGATAAAGCCCAACATTTATGCTCAAGTATCAGGACATGAGGCGATAGTGAGTATGGTCGCCCTAGGTTGTGGTGTGGGCATTGCACCCGACGTGGTGATTAATAACAGCCCAGTAAAAGAGAAGATACAACGCTTAAAGGTAGCATCAGTAAAACCCTTCAAGCTCGGTGTCTGCTGCAAACGTTCACAGCTCGACAACCCGCTAGTGAAAGCCCTGTGGGAAGTCGCACACGATACTTACATCGCCCCATAACTTTCCAACGGCCAGATACAACAAAGCCACCGCTTTTCAGAGATAAAGAAAGGCAGTGGCTTTAAATATTGGTAATTTTCAAAGTAGTTGGAGTCACAGCTAGGCGTCAAACAACCTTATTCCCATGAGCATAGTCCGCTATGTGATTGGGGCGGCCGGCGCTCCGGGAAGGTTGTAAAGACAACAACGCTGTGGCTTCAAATACGAAGAAAATTTAGATAACGCGAGAGAACTGCTGCTGCCTAGCCTTAGCTCTCAAATACTTATCGAAACACATACAGATATTACGAATCAGTAGGCGGCCACGCAGAGTCACACGGATTTCGCTTGCGTCGACTTCAACCAATTCATCGTTAATAAAGGTCTGAAGCAAATCTAGGTCTTCTTTGAAGTAATCGTTGAAGGTTACGCCAAACTCAGACTCAATCATGGTCTTATCTAGCTTGAAGTTACAGATAAGCTGCTTAATCACTTCACGGCGTAGTAAGTCATCACTATCAAGGGCAACACCTTTCCATAATGCATGGCGCAGTTCATCAACCTGAGCGTAGTACTTTTTCAGCTCTTTCTGGTTTTGTGCATAAGCATCACCAATCATCGAGATAGCGGATACACCAAAACCTACTAAGTCTGCTTCACCTTGAGTCGTGTAGCCTTGGAAGTTGCGGTGCAGCACGCCTTCACGCTGCGCCACAGCAAGCTCATCGTCTGGCAAGGCGAAGTGGTCCATACCGATAAACTGATAACCTGCACCCGTTAACGTTGCAATGGTGTCTTGTAGGATTGCCATCTTCTCTTCGGCAATTGGCAAGTCTTCATCTTTAATTTTACGCTGAGCCGCGAACAGCTGTGGCATATGAGCGTAGTTAAAGACTGACAGGCGACCCGGCTGCATCTCTAGCACTTGCTTTAGTGTTTCAGCAAACGACTCTTTAGTCTGCTTCGGCAGGCCGTAGATTAGGTCAAGGTTTGTTGAACGGAAACCAAGTTGCTTCGCTCGCTCAACCATAGCCACGATAAACGCTTCATCTTGTTCACGGTTAACCAGCTTCTGAACTTCTTTATTGAAGTCTTGAACACCGATGCTCAAACGGTTGAAGCCCTCTCCACGCAAGTGGTCAAGCATATCAAGCTCAATCTCACGAGGATCAACTTCAATACTAATTTCTGCACTGCCTTCGAAGTTGAATTCATCACGAAGGATGTTCATCACACGGCTAATCTGTGCTTTAGATAGGAAGGTTGGTGTCCCGCCCCCAAAGTGAAGCTGGGTCACTTTACGATTCTGCAGCAATGCAGCACGAGTACGAATCTCTTGCTCTAATACATCTAGGTACTCATCAGCTTTATGTGCGTGACGAGTGATGACCTTATTACAGCCACAGTAGTAGCAAAGCTTGTGACAGAAAGGGATGTGGATGTAGAGAGAAAGCGGTCGCTCTGGATACTGAGTACACGCCATATCATAATCTGACACCGTAAATGCTTCATGGAACTCTAAAGCAGTTGGGTATGAGGTGTAGCGAGGACCTGAATAGTTGTACTTATCAAGAACCGCTTGATCCCAGACAATTTGCTGGCTTGATACGACTGGCTGCGACATGATGGTATTCCGTTTGGGCTTTAGTGCTTATCGGCTGTTTGGGCCGTTATAAATTAGCAGGCTATTTTGCCACACCTGAATGAAGCTCGTTGGAGGGCGCTCTGCTTTTTGAGTAGTAATCATCAGAATTGATAACTCGATCACTACCCTTTAAGTGTAAGCGATCGAGCTATAATTTTTTTAAACTAGATCATCTGAATGTTGATCTGGTTGTTCAGAGGTTGAACCTTTTTCTGCAGGCGCTGTAATTCTTCAACAATAGCATCTTGAAGACGCGCTTCTGCTTTATGGCGCTCAAGGTTTTGCTTCATGCGCTCTTTCTTTTCCAGCTGCTGGCGATCTTCACCACGAGCCATCTCTTTTACGATATGGAACAGCTCTGACGTTGCTGGAAACTCTTTGTCGAAATCCACTCTGTCTTCACCTTGAACATAGTCCATGATGTTATAAAGACGGATACTGACTTCCGATAGGTCACACTGCTCTTGGATACCCGCGAGGCAAAGGATATTGACGCTTTCAAAGATATTGGCATTACGCTTTTCAATTGCGAGCTTTTGTTGCTGCAATTGCAATTCCTTTTGCTTCTTGAGTTTGAGCAGAAGGTAACCTGCATACGAGGCCAAACCGAGAATAATCGCTCCGCCTGCAATTGCTAATAAGGTTACATTCATGATCTGCTCTCTACCCTTTAAATTGGTTCAGGTCTAAATCTTCAAACTGAGAAAGTAGCTCATCGTCAGAGTTAGCCTTCTTGTTTGATTTTTTCTCTGCAACTGGCGCTTCTTCGATCTCTTCTTCAAAGTCGTCTTCTTCGACTTCTTCATAGAGACCTAATTGCTTCATCAGAACTTCAATACGTCCAAGTTTTTCATCAACGTATTTCTGTAGGCCAGCACCTAAGCTGTCACCATTGTCTAGGCGATCCAACAATACGTTTAGTTGCGCATCGTTTTCTAACATCTCTAGCTCTTTCTCAGCGCTAATTCGACGTTCCGCTTTAGTTGGCTTTTTCGCAGCTTCAACTATCAGAGGAATTTTCTTCTTGCTGCCTAAGCGAGGGTCACGTTGTTGACCTGCAGTTTGCTGCTTGCTGTTTTTTGCTTCAGAGTTACGACCGCCAGTCTTTAGACCTTTGCGCTTTTTATCTTTCTTACGTAGACGTCCTTCAACGTCTGATTCAGTGCGATTACGTACAACGATTACGTCTAGGTTACCGCCTGATCTTGCTTTCTTACTACGGCTCATTACTGGGCTTTCCTCAGTAAAATTACATCATTACCAATAAATTCTAGGTCGAGCTGATCCCGCTCTGCCAGATATTCAAACGTTTTACGGCTAAAAAAGACCACATGAGTTTGGTCATTTTTATAGTGCCAAGAGGCAAACGCTTCAACATCGATGACCATTTTAGTCATAAGACCAATCCAGCCACCTGGCTTAACTAAATTCAACCATTGCTGCCACACTTTGTTGGGCTCATAGAGATGCTCAATCACTTCAGTGGCAGTCATAAAGTCATACGCGTTATCTAACACCGAAGAATCAGGGTGATAGTAAATATCGTACAACGCCATGGAGTGTCCCTGCTCTTCCAACATCAATGAAAGTGTTGGGCCAGGGCCACAGCCAAAATCAATCCCGTGAGAGTTTGGTTCTAACCGCTCTAATATGGGGTCTGCGACCCGAGATAAAAAGCGTCGATATCCTTGGTCATTTGGATCGTTCTCATGCAGATCGTAGTGCGCTTTTTCTGCCTTTGCATCCAAGCGCTGATCTGGATTAACGAAAACCAGGTCACATTGCTGACATTGAAGGTACGCTCGGCGTTTATCTTCAAAGTAGTGCTGCGAGTCTAAGCTCTGACAAAGGGGGCAATGGTGCATATCGGTTGCGTAAACTCATCCTCAAACAGGGATGCGAAACATACCAGAAAGTGACCTTGGAGTGGAGCACTATTGTGCAAATAATCATCGATTCGTGAAAATTAAGAATAAAAAAAGCGATAGAGTGACTCTATCGCTTTCTAAACGCCTTGCGGCAAAACTGTGTTGTACTGACTTCAGTACACCAATATTCCATTTGTTTTTGGTGCTTTCCCTGCCAAAAGTGTTGTTTGCCACCATCCTGGTGAGTTTTGGCTTTCCGTTTACTTCCCGTATCTGGGCTAGTCCTTAGCCTGATCCATTGCACTGTCTTAACCGTTAGACAAGTCGACCATCCATATCAAGTAGGTGTCCTACCTACCTTAATCCATTTGAACTACCAAGCATCCTTTACTTGCGGTCCTTGGAGACTTCCTAGTCTAGATTCCATTAATTCAGCGTCCTGCCGATGAGTTCACTTTACCTTGTGTTCATTTCTCAGCAATCCGCAAACCACAATATTTAGCACTTTTTTATCAAGAAAAATCCATAGCTTTATTTTTCAACATCTTACTGAAAATTCTTAGAAAGTAACGATGACAAGTATGGACGATCTCTCACAAGCAAGATGGACAGAAAGAAGGAAGCGTATTCAACACGAGTGTGATCGAGTGCAAATGAAAAAGCCCAGACACTGGCCTGGGCTTTTTCAATACAACTTATGCTCGAACACATTAGTAGGGCTTAGTGTAGGCCACCAACGTATTTAGAAAGCGTATCAATATCTTCATCCGTTAGCTTCTTAGCGATATCTTGCATCATGGCATTCATATCGTTGTTACGTGAGCCGTCACGGAATTTTTCTAGCTGCATCTTGATGTAATCAGCGTGTTGGCCAGAAATTTTAGGGAAGCCAGAGAGTTCAGTACCATTACCACGAGGACCGTGACAAGCGATACATGCCGTCAGGCCGCGCTCTGCGTCACCAGCGGTATAAAGAACTTTACCTGCTTCAACAACATTTTCAGGTGTTGTATTGTGCGAAATTGGTAGTGATGCGTAGTACGCCGCAAGATCTTTCATATCTTGCTCAGACAGCGGCATAGCCATACCACTCATTACTGGGTCCATACGACCTTGCTTACCACTGCTTGTCATACCTAGCTTCAGATCTCTAAGCTGCTTTTCAATATATTTAGCATGCTGACCTGCAAGTTTAGGGTACATTGCGAGTTGACTGTTGCCGTCTGCACCGTGGCAGGCAACACAGGTTTGAGATTTTGCTTTACCAGCTTCGATGCTGCCTTGGGCCCATACGGAGCAGCTGGCTAAAAGACTCAATATTAGCGCTAATTTCTTCATGACATTCCATTTATAATTATCAAGCTTCCAGTACCACTCATGGTACAATAGGCGACCTTATGCCGAGCACGGTTATTTTACACAATTTCACAAAAAAGTAATCAATCGACTACACAAAGTCGAGATGGAGTTAACAGTGAGCGTAAAAATTCATTATCAAAACACTCATTTCATCACAAGTGCGCCGGATATCCGCGCCTTGCCAGAAGATGAAGGTATCGAAGTTGCGTTTGCAGGACGCTCCAATGCGGGCAAATCTAGCTCTCTAAATCGCCTGACGAACCAGCGCAGCCTTGCTAAAACCAGTAAAACACCTGGCCGAACTCAGCTGATCAACCTGTTTAAAGTGACCGATGGCTGTCACATCGTTGACCTTCCTGGGTATGGCTTTGCTCAAGTTCCACTTGAGATGAAGAAGAAATGGCAAAAGTCGCTAGGTGAATACCTACAAAAGCGCCAATGTCTAAAAGGTCTTGTGGTACTGATGGACATCCGTCATCCGATGAAAGATCTAGACCAACAATTAATTTTTTGGGCGGTTGACAGCGGAATCCCAGTACAGGTACTGCTAACTAAAGCAGACAAGCTGAAAAGTGGTGCACGTAAAGCTCAAGTACTGAAAATCAAGAAAGATGCAGTTGGCTTCGGCGGTGATGTAAGCGTTGCTGCGTTCTCATCACTCAAAGGTATTGGCGTCGATATACTTCGCGCGAAGCTTGATGAATGGTTTGCTCCAGCGTTTGCTGATTCGGTAGTCGAAGAGATTATCGAAGAAGAGAACCTAGACAACGAACAAGAATAACGTTTCTGTTATTGACCAGCCCTACTAGCAATAGTGGGGCTTTTTTATACCCGCAGAAAATAAAACGCCCCACCATCCTGGCAGGGCAACGGGAGAGAAATAATCGTTGTAAGTTATTATCTTCGTAGGATTATCGATTCAAAGTGATAAATCAACCTCTCAAGCCCCCCTCTCCTTGTCGAATACAAAAACAAAAATAAACACTATAAAACAAACACTTAAAACAATTAAAAACACAAAAACCGGGGCGCAACATCATTGATTTTTTACTCAAAATAACCAAAGTGTGAATGGAGTAAAGTTACAAACTTTGTTGAAGTTACAGATTAGAGGAATAAAACGAATTTAGTGCCAAAAGCAATCAGGTGGATTGAAACTTAAGAAGAAATTGAGGGATTATTGATAGGACTATGATTTGATTGAATTTTTCTTTGACCCAATAAAAAACGCCCCAGTCAAAAACTGACTGGGGCGGCTGAATCAGCCTAATCCAATAACGTGAAACAAAAGGTCTGAAAGATAGAACATCTTACCTCTGTACCCTACGCCGTTAAATGTACAACAATTGGTCAGAAATGAAAACTACTTTTCGTAATTTTTTTTCATGAAAGTTTTATTAAACTACATTTACCAACTTTCCCTTCAACTTATTTATAGACAAAAAAAAGCCAGCGTTTGTGCGCTAGCTCATGATATTTATTAGAATTCGACTATTTTTTGTCTAGTGCGCCTGATCCCAGTTGTCACCATGGCCAGATTCCGCCACTAGCGGTACATCTAGCTGCGCTGCAGACTCCATCAATTCTTGTACTTTACTTTCAATTTCGGCAAGTGCTGACTCTTGTACTTCAAAAACCAGTTCATCGTGCACTTGCATCAATAACTTAACGCGACCGTCACCTTGTGACTGAATCCACTCATCAACCAGCAACATTGCTTTCTTGATGATATCCGCCGCTGTCCCTTGCATTGGTGCGTTAATCGCAGCACGTTCAGCCGCTTTACGACGCATACCATTACGTGACTTAATTTCAGGCAAGTGTAGACGGCGACCAAAGATAGTCTCTACGTACCCCTGCTCTGAAGCCGCACTGCGCGTGTCTTCCATGTACTGCATCACACCTGGGTAACGCTCAAAGTACTTATTCATGTAGTCTTGCGCTTCCCCACGTGGGATACCCAGCTGCTTAGCTAGACCAAATGCACTCATACCGTAGATCAGGCCAAAGTTGACCGCTTTAGCACGGCGACGCTGTTCTGAACTCACTTGGTCGATGGTGGTACCCATGATTTCTGCTGCAGTCGCTGCGTGAATATCCTTACCCTGCTGGAACGCATCCAATAGTGCTTGGTCGCCAGATAGGTGCGCCATGATGCGCAGCTCAATCTGAGAGTAATCGACAGCCATGATCTTGAAGCCATGTGGGGCCACAAATGCCTGACGAATACGACGCCCTTCATCGTTACGAATTGGAATATTCTGCAGGTTTGGATCGGTTGAAGACAAACGCCCTGTCGCCGTTACTGCTTGATGATAAGAGGTGTGAACACGGCCTGTTTCTGAGTTAATCATCTTAGGCAGCTTATCCGTGTAAGTCGATTTCAGCTTCGCCAGACCACGGTACTCAAGAATCAATTTCGGTAATGGATAATCCAAAGCAAGCTCTTGCAGGACTTCTTCATTGGTTGAAGGTGTGCCTGAAGGCGTTTTCTTGATAACAGGTAGACCCATTTTTTCGAACAAAATCGCTTGAAGCTGCTTTGGCGAATTCATGTTGAACTCTTGCTCAGCAATCTCATACGCTTGCTGCTCTAGCTCATCAAGGCGCTGTGCAATCTCTTGAGACTGTGCTGCCAACTTCATGTCATCGATAAACACGCCTGTTCGCTCTATACGAGACAAGACGGGTACCAATGGAACCTCAATCTCTTCATAGATCGATTTGAGCTTCTCGTCTTGTTCAATGTTAGACATCAAACGGTTGTGCAGACGTAAAGTCACGTCGGCATCTTCCGCTGCGTAAGGAGAAGCTTGGTCTAACTCAATTTGGTTAAACGTAAGCTGCTTTTTACCTTTACCTGCAATTTGTTCGAACGAGATGCAGCTGTGCTGAAGGAAACGCAGTGCCAGACTATCCATATCATGCTTACCGCCTACGCTGTTATACACGTATGAAGCTAACATGGTGTCGTGCTTGATGCCTTTCATCTCAATACCATAGCGCGCAAGTACCGACGCATCGTATTTCAGGTTTTGACCGACTTTCGCCTGAGCATCATCTTCAAGAATTGGTTTTAGCTGCGCGAGCACCCAATCACGATCAAGCTGCTCTGGCGCATCAAGGTAATCATGAGCAACGGGAACGTATGCCGCAACACCTTCTTCTGTGGCGAACGACAAACCAACTAGGTTCGCTACCATGTAATCTAAGCTGTCAGTTTCCGTATCAAACGCAAAGACTTCAGCTGACTTGAGCTTTTCAAGCCAAGCAGAGAAAGTCGCTTCATCAAGAATCGTTTCGTATTGGCTGCGATCGATCGTCACCGCAGAGGTATCTATTTCAGATGCTGAGTTTGCTGTCGAGGTGCCGCTTTGGCCGCCCGACTTCTCATCAGCTTCGACAACACCGCTGCCACCTTCAAGCAATTCGTTCAACCATGATTTGAAGACCAGCTGACCAAATAATTTAATCAGCTCATCTTTGTTTGGCTCTGACTTGGTCAACGACTCTGGTGTCTCTTCTAGCTCAACATCCAACTTAATCGTGGCAAGCTCATAAGAGAGCATCGCATTATCTTTATTATCGACAAGCTTCTTCGCCATCGTTTTTGAACCACGGAACCCAAGCGGTGCGATGTCATCAAGATTTGCGTACAGTTTCTCTAGGCTACCTATACCTTGCAGTAAGGCTGTTGCTGTCTTGTCACCTACCCCCGGAACACCAGGGATGTTATCGACTTTATCCCCCATCAGCGCGAGATAATCGATGATGAGCTCTGGTGGAATGCCAAACTTCTCTACAACACCTTCACGATCCATCACCACATTTGTCATGGTATTGATCAAGGTAACGTTACCATCCACCAGCTGAGCCATATCTTTATCACCCGTACTGATCAGTACAGGCATGCCAGCTTGTGACGCTTGGTAAGCTAATGTGCCAATAACATCATCCGCTTCCACACCCGGAACACAGATTAACGGCAAGCCCATTGCTCGAATCACATTGTGCAGTGGCTCGATCTGACAACGAAGATCGTCCGGCATTGGTGGACGATTCGCTTTGTACTCTGGATACATATCATCACGAAACGTTTTACCTTTCGCATCAAAGACCACAGCAATACGATCCGAAGCAAATTGACGCATCATGCTACGTAGCATATTAACGACACCATAAACCGCGTTAGTCGGAATATCGCCATTACTCATGGTCTCAGGGTAAGCGTGAAATGCTCGGTAAAGGTAAGAAGAACCGTCAATGAGAATTAACGGATTATCGGGGATGTTAGCCATAGTCTTTACGTATCCAAAGAAAATGCAAAAAAGATCTGCTTAGGATGCCATGACTCAGTCAGTGAATCCATTTTAACTCTTTGAACTCTACTCACACATTTGGCTATTCCTTTATCAACCTGAGACCTCCTCTGTGGATAACTCTGTTTATATTATTTATTCACAGGATATAAAAATGTGCTACTCCACTTCAATAAACAACCTAAAGCATTGTAATAAAAGAACATTAACAGAGATCGATCGTGACAAGATCGATCCACAAACGATCTTGCACTGTGGAAAAGACTATTGGTGTCCTTTTATTCGATCAAAAATGACAGGCATAAAAAAAGCGACATCTTTCGATGTCGCCTAGCAAAAAGGGGTCAAAGTAATTCAGGTGAATGAGGTACTTTGCCATAAAGCTATAAATTACACTGGAAGCAATGTGAGCAATGTCGTGTCAAAAAGAACTCGTGCAAGTTCGATTAAGTTCAGTGTCATCACCGTCTCCAATCTGAATCTGGTAACTCAACATCCTTGTGAACTTCTCTCATTCCCTAAGACGAGATAAATAATAACCATTCTCATTTAATGCGTCAACACCTAAATGAGAAAAAATCTCATTTAATTTTTATGACAAGGTTGTATCTGCTTCACGAAGTGAATACGACTCTCTACCAAAGGTTCTTTTTGTTCATAATTTTCAATCATATAGCCGTTCTTTATCAGTAGTCTTAGCATCGCTGGAAACTGGTTACGAGACTTCACTTTTAACTGCTTATAACCTTGCTCTGCTACCCATTTTTCTTGTATTTCTAGCAGTGTTTGAGCGACACCCTTTTTACGAGCCAGTGAGGATACGCCTCCAAACCAGCTATAAAACGTCTTGTCGTCCAATTGATAACCAATTTTAAACCCAAGTAAGTTATCTCCCTCTTGAGCTATTTGAACAAGGTAGCGCGCTTTACCTTCTAATCGGGCTGTTAAACTGGCGACAGTCTCTTTATGGGCGAATTCACTGATCTGCTCGACCACCTGCACACACTCTTCTAGTGTTCCTTCTCGATAAACTACACTCATTCGAACTCTCCAAAACTAGAAAAGGCTGACAAATGCCAGCCTTTAGAACTTGATCAATGCAGGTGATTACTCTTGTTCACCTTTCAAGAAGGTCGCTGCTTGCGCATTTTCTTCCGCTAACCACTCCGCTACATCTTTAGCAAAATAAGTTAGGATGCCGTCAGCGCCTGCACGTTTAAAACAAAGCAGAGATTCCATCACGGTTTCACGCTCTTTTAGCCAACCGTTCGCAAACGCCGCTTTATGCATCGCATATTCACCCGATACTTGGTAAGCAAAGGTAGGCACTTCTAACTCAGACTTCACTCGACGGACAATATCTAGGTAAGGCATGCCCGGTTTAACCATCACCATGTCTGCACCTTCGTTCACATCCATGGCTACTTCATGGATCGCCTCATCGCTGTTGGCAGGATCCATTTGGTAGTTCTTTTTGTTGCCGCCTTTCAGGTTACTCGCACTGCCGACCGCATCGCGGAAAGGGCCGTAGTAACATGATGCGTATTTCGCCGAGTAAGCCATGATTTGAGTATTAATATGACCCGCTTGCTCTAGTACTTTACGAATCTCGCCAATGCGGCCATCCATCATATCTGACGGTGCGACCACATCCGCACCCGCTTCCGCGTGAGACAGAGCTTGTTTAACCAAGACTTTCGTCGTTTCATCATTCAGAACATAACCATCTTCATCAATGATGCCGTCTTGACCATGAGTTGTGAACGGATCAAGGGCAACGTCAGTAATCACACCGATTTCTGGCACGTGCTCTTTCAGAGAACGAACAGCGCGTTGTACAAGGCCTTCAGGGTTGTACGCTTCTGCTGCACATAAGCTTTTCGCATCTTGGTTTACCACAGGGAATAGAGCAATCGCTGGTACACCCAACTGAGCAAGGTATTGCGCTTCTTCTAACATCAAATCGATAGACAGACGCTCAATGCCAGGCATTGAATCCACGGTTTCGCGGCGATCTTTACCCATCAAGATAAACATTGGGTAGATTAGATCATTAACAGAGAGTTGGTTTTCAGCCATTAGGCGACGGCTAAAGTCATGTTTACGCATTCGGCGCATACGACGGCCAGGGAATTGACCTTGAATCGAAACTGACACTCTATTCTCCTTGTGTGGTGAAAGTGCTTGAAATGAATGATATCACTCCTTTGATAGTACGCTAGCAACAAACGATAAAAATGCAAAAAATGACCCAACGCTCACACTGCCGTATACTTGGCTCTCACCGTATGCCAGAACCAGAATAAGTTAGCTCAGAGAAAGACCATGATTGATACCCACGCACACATCTATGCCAGTGAATTCGACACAGACCGCGACGACGTGGTCAAACGCGCCCTAGCCCAAGGTATCGATAAGATTCTACTGCCAAATATCGACCTTGAGTCGATTGAGCCAATGCTTAAGACGGAAGCGGCTTATCCTGAGGTGTGTCGTTCGATGATGGGACTCCACCCTTGTTATGTGGATGCGAACGTAAAGCAAACGCTCGACGTGGTTCACTCTTGGTTCGATAAGCACAACTTCATTGCGGTTGGTGAAATAGGTATCGACCTATACTGGGATAAAACCTTTAAGGCCGAGCAAGAGGTGGCGTTTATCACCCAGCTAAACTGGGCAAAAGAGATGAATCTACCGGTTGTCATCCATACTCGTGATTCTATCGAAGAGACTCTGACCCTACTTCGCCAAGAACAAAACGGTTCATTGAGTGGTGTCTTCCACTGTTTTGGCGGTAGCGTTGAGGAAGCGAAAGCGATTAATGACCTTGGATTTCATCTTGGCTTAGGTGGCGTCTCGACGTTTAAAAATGGTGGGATGGATAAAGTCATCCCCCACCTCGATATGGACTTTGTGATTTTGGAAACAGACTGCCCATATCTTGCGCCAGTGCCCCATCGTGGTAAACGCAATGAACCAGCCTATACCTCTTTGGTTGCACAGCGCGTAGCTGACCTACGTGATATCTCCATCTCGGAAGTCGACAGCCTCACAACAGGCAACGCGACCAAATTATTTAATCTTTAGGTTCTTCCAGATAAAGTAAAAGGGGCTGATACCTAGTATCAGCCCCTTTTTAATTTTGCACTTTCAGCGTTGTGGTTACTCTTCCACTTGCTCGTCTTCATCTCGGTCTTTGCGTACATAGAAGCGTGCGAAGAACAATCCGACTTCAAACAGCAAACACATCGGAATTGCCAATAGTGTCTGAGAAATCATGTCTGGTGGTGTCAGCATCATACCAACGATAAACGCACCAACAACAATGTATGGTCGCTTCTCACTTAAGCTCTTAGGGTTAGTCGCGCCAGTCCAACATAGCAAGATGATCGCTACGGGCACTTCAAACGCAATGCCAAACGCTAAGAACAGCGCGAGAACGAAGTCGAGGTAGCTCGATATATCCGTGGCAAACTCTACTCCACCTAGCGATATCGCGGTAAAGAAGCCAAACACCAACGGAAACACCACAAAGTAAGCAAAAGCAACACCGCAATAAAACAGCAGTGAACTCGAAAACATTAATGGCATGATCAAGCGGCGTTCATGTTTGTATAAGCCCGGCGCAACAAATGCCCAAACTTGGTACAAGATAAACGGCACCGCAATAAAGATGGATGCGATTAACGTCAGCTTTAATGGCGTAAAGAAAGGCGATGCAACGTCTGTTGCGATCATGGTTGCCCCTTCTGGTAGTCGCTCTACCAAAGGTGCTGAGACAAACTCATAGATGTCATTGGCAAAATAGATCAGACCAAGGAACACGATTAACACCGCAACAAGTGCACGCAATAATCGGTTACGCATCTCCAACAGATGGCTGATCAAAGGCTGTGTCTGCTCAACAGAAGACATGGAAACCTCTACTCTAGAAGATCAAAAAGGAGCTACTGACGCTTGGGTTAAGGTCGTAGCTCCTCGAATGCGAGACTATTCGGCTTTTTTATCTGCCTGTGGTGATGGCTGGGCTTGTAAGCTTTCAACCTCACCAACGGAGTCATTGGCGTTTTGTGCGGATTCAACTTTCTCATCCGCAGTCTCAGTGCTGTTCGTCGCTGAGTCGCTTTTGCTCGCGTATGGGCGCTGAACGTCTTGCGCAGCTTGCTTCAATTGGTCTACTGAAGACTTGAGCTCAGGAGAAAGATCTTCCATCCCCATTTGCTCTGCTTTACGCAAATTCTCTTGTAGCTCTTGCACCTTGAGTTCGTGTGAAAGTTCATCTTTCACACTGTTTGCCATGCTTTTAGCCGCACCAACAAATTTGGATACGCTGCGAATCGCATGAGGCAAACGCTCTGGCCCAAGTACCACTAGCCCAACGACAGATATCAATACCAGTTCCCAAAAACCGATATCAAACACGAGTTACGCCTGCTCTTTGTCTTTCTTTGTTTCAGCAGTAGCGTCTGTTTTCTGTTGCTCTACCGCTTTTGGCTCGAAGTCTGCGTCTTTTTTCTCTTTGCCCGCATCATCTTCGTTCATCGCTTTCTTGAAGCCTTTCACTGCACCGCCAAGATCGCCACCGATACCACGTAGCTTCTTAGTACCAAACAGTAGAACGACAATGACAGCAATAATCAGAAGTTGCCAAATACTAATACCACCCATTCTTTTTACCTCGGGTCTTATTAAACAAAATTATTTCAAGAGTTTAACGCCTATTGACGGTAAGCTCGCCAACTAAGCAACCAAAATGTGACCCCGCCGAAAGCGCTTGCCATCGATAGTTGCTCATAAGTGCTGTTAACCAATATTGCCGAGCATACGACTAATGTGGCTCCAACACCAAATAAAAATTTACCGGTCGCCTGCTGCTTCTTACTTGCTCGATAGCCTTGGTAGAGTTGGTCCATTCTCTGGTTCATCATCTTACCTTGGCGCAAGCTGTCATAAAGCAGCTCTGGTAGCTCTGGCAGTTTTTCCGCCCAGAACGGCGCTCTGTCTTTCACCGCGTTGATTACCGCTTGAGGACCAACTTGGTTCATCATCCACTCTTCAAGGAATGGCTTGGCTGTTTCCCACAAATCTAACTGAGGGTAAAGCTGACGACCTAAGCCTTCAACATACAGCAACGTCTTTTGCAGCAGAACTAACTGTGGCTGCACTTCCATATTGAATCGACGCGCAGTGTTAAACAAGTTTAGCAGTACATGGCCAAACGATATTTCACACAGCGGTTTAGCAAAGATAGGTTCGCACACAATGCGAATCGCAAATTCAAACTCATCGATGTTTGTTTCACGTGGAACCCATCCAGATTCAACATGCAACTCAGCGACACGTCGATAGTCTCGGTTAAAGAATGCTAAAAAGTTTTCCGCCAAATAGCGCTTATCATCGCTGTTTAACGTACCGACAATCCCACAATCTAAACCAATCCAACGCGGGTTCTCTGGATGTTCAGGCTCAACAAACACATTCCCTGGGTGCATGTCTGCATGGAAAAAGCTGTCACGAAAGACTTGCGTAAAGAACACACTCACACCACGTTCCGCTAATAGCTTCATGTTGGTGCCGTTCGCTTTCAAACCTTCAATATCAGAGACTTGGATGCCGTATATTCGCTCAGAAACCATGACAGTTTCATTACTAAGGTCAGTTAATACCTCAGGAACGTACAACTCTTCACTGCCTTCAAAGTTTCGGCGCAGCTGAATCGCGTTCGCCGCTTCACGTCGTAGGTCAAGTTCATCCAATAACGTTTTTTCGTACTCACGCACTACTTCGACAGGTTTTAAACGACGTGCTTCAGGAAGTGCTTTGGCGACTATACTCGCCATGCGGTACATCAGTTTTAGATCTGCATCAATGACCGGGCGAATATCTGGCCTGATCACTTTTAATACTACTTCTTGGTTAGTCTCTTTGAGCGTTGCAGTATGCACTTGCGCAATCGAGGCAGAGGCCAAAGGCTTAATCTCAAAGTCATCGAACCAAGTTTCAACAGGCCCACCGAGTGCTTGCTCAATTTGTTCTTTCGCCAATTGGCCATCAAACGGAGAGACTTGATCTTGAAGTAACGCTAGCGGGTCAGCAATATGCGGAGGAAACAGGTCACGACGGGTAGACATCATCTGACCAAACTTAATCCAAACCGGACCAAGCTCTTGCAGTGCCAAACGTAGCCGATCGCCAAGTGGCTTGTCAGCATGCTTATTTTTAATCCAGAACAGACTTTTACGCGCCAGCAGCGGCGCCTTTGTCAATTGGTGTTCTGGCAGCAGCTCGTCCAAACCATATTCAAGCTGGACTTTTACAATGTGATATAAGCGACGCAGCTCTGTTAGGGTCATGCGCGCTCCAACAGTTTGTTGAGCTTAGCTTCAACACGAGCTGCTTGGCTTTTCACGTCATCCACTTGATCGCAGAAATGCGCGACTTCAAGCGGTGCAGGTGCAACTCGCCACTCTTCCGTCAATACTTGGGCAATATGGTTTTGGTGCTTGCTCGCCTGTGACTTAATCAATTGGCCAACACCCGTGACACCTTGCACGACGGTATGAGCAACGACATCACCTGCCACTTTCGATAGCCACTCTTCAATGTCAGGCTTGCAGTCAGTCATCAGCTGAGAGAATTTTTGCGCCAATTGAATATCACCTTCTAGAATCAGCTTATCTTGCTTGATCAACTTAGTGATGTTGGATTGGTCGCGAAGTTCTGGAAGAACCGATAGGTTCAGCGATAGATAACAATCAGGCTCGCCTTCATAGTTAGCCAAAACATCGATTTGCTGACTAAAAATAAACGTCAGGGTTTTGTTCAACTCTTTAAGGTGAACTTGAATAACCTGACCTTTAAGGCGAGAAAGACGACGCCCCAACTCTGGGTCGTCGTTAATTAGGGTATTAAGCGAGGTCTCAATCACCGCTGTTACAAGAGGTTCAAATGGCATCGTTAACCAACCTTAGAATTTGTAACCACGGTGCAGAGCAACAATACCACCTGTTAGGTTGTAGTAGTTTGTCTGCTCAAAGCCTGCTTCATCCATCATGCCTTTCAAGGTTTCTTGATTTGGGTGCATGCGGATTGATTCAGCAAGGTAACGGTAGCTTTCTGCATCATTAGCAACCAGCTCACCCATTTTAGGTAGCAGGTGGAATGAGTAGGTATCGTAGATTTTAGACAGCGGCTCTAATACTGGCTTTGAGAACTCAAGCACTAATAGACGGCCGCCTGGCTTAAGAACACGGTACATTGAGCGCAATGCTTTATCTTTGTCCGTGACATTACGTAGACAGAAGCTGATTGTGATGGCATCAAAGTAGTCATCCGGGAACGGCAGTTCTTCAGCATTCGCTTGAACGTAATGCACATTGCCCACAATGCCGTTGTCACGCAGTTTATCACGACCGACATTCAGCATTGAGTTATTGATGTCTGCTAGAACAACGTGGCCTTTTTCACCTACGATGCGAGAGAACTTAGCCGTTAAGTCACCCGTACCACCACCAAGGTCAAGAACACACTGACCAGGACGAACACCACTACAATCGATAGTGAAACGCTTCCATAGACGGTGGATACCACCCGACATTAAATCGTTCATAATGTCGTACTTGGCTGCCACAGAGTGGAAAACTTCAGCAACTTTCGTCACTTTCTCTTCTTTCGCTACGGTGCTGAAACCAAAATGCGTGGTTTCATTTGATTCTAAAGCTGTATTCGATTGCACGCTTGTATCCGTCATGATGATTCCTCTTCGAGCAGCGCTGCTAATAAATACGACCTAAGCGCTGCGGGCGATTAGTTTACTTTATCCTCAGACGGATGTCTTTCCACGAAAGAGTCATTTTTATCCATCTCACTATTTTCTGTGAGACAGTCGTGTTGAGCTAACTGAGCTAAGTCAGTAGAGATCGGTTTTTTCACCTCGACGCCCAGCTCCTTGAAGCTTTCAGCCTGACGAATCACGTTACCGCGACCAGTTGCCAGTTTGTTCATCGCGCCTTGGTAATTTTGATTCGCTTTGTCTAAAGCACCGCCCAGACTCTCCATATCATCAACAAACAAACGCAGCTTGTCGTAGAGCTTACTTGCTCGTTCAGCAATGATCTGTGCATTTTGGTTTTGTCGCTCATTACGCCACAAGTTATCAATCGTGCGCAGCGCCACCAGCAACGTCGTTGGGCTGACAAGAATGATGTTTTGCTCCATCGCGTCTTTGACTAAGCTTGGATCCGCTTGAATCGCCACTTGGAACGCAGGTTCTACAGGGATAAACATCAATACATAATCAAGGCTCTGAATCCCTTTCAGCTGATGGTAATCTTTCTGTGACAAGCCTTTAATGTGAGCACGAAGTGCAAGTAAGTGGTCACTTAGGGCTCTATCTCGCTCTGCGTCAGTCTCGGCATTAAAGTAGCGCTCATACGCCACCAGCGCCATTTTAGAATCGACCACCACTTGTTTGTCTTGAGGTAAGTGAACAATCACATCGGGTTGGTAACGCTTACCGGCGTCATTTTGCAGATTAACCTGAGTTTGATACTCGTGCCCTTCTCTTAGCCCTGATTCAGCAAGCACTCGAGCTAATACAACCTCACCCCAGTTCCCTTGCTGTTTATTGTCCCCTTTTAACGCGTGAGTAAGATTAACGGCTTCTTTGGTCATCTGTTCATTTAAGCGCTGCAGGTTTTTCAGCTCATGAACCAAGGTATGGCGCTCTTTAGCCTCTTGATTGAAGCTGTCGTTAACCTGTTTTTTAAACCCTTCTAACTGCTCTCGCAATGGAGAAAGTAGGCCATCTAAGCTCTGACGGTTTTGCTGATCCACTTTGGCGGTCTTCGCTTCAAACAACTGGTTGGCTAAATGCTCAAACTGCTGCTTTAAACGCTCTTCGGCTTGCTCAAGTAACTGAAGCTTTTCTTGGTTGGCTTGGGTTTGCTGTTCATGTCGAGCCTCTTGCTCTCGAAGCTGTGCCTCTAGCTGCGATTTGCTTTCACGTACCTGATTGAGTTCATCAGAATACTGCTGACGCTCTTGTTTCACCGCCTCGAAGTAACGCAGCTTCTCTAATACGGCCATCAACTTTCCGTGGGACTGCTTGAGTTCGTACGCCGCTTTATCGCGCTCGCCGTCAAGTTCGTCCAACTCTTGTTGAGCGTCATTCAGCTCTTTCTGCAACTGACCGATCTGACTACTAGCGAGTTGTTGGTTCGATTCTAGTTGTTGCTCAAGAAGTTGATGATCAAAGCGCATCTTCTGTTTGACCCACCAACCCACAGCGACACCGCTAGTGATAGCACTCGCCAGACCGCTGACAAGCACGCCTTGATGCTCAAGAATCCATTGCATAATAGTGATTTAACTCTTCTAAACTCGATATTATCAATGGTATTTTACCACTGGATAAATGTCCAGTTTGTAGGCTAGATATCGAGCAGATAGACTAGGCGCTCCGTACCCTGTACCACTCTCATGGCTAACGATGGATAACTCGTTGGTTTAATTAAAGGATCATCATGAACGAGCGCCGCGCTTTAGGATTAGGTTTATCTGCTGTACTACTCTGGTCAACGGTAGCCACCGCATTCAAACTCACATTGGCTGAGTTTTCTCCCATTCAAATGTTGACCATTGCCAGCATTGTCTCATCCATCGCCTTATTCGTGATTTGCGCGGTCTCAGGTAAGCTGAAGCTGATCCCAAGTACCTTTCTTGCTAACCCTTGGTATTACTTGCTTCTTGGTCTAATTAATCCACTCGCTTACTACATTATTCTGTTCAAAGCTTATGACTTGCTGCCCGCCTCTCAAGCACAGGCGATTAACTACAGTTGGGCGATCACTTTAACGCTCATGGCCGCGGTCTTCTTAGGTCAAAAGATTCGTAAGCAAGACTGGATTGCCTGCACCTTTAGCTACATTGGCGTGATTGTGATTGCGACAAAAGGGGACGTGCTAGGGCTTAATTTTGATAGCCCGCTTGGAGTTGGGCTTGCTCTGCTCTCGACTCTGCTTTGGGCAGGCTACTGGATCTTAAATGCAAAGAACAAAGCCGACCCTATTGTTGGTGTACTGCTTGGCTTTTTAGTGGCGATTCCGTTTGCTATTGGGCTGACTCTTTATGAAGGTGAGAGCTTTGCTCAAATCTCATCCCAAGGCTGGTTGGCGGTTACCTATGTTGGTCTGTTTGAAATGGGTGTGACGTTCGTGTTGTGGCTCAGCGCCTTGAAATCGACTCAGAATACAGCGCGCATCAGTAATCTTATCTTTGCATCCCCTTTCATCTCATTGATGCTGCTTGCGACCATTATCGGCGAAGAGATTCATCCATCGACCTTGATGGGACTTGTGCTGATTATCACGGGGCTTGTGATCCAGCAGATCAAATTTGGCAAAAAAGATCTCCACAAACAGTTGGCATAACAAACACTTAACATGCATTGGCGTAACGACTTAAAACAGTTGATACGCCAGTTCACTGCCCTGCCCACGTACCCCATCGATTTTACTCGCCAGTTCCGGTGACACATGCAACGCTTGCGCAGCTTTGCTATTCGCAAGATAACGCTGCTTTTCAGGCTCATCGAACATGTTATCCCAACGCTGGTGCGCATCCCTCGCTAGATACATCAAACAAGCCAGTCGTTTAGACTCGACCGCTTTTGCTGGGTGATTCACGTTTGCTATTGCATCCACCAGCTCATTGGGAAATTTCCAGCTCTCGGCCAATACTGCCCCTAATTGTTGAGCATCGACACCCAATAGTTCTCTTTGCACATGAACGGCGTTTTCTCCGTTTGAGACACGATGGGTGATCATCACTGCTTTTTCAGGTTCTAGCGTATGAATCATCAGCTCACCGATATTGTGCAAAATGCCGGTAGTAAACGCTTCATTGGGGTCGAGTTTGATATCTTTGGCAATGGTGCTGGCAATGGTCGCAACTTCGAACGTACCCGCCCAATAATCTTTAATATTGAGTGTATCGACTTTGGGGAAAGTAGAAGCAAGGATGGAAGATGAAATCAGATTACGAATTGCCCCAATACCGATGCGAACAATGGCATCATTGATATTGGAGATGCCTTTAATACCGCCAAACTGGGCCGAGTTTGCCATCCTAAGCACCCGAGCTAACAACACTTGGTCCATCGCCATTTTGTGCGAGAGTTCGCCAAAGTCGATGGATTCACGGTTGACCATCTCAAGCAGCTCTTGCAGCACGCTTTCGATTCGCGGTAACTCGTTGATACGTGAGATCAGTGCTTGTTGACTCATACTGTCACCTATTCCATGTCTAACTAGTAAATAAACTATAGTTCATTTACTGATCGGTTTCGCATAACCAATGCTCCGCTCCAACCCACAACTGAGGGTCTAGAGTCTCTTCAACAAAGCTTTTGTAGTAGAACGCTTCTTGATACTTTTCACTCTCAGACATTCTCCCCAAAAGTGGGTAATTGCGAAAATGACCAAGGAGCTTGGCGACAGTATCTACACGGTTATCCTGCTGCTGACAGCGATTGATGATAAAAGAAAGAGAGATATTGCATCGAGACAGTACGCCAGAATTAATCACTTTATGGATAAACGGCAGGCTTGCATGTAAATCCACAGGAGAAGGCTGCATTGGGACAATAATGGCATCGACAAACCGCGTATAACGCAGCATGTCATCTTCCGTAAAGTTAGACGGAGAGTCCAATATGACAAAGTCAGAGTCTCGTTTTACTTTCAGTGTAGAAGCAATACTAGAGAAGCTTTTTAGTGACGGGTTGTAACTTTGTGAACGACATTTACCGACAGAAACGGCCCAGTCATGACTCGATTTCTGTTTATCAAAATCGATCAGCTCAACGTTATAACCACTTCGTACTAAGTGGCTCATAAGTCCTGCAGTGACTGTGGACTTACCTACCCCGCCTTTTAGGTTTAATATCAGCACCTTTTTGGCGTTGCTGTACGCTAAGCTAACCGTATTTCTCCGACTTTCTGTCGTATGTATACTTTGGCTGATCATCATATTTGGTATCCTCAGCTCCATGAGATAAACTCAATATACGATACAGCATACCAATTAGGAAGTACTTTCGTTACACCCTTTGTCCAGCGGCAAAGCCTGAGCTCCAGCACCATTGGAAGTTATATCCTCCCAACCAGCCAGTAACGTCCATCACTTCACCGATAAAGTACAAGCCATTGACCTGCTTACACTCCATTGTTTTTGAAGAGATATGATTGGTATCAACGCCGCCTAGGGTGACTTCTGCGGTGCGATAGCCTTCAGTGCCATTTGGCATGATCTGCCAGTTCTCAAGCGTATGAGTAATCTCATTAAGTTGTTTGCTGTTGAATTGCTTTAATGGCTTGTCTTGCAGAACTTTTCTATCGATTAGGACTTCAACCAGACGTTTTGGCATCACCTTAGCGAGCGTGTTTTTAAGGCTCTGATTTGGATGCTTTTCAAGCGAGCGTTGTAGTAGCTCATCAATATCTGCTTCTGGAACAAGATTGATCGTCACTTTTTCGCCTGGTTTCCAGAACGACGAGATTTGCAGCACACAAGGACCGGAAAGACCACGGTGAGTAAACAACAGCGCCTCTTTAAATACCGTCCCATCTTGCGCGGTAATTTCTGCAGGGACTGCAATACCAGATAGTTCAGCGAAAGCCTCTTTGTCTTCTTTGTGCAGCGTAAATGGCACCAATCCAGCCGTGGTTGAAGTCACCTTAAGGCCAAACTGCTCTGCAATTTTGTAGCCAAATGGCGTTGCACCGAGCTTAGGCATTGAAAGCCCACCTGTCGCCACAACCAGCGACTCACACTCAATCACACTGGTATTGGCATGCAGTGTAAAGCCTGACTCGGTTTTCTCGATATGGTGAATATCTTGCTGGTAACGCTGGCTTACTGTTGGTAAGTCACACTCAGCTAGCATCATCTTCACAATGTCTTTCGAGTCAAAGTCGCCAACACAGAACAACTGCCCGTGATCGCGCTCCTCGAACTCAATGCCGTGTTTGCTCACCATAGAGATAAAATCCCAGTTGGTGTATTGCGACAGAGCCGACTTCACAAAGTGTGGGTTCTGACATAAGTAGTGGTTTGCTGTGACGTCATAGTTAGTGAAATTGCAGCGACCGCCACCAGCAATCAAAATCTTGCGACCAGGCTTCTTTGCATGGTCTAACACTAGCGTTTTACGCCCGCGTTTGCCTGCTTCTGCGGCACACATTAAACCCGCAGCACCCGCTCCGATGATGACAACATCAAACTTTTCCGTCATGACCAACTACTCATAAAAAACCAATAAAAAAGGATGTGCATAACGCACATCCTTTGCAATTTAGGCGGTCATTCTAACGGCATTTAGTGGGAATGCCAATTGAGCGTTAAAGAATCATCGCCGCCAGCAGCGTGACACCCAACAACGACGTAGAAAGGATAAACAACTCTCGCACGCGATCACACTTGCCCGTAAACACCTCATCATGGTGGTGGTGATACTCTTTACTTTTAATGTAGTGGAACAGGCGCACTTGTTTAGTGACGTTTCCATGAGTAGTAAAGAAACCATTACCATCGACTTGTTGGTATAACAGAGGGTGAGCTTCTCTCATGATGTAGATAAGAGAGCGCAATGCGGTGAGATAACGAGCCATATTAACAACTGTTACCAGCATCAGTGTGAATAGAATTGTGTCGGCGTTGATCATCTTTTCCTCCCTACATCTTCAAAGAGTGCCCGGAGAAAAAGACGATCTACTTAGAGTGTCTTTCGCTGAAAATTACTCAGCAGGGGCATCCATAATTGAAGATGAGCCTTCTTTTGCCAAAGCTGCTAAATCTTTATCGATGAAGAACAGTGCTTTACCATCTTCGCCAACAAGTTCTAGCTTATCTAAGATCCCTTTAAATAACTTCTCTTCCTCGTGCTGTTCAGCAACGTACCACTGCAAGAAGTTGAATGTAGAATAATCTTGAGATGTAAACGCGACATGAGCCAATTTATTGATCTTTTCAGTGATCATTTGCTCATGTTCAAACGTCTCGCGGAATACATCACCCAGACTATTGAACTCGTGCTTTGGTGCTTCAATCGCGCCTAAAATAGGCATTGCACCTGTCTCGCTCACGTAAGTGAAAAGACGCTGCATGTGCTCCATTTCTTCTACGGCGTGTGCGCGTAAAAATTCAGCCGCACCTTCGAATCCTTTGTCTTCACACCAAGCACTCATTTGTAAGTATAGATTGGATGAGAAAAATTCGAGATTAATTTGCTCATTCAATTGTTCAACCATTGCTTGAGAAAGCATTTGCTACTCCTACTAAGTCTATGAAGTTAAATTGACTATATCATTTTCGACACCATAACACTTTGATAACCAAATGTGGATCTGAGATCGCTATGGCAAAATTTCTTTACCTAAGGTGCTAACCTTTAGTCAGTACCCTTACAAGGAGATAGCATCATGAGTTATCAGCATATTTTGGTTGCCATAGACCTTTCTGAAGACAGTAAGTTGTTGGTCGACAAAGCGGTATCCTTGGCCAAACCCCTCAACGTGGATATTTCGTTTATCCATATCGATGTGAACTACGCTGAGCTGTATACCGGCTTAATCGACATCAACTTAGCCGAGACGCAGCACCAAGCCATTGAAGCCTCTCAACAGCAGCTACAGCACCTCGCAGAACATGCCGATTTTCCGATCAAGCACACATTGGTGGGCAGTGGAGATCTCAGCAATGAACTGTGTGACACCATCAAAGAGTTCAATATCGATTTGGTTGTGTGTGGTCACCACCAAGATTTTTGGAGCAAACTACTTTCATCAACTCGCCAGCTCATAAACTGTTCGCCCGTTGATATGTTGGTTGTACCACTCAAAGACTGATTCATCGCCAAGATTGGTATAAACTGCGCCCATAAATTTTGATAATGAGTCTTAGTTATGGGTTACCTCTCTGCCGTCACATTGTTGTGGGCATTTTCGTTTAGCCTGATCGGCGTTTATCTTGCTGGTCAGGTTGATTCTTGGTTCTCTGTCTTTATGCGCGTTGCGCTAGCTAGCTTGGTGTTTTTGCCATTCTTAAAATTCAGAGGCGTTGATAAAGGCCTTATTGCGAAGCTAATGGTCGTCGGTGGCTGTCAGCTTGGTCTAATGTACCTATTCTACTACCAATCCTTCTTACTGCTTTCTGTGCCGGAAGTTCTACTATTCACCGTTTTCACTCCGATCTACGTCACTCTGATCTACGATCTGCTTAAACGTCGCTTCTCTCCTTGGTATCTGGTCACTGCATTGATTGCCGTTGCTGGTGCTGCGTTTATTAAGTTCGCTGGTATTAACGAGAATTTCGTCGTTGGCTTTTTGGTTGTCCAAGGCGCAAACATCTGTTTCGCTATCGGCCAAGTGGGCTATAAATACTTGATGGAGAAGTATGAAGTAGATCTGCCTCAGCATACTATCTTCGGTTACTTCTACCTCGGCGCCTTGTGTGTTGCGACAGTAGCGTTCGCACTAAAAGGTAACTTAGATAACCTACCAACCACGACCACTCAGTGGGGCGTGCTAACGTATCTAGGCTTGGTGGCTTCTGGATTGGGTTACTTTGCTTGGAACAAAGGCGCGACGATGGTCAATGCTGGCGCACTTGCCGTCATGAACAATGCTTTGGTGCCTGCAGGGCTTATCGTCAACATCGTGATTTGGAATCGCGATGTCGATATCGCACAACTCTGCATTGGCGGTGCCATCATCTTGCTTTCACTTTGGGTCAATGAGACTTGGGTAAAACGCAAAGTCGAGCAGAGTTACCAATCGACAAACTGATAGAAAAAACGCTCTTCAATTGAAGAGCGTTTTTATTTGAATTTGTTAGTGGATACTCGACTGGTTCTGTAACTCAACCAGTTGGGGAAGTTGTCGAGTCAAGACTTTTGACTGAGCAATACCCGCTTCCAGCTTCTTCTGTCGTTTGAGCAACTTGCCCTGCTTCTTAGCCAGCTTAAGCAGTTTCTTTTGCTGCTTAAATTGCTTCTTGATGGCCTTTTTCGCTTTCTTGATCGCTTTCTTATCGAGTAAGTCTACCGAGCTTAGCTCCACGTCAGCTTCTTTCTTAACAGGTGAAGCTTTGGTGAGTTCAACTTTAGCTTTAACCCGTTCGACAACGCGACGCACTGCATCCGCTTTCTGCTCTGATTGTTTAGGCAAGGCTTCAGCCAGTAGGCCGCAGCTTTTCTGCTCTTCTAGCGGTTTGTTTTGACAGTGTTGAGGAGGAATCGCGGCAGGTTTACACAATGAAGACTTCTCAGCAGACGAGCGTGTGCAAGATCGACAGACATACTTAGGTGCCACAACAAGACGGTGAATCTCGCCGAGATTTTCAGCGATCTGTTTACGATTCATCTTACAAAGACGTTTAGCCACACTACTACTCCAGCTAAGAATACGAATAGTTCTTAGTAAGATATACCTGTTTAAACGTCTTTAAGCAAGAACAAAAATCAGTCGATTAAAATGCTGTGCGCTAAGTCATTGATGCATTGACATAAACATCAAAACGATTCTTTTTGGTCTCTATCGCCATGGTTGGTTTTTTCTCATTTAGCCAATTTGCGTAGTCTGGCCTTTTTACCACAACCCTTTTACTGGCAAGGGCTAGCGCAGGTTCTAATAGGCCATCGGCGTCAAGATCAGCACCAACAAGAGATTGAAATACACGCATCTCTTTCTTTACTAAGGCGCTTTTCTTTTTATTTTCAGGATGTGGATACATCGGATCGAGATAAACGACGTCAGGCTGTGAAAATTGAGGATCGCTGGCTAAGTCACTGAGTGCGTTTAGACTTGAGGCATGAATCAACGACATACGCTCTGTTACCCAGCCACCAATCTCGGCATCTTGTTTAGCACGCTCCAAACCATCATCCAGCAAGGCAGCGACGACTGGATGGCGCTCAACCATTTGCACCTTGCAACCCAATGATGCAAGCACGAACGCATCCCGGCCAAGACCGGCTGTACCATCGAGAATCGTCGGTGTACTGCCTTTGTTCAGTCCAGCCGCTTTGGCGATCGCTTGCCCTTTACCGCCACCAAATTTGCGTCGATGGGCAACCGCACCACCCGCCAAATCAACAAAGATCGCCCCCAGCTTAGGCTCATCCAGCTTACGTAGCTCCAATCGCTCATCAGTCAATACCAGAGCAAATTCACTTTGCTCGTCGTGAGTAAGCCCCCAGCGCTGCATGAGCTGTTGAAAACGTTCTGTTTGAGTGAGGTCTTCACATTGAAGTTGTAGCTGCACGGAGTGCTCCCAAGCTGAATATCAATAACGGTGCGCAGTGTACTGGATTTTCGACACTGGCACTAAGCTTTCTGTGTGGCGATAAGTTCGCTCACTAATTCCGGTAATGGTTTAGGTTTACCAATGATATACCCCTGCGCGTAGTCGACATCGAGCTCCATTAACTGCTCAATGATACGAGTATTTTCAACAAACTCTGCCACAGTCTTTTTGCCCATTTGACGGGCTAGGTCATTGATTGAACGCACCATCAAGTGGTCCATCTCGTTGACATCAATATCTCTCACAAAGATGCCATCAATCTTCACGATATCAACCGGAAGCTTTTTAAGATAACCAAAAGATGACAACCCAGAACCGAAATCATCCAACGCAATTAAACAGCCTAAGGCTTTGAGTTGAGTAAAGAACTCAATCGCTTGGTTCATGTTACTCATCGCGGCGGTTTCGGTGATCTCTAAACATATCTTGTCGCAAGGTACGGTACTGTTTTCTAACTTATCGAGTAGAAACGCAATGAACTCTTTATTGCCCATCGAATGACCCGATAAGTTAATCGCACACAAGCTGAGTTTATCGAGCGCTGAAGGGTTAGCTTCAAACCAATCAAGTGTTTGTGTCACGACCTGTTTATCAAGAAGGTGTGCAATGTTGTAGCGCTCAGACGCTGGCATAAAGATTCCCGGTGAAATGTATTTACCCTGCGCGTTCTTGATACGAATAAGAATCTCAAAGTGCATACCCACTTCACTATCATTCAAGCTGAGGATCTGTTGAGCAAACAACTCGATACGTTGATTCGCCAAAGCATCATGCACTAGATTGACGCTTTCCATCTCTTGTTCACGGCGACGTAGTTCTTTGTCATCTAAACAGTAAAGGTTGTAGCGATTACGCCCTTCCTCTTTTGCAACATGGCAGGCAGTATCAGCTTGCGCATGCACCATTTGAGGCGACGAGGCGGTATGGTCAATTAAGCGAATACCAATCGAACAGTTTAGGCTTAGGCGAATCTCTTCCCAGATGAATGGATGCTCTCCGAGAGAATTAATGATGCTAGACGCCAACTTCTTTGCATCCACTTCGGTACAATCTTTTAGCAAGATGGCAAACTCATCCCCACCCATTCTCGCAAGCACAGTATTGTAAGGCAGTACTTCCTCCAACATGCTAGCGCAGAACTGAATAGCCGCGTCTCCGGCCTCGTGCCCAGCGGTATCGTTCAGTACTTTAAGCTGATCAAGATCGATGTATAGCATGGCGTGAGTACGGGTATAACTCGACACCTCTTTGAGCGCTTTCTCTAGTTCTTGTTCGAAATAATTTCGACTATAGGTACCCGTCAATAAGTCATGTTGAGCTTGATACTGAAGTTGTTCTGATAGCTCTCGAGTTTCTGTTACATCCTCACCCACAATCAACAGATGGCCAGATTCCACTAGCGGGCGAATGTTTTCACGGATCCAGACTTTGCGACCATCAGCATGGCGATACTCGATATCTCGACGCCAAACGCCTTTCAACGCTTGTTTGGGTTGCAGTAAGACCTGTCTAGGGATCAATGCGTCTTCATGGAGATAGAACTCGCGCAGACGATGACCTAACACTTGATCAGCCTTATAGCCAAGTAGCTGCTCAGCAAAATGATTAACTTGTTGAATTCGATTCTGGTCATCCAGCGTCACCATCATGACGGGTTGCTGATCATAATAATGACTGAGGTTAGCCTCTCGCTGGAACAAACGCTCTTCTGTGATCTTACGAGAGGTAATATCGCGAGCCTCAAGCAAATACTGCTTACCTTGCCTAAGCGTAGGAATTGGCTTTAGCGACATTTCTAGAACCAGCGAGCCTTGTTCGGCGTGCCAAATTTCCGCTTCAAATTGAGCGACACCACCACGCTCCGAATCGTTGAAAAAGCGTTTAATATTATCTACTGCATCATCTTCCCAGTGAGGATGTTGCCAGATAGGTCTTTCGACACTGAAATTTTGGTCGTATAGCAATTCTTGTAGTTTTCGATTGCTCGACGCTATCGAGCCTCTTTCATCCAAGACGCCAATGTAGTGGTAGCTTTGGTCGAAGACCATTTCAATCAGAGTCTGGCTCTCTTTAGCGAGTTGCTCGCTGCGCTTTATTCGGCTCAAGTAGTAGACCAGAAACAAGATAACAATAGAGAGGAAAACTACGACGCTGCCAACAATCTTCAACTCTCTCTCATATCGTTCAGCGAAAGAGAGCGGGCGATTGAAAATCACAGAGGCGGCCTCTCCTTCTATACCTAACCCCCACTTGAGAACGGCTTGATAGTCGAGTTTGATTTCAGGGGTGCCAACTTTGACTTTTGGCATCGGTGCGCTTGGGTTAGTCAGCACATCAATTAACAGCCCTGCGGTTAGTTGACCGTGAGTTTTACCACTTTGAATGACACCGCCCACTGCGCCATAGCCGAGCCCTAAATCGTGGACCATATAGATGGGCGCATTCGAGGCCGAATTAATTTTCTTCCACTGAGCAGTCTCGGTAAATACTTCGCCTTGCTTATCTCGATAATAAACCCAAAACAGCACGCTACTGCGATGATCCAAACTCGCCACTAACGTTTGTAAATCTTCAAAGCTATCAGGAGTAACGGATACAATCGTATTTCGATATTTGGGGTAGTGATCTAGAAAAGCTCCAATCTGACTACGAACAGCTTCACCCGTGATGGAGTGGTCGCTAACAATATAGATGGATTGAATATCTTCCTGCAGGCGTTCTATGAGAGATATATTGCTGTATAGGTCAATATCTTCGATGACCCCGGTGGCATTAATATTGTCATGAAGCTGACGAGAATAGTTATTGATGCCGCCAAAGATGACCGGAGTGTCCCCCAACTGCGGGCCTAGCCTTTGCATCAGTGCCAGCGCATTGTTGTCACTGACTACGACTGCCTCAAACTGCTCTTGTTCAAATTTGGTTTTGTACAGTTGGTAGAGTTGTTCTAGGTATGCTTCACTTTGAAGGCGCTTGGTGTCGAGATACAACACTCTTGCAGAAAGCTCAGCCTGTCTTAACTCAGCGTCTAAACCTGCCTGAAACGCATCTGTCCAAAAAAAGCCTTGATGATAAGAGTGAACAACCAACACATCTTTTTCTTCTGCGTTAACAAATAAGCTCGTAATGGTAGCTAGAACTAAGAGACAAAAGCGCACTAAAATAGCTCTCGATAATAGGAAGATTAGGTATAATTGTATCACTAGTGGTGATAATTTGTCCTATATACCATAGTGTTAACGTGAACTTTAAGGCTCTTGATGCAGACTCAAAATATCAAACTCGACGACCTTGATAAGGCCATTCTCAAAACCCTGATGGAAGATGCTAAAACGCCGTATGCAGAAATGGCTAAGCAATTCCAAGTTAGCCCTGCAACGATTCATGTTCGAATCGAGAAGATGAAATCGGCGGATATCATTCAGGGCACCGAAGTCATCGTCGATACCAAAAAGCTCGGCTATGACGTCTGTTGTTTCATTGGTATCAACCTCAATGCCGCGCGCGATTATCACTCAGCACTGGAGAAGCTCAATGCCTTGGAAGAGGTAGTTGAAGCCTACTACACAACGGGCGCATACAACATCTTCGTGAAGCTGATGTGTCGTTCAATTGAAGAGCTCCAATATGTCTTGATTGATAAGCTACAAGCCATCGACGAAGTGCAATCTACTGAGACACTAATTTCACTGCAAAACCCGATCAACCGTAACGTCAATCCATAAAAAAACTCGCCGGAGCGAGTTTTTAGTATCGGGTCGATAACGCCTACTTCGACGTTAAATATTGTTTAAGCTCTTCTACCGAGATGCCTTTTTCAGCAATCTCTTTTGCTAAAGACTCAATCTGCTCATCTTTGCGCGCTTCAATCACTTGCTGAAACTGGTAAACCATGTCACGCAGTATAGGGAGTGGAACTTGTTTTGCTGCACTACGGATACGCTCACCGCTTTGATTGCCCAGCTCACTCAATACTTTGCCGAACATAATCTTTTCTGGAGTATCTTCCAACTGCTCCATTAAGCGAGCCATCTCGTAGGTAGTCATTGACATTATTGCGTTTTATCCACAGATTACGGGGTAAGAAGCTCAAATATACATCGTTTGATTACAATAGCAAAGAGCGAATCAACACATTACACGGCCGCGTAATGCCAAGTTCTGCCTGACTTTGACCACAGAATCGCCAATGCAGGTGTAACAATCAACATCAACGTTGCAATCATTACCTGAGGTTCCATTCCTAAACGCTGAACAGTACCGACAACTAAGCCTGAACCACTCATTTGAAATAGACCAAGTAGAGCCGCCGCCGTCCCCGCTTTGTCGCCGAATGGCGCTAGCGCTTTACCTGCTGCCGCGCCCAAGATCCACGCGAAACCGACTGAAGACAAGAAGATAGGTAACATAAACGCGAACGGCGTTGCGCTAGACATCATGATTAGCATTACCACACCTGCAAACGCCAAAGTCACAATGCCCACCGTCAGCGCCAAATGCGTACCAAATTTATCCATAAACTTAGGTGCACTCATACAAGCCACAATATTGATTGCTGCATTGACGCCAAACCAGAACGTGAACTCATTCATGGTTAAGCCTAGGCTTTCCATTAGAACGACCGGTGCAGAAGTGACATAGCCAAGAATCACAGCCATCGCTAACATACATAGGGAAGCATGGAAGAGGAATGACGGTGTTTTCACAACATCTAAGTAACGGTTGAGTTTGAATACCGGCTCTTTGCTCATTTGAGGGTTAGTCTCTTTTAATCCAACCCAAAGCATCACCAATACTACTGCCGCAAAGCCTGCCATAAAGCTAAAGTTTGAACGCCAGCCAAATTGCTGTGTTAACCAACTCCCTAGAATAGGCGCCAATGCAGGAATAAAGCAGATCGCACCATTTAGGTAGCTGATCATTTTGCCACTCTTTTGAGGGCCAAAGATATCGCGAACTGTTGCAAAGGCTGCTACCGATGTCGCACACGCACCTAAGCCTTGTAGCAAACGAGCTGCTAGCATCCACTCTATATTTTGAGCACTCCACGCCAATACAGCGCTCACCGCGTAGATACTAACACCTCCCAATGCAACAGTTCGACGTCCAAGCTTGTCAGCCAAAGGCCCAGCAAACAACTGACCTACACCCATGGCAAACAAGAACCAAGTGATTGTGTCTTGCGCTAATGCATGTTCCACGTGAAACGTAGAGGAGATCATTGGCAGTGCTGGCAAGTAGATGTCTATCGCTAGTGGGCTAAATAGAACTAATAGAGTCAGCAAAACGAGCTGAGTCTTTGGTGGTACTGAATGGTTTGCCGTGTGCACTGACTTTTTCTCCAAAAGCATAAGATGATTGAAGCCGTAGTTTAAGCTAGACTAGTTATGCCATCTAATGACAAATAATCATCAATGTTATTCCTAAAGAGAATTTCTAATGAATATAGAGAAACTCGCGCGTCTCGACCTAAACCTGCTGGTGTGCTTACGTGTCCTTATTGAAGAGCTCAACGTCACGCGAGCTGCCCATCGTTTATGCCTTAGCCAATCTGCGGTCAGTAAGAACTTGGCCAAGCTGCGAACACAATTTGATGACCCACTGTTTGTTCGTCATGCTCACGGTTTAAAACCAACACCAAAAGCGTTGTTTCTTAAACCTAAGCTTGAGGTACTGATCCATCAACTCGAACAACTGACCCAGCCAGAACAATTCTCGCCAAGTTCAAGTGACTATCGCTACCAAATAGCGGCGGTCGAGAGTGTTTATCCGCTTATACTTCCTCACTTTCTACCTGAGATATTTAAACGTGCTCCACGAGTGACCATCAGTACTCATGCTTGGTCAGATACAACATTTAGCCAGATCCAGCGTGGCGAAATTGACCTCGGCATTACCGGCAAAGATATTGATATCAATGACGCCAAGCTAACCATGCTGCCTCCGGCTGATATCTGTGAACAAGAGATCTACCGTGACAATCAAATGTGTTTGTTGCGAAAAGACCACCCTGCTTTGTTTGGCCAATGGACACTAGAGAAGTATTTAGAGCAACGTCATGTCCAGGTCCGTTGTGATGGTAATGACCGTTGGCTACTCGACTACCGCTTAGCTGATTATGGAAAAGAGCGTGATATTGCGATTACAGTTCCTGACTTTAATAGCGCAGCAAGCTTATGTTCATACACCGATTTTGTTTTCACAGCGCCAAGTCACTTCGTCAAACTAGCCTCGAAACAACTCGACTTAACAGTACTTCCACTACCTATGGAATTCCCGCCTATGGCATATACACTGTTCTGGCATCGAGACAGAGAAAATGACCCTGCACTTTCGTGGTTAAGACAGATTATTAAAGATAAAACTACGGCTCTGAGATAGTTTGCAGGCAAACGGTAAAAAGAGTAGCTTATTGGCATCGTCCGAGTAACGCATGAGAATTTACCAAGGACGCCATAACCATAATGAAGGATTAACACAGATGCTAACTAATACTGAGCAGCGATTAACTGCTATTCGTGAGTGGCTTGCACAAAACAATATTGATGCCCTGCTCGTGCCTCATGAAGATGAGTACCTTGGCGAGTACGTTCCAGCACATAACGAACGTCTACATTGGTTGACGGGCTTTACTGGCTCAGCAGGAGCTGCCGTTATTACTCAAGATAAAGCCGCTATCTTTGTTGATGGTCGTTACACCGTTCAGGTGACGAAAGAAGTCCCAGCAACGCTGTTTGAATACCGCCATCTCATCGAAGAACCAGCATTAGATTGGATTCTAGAATCGCTTCCAGCCCAGAGCAAAGTTGCGATTGACCCACGTATGCACAATGCGAACTGGTTAAGCCAAGCGCAAGCAAAGCTATCCGCTAAACATGAGCTAGCTATCCTTGAAAGCAATCCAATCGATAAGCTTTGGAGTGATCGCCCTTCTCCAGTGGTGTCTGAGATGATTTTGATGCCAACGGAATCTGTTGGTCAATCTAGTGAAAGTAAGCGTAAGCAAGTCGCAGAACTAGTCGTTAAATCCGGTGCAGACAGCGCAATCATCACAGCACTCGACTCTGTCGCATGGCTGCTTAATATCCGCGGTTTAGATGTTTCTCGTCTACCAGTCCTACTTTCTCATGCCATCCTGCACAGTGATGCAAGTGTAGAGTTTTTCTTAGACCCTAACCGTATCCCTGCTGAGTTTGACAGCCATGTGGGTCAAGGTGTTTCTGTTCACCATCCTGCATCCCTACAACAACAAGTCGAAGCGTTATCTGGCAAAAAAGTCTTGGTTGACCCAGTTACCTCAAACTCATGGTTTAAACTTGTTTTGCAAAATTCCGGCGCTGAAGTCATTAGCCAAGCCGATCCATGTTTGATGCCGAAAGCAGCCAAAAATGCGGTTGAGATTTCAGGAATGAAAGCGTGTCACGTTCGTGATGGCGCTGCGATGGTCAAGTTCTTAACTTGGCTTGACGCTGAGGTGGATGCAGGCAATCTACATAATGAAGCGGTACTATCGGATACTCTTGAGCAGTTCCGCCGTGAAGACCCAACACTGAAAGATCTGAGCTTCGATACCATTTCTGCTGCCGGTAGCAATGCGGCAATGTGTCATTACAACCATGAGAACCAGCCGAGACCAGGCCAACTTGAAATGAACACTCTGTACCTCGTTGATTCAGGTGGTCAGTACTTAGATGGTACCACTGATATTACGCGTACTATTGCGATTGGTCAGCCAAGCGAAGAAATGATTAAGCAGTTCACATTAGCACTCAAGGGGCATATTGGCGTTGCGCGTGCGCGCTTCCCGAAAGGCACTCGTGGTTACCAAATCGATACGCTAGCTCGCCAACATTTATGGGCTGAAGGCTATGATTATGACCACGGTACGGGCCATGGTGTCGGCCACTTCTTGAGTGTTCATGAAGGCCCGCAAAGCATCTCAAAACGTCAGATTGATGTACCGCTAGTTGAAGGTATGGTGCTATCTAATGAGCCAGGTTATTACCGCGCGGATGCTTTCGGTATTCGCATCGAAAACCTAGAGCTTGTTGTCGAAATTCCAACTAACGGCGACTTCCCTGTTCTAACATTTGAATCTCTCACTCGTTGTCCTATCGATCAGCGCAATATCAATGTTGATATGCTGACACGACCAGAGCTTGCTTGGTTAAATGAATACCATGAGAAAGTCTGGAGCGACATTAGTCCGCTTGTTGATGGTGACGTAAAAGAGTGGCTTCGCTCCGCGACACAACCTTTAACGCACAGCTAGAAGCTAGAAGCTAGAAGCTAGAAGCTAGAAGCTAGAAGCTAGAAAAAGTAGAGGGTTGACGTTTTGCGTCAACCCTCCTTCTTCTCTATGTTTCACGTGAAACATAGGAATGTCCATTTGCGTTACTCGCTAACTAACCAGAGTAAGCTGAGTGCCAGTCTCTCCACACTGGGTCAAAACCTTTCGCTCGAATCATACCTTCCACTGAACTCGCACTACGTTCATCACTGATCTCAAACTGCTCGAGCTCTACATCATCCATTGCGTAACCACCTGGCTGTGTTTTCGATGCCGCTGACATACTAGTAATACCTAGTGGTAACACGTTGTCTCTAAACTGTGGAGCTTCACGAGTTGAGAGTGAGAGTTCAACTTCAGGGTTCAACAATCGATAAGCACAGATTAACTGAACGAGCTGTTTATCTGACATTACCGATTTAGGCTGAAGAGCCCCTTCGCAAGGACGTAAGCGGGGAAAGGAAATTGAATAACGCGTTTGCCAGTATGTGCGCTCAAGGTAGTCCAAATGCGCGGCAACATAAAAGCAATCTGTACGCCACTCTTCAAGACCAATCAATGCGCCGATACCAATTTTATCAATGCCTGCCTTCGCTAAGCGATCTGGTGTATCCAATCGATACTCAAAGTCCATTTTGTTACCACGAAGATGATGCTCAGCATATGTTGATGGATGGTAGGTCTCTTGATAAACCATCACAGCATCCAATCCCAAACTCTTAAGCTCAGCATATTCACCTTGGTCTAGTGGCTGAACTTCCATGGCCAGATAGTTAAACTGCTCTTTAATCAGCGGTACCATCTCACGGAAGTACTTCATCCCTACTTTAGTCTCATGCTCCCCAGTCACCAATAGCACACTATCAAATTTCATCTGTTTAATGGCAGTCACTTCAGCAGTGATCTCTTCAGCATTAAGAGTTCGACGCTTAATACGGTTCTCCATCGAGAACCCACAATACGTGCATGCATTCGCACAAAGGTTCGATAGATAGAGTGGAATATACAGCGCCATCGTATTACCGAATCGCTTACGCGTGAGCGTGTAAGACTGTTGTGCCATCTGCTCTAAGTAAGGTTCTGCTGCAGGAGATATTAGCGCTTTAAAGTCTTCCAAGTCACGTTTGGTTTTGCTCAGTGCGCGCTCAACATCTTGTGCCGTTTTAGAGTAAATCGACATTGAGATATCATCCCAGTTGAGCTGATTAAAATGTTCAACGAAGCTCATTAGTTTCTCACTTTAATCCAGGAATGAAGTAAGCGGACTGGAAGCAACCGCGTGTGAAACCTTGCCTGCAAGGCCTGCTTCATAAGCCATTCGGCCTGACTCTACCGCCATCTTAAACGCTTTAGCCATCGCAACTGGGTTGCTTGATGCCGCAATCGCCGTGTTTACAAGTACTGCATCTGCGCCCATTTCCATTGCGCGAGCCGCATGCGAAGGTGCACCAATCCCCGCATCTACCACAACAGGCACATTCGCTTGGTCGATAATAATCTCGAGAAAGTCGTGTGACACAATTCCTTTATTAGAACCAATTGGTGCACCCAGTGGCATTACAGCAGCGCAACCAACTTCTTCTAGACGTTTACACAGAACTGGATCGGCGTGGCAGTATGGAAGAACAATAAACCCCTCTCGCACAAGTTGTTCAGCTGCAGCCAACGTTTCGATCGGATCTGGCATGAGGTACTTAGGATCTGGGTGTATCTCAAGCTTTAACCAATTTGTACCAAGTGCTTCACGCGCGAGGTGAGCTGCAAATATGGCATCTTTTGCTGTTTTCGCACCTGATGTGTTAGGCAATAGGTTAACGCCACAATCGACCAAAGGCTTAAGGATATCGTCTTGCTGATCATGAATATCAACACGCTTTAGTGCCATTGTTACAAGCTCAGAGCCCGACGCTTGTATGGCTTCTGCCATAAGTTTGCTGTTTGCAAATTTGCCGGTACCTGTAAAAAGGCGTGAGTTAAATTGTTTATCACCAATAGTAAGCATCTTGGTTATCCCCCTGCGATAGCTTGAAAAAGAGAGATGGCATCTCCCTCTGAGAGTATTGTGTTTTCCCACTCACTACGCGGCACAACATTGTTATTAATTGCAAATACGCAGCCCATATCTGGTAACTCAAACTGTTCGACAATCTGCTTTAAACTCGTTTTTTCAGCAACCTGCTGCTGCTGCTCATTTATCGTAATATACATCGACTATTACTCTTTATCGTTGGGTACTGATCTACTCAGCTTCTGGGCTACAAACTTGGCATTGTTTGTCTTTATTAATTGCCATGGTTTGCCATTGCATCTTAAGGCCGTCAAACAGGTGAAGCTTTGCCGTCTCGACATGAAATACGCCTGTGGCTAACTTCTGGATAGCCGCAAGTGCTTGATAGTTTCCTAGCGTGCCAACAACGGGGCCAACCACACCGCTCTCACTGCACTTCTTGCTCTGCTTGAGCTCATCAAACGGATAGAGACAACGATAGCAAGCTTCCCCTTGACCCGATTGATAATCGAAAACCGCGAACTGCCCTTGCCAACCGATGGCTGCAGCTGATATCAGAGGAGTGTTTTGCTCAAGACAAACTCGGTTGATTAACTGACGTGTAGGCATATTGTCCGTGCAGTCCAATACGACGTCTGCAAGCATGACTTCGAGCCCGAGTTGGCTTTTATCGAGTCGCTTGTTTATCGCACGAACTTGCACCATAGAGTTCAACTCGGAAAGCTGCTTGGCCGTTGCTTCAGTTTTGCTAACCTCAAGGTCATGCTCTCGATAGATCACTTGTCTTTGTAAGTTACTGCTATCGACATCATCATCATCGACAACAACGATCTTGCCTACGCCAGCAGCTGCCAAATACAAACTGGCAGCACTGCCTAAACCGCCACAACCAATTATCAACACATGAGATTGACTCAGCCGCTCTTGTCCGTTTTCACCAATCTCAACAAGTGCGACTTGGCGTTGATAGCGGACGAATTGTTTATCAGTGAGCACGTTAAGGCCTCTCTTCGCTAACGGTTCGCACAAATTCATCCGCAAAACCACTCGTTCTCTCGTTCATCAAACCTTCAAAATAGTCAATGACAGACTTCGGCGATGAAGACAAAGTGATTGCTCTTACCACAGCTAAACTGGACACTCCTGTTTGCCAAACTTGATTCGCATTTGACTGGTCAATACCACCGATAGCGACAGTTGGGTAACCTAGTAGGTTCTTGGTAATACCTTCACGGCTTGTAACTTCCCCATAAGGGATGCTATCAATCAATTTTTGATAAAGCCCCAATCGGACTAAACCTTGCGGCTTTGATGGCATCTGCTTGGTTGTGGTAGGGAAAATATGACCCAAAGCGATATAACTTGGGTTGATTTGAACAATCCTTAATAGCTCATAGTAGCCATGTGTTGATAACCCAAGCCTGATCCCTGCCTCACTTAACTGCGCAAGGTTTGACTCTTCGATATCTTCTTGGCCTAAGTGCACACCGTAAGCACCATGCTTAATAGCAAGTTGCCAATAGTCATTGATAAAGACTTGCGCATCATGTTGACGACCAAGTTCTACCGCGCGAATAACCTGTTGCTCCAAATCAGCCTGTGACGGATTCTTGATTCTTAGTTGGATAGTAGTAATACCCAGCGGTAACAATCGCTCAATCCATGCCACATCATCAACCACCGGGTAGAGTCCGAGACTTTGCTTAGTTAGAGTTGGAAAGCTAACGCTCTCTCCTTGTGCTGACCAACCCACTTGAATACCGAGTCGTTCATCTTCCAAAACCGGGGTTGGGAAATCATTGAACTCGCACGCCCAACGAGTAAATAGTTGAGAGTGGACGTTGTCATTCGCGAATGTTTCACGTGAAACATTCGTTTGTTGACCTGTCATACCTCGCGCAAGAGTCAGTACATCTTCTATAGGAAAGTCGAGCACTGTGAGTGTGACCACCCATGCAAAGTGTTCTTGTGGTGCAAATAGGTTATTGGATTTAGCCCGAACTGAAAGCGCTCTCACTTCATTGTTGATAGAGTGACGCCAGATATCCAGTAGAGGTATTTCATCGACTTCTTTGTTGGCCAGTTCGTCATAGACTCCAATATAAATTGAGTTTGACGACTGTTCTGCACACGCCTCTACCGATAAATCTGAGTGGTAGTAAAGCGAGAAAGTAGGCTCTAAAACCACATTATGTTTATCAATCAGATCGGTGGAGACGTATGTTATTTGTTGGTCGCGAACAAGCTGAATTGACTGAGTTGGACTTACATCCAACTCAATCTCTTCGATGCTAAAACCCTGTTCTTTCGCCAACAACAAACACTGTTGAACCAAGCCTGTTAGTTCAATCAATGATGACGGAATAAGGATTTTAATCATTAGTCACTGACCTCTGAATGTGCCGCAGGGTGATACAACTCCGAGCCTGTTGCTCTAAACTCTTGCGACTTTTGACGCATTCCTTCTAGTGGGTCATCAAGCATCTTGATCGAGATAGCTTGGTCAGCAGCGACTTGCTCTGTGTCTTTGGCGTACTCACGGACCTCTTGAGAGATCTTCATTGAACAGAACTTAGGTCCACACATAGAACAAAAGTGAGCAACCTTGCCTGACTCTTGAGGCAGGGTTTCATCATGGAATGCTCGTGCCGTATCTGGGTCTAAAGAGAGGTTGAATTGGTCTTCCCATCGGAACTCGAAGCGAGCTTTGGATAGAGCATTATCTCGAACTTGCGCACCAGGATGCCCCTTAGCTAAGTCAGCCGCGTGAGCAGCAAGCTTGTAGGTAATCATGCCTGTCTTCACATCTTCTTTATTAGGAAGGCCAAGGTGCTCTTTCGGCGTCACATAACAAAGCATTGCACAGCCATACCAACCAATCATTGCCGCACCAATACCAGAAGTAATGTGGTCATAGCCAGGTGCAACATCCGTCGTTAGTGGGCCTAACGTATAGAAAGGCGCTTCATGGCAATGCTCCAACTGCTCTTCCATGTTCTCCTTAATCATATGCATTGGCACGTGACCAGGGCCTTCGATAATCACCTGCACATCATATTCCCAAGCGACCTTAGTCAACTCACCTAATGTACGAAGCTCTGCAAATTGGGCTTCATCATTGGCATCAGCAACGGAGCCAGGACGAAGGCCATCACCTAAAGACAATGCGACATCATACTTAGCACAGATTTCACAGATCTCTCTGAAATGGGTATATAGGAAACTTTCTTGGTGATGTGCTAAACACCACTTCGCAATGATTGAACCACCTCGAGATACGATACCAGTCACTCGCTTCGCCGTCATAGGCACGTACCTAAGGAGTAAACCTGCATGAATAGTGAAGTAATCCACGCCCTGCTCTGCTTGCTCGATTAGGGTATCTCGCATCACTTCCCAATTAAGATCTTCCGCGACGCCGTTTACTTTCTCTAACGCCTGATACATTGGAACTGTACCAATTGGAACCGGACTATTACGTAAGATCCACTCTCGAGTTTCGTGAATATTACGACCAGTAGAAAGGTCCATCACTGTGTCACCGCCCCAGCGAGTGGCCCAAACTAGCTTCTCAACTTCCTCTTCAATTGACGAAGTCACCGATGAGTTACCAATATTGGCATTCACTTTAACTAGAAAGTTTCGGCCGATAATCATTGGTTCAGATTCTGGATGGTTAATGTTTGACGGGATGATTGCACGACCTTCTGCAACTTCTTTGCGGACGAAGTCGGCAGTAATGTCTTTAGGTAAGTTGGCACCAAAACTTTGCCCAGGATGCTGTTGATTCAACACTTCATCACGATACTTTGCACGTCCCATATTTTCACGCAACGCGATGTATTCCATCTCTGGAGTAATTATGCCCTGACGAGCATAGTGCAATTGAGTCACACACTGGCCATCTTTAGCACGTCGAATGCGTGGTAGATTTCCGTAACGGAGATCATTAAGTGTTTCGTCTTCTAGACGCTCTTTAGCATATACAGAGCTGACATCATCAAGTAACTCTGTATCTTCTCTCTCTGCAATCCAGTTCTCTCTGAGCTTAGGTAGACCGCTGTATAAGTCGATCGTATGTTCTGGGTCTGTGTAAACACCAGACGTATCGTAAACTCGTACAGGTTCATTAGGCTCGAAAATTGGTGAGTCTTTTGTGCCACCGATGAGGCTATCCGCTAGCGAGATTTCTCGCATTGGTACGCGAATATCCGAGCGTGAGCCCTCTACATAGACTTTGCTTGAATTTGGGTATGGTTGTACTGATAGCGTATCAATAAACTGTTTTGCTTCCAGTCTCGCTTGCTTGCGATTCGACATAGCATTTTTCCTTGCTTTGTTATTCTTAGATAAAAAGTATTTGGATAAAAATGCTTGGCGGAAAGATGCGACAAGAGGTATCGATATACAGCGACTACAGACGCAGTCTTTATCGATTAAGAATAGAAAACTGGCAGAAAGCCAGTCTAGGTATCTTCTCTTGTTCCCTTCGCAGATATTAATCTGATCAGGTTCAACGGATCCCGAATAAACGGTCTCAGCCTTAAGGCACTCCGACAAGTGAAACGAGTATATAAAATCGGCCTGGTTAAACCAAGCCGACTTGCATAAATATTGGTAGTTTTTTGAACAGCCCTAGCTTTTAATTAGCAATTGAAAGCCAATCCATGCAGCAGAAATACTAAGAACGACGTTAAGAAGCACATTTAACCCCATCTTAAAAAATGCACCTTGCTGCATAAGGAGGACATTATCCATAGAGAATGTTGAAAAGGTTGTCAGTGCACCGAGGAAGCCCAATCCGATAATTTGTCGCCACGGTTCAGTAGCGAGCATCTCATTCTCAAATGCCGCAATAAGTAGGCCCATGATAAAAGAACCTACTACGTTGACCGTAAGAGTACCGTATGGAAATCCTCTCCCAAGAAGCACCACACAAAGCTCAGAAATCAGATAACGAGAGCACGCACCAAATGCACCACCGAGTGCAATAAACCCTAATATAGAAAGTTGTCCCATTATGATCCTCTCCTGAAAGTCTTAATATTCTAGCTTGTTGTTAACCAATTTCGATAAGATTAATCAATATTCAGCCTAATAAATACCAAAACAATTAAAAAGTTACAGGAGTCACTTAACTTCGATATACCCCATCAGACCTGTCTTCATGTGCTCAATAACATGACAGTGATACATCCAACGCCCAGGATTATCAGCAACAAAGGCTGCTTTAGCACTACCATTTTTCCCGAGCAAAACGGTATCAGTATGGAATGGCTCCTGAACTTTCTTCCCGTCAATTTCAAGAACAGTGAACGTATGTCCATGTATATGAATAGGGTGATGGTATTGGGTCACGTTCTTAAGATTGAAGATGTAGGTTTTACCAAGCTCTAAACTTGCTAACGGTGCTGGAATATTGTCTTTACTCATTCCCTCCCAAGCGCGTTTGTTGGTCAGCCAAAACTTAGGCATAGATTTACCATCTTTTCCTACAGGGCTAATAGCACCTTCCCATTCGAAAACGAAGTCAACCGTCTCAGCGTTAGATATGTCCAAGTTAGGAACGGGATTCATAGGGAGTTTAGGGATCGGTTGGTGATCAGGAAGATCGGAACTGATCACTGCAAAGGAACACAGAGGGAATGGAAAACGCCCTTTCATTTGACGCACGTAAACACGCTCTCCTGCTTCTGGAGCAATGAAGGCGATATCAACTCTCATACCAGGGCCAATTTTATGCTGAGTAAGCCTATAAGGCGTTTTAACAGGATTGCCATCAATCGCTATTACCCAACCTTCAGCGCCTTCTAATGCAATTGGATAAGTGATCGTGTTATCGACGTTTGCAATACGTAAACGGGTCGTGGCATTCGCTTTAAGATTGTACTCTGGCTCATGAACACCATTAACGCTGCTCCACTCTCCTGCCGTTCCCATTCTTGCGCTGAGTCGCGGGATCATTAGGTCTTTCCACTCCCCTTGTTTATCAAGGTGCCAATATTTGAGCATAACTTCATGTTCTTCATCAAACTCAACAGGGTTAGACTCCTCTACGATAATCAGACCAACTAGTCCCATACCCAGTTGCTTCACACTATTCATATGTGGGTGACACCAGAATGTACCGGCATCAGGAGGAGTAAATCGATAAACAAAAGTCTCGCCGGGCATAATTGGTGGCTGACTTAAGAAAGGAACCCCATCCATTTCGATAGGTATCCTGAGGCCGTGCCAATGAATAGTGGTTGGCTCAGAAAGCTTATTGGTAAAGCGAATAACAACCTCTTCACCCTGACGACAGCGAATTGTTGGTGCAGGTATATCTCCATTGAACGCAAGTACATTCGATGTATAACCAGGCACTAATTCAGCCGTTGAAAGCTCTGCAGTAAGGTCATAGACATACTTACCGTCTGAATCAGTTGAACGGCGAACCGTACATGCAGGGAGGAGCGTTAGAGCGGAAATAGCCAAAGAAGACTGAATAAAGCGTCGACGAGAGATATTCATTTGTTTTGCCAAGTAATCTTAGAAGATATAAATGTAACAAAATAATAAGAACACTTCTCAATTAGAACTAAACAATGAGGCTTGGCTAGCATTCAGTTCGAGAGCAATCCTATATGGCCTTTTGGGGACGAAAGAAAGCAAAAAGGCCTTAGTCAAAAAACTAAGGCCTTAAGGACGTCTAGTTAGCCCAACATTGATTCGTAGAAGCAATAGACGTAAAAAAGCCTCAGCATTTCTGCTGAGGCTTAGTATATGGCAGGGGTGGAGAGATTCGAACTCCCAACACGCGGATTTGGAATCCGCTGCTCTGCCAATTGGAGCTACACCCCTGTAGAATCTATCAAATTGTAGATTCGAAAAAACCTCGCAAAAGCGAGGTTTTCGAAATAAGTGGCGGAGCGGACGGGACTCGAACCCGCGACCCCCGGCGTGACAGGCCGGTATTCTAACCAACTGAACTACCGCTCCGCACTGGTTAGACTTAAAGT
>NZ_VTXI01000021.1 GCF_013114545.1 Vibrio sp. RE86 | reverse complement strand
AGAAAGAGCGCGTGGAACAGCAACAATTAGCGTTGGACTAAACAAAGGCCCCCTTTTAGGGGGCTCACACAAAGCCACCTTCTTTAGAAGGTGGTAATTTACTATCTACTCGTACACCTTAGATGCGCAAACTCTGATTTACCGCAACATTTGTCTTGTTGTTCGGCGTAGGATGAATCGTACTCTCTCGAGAGGAAGAACCATTGAGAACCGAAAAATAAGAGAAATAATAATGAATGAACTCGTTCAACGCTTTCTGCGCTATGTGACTTTTGACACCCAATCAAACCCAAGTAACCCAGCCTGTCCAAGTAGTGAAGGGCAATTAACGTTTGCACAGTTTCTACAGCAAGAATTGATTGCTCTTGGCTTGAGTGATGTTTCCCTTGATGCAAATGGCTATCTAATGGCGAAATTGCCGTCTAATGTCGACTACGACGTGCCGGCGATTGGCTTTATCGCACATATGGATACAGCTCCTGATGCATCAGGAAAAAATGTGAAACCTCAGTTTATTGAAGATTATCAAGGTGGAGATATTGCATTAGGTAAAGGTGATGAAGTACTTTCGCCGATTCAATATCCTGATCTCCATAAACTGCATGGGCACAACCTAATTACGACGGATGGCACCACTTTATTGGGTGCTGATAACAAGGCAGGAATCGCGGAGATTATCTCAGCGGTTGCGGATCTTATTGCTAATCCTGATATACCTCATGGTGATATCTGTATTGGCTTTACACCGGATGAAGAGATCGGGCGTGGTGCCAATCTATTTGATGTAGAGAAGTTCGGCGCTAAGTGGGCTTATACGATTGATGGTGGTCCAGTAGGCGAACTTGAGTATGAGAACTTCAATGCGACGAGCGCAGATGTCATCTGTTTCGGGACAAATGTACACCCAGGAACAGCCAAAGATAAAATGGTCAATTCGATCAACATTGCAGCACAGTTCCAAATGATGATGCCAGCCGATGAAACGCCTGAAACGACCGAAGGGTACGAAGGTTTCTATCATCTAAAATCAGCGGAGATGTCGGTAGCCCGAAGCGAGCTTGGCTATATTATTCGAGACTTTGAGCGTGACGGGCTGGAAGCGCGAAAAGCGTTTATGCAGCAGAAAGTCGATGAGCTCAATGATTCATTGAAAAACGGACGGGCAGAGCTCGTGCTGACAGACAGCTACTTTAATATGAAAGAGATGGTTGAACCGCACCCGCATATTATTGAGCTTGCCAAACAAGCGATGATCGAATGTGACGTAGAACCCATGATTAAGCCTATTCGTGGCGGTACTGATGGCGCAAGGTTGTCATTTATGGGGTTGCCTTGTCCTAATATTTTCACTGGAGGTTACAACTTCCATGGTATTCACGAATTTATATCGGTTGAAGGAATGGAACAGGCGGTAAACGTAATTGTGACAATGGCACAACAATTGGCACTCAATCATAAATAAAAACAACTGATGCCTAATATCTCATTGATTATCGTGTACATTTAGAGGTGTGTTCATGACTTCATTGAGATAGTAGAGATGAAAAAATTAGTTCTTATATTTACTCACCTTATGTTTGGCGCGGTGGGTTTTGCGCTCGGTATTTACGCATTACCCATCCTTATCCAACCAGACTCTCCTTCAATGAACTCCGTGGAAACGGTAAACAACCAAGCTATCTACACCGGGACTTTTCAAAAAGACCGTAAAGACAGTGACTTCCTTCATTGGGGGGAAGGCTCTATTTCAATCAGTGATACTCAAATTGCGTTTGTTGGTGAACTCGCACCTGGCCCAGATTACAAAGTGTATCTGTCTCCAAAATTTGTCGAAACGGAGATAGACTTTAACGCGAACAAATCTGCCATGGTAAGAGTGGGGGATGTAAAAACATTTGATCGTTTCACCGTCGACTTGCCATCTGAACTCAATGTGTCTAATTACAATACCGTCGTTATTTGGTGTGAAACATTTGGTGAGTTTATTACGTCAGCACGCTTTAAATAGCCAAGTTGTAGGATAATTCTGAGTTAGTTAATGCTTCCCGTAATTTAGTTAGAAAAAATGAAGGATCTTGCCATTTTCTTATAAACCCTGACAAAGTTGTGACATTTTGTAACAGTGAAAAAAATAATGTCAGTTGCGCTCATCAGCTGCACTGATTCACAAACAATAAGGGTCATGCAGTGTGTTCACTGACATAGGACTCTATTGTTTTGTTGCACTCGCTATCCTCTAAGTTATCCAACGGCTTAATCGTTCTCCTTACGTTTTTCTCCGTAAATGTCCTCGCTGCCGAAATTGACGTGCAAGTTTCGCCACTCAATAGCACCTATGAGAATAGTGAGTTCATCAGTTACAACGTCAAAGTCAAAAATAACACCACAAAGACGCTGCGCGACGTTTCCGTTGTGGACACGATTTGGGATACGTTGGCTGAGGGTGAGACTGGAGATGTTAAAGCGTTTAGTGAACTGACCGTTATTCCCTCCAATGGCTTTGGCTCAAATCCGGGTTCGGTAACGGGCGCGGACGCCAATCTCGATGTCGCAGATGCCAAGCTGTTTCCATACAGCTCTATTGAGTATCAGTTTAAAGCGAAAGTAAGTGATGATGTTATCGGCTCCATTGAGCTTGGGAATACCCAAGTCAAAGCTGACGTAGATGGCGATGGTTCGCTTGAAGTCTTTACGCCATTTACTAAAAGTACGTTTAGTCCAGTTCCTTATCAGTACACCATTGATTTAAGTGTCGACAAATCCGAATACTCGGTGGGTCAACCCCTTATTTACACACTTAAACTGACCAATACGGGTAGTTATAAGGTTCAGCACTTAGATATTGAGCAGCTATTTTCTTCTTTAGCTGTGGAGGGGGCTCAAGGCAGTGCAATTTCACCATTTAGCAGAGTTGAAATTAGCGGTGAAACGTCAGGCAAACAGAGTGATTTAGGAACCTATACGACCAGTGGTGACTTACAGGTAGAGGACGCTACTATTGCTGTCGGCGGCTCATTGACATACACCATATCAACGCAAGTAGCGCAAGGCTTGGTTGGCGACATTGTCACGTCTGCAAAAAGTGAAACTAAAGAGGGTGAACTGGCCAGTGATGAGAAAACGACGCCGCCCGCTTCTGCGATTGTGTCGATTGAACACGCTATTAGCCAGTCGAATCCTTACTTAGTCGGCTCACAACGTGTATTCACGATCGATGTGACTAACAGCGGGTCGGGTATTGCACACGATTATCATGTAAAACAAAATATTCGCGATTTATTGTCTAATCTCGGTTTAGGTAACAACTTACAGTCTGAGCATGATAATGGTGACGTAACAGGTAACCCTTTTAGCTCTTGGACTATCGAGGTTACAGGCTCAGGCGCAAACACCCTATCTAAATTTAAAGATGCAGGTGTACAGACTGACGTTGCATTTGATGATCAGATTTCGCTCTTTCCCAATGAAACCATTTCGTATGAAGTAAAAGCGACTTTATCTCCTGTTGCTATTGGTCTGGTACAAGGGGCGAATGCGGGGGTATTTGACGCTGCAAACAATTTAGTTCAAGACGCACAAATATCGGGCTCTCTGAATGCAGAGCGCACGCTCAATGTCACTGACCCTGAAATTACCATTTCAAAGACGACGAAAGCCTCTTTATACACGCCGGGGAACACCGTCGAATACGAAATAGAGGTATCGAACACGTCATCAAAATATTTTGCCAACGATCTTCAAGTCGTGGATGACCTAACATGTGTGCAAACAGAGCAAGCGGCGGGTGCTGGGCAAGGACAAGCATTTAAACGTTGGAAAATAGAACCAAGCAGTACAGAAGATAACGTAGGGACAGATCCGGGTAAATACAGTTATGGTTCATGGACAACGAGTGCAGTGACGCTGTCACCTGATATCGCACCAGGAAAACGTGTAACCTACACGCTAACTGCAGAAGTGAATGATTCTAGCATCGGTCTTATCTTAGATGACAATCCAGCGTGTTCGGATAACGTATCGGAAGAGGGCTCTGGTGTTCAAATGCCAGAAGACAACCTACGTGCGAGCAAAGATGTAAATGCTCGTTTCTACTCCTCGGGTGATGTTCTTACCTATACCGTTCGTGTTGATAACGATGGTGACGGCTTTGCAAACCAAGTGCCTGTCATTGATGACCTGTCTTCTGTCAAAACAACGTCCGTGAGTGGGGCAATTATTCCCGCATTTGATAGCTGGGAGATCACAGCACAAGCATTTCGTGAAAATGGAAGCGGTGCGACCTCATCTGTCACGGGCATTTCAGGCACTGTAACTAGCCCTGACATTTTGGACGTGGAAGCGACGCTAGAACCGCATAGCTACATCATCTACACCATTGACGCAAAAACGAACCCGTTAGCGAATGGTCATATCCAAAATAGTGTCACTGTTGATGGTTCAGTTTATGCCGACCGCGGTTCTGACCCTCGTGATTTCACCGTTTCGGTCAACAAGACCGTCAAGACAAACAACGATTCCAACTTTCATGATGAACATACGAGTTATTCAAAGCTAGAAGACGAAGTCACGTATCAAATTCACGTTAAGAATGACAAAGGCAATGGTTACGCGACCAACGTTAAGGTGAAAGATACGTTCTCGACGATAACCGCAGGCACTCTAGAGCCGGATAGTGCTTCAAAAGCGGTTTTCTCGTCATGGACGATTACGGCAGACATTATCTCCGACGACCCTCTATTGAACGGTAATAGTACCTACACCAAAGTGGGGGACTTTGAAGATAACAAAGACATTGACCTTACAGCGCAGATCCCGCCTAACGTCGAAGTGCTATATACAGTAACGGCTAAGATTGACCGCACTAAGAGTGATGAGATTGTTTACAAGCGTTTCGACAGCACCGTCAATGTAGAAACACAAGACTCCGATGCGCAATCTAGAGTATCTGACTCTGCAACGGTTTACCCTAAAGCGCCTAATGTAGTCGTAGTTAAAACCTCAAAAGAGAATGAGTTCTTTCCGGGGCAATGGGTTGAGTTTAATGTGACGGTATACAACCGTGGTGCGGGTTATGCCAATGAAGTAGCAGTGAAAGATGACATCAAGGGAATGGGGGTTTTCTCAGAATGGACGATCACAGCATCTACCGATAGTAACAATACGAAATACGATACGGGCAGCTTTGCAGGGGCACCGTCTACCTATCCAAGTAATGGCAATATTAATTCGAAGATTGATATTGATCCACAAACCGCTGACGGTATGGGGCATGTTACTTATAAGATCAGAGGCTTAGTGCGCAGTGACTATGATAAATATGAAATTTCTAACACGGTAGAGATTCACGACCCCGTTAATAACCTAGACCAATCAGCGACAGCCGAAATTGGTGATAGTGGTGATGAGCGTCTAAACGTTTCTATTCTGAAAACGGCTGACCAGACACGTTTCGTCCCAGGTGACGATGTGACTTACTTTATCACCTTACAGAACAACAGTGAGAATGAAGCAACATCATTGAAGTTGGTCGACCCTCTGACAGAGATTCGCTCGGTACTTGCTAACGATAAAGATAACCAATATGCCGACTATGAGGATCAATCCCCGTTTGAATACTGGCAGTTTGACTACGCCGACGGTTCGGGTTGGCAAGCACAAACGAACGATGATCTTGTTTACCCTCTAGGCGGAGCAAACACGACCTTTTCATTGGCGGCTAGCGAAACACGTACTTTCAAAGTGAAAGCTCACGTCAAAGACAATGTTGTTGGATCGATGCAAGGTGGCCTGTTAGAACGAAAAATTGCTAACGATGCGTATATCTTTCAAGACTATAAGCAAGTGACTGAAGAGTCGCACGTCTCGCATCATGAGATGGAACGTGTTGATAGCGGTGGTGGCACAGTACGTCAGTTATTGGTGAACGGAAAAGAGAGCCGATTCTATGCTCCTGGCGATACATTAACGTACACCGTGAAAGTGTCTTCAAATAGAGGCTACTTCAATAACCACCGTGTTTTTGAAAACATTGAAGGCGTACAAGTTGCGTTGCTTGATGGCTCTAAAGCGAACCCATTTAACGACGTGTTTTCGGTTGATGTCGCGAAAGATGATGTGAACGGCGGTGCTGGGACAACAGACGGCACGTTAGATGGAACCGTTGAAGATAATAAAAACATTGATACTACCATCGATGTCGCAGGCGGTGACTACGTTTTATACACCGTTGAAGGGACAGTGCGCGGTGATGCCGTAGGTGACATTACGATTGGTGGTATTACCGTTGAGCCTTACGAATATCATCTAGTGTTTTCTAAGACCGTCGAGCAGAAAAACTACCAACCGGGAGAGGGTCTTACTTACCACTTGACTATCAACAATGATGGCAAGGGTAGTGCGTACAATATTCCATTGGAGGATAGCCTCTCAAGCATCAAAACCAACCTACTTGATGGAACCGAAGGGCTTGCATTTATTGATGGTTGGACAATTGAGCCAAAAGTTCTCGGAGGTAACCCTCATGCTCAAGTCGATCTCGATGGAACCTTAAACGACAACCAAGATATTAAAACTCATATTTCCGTGCCTGCGGGGGAGATCATTGAATATGTGGTGACGGCAAAAGTAAATCCAAATGCAGTCGGCGATATCGTGAACTTTCTTCGTGTTGATGGCGATTATGTGAGTGCGGAGTCTAAGGCTGACACTGAAAAGTATGACTTTGATAAGCATGTTATTCAGATTCTAGACAAAGATGGTGTAACTGAATTGACCGGTGGTTATACACCTGGTGGTTACCTCGTTTATGACATCACTTTAGAAAACAAAAACAACGTCCACCTGCAAGATGTGAAGATAGTCGATGACATCAAAGGTATCACCACCGATTATTTTGATAGTACAACAGGGCAGGCGTTTGACTCTTGGACCATTGAAACAGAAGTTGATAACAGTGGATTGTCTAACGCGGGCAGTGTTGCTAACGACACTAACATAGACACCAGTTTTGATTTAGCGGGTAGCTCTTTTGCAACGGGTGGAACGTTTGTGCGTTACCGTGTTACGGCAAAAATTTCTGAAAAAGCCGTTGGACCGATCAAAAACATAGCCAAAGTTGACAATAAACATACGTTAGAGTCTGAGCGCGTTGACATGTTGCCTTCGAATATCAGTAAGAAGCATAAAGCCTATACTGATGGCTCGTTTGCAACGATAAAGAGCACATATAACTTTGATCCTTCAGTCAATGGTCAGGATGTTGTGTACCACTTGCGATTGGAAAACAAAGGTAAGGGTACGGAATATGCGGTTTCGCTGAAGGAAGAGTTTTCGAAGATAAAATCTCGTCTGGCGCAAGATGCTATCGGCGAAAGCAATGATCAACGTGCGGCGGTGTTTGATCAATATGGTTGGGATGTAAAAGTCGACAAGTCAAAAGAGCTAGTGACGGACATCGGTACTTATGTTGGCGGCACAAACGTTGATATCGATATTCCTGTTCTTTCCATTGCTGCAGGCGGCTGGGTTGATTTTATCATCGAAGCGAAAATTCGTGACGATGCGTTGGATAATGTGATTGCTAAGCCGTTTTACAATGGTTCAGCTTTCCAAAAATCGACGGTTAAGCCTGAAGCGCAAGATTTAAAAGTCGCAAAACGTATAGTGTCGATTGGCGGGCGTCCATACTCATCTGGCGATACTTATAAACCGGGCGAAGAGGTTGTTTATCTTCTTGATGTTAATAACAAAGCCAAAGTTTGGACTGATCAAACGCAAATCCGAGATATCGTTTCGAACATCAAAGTAGAAGTCCTAGGCGGCGCTACTGAGCAAGCGTTAGATTCATTCAATATTACTCACGATATCAGTCAAGGGCTTGGTAGCAGTGTTGATACCTATCTTCCTGACTATGTTACAGACAGTGATCTCGACGTGACCGTGGACATAGCGCCGCAAGAGGACATCCAGTTTACGATTACGGGTACTATCCGCTCTGATGCCTTAGGGGACGTTGACGCGAATAAAGCATCTGCTGGTGGTCAAAATGTTGTGACTCCTGTAATACCGCCTGTTGCACCCAATCTAGTGTTTGAGAAGCTCGTGACGAATACCACCGCGGATGGCGGCAGTTGTACATTCCCTTCCAATACCGGAAGTGGCTGTCAATACAACCCGAACGGTCAAGTTGCTTACTCGATTACGGTTGAGAACACTGGCGAAGGTATCGCAAATGATGTGTCGATCGTCGATAAATTGAATACGATTACGACCTCGTCGGGTGCGAAGGCTTTCTCTAAGCTCTCGACGGCTATTCTTGAGCAGCCAAGCTCTGACCGTTTCGCTATCTCTGGTGATTATTCTGGTAGCAAGCCTCTTGATGCGAGCTTTGATTTAATGCCAGGTGACAAAGTCGTGTTTGGGTTGAGTGGTGTTGCTGATGGCGATGCAACAGGAACAATTACCAATGTGGCTAAAGTCGATGGAAAAGATTCCAATGCGATTGTGTTAGACCAAGGTGATGCTGCGATATTTGCCTCAAAAACAACTGACACTCCAACTTATGTTCCGGGTGGTGAAGTTCGTTACACCATGTTTATCGCGAATACTTCAGACTCCAACGCCGATGTTCGAGTAGAAGATGCGATTTCTAAATTTACTGTCGAAACGGCAGACGGCAGTATGCAAACTGCACTGGAGTCTTGGACAACGACGGCTAAGTTCGTGAGTAATATTGGAGCCGTGCACAATGACGCAACGGCGATCCAAACCTCTGGCGATATCGATGCAATCGTCAAGTTGGGAGCGGCAGATGCTCAGCCTACCGTTCTGAAAATCGATGTTGTTGGTCAAGTCCGTGACGACGCGATAGGCAAATTTGGTAATACCTTATATGTCGATAAGATCCAGTACGATTTACAACAACATTATATTTACCCTGAGCAGGGCAGCTTGGCGGTAACGAAAGACGCCTCTATCTCGCCAGCTTTATATGCGCCGGGAGATATGATTGGTTTTGATATTGTCGTTGAGAATACAGGGGGAGGCTATCTACAGAACGTTACGCTAGAAGACCTTGCTTCCCAGATCAAAGCGGATACCGTCGACAGTTTCATACCAGAGCGTGTATTTGATAGTTGGGACGCGAGCCAGAGCTCTATATCTATTGTTGACCCGAGCGCGAGTAAAACGTACACGGTCTCTGAAACGGCCTTCGATAGCCCTGATGGTTTTAAAGGGGTTTACCAACTTGCCCCAGGGTCTAAAATTCAACTTCACCTAGAAGGTCAGGTTAAGAGCAATGTTGTCGGTGAGATCACCAACGTAGTCGATGTCGATGCTGAGAACGTAGATTCGGTAAGCAAACGCGCGACTTATCAACCGATTGATGCTGAAGTGATGGTGTCGAAAAATGTTGATAAGGACATTTACAAGGCATCTGATGAACTTACCTACACGATTGTACTGACGAACACACAACGAGTTTGGGCGACCGACGTACAAGTGACAGACTTCGTTGATCGAATTAGCGCTGAAACCATCTACGGTAGCTCTATTTCCGCTTTCGACCCTAGCTCTATATCGATAACAGGTAAGTCAGATAAAGGGACCACATCACTACCTGCGCTATCAGGAAACTACATAGACAATCGCATTGATATTGCGCCTGAAGATATTGTTACGATCACGATTAAAGGAACACTGAAACCTGAAATTATCGGGGAAGTGAAAAACATCGTGACGGTGGATTATGGTGATAAATCATTGCAAGACGAAGCGGTCAGTTTACCTCTTGTTCCGTCCATTGAAGTGACGAAAACACCAATAGAAGAGTATTACGCGCCAGGTTCGATTAACGGTTTTTATATTACGATTGAAAACAAAGATGAGGCGTTTGCTAACGATATCGCGCTTAAAGATCTTATCTCAACCATCAAGGTAAATACTGTCGATGGTGTTGATAACCCAGCATTTACGCGCTGGACTTACTCATTCAAAGCAAATGATCCAATGACGACGGTAGATTCTAGAGTCTTTAGTTGGAACACCGATATTGACCATATGATCGACCTTGCCCCTAAAGATACGATTGTCTTTGCAGTGGAAGGAGAAATTGATGGTCGTGCGATCGGTGATATTGAGAACACCGCGAACGTGACTTATGACGGAAAATCCCTTGATGCTACAGCAGTACTAAAACCTAAGTCTGCTGACGTTCTGGTAGAAAAGTCTGCGGACAGGGAATATTTCCAAGCGGGAGAAAGTGCACAGTTTGTTGTGAAGGTTTCTAACCAGGGGGATGGTTTTGCCAATGATGTGGCGATCAAAGACATCATGAATGATGTGTTAGTTGATCTTGTTGATGGCACAACTGGCACAGCCTTCGAGACCTGGACGATAAAAACGGCGCTTAGCGACATTAACTCTACGCTTACCGTGCTGCCAAGTGGTGCTAACCCTGACATTGATACCGTAGCGGACATTGCTCCAAACAGTGATGTAACCTTCACGATTGAGGGTATCGTAAATCGTTACGCTGTGAGTGACATCTTTAACCAAGTGACGGTAGATTTTGGTACAGAGCCACAGAAAACCGCTGACGCTTTAATGAAGAACAGACCTGTATCGGTCACGTTAGAAAAGTTTGTTGGTGAAACGGGCAAAGATACCGAAATGCCATACGAACCAGGTACACAAGCGACATATCGCGTGGTGTTAACCAATAACAATGAAGGGTTTGTTGGTGGCATCGAATTGAAAGATCTTCTTGATTCAATGGATGTTGAAACCGTCAATGGTGGTCGTGAAAAGGCGTTTGATTCTTGGTCTATTCAAGTCAATAAAGGCAATGATTTAACGACGATTAGCCCAGATCCGAGTGGTAATAATCGAGAAGTTGATGCGACAGTAAATCTCGCACCAAATGACACTCTTGAGTTAGTCATTACCGGGCAAGTAAATGGTTACGCCAATGGTCAGATCGATAACAAAGCGAGTATGACCATTAATGTCGGTAAGCCAGAGCGCTACACGGCTATCGCGAGTTTATTGTCGCAACCTGACAACGTCATCATTACAGAAGAAGCGGATAACCCTATCTATACGGCGGGTGAACCAGCGACATTCAGAATTACTTTGTTCAATGATGGTAAAGGCTTTGCCAATGATGTTCTGTTGAGAAATGCCATCTCGAGAATGAAGGTCCCGACTAGGCCAGATCTCGCGACAGGTGACAGAGAGATCATCAATGCGTTTACTGATTGGAAAGTAGAATCAAAGAGCTCTGACCCTCGCTCGCATATTACTGTAGGTACTCTATCTGCAAACGCAGACATTAATATCGGCGGAGACATCGCCCCAGGGGACACCGTTGAAATTGCGATTACTGGTACGACAGATCCCCGTGCAATGGGTGAAATTGTTAACGTGTCGCACAAGATCGATGATGCGGCTCCAACAACGGCCTACTCGGGAGAGCGCTCCGCCCGTACGCCAACCATTGAAACTGTCAGTGCGATGATTATCCCAAGGGCGGTGAGCTTTGCAATCGACAAAACCACGACAAAAGGTGAAAACGCTGAATACACCAACGACGATGATGAACTCACTTACTTGTTAAAGGTGAGCAATGAGGGCGCTAACACCATTACAGGCGTCCAAATGTTGGATGAGATCAGCAAGCTTGTAGGCGGAAATGGTAACCCATTATTCACGTCATGGAGGGTAACTATTGAAGAGTGGCCAACTGGGCAGATAAAAGGTGAATTTACCGACCAAGATCTTAACTTGCCAAATGGTGGCTTATCTCTCGACTTATTGCCATACATGGGCAACGGTTATGAAATCACTATAACTGGGCAGCTAAATAAAGGTTTGGATGACAACATTACCAACACATTCACTGTCACCGATCCCGCGACAGGTATTAGCGCATCGGATGATGTCACGATTCATGTGAAGAAGTTTGCCGATAACGAAGGGGAGTTATTGGTCACCAAGGAAGCGCTCAAGACAGATGCTCAAGTAGGTGATGTGGTTGAGTATGAAGTGTTAATCACCAACAACAATGAGTCGGAGTTCAAGAGCGTGAAGTTGGTCGACCGCTACCCATCAGGCTTTGAGTATGTTCCGGGTTCAACAGAGCTTGTGAACAGTGGCCCAGACGGTGAGTTTGATACGAGTGATGATGTGTTGAGTACAGCAGAACCAGCCGCCACAAACACGTTAACCTTCAACGTTGGTGATATGTTGGCTTACGGGAACACAGACAAAATTACCACAGAAAGTGTCCGTATTCGTTATCTTCTGCGAGTTTCTGTCGGGGCAACGTTTGGTAAGTATGTGAACTCCGCGGTAGCGATGACACCACCAGAAGGCCAGACATCAGGCGCATTGGTTGAAAAGTCGAATACAGCAACCGCAACGGTTGAGGTCTTGCCAGACAAAGTGTTCGATACCGCTTCTATTATCGGTAAGGTGTTTGAAGATCATAACCGAGATGGATTCCAAGCTGACGCTACGGCCTTTGATATTGAGCTTAAAGCAAACATAAGCCATCGAGACTACATTCCGAATACCACCGTGATGATTCGCGGTGAGCGTGAAGTGCGCCTACAGGATCATGCGCACACGGGTAAAGCTTATCCTCAAGTGGGGTATGAAGGTAAAGTGAAAGCCCATGAGCAGAATAATACTGACGCTTCTCAACACAAGAACAAGCGATTTACCGATTCTGCATTGGTGCAAGGGATCTCAATCGATGAGCTGTTTGGTTTGTCTCACAACCGCACATTGCCTGAGAGCAATAAAGTGGTTATTCAGCTAGAGACTAAGACAGATAAGGGCTTTACATTCAGTGTTGTAACCGATGCAGGCACTCGCATTGTATTTGATAGACAAGGCAACATCAGTTCACACTATGTGGGTGATAAAAAAGCGGGGCTGTCGGCTGAAAACTTGGACATCACGCGCCACCTGTATCGTGATGGCGACCACTACCTGTGGGAGATCATCATTGAAAACAAAGGGGTTTACGAAGATGGTGTACCGGGTGTCAGATTGCTTACGGTAGAAGGGATTGTCATCGAAACGGATCAATATGGTCGATACCACGTGCCTGATCAGTGGGTACTCGATAAGAAAGGTAAAAACTTCTTGGTTAAAGTCGACACTGACTCACTGCCGACAGGTATGAAAGTGTTCAGTGAAAACCCACGAGTCCAACGCATTTCTCCAAACAAGTTAACCAAGTTTAACTTTAGCGTAGTGGTTGATGAGGAGTAATGTGATGAGCGAACAAACGATGAAAAGATTAAAAAAGAGTACGCTTGCACTTTGCATCATTGCGGCGATTCCTATCATGGCTACGGCGAAAGATACTAGTCAGCTGGAAAAACTCGATACGGATACGACAGGGATCGAAGTTGAATTGCACAACCAAGAGGATAGCTCTCGAATCTATTTAGAAGAGGGCGCTATTTGGGCAAGCCGCGATATTACGCGTTTTGAGCCGGTGCTTGATGTTAGTGTTGGTGATGAGCTTGAAGTGCAAGAGGGAAAACTCGCCGACAGTGTCAATTTTACTCTCAGCTCAAACTACAGCTATTACTTAACTCGCTATCAGGTAGAGATCTACCGTGGTGAAGACAGAAGTCTTTCGCAGCCTCTAAAAGTGTTGGAAGGTACTGAAGTTGCCAACGATATAGACATTAGTTGGGATGGAACAACGGACGTTGAATACTCTTTCTCATCAGGTCAGCAGTTGCAGTTCAGGCTAAAAGCTTGGGACAAAGACGGTAATATGGATATGACGACCATTGGCGTCATTGATCTTGTTAAAGCCGATTCTGAGGTCGAACTCGACCGTAATGACAGCGAAGACGATCTCTCAGCGAGCTTTGGGCGCGCTCAGCTAATGAGGCATAACATTCCAACCGATTCAGGGCTCGTTAAGTTCATTGGTACGGGGCTGAAAGGGGTAGATAAAGTCGTCATTGGAGAGGATGAGTTCGACATCGAGGATGGGGAGCTATACGCCGAACAATTCTTGCCTGCTGATGCCTATATGTTTCCGACCAAAGTGATTTTTGATAATGGCGATGAGCGACGCTATCAACTTTATGTCCGCATTCCGGATACCTATTACGCACAAGCGGGTTTAGCGGATATGTACATTGGTAAGAACCGTGTGACGGGGGATACCGGTGCACTCGGTGTGAATGATCAATACCAAGATGATGTTTATAACCAAGGTAGGATTGCCTATTTTGGCCAAGGAAAATTTGGCGATAAGTTACGCGTTACCACTCACTTTGACAGTAAAGATGGACAGATTAAAGACATCTTTAAACACCCTTTTGCCGCTGAAGATTCAGACGTTTTCGATATTCTAGAAGATGACGATGAGCTTTATTACGGCGACTATGGTGATGACGCGAACATCCATAAAGTGGTCAATACCAAAGGTAAAGTGTATTTAGATGTCGAGTACGATAAGTCGCGAGTGTTGTGGGGCAATTACAATACAGGCTTAACCGGGACCGATAATAACGACTACAACCGAAGCTTATATGGCTTTAAAGGCGACTATCGAACTCGCTCAACGACTAAGTTTGGTGACGATCGACTTAATGTCGTCGGTTTTGCTGCTTCCGCTGATTCGGCATTCGCCCATGATGAATTCCTAGGAACCGGCGGTTCGCTCTATTTCTTGCGTCATGGTGAAGTGGTTCCGGGCAGTGACAAAGTCTACGTCAAAGTCGTGAACAAAGACTCAGGGATTTCAGAAAAAGAAGTGCCACTTCAGTCTGGTCGTGACTATGAAATTGACCCTTACCAAGGTCGAATCATCTTAACGAGACCGCTCAGCAATATCATCTCAGACAGTTTTGGTAGTGTGATTGATGACACGCCGACCGACGGTTACGAAAACTATCTGGCAGTCGATTACGAGTACGTACCGCAAGGCTCTGAAATCAAAGACTCACTTACCTATGGCGGTCGAGTTAAAGGCTGGGCTAATGACTACATTGGTGTCGGAGCGAATTATTCGACAGAAGAGCGTGATGGGCAGGACTATGAATCTTACGGGACAGATTTGACCCTTAGAGCGACAGAAGGGACGTATTTAAAAGCGGAGTTTGCTCAAAGTGAAGGTCGCCAAACAGATTCAAACTTTGTCTCATTCGATGGTGGTTTAACGTTTACGCCAATCGGAGCTGATCTGGACGAACGAAGCGGTGACCTAGTACAAGTCAAAGGTGTTGCAAACTTGTATGACCTTGCGCCGAATATATTTGGTGTGGTGGGTAACGACATCAAAGCTTGGTACAAAGAGAAAGACGCGGGCTACAGCTATGCGAGTCAAAGTGATGATTTAGAGCAACTATCCTATGGTACTGAACTGCGACTGCAAGCGACGGATCGATTGAGCTTTGCTACTCGCTATACCTCCATTGAAGAGACCGAGCTAGACGGCACGAAAGAGACCGACACGCAACAAGCCGAGTTAGAAGCGCAGTTTAAGTTAACGGAACATATTAAGGTGTCTGCTGCGGGTAAGCAGGTTGATGAGCTTAACCGTGAAAACGAAAAAGGAAAAGGTACACTAGCCGGTCTACGAGCTGATTATATTTGGGATACTGACAATAGTGTCTATGTAAAAGGCCAAACAACCGTTGATCAAACTGAGCAATACGACGACAACGACAGTGTCTCGGTTGGTACTGAGTTTCGGGTGCTTGAAGACTTAACGTTAGGAGCCGAGTACACCACGGGTGATCGCGGTGATGCGACTGAAGCAACGGCGAGTTACGACATCACAGATAACTATAATGCGTACACCACTTACACAGACGATAACTATGAAGGTGAGAACAATATCATCGTCGGTCAAAGAGCCGATTTAACGTCGAACGTCGATTTTTATCAAGAAAACCAATTTGTTGATGAGAACAACGGCAAAGGAAGAATTGACTCGTTCGGCTTTGGCTACGACATGAGTGACGATGTCGATTTTGGCATTGGCTATCAGCAAGGTGAGATTGAAAAACGCAATGAAATTGATCCTTCAAAATTAGAAGTGACGGAGCGTAAAGCGGTCACATTTACAGCCAATATTGATATTGACGACGTGAACCTAAAACACAAGGTGGAGTACCGAGTGGATAAGGGCAACGAAAATGTCGATGAAAACCGTCGTAGGATTGATCAATTTGTCACGACGAACCGTTATATACAAAACTTAACGGAAGAGTATACCTTGTTTGGCAAGTTCAACTACTCGAAGTCAGTCAGCAAAGATACCGATGAAACCTTGGCTCGTTTTGTTGAAGCGACAGGCGGCGTAGCATATCGACCAATTTACAACGACAGGCTGAACTTGCTCAGTCGCTACACTTATATCGCTGATAAAGACAATCTCGATCGTGATGTGGACTATACCGATGAAGAGTCTCACATTATTGAGGTTGAGGGCATTTACTCAGTGAATGCGAAAGTGGATGTGGGCGCAAAATATGCCCACAAAGATAAAACAGAAGTTTTTGAACGTGCATCAGGCAACCTAGAAACGGTCGAGAGCAATATCAACTTGTATGGGGTCAGTGCGTCCTATCATGTCATCAAAGAGTGGGATGTCACAGGTGAGTATCACTGGAAAACGGACACTCTTAATAATGAACTCGAGCATGGCGCGCTACTGTCAGTTAATAAACACCTGTCTGATAACTTTAAAGTAGGCGTTGGTTACAATTTCTCTGGCTTTGACAGCAACTTAGCGAACGATGATGACTATGACGCGAGTGGTGTCTTCATCAATATAGTCGGCAAAATTTAAAGGATCGATATGAATTACCTTGTGAAATCCCTGACTTTAATTGCTCTGGTTACTGGGTTAGCCGCTTGTGCAACCGACACGTACGTTAGCAAAGAAAACATCGATAAGTTCGGTGACCCAAATGTTGAAAAGTTCCTGATCCGTGAATGCATTGTTCCAGAACGAGATATTAAAATCGCAGTGGCATCTCATTTTGAATTCGATAAGTCAGAGCTTAAAGATGAAGATAAGGCTAACATCGACAACTTGATAAGCAGTATTAAAAAGCTACATGGTCAAGTCGCGATAGTGGGTCATACCGATTATCAAGGGAGTGATGACTACAACGTGAAGCTCGCTCTGCGCCGCGCTGAAGCGGTAAAAGCCTATATGCAGACAAAGCTAGATGCATCTCGATACGATTGGGAAGTGAAGTATTATGGTGAATCTCGACCAGCTGTTGAAGGTAAGAGTAAACAAGCCAATGCAGAAAATCGAAGAGCGTACGTCTTATTTGAACAGACTCAAACACAAGAAGAGAACCCGTTCTGTGAACCGCCTAAACCTGAGCGTAAAGTGTATATGGCTATGACATCACACTTTGATTTCGATAAGTCTGAGCTGAAGCAGCAAGATTATGCGTCGCTTGATGAGTTCGCTGACAATCTAGCGGGTCTAAATGGTCGCGTTCTAATCGCAGGTCACACCGACTATCAAGGTTCACTCAGCTATAATGAAGCCCTCGCTCAAAAACGAGCGGAATCAGTCCAGCAATATTTGCAGACCAAACTAGACCCGAGCCAATTTGTATGGGAAGTTAAGTCATTCGGTGAACTTAACCCCATTACTCAAGAGCAAGGGCTTAGTGCTAACGCTCTGAATAGGCGGGCATTCATTGTCTTCAAGGAAGGAGAGCTTCCTCAGGAGACTCATAAAATTAATTAAAACAAAAGGGGCCGCATAAAGCCCCTTTTCCATAAGCTAGCAGGAGCAGAGCGTGGAGAAAGCACAAGCAGTTATCGATTTTCTTCTAACTCATAAATTACTATTCACGGTATTGATCATCTTCGTGATCTATCTTGTCCGTCGAATTGTTCTTTCGATGATTCGCGGTGACGTCGCATTTGTCTCCGAAGAGCAACGAAGTTGGATGTCACGTACCAAAAATGGCAGCTTTGCCTTGTTGGTCATTGTGCTGTTCATCCTTTGGAAATCAGAAGTTAACGAGTTTGCGCTCTCAGTAACGGCGATTGCGGTTGCGATTGTTGTGGCATCCAAAGAGATCATTCTCTGTTTTACGGGTTCAATACAGCGAGCAAGCTCTCGTTCTTTTCGCATTGGTGACTGGATTGAAGTAGGAAAGATCTGCGGCGAAGTGATTGAACACAATATGATGGCCACGGTGATTCAAGAGATTGACCTTTACCATGGTCAGTATCACTTCACAGGAAAAACCGCCACGCTGCCTAACAGCATGTTTTTTACTTACCCAGTAAAGAACCTCAACTTCATGAAGCGTTACGTCTATCATGACTTTTCGGTGATTGTGCCTAAGTTTGTCAATCTTTATCCGCTTGTTCCAACCATGCTTGAAAAGATTGAAGAGCACACAGGATACTTTAATGAAGTGGCAAAACGTTACAACGCCATGATAGAAAAACACGCTGGTGTCGATTTACCGGGTGCGGAGCCGCATATCCACATCACCAGTGGGGCGACCGGTGAGCAGGTTGTGCATTTCATGCTGTTTTGCCCAACGGATAAGGCAACCCATTTAGAACAAGAAATTCGTTCCGACTTTATGGCGCTGTATGAAGAGAAATTTTCTGAGAATAAAGACTCGGAATAGGACACGAAATCACGCAAGGAAGCGATATGATCAAACTAGTCGGAAAAACACAAATACTCCCCAAGCATAAAGCAACATGTCATTGTGGGGAGGTTGAGCTAGAGCTAGAGCTGAGCTTACCCAATGGCATTCAAAAGCCACGCCGTTGTGATTGTTCTATCTGTCGTCGTAAAGGCGCTATCGTCGCCTCTGTTAAACTTGATGGAATCCGCATTGTTAAAGGGGAGGCCTCACTCAAGCTTTATCAATTCAATACCAATACAGCGAAGCACTATTTCTGTTCTAACTGTGGTATTTACACCCATCACCATCGACGTTCTGCCCCAGACGAGTACGGATTTAATGTCGGCTGTTTAGAAGGCGTTAACCCATTTGACCTTGGTGATGTTGTGACAAACGACGGTGTGAATCATCCTGCCGACCGATAGTTAATGCTTATCGACACCAACAAAAAGATTGATTAGATGCTGCGTCTAAATTGGCGTATGGTCGCGGTCTTGCCGATATGAGTTCAAGCGATTATAGCTGAGCTCATACATAGCGATAGGATACAAATATTTCATTAAGGATTTGCTATGAAACTGGCTAGGGTAGCGCGCAATGCTGCGCGTTGGTTTCGTAACTGTTGGCTTATCAGATTCCTTAATGAACACCAATTCAATCAATCATACTTTTATTAAAATATCTCAAAACCTATACCTAAACGGACTGTGCAATGTCTTTGTGATGCTCTTGCCTGTCTCATTGTTGTCGGCATTTTCTATGTTGATTGGCAATATTTTAGCGCTACTCGAGTTCCAATCTGCATCTGAGTACATGGTGTTCATTAGTACATTGGTGTGGAAACTTTTTCCTTTACTGCTGCTCACCTACTACGGGTTGTTTCTAGCGAGAATTCATAAACTATCTCGCACTACTGTTGTTACGCCATCCTTGCTGATCTACGTGATTGTAAGTAACGAGTGGGGATTACTGCATGTGGGCTCTGTGCTTCCTGCCAACTATCCGTTAGCCATCATTACCCCATTGCTGGTGGCATTGTCAGTCAGGTTTTTAAGTCGCAAACGCGTGTTCATGGACAGTGACCTACCTAATGTTGTCGATCAATCGATTAACCTGATTCTTTCGACGATCCTACTCGTCTTCGCTTATGCAGCGATTGGCCGCGTAATGGGTAACTGGTTTGAAACCTGTAACAGTGTCAATGTGCTGGTTCCTAAGCTTGGTGTTGATTCGTTAAGTGATGCGCTGTGGTATGAATTGGTTCGAAACCTATTATGGGTAGTCGGCATCAATGGCCATATTGTGTTTTCTCCATACAAATCTGAACTGTATGAGTTAACGCAAATGGGTTTCACGCTGCATAAAGAGCTGGGCGAATCATTGCCGATTTTATCGAGTAATTTTTACGATATTTATGCTGGGATTGGTGGCGCAGGGAATACATTAAGCCTAGTGCTTTGCATGCTCTTTTTCACGAAAAACAAAGGCTATCGAACGTTGGCGTGGGCAACATTGGTGTTGAGTATTTTCAATATCAACGAACCGATATTGTTTGGCTTGCCTGTCATCTTTAACCCAGTGCTAGCGATACCGTTTCTAATCACTCCGTTAGTGGCAATTATGATTGCCTACTTCGCCACGTACTGGGGATTTGTCGCGCCTATTTCAGAGTTTGTTAGCTGGATGACGCCAAGCTTGCTTAGTGGTTATTTAGCGACCGGGAATGATATTAACGGGGCGGTATTGCAGTTAATGATCATCATTGTTGGCATTGTTATCTACCTACCTTTCTTTAAGCAGATGGATAAAGTTGTGGGTAGTCACGCTGTGTTCAGCAAGGGCTCTTCTGACGAGTTTTTTAACTATGAGGAGGTCGGAAGCAACCGTAAAACTGGTTTACTGCCAAGTATGAGCCGTAACTTGATGGCGCAAAGACACATTAGCCAGCTACAGCAAAATGGTGAATTCATTCTGTTTTACCAACCGCAAGTGAACACAAAAGATGGTTGTGTTAACTCGCTCGAAGTGCTGATTCGCCACAAGGGTAAGGATGGAACAATCACGCCACCCACCTTTTTGGCGAGTTTTGCCAAACTTGGGCTGACTTCAGAAGTGGACCTTTGGGTTATCAAGCAAGCGCTGGCAGAAGTTGCACCGCTGGCAAAGAATCCGTCGTTTAAGGTTTCCATAAACGTGTCAACAGAAACCTTCTTGATACCGAACTTCACTGAAACCGTTATCAAGATGATTGAGCAAAGTGCACTCGACTTTCATCAAGTGGAGTTGGAGATCACTGAAGATCTTCTGATCCAAGATGAGCAGGCAACTTGGGCTGTGTTCCAGACATTAAAAGAGAAGGGGATAGGTATCGCACTGGATGATTTTGGCGCTGGGTACTCCTCAATCGGCTACTTGAGCAAGTACGATTACGATAAAGTCAAAATCGATCGTTCATTAGTGCTTAACTTAAAGCACAAAAATGGCAGAGAGATGTTTAGGTTGACCAGTGAACTTGTTCGATTAACCGGAGCAGACATTGTTGTTGAAGGCGTTGAAACTGAACAAGAGTGTGAATTCGTCACAGAGCAGGGGATTGAACTAATACAAGGCTATTATTTCTACAAACCAATGCCATTTGACGCAATACTAGAAAACATTAAGTTTTGCGCTTAATTAGGAAATAAAAATCCCGGTGTTATGCACCGGGATTTTAATAAAGATTAGTGATTATGATTACTTACTGTAGTACTTCTGTTTCATTCTCAGTGCAACGTTAACCAAAGCAATCAAGACGGGTACTTCAATCAGTGGCCCAATAACACCTGCAAATGCTTGGTCTGAATTCAAACCAAAAACGGCAATACTCACGGCAATCGCTAACTCGAAGTTGTTCCCTGTCGCGGTGAAGGCGATTGAAGCGTTTTTATCGTAATCAATGCCCAACTTCTTACCGACGAAGAAACTTACGAAGAACATCAGCACGAAGTAAATAGCCAGTGGAATTGCAACGCGCACAACATCCATTGGTAACTCAAAGATCATCTCACCTTTTAGGCTGAACATTAAAACGATGGTTGCGAGTAGTGCAATCAACGTCATTGGTGAAATGCGAGGAATGAATACGTCATTGTACCAATCTTCACCTTTCCAAGCGGTCAACCATTTACGGCTTAAGAATCCTGCTAAGAAAGGAATACCAAGATAGATCAATACGCTTTCGGCAATCTCTAGCATTGAAATATTGACATCAAACCCTTGGTATCCAAGGACCGGTGGCAGTACAGTGATGAATAACCAAGCCATAAAGCTGTAAGTCACAATTTGGAATGCGCTGTTCAGTGCAACCAGCGCAGCACCGTACTCTTTATTACCGCCACCAATATCGTTCCATACCAATACCATTGCGATGCATCGAGCTAAACCAATTAGAATGATGCCAACCATGTACCCGGGCTTATCGCCTAGGAATATAAGCGCAAGGACAAACATCAAGATCGGCCCAACGATCCAGTTCATGATCAGTGATAACGTAATGGCTTTCTTATCCTTACGAACTTTGCCCAGTAATCCATAGTTCACTTTGGCAAGTGGTGGATACATCATCAGGATTAAGCCGATCGCTAGGGGTATATTGGTAGTGCCCACAGACATTGATTCGTTCCATTCCGCGACTTGTGGGAACACAACACCAATAGCAATACCGACGGCCATTGCGACAAAGATCCAAACGGTCAAATAACGGTCTAAGAAGCTCATGTTGTTTGACGCAGATTGGTCAGGTGTTGATTTGGTTGCAGCTTGTGAATTCATAGCAACGCTCTCTTCGTTTATCGTCGAATGACGATATTTAAATGTTTATAAAAGGGAAGTATAGAAACCTCCCTACAGGGTTAGCTGAATATAGTAGTGAAAGACAGATTAAACTGCTCGATCTCGGACTTATTCACTCGATAACAGACTTTAGGTGGCATTGGTTCTGCGGTAATAAAACCTGCTTGTTTAAGAATCCGTAAATGCTCAGAAACGGTTGATTGAGCAAGACCTAATTCAGAAACCAAATCGCTATTAAGGCATCCACCAAGTTTTTCTAAATTAAGTAGAATCTTAACAATCCGAACACGCGCAGGGTGGGATAGTGCTTTTGATTGTGCTGCGAGTTTAAGCTCTTGCGCCAGTTCTTGTTCTGTTGACTCAAACGCTATGGCATTGGTCTTAGCACAGCTAGTGTTCATTGATATCTACCTAATAGTTAATCGTCGAATTACGATTAATGATACGCCTTTAGTTTTAATCGTGCAACTGGCTCAAATTAGTTTCTTTAACACATTGAAATTTATAAAAACCTCCATTCGTTTGGGGTATATTTGTCATGAAATTTATAAAAATGAAGTATGGCTATGAAAAAAATAATCGTTCTATTCTTAATGGTGCTTACGGGGTGTACTCAGCAAGCGCCAGATAAACCGATTCAAAGTGACCCTTTACTGGTAACAGGGCAAATGGATAATGGCTTGCAGTATCACATTTACCCATCGACCAAAGAGCCGGTCTCTATTCGAATGTTTGTCCATATTGGTTCAGCTCATGAAGAGGAATCTCAAAAAGGCTATGCGCACTTTTTAGAACACATGGCATTCAATGGCTCTAAGAATTTCACTTCAAATGATGTCGTTTCATTGTTTGAACAATCAGGCATGACATTTGGCGCCGATATTAACGCCTACACCTCATACTATGAGACGGTCTATAAACTCGATCTTCCTGGCAATCAGCAGTTAGATAAAGGTCTCCAATGGATGCGAGACATCGCTGATGGATTGACTCTTGACCCTAACGAAATCGAAAAAGAAAAGGGCGTTATTCAGGGAGAGATTCGTCGCACTCGGCCTGAGAATAAATCACTGTCAGAAAAGTATTATGAGAATGTGATTAAAGGGACGGAGCTCGAAACTCTCGACCCAGTCGGCAACAAAACATCTGTCGCAGAAGCTACGTCTCAAAGTATCAGAGCGTTTTACGAAAAATGGTACCAACCGCGTTACACAGAAGTCATTGTGACCGGTGATGTGACTCAATCGCAGGCTATGGAACTGATAGCGAAGCACTTTGGAAGCTGGGAGAACGATACAGATCTTACGGACAATAAGGTGGCTATGGTTGCCCTCAATACGCCCGACTTTGTAGAAGAGATCGGAGAGTATGATTCACCTAGTTTAAGTCTTCTCATTGAAAGGGGTTCAGCAAGCGTAAAAACTCGTAACCAACTGCTTGATGAATGGCTAGATGGTATTACAGAAAGCCTTATTTGGACAAGATTAGATACACGATTCAACACAGAAGCGCAGCCTTTGCAAAGTTTGTACGCGTCTTCTTACTATATCAATTATCGTCGTTACGGGTTGCTGTCCGTTGGATTCGTGGAAGCTGAGCGAGAAAAAGCACAGCGCATCTTCATTGATACTTTGGCCTCTCTCCGAGATCATGGTGTGACACAGCAGGAACTTGATGCTGCTACTGCTCACTACCAACAACTCGCTAAAACGGTGGATGAACAGTGGGAGCAACACTCGCCGCTAGATAATGCGGAGTCTATTGTATATGCGATTTCTTTGCGCAATCCACTTCAATCCAAAGAGGATTATCAACAGAGCTTAGATGCTGTATTGGAGCAAGCGACACTCGATAATATTAACGAACGTCTACGTAGCTACTTATCAAAAGACTCCGCAATGATCATTGGTGCGGAGAATCAGCAAGCTATTACGCCTTTAACAAATCAAATCTCAGTATTGCGTGATGACATAAAACAGGTCGGTGTTAAACCTATTGCCTTGGTTGCAACAGCGACAGAGCTCATGAAACCTAACGGTAGCGCTCAAATTGTCAGTGAAGAGACCTTGGATAATGGATTTATAGTCTGGACGTTAGAGAACGGCGTTGAAGTTTGGTACGAGCGTGATGAGAAAGCAGGTAACTACGTAAATGTTGTTTATGGCAGTCAAGGAGGCAAAGCGGCATTAGACCCAAGCTTATTCGCTGCATCTGAACTGGCTATACCAACGATATCGAGAAGCGGCCTTGGTGAGTTCAATGGCCCAGAACTTGACTCTTACCTGCAAAGAAACAGCATAGAAGTCTATCCATTTATCAATTTCACTCACCATGGTGTGGAGCTGAAAGCACCAAAGGATAAGTTGGCAGATACACTGAATGTGATCTTCAATATTTCTACTCACGTGAATGTGTCTGAAAAACAGCTTAATGCTTCGGCGCGTGAAGTTATTTCGAACATAGACAACTATCTTGCTACTCCAGTAGGAAAATGGTCTCAAGCTATGAACCGCAATAGCTACAAGAAAAACAGCATGCACTACATGTTACCAACTCCTGAATATACATTGGTGACGACAGAGCAAGTTAAAGAAGTGCACCATCAATTGTTTAGCTTTAATCGAGGCAACAAGTTGGTTGTGGTGGGAGATATTGAACCCGCGGAACTTAAAGAGATGGTGGGGTATTACATTGCGGGTATTCCTTTGACGCCAGCTGAAAAAGTTTCATTCGACGCTGGATATAAAGAGCCACCTAAAAAACGTATAGACATGGCCATTTATAATGAGCCGAACAGTTACTACATACTACGTGTAACCAATGCTAATACGTCTTCAACAACAGCTCGAACTGCATTTATTGATGATATGGTGCAGCGTTTAATTAATAAGCGTTTAACAAGTTATGTTCGTGAAGAGTTAGGGTTGGATTATGCGCCAGATAATTATGCGACTGGCCAAGATCAACAACCAAGCACAGACTGGTTTATTGAAGCTCAGGTTGCTCCTGAAGATATAAAGAAGATTGAGCAGGCGATTGATAAAGTGATTGCTGATGTTCGTAGTAATGTCACGCAACAAGATATCGATTTGGTAGCAAAACAGCTCGCGGTTGCGCTGCACCCGTTGGCGGACGATCAGGGGCAAAGGGCTTGGTTCTATACACGTTACCTTATTCATGGGTACGGTGTTGATGCGTTAATGGATGTAGATGCAATGACGCAATCCATTACAAAAGAAGAGTTTACTCAGCGCGTTGAACAAGCATTTGGAGACAACAGCATCAGTATGAAATATGCGTTAACGCCTGAATCGTAAAGGGTATTACTCAAACCTCAAACCTCAAACCTCAAACCTCAAACAGCGAACGCCAAACGTTCGCTGTTTTTTATGTTCTCTTTATTCAAATCTATCGTGGTGAATAAAGTGGTGGATTTGATTGGGGACGAGAGAACTATATATGAGACTGGTGTGGCTGTTTCTAATCTCTACGTGATCGGTCATGCCCTCAAGTTTGGTCTCTTCTACGGTCACTGTCCCATCGGACATCATATTCTTATCCATCAAAAGCAAAGACCTTGCACCTAGTGGCAGCGTGCCAGCAATACTTCCGAGTTTCTGCGGCAGTGACCAATCATTATCGTGTTGCTGCAAACCGAAATCGGGTGAGTTCCCCAGAATCATACTCATACCAAGCTCTTGAATTCGAGTAACAATCGACGCTCCCTTTAAAGGAGAACCAATAGTAACGACATGCGAGACTTTCGACGTGACGTGTTGTTTGCTTTCTAGGTAATGACGAATAATTAAACCACCAAGGCTATGACCGACCAAGATATTGGGCATTGAATCTGATAGCGCGTCATCGAGCATGGCAAAGATTTTTTGCTCGTCGATGGCAACGCTGTTGTATGACAGAATTTTGGTTCGATAACCGAGATCACGTAGCCGACGACTGAGAGGTTGCATCACCATACCATGCATATATAAGCCATGTAGAATAATAATCTTCATTACAGCCTCCGATCGTTAGTTCTTTATTATCATACGCTTAAATCGCTGTTGGATTCTACATATAGTTACTTAAACTGTGGTCATGGTAGAGGGTTACGTTTCTATTCATTAGCTTCTTGTAAATCTAAACGTTTGTAATTTCTGTTGTTCACCATCCATATATGCGTAGCTTTCTAGTAACCATACATTTGGACCTGCGAATCCAAGTTCAACATGGATATCTGCACTGTTAATATCTTTATAGATGACATCAGAGGTATTGGTCGGGTAGAAGTTGTAGCGGCTAGAGTTAGTTTGCGACTCTCCTGCAAAGCTCACAGCAACGTCTTTGGCATTATTAACTAACGATAATTGATAACCATCCGTTGTGGTATATGAAAACTCGGCGGTTAAATCGACACCTTGTTCATTTTGTACTGTGATATCGGCTTGGGTGGTTTTAGCAAGTGACCCAGACGCTGATAGTGGCGCAACGTTGGCCATATCTTGGCTGTGAGTTTGAATGTTTACATTCCAATTGCCAACGAAGTGATCAAGCTTATCCCAGTTTTGCTGCGATTGTGCTTGTTGGGGTTGGTTGTTGTTACCACCAATTTGAGCGATGGCGTCATCACGGCTATTTGAACGTATTGACTCGCGATTATTTTGAATGTCGGCAGATGCACCTGCCACACCTCCAGCCACACCCCCAGCAACAGCGCCTTGAACTGCAAGTTCAGCGTCACCAGTCAAAGCGCCCAGAGTTAAGCCTAATAAAGCCCCACCAGCGGCTCCTTGTTTAGTTAGGGCGTTTGGATCATCTTCACCGGGTGTTACACACCCAACTAACAGAGGAAGAGATATTGCAGCAGCCAGTGCGCTTTTTGCGGTCGTGTTCATAATCATACCTTAAAACGGAGTCCAAAATTTTGAGCCTCACCATATCGATACTCTGTCAGAGTCTTGTTATGGAAACAGCTCAAATCGTTACGGGCTGTTTCGAATTGTATGGGAGCGTTATGGTGTGTCGATAAAGGTAGATTACGTGAATGAATGGCGATGTACGATTAACTGGTGCTTATATCGGCAATAAACACCAGTTATCAGGGTTAGAAAAGAGAAACGTTAGATGTAAATTTTGCCGTGAGAATAGGGCACGACATCGCCACAAATAATGACTTGCTCTGGTTCTACATGACAATAGATCGTTCCGCCACGTTTTGAGGCTTGGTAGGCAATCAGGTTTGGCTTGTTTAATTTTTCAGCCCAATATGGCGCAAGACCGGCGTGAATGGAACCTGTTACAGGGTCTTCATCACCGCCATTCGCAGGCCAAAAGTAGCGAGACACGAAATCATAGTCTGCTGAAGGCGCTGTTGCGACGACATCAAAGGGAGCGAGTGTTTTTAGATATTCACTCTTAGTTTCAAGATTGATAACATCTTGCTCATTGTCATAAATAGCAAAATAAGCTTGTGGGCTGCTCAGAATCTCTTTGGGCTGTATTGATAAACCTTCGAGCAGTGCAGGTGGTGTATCGATAGGGGTTGGTTCTCGGAGGGGAAAGCACATCAAGATACGACCAGAATCATCTTTCTCAACGGTCAGCGGCCCAACAAATCGTGTTTCAAACGTAATCACTTCACTTGCGTCGAAATGATTAAACAGAACATAGGCGGACGCTAAGGTAGCGTGACCACAGAAATCGACTTCGCAGATAGGGGAGAACCAGCGAATCTCATAATGGTCTACTCCGAGAGGCTTTACGAATGCTGTCTCAGAAAGGTTGTTCTCTGTGGCTATGGACTGCATTAATTCGTCACTTAGCCATTCACTTACTGGGACAACGGCGGCAGAATTACCTTTAAACCTTTGCTGGGTAAACGCATCACATACAAATATTTCAAATTCCATAGCCATTCCTTTTGGGTCAATCGAATAAATAAATTATTACCCCTTGTAACACGCTTTTGGCATAAATCAGAGAGAGTTGCGACTAGGATCGAATGGAACCATCCATTAGTTACATACTCTCTCTAAATTATTATTACTGCCTTCGCTATTCTACGGCTTTACTTACTTCTTCAGAATTTACTTAATATTGACCAGTGAATCTCGATTTAACTCGCTGATACTGTTGGCACCTGTCAATGTCATTGCCACTCGCATCTCCTTTTCATAAAGATCGAGCAGGTTCTCGACACCTGACTGCCCTTGGGCGGCGAGGGCATAAATGAAGGAGCGTCCGAGTAAGGTGCAATCTGCGCCAAGCGCTAACATTCGAACGACATCTAGTCCGGTACGGATCCCCGAATCTACGAAGATTTTCAAATCTCCCTTTACTTTGTCGGCAATCATTGGCAGAGCCTTCGCCGTCGAAAGTACACCATCAAGTTGTCGACCGCCGTGATTAGATACCACGATGCCATCGGCGCCGAATGTTACGGCGTCTTTGGCGTCTTGCTCATCCAAAATACCTTTAATCACCATTGGACCATCCCAATAATCACGAATCCACTCTAGGTCTTTCCAGCTGATCGACGGGTCGAAGTTAGCGCCTAACCAGCCGATGTAATCTTCTAGCTTGGTTGGTTCACCGCGGTAGGTCGAAATATTGCCAAGATCATGAGGTTTGCCAAAAAGGCCCACATCAAAGGCCCATTGTGGGTGACGCATAGCTTGGAAAACACGTCTCGCTGCGGCGTTCGGACCACTCATCCCCGAATGCATGTCGCGGTAACGTGCGCCAGGTACAGGCATATCGACAGTAAATACGAGCGTGGTAACGCCTGCGGCTTTTGCGCGCTCAAGGACGTTTTTCATGAAACCACGGTCTTTAAGTACATAGAGCTGAAACCACATCGGTCTCTCGAGCTTTGGTGCCACTTCTTCAATTGGGCAGACCGATACCGTAGACATGGTAAAAGGGATCCCTTTGTTCTCGGCAGCTTTCGCCGCTTGCACCTCACCACGTCGAGCATACATTCCTGTTAAGCCGACAGGAGCAAGTGCGATAGGCATAGATAATTGTTCACCAAAGATTTCGGTACTAAGATCTAGGTCTTCCATATTGTTTAGCACTCTCTGCTTGAGAGCGATTTCCGCTAGATCTTCAGTGTTTTTTCTTAGCGTATGCTCACCGTAAGAGCCACCATCGATATAGTGAAAAAGGAACGGGGGAAGCTTTGACTTTGCTGCCGCACGGTAATCAGTTGAAGCAGAGATAATCATATTTCAGTCCTATCAAAATAAAGCATGTACCTTTCTATGAAGGTTTGGGAATAGAAGGGGGGACGTTAATACACCTGATTTTTATTGAAACAGGGCGGGGAAGTATTAACGTCCGATTGTTTTAAAGTTAAAGCATTAACGCATCAGTAATTTGTAGACCGTAAATGGCTACAAGACCAACTACGCCAGTAACAAAGAGATAGTAAAGTGTAGGGATAATGGTCTTGCGTAGAGTTGCACCCTCTCGACCAAGCAAGCCTACGGTTGCAGATGCGGCAACCACATTGTGAATTGCAATCATGTTGCCCGCTGCAGCGCCAACGGCTTGAAGAGCAACGACTACAGCACTTGAAATTGTCAGTGTTTGAGCCACTTCGAATTGGAATTGACTGAACATCATGTTCGATACGGTGTTTGAACCTGCGATAAATGCCCCAAGTGCACCGACCGTCGCACTGAGGGCAGGGAAGGCTTCGCCAACCAGCCCAGCAGCGAAATTAGCCGTGGTTACTGGCATGCTCGCAAGGTCTGCGCCATTGATGCCTGAGTTGATAAAGATTCGAACCATAGGGATAGTGAAAACAAGAACGAAACCTGCACCAATCAGTGTCTTGCTCGACTCACCAAAGGCTTTTGTCAGTGGTGAAACACTACGAGATTGCAGAAGCACCGCAACAAGTGCCACAAAGACTAAGATTCCGCCAGGTAAGTAGAGAGGTTGAATCGCAGTGCTAATGCCCACTTCACCAAGAATGTTGCTAAACGAAAGGCTAACGCTACGCAGAAGGTCTTTGAACTCTGCGCTAACGCGGCTAGCTACTAGAACAACGGCTAACAATACATAAGGTAGCCATGCCATTGCCATGCTCATTGGTTTCGCTTTGGTCTCTTCTAGATCGATCTTTAGAGAACCTAGCCATTCAGCAGGCCACAGTTTCTCGTCTTCAAAGTCCCAAGTGCTTTTGGGTATTAGGAAGCCGCGTTTTGCTGCAGAGACAACAACTGAAAGACCAACCAGACCACCAATTAATGAAGGGAACTCTGCGCCAAGGAAAACACCTGTTAGTGCGTATGGAATCGTGAATGCGAGTCCAGCAAACAGTGCGAATGGCAGAATGTCTAATCCTTCAGTCCAGCTGCGCTTTTTGCCGAAGAAGCGCGTAAGCATCATCGCTATCAAAACAGGAATTAGAGTGCCTACGCCAGCGTGAATAAGAGCAACACTTGACGTGATTTGCTGAAGGTAAGCGTCCCAAGTTGAACCGTTCGCGACTAGTGCTTCCCCGATGTTGTGAGTATCCAGACCTTTGTTGACGCCCACGATGATTGGTGTACCAACTGCACCGAAAGATACCGGTGTTGATTGGATCATCATACCCATAAGAACTGCGGCTAAAGCTGGGAAACCAATCGCAACAAGCAGTGGAGCTGCAATGGCGGCTGGAGTACCAAAGCCTGAAGCCCCTTCAATGAAGGAACCAAAACACCAAGCAATAATGATCGCTTGTACACGTCTATCAGGAGAGATATTGGTAAACCCGTTACGAATGGTTGAAATCGCACCGGTATGTTTCAAAGTATTGAGTAGGAAAATGGCACCAAATACGATCCATAAGACAGATACGGTGATACCTAAGCCCTGAAAGACTGATGCTAATACGCGGGTTGTTGACATATCCCACGCAAACAGCGCGATGATGACCGTTAGGCTAAATGCGACTGGCATCGCTTTTTTGGCTGGCCAGTTTAGGCCGACGAGAAGTATGGCAGCCACCACTATTGGTGAGAAGGCCACTAAGGCTAGTAATGTTTCACTCATTGGTATGTCCTTTACATTCTTTAGATGGACTCTTAGGAGTCTCTTAGAATTTATAATTGTGACGTGTATGTTAATTTGGGGTGAATTTACCCCTTTATTTTTTATTAATATAGGGAAATAATGAAAATAATTAATTCCAAAAGTGACATAATCAATGCGTTCAGATGATTTAATCTTGTTTTCTCAGGTCGTTGAATTGGGGAGTTTTAGTAAGGTTGCAGAGCTAAATAGCCTTACAAATTCGGTAGTTAGCAAGAGGATCGCCCGATTAGAAGAAGACATCGGTGTACAATTATTATATCGAACAACGCGTAAATTGACGCTGACTGAAGCCGGAAAGGCCTTAGTGCATGGGGCCAAAAATGTGAAGCAGGCCACCCAAGAGGCTATGGATGCAGTTTCAGGCTTTGGTGAAGAGGTGAATGGTCACATTAAAATGTCGGTGCCGACGATTTCTGGGGACTTAATTTTGGCGGATGCCGTTGCTGAATTTTGTCATCAACATCCAGGGCTTTCGGTCGATATGTCGCTTGATAACAAGTTTGTCGATCTTGTGGATGGGGGTTATGACCTTGTTATCCGTACTGGGTATTTAGAGGACTCCAGCTTAATCGCTCGTCATATACTGGATTCCCAGTGGGTAGTTTGCGCTTCTCCCGCTTATATTGCGCGAAACAGTAAGCCGAAAGAGCCGAAAGACTTAGTGCTGCACAACTGTCTACAGTACGCGTATCAGACAACAGGGGCGAGTGAGTGGGAGTTCAAGTCAGAGAGCGAAAACTACATCGTTAAAGTGTCTGGCTCTTTTTCAACGGATAATGCAACAGCGCTAAGAAAAGCGGCCTTGGGCGGCTATGGTATCGCTTACGTGCCAAGATGTTTGGTGTATCACGACATTCGAAGTGGACAGTTGGTCGATCTATTTCCTGAGCAAGTGGGAAAGAGGTTAGGTATCTATGCGGTATACCCATTCACTCGACAGCCACCAAACAAAGTGAAATTGCTCATCGAGCATATACGCACAAGATACTTAACCATCTCACACTATTTTTAGTTTTCACTTTGCTTTTGCTCCAATGCGTTGACTAACTCTTCAGCATGGGACTGCGTTTGCTCGTCAAACATTATGCCGTAATAGTAGTGATTCGTGGTGACCATTACATTTTTCAGTTCACCTGAAAGCGGTTCTGTTTCGATATCGCAAAAATGTAAAGTCAGTACTTCGTTAACGTCGAAATAGCTCAACTTACGTGGGATACGCAATTGGCAACCTTTAGATGATAGGTTGGTGACTGTGGCTTCAATTTTTTTAGGGTCGCGGTCAATAAGCACTCGTTCATTCAACTTTACCTTGCGTTGAATTTGGTCCATACGCTGGATCACCGCTGTTCTAGGAAGCTCAATCATAAAAACATTTTTTCGATTTAGTTGTGTGGTTTCAAGAAAGGTAGACCTAAAATATAAGGCGGTGCCTTCCGTTTCATTCCGATACATTCCCTTTATTTTGAAACCTCGCCGCATAAACCTTGCCGTATCTTGTTCAGGGATACCTTCAGGCTGCTCAATAACGAGCACTTTATTAAACGCGGATCCGATCAACGTACTTTTGCATCGAATGGAAGTACCGGTAGGGTGGAAGATGGACAGAAGTAACTGACTTTGAGTTGTCAGTGTTTTAAATGCTTCAATACCTGTAACGATTGTCTCTGATGAATTGTCTTTGCTATTACTGTTGTTCTGATTTTGTTGAATAGGATTGCTTTCTGATGAAGCCACCTGTTCCTTGGCGAGGGTAGTTTCCACAATAGACTCCTGATATCCGATCTTAATACCAATTTACGGTATGATTGACTGTATATCAAGAGGGTACAGAAAATGTTTATAAAAAAACCGACGCTTCCATGCGTCGGCTTTAGGGTCGGCGGCCAAACCGAACGAGTTATAAGCTTAGGCAGCTTCTGTCTCTTCTTCTAGTTCAAATGACGCTGCGATGAGCTTTTTCGTGTAATCACTTTGAGGGTTGTGGAAAATCTCTTCTGCACTGCCTTGTTCCATGACTTCGCCTTTCTGCATCACCAACACGCGATCGGAGAGCGCTTTTACGACACTTAAATCGTGACTGATAAACAAAAAGCCGATGTTGTGTTTCTTCTGAATATCTTTCAGTAGCTCTATCACAGTGAGCTGGACTGATCGATCAAGCGCAGAAGTTGGTTCATCCAGTAAGATGAAAGATGGTTCAAGAATCAGAGCTCTAGCAATAGCGATACGCTGACGTTGCCCACCCGAGAACTCGTGTGGATAGCGGTTGATCGAGTGAGGATCTAAACGAACTTCTTCTAGTGCGGTTCTTGCTCTTACCATACGTTCCTGACGCGAAAGGTGAGGCTGATGAACGGTCAGACCTTCAGTGATGATATCGCCAACAGTCATCCGAGGGGAAAGTGAACCATAAGGATCTTGGAACACCATCTGAATGTCTTTCTTAAGTTTAAAACGCTGTTTATCTGAAAGTTGATTGAGCGATTGCCCTTTAAACTCAATATGCCCAGTAGAAGGAAGAAGACCGATTAAGGCGCGCCCTAACGTCGACTTCCCTGAACCAGATTCGCCAACAATACCGAGTGTTTCACCTTGCTTAAGTTCTAGAGAGATACCTTTCACGGCTTCAAAGTATTGGTTATGCTTCGCCATAAAGTGTGACTTAATAAGAAACTTAACGCGAATATCGTCAGCTTTAAGTAGGGCAGGAGCGGAGTCTTCAATAGGGCTCTTACTGCCTTTTGGTATCGAGTTGATGAGCATTTGGGTGTATTCATGCTGCGGATCGGCAAAAAGCGCGTCACACTCTCCTTCTTCAACCACGTCTCCTTTACACATCACAATTACGCGATCAGCAAGGTGTTTAACGACACCTAAATCATGAGTAATAAAGAGGATCGACATCCCCATTTTAGCTTGAATCTCTTTGATCAGGTTGAGGACCTCCGCTTGTACCGTTACGTCCAAAGCGGTAGTCGGTTCATCGGCAATCAAAATATCAGGTTCGTTAATGAGCGCCATTGCGATCATAATGCGCTGCAACTGACCGCCAGAAAATTCGTGGGGATACTTGGTATAAGCTTGTTGTGGGTTCGGTAGGTGAACAAGATCAAATAGCTCTAATACCTTCTCTTTCGCTTGGCTACGTGTGACGCTTCGGTGACACATAATGGCCTCGGCAACTTGAATGCCGACTCTCATGTATGGGTTGAGAGAGGTCATTGGTTCTTGGAAGATCATGCCAATTCGGTCACCTCGAATGGACTGCATCTCCTTTTCTGTCAGATCAAGTAGTTGCTTACCTTCGAACTCAATTTCAGCTCTAGGGTGAACGATGGCATTGTTCGGCAATAGCTGCATCAAGGCGTTGGTTGATACCGATTTACCACTTCCTGATTCACCAACAATTGCCAGTGTTTCACCTTTAAACAGATCAAAACTGACTTCCTTCACGGCATCAACAATACCATCGTTTGTGGTAAAGCTGACCGATAGCTCGCGAACTGAAAGGATTGGCATCTGTGACATTGTATTTCCTTATTAATTTATTATGTGTGCGCTTTCCATAACCGCATTGTGTTGTTTCAAGGTAGAAAAGTAATGGTGGGCTTTCTGGACATGTTCGAACTCAAGCATCCACTGTGCGCTTCTTTGGGCATTACAAAAAGCCCCAATATGACGGAGTAAGTCTTCGCACTGGTTATGAATAATGTGTTGGGTTGCTTGAACCAAGTCGAACGTTTCAATCGACACAAATTGCAGATGTGCATAGGTTTGATTGAGGAGGTTGAACGCTTCTTGCTGTTGGCCCATCTTGTTCAGTATCTCTGACTGAGAAACCGCAGCATCACGTAGCCCTGTTACTAAGCAGCTAAATTGACATGGTTTAGTATCGGTTGAAGAGAGGGCGGATTGCAGGTGCCCAGGGAGATGGTTTAAGACTTGATCGTATAAGTAATGCGCCTCTGGCCAGTGCCCTTGTTCTAACAATTGCTCAGCTTTTAGATAATGTGCCCAACATTGTTGCAGTTCCATGTTCAAATACTCCGCTCACCATTTGAGGCCACTATTTAAATGCAATTTATTAACCAATGCAAATAATTATCATTTAAAAGTGATATTAAGATGATTTTGTGTAAAAAGTAATCACTTGAACGTGTTCTGGTTGTAAGTCACTAAAATCTAAATAATTCTGGCCTAAACTAAGGGCAAGATAGAAAAACACAAGGATAGAGTGATGACGATTCAAAGACTTGATGCCAATCAGCTATACCTAGCAGCTGAACTAGAAAAATTAGAAAGCAAGTCTACTAAAGAGTTGCCGCCTATCGATGAAATTGTCGGTCAAGAGCGAGCTCAAAAAGCAGTAGAGTTTGCGATGTCGATTAAAGAGAAAGGCTATAACATCTACGCTATCGGGCAAAATGGCCTTGGTAAGCGCACGATGATTTTACGCTACCTTAATCGTCATCAGCACGACGCGCAGGCACTTTACGACTGGTGCTATGTTGCAAATTTTGAAGATATTAGAACACCACGAGTTCTTAAGTTGCCTTGTGGAGTCGGTAGCAAGCTTAAGCAAGATATCGAAAAGCTGATGTCCAAACTTGTTAACGCTATGCCATTGGCGTTTGATAACGAGCTTTACTACAGCCGTGCTGACAAGCTGAAGAATCAGTTGGCAGCCAAGCAAGAAGCTGAGCTAGCACTGATCACTAAAGACGCCAAAACCAAAGGGATTAGCCTGACGATTACTACTCAAGGTGACTATCAGTTCGTCGCAATGAATGGTGAAGAGCTGCACAGTGAAGAGTCATTTGATGAGCTGAGCAAAAAAGAGCAAGAGGAGTTCGGCGAAGCAATCGACGACCTCGAAGTTCAATTGCGCAATATGGTTCGTCAGCTGACCGAGTGGGAAGAAGCGTACAGTGAGAAAATCAAGAAGCTCAATGATGAAGTGACGTTGGACGTTATTACGCACTTTATCAAACAGCTGAAAAAGGATTACTCAGGTTATCCGGTAATCAAGAGTTACTTGACCGAGTTGCAAGCCGATATCGTCGAGAATGCCGATATATTTTTGGAACAGAGTGCAGAGCAGGGCGAAGCGGCGACAGCATCACTTGATAAAAAATTGCCACGACGTTACAAGGTTAACGTGCTTGTAAGCCGTAAGAGCGATGAGTTCCCGATTGTTGTAGAAGAGAACCCAAACTATCACACATTGTTTGGCTATATTGAGACGGCAACGTTTAAAGGTACTGTGTTTACGGATTTCTCACTGATCCGCCCTGGTAGCCTGCACAAAGCGAATGGCGGTGTGCTACTTATGGACGCTCAAAAGGTACTTGAACAACCTTATGTATGGGATGGGCTTAAACGTGCGTTAAGAGCGCGTCAGTTAAGTTTTACCTCATTAGAAAAAGAGGTGACATTGACGGGTACGGTCTCTCTTGATCCTGAAGCGATTCCATTAGATGTGAAGATCATCCTCTTTGGCGACTATCGTACTTACCAACTACTGCAACACTACGATCCGGAATTTAGCGAGCTATTCCGAGTGACGGCTGACTTTGAAGACGAGATGAAACGCAATCCAGATTCAGAGCTTCAATACGCTAAGTTTATCTCGAGTGTGGTCAACGACAATGGCATGTTGCACTGTGATAGAAAAGCAATCGCACGGATTATTGAACACAGCTCCAGACTGGCAGGCGATCAAACAAAGATCTCGCTTCACTCTGCCAATATCGCCAACCTTTTGCGAGAGTCGAACTACGTTGCAAGGCAAGCAAACTCGAACATGATTCGTTCTAGTCATGTTGAAGAAGCGCTGTCGAATCAAGAGCTTCGAGTGAGCCGACTTAAAGATAGCGTCATGGAAAGCTTTATCAACGGTACAACGCTTATTCATACCCATGGTGAAGCGGTTGGCCAAGTGAATGCGCTTTCTGTACTTAGTACCAGTGAGTATATGTTCGGTGCGCCAAATCGAATTACTGCGACCACCTGTTACGGTGAAGGTGAAGTGATCGACATCGAACGTAGTGTTGATCTCGGTGGCAGTATTCACTCTAAAGGGGTGATGATTCTGACCGCTTATCTGTCCTCAGTGTTTGGTAAGACGGCGAAAGTTCCCCTCAGTACAACGATTACATTTGAACAATCTTATGGCGGTGTCGATGGTGATAGTGCGAGTATGGCTGAATTTTGTGCCGTTGTTTCCGCATTTTCTAAGCAGCCAAACCGCCAAGACATAGCCATTACCGGTTCTATGAACCAATTTGGTGAGTCTCAACCTATTGGTGGTGTGAACGAAAAAATCGAAGGCTTCTTCGATGTGTGTGAAATCAAAGGTCGCACCGATTCTCAAGGTGTCATTATTCCACGTTCGAACATGCACAATTTAATGCTGCGTCCTGACGTGGTTAAAGCGGTTGAAAAAGGTGAGTTCCACATCTGGGCGATTGAGCACGTGACCGAGGCCATAGAACTATTTACTGGCAAACCTGCTGGCACGCCGAGTGATGAAGGCAGCTATCCGATTGATACGATATTTGGTATTGCGCAAGCGAAACTGAATGCGTTGAGAAAATAGCATCAAAACAAAGAGCCCCACATTAAATGTGGGGCTCTTGCTTTAATTCGTTAGAAAGTGACCGTTATCGTCTTAGCGATCCCAGTATGCTTCTTCTAAGCTGTCTTCACGCTCTGGCAATGCTCGGCCCAAACGAGGAGAGTGCTGCGTTAACACCTCATAGCTTACACGGTTAGCGTACTTACAAATCTGAGAAAGAGATGAGTACGTTAGGTATGGCTGATCATGCTTCGATGAGTTAGGTACATTCATCAAATGATGGCTATTGGCTGCCATGTCGTGCAGAAGCGCTGAAAGAGCAGCATCACCGGCACCGTTGGTGTTCTTAATTTCAAGTGGACCACCAAGGTAAGGGCCAATATGCGAGTACACCTTTAACGGGTTTGCGCATTCATCACGACGCATTGCGCGGCTAAACTCGTACTTATTGAACTCAGCGATATTACCTGGCAATAGAGGAAGTTCAGTTTCACGCTTAACGCTGTCTTCTGTGTAACCAGCCATGTAAAGACCTGAAGGGCCTGCAGTACACAGCACAAGGTCAACCCATTCCAACGCTTTATCGGCAGCAAGAAGTGGATCTTTTTCTCCCGTTAGGGCTTCACCTTCTTCTTCGTTCATTGCAACGATAGTGATGTTTTCTTTGATGTAATCTTGCCACCATTTGGCGTTGCCTTCGATTACCCATTTAGTACCAAGAGTCAGGACAACAGGTACGTTGTTCTCTTTTGCAAGCTCGATTGCGCGTGCGACCGCTTGAGGCATCGGGTCTTCAGGTTTGCCGCGCATTAGGTAAGAAGAAACAACCAGTGCAGAGGCTTTCTCGAACACTTCTTCAGGAATGCTGTCAGGACGAAGCTTGTTCATCTCACCTTCGTTGATAGCAAACGTACGCTCTCCATTCTCGGAGATTAGTGTGTAACAGCGACCAATTGAACCTTCAACCGTTTGTAAGTGGTTCAGGTTCATACGAGAAGACGTGCGACATAGGTAACGGTATGCAAATGAGCCTACTTCAATGTTACGCGACATTACGCCAAGTAGAACGGACTTACTATCAGCTAGAACAGAGTAGTTATGCAGTGTGTTACCGATCGTGTCACCAGGGTATTGGTGAGTGATCAAGCCACGTTCGACTAGCTCTTCATACAGTGCATCCGCTTTGCTCTCTTCTAAGACTAGAGAGTGTCCTTTACTCAAGTCGTATTTTGCTAGGAACTCATCGTCTACACGAGCTTCGATGTCAACAATCGTTTGACCAATACCAACAACAATCGGGCGATAAAGCTTTGGTGTTTGCTTCATTTGGTTGATTAATGGGTCACGAGCGTGTGTAGGAAAGTAGTGCTTAGATTTGCGCTGTCCGGGAAACTTCATTTTAAAAGTGGCGTTGAAAATTTTCCCGCATGATATCACATTAATGTAAGATTCCTTTCATTTTTATTACATAAAAAAGTGCCAAAGACACTGCTTTGGCACTTTTTTAATCGATTTTTCAGCGGCATAACGAATGTCGTCTGATGCTACATCGTTTAAACCGTTTAGTTGCTTACTGTCACTGGTTGGTCAACGTAAGCCGCTGTACCCCAAAGTGGAACAGTAGATAGGCTATGTTTAAAGCTGCTATCTGTTTCTTTGGTTGTGTATGACAAGTAGAGTAGGGTTTGGTTTTCTGCATCATAGATGCGTCGAACCTTCATTGTTTTAAAGAAGATACTTTTAGACTGCTTGAAGACAACCTCGCCAGATTGACTCTTGTCGATCTTCGCAATCATCTCAGGAGTAATCTCGCCGGTTTGGCGACAAGAAATAGAAGAGTCACTTGGGTCGGCAAGCGAAAAGTCGGCTTCTACAGAGGCTATGTGACAGGTTACGCCAGGAATTTTTTCGTCATCTAAGTTCTTTACCGATAGATCCTTTAGACTAAAGATGCCAAGGTCAACATTACCCACCTCATTGTCAGAACAGCCCGCGACTGAAGCTGCGATGAGTGTAGCCATTAATATCTTTTTCATGCTTTATCCTGAATAGGTCTATAAATGTGATAGAGACAGCATATCAGTTTTTGTTCATATATTCTGGATATCTGTTCAAAATACTTGTGGCCTCAATGTGTTATCGAGTAAGCTTTCATCAACTTAGAGTATACAAACAGGTTTAACCTTATTATGTCGTTACCTCAGATTGCCGAAATTAAGAATAACTGGCTTTATCAACAAGTTGACGTACAGTTTCCGACCAAGGAAAGTCTTATAGGGTTAGAGGTATACAAAAAGGCGGTTGAGAGCCGTCAATACAAGCGTATTGAGCACAATACAGGCGAGCAAGCCTCTTTTGCACAAGACGATATTTTTTTAGTTGATTTTCATCGCTTAACCGTCATGTTCTCCTTGCTTCAATCAACGCAATGGCACGACAGCTCAGATCAAGACATGATCGTCGAGTTTCTTACTCAAATTATCTATTCAGAACCTTGTGCTCTGTATTTAGGCTTTAAGTCCGGTGAACCGGTAGCGGCTGCTATTATTTCTCAGCATGAAGGTTCTGTGTTGGTTTCCGATGTTGTGGTAAAAAGCGGAGACGAGAGTGAAACTGCTGCATTTGTTTCAGCGGTTTTGACTAAATACGACCATACGACACAGGCTGAAGCGTTGTATTTAGAGTTTTAAGCTCACCGCTAGCTTCCCTTCAACACTTGCGACTTTCGTCTGATCTTTATGTGAGTATGGACACCAAAAAAGGTGACGTACTCTAAACTTCTGCATCTAATCTCATCCAATCAAATAAACTGTTAACTGGGTCATTTTAATTATCACCAAATTTTCTAATATTTCTCGAAGCGAAATAAGAAGGTGATTTTCATGGCAAATACACAAGCACAATGCGTAATCTTTGATTGTGATGGCACGCTTGTCGATAGTGAGCGACTTTGTTGTCAGGCACTATGCGAAACCTTCCATCGCTTCAATGCAACGTTAACAATGGAAGAAGCGATTAACCACTTTGAAGGTGGCAAGCTTGCTGACATCTTAGCGGCGACGAAACAGCGTTTAGGGGTAACGGTTTCAATAGATCGATTAGAACCCATTTATCGCGACATTCTCGATGATCTGTTTGAAGAACAGTTGAAGCCAATGGATGGCGTGTTTGAAATGCTCGATAACCTCAATCAGCGTGGTGTGGAGTACTGTGTCGCTTCTAATGGCCCGGTAGACAAAATAACACGATCTCTTGAGTTAACTGGGCTTCTACCTTTCTTTAAAGGGAAAATATTCTCTGCGTTTGATACCAACAGTTGGAAACCTGAACCTGACCTTATTTTATACAGTGCAATGAATATGGGCTTTAGGCTGCAAGAGTGTGTCTATGTCGATGATACGCCAAAAGGTCTTGAAGCGGGCATTCGAGCTGGCGTTCATACTGTGCACCTTACAAGGCTGAACAACAAATCTCATGAGTTAGAGCTGACGAAGATCCACAGTTTGAAAGAGTTGGAGTCGTTAATCTAAAGGGAATTAATGCATTAAAGAAACGGGGACATAGCCGATACTTTGAGTATTAGAAAGAGGGCGAGGAATCGGCTGCTCGTTAATGACCGTTTTGATGTCTTCAAAGAAAGAACCGCACTCCGCACACAGCATCTTGTCACTAGACGAGAGTAAGTACTCTTCACTGCCGCACAGTGGGCAACATAGCACATCATTTGATGTTTTCTCTTTACACATAGAGTGATCTCCTAGCAACAGCGATTAGTTTAGATGGGTATATTTTTTATTATTCTTGGACAGATTAACGCCATACCCTAAACGTTACAATTCCATTTTAGTCTAATTCTCTTCTTAGAAGTCCGATCGCCTTATAATTTGAATATTATTGGGAAGCAATTCATATAATCAAGATCTGCTAACTTTAAAAAAACGCCGTTTTGTATATAATGGTACAAAATACCATTTAGAGATTGATACTTTGAAACGCCTACTACTACTGCCATTTCTCGTTGCACTAAGTGCATGTGGTGAACGTTCGGAAAACGCATCGAATGTCGCTGAACTTCAAGTCAAAAGTGTAAAATATATCGAAACGGAATTCGCTGATCATCAGCAAACTAGGCAGTTTGGCGGTGAGGTGAAGAGTGCAACTACATCCCCTCTAAGTTTCAAAGTGAGTGGTACAATCGAAGTCCTCCATATCAAAAAGGGCCAACGAGTAGAAAAGGGAGAGCTCATTGCTGAGCTAGACAAAGAAGAGTTTAAACTTGCTTTAGCTAAGGCAAGAGCGTCTTTAGGGTCAGCTACGGCTGCACACGTCCAAGCCAAAGACCAATATGAGCGAGCAAATAAGCTTAAGGAAAAAGGATTCGTATCGGACTCTGAACTCTTTTCAATTAAAGCGGATCTTGATGCAAAAGCGCAGCAAGTGAATGTTGCGGTCACAGACGTTAACAACGCAGAGCTTAGCCTTGCACGAACTGCTTTATACGCGCCATTCTCAGGTCAGGTAAGTGCGGTATTTCTTGATGAGTTTACTAAGATTAGCTCCGGTACAACGGTCATTGAACTGATCAACTCGAACGCTTACCAAGTGGACTTTTTGGTTCCAGAATCTCTAATCGGTGAAGTGGATTTTGGCGAACAGATTAACGTGATTATTCCTGCTCTAAATGGATTAGTACTTGAAAGTTCAGTCAGTGAAATTGGCGCTGTGGTCGAAAAGGGCAATGCCTACAGCGTGACTCTTATGTTGAGTCAAGCTCATGATTTACTGAGAAATGGTATGACGGCGCACGTGGAGTTCAACATTGGTCAGCAAAATGAAAAGATTGTGTTTTTGCCGCTAACGGCGTTTGACTTTAATGATTATGAAGAGCGTGGCGAGCAGAACAATGCGGCTATCTTTGTCGTCAACGAGCAGTTAACTCTTGAAAAACGTTATGTTCAAGTCCGACGCAATATCAATAGCGATGTGGTTGTACTGAATAATCTTTCTGCTGGTGAAAAGGTTGTCGTTGCTGGTGTGCCTTATTTGTTTGAAGGGCAACAAGTGTCTCTTTGGAATGGTATTTAAGGAGAGACACCATGGAAAAGTTGACCCGCTTAGCGCTTAACTTTAATCGCTTTACTCAAGTATTTCTCATCATGCTGGTGCTCATTGGTTACAAAACCTTTATGAGTGCGCCTAGCAAAGAAGATCCTGAGATTGTCATTCGAAATGCAGTGGTGGTTGCTCAGTTCCCGGGAATGTCGCCAGAGCGAATCGAAAACTTCATTACCAAACCACTAGAGCGAGAGATCAAGCAGATCCCTGAAGTGACGGATATTAAGTCATTTTCTCGTACGGGGGTTGCTCAAATTAACGTAACGGTTGATGACCAGTTTTTTGATCTCCAACCTATTTGGGACAATCTTCGTAACCGAATGGATGCGATAAAGCCCCAACTTCCTGATGGGACCCAAGGCCCATTTGTAAATGATGAGTTTGGTCAGGTCTATTCGGCAACGATTGCACTTTATGGTGATGACTTTACGCAAGGCGAGTTGAACACGGTCGCTGAAAACATCCAAGACCGTTTGAACAGTCAACGAACCGTATCACAGGTTGAATTGTATGGCGTTAATGAAGAACGTATCTGGATTAAGGCTAACCCTGATGCGCTTGAAAACGACAAGTTTCAGTTTAAGCAAGTGATCCAAACACTACAGGCTCGAAACGTTGTGATGCCTGGTGGTGTGATTGAAGCGGACTCATTGGAAGTAGAGATTGAACCCACCGGCAACTTTCAGTCTGTCGAAGATATCCTTAACCTTGATTTGTACATTCGTGAGCTTGATAACACGGTTTTCTTACGTGATTTAGCGACAGTCTACCGCGGTTATGAGGAGCCATTTAACACACCTGTCTATTTCAACAATCAACGCGCGATCATTATTGCTGCGGCGATGATTGATGGCGCGCAGAGTGACCAGTTCGGGCAAGAGATTGAGCGTTTTCTTACTGAAGAGAAAACAAAACTACCAGTAGGTATGCAGTTAGAGTTAGCGACATTCCAACCAGAAAAAGTTGATGTTGCAGTGAAGTCTGCAACCAATAACTTATTGCAGACAATCGGTGTCGTCTTAGCCGTCGTAATGATATTTCTTGGCGTCAGAATGGGGCTGATTGTCGGCAGTATCGTTCCTTTAACCATCTTAATGACTGTTATAGGAATGACATTGTGGGGTGTCGAACTGCAAAGAATGTCGATTGCGGCGATCATCATTGCACTCGGGCTGCTGGTGGATAACGGTATCGTTATTGCGGAGTACATAAAAACTAAGATTGCAGAGGGCGTAGAACGAAAAGAGGCTGCCATTGAAGCTTCTCGTACCATGGCGCTGCCGCTGCTTACCTCATCGTTAACGACAATTTTGGCCTTTATGCCATTGCTGCTCGCACAAGATGTGACGGGTGAATATCTGCGTTCACTCTCTCAGGTAATTACCATTGCGCTTCTTAGCTCTTGGTTTCTGTGTCTTTTCGCTACCCCTGTTATGTGCGTATGGTTCATGCGCGATAGCAAAGAAGGAAATCAACCAGCGAAAGAGACAAAGTTTCATACTGGTTATCGTAAGGCGATTACCACAGTATTGAATTTCCGCTTTAGCTTTATTACAACTGTATTGGTTATTTTTGCCCTAGCTATTTATGGTTTCCGTTTTGTAACGGTTCAATTCATGCCAGGTTCGGAGCGCAACCAATATTTGGTTTTTGTCGATCTGCCTGCTGGGACAAAAGTTTCCGAAACGGAAAGAGTGACTGAACGTCTTAATAATTGGTTACTTAACCAAGAAGAAAATCCAGAAGTGACCAGTACCGTTGCGTATGTTGGTGATGGTGGTCCTCGTTTTTTCTTGGCTCTGTCTCCAATAGATCGCCAACCAAATCGTGCATTTTTAGTTGTAAACACCACAGACTCCAATGCCGCACTGACCATGGTTGAAAAGACCAACCGTTTCTTTAACACCGATCTTCCTGAAGCAAGTGGTCAAGCGAAACGTATGTGGCTTGGTGGCACAGAGTTAGGGTTAGTGGAATATCAAGTCGTTGGGGAAGACATCGAGACCTTGCAAAACATCGCATTAGAAATCGAGCAAGTTCTTCGACAAATTCCGGGTGCAGTCGGTGTACGCAACGATTGGGAAAACAACGTGCCTAAGCTTGTGGTAAATATTGACCAAGCATTAGCGCTTAGAGCAGGGGTTTCAAGCCGAGACATCGCTCAGAGCCTAGAAGGCTATTTACGTGGAAAGACAATCACAAGCTATCGCAGTGACGAAGATGTCATTCCAGTCGTTGTAAGTGGCAGTGATGAAGATAAACGAATCGAAGAGTTATTCTCTGCTCAAATCGTATCAAGTGGTACGGGGGCGGCATTACCTTTGATTCAATTCGCAACCATTGAGGCACATAGCGAGCCGTCAGTCATCCGTCGTTTTAACTTAGAGCGTACAGTAACGATCAGCGTTAAACACGATTCGCTTCAGGCTAGCGAATTAAATAAACTGGTTCAGCCAGCGTTGGATAAGCTTGACCTTCCTCCAGGTTACGATATTTACCTTGGTGGTGAGCTAAAAGGGGCGAGCAAGGCAAACGGCGCGTTATTTGGTTACTTACCTCAGTGCTTTGCTGTGATGATCTTGCTGTTGCTTTTGCAATTTAACTCAATTCGCCGCCCAGCAATTATCTTAATGACGATTCCGCTGTCATTGATTGGTGCATCATCAGGCTTGCTTATCATGGATGCGTATTTTACGTTCCCAGCAATGTTAGGCATCTTCAGTCTAGCGGGGATCATTATTAACAATGGTATTGTCTTAATCGATTGTATCGAACAGCAAAGAGAGACAGGTCTTTCTGTGAAGTCGTCTATTGTTGAAGCCTGTGTTACGCGTTTTAGACCTATCATAATGACGACGCTGACAACGATTCTTGGGCTTGTACCGCTTGCTATCTCTGGCGGGGAGTTCTGGTACTCGATGGCGATTGTGATGATCTTTGGTATGGCAGTGGGAACGGTGCTGACCCTTGGTGTAGTGCCAGTGCTTTACAGTCTATTTTTCAGAGATAGACAAGCGAAAGCGTCCTTACAAACTGCTTAAAATAACAAAGCCTGCGTCGATGCAGGCTTTTTTTTATTCATCTTGAGATGGTGTTAAGTACGATTCGCTAGGTAAGCTTCGTAATCAGGGATCTCAATATCTACTTTTTCGGTAATCAGCTCAGACTCAATGATGAACTTAGCGGTTGCGCGGTTTGTTGCAACTGGAATATTCCAAACGCTCGCAATACGCAATAGTGCTTTTACATCAGGGTCATGAGGTACGGCGTTGAGTGGATCCCAGAAAAAGATCAGTACATCAATCTTACCTTCTGAGATAAGGGCACCTAGCTGTTGGTCACCACCCATTGGGCCGCTGATCATACTTTTGATTGCTAGGCCCGTTTCTTTACTCAGCATTGAGCCAGTGGTGCCTGTCGCATACAAGAAATGTCCTTGCAGCTTCTCTTTGTTCTCAGTAACCCAACGCAGCAGCTCAGGCTTACAATTGTCATGAGCAACAAGTGCGATGTGTTTGTTTTCCGGTAGTGTACGAGTCGTTTTTTCCATCAAGACTTCCTAATTATTTGTTTTCGTTATAGACGTAAAAAGTAGGGCGGTACTCTGAAGGCGATAGAGATTGATCGATCACTTCTGAGTCTAAATTATCTGGTGTTAAAGGTTCAATCGTAGGGGCAACAACACGGTTGTACTGTTCTCCGCGGAGGTAACTGACCGCTTGTCTGATTGAGAGGCGGCCTTGTTTTACCATTTTATCTGTTGGTGCGAATTCAACACGGCCTCTTAAAAGTCCTCGGTATACGCCGTGACTTAAGTAAGTTGAAACTAAACCGATACTGTCTTGCATATTTGAACTTCTCAGTTCGCTAATGGCCGCTTCGATTGCAACGGCGCTGCCCACTATGTAATCGGTGTTCTTATTGTCGATGGCGGTTTGAACTAGGTTACGCTGTAACTCCTTGTCATTATCAGCCCAATAGGTGTCGATGATTCGAATGTCGCTTCCTTTGATCGCATCATAAATGCCTTTGACGACAGGCTTTGTACCACCGCTTGACTGAGGGCCCGGTAATAACACGACATTCGCGATGCCTGAACCTGTGGGGTGTTTGGCCTTAAGGTATTCTCCGGTGTAATGACCCATCCAATACCAATCTACGCCAACCTGACCTTTAACCACATTGCTGTTAGCTTCATCGACGCTCAGCTCATTCACGGCAGCAAAAACTGGTGTAGAACTCGCAGTTTGACGCAGAGACGTGTAGAACAAGTCAGGGGAGACCGTACCTAAAATAATGGCGTCAGCATCCCAACGCACACAAAGTGAAATTTGCTCTTTTTGCTTTTCAAAGTTTAGGTAGCCCCCAGACTCAAGCACTCTTAAATCAACGCCTTGCTGATTGGCTTCATCGACCATCCCATAGTTAACTGAAAGCCAATAAGAGTCTTTCAAATGCGGGTATACCGCGCAGATACGTTCGGGCTCGTTGGCTTGAGCCAAGTTAGGGATAGTCAGCAGGCTAACCATGCTGAGGAGTGGTGCTCGCTTTTTAATAGCGGAGATCAAAGACATGCAGTATTTCGTTGGTAAAGGCACAATAAACACTGCAAAATATACCGCATTATAGAAGACTAAAGAAGTGAAGATTCTCTATGTTACTCGCTAAAGCCAGTATTGGTCGTAAGTTGCTGTTTGCGTTTATCGCGATGGCACTGCTGGTTTTGATTTCCGCTCTGATTGGTGTATTTGGTTTCACTTCGGTGGCTAAAACTGAGCGTAACGTCGTTAACTCTGCAATTCCATCTATGATTGAAGCCCGCCAGGTATCGGAACTCAGTTCACGCATCATTTCATCGGTGCAAACATTATCAAATGCGAAGACCGAAGCGGAACGTCAAGCATCAGGTCAGGCACTATTCTCGCAATTAGAGTCTCTGCTTACACACATCAAACAGTTAGGATCGGACTCGTTTGATTCATCATTGCTTAATAAGTTGGAATCTGACCTTCAAGTCGTCATCGATACACTCGCTAAATTGGGTATTAGTGTCGAAAAGCGACTATTTCTCGATAGTGAACTTAAAGTCAGAACATCGCAGCTACGCGAGTTAGCCAAAGAACTGGAACAACTTACACGTACTCAGGTCTCCAATACATCAACCATTGCAGTCGCGAACGTTACGCATATTTACGACCTGTTGGAGAGCGATAATAAGCAACAAGCCTACCGAGCGCTCGATACCTTGGTTGAGGTCGACCTTGACTTGGCTGAGCGCTTACACGAGCTTCATCTGTTGGCTTTTAAGCTACTCAATCATATCGAAGAGACGCGAACTATTTCGAATATTGACCGTATTCGCACGATCCGTCAGGAGTTCAACAACAACTTGTCGATTATGAAGCGCCGAGTGAAAGCGGTAGAAGATCCTACTCGATCGATTCAAATGGTCGATTTGCTTGTTCAATTAGAACAACGTGAAGTGGTATTCGAAGTGCTCCTAAAACGTTACGAGAACGAACTTCTTGCTCAGCAGCTCATGCAAGATACTTTGACCCAGTTCTCAACACTGAATACCACAGTAAACAAGCTTATCGATGAATCGAATGCGGCGACAACAAAAGCGGTCGCAGAGTTAAAAACTACACTGGATTACGCTCAGTTAACCCTGACGATTATTACCATACTCGGCATGGTGGGTGCGGTTTTAATCGTTTGGAAAGTGGTCTATTTGTCGGTTTTAAAACGACTAGCAGAGTATTCATCAGCTCTTCTTTCCATCGCGAAAGGTCAGCTTCAAGTAGATGTGACTGTGAAAGGTAACGATGAGCTTGCACACATGGGGCAGGCCATTATTACCGCGCGAGATACAGCGCGCGCACTTAAAGTCGTTGCTGAGAGTGAAACCAAAGCAAAACGCGAACTAGAAGAACACAAAGAGCACCTAGAAGAGCTGATTACAGAGCGCACGCACCAGCTTCAAAATGCCAATGTTCGCCTCAACGAAGAGGTTGAAAATCATGCTAGAGCACGGAAAGAGGCTGAACAAGCAAGTAAGGCAAAATCTGCATTCTTAGCGACCATGAGCCACGAAATACGAACTCCAATGAATGGTGTACTTGGGACAGCCCGCTTGCTAAAGGATGCAGGTCTGAATAGCACACAAGGGCACTATGTCGATGTCATTAACCGCAGTGGTCGAACGCTATTAGCGATTCTGAATGATGTATTGGATTACTCAAAGATAGAGGCGGGGCATTTAGCGATACGCCCAACAGACTTTAATCTATATTCGATGGTTGAAGATACAAAACAACTGTTAGATGGGCGAGCACAAGAGAAATCACTAGCACTCGAGTCTTTTATTGAATCCGATGTCGAGAAGTACTGGCACGGTGACGTGACGCGAATTAGTCAGGTGTTAAATAACTTGGTGGGTAATGCGATTAAGTTTACCGACTCTGGTCATGTTGATGTCTATGTCTCTTTGGATCTTGATATCGAAGGTAATGTTCTGTTTGAAGTCACTGACAGTGGTGTTGGTATTAGCGAACAGGAGCAGTTAACACTGTTTGATGCGTTTACTCAAGCATCTGGCGGATTGAGTGCGAAGGGGGGAACAGGGCTTGGCCTTGCGATTAGTCGACGTATTGTCGAAGCGATGGGTGGCCAGTTGAATGTTGAGTCCACCTCAGGTGAAGGCAGTCGATTCTGGTTCTCAATTCCATTGGTCGTCGGTCACGCGGTTGAAGAATTAGAGACAAGCTCTGAGTGCCTAATTGATGCCAAAGTTCTGTTGATTGAAGACAACCCAGTAAACTGCATGGTGGCAGAAGGCTTCTTGAACAGTATGGGGCATCAAGTACATACCGCAGTTGATGGCCAAAGTGCGGCTGCGCTGTTTGATTCGCAACGATTTGATATTGTTTTAATGGATATCAACCTACCAGACTGCAACGGTGTTGACTTACTGGCACAACTAAAACGTTCAGAACGTGAGTGCGGTAACCCGCCAACGCCGATGATAGCGGTGTCGGCCCATGTCTATAATGAGGAAGTGGCTAGCTATCTTTCAGCAGGTTTTGATGGTTATCTACCCAAACCTTTGGACAAAGATGCGCTTTGTCACACCGTTCAAAACAGCCTAGATGGCAAAGAGTTACTTTTGAAACAAAGTGATTGTCATGAGGAGAAAACCGTTATGACCGCACGATCAGTGATTAATCCAGCGATAGTGACATCAGATATGAATGTCCTTGGCAAACCAAAGATGCAAGAAATCGCGGAGTTGTTTTACAGTAGTGCCGATGAAGCATTGGAACTACTAGCTTCAGCGCATGAACAGACGAATAGTAACGACGTAAAAAGTGTTGCCCACAAGCTGAAAGGATCGGCAGGCAGTTTGGGGTTAGATGCCTTATTTGATGTGTGTTTGGAAATAGAAAAAGACACTCAGCCAGTTGATTGTTATGCTAGCAATAAGTCACGACTGCACACGATTGTTGTTGAGTCTAAAACTGCACTAGCAAAGCTTTTAACATAGAGACGTATAATGATAAAGATTGAAACCGATAAGCTATCAATGACACAAATTACGGAATCTGACTGGCTGCTATTTGAACGACTAAATCAAGATGACGAAGTGATTCGTTACGCGTTTAATAAGCCCTCTAGCGAGCAAATTCGTGAACGTTTTGACTCTCGATTACCAACGTGGTCTTGGCCAAGTTTGCATTGGTTATGTCTTGTTATTCGCGAAAAATCAACAGGGCAGGCTATTGGTGTTACAGGCTTATGTGTTTCAGAAGAACAGCAAGATCAAGCTGAAGTCGGTTATCTATTGTTACCAGAGTTTCATGGTAAAGGCTACGGTACAGAATCATTGATTGGACTGATTGATCATGTGACTCACAATTACCCAATTCACACTGTAAATGCGATCGTTACCGATGGAAATGTCGCTTCTTGTAAAGTGCTGGAAAAGGCGGGCTTTAATCTTGCTGAAAGAGAAATCGATGCTTATGAGATTGGTGGTAAGCTTTATGATGATCTCATTTATCGACTGCATGTGAACGAAGTCGAGTCTGCGTAATTACATCTTTAACATACTGAAAAGCAGCGATATTTCGCTGCTTTTTTGTTGGTTACTTGGTCAAGTCTTCAATGATGGGGCAGGAACTTCCTGAGTCACCCGGGCATACGGACACCCAACTTTTCAGTTGACGTTCAATTTCACGAAGCTGTGCGATCTTGTGCTGTACCTCATCGAGCTTCTCTTTTGCCTTTGCTTTCACTTCACTGCTTTTTCGGTTTGGGTTTGATGCGAGTTGGACAAACTCTTTGCATTCAATAAGAGAAAAGCCTGCACTCTTGGCACGAGAAATCAGATTAAGTTGTTGAATATGCTGATCAGAATACTCTCTGTAACCCGACTCGCTGCGTGCTGGAGCATTGATCAGCCCCTTATCTTCGTAAAGACGAATGGACTTACTCGAAAGACCTGTCAGTTTCGCTACTGCGCCAATGTTCATTAATATTCCTCGCTTACTACAATGAAAGCAACTTAGTCATACTGTCCTTATTTTAACGCCTTTGTGATACGGAAAGCCATAGTGAGAACAGAGCTACAAACGTTACCTATAGAGTGTCAGAGACAATATCTAATGGTGGAACTCCAAACTCTTTTTTAAAGGCGTTGGTAAAGTTAGCAGGGTGGTTATATCCCGCTTCATAGGCCGCTTCGGTGACACTGACTAAGCCACGTTGTAAGTGTTGTTTCGCCACATTGAGTCGGCGCGTTCTGATGTAGCTGTTTAGCGTAATGCCCAATTGAAGTTTGAACTTTCGTTGAAGGTTTGAGGTGCTCATGGCAAATCGAGTAGCGAGTGATTGCGCAGAGTGGGATTCGCTCAGGTTAGCTTCAATAAAACAGACAATATCTTCAATTGATGTGACGTCTACGGTGTCGCTAGGCTTGTTGGTCAATGGTAATTTGTGAAGATCAATTTGACCCATCAAGGCTTCAATTAACTGAAACGATAGCGACTCAATCGCTATTTGTTCAGAAAATGATTCTACCTTGTCGAACAGTAAAACCTTTTCGACCATCTGTTTAACGTCTTGATTGACCGAAAGTTGAAGGTGGTTTTTATGCACGGACATAAAGTCACTCAGGCTACACTGACCACTGATGCGTTTTTTTAGCCAGTGGTGACTTAACATAAGATTTAGTTTGGTGACGTTGTTGTCTTTGATAATTCGACGCCGAAAACTTGCCGGCTGAGATAAGTTTACGATGGCAACTTGGCCTTCTTTGTTCCCATCGATAGAAAACGAGAGATCATCGTAACCAAAATCGAGCTCCCCTTTAAGTAAGACAGTGATGATGATTGAAGCCGGGGCCATTGAGATGACGTTGGAATCTTCTAATTCAAGGCACTGAGCCGCATGGATTGAGAACTCAGAGTCCATGCTATGAGAAATGAATTTACCTTCGACCAAAGCCGACCGCCCATGAGGTGTTTGACCAACAATCATCTGCCGTTCTGAATTTTCAATCTTTTGCGTGATTGCTATTTTCTGTATTCGACCTGCCTGTCGTGTAGCGACTGCCATGTTGTGCTTCCTCATAAGTGATATGCAGTTTTGCATAACCAATTCATCTTTTCGTCAATGACAGACGAACATATCATACCTGCGAATTGTTATCATTTAGATTTAGGAAGTCTCACATGGAAAGGGTAAACCAGCTCCCCAAAAAACTCTCACTGTTAACAGCAGCGATCATTAGTACGTTTTCGACATCAATCGTTGCACAAGAAGAGGTTAGCTACTTTGACGATGTGATCGTTTGGGGAACAAAAGTGTCCAGTAGTTCGGAGTCACTCGGTGCGGCTGACATGTCTGTTAAGCAAGCGGATCATATGTCTGATTTACTGCGCGACATCCCAGGCGTTGATGTGGGCGGTACTCACTCAGTAAACCAACGTATTAATATTCGTGGCTTAGGTGAGACAGACCTCGATATCAGGCTTGATGGGGCGTCACAACACGCCAACATGTTCCACCATATCGGCAACTTGACCTTAAATCCTGATATTTTGAAAAGTGCGGATATCCAGGTTGGTAACAACTCAGTGACGCAAAATGGTATTGGTGGCTCAGTGTTATTCGAGACGAAAGATGCCAAAGACTTGTTGAGGTACGACGAAGCGTTTGGTACTCGGGTGTATGGCGGATACGCGAGTAATGCGAGCCAGCAGGGTTCTTTGACTTTGTATAGCATGTTATCTGACAACGTGGATGCAATGGTTTATGGCCATATGCTCCATCGAGACAACTTTGATGATGGGCGTGGAGTAGAAACCCTTGGGGTTGAGGGGGACACCTATAATGTGCTCGGAAAGCTTGGCTTCGAACCGTCAGAACTTCACCGATTTGAACTGGCTTATGATTTGTATCGTGACAGCGGGGATTACAACCCAAGGCCAGACTGGTCTGTGGATGCAAACAAATCTCGCAGCGACGAAGAACTCATCCCAACCGATTATGACCGTGATACGTTGACGCTCTCTTATGAGTTACGCGGTGATGTTCATCGTGGCAAGGTAACTCTATACAGCAGCAAAACAGAGATTGTACGCGATGAAAGTAATGTGACCAGCCGTTGGCCGACTGACCGACTGTCCATTAACAGCGCAGAAAATCGCAACGCTGGCTTGAATGCGACTTTCCAATCGGATGTCATTATAGCTGGTTTGAGCAATACGGTTACTTACGGTGCCGATTACATGGATAAGAACAGTAAAAGTATCTATGGGGGAGCGACCTACGCCGATGAAACAGCGATCAGCGGTGCTATTTTTGCTGAGAACCAAATGTTCGTCACTGAGAATTTCAGTGTGACTGCCGGTGTTCGATTCGATGACTATAAACGTGAAGCTGCGACGAGCACGAAGTCATTTGATGATGTGACTTGGTCATTGGGGGCAGAGTGGTTAGTAAACAGTGACTGGACAGTATTCGCTAGTACACGAAGCCTATTCAAAGGCCCAGAACTGCTGGAATCTTTTGTCAAATACCAGGATGTGGCGTACCTAGCCGATGATATTAAAGCGGAAACAGGGCAAAACACACAGGGTGGCGTGCGCTTCGATAAACACTTTGATGAACATTACGTCAGTGCAAACTTAACCGTATTTAAAACAGACATTGATGATTACATCGTTGCTGAATATTCCAATGCTGTAGCGGGTTATAACATCTACAACTATGGTGATATGGAGTTCACAGGCTTTGAAATGAGTGCGACGTATGGTTACAAAAACTTCCATTCTAAGCTGTCTTACGCTAAATCAGACAACGAAGATAAAACCAATGGTGGACCGGTGCTAAATACCCTAGGTCGCTCCTCGCGAAGCCTAGATGTTGGGGATAGCATCGCGCTAACGTTAGATTATCAAGCGGACTCAATCGATACGATCTTTGGGTGGACGTCAATCGTCGTTCTTGAAGAAGATAATGTACAAGACGGTGCGCCAGTAAAAGAGAGCTATGATGTTCACAATCTTTATGCTCAGTGGATTCCTTCTCAGGCAGAAGACTTATCGGTGACGTTCGGCATTGATAATATCTTTGACGCAGAATATACCTCACATGCCTCTAAATCAGGAATGATCGGAGACGTAGCAGCTGACGACTATGAACCAGGTCGTAACTTCAAGCTTTCAGCCGCTTATCAATTTTAATCTTTGCCATTAGGTGTTGAACATTTGCTGCCTCTCGGGGCAGCTTTTTTATTGCGAATAAGCCACATTTGTTAAAGCATTAGGTTGATAGTTATGTGTCCACTCGATAGCGCGCTCTATAGGTAACGCAGGACTAAAGAAATAGCCTTGTACAAAGTCACAGTGATTGTCTCGTAAGATGTTATAGACAGCTTGGTTCTCGACACCTTCGGCCACGACGGAGTAACCAAGTCCGTGTGCAAGTGCAATTGAGTTTTCTACGATAGAGCGATTACGTTGATTTTTTTGCAGCTGATAAACAAACGAGCGATCGATCTTTATTTGATCGACAGGCAGATCACGAAGTAAGGATAGCGAAGAGTAGCCCGTGCCAAAGTCATCTAGAGCAATCTTAAAGCCTAAGTCTTTTAAAGACCGAAGAGTTTGCTCTGGACTGCGTAGGCGATTAATCGCGGCAGTTTCAGTCAACTCTAAAACAACATTGCGCACGAAAGTTGAGTGTTGGAACGCCAGTTTGGTCAGTAAGTTCTCAATATTTCTACTCATCAAGTCTTTAGCAGACAGGTTCACGTGAATAGGGCACTGAATACCCGCATCTTGAAACGTGGCAAGGTCTCTAGCGATTTGATTCAGTATCCACTCTGTTATCGAGGTGATTTTATTGCTTTGCTCAGCGACGGGAATAAACTCGACTGGGTCAACGGGAACGCCATCAGGACCAACCCAACGCATTAGCGCTTCGTAGCCCTCAACTGTGTTGGATTTACCAGAAACAATAGGTTGATAAAACAGTTTAAACTGGTTGTTTTCCAACGCTTCGTCGATCTGGCGAGATATTTTGAGTTTACGTCGAGCGCCCTGATTCATTTCTGGGGAGAATGTGGCAATTTCAAGCTCTGAAGATTTAGCCCAATACATGGCTATATCAGCTGAATTAATGAGCTGCTCTGCATTTTGCCCATGCGCCGGATAAGTACTGACACCGATGACTGCACCACTCGTTAATTCAAACCCGTCAATGACAAATGGCTTTTTCAAATCCACATTAATGTTTTTTGCGACTAGGGTGGCTTCTTCAGGACTCTTTTTCGGCAATATGACGACAAATTCGTCACCACCAATACGCGCGACAAAGTCTCCTTGTTCTATATGAGAGCGAATTCGTTGGCCGATCATCATAAGAAGGTGATCACCACAAAAGTGGCCCATACCATCGTTCACTTGTTTAAAGTTGACGACATCGAGGTGCATTAATTGGAACGGAACGTTTTCTTCGATGAGCATCTGAATCGTTTCAATACAATGTTTACGATTCGGTAGAGAAGTCAATGAGTCATGAAGGGCGTTGTATTTTTCTTCTTCTGCTAACACATGAAGTTGAGAAATGGTTTTTAAGCTGAAGCTAGAAACCATCAACACAAAAATACTACCGGAAAGTAAGATAATTGAGAGGCCAAAAAGTACAGGTGTGATGCTGTTTTCAAGCGCAACTGACGTCAACACGGCCGAGTAACCGACGATGAAACAAGCAATTAAGCCGCTGAGTGCTTTCCAGCCATTATGTCGTGTTTTTGTACAGATTTTTCTTGCAATCAAAAGACCATAGGCCAGAAAAAATATGCCTGTAGCTATCGAAACAATTGCAAATGTAAACAAACGTATCACCCTAACAGTATTTTGTGTTGTTAAATTGTAGTTATATCGAGAGTTTTATCAAGCTAAATGGTTCAAACATGACTAAAGTATAAGCAATTGGAGCTTACCGATTAAAATGTCATTAATTTTTTTGAGTGAATTAAATCGACAGTTGCTTTAGATCAATAAAAATTACTTAGTTTGTTGATGATTTAAAAATAAAGTTGAAAGATTCAAAAAATATTGAATAATGGTAGCCACACAACAATAGAAGCATATCGCTTCACTAATTTGCTCTGAAACAGGAACATACCCATGTCGAATTCGTTTGTACTGGTCATTAACTCTGGTAGCTCTTCACTTAAATTTGCTGTGATTGACTCAAAATCTGGTGATGCCATTGTGAGTGGTCTAGGTGAGTGCTTTGGTCTACCTGAAGCAGTTATCAGCTGGAAGTACAATGGTGAGAAAACTGAAGAATCAATTGACGCTCCAGACAGCCACCACCAGCATGCGATCAATCGAATCGTTGCACTAATGGATACGTTAGGTTTCACAAAAGATTTAGTAGCCGTGGGTCACCGTATCGTTCACGGCGGAGAGAAGTTCACTTCTACTGTACGTATTAACGATGAAGTACTTGCTGAAATTGAGAACCTGTCAGATCTGGCGCCGCTCCACAACCCAGCTGGCGCAAAAGGCATCGAAGCTGCAATGCAAGCTTTCCCGAGCCTTCCTCAATTCGCTGTATTTGATACTGCATTCCACCAAACAATGCCTCAAAAAGCATTCACTGGTGCAATCTCTAACGAGCTGTACAAAGAGTACGGTATCCGTCGATACGGTTTCCACGGCACTAGCCACTACTTCGTAAGTCGTGAAGCGGCGAAGATGCTGAATAAGCCAATCGAAGAGTCCAGCTTTATCTCTGTTCACCTTGGTAACGGTGCATCGGTATGTGCTATCGCTAATGGTGAATCAGTTGACACATCAATGGGCTTTACTCCACTAGCAGGTCTGATGATGGGTACTCGCTCTGGCGACTTAGACCCAGGTATCATCGAGTTCCTAATCAAGAAAGGTTGGTCAGCAGAGAAAGTATTTGAAACGCTGAACAAGAAGTCTGGTTTCTTAGGTGTGTCTGGCCTAACGTCGGATGCTCGCGGCATTCTTGAAGCGATGGAAGAAGGGCACGAAGGCGCGAAACTGGCGTTTGAAGTCTTCACTTACCGCGTAGCTAAGTACATCGGCTCTTACATGATTCCATTAAGCAACATAGACGCTGTTATCTTTACGGGTGGTATCGGTGAAAACTCACTACCGATTCGTCGCGAAATCCTAGCAAATCTTAAACTTCTAGGTTTCGTTGAAGACGAGAAAGGCAACGAAGACGCGCGTTTCGGCAATGCTGGTATCATCGCGAAATCACAAGTCCTAGATGCAGTAGCGATGGTTATCCCAACCAACGAAGAATTTGTTATCGCGCAGCAGTCGGTTGAGCTTCTGTAGTTTGACGCTGAGTGTAACCTCTCCTAAAAGCCTCGGTCTCTGGGGCTTTTTTATGCCTGCCTTTTAGATATCCCTTCATTTTTAAAAGTTAACCTATTGCATGCGGCACAATTTGTCGTTTGCTTGGGTAAACTTTATTTAACACATTAGAATAGTATATTGTTTACGCAGTAGTGATTGTGGTGTATAACGTACGTCATATTATGTCGCAGCATGATTTTACATGCTGATCTACGAGACTACCTTATTCAATCAATGGGCATCGGCGATAAGTAGCGTTTTGATGCTCTAGAAGATACAACGCATGACTAAACGAGCAAGTACTCGTGAATCATTAGTGTTAGCTTTTGAACTATTGAAGCGCATACCACGCTCTAGAAAAGTTACTGCTTCTGAACTTCACGAAGAGTTAGAACATGCAGGGATAGCAAGAGATATCAGGACGATTCAGCGTAACCTTGAGATGCTTTGTGAGCATTTTGAGATAGAGCGTGATGATCGAACCAAACCATATGGATATTCTTTGAAACAGAATATCGATGGTTTAGCTCTGCCTACGCTAACTCCGCAAGAATCATTACTGCTTGCACTTGCAGAAGACTACTTAAGCAACCTTTTACCTCAGAGCTTAATGGCATCTATGCAAAGCTTTTTTAGCGAAGCGAGGCACAAATTACGTTCTGTAACTGAAAGTTCAAAAGAGCGCGCTTGGCTAAAGAAAGTGCGGTTTGTCGCTGATACTCAACCTTTGCTGCCTCCAGAAATAGAGTCAGATATATTTTATGCCGTCAGTGAAGCTTTGTTTCATGATCGGTTTCTCACTGTTGAATATACAAACGCCAATCATAGAACAAATTCAGCATTAGTTATGCCTTTAGGCCTAGCACAGCAAAGCAATCGGATCTATTTAGTTTGTCGTTTTGATGGGTTTGATAATGAGAGAAGTCTTGCATTACACCGGATTACTAAAGCAACGGTATCAACATTCAACTTTGAGCGTCCTAAGGACTTCTCTTTAGAGCAGTATGATGCGGATGGACGCTTTGGCTTTGGTGAAGGAGTGGTAGGTGTGCTTTCTTTCACAACAGATAAGAAAATCAGCCAGTATCTATCAGAGACACCTCTTTCTGATGATCAAACGATAGAAGCTAAAAGCGAACAAAGTTACCAAATCAAAGCAACGGTTACGGATTCTTTACTGCTAAAAAGGTGGCTAATGGCATTTGGAGATAAAGTTAACAATATCCGTTTCGACGATTGTGAGATAGACCTAACCAATTCAAATATTAACTGAAATTACAACTGGAGAGCATTATGCCTTTACCACTTATTTTAGGCGCAGCGGCAGCAGCAGTCGCAGGTTACGGCGCAAAGAAGGGATATGATGGTTACCAAGATAAAACAGAAGCGAATGACATTATCGCAAAAGCGAAATCAGATTATGAGTTTACAAAATCTCGCTTCGATGAGGCGAATGAGATTACTGAAGAGCATTTGAATAAACTAGGTGAGTTGCAACTTAAAGTTGGTAGTGAGTTTAAGGAATTTCGTACTATCGCGGAAAGCCTGCTCGAAAAGTTAGATGAGTCTAGTGCTGGTGACATTTCTATAGATTTCCCAAAACATAAACTGGATAAAATAGATGGCTTGGCGTTTTCTACGACAGCTTATCTTGGTGAGCTTGCGAAAGGTGCAGTAGGTGGTGGTGCGGCTGCATATGCTGTTTATGGTGGTGTAATGGCCCTTGCCGCAGCTTCAACAGGGACGCCAATTGCCGCACTTTCTGGTGCCGCTGCATACAACGCTACAATGGCAGCAATCGGTGGCGGTGCTATCGGTGCTGGCGGAATGGGCATGGCAGGAGGCGCGATGGTTCTTGGCGGTGTAGTTGCAGCTCCAATTATTGCAATTGCTGGTTTTGCATTTGCTTCACATGCTGAAGAGGCTCTATCTGACGCGAAAAAATCTCGAAAGGAAGTCGAGCAAGCCATTACTAAGATGCAAAAAGCTCAACATCAATTAGGGCAAACTCGTATTTACGTTAAAAAACTGCACACAGAAATTGAGCGCATTTATACCAGTATTTTCCTTCCGTACTTTGAGGCTCTTAAAGAGATGGAAAGAGTAATAAAGTCTGGTGAAAGTCGAGAGGATATTGCTGATGAATTGCTCCAAATTATCGGTAATGGTTACCAAGTGGCAGCAATTCTGACTGATATTATTACAACGCCATTATTCAAACCAAAGATGGATAGTGATGGTAAAGTTGTAATGAATAAAGACAACGCAGTAGAAATCGAAGTAAATGCCGATGGTCTACAGGTTATCAACGCTCAAGAAATCGATAGAAACTTAGCGACTTCAAGCGAAGCATCTCAACAATTTTAGTTTGACTAGGGGCTAGCTATGCTAGCTCCTCATACATCCGGCGATATAGATATGACTGTTCAAGCACAGAAAGAATTTCAACTGACAGAAGAGCTACATAAAACCGTTGTTCAAAGCTTAGTGACATCATTTGGTTTAGATTTTCTGCTTTTTGATGACAAAAAGGGTGGGAACGTAGCAACAATTCATAATGCACGAGCATACCAAAGCGGTGAGAAAGACATCTATCTGTCTGATAAAGTCAAAAACGAATATCGTGACAGGGGTAAATATGATTCTCATGCTTACCATAGTCATTCAAACTACAAAGCCAAGGGTAAAGAGGACAAGGTTGCCCAGTGAGAAGGCCAACTTCACGACGCGTATCGCAACAAAACCATGTCTCAGAGTGACAACCGACAGCTCGATCATGTGATCTCAGCAAGTGAAGTGCACAACGATGCCGGAAGGGTTCTTGCTAACGTTGATGGCGCGATCATCGCCAATCAAGAAACTAACTTTCAATCAACTTACGGCTACATCAACACATTGAAGTCTAACCATTCAATGGATGTGTTTTTGAATGAAAAACTGCCGGCAACGATTGATAAAAAGAAGCACAGTATCCAAAAGAATACAGAGGCCCTAAAGCTTCTAGAAAATCCTACTACACCAGAGCAAAAGCACCGTAAGAGGAAACTAGAAGACAAAGTTCGCAAAGAGAAAGAGCACCTAGAAGCCCTGGAAAGCATTGACCCTAAAGAAATGAAAAAAGCCGATCAAAAGGCAAGAAAAGAGTACGATGCTGAAATTAATAAGCAGTATTACACAAGTAGCAAGTTCCTAAAGGATACTGGATATGATGCTGCTAAAAGCGGATTCAAGATGGGAGTTCGCCAAGCTCTAGGCATTGTGTTTGCTGAGGTTTGGTTTGAGTTAAAAGATGCGATTCCTGAACTGTTTAAAGACAAAAATGAGTCATTTACTTTCGACAAGTTTCTACAGCGTTTGAAAGCCATTGGGGTGTCTATTTGGAATCGGGTCAAATCAAGATTCAAAGATATCTTCGAAGAATTCAAGAGTGGTATGTTAGCAGGCGCGCTTTCAAGCCTCACAACAACTGTTATGAATATCTTTTTTACTACTCAAAAGACCTTAGTGAAGCTTGTAAGAGAGATGTGGAACAGCCTTACAACTGTAGCAAAGATGATTTTCTTTAACCCTAAAAGGCTTTCTGCGGGAGAGCTTACTAAAGAAGTTATCCGTGTGTTGTCTACCGGTGTATCCGTTGCACTTGGTGCTATCTTGAATCAGCATCTTTCCAGTTTACTGACTTTCCCATTTGGGGCTGAAATTGCAGCATTCGTAAGTGCTGTGGCTTCAGGGCTTATGACGCTTGGCTTTTCATACTTTTTAGATCATAGCGAAATGATGTCGAAGGTATGGGATTATCTAGACTCTTTTAAAAGTGACGCAAAAAAGACGCTTGAGTACTTCCAAGCCGTCAATGAGCAGTTAGATGAATATCTTTTAGAGTTAGCAGCAATTGAGTTCAATTTGAATGCTGATGAGTTAAGAACATTTGCAGACAACTTAGTTATTGTTAATTGCGAAGTCGAGAAAGGTAATTTGTTAGCTCAAGAAGTGAAGCGAAGAAACATTGAACTGCCATTTGAAGCGAACAATGTTAACAGCACCCGTGATTGGTTGAACAGCTTATGAGCCAAAAGCCTTTCCCTTGTAATCAATGTGGTAAATGCTGTAGCAATGTTCATCTGTCTGAGTTAACTCAGTCCTTAGATAGGGGGGATGGTGTTTGTCGCCACCTTGGGAAAGATATGCGTTGTAGCATATACGACACTCGCCCTGATATATGCCGAGTAGAGCTTCAGTATCAATTAAATTACTCAAAGCAGTATTCTTGGGACCAGTTTGTAGCGGTCAATGTCGAAGTCTGCGAATTGTTAGGAAAGAATAATGTTTAGCAAAATAGTGTCTATGCTTACCCCTCACTTATCTGACTTGAGTCATATCAAACCAGGTGGTAAGGCTTGGTTTTCTAAAATTTCCGAGTTGGGTGAATCTATTGAATATGAATGCCGCTCTGGTATGACTTCGGTTACTGTCCATATCGAAAGAGACTTTGATTATACCCTAATTGATAGGGAGGTTATCTTTGATAACCTAGAGCAGATAAGAGTCATGTCCAATCATATAGACCTCTTCGACTTTTACGGGTACGTATTTAGTTCATTCGTTAATGACTGGCTTTTAGAAGCGTATGAATATTTGAAGTCTGAAAGGTTCTTTGTCATGGACCTAGGCAAAGTGGAAAACACCAACGATGAAGAACTAAGGTATCTTTTAGATGCAGCGTCAATTCTGTTTAAATACTCTTCCATTGTTGCGTCTGAGTTGTCTAACAAGTCGGGAAGCGTATAAAACTAGGGTTTAACCTTGTTCGGAAAGCATGCAGATTTTTACTGGAACTTAGTATGACTGATAATATAAAAAAGCGGTTCGAGGGCGCCTTAGAACGTTTCGATGAATCGACCAAAAACTTGAAAGAAGTAGTGGAAACATCAAAAAGCGTCGACCTAGGCATTGATGAGTCAAAGCTTGAAAGTTTATTGAATATAGTCGACCAGCGCATTAATAAAGTTGCAACGGATATCCGCAATGAAATGGCTGAAGAGCGAAAGTTAATTATTAAACATGAAAAGAAATCTTTAATGATAAATATTGCCATTATGGTAGTGGCTGTTATTGCGTTTGTTTTTAATAAGGTTTTAGGCTAATCAATGAAATTTATCGCTATTTTTGTGTTCATTGTCTTTCTCTACGGTGTAATCAGTTTGGCTTTTAAAGCACAGAAAATCGTCAAAGGTCATAAGTAATGTTAAATAAATTTAAAGCCTCTCTTCCTGGGTTTGATGTAAATTCATTGTTAAAAGGTGTTAAAGGCTCTTTGACTGAACCGAGAACTGAAGATCTAGACTTAAGAGAAACGCCATCGTGTGAGCTAGTTGGCGTTCGAGATGGAAAGTTGCCGGCGGTTATTATTATTAATGGCTTCATGACTCAGAATGGAGAATGCTCAGAGGATTGGCTTGAAATCGTCGATGAGCTTTATCCCGAGCATAAGGTTGTCCGAGTTCAATGGAAAGCGGGTAATCTCAAAGATATGGTGTTTGATAAAGGAGTCGTACCTGATGCGAAGATTGCCTGCGGTAGTAAACTAGGGTTTGCCGCGACTTTAATGGCTAGAACAAATCTGATTGGTATGATCGCTACTGCTGGTGGTTTTGTTGTCGATAAGGTTATTGGACACTGGAAAACGTCTTTTCATGAAACGCGCCATGTGTCAGTAAGCCTAGCAAAATACCTAGAAAGTGAGGAACAGTTTGAAAACTGTATACTAATGGGGCATTCACTTGGCGGGCGTATCGTTAGACATACGCTAAATGAGCTAAGTTCGGCCAATAAGGTATCTGTAGCATATGTACTTGCAGGTGCTGTCTCAAGTGATAATGAGCAATGGCATTCTATTTTTGAAAAGCATGATCGTTTGAAGCTGATCAACTGTATGTCAAAGAAGGATTACGTTTTAAAAAGTGCTTATAAAGCCGGAACATTATGGGATCATGAACCGGCTGGTTTATCTTCTGTGATGGAAGCTAATGAGAATACAGTGAATTTAGACGTGACTGAATACGCTCCAGGACATACTGATTATAAGCAGACCCTACTTGGCCAGTACTTAAAGCAGCAATTACTAAAGTAGCATGTACAGCCTCCAATTAATCTGTAGTTTATCATAATTAGACACGACTGTTTCTGACTGTCAGCAGTGAATATAATCCTTTCTAAAGGCGAGCCTAGTGCTCGCTTTTGTCGTTTTGAGCTTCGATTTTGCTTTTTCGATACTTAGGCGCTGTCATCCCAGACCACCTCTTAAAGGCGCGGTTAAAGTTGCTCAAGTCTGTGTAGCCCACCTGCCAACTGATTTCTTGCACGGACAGCGGTGTTTCAATCAATAGTTGCTTAGCTTTGTTAAAGCGGGCTGACTCTTTCAAATCTATGAAGATTAAACTCTGCGTCTTCAAACTTCGTTGCAGTGTTCTTTTAGACATCCCGAGCATGTCACCAAACCACTCTATGTTAAACCACGGAAGAAATGCGTAGGTTTCAATCAACTTCACAACCGATTCAAACCAGTCGGGTTGTGCCTGATTGATTGTTAATGGCCGATAGCCATCTGGCATTGGAATACTTAAAGCGCCATAGTCTGATTCAAACACTAACGTTGAGTTACGGTATTGCTTTGACAGATCATCATATTGTGAGCGACTGGAAATCAGTTGGGTAATCTCTGGCTGCCAAGCATCACCTAAATATCGTTGGCAGTAATTAACCAGTGCACAGGTTCTAAACCATTCGGCTTGTTCAAAGCCCAAGTTAGAAGGATGGTAGCAACTGCGGTGACATAACCACCATCTTCCATCTTTAAACTCAGTCCAGATATTGACGTGATTCGAAAGCTTGTTGATTTCAGAGACAAGTACATGAATAGCGTCGTCCAGAGAGGACACTGACCCAACCAGCTTTTCTATATTGGGAGAAAGTAGCGTTATGGTCGCGAGTTGACCAACTTCAATGCCTATTTTCTTACCATATTGTTGCTCCACTCGGTGAAGGAACTTAAGTACATCTTTGGTTGCCAGCCATTGTTCTTCTGCTAATAAATGAGGTTGGATGCCGCATTCACTTGCGATTGTTCGCCAAGGAATATGGTGTTTATTACAAAACTCAATGTAAGGGAAAAGGTTATTTGACGCTGTGACCAATAGTTTGGTGGTGCTATGGGAAGCTTTCATAGCTGTACGCTCTGCGACTTGCCGAATCTAATACAAGGGTAATTGCTACTGGTTCAAATGTCACCAAATGACCTATTTGTGTGCGATGAGTTTTTTATAATGGCTCCAGATTTACAGGAGATACCTAATGAAACTTAAACCAATAGCGATATTAATTTCTCTCGTATCGGCAACTGCATTGGCCGGTACATCTTCTAAAGCAATAACAGAAAATCCAGTTGAGGCAGCGTTAAGTGTCGAAGGTGCTTCTGTCTCGATGCCAGTAGAGCGAGCTAAAAATGCGTTCACGCCCGAGTTTGTTGACGCCGCGCGTACTAACTTCAATAACTTCCATTGGCAAATGGGCGGTGATCATGCGCTTTATTACAACAAGAGTATGAATGAGTTCATGACAACTGCAGTCGCTTCACCGAGTGAAGAATATAAGCCATTAGTGCGAAAAATTAACAAGAGTCTTGATAGCCTGACGGTTGAAACCGTGGGCAAGGGCGAAATGACAATGAAGGATTACTTAGCGGATCCAGAATTTCGTACTCAGGGCTTCATGTTGATTCATAAGGGTGAGGTCATCTATGAAGCTTATCCAGGTATGAAACCAACTGATCGCCATGTTTGGGCATCGTCAGCGAAAACAACCGTAGGTTTGGTGATTGCTCAACTGGTTGAAGAGGGCAAGGTGGATATCAACAAGCCGATGAGCTTTTATGTCTCTGAGTTGAAAAACACGGTTTGGGATGCAGTGACAGTGCGTGATGGATTAAATCACACCACAGGGTTAGATAACGAAGAAACATTGGACTCGATTTTAAACCCAGATTCGCCAGTGGTTCGATTCTTCGCTTCAATTACGGGCTCTCCACGCCACTCTACAGGCCAATATGAAGACTGGATTACTGTCGCGCAGGATACGGAAAAACTAACTGGTGAAAACGCGGGAGAGCGGTTCCGTTATGCCTCCATCAATACCATGATTCTGACGAAGATGATTGAGAACATCGAAAACAAAACTTTTACTCAAGTGTTTGAAGATCGAGTGTGGAGCAAAACCACAGCTCGTCAACCAATCCTCTTTAACCAAGCTCCGGATGGCACGGCAATCTCACTCGGTCTTGTGTTGTCAACGTTAGAAGACAAAGCTCGCTTTGGTACATTGTTCACTCCAAGCTGGAGTGCTGTGGCGACTGAGCAAGTAGTCAGCGACAACGTGATTCGCCTGATTCATGAGAATGGAAACCGCGAGAGTCACCAAGGCTCTGCCAAGCAAAAGAGTTCGGCCGGGGCGTTCAATGAGATGTCGAGCTATCAGTCGTTTCATTTTGACTTCATCTACGACGACGGTGCTATGGCGAAAAGCGGTAACTTAGGGCAAATGATCTACATCGATCCTAAACGAGATTTTGTCGGGGTGATGTTCTCGACCAATCCTTATCACTCAGGGTACGGTGAAAACAAAGGCCCAGCATTAATGCGTTCTGCTGCAAAGTTACTCGCCGATAAGTAATACACCAATTTATTTCTGTTTGCTCTAGGGACGGAGCATTTTACCTAGCTTGCTAGTTGCGGCTACTCGACAAGAGAGAAGAAAAACAGATGTTAATGACAGTGAAAAATAGTCTATCAAATGCCAAGTTCACACGTTTAATGGTTCTAGCTCTGGCTATGTTTACCTTGGGTGGATGCGCAAAAACGACGGTGGTCGAAAATGAGTTTAGCGATCAAATCGAAGTTTTGTATGAGCCTCCTGTCGGCTCTAATTACAAAGAGTTAGGGCTTATAACAATGACAACGGGGCAAACCATCTTTCACGATTACAGTGGCCCAGGCATTATCAAAGCGATGACAAAAGATGCAGTAAAGTTAGGTGCCGATGCAATCATTATACGTTCAGTTATTGAAGGTCACTGGGGTTTTAAGGGTGAAGGTACGGGAATACACAGTGGCTCGGGCGAAGCATTAGCAATCAAATTTATTGAGTCTCACGACGAATGAGATACATTGATTAGCTAGCTGTTCATTGAAAGTGAAACCCTAAAAGGAATGTAAATGACTGAAATCGCGGTGAGTAAGGCAATCGAGATGGTAAAAGCTAAGTCTAACGGTGGAGATGCTGTTATTGGCCATGATGTGACCATCAACTTTCATCCTGACCGATACACCTCATCGAACATTCCGCTACTTTTGGCGATCGCCAAAGATGGATACTTAAAGTCACAGTTTGAAACGCACACAAGTAATGGGGGACTTACCGCATACAAAGGTGGGGACCGCTGGTTGTGGGAACAACGAATCTTTGGCGGGGCCTACGACAACGCCGAGAATTGCTTTCGCCCCAAATATGGAGCGCTGAACTACAAAAATGATGAGATTGGCGCTGCGCCACGCTTTGGTTCTGCCTACTTCAAGTTGAAGCCTCATACACTCAAAAGAACAACATTTTGTTATCCTGATAGTTATTTTAATCCGCAGGACTTTGCTACTACGGATAACGCAGATGCTCTAATCAGCATGGCGATATCTTCAAATGCGGATTTGCTAGATGATTATATTGAAGCCCATGTGCATGGAGTTATATCTGTGCATGACGACATTGAAAGTATTGTGTTAGATCCAATATACAAAGAGAGCCAAGTCGACGAGTATGCATCCCAGCTTGGTATTCCCATTGAGTGGCATGGTGGGTTTCAATTATCAGTTGAAGAGATGGGCCGTTACCCAGACTACCGTGGCTTGTCCTTTATTGAGTTAGCCCAAAAACTTGCAATTGATGGTGTGCTTGATGCAAAGCTTCTCGGAATTGCTGTTAACGAATATGGCTTCGAGGAACAAGACATCAAGAAGATCTGGCACTACTTGGCTCGATTTGGCCGTCGATAATCGAGCATTAACATGGCTTTACTGCGCGCTAGAATTACTAGCCTGAGTAGATTCATAGCGAAAAGACAAGTTAGTTTAAAAGGCGCACCGCCTGGTTCGCCTTTGCTAATGATACCTATCTTTGATTCATCTGAGCTTGTACAGACGTCGCGCCGAAATAGGTTATTCGGTAGGGTTCGCCACTTTTTGAGCTGATCATTTTTTTTCTTTTTAGGCTTCTAAATACATCGAGTGTGCAGTTAGATAAGCCATAACCTTCGCGGGTAAAACAAATGACTTCTGTGATCTTTTTATTGTCATCTAGGTAACGACGAATCTCTCCGCCCATAGCAAGTGTATGAAGTACACGTTGTTCTTGTTTCGATAAATTCACGGGATTTCTCCGGTTGTAGTTAAATTTTTCCTCATGGTTGGTTTTGAACATGTGCTTGTCGCCTTTGGCAGCAAACACGCCGCTTATACAATGCTAATTAGTGTTCTAGTCAAAAATCACCTTGTTATTAGTTATAAAGGTTTAAAGTAAAGACGTTATATTTGCTCTTCTGGGTTGCTCCACATGAGTGGGTTTGCGAACACACCTTTTATACTTGATGAAGATTTGCCAATTCCGTTTAGTGCTCCGGGCGTTACTTCACGAGCAAACCAGAATTCTGGTTTTTCATCAGAACCCACAGGCAAAGCCACGCTATGTCTCGCATTGAAGCGTCGAGCATAATGTTTCGGATCTCCGAGAACGAATACCACATCTGCACCTAGTTCGCTTTCAGCCTGTTCCATAAGTTGCGTGGCGTAACCTTTACCTTGATGCTCTGGTAATACCGCTAATGGTGCGAGCACAAAGCATTTCAATTGAGGGGCGCGATCAATCGTAATTGGTGTGTAACATGCGTGCGCGACACCTTTATATAAGATTGAGTAATTACCTTCTTCTATGAGCTCTTGGGCAAACTGCGCATACAGTTTTGCATGTGCTTCGGTGTAGTAATTGTCTGCGTTAAACGCTTCAAATTGTATTTCGTATGGAGTTTTCATCTTTTCCTTCTTATTTCTCTAAACTATCTGACCGGCTGGTCGGTTTGTTGTTGGTTGAAAAAAATACGCACCAAATTGTGCGTAGTTTAAGAGCTTATCGGCTGTATTTTTTTATAAATTCTTGCTTTATCTCTTCAATCGGAAAATCATCATTCAGAAGGTAGTTCATTGAAATACCGTCGATTTCGGCGATAAACATCTTAGTGATGACTGCTGGATTGCTAAATCCAAGAGCCTTAAACACGGCTTCTGTCGAAACCTGTAACCCTTTGTATCTTTCTTCAATCAAGTCAACCACGATTGCTCTAGTCGTTGGGTGCACCATAACGCTAAAGTTGAACTGGTACATTTTACGGTGCTTAGACACCGTCATTCCGTCAAAGATAGAATCAATGAGAGACTCTATGCGGATGTCATTGCTGTTTACATTCGCATCCTGTTGGTCAACCTCTTCAATTATCGTAGTGATATGAATGAAGACTTCTCGAAGAAGCTCATTTTTGTTCTTGAAGTGATGAAAAACCAGCCCTTTGGAAACCTGTGCTTCTTCACAGACTACGGAAATTGGCGTTTTCTCGAACCCGTTTTCTGAAAACATACGAGTCGCGACTTCAATAATATGTTGTCTTTTGTCCATGCTTTTAACTTACTTTAATGCCACTGACCGTCTGGTCGGTTTGTAATTTAATTGTTCGAAAGGATCTTGTCAAGCAGCTTGATCCTTTCGAGCCTCTATACGCTCTCAATGACTAGAGGAAATCGGATTATAGTTATGCGCGGTTACTTACTCTGTGGGTAGTGAATCACATTGTGGAATACGGCGTTATCCTTGCCTATATTTTTGTATCCATGCAGCTGATTGGCGTTAAAGCGAACGGCTTGGCTGGCTTGTAACCTATGCCATTTCCCATCAAACAGTACTTCCATTTCGCCTGAAATACATAAGATGTGCTCAGTCACGCCTAGGTTGTGCGGCTCTGATTCGTGCTGATAATTCGGGGCGAGGGTAAGTTCGAATATCTCAAAGCCAAGTTCAGGCTCAAAAGGGAACAACAAGCTGACAAAAAAACCAACGTTGTACTCCTCGCGTCTAAGCTCATTGGCGTCTCTAAATAGGCTGGTGAGTTCATTGTTAGAACTGGTGGTGATAAAGCTCGAAAATGAAACCTCGAACCCTGAAGCGATCTGCCATAGCTTTGCGACCGTAGGGCTTGACTCACCACGCTCTATTTGCCCAAGCATGGCTTTGCTGACACCTGTTTCTTTCGCTGCTTTGTCTAGACTCCAGCCTTTGTCCTTACGAAGACGCTTTAAATTATCACCAACTTTGATTTCTGTTTGCATATTTTTTCAACAAATAACTTGTGCGCTATAACGCACGGGTGCTAGATTGAATGTATGGACGTTATAACGCACAAGGAGGGGAATTAACATGACTCAGTTAAAATTTTCTCATATCAGTACGGGATTTATCGCCGTTTTCATTGGTTATGCGAGTGCAGCAGCGATCATTTTCCAAGCTGCGATGAGCGCAGGCGCCACGGAAGATCAAGTTGCTTCTTGGTTTTGGGCGTTAGGCATTGGTATGGGTGCGACGACGATATTAATGTCTTTGTACTATAAGAAACCGATTGTTACCGCGTGGTCGACGCCTGGCGCTGCCTTACTGATCACCTCGCTTGATGGGTTAACGATGAATCAGGCGATCGCTGTGTTTTTGTTTAGCTCGCTATTGATCACGCTGGTGGGGTTAGCGGGAATATTTGAAAAGGTGTTAAAGCAGATACCAACATCAATTGCATCGGCCATGTTAGCGGGGATCTTACTGCAATTTGGCCTTGGTCTGTTTACGTCTCTCATGGAAGAGCTACTCGTTGTCGCCGTGATGCTGGCACTGTTCATATTAGCCAAAGTTCGATTGGGCAACTTGCTGATCCCTAGTATTTTTTTGATCGCACTCATTATGTGTATCGGGATGGGGAAACTCGATCTTACACAAGTGACAATGGGGATAACCTCGCCGGTGTTAATGGTTCCAGACTTTGAACTCTTCTCGATGATCAGTGTTGGTATTCCATTGTTTATTGTGACTATGGCCTCTCAAAATTTACCGGGATTTGCAGTATTGAAAGCAAATGGCTACAAGGTTGACTCGTCTAAATTGATAACGACAACTGGTGTCACTGGTTTGCTATTGGCACCTTTTGGTGGATTTGCGTTTAATTTAGCGGCGATAACAGGAGCGATTTGTATGGGGCCAAATGCGGACGAAGATCCAAAAACACGATACATGGCAGGCGTGTCGATGGGTGTATTCTATTTGTTGGCGGGGATTATGGGCATGTCGTTTGTATCACTGTTTAGCGCAGTTCCTCAAGCTATCGTAATTGCGATTGCCGGGTTAGCGATTATGCCCACGTTGTTGAATTGTTTATCGGTGTCGATGGCAGATTCCAAATACCGTGAGCCCGCTCTGTTGACGTTCTTATTAACCGCGTCAGGTATTGACCTTCTTGGAATAGGCAGTGCATTTTGGGGATTATGTATTGGCTTGGCCTGTTGTTGGTTATTGAATCGTCGAGCAAACGTCGCGCAAGTGAAGGGGCAGTCGTCAACATAATCGTGGCTCAACCCCTTTTGAATCGATAACAATGTATAATGAGCGAATTATTCCCCCCAATCTAAGCGATGTTAGTGTTGTTCTAACAATGGATTATCAATGAAATTACAGAAGATCGATAAGCAGTTATACCGTTCCCGTTTAAATGTCGTCATTGTTTCGTGTATCGCTGCTCTTGCCGTCGCGAGTTTGGCGATTTCTCAGACACTGATTGCTTTGTTTCCTTCAGAATCGGGTTCTCACTTTCATTGGAATTTACTGGGTGTTGTTGTCAGTGCGATTGGAGTCGTGGTGACGCTCAGTAAGCTTAAAAGCCACCCTAAAATGCACGAAGTAGCCTACGTATGGGACCTTAAGCAGTCGTTAAACTTGATTTATCGTAAGAAGAGAAAACTGGATGCGGCGGCAGAGCAGGGTAACGCTGATGCAATGCTGGCGCTTCAGTTTAGCTACGAGGGCTCACGTCAGCTTTGGCAACTGGACGACAACACCATCACGATGGATAGCTTGAATACCGCTCAAGAAAAATTAGACGAACTAGCGAAAGAATACGGCGTTGATTTGGATGTGTCGGAATATCACTCAGATATCCTGAAGTCTTTCTAGATCCTTTTTACTTCGGGTAGGACAATAACGAAAAGGCGAGCAAATATGCTCGCCTTTGTTTATAGGTCTTATTTTAGAAAGGATGATTAGACAGTTGATTGCTGCTTTCTAACATCTTTTCTGCGACGTAGCGGTGCGTTGCGGTTGTAGGGTGGGTGACATCCCAAAATACAAACTTATCTGCTCCGTAAGCTGCACATTCATTACGCAAAGAATGGTTGTAGAGATAATCTGCCGCGGAAGAGCGATTAATATTCAAACAGGCGGCCGTCGCGTTCTCAAACCCATGCTCCTGAGGATTCGAAGTGAGGCTGTCAAACAGCGAATACGCATCATAAAGCGTTATGTTATAGCCTTGCGAGATATAGTAGTCAGCTTGCGCTTGAATAAACGCATTCATCGCGATGATCTTTTCTCGAATCACTTCGATCTCTTCTTGTGTCGAGTAATTGAATTGCGGTGCTTTTGTCGCATCAGGTAGCGTCATTAATAGTAAGTTTTTTGCCCCCACATCGGTTAATCGTATTAACGCTTCGGAGTAATCCGATTTTACTTCTGCAACACTTCTACCGTAGTTCATGAAATCATTTAAGCCGAACTCCAACGTAAACAGTGTATTGGCTGGGTTATAATTTTTCGCGAGTTTCATGTAAGTAAGGTATGAGGAAACTTGCTCGCCTACACCCGTCAACGCGATATATTGGTTTTCGCCCGCAGCTCCGCCAACAGCCCAGTTGTAGAGTGGTAGATTCTTGGCATTGGCAATGTATTCCGTCCAGACAAATCCGTTAGAAAAATGGCCCAAGAACCAGCTATTTGGATTCGGGAAACGCCACTGAGAAGCGTTAAATATATTGCCTGTATCAGAAAGACTGTCGCCTAGCGCAACTACCTTGTTGATCTGATTTGGTTGAATGACAGGATCATTACTCCAAATCGTATGGTTGTATGAGAAGCGATTGTCAGCTGCATAGTAGGTGATGTTTGCGTTGTCGTTTGCCAGATCTAATGTCTGCTCACAACGTTCACGAATGACGCTTTGAGGGGTATCAGTGTAAAACATGTTTTTGAAAGAGAGTGAGCTCCACCAATAACCGTCGATCGTAAAGTAGCTTCCATCTGGGTTTTCCGCCCATTCCCAATCGGTCGCGGCATCTTCTATGGCATAGCTTGTCCGATACCAACAGCGAACATAGGTATAGGTTTGTTGTCTTTGAGCACTCGCAATTTGTGCTGCGCTTAGTGGCTCAACGAATGTGTTAGGTTCTGCTGCTGACGCTGAAGCGAGTGGAAGAATGACACTCAGTAACGAAATTATTTTTTTCATAATAGTCTCTTTCGAACTTACATTTGAGAATTACTCTCACTAAGAAAGGTAAGCTTCGACTTACTGGTCGGATTTGTCAATTGCAATAAAATTCAAAAAAGTAGCTTTGGTACCGCTGTCTCATTTCAATAGATTTAGTGAATATCAAGCAATATTAAATTTATAGAATAAATACTCAAGCTAAGTGACTCGCAATGCAAAAATTATTATTAAGTCATTGCTTTATAAGAATAATGGTGCGTCTATTGAGTATTCACTCTATCTGTTGGATTGCCGATCTTTTGTTCATTTATAACGATTCATCGCTGAAATGGTTTGGCGATGCTTTCTATTTAAGACTAGCTAAGCACGTCACTCGTCATTCTCTAAATTGACTGTGACTGAATACAAGATGAATAAATATTGTCTGAAAAGGAAATAAGGCAAATGCATAATAAAAAGATAGGCTTAGTAACCTTGTCATTGGCTATGACGCTTCCAACATTAGGTTACGCAGCACCGTTAGTAGGCTTTGACGAGTCATCACTACCCACAAAATACATCGTTAAATTTAAAGAGGATACTTCTAGGCTTTCGACTATGAGTGGAGGAATGCTGATTGCACCTGAGATCGTGCAAGAAGGCGTTTTAAGCGAACTTGATGCTCGAGAGGTAGAGAAGCTAGGTAAAGATGCAATCTACAGTGTTGAATTAGAGAACTCAAAACTTGAGGAACTAAGAACGCGAACAGATGTTGAATATGTTGAAATTGATCCACCTCGCTACTTACTGAGTGAAACAACACCGTGGGGATACAACGCAGTAAACGCTGACCTGTTGGATGACTCTAACTCAGGAAATCGCACCATTTGTATCATTGATTCTGGTTACGATCTTGCACACAACGATCTTAGCGGGAACCGTGTGACGGGTACAAATGATAGTGGCACGGGTTCATGGAACATCCCTGGAACAGATAACTCCCACGGAACACACGTAGCGGGCACCATCGCTGCTATCGCCAACACGGAAGGAATCAAAGGCGTTCTACCAAATCAGAATGTTAATCTACATATCGTTAAAGTTTTTAATGAACAAGGTTGGGGTTACTCTTCAAGCTTAGTTAAAGCGATACAGACATGTGCTGATAACGGTGCAGATGTAGTGAACATGAGCTTGGGTGGCAGTCAGTCGAGTCAAACTGAGAAGGCAGCACTCCAAACTATTTACGAACAAGGCGTATTGTTGATAGCGGCTGCTGGTAATGACGGTAATACTGCACACAGCTACCCAGCATCGTATGATTCGGTTATGTCGGTTGCCGCGACTGACAACCAAAATGATCATGCAGCATTTTCACAATCGACTGATCAGGTTGAAGTCTCTGGCCCAGGTGTGGCGATCCTATCAACTGTGACGGTTGGGGAAGGTAAACTTTCTGATATTACATTAAATGGTGTAAGCCAATTTGAACGTGGCATTGTTCCGCATAATCGATTGGTTCAGAACAACGGAAGTTTTGGGCCAGAACCGATCGCGGGTTCAATCACGGCACCATTGGCTGCTTGTGACGTGTCGAGTGGCGCGTTTTCGTGTGGCGATATGACTGGCAAGATCTGTTTAACTGAACGTATTGGCAATCAATCTTCAGGGGATTACCCAGAAATCAATGCTGTCGAAGCGTGTTACAACGCCGGTGCGCGCGCTGTGGTTGTATACAGCAACGCGGAACTTTCGGGTTTGCAAAATCCTTTCCTTGTGGATAGAGACAATCAATTCCCTGTGGTATCAGTGAGTGTAGATCGCGAGTTTGGCCTGTCTTTACTAAACGAAGTAGGCAACGAAATTTCACTGTCTACAACGTTGAACGAAGATTACGAGTACTACAATGGTACATCAATGGCGACACCGCATGTAGCGGGCGTTGCAGGCTTAGTCTGGAGCTATCATCCAGAGTGTAGCGCTGAGCAGATTCGTTCTGCGCTGGCAGAGACTGCAGTTGATATCGATGTTGCCGGACGTGACAATCGCACAGGTCATGGTTTAGTGGACGCAAACGCGGCAAAACTCCACCTTGATTCTGGATGTAATGGACCAACAGGTGGTTCAAACGGTTGGACGTTTGAAAACACGATGGGTGCAGAAATACCAGACAATAGCTATGTTGGTGCAGTTAGCGATCTTGATGTAAGCCGAAGTGGTGACGCAGGTGTTGTTCGAGTCACACTAGACATCAGTCACACGTATATTGGTGATCTTTACATCACATTGACTTCACCTTCTGGTGCACAAGTGGCACTTCATGCGAATAGTGGAGGAAGTGCTGATAATATTAAGTCGAGTTATGATGCGAACTTCACAGGTTACGAGGCGTCAGGTGTTTGGCAACTCAAAGTGGTTGATAGTGCTTGGAGAGATGTTGGCACGCTCAACAGCTGGAGTTTAACCTTTGAATAAGAGGGCACAATGAAGCGAGTATTTTTAATACGTAGGTTGACGACTTTTGCGAGCCTAATCTTTTCGGTTGTCCTGTGTGGGGCAAGCCTAGCCAATAATCAGGGTTTTCCATTTGATGATAAACGGCTAGAAGAGAGTGCAGAGCAAATACCTCGTTATTTTGTTAAATATCACCAAAGTAAAGAGGAGCAAGTGAAGCAACGCATTCAAGAACTCGGTCTTGATGTTGTTGATCACCTACCAGCGCAACAAGTTTATGTCGTGATGGGTGACAAAGAGACCATTGATGCTCTCGGGCGATCGGCGGCGGTGGAATACACTGAGCAAGAGCCAATGAGGAAATTGTTAAGCCAATAGTGCTTGTGACGTTTCCAAGCATGAAATCAATAAACAACTACTCACATCAATAAGTAGTTGAAAAGGCGAGCCGTTTGGTTCGCCTTTTTGCTATTCTATAGGTTGAATTATCGAACTACGCTCTGCGTATGGCTTCAAGCAAAACCAACTGAAGCTAAAAAAGAAAAGGAAGTCATTTAATGCCGACGTTAAATCGTATCACGAGCTCAGTGCTTTTGATCGCTTCACTTGCGGGGTGCTCATCGCTACCAGAATCGATCAGTCATGACAGCGACCCTCAAAAGGCGGTACCAGAGAGTACGCTTTTGAGTTTAAGCGAAAGTTATCTTTCCAATACAGAAGTGCCAGATCAGAGCGGTGTGTTGATACAGGACAGTGGTTGGCAGGCATTATCACAACGTTTAGCATTGGTAGACTCCGCCGAACATTCCATAGACATCCAGTACTATATTTGGAATTCAGACAAATCTGGCCACTACTTAGCGAGTCGATTGTTGGCTGCAGCAGACCGCGGTGTGTCAGTCAGAGTGTTATTGGACGACATAAACTTAAATCAGCGAGAAGATCTGTTAACCGCGTTAGATACACACCCTAATGTTCAAATTAGAGTCTTCAACCCAACGCCGACAAGACGGGGTTTAGGCAAGTGGTTTGAGTTTCTTGGCGACTTTTCACGACTCAATCGCCGTATGCATAATAAATCGTTTACCGTTGATGGCGCTTTCTCTGTCGTAGGGGGAAGAAACATTGGCGATGAGTATTTTGATCTTTCCGATGAAATCAACTTTCGTGACCGTGACGCATTGGTAACGGGTGAGGTTGTCGGTGAGATTCAAACAAGCTTTGTGGGTTACTGGGACAGCCCTTGGTCATACCCAGTTGAGATGTTGGGCGGTGAAGCGACCTCAGAAAGCCCGACGTTACCTAAAATCGCCACACCCGTTTATCTAGGGTTTCCAAACCTACCTAAAGGCGCTAAATCGTCACGACAGTTTATGAAAGACAGGCTTAGTGAAATGAGCCTGGTAAAAGCTGATTATATCTCAGACACACCAGTGCCTGATGACGTAAGTAATACTGACGAACCTAAGATTACTGCTCAAGCGTTGGGGAAGCTTGCTCGAGAATCTCAGAATCAGGTTCTGCTTGAATCGGCTTATCTTGTCTTTGACGATGAGCAGCTAAAAGGGTGGCAAGCACTTAGAGAAAGTGGTGTTGAGATTAGGGCCTTAACTAACTCAATGGCGTCGAATGATTTGGTGACCAATCATTCTGCGTATGCGGGCAGACGAAAAGATATGCTAGAGCATGGCATTTCTCTGTTTGAGTTGATGCCTGATACCAAACTATGTAATGAATCGACAAAAGATGATTCAAAATGCGCGCCAAAGGTCCCATATGGGCTGCATACTAAGTCGGCGGTGTTTGATTCAAAGATCGCAGCGATAGGGTCGTTTAACTTTAATTTGCGATCAACTTACCTAAATACGGAATCACTTCTTATCATTGAGAGCGAAAAAGTTGCTCAGCAGCTAACCGAGCATATTACTCCAGCATTGAAAGAGGCAAACAGTTGGAACCTCATACTAGACGATGGCAATGTTGTTTGGTATGCCAACGATAAGGTATGGGAGAAAGAGCCGGAAACTGGCAACTGGGAAAGAATGCAATCGGGCTTCCTTCAGTTACTACCCATAGAAAAGTATCTGTAATTAAAAGGGAGCGTAGGTCACGCTCCCTTTACTTTGCTTCATTTAAACCTCTCACCGAAAGCGCTCTATCCCTCCACTCCAAATCATCCCTCTAGATTGGTTTGTCGATTCAATATTGAGTTGATTTTGTCAAAAACAAGTAATACTATCATTAACAGTATGCTATGTTGTATGAATGCTTAAATAGACACAGTAATGAAACCATTCCAACCAATGGAAATAGATTTATCAAACAGCGAATACGCTTTAAGTGTTGAGATCTCTTTCAGTATGGAATCCTCTTCACTAATAAGTATTCTTTAATAGAGAGGGAAATCTATGAAGTTATGTAAAAAAAGTGTATTGCCCGCTTTGATTGGTTCATTGTTAAGCTCTGGCTCTGCGATGTCATCGACTTCAGAGCAAGCAATCACCATGCTACATAATGGGATCCTGCGTGATTCAAACACGGACCAATTAGTCAATGATACCTTATGGTTTAAATTCAGAATATTTGACTCCCCTAGCGATGGTTCCGATTCACGTTATTCCGGTGAGTTACCAGTGTGGGAAGAGTTACATCGAGTGGTCGTTTATGAAGGTATGTATAGCGTAGAGCTTGGGGGAAAAACGCCTCTACTCGTCGATCGATTTGAAGAGAGCGATGTAGAATTTGATGTTGTTATCATTGGTTCGGAAAGTGAGTACGCTGATGCTACAAGCGCGGAGAGTGTCGACCCTTCAACGTATGAACTAATGGATAAACCAACTCCAATCAGTTATGTCCCACGTTCTGCGTATACAAAGAGCGCCGGCGTAGCTAGAGCCATTCTAGACAGTCAGGGTAACGTCACTATCTCTGAAGATGGGAGTGCTACGTTGAGCTCTTTAGACGTTACGAGCGGTGTGAATGTTTCAGAAATTTCGATAAATAGCTTGCCGATCATTGATACGCATGGCCAATGGATTGGACCAACGACGGGTATAGTTGGTGACATAGGCGCGACGGGCAGTCAAGGTGATACAGGCCCAACGGGGGCCACGGGTGAGAACGGAGATGCAGGCCCAACGGGTGCGACTGGCGACCAAGGCGATACAGGCTCAGCAGGCGCGACTGGAGATAAAGGCAACACAGGCCCCTCGGGTACGACTGGCGATAAAGGCAACACAGGCTCAGCAGGTGTGGCTGGCGATAAAGGTAATACAGGCCCTGCGGGCATAACTGGTACTAAAGGTAACACAGGTGTGACAGGTGTTACTGGCAATAGAGGCAATACAGGCCTTGCGGGTGCGATTGGCGACAAAGGTGACACAGGTCCATCGGGTGCAACTGGCGATAAAGGCAACATAGGCCCAGCGGGTGCGACAGGCATTCAAGGTAGCATAGGTCCAGCGGGTGCGACTGGCATTCAAGGTGGCATAGGCCCAGTGGGCTTGACTGGCGATCAAGGTAACATAGGCCCAGTGGGTGCGACTGGCATTCAAGGTCGCATAGGCCCAGCGGGTGCGACTGGCATTCAAGGTAGCATAGGCCCAGCGGGTGCGACTGGCGATCAAGGTGATATAGGGCAAGCAGGTGCTACTGGAGGTAAAGGTAACACAGGCCCCGCGGGTGAAACTGGCGATCAAGGAAACATAGGGCCAGTGGGTGCAACTGGAAATAAAGGCAATACAGGCTTGGCGGGTGCAATTGGCGATCAAGGCAACGCAGGCCCAGTGGGCGCGACTGGCGTCCAAGGAAGCACAGGTTCAGTGGGCGTGACTGGCGATCAAGGTGACATAGGCACAGTAGGTGCGACTGGCGATCAAGGTGACGAAGGGCCAGCAGGTGTGACTGGCGCTCAAGGTAACATGGGCTCAGTAGGTGCGATCGGCGACCAAGGTAACGTAGGGCAGGCGGGTGCGACTGGCGCTCAAGGTAACATGGGCTCAGTAGGTTCGATCGGCGACCAAGGTGCTATAGGTGCATCGGGTGCGACTGGTGACCAAGGTGACACAGGCTCAGTGGGTGCGACTGGCGGCCAAGGTAGTATAGGCTCAGTGGGTGCGACTGGCGCTCAAGGTGCTATAGGCTCTGCGGGTGCAACTGGCGCTCAAGGAAGCATAGGACCAGTGGGTGCGATCGGCGCTCAAGGAAGCATAGGCCCAGCGGGTACGACGGGTGATCAAGGTGCTATAGGCCCAACGGGTACGATTGGTGGTCAAGGTGACACAGGTCCAACAGGTGCGACTGGTGGTCAAGGTGCAGCGGGCTCAACGGGTGACACAGGCTCAACGGGTGACACAGGTCCAACGGGTGACACAGGGCCGACGGGAGAAACTGGTCCTGCAGGGACAATCGGTTCCGAGGGTGGAACGGGAGACACTGGTCCTATTGGTGCGACCGGCGCCATTGGTGACGCAGGCCCAACAGGCCCAACAGGCCCAACAGGTTCAGGGTTTAAGCTAGTAGGTAGAGCGGAGGTTGATGGTAGCGGTAGTGTTACTTGGTATTCATATGGCGGTGCAATAGCATCCCCCATCGGCATAAGTTACAACGTATCAAGCCGGGCGATAGAGCTTTTGCTGGGCATCAATGATATGGGGGCACATGTTACCGCAAACTTATTCAGAAGCTCTTTAAATGAGTCAGCAAGTACTTGCGCGATATGGGCACAAAATTTGGCAAGCGATAAATACCATATTCTCTGCTCTGATACTTCAGGTGCGGCAATTGACTTGAGGGGGAGGGTTCTATCTATTAACTACGGGCGTTAGTAAGCAGTACACAACTTTAGCGGAAACGGATTGAGCTGAGCAATATTTGTTGCTTAGCTCATTGACTTTTAGAGAGGCCACTTATCCGTGATGAATCATACCTAACGATGTAAACTTCTGTTTCGTCAACCTACTCCTCTCTCTTAAACGGTGTTACTACCGTATCATGAACGCACATGTAAGCCGTGAATACGTGCTTCGCCTCACTACAGTTATCATTAAGTCGTTAAACAAGACACTTTTTTATCGGACGCCACCAGCGGTTGGTTGGGGGGATAACTCACTCATATAGGAAAGAAGGTGGCTGGAAAAAGCATAAAGCTCTACATTCGAACCTATGTCTTTAGGTATCAAATAACCAGTTGATCTTGCCAATAATAAATACTACTATCTTTAACAGTATGTTGTATTGTATGGGTGTATTATGAGACAAAATTTGACGAAGATATTCATTTTATGTGGATCGTTTGGCTTGTTTGGGTGTAACGATACAACGATCTCATTCTCAAATGGTGTTAGTCCTATTAAAGCGGTTGAAGATGCGGAAAGTGACTCTGATCCAGAATTAAATAAGACAAAGTTCGTTTTGAACGGCTCAATGATGGGTACCGACAGTTCAACAGACTCAGTAATGAAACCATTCCAGTCAATGGAAACAGATTTATCAAACAGCGAATATGCTTTAAGTGTTGAGATCTCTTTCAGTATGGAATCCTCTTCACTAAATGGTTCTCTTTGATAGAGAGGGAAATCTATGAAGTTATTTAAAAAAAGTTTGCTGCCAGCTTTGATTGGCTCATTGTTAACCTCTGGCTCAGCAATGTCATCGACGTCAGAGCAATCAATCACCATGCTGCATAATGGTATTCTGCGAGATTCAAACACCGACCAATTCGTGAGTGATACCTTATGGTTTAAATTCAGAATATTTGACTCTCCCAATGATGGCTCAGATTCACGTTATTCCGGTGAACTACCACTGTGGGAAGAGCTACATCGAGTGGTCGTTAAAGAAGGTGTCTATAGCGTAGAGCTGGGGGAACGAATGCCCCTACATGTCGATCTGTTTGAAGAGACAAATGTTGAATTTGACGTTGTTATCATTGGTTCGGAAAGTGAGTACGCCGATGCTACAAGCGCGGAGAGTGTAGACCCTTCAGCATATAACTTGATGGATAAAGCAACCCCAATCAGTTATGTCCCACGTTCTGCGTATGCAAAGAGAGCTGGCACAGCTAGATCAGTTCTAGACAGTGACGGTAATGTCATTATTTCTGAAGATGGTGCTGCTACGTTGAGCTCTCTAGATGTTACGAGCGGTGTGAATGTTTCAGAGATATCGATAAATAGCTTGCCAGTCATCAATACACATGGTCAATGGATTGGGCCAACGGCTGGTTTAGCTGGTGACACAGGGGCGACGGGTGACACAGGCCCAATGGGTGATACCGGTGCGACGGGTGACACAGGCTCAACGGGTGACACAGGCCCAACGGGTGACACAGGCCCAACGGGTGACACAGGCCCAATGGGTGACACAGGCCCAACGGGTGACGCAGGTCCAACGGGCGATACAGGCCCAACGGGTGACACAGGTGCGACGGGGGGGACCGGTCCAACGGGTGATACGGGGCCAGCGGGCAGCACAGGCCCAACCGGTGATACCGGTGCGACGGGTGACACAGGTCCTACGGGTGATACAGGTGCGACGGGTGATACAGGCCCAACGGGTGACGCAGGTCCAACGGGTGACACAGGTCCAACAGGTGACACAGGTGCGACAGGCGACACAGGCCCAACAGGTGATACAGGTCCAACGGGCGACACAGGTCCAACGGGTGACACAGGTGCGACGGGCGACACAGGTCCTACGGGTGACACAGGCCCAACAGGTGACACAGGTGCAACGGGTGACACAGGCCCAACGGGTGATAC